>NZ_JSZD01000010.1:0-157710 GCF_000788125.1 Acinetobacter sp. neg1 | reverse complement strand
CGCCCACCATAATTTGTGACATTTACTTCTTTATGGAAGTAATACAGTGCAGCGGTAGTTCAGTTGGTTAGAATATCGGCCTGTCACGCCGAGGGTCGCGGGTTCGAGCCCCGTCCGCTGCGCCATTCTCTTGATATCGGTTTAAGAGAATGTTTGTTTTAAACAAGTATTTGTATACTTGATCTCTGATACGAGATGCCATTAGAAAAATCAAAGATTTTTCTCTTGCGCTCAGACAAAGCTTCGCTTTGTTGATCCTCGCTCAGGGCGCTTAGCTCAGTTGGTAGAGCGTCTGCCTTACAAGCAGAATGTCGGCGGTTCGATCCCGTCAGCGCCCACCATATTTCTTCCCCAATCTCATATCATTGTAATCAATACAAAGTTATTTTATGATTAGCATCAATATAATGATTCTAATATGAAGTACTTTATGAGAAATCCTTATCAACGCAAGGCTGCGTCGAAATCTCAAGCTACACCTGCCAATTCTTCGCTCAAAGACACCTATCGTCAATTTATTCAAAATATTATTATGCAACGTCACGTGATCGCGCTCTATCATGACGGCTGGGCTTTATGTTCAACACCATCGGGTCAGCATGCGTTATCTGTATGGCAAAATAAAAGCTTGGCGAAATTATTGATTAAAGACAATTGGGCGCAATACGAAATTCAGGAAGTACCCTTATTGGCTTTTATTGAGAAGATGATTCCCTTTCTAAAAGAAAATAACACGATTTTATCTTTGGATTTAACACCTGAAGGGAATAACCTGCTGGTTACCCCTGATGCTTTATTATTAGATATTAAGAATTTTTTATACCAGATTTACTTACAACGACCAGATGTGTTTGCTGAGTTAAAGCTTCCGTTGCCTCGAGATATTCGTTTGCATAACTCAGCTTCATCATAATTTGAACAGAAAAACCTTAATCAATATTCATTCAGCAACCAGCCGCTGGCATAAGCAAAATATTCTCTTAACCAAGCGTTATAGCGTGTAGCTAAAGGCGTGGTTGCACCGAGCAAGATAATATCTCGGTAGCCTTGTTTCTTGGAAATTGCAGCAGCTCTTAAGGTGTGGAAATCACTGGTCACAATTGCAATCGGTTGCTGGATATTGATGTGTTTGGCTTGTAATAAACCTTGACTGTTTTTCAGATTGAGTTCAGTACTGGTACTTTTATCTTCCAGAATGATTTGTGACACAGGAATATTATATTGCTTCTGTAGATAACGAGACATCACCACGGCTTCGCTATCTGTTTCACCATAGTCAATCCCGCCTGTCAGTACCAGTTTCGCATCTGGCTGAGCTAGGGCAACAGGAGCCGCACGGTCTAAACGTTTTGCTAGCGTCGCCGACGGTTCTCCATTTTCTACACCGCTACCCAAAACAATAATCGCCTTTACAGGTAAAACATGTTGTGTTTTTGCATTGTTGTCAGCAAGATAATCAAAGAAATAGCCTAAGCTAATTAACCATGCCCAAAAACAGAGCCAGCCAAAACGCCAGATTGAATGCAAACGGAAGTGGTAGAAAAAGAAACGCTCAATATGATAATAGAAGTAAGAATATAGGCAGAAAAATAATCCAAGCAGGAGAGGGAGTACTGTACCAATATGAATCTTTTTAAATGCGATGAGAATAGCGCCATCTAAAAATAAAACTGAACCAATAAGGGCGAGAAAAACACGAACCCATGAACTTATTTGCATAATCTTAATCGTAGTCGATTTGAACCGTGCTAAGTGTATGCAAAATTAAAAGAAAGGCAAACTCTCCGATTGTCTTAGGAAAATAAAAAAAACGAGTGACTGGCACTCGTTTTTTTAGGAAAGATGAATATTAGTAAACGTCGCGGCGATAACGACCTGCTTGTCGTAATTCATCCAACCTTGCTTCACCGAGAATATCCGTTAAAGCTTGGTCTACACCTGAGGCCATACCTTCAATACTACCGCAGACATAAATCACGGCACCTTGCTGAACCCACTTCAGCAGTTCTTCTGCATTGTTACGCATGACATCCTGTACATAGATACGCTGCTGCTGATCTCTTGAAAAAGCGAGATCAACTCGTTGCAATGTGCCCATGTTTTTCCACGCTTCAATCGTTTCCTGATAGAAGAAATCATGTTCGCGTTGGCGTTCACCAAAAATGAGCCAGTTGGCCGTGTAATTTTGTCGGTTACGCTGCTGTAAAAGGCTCATTAAACCTGCGATACCAGTACCATTACCAATACAGATAATTGGACGGTTATCATCGATTAGATGGAACGACTCATTGGTGCGGATACGTAATGCAATCGGTTGTTTAAGTGGCGCATATTCGGTTAACCAGCCAGAACCTAAACCGAGCTGATTATTTTCATCACGGTTTTGACGTACCACCAGTCTTAATAGCTGTTGAGCAGGAATACTGGCAATTGAATATTCACGCGTTGGCAATGTTGGAAGCTGAGCTAATAATTCTTCTAAAGTATTGAAAGGTTTAACTTCAACACGTAGATTTTTATCCCAAAGTGCCTGTTCAATAGTCTGATTGAGAGATTGCACAACAGTTTGTGCTGCAATCTGGTGTTGAGCCAAAAAGTTTTGGATTTCTGCTTGGCTATTTGCTGGCTGAATCTCGGCAATATCTCCCGCATGCCACGTCATATCCGAAGCTGTGGTCAGTTCAATATTATAAGCCGCTTGGCCTACACTATTTGGGTTGAGTAGAGTGCGTTCGCTTAATGTCCATTGATCGAAGACTTTTTCGATATTCATGGCATGTAATTCATGCTTGGTCACGACTGAAAGTGCTTCATTCCAGCGCTGAATATCATTGGCATTGGCGTTATCTACTTTGATGAGGTCGAAGAGCGGTTGTGCCTTAGATTGTTTTAACCATGCATCAACTGCATAACCAAAGCTGCAATAACTTTCTGGATATTCCTTTGAGCCAAGCGCAAGCACTGCATATTGCATGTGACTTAAATCAAGACTTTGCTGCATCAGCTTTTTGCTAAAACTAGAGGCGAGGTCTGGTGCATCACCAGTACCATAGGTACTGATCACGAATAAAACCTGTGGTGCCTGTAGCAGATCTTGTTCAGTAAGCTGTTGAATCGGTTTTACGGTGGTAGGCTGTTGTGCTTCTTGCAAGCTTGTCGCTGTACGCCACGCCAGTTGCTCTGCGACACCTGTTTGAGACGCGTAAGTAATCAGCCAAGGTTGTGCATTTGGATCAATCTGTTGAGTACCAAGTGATTGACGTGCGGCTTGAGTGAGTTTCTTTTGTTTACGACGCTTTAAGTACAACATCCATCCAGTTACGAAAAACAGTGGCATGGTCAGTGACGCTAGCATTGCAATAAATTGATAGGTCGAACCAAAGAAACTACCGCGGTGTACAGGAAGCATACTGCTCATGATTTTTTCATTGAGCTTTTTGTCTTCATACAGTTCAAATTTTTCAAACTGCTTATCTTGGTAATTATAGACGGCCTGATTTCGTGCGCGCTCGTGTTGTGGGATGATATCCACAAAAGACACTTCGACTTTTGCATCATCACGCTTTGGAATATTTAGGGTCAACGTTGAATATTCCCGGCCAATTTGAGCATTCACACCTGTCCAAGTCTGGGTCAGGATGGTATTAACCTGCTGGGTCGATAAACCTTCTTCTTTATGCTTTCTATTTCTAGGTTCATTGTGCTGTTGGTTACGTTGTGGTTGTTCGACGCCCATGACTTTGAACATACCCGCACGCCACCAGTCGTACGACCAATATAAGCCTGTGCAGGCAAACAGTAGATAGAAGATAACCACCCATGTACCGACAACGGCATGTAAATCCCAGATAAAATTACGCCCTTTTAATTTGGGTTTGATAAAGAACCATTGTTTAAAAGTATGTTTCTTGGGAAAGCGTAAATAGAGGCCACTCAATACAAAGAAAATCAGCATCAGGGTAGAGGCGCCCGTAATTTGTGCACCAAACTCACCCGCAGTTAAATTTCGGTGTAAACGTTGGATAAATTGCAACGTATCACGACCTTTAATCTCGGGTAAGACTTCCGCTGTATATGGGTTGACCATCATGTTATAGCCGCGACGTGCACCTTCTTTTTTAATATTCACGGTGGAAGAGGCGGCGGGATCAGAAGCGATTGTAATACTGTTGATTTCGATTTCTGGTTGTTTTTGGTTGAAATGTTGATAAAGCTGGGCAGGTGTTAATTTGGGTGATTGAGCCACTTCAACAACATAGCTGTCCTGATTAATCCATTTGAGAATTTGTGGTTCATAAGAGTAAATCGCCCCCGTTACGCCCATTAAAGAGAGTATAAGCCCCGCGGTGATCCCTAAAAACCAGTGAATCTGGAAGAAAACTTTTTTAAACATGGTCAAAAAATGTAAATAGAGTGGAATTCATGTAAAAAATTATAACTCAAGAATAAGAATACATTGTGGATTTTGCAGGTAATATTGATTTTGATTCTCATTTATTTTACGAGCAATAAAAAACCTCTCATTGCGAGAGGTTTTTGTTCATCCGTGTCTTAAATCGATTTAGGCGCACCTACAGTTTCATTTAAGTGCTTACGAACGGTATTGAAAGAAAAGTTCTTTGAATCCATACGTTTTGGCAAAATATAAGCACCTTGCTGTTCTTCACCTTTTGGTGTTTTTACCTTGAAATTTACAAGGATAAAGTCTGGTGAGCTATACCATTCATAAATATCTTTCCAGCCAATTGTCGCTGTGCCTTCTTGCAGGCCAACTTTTTGACGCATCACGATACCATGCGGTTGTACACCTAAACGTAAACCTTTAATTTCCTGAACAGGGAATTCAGTCATTTTACGTTTGACGTACCACTCCAGACCAAATTTCTTGATCAAATAAAAAAGAACCACACTCACAATCACTACCCAGCAAATCACGGTAGAGTAGGTTGAGTAATATTTAATAAGTCCTGCTGCAACTAAAGAAAGCACAACAAGTGCAATCATAATCATCCATGCTTTGCGGCTGAATTTGTTGGTACTACGCCAAATCATAAGTTGAGCTTGACGTTGTTCAGCTTCAGAAACTTCGTAAGGAACAGGTTGTAGCGTATAAGCGTATAGCGTTTTGGCGGTCATAGTGTAAAAAATGAGTTTAGAACTAGGTTAAGTTTAACACCTATTGGCATGCAAAGATATTATGCCAATGGCGAATGATTAGAGCGATGCATACTCTGTGCCGTCTTCATTTGGTTCATGACTCAGGCTTTGTTTCAGCATACTTAAACGGGTCAGTACACCGAGCATCAATGACAGTTGCTGCAAGATAATTAATGAATTTTGATCATTTTCTTCATTGCGGCTTAGACGGTCACGAATGGTTTGCATCATATTTTGTGCTGATAAATCAGGAACTTCATCTCTGAGTAATGCACCCTGAATATCATCCAGAGCCTGATCAAGTAGGGATAATACTTCCTGATCCTGAATTTTTTCACGGTGTGCCCCTAATGCCGCGATATAACTTAAAAAAGTATGGCTGAGACATAGAAACTCGAAGGCCAGACTTTTTTGGTTTACATCAATATTCGGTTCGGTGGCAATGGTTGAAATCAGCGAAGCCACCTCTGCATCAGTATTGTGGGCAGCGCGTCGGACAACACGATAATTCAGGGCATTATTACGGCCATGATGATATTGCTCGACAACTTCTGCAAGATATTTACATTGCGCCTGTAAAGAACGTCGGATCGAGCGGGGCAGTCTGCGGAATTTCCAGTCTGGCCAGATAAAACTGACACCAAACCAAGCCAGAGCACAACCAATCACCGTATCAATCAAGCGTGGAAAACCAGCTGCAAAGGCTGAGCCATCCAGATTAAAGTTAATTAAGGCTAAAATGGTGATAAAGGCAGTGGCTTGTGCATACTGTTTACTACGCAATTCTAAAAATAGCACACCGCTCAGCACCAGCATGACCAGTTGTCCTTCAATCGAAGGGATAAAATAGATAATCGCAAGACCGACAATAATACCGACCAAGGTGCCGACAATTCGCAAATACAAACGGCGTTTGGTGGCGTTAAAGTTGGGTTGGCAAACAAATAGTGCGGTTAACAGAATCCAGTAACCGTAGGCGATATCCGTCATCTGGATAAATAGATAGCCGATAAACAAGACAATCGATAAGCGGACAGCATGACGGAATAACACTGACTCAGGTGAGAGATGTTGTTTGACACGCACAATAATGTCATTCCAGCCTTTGAGATCGTCGTCTTTGAGCTGGCTTTCCGCATGCTGTGCATTGATTTTTTGCAGGTTCCGTTCAGTTTCCAGATTCTGTAATTGTGCATCAATTGATTTCAGGTTCTGATATAGCGCAAATAATGCATTAATCCGCACCTGATCATAATGTCCATCTTCGCGCAGTTTTTCCAACGACATCCGTAAATTTTCAAAACTATGCTTGAAGCGTTTGTTATGGACATAACGGGTACGACTGAGGATTGATTGAGACAAATCCTGACAGGCCTTGCCTTGAATGGAAAGAATGCGCTGGAAACGGAACAGAATATCGCTGTGCTGGAAGACTTTCGCCAGTTTCTGATAATCAATATGGGCAGAATCTGCACGCTCATGAATATCTTGAGCTACAAAATAATATTGCAGGCTACGCCGTGTGTCCTTTTGACCGCGGTCACCTTTGAGACGAGTTAACAGTGACATACGCAGATCATTAAAGATCGCCACAAGCTTGCCATTCTCCATGGCAATATCAATCATACTTTGTTGATAACTGGATGGAGTCATATCTACATCAAACAGGTTTGACTTGGCAAATAAGAAACTCCCCAGCGCAGAATAGGAAGCCGAAAGCTGATCCCGAACTTTCCGCACAGGGAAAAGTAGGAAGCTGATGGTGGAGAGTAAGCCATACCAAGCCGCACCTGCGACTAAAAGGGCGGGTTGAACATACCATTGCTCAAATAAATGCACCCCCAACATGGTATAGACGGAAGTGACCAGACAACCGTAAGCAATCGTGGCATAACGTCGTCCGAGTGAACCGAGTAAGATCCAGCCGATACATGAGGCAATTAATCCGATTGCAAAAGCAACAGGATAGGGGAATAACAGTTGAACCGATGCAGCAGTGATAAAAAATCCGATATAGGTATAAATCAAATTCATGATGCGCACAGAGAAGCGGTCATCAATATCACTAATCGCTGCAGCAACGACACCTAATGTTAAGGGAATCGTTGCAAGTTGATAATCTAATAAATAAGGAACAAAAGCTGTCCCTGTAAAGGCAATTAACATGCGCACGTTATACATAAACGTGGTGTTATAGGTTGTTTGTTTTAAACGTCCGAACCAAGGATTCAAGGGTTGTCCTTCTTGTATTCTACAATTGAATTTTCATCGTGACTGTTCACAGGGATAAAGTGTTCGCAGACGTTAATATTATGCACAAATCTGGTGGGGATGCTAAGCTTAGAATATTCCAAAATTTGTTAAAGTGGGGCAGTATGCAGGCCGAGCAAACCAATCAACGTCAATATTCAACAGCATGGATTATGTTGCTTGCTTTGTTAACTGCGTTAGGGCCGTTATCCATTGATATGTATTTACCTGCTTTGCCTCAAATGGCAGATGAATTCGGGGTAAGTACGCAAATGGTTGCCAATACCTTGCCTGCTTATTTCTTGGGTTTGGCAATTGGTCAGTTGATTTATGGCCCTGTCAGTGACCGGATTGGACGTAAAATCCCTCTTTATTTTGGCTTGGCGCTTTATGCCATCGCCAGTCTGGCTTGTGTCTTTGCAACCAATGAATGGGCCCTGATCGCAGCCCGTATTTTTCAAGCTTTAGGCGGCTGTGTCGGTGTCGTGATGGCACGCGCTGCAATCCGTGACCGTCTGGACATGCAAGGATCTGCACAAGCATTTTCCAGCATGATGATTGTGATGGGATTAGCCCCAATTCTTGCACCGATGTTTGGGGCATGGATTCTGAATTTCTTTCCGTGGCAAGCGATCTTTATTAGCTTGGCTATTATTGGCGTAATTTGCTGGTTCTGTGTGCATTTCTTCTTTAAAGAATCTTTGCCCGTTGAGCGTCGTTTAAAATTATCGGTCTATCAAGTCACAACATTATATGGGGCGATCTTAAAGGATGAGAGTTTCCGTGTGCCGATGTTTGCGGGATGTTTAACAGGCGCAGCCTTATTCTGTTATATCAGTTCTGCTTCAGCTGTCTTCATGGGGCAGTATGGTTTATCTCAGCAAAATTTCTCTTATGCTTTTGCCTTAAATGCGGCAGGCATCATGTTGATGTCGTCGATTAATAAACACTTGAATACCCGTATGGGCATTTTCCAGCGTTTAAAGCTGGGTGGTGCGATTCAGTGTTTTGGTGCGTTGATTGTGCTAGGGGCGGGCTTTATGGTGCATGCGCCATTATGGTTACTCATGTCTGGCTTGTTCTTGGTGGTGTCTGGCATCGGTTTAACGGGGCCGAATGCGATGGCTTTGGCAATGTCTCAACAAGGCGCGCGTGCAGGCACCGCCAGTGCGATTATGGGCAGTATGCAATTTGCTTGCGGTCTATTGGCGGGGATTATCCTGAATTTCCTGCTCTGGAAAGCGTCCTTGAATATGGGCATCATGATGCTGTTATTTACCAGCGCAGGTTTCTTGGCAATTTTAAAAGTGGGTAAGTTGCAAAGCAGTCGTTCTAGCTAAAGAACTACTGCTGCATTTCTAGTGGTTTAATCTAAAAAGACGGTGAAGTTTTCAACAGGCTCGCGTGGCGTAATGAAAGTATTCACAATATGGTCAGGATCTGCATAACCCAAAGCAATCGTGCATACCAGTTCTTCGTCTTCTGGCGCACCTAAAATATCTAAAACGATCGGGTGGAAATGATTCCATGCCGCTTGTGGGCAAGTATCCAGACCACGCGCTTTCGCAGCCACCATGACATTTTGAAGCATCATGGAAATATCCATTTTGGAACCAATACCCATTATTTTATTCACGGTAAAATACAAGGCAACTGGCGCATCAAATAGCTGAAAGTTACGCAATTGCTGCGCTGCCATTTTCTCTTTTTCACCTTTCTGGATGCCGAGCAAGCCATAAAGTCCCCAGCCATTGGCACGACGACGATCGATAAATGGTGAAATCCAGGTTTCAGGATAGTAGGCAAAAGTTTCCTGGTATTGGACAGCCAGCTCAGGCTTTTGCAAAAGTTCAATTTGTGCTGCACAAACACGGTCAATCATTTCGGCGCGTTTTTGCCCTGTCACCACATAGACTTTCCATGGCTGAACATTGGTGCCAGAAGGGGCACGACTGGCAACCGTCAAGATATCTTTAATGGTTTGGGGATCAACAGGGGTATCTAAAAACGCACGTACCGAGTGACGAGATGTAATGGCCTCGTCCACAAGGCGGACTTGTTCCGTGTTCATGAAAACTCCTCAACATTTTGATTTTTTAATGTCTGGAGACTATAAATCAATAAATGTTTTTTGTTGCCAGTTTTTCAGGTATAAATATAGGTTTGAGTAAAAAATATGCAAATAAATTAGCGGATTAACACTAATTGTTGTGAGTTTTCTATCTTTTGTCTGATTTGTGTGAAAAATAATTCTATTGGTAACATAATGAAATCGAAATAATATTTATGCATACTCAATGAAATCAATAAAACTCTTTAAATAAAAAGTACACACAATATTCGAAATTTATGCATAATACGCCCTTTTTAAAATTGATTAGGCTTTCCTTGCTGATCCGGTGAGGGGGAATTTTCTATTTAAAAGACAGCTTGAGTTTATCCAGTTCAATGTCTGTGGGAATTGTTGAAATATACACTATATACAAGGAGCTTCTCATGAGTTTATCTCTCATCCGTAAGCCGTTCGTAATGCAAGGTCTGGCAATTACTGTTGCAACCTTAATGATGAACAGTACACATGCTGCTTCAGAGCAAGAACAGATTCAGCGACTTCGTGATGAAGTGAAGGAATTAAGCGCTTTATTACAGCAATATGTTCCCCAAACAAAACAACAAAATGATACACCTCAAGTTGCCGTAGCTCCTGCTAGTACAGGGGTTACAACCCATAATCAAAATACTCCTGCTGTTGTCGCGGCCAATACCCCGAAAAAATCTCCATTAAGTTTTAGCGCTGCATCTGGTGCAGAAGTAAAGCTTTATGGTTTCTTGCGTGGTAATGCTTTGTATCAATCAAAAGGCGGCGATGGTATTTTTAACCGCATCAATAAGGTTGATCTGGAAGGCGCTGAAAAGAATAGCGATCGAGGGTAAAGATAATCGTGTAGGGGGCAATGGCTTGCTATAACTTCTAAGCCATTTATCCTGCAGATGAAAATCATCCGTGAAAACTGAATCACTATAATGTGTAAAAGGTTCTTATATCGGACTGTATGCTTTTTATAAAGTTGATTGAGTTTTCACTCATTTTGAGAGTTACTATTTTAGCAGTTTTGAGGTGGGGACAAGCCATCGAATGAACTGGTGAAATAAACGGAAGAAGATATGGAATTTACTTTTAATGGTTTTTATACCCTGATTTCAGCCGTTATCGTGTTGTTATTAGGGCGTTTGCTCGTTAATAAAATTGATTTTTTAAGACGCTATAACATTCCTGAGCCTGTTGCAGGTGGTCTTGTTGCTGCGGTAGTTTCGCTACTTGTGCATTCGCTTTGGGGTTATAGCATTGTCTTTAGTAGCGAGTTACAAACCAGTTTTATGTTGATCTTCTTTGCTTCTATTGGTTTAAGTGCCAATTTCATGAAGCTTAAAGAAGGCGGTATCGGGTTGGTGATCTTCCTGGTCTGCGTTGCATCATTTATCGTGGTTCAGAATGCTGTCGGTATGAGTTTGGCAACGATGCTGGGTATCGATCCGCTGGTTGGTCTGATTGCAGGTTCAATCACATTGACAGGTGGACACGGTACAGCAGGTGCATGGGGTGAGATTCTTGAAACGCAACATGGGATTCAAGGTGCTTTGGCGTTAGGTATGGCGAGTGCAACGTTTGGTCTGATTATCGGTGGTATTATCGGTGGTCCATTGGCTAAATTGTTGATTAACCGCTATAGCCTTGCTCAAGCACAGACACCAGCAGAGATCAAAAACCGCGATACGCATTTAGATCAGCATCCTGACGAACTGGCACCATTTGAAAATCCACATCAAGTCCGTTTAATCACTGCTGATAATGCCATTACTACTTTAGGTATGTTTGCTGCGTGTCTTGCATTTGCAGAGTTCATGACTGGCTTTAGTAAGGGGACATGGTTCGAGTTACCAACTTTCGTTTGGGCACTCGGCGGTGGTGTTATTTTACGTAATATCTTAGAAAGCGTATTAAAGATTGATATCTTTGATCGTGCGATTGATGTGTTTGGTAACGCGTCATTGTCACTTTATTTAGCAATGGCATTGCTTTCGCTTAAATTATGGCAGTTGGCAGATCTTGCTGGGCCGCTCGTCGTAATTTTAGGTGCGCAAACTATTACTATGGCATTGTATGCAGCATTCGTGACCTTCCGTGTCATGGGTAAAAACTACGACGCCGCTGTATTGGCAGCTGGTCACTGTGGTTTTGGTATGGGGGCAACACCAACAGCAGTTGCAAACATGCAGGCAATTACCAACATGTATGGACCATCTCATAAAGCGTTCCTGATTGTTCCGCTTTGTGGTGCGTTCTTCGTTGATTTAATTAACGCAACAGTAATTCAATTAATTTTGAAATTCTTTGCCTAAGTCGGATCAAAAGCCCCCAACGGGGCTTTTTTGATTCATCCATTGTTATCGTATATGTACGGATGTACATAAAATATTTAAAAGCGAATAAGTGATGAATGAAAAATTAAATGACACCCTGATGGCTTGGGTAAGTTTTTTCAATGATCCTTTATGGGACTTCCTCGTCGTTTTCCTTCTTGCAGTGGGTATCTTCTATACCGTTGCGACGAAAGCTGTACAGATTAGAATGTTCTTTCACAGTATCAAGGTGATGAAGGGCAGTCGTACTAAAGGTGAAGAGAAAGATTCACACGGACTTACACCCTTTCAGGCATTTGTAACGGGTTTAGCAAGCCGTGTTGGTGTAGGTAACATTGCGGGTGTTGCGATTGCGATTGCGATTGGTGGACCTGGCGCCGTGTTCTGGATGTGGTTTACTGCATTATTGGGTATGAGCTCAGCTTTTATTGAGTCTTCGCTTGCTCAGTTATTTAAAGTTAGAGATAGTAATAGCAAGCAGTTTCGGGGTGGACCAGCTTACTATATTACTCAAGGCTTACGCAGTAAAACCTTTGGTGTGATCTTCGCACTCGCACTGATCTTTACTTATGGTTTCGTATTCAACTCAGTTCAGATCAATGCGATTGCCAACGCTTCTTCACATGCATGGGGTTGGGACAAAGCCAATCTTGTTGCTCACTTAGGTGGTGTTGATCTTGAAATCTCATGGGTTGGTCTGGCACTTGTTGTTTTAGTGGCACTCGCAATTTTTGGTGGTATTAAACGTATCGCTAAATTTGCTGAAATGTTTGTTCCATTAAAAGCAGGTCTGTATTTAGCCGTTGCTTTGTATATTGCACTCAGCAACTACGAACTTCTTCCTGGCATTTTCAAATTGATCTTCACTGAAGCATTCCAGTTCAACGCCGCAGCGGGTGGTTTCTTCGGTGCCATGATTTCTATGGCAATGATGCAAGGGATCAAGCGTGGTTTGTTCTCAAACGAAGCAGGTATGGGTTCGGCTCCTAATGCTGCAGCAGCTTCTGATGTAAAACATCCCGTGAACCAAGGTTTGGTTCAAATGCTTGGTGTATTCGTAGATACCTTCATTGTATGTACAAGTACGGCAATCATTATCCTTGTTTCTGGTGTTTACCATGATGCAGGCTTCGTGGGTGTTGAATTAACTCAACGTGCTTTAGAGTCTCAAGTGGGCAGCTGGGGCGGTGACTTCCTTGCGATTCTCTTATTCTTGTTCTGTTATTCAGCCGTGTTAGGTAACTATGCTTATGCGGAAAGTAATGTGCAGTTCATCAATAACAATCCAAAAGTCATGTTCATCTTCCGAATTTTTGTGTTGGTGATGGTGTACTTTGGTGCAATTGGTAGCGTTCCGTTAGTTTGGTCAATGGCTGACTTGTTCATGGGGATCATGGCAACCATTAACTTGATCGCAATCTTATTGTTAACACCAATGGCGCGTACTTTATTGAAAGACTATACCTCACAGTTGAAGAAAGGCATTAAAGAGCCAGAATTCAAAATTGATAACTATCCAGAACTGAAGAAAAAAGTCGGTTCTGATATTTGGTAATTTGTTTTTAATAAGACATTGAATCAATGAAAAAAGTCCCTTTCGAGGGACTTTTTTTATGAAGTTTTTATGACAAATGCAAAGAAATTGATACATCTTTTCAAGTGTGCTGGCGCTAAAATCCGACACAGAAAAATAGTCAATATGGCAACACTGCGTATGAAACAGCTTAAATTATGGACGCTTGCGCTTTCAATGGTGACCTTGGCGGGTTGCCAAACGACAACTCATTTAAGTCCTGCTGTGGAAGATGCTCAAGCACATGCTGTTTCGCAACCATTTACCTATATTAAACAGCAACAAAAGCGCCCTGTAGTGGCACTGGTGCTTGGAAGTGGTGGGGCGCGTGGCTATGCTCATATTGGTGTGATCGAAGTTTTAGAACAGCAAGGCATTCGTCCTGATTTTATCGTGGGAACCAGCGCGGGTAGTATTGTGGGTTCAATCTATGCCAGTGGAAAAAGTGCAGCTGAATTACGTGATATTGCCTTGAAGCTAAAAGCCAATGATGTCCGTGATGTCAATCTGAGTCTGAAAGGCTTTTTTGATGGAAAAAAGGTTGAAGACTATATCAATCAGCAAGTTCACAATACGCCCTTACAAAAGCTGAAAATTCCGCTCTATGTGGTCGCGACAGAGTTAAAAGATGGTACGAAAACCGTATTTAACTATGGCAATACAGGGCAGGCGGTTCGTGCTTCTGCTTCGATTCCAAGTATGTTTGTGCCGACTATGATTCATGATGTGGAATATGTTGATGGTGGTCTGGTCAGTCCTGTACCTGTACAGGTGGCGCGCGAATTGGGCGCAGATGTAGTGATTGCAGTAGACATTCTGGCTCAGCCGATCCATACCGAAACCACCAATGTATGGGGCTTGTTTAACCAGAATATCAATATCATGCAAGGTCGTCTGGCTGAAGAAGAGCTCAAAGAAGCAGATATTGTGATTCAACCTGATCTACGTGAGAAAGCGCATATTTTTGATGTGAAAGGTCGAGAGTCAACCATGCAGGCAGGGATTGATGCAGCCAATGAAAAACTGGCGGATATTCAATGGGCCATTCAAAGTAAAACAGTTTTTTCAAAGACCGATCAGCAAAATATGGCGGTACAGCAAAACCGTTCTTTATCAAGATAACTTGATATTCTTCATATTTATACATGGGCTTAAGTCGTTGAGTCCATTTACTAAAATGAATTTTCTATAAGAATAAGTTATAAATATTCTACAAAATGCTATTAAAAAGTGCAGAAAAATAGTAAATAACTACAAATCATAAAACTTTTCTATCAGATAGTTTTAAGTTTTGAGTCATAGGATGACGCATTAAAGTTAATTGCAGCACAACAAGGATTGTTAAACACGATGTTTAAGTCTTTTTTTCCTAATCCACGATTGTTTTTTATTTCAGTGATTGTGTGGTTATCTCTCAATATGTTGCTCTGGTATACCGGTGGGCATAGTTGGGGAGAGTATCTTGGTTTTCCTAAAGGCTATGCCGATGCTGAACTACCGATTGATGTCAGCCGGTTTTGGACACCTTCATTTATCTGGTTTTATTGCTGGTTCTTTACTGCTACAGCGCTATTCGCTGGGTTCTGGCGTTTGATGTCAGATAATAAATGGCAAAAATGGTCGATCTGGGGTTCCGCCTTTATCCTGTTTAATATCTGGTTTGCAGTACAAGCAAACGTCGCGATTAATGCATGGTACGTACCCTTCTGGGATTTAGTGCAGAGTATGCTCTCTGCAAAAGGTGGGGATGTCATGGGACTCTATAAAGAGCTAACAGTCTTTTTATGGATTGCCATGGTCTATGTCACTTTGGGAACACTAAATGTATTTTTTACCAGCCATTATGTATTCCGCTGGCGTACAGCAATGAATGAATACTATGTTGAGAACTGGGAAAAACTCAGACATATTGAAGGTGCATCGCAACGTGTACAGGAAGACACCATGCGCTTTGCCACGATTGTTGAAGATTTAGGAGTAGAGTTTATTAAAGCGATTATGACTTTAATTGCATTTTTACCTTTACTTTTTGTCTTATCCAATCATGTGCCAGCATTACCTTTGATTGGTGAAGTTAAATATTCATTGGTCTGGGCTGCTGTGGTCTGGGCAGTTTTTGGAACGATACTTTTAATGGTTGTGGGGATAAAATTGCCAGGTCTCCAGTTCAACAACCAGAAAGTTGAGGCAGCTTACCGTAAAGAATTGGTCTATGGTGAAGATCACGTTGAATACGCTCAGCCAGCAAAATTAAAAGCGTTATTTGCCCAAGTAAGAAAAAACTATTTCCGTCTCTATTTTCATTATTCTTATTTCAATATGACGGCAAATTGGTATGGGCAACTCGATATTTTATATAAGCTGGTAGTGTTATTTCCATCCATTTCAGCGGGCTTGTTAACACTTGGTTTGTTCCAGCAAATTGTGAATGTTTTTAGTAATGTACGGGATTCTTTCCAATATCTGATTACTTCTTGGAAAACCATTATCGAGCTACTCTCTATTCATAAACGTCTTAAAGCTTTTGAAAAAATCTTGGATTAGTTCAGTCATTTGTATAGCAAAGCCTTAGTTCAACACTAGGGCTTTTTTTATGGGCGATGATTTTTTGTGTATTAGTTTTTATGTGAAAAGTGAATATATATTGCAGGGAAAATGACTTTATTCAGCAAAAGTGTTTCACTATAGTCTGTTGATAAAATTAATGATCTCTCATTTTTCTCTTGTATCGCTTAGAACTTAAATAAACAGGATAAATCATGAAACCTTTATTGCTTAAAAGTGCCTTGGCCTTTGCGCTGACTGCGACAACAATAAATGTCTGGGCAGCTCAAGCTATTCAATCCGCCCAAACTCAAAAAATCTCAGGTATTGATCAACAGTATATTGATCAGAATGGCAGTGCAAATAATGATTTTTATGATTATGTGAATGGAACATGGCTGAAACAAACTGAAATTCCAGCGGACAAGGCACGTTGGGGCGCATTCAATGAGTTACATGAATTATCAACCAATCAATTACATCGCATCGTTGAAGACTTGGCTGCACAAAAATGGGCGGCAGGCAGCGTAGAGCAAAAGATTGCCAGTCTGTATGCCAGTTTTATGGATGAAAAAGCGATTGAGGCGAAGGGCATTCAATCTTTACAGCCAGAGTTGGCACGGGTCGATGCACTTCAAAGCAAACAAGGTTTTGCCCAATTAATGGGACATTTTTCTCGAATTGGCGTCAGAACGCCGTTTGATATCAGTATTGGACAGGATATGAAGCGCTCTGATGTGATGATTGCGGGATTGGTGCAACGTCGACTGGGGTTGCCTGATCGTGACTACTATTTAAAAGACGATCAGAAGTTTGTAGAAACGCGTGCAAAATATCTCAAGCATATTGAACGTATGCTGCAATTATCAGGTGATCAGCAAGCGGCTCAACATGCAAAAGAAATTTTAACGCTTGAAACTGAACTGGCGAAGATTCAGTGGAGTAATGTTCAGAATCGTGATTTATCCAAGCGTTATAATATTTATAAAACCAAAGATCTAAAAAAATTGACGTCGACATTTGACTGGAACACTTATCTCAGTTCGGTTGGGGTGAAGGATAAAATTCAGACCATTCAGGTGAATCAGTTAAGTTATTTTCAATCCCTTGATCCAGTGATTGATCGAACTCCTTTAAACGTTTGGAAGGCTTATTTTAAATGGAATCTCATTAGTAGTTTTGCGCCTTACCTGAATAAAGCTTTTGTCGATGAAAGCTTTGCCTTCTACGGTAAGACCTTACGTGATGTTGCCGAACAGGAAGTGCGCTGGAAACGTGGTGTACAAACTGTGAATGGGGTATTGGGCGATGGTCTAGGCAAAATCTATGTGGAAAAACATTTTTCTGCAGATAAAAAACAGCGCATGGATACATTGGTTCAGAACCTGATACAGGCTTATGATCAAAGCATTAGTCAATTGGACTGGATGAGTCCTGAAACTAAAGTACAGGCCAAAAAGAAATTATCCAGTTTGTCGATTAAAGTCGGTTATCCGAAGAAATGGCGTGATTACTCAGCACTAGATATTAAAGAGGGTGATTTGATTGGTAACGTGATGCGTGCCAGCGAGTTTGAGCATCAAGATGATTTAGATAAACTAGGTAAGCCAGTGGATCGTGATGAATGGTTTATGACACCGCAGACGGTGAATGCCTATTACAATCCATCATCTAATGAAATCGTATTCCCGGCCGCCATTTTACAACCGCCATTTTTTAATATCGATGCCGATGATGCGGTTAATTATGGTGGCATCGGCAGTGTCATTGGACATGAGATTAGCCATGGTTTTGATGATCAAGGTAGTCAGTTTGATGAATTGGGCAATATGCGTAATTGGTGGACTGCTCAAGATCACAAGCGCTTTAAGGCCAAAACACAGGCTTTGGTGGCGCAGTACAATGCCTATGAACCGATTGCAGGATATCACGTCAATGGTGAACTGACTTTGGGTGAAAATATTGCAGATAATTCTGGACTATCGATTGCCTACAAAGCCTATCAAATTTCATTGGCAGGCAAGTCAGCACCTGTTATTGACGGTCGGACCGGTGAACAGCGTTTCTACATGGGCTGGGCACAGGTCTGGCGTGCCAAGACCCGAGAAGCTCAAGCGATTGTATATTTAAAAACAGATCCACATTCGCCAGATAAAGTTCGGGCCAATGGCGCTTTAGTCAATCAAGCACCGTTCTATGATGCATTCAAGATTAAGGAAGGGGACAAAATGTATTTGGCGCCTGAAAAACGGGTCAGCATCTGGTAATTCGAGATTCAATAAAAAACCTGCATCAAGCAGGTTTTTTATTGATGTTTAAAGCTTAAAGGAAGGCGATTCCCAGTCCAGCACCCGCAGCCATGACCCAGAGCGGATGAATCTTTTTAAACATGCCGAGGATTGCAGTGACAATCACGATCATCACCAGCAGCAGGTTTTGTGCAGATGCATCGGCAATCAACCATGCACTGACCAGCACTAAACCTACAGTAATCGGTTTCAGGGCTTTTTCAAAACGAGCGCGTAGTGGATTGGCTTTAAAACGTTCCCAGAATTTAAGCGCGTAAATGGTAATGATGGATGAGGGGCCAAATTTCGCTAGTGACGTAACCAGTAGTCCTGCTGGGCCTGCGACATGCCAACCCACCAAAGGCACAATCATCATATTCGGGCCAGGAGCCGCTTGGGCCATCGCAAACAGTGAACTAAATTGCTCGGCAGTGAGCCATTGATGGACGGTAACAACTTGATGCTGCATCTCAGGCAGAATGGCGTTACCACCACCAAAAGCCAGTAATGAAAGCTGAGTAAAAACAATGGCAAGGGTGAGTAAGATCATGATTTTTTCACTCCTAAAACCAGCATGTTAATTGCGAGTAGAATGGCTAAAGTCAGTGCCAGTGGTAGCTTGATCCAGATCATAAAGACGAAGGTCAATCCAATGGTAAAGATGGTCAGGTAACTTTTTAAGATCGGTCTGAGCATCTTCAATCCTGTTGCAAACAGTAAGCCTGCCGCCGCTGCCGCTAGACCTTGAATCATATGTTTGACTGCTGGGAGATACTGAAAATACTCATACACCTGATAGATAATCAGTACGATTGCGGTTGGTGCGGAGATCAAGCCAAGTACTGAGCTGATTGCGCCTTTAACACCTTCGAATTCCATGCCAATCGCAACGGCCATATTGATGATGTTGCCGCCGGGCAATAATTGGCAGACGCCTAACAAGTCGGTAAATTTGCCTTCATCTATCCATTTGTGTTCTTCAACGATGATGCGATGAGCCAAGGGTAAAACCCCACCAAAACCCATCAATCCCAACTTCATAAATCCCGTGAATAATGCCTTACAATCAGGAGCAGTTGTGATGGGCTCATTCTGTATTGATAGGGCTTGGGCTTTCATTGGATAACCTTTCTGTTCAACTTCGTGAGCTATAGCATGAAAGATTTATGGTATATTCACAAATGCTATTTTTGCTGTTAGATATACTTTTAAGGTATGTATGATTGATATCCATAAACTGAACGCATTCGTTGCTGTAGTTGAGGAAAGTAATATTTCCAAAGCTGCTGTTCGACTACACATGCAACAGCCACCTTTGACCCGACTGATCAAAAGTCTGGAAGAGGAGTTGGATACAACATTGCTTAAACGTTTGCCGCGTGGGGTTGAAGTCACAGAAGCGGGGAAGGCTTTATATCAGGAAGCCATCACGATTCTGGCACATGCCCAATCTATTCCGAAACGGGTAAAAAATATTGCACAAGGTCTGGAAGGACAGATCAATATCGGTTTTACCAATTCGGCTGGTTTACATCCATTTCTGCCTGCCTTATTGCGTGAGTTTCGAGAGAAGTTTCCAGCCGTTGCCATTCATCTGGAAGAAAAAAGCAGCAGCTCCTTAACCGATGCAGTGATTAATCAAGAACTGGATATTGTGTTTTTACGCAAGCCCGCGCCGATTCGTATTGGACTGCAAAGTCTGCATGTGCTGGATGAACCATTAATTGTGGCATTACCCAGTAATCATCCTCTAGCCGTTGAAGAGGGGCCAATTCGACTGCTAGACCTCGAGCCTTATGAGTTTGTATTGTATCGCCGTATTGCTGGACAGGACCTGTTTGATAATATTTTGGCGAACTGCTATCAGGCTGGTTTTAATCCCAATATTGTGCAGGAAGCACCGCGCTTAACTTCAAGTCTTAATTTGATTGCTGCGGGGATCGGCATTTCCATTGTGCCCGCTTCAATTCAGGATTTTTGGAACAAGCAAATTGTCTATCGCAGTCTGGAAGCGAAAAAACCCTGTATTGCACCCATTTATGCGATTTTTCGAAATAAAGAAAATAATGTTCGGGTCGAGCATTTCCTGAATCTGCTCAGAGCCAGCCAGTCTGCTTAAACATAATCTCAGGCTAATGGGTAAAATGATAAAAATTTAAAATCGTCCCAACCAAAGGCTGTTGGGATTTATCTAGCGTTACTTTAATGATCCTGAAGTTAAAGTCGCCATCATCGATATATTTAGCCACACCATGGGTTTTGTTATTCAGCTTTGGAATCTGATAACTAAAGAAGGCCACTTGTTTGGAAGGGTGTACAACGTTGACTAATTTCTTTGGATCTTTATATCCACCATATTCATTTTCAATACTTTGTTTTAGCAAGTTTGGAAAATAAAGGGTGGCATAGGGCATACCACAGCCAACACAAACAGATGAATCATAGAGTTCAATGGCCTGTTTCTGATTTGGACTCATGAGTAATGCTGAGCCTGTGCCATTTGCCCCTGCATGCGCTTCTACATCGCGCCAGTCTCTAGGTAAAAGAACAAGACCAATTTCAGGCAATGCAACCAGTTTAAGTTGCTTGGCCTGATCGGCAGCTAATTTAAAATTGAAATGACAACTTTTTGCCGTACAGGTTTTAAAATCTTTTAATAGACCATCATCGACAGGATTTGGCGCGGTAATACCATAGAACGGTACACGAACGTCATTGGCAAAGGAGACTTCACCCAATGCATAGATTTGATTTTCAGTTTGACGTTGTTGTGCTGTATTTGAGAATTGAGGAAAATTTGGTTTGAAATCGTGAATCTCAGCATGCGTCACCGAAGCGAAGATCAAGAATGCAAAAGCAAAAGTGGTAAGGAATATTTTCATTTTTAATGGCGTGTTTTAAGTTTCGCTTTAAATTAACATATTTCGGATGATGAAGATTTATCACCAGATCAAACTCAAGCAATTGTAAAATCATTGGATAAATCGATAAAAATAGCCTAAGGAAATGCCATGTTTAAAAATAACAATAGATTGAGTCGAGTCATTTTCACTGCGGTGTTGAGTTACATGAGTGTCTCTACTTTTGCTGCGCCATTACAGATTCTGGAGTTTAAAAAAGCACAACTGAGCCAGTCAGAACAAAAACAACTTTGTGACCAAGTCAAAGACCTTTGTACTCAGCAAGCAAAGTGGCTGAGCTTAAAAATACCTCCTCAAGATGTATGGTTATTATCTGAGGGAAATATTGTCCAGTTTAATCACTCAAATTCTGGCTTTAAATTATTGAAGCAATGGCATATTCCATTAGTACCTGACGAGGAGATAGCAAGATCGGGGCAATATATTTTTCCTAAATTGTTTCCAATGGATCAAAACCGTTATGCCGTTGCAGTGATTGATACCTTTTCAGAAATGTATTCGGGTGGTGGGGCGGGGATTGAGCGTGCCAGCTTTTATGAATTAAAGGATTCAGGCAAAACCCATCGCTTTATTGAAAATTATCCTTTTAGTTTTAATCGCATGATTCGGGCCTGTTTCTCGGAACAGGATTATGAGAATTCCAAAGGCAACTGTCATGATGAAGATGGGTTGAGTCTGGATATCCGTCCGATCAAACCAATGTTATGGCAATTTCGTTATCGTTACAGTCTAAATGTATCACCTGCATCAGATTCGGGTGAGAAATCGTTTAAAGGCAGTCGCAACCTGAATATTGATTTAAATAAAGTGCCGAAGCAGCCGAATATTCCCGCATCATGGGATTATGCAGGTATGGAATAAATGCGCATTCAGGAATATAGGATTGTTTTAGAGGATCATTTTACACTTTGCCAAAGCTTTAAAGGCTTGGGCTTACGTAATTTACAGCGTCATAACAGATGATTTGCCTTGTACATGGTACAAAGGGAAAGATTGCAATTTGGAACTGTGCTTATGTCTCGTGTTTATACTTCTGCCCGCCGTAAATTTTCTCATTTGAGTCGTTCTGTGTTCATGGCTGCGGCTGTGTTGGGTACAACCCAAGTAGCAATGGCAGGGCCAACAGTTGATCAACTGAGTGACTGTTTGGTGAAAGCGACCACCGCAGCGGATAAAACCACAGTTTTGCAATGGACGTATAGTGCCTTGGCTGCACATCCTGATTTAAAGGCGTTTAGTAATGTCACACCTGAGCAGAAAACCCAGTTGGATCAGAAGCTGGCACAGGTGTTACAGCGTGTGATTGTGGAGCAGTGTTCGACGCAGACCAAAGCGGTGATTCAAGCTGAAGGGATTCAAGCAGTTGGCGAGGCTTTTCAGCAGTTAGGTCAGAGTGCAGGGCAGGATATTGTTAAAGATCCTGCGGTCAGACAGCAGTTGCAAAGCACCTTGCGTTATATTGATTTAAATAAATTAGTGACGACCTTTTTAACGCCTGATATCTGGAATAAGTTGGGTGTGTTAAGAGGTCAGTGATGAGTTTTAGTACTTTTTAAACGTAATTAGATAAGACATCGTTTAGATAAGACATCGTAAAGTTATTACTAATATTGTTTAGATAAGTTGGTAATGACTTTTCAATGTTTGATATTTGGATTTATGGTTAAGGTGAACTAGATATTAATATTTATCAGTGATATATTTTTTATATTTTCTTGACAAAGTCGACAGAAAATGAGCACTTGTGGTAGATAATTTTTTATTTAAATGTATAATTTTAGGGTCTCTAGTGTATCAAAAAATGAAATGAATTTTAGAAATATAAAATTTAAAAGTCACGTTAGCTATATTTTATTGGGTGTCGGATTTTTATATGGTTTTTATAGGCTGATTAATGATGTTTATTTAAGATTTTATGAAAATGTTTTGTTGGCACAAAATTCAAAAAATGAATTTATTAATGAAAAATCAATGACACTTCCCTATATTAGTAATGAATATATTTCTAATTGGGGGGCTTTTGGTGATTTTATTGGGGGTACTTTAAATCCTATTTTAACTTTTTTGAGTGTTTGTCTGATTTTGTATACAGTTTATCAAAATAAAAAATCTTTAGATTTTAATTCTGAAGAGCTTGCATTAAGTCGTAAAGCACAACAAGACTCTGCAACTTCACAAGAATTGATTCAGAAAACACAAAATCTTCAGCAATTTGATAGTCTATTTTTTAGTTTGTTAAATCAGTTTAAACATCAGCAAGATGAATTATTCTCTTTGAATGAAAATGATGAGAGTAAAGTTGATAAAATTTATAATTCTATTTTTGTAATAAATTGTGATTTGGAATTAGAGGATAAAAGATATCAGCTTTTGCAGAATCAAGAGTTGAATCAATATTTTATTTGTTTGTTTCAATTGTTTAAGCTAATAAATACAAAAATTAATAGATCAACGAATAAAACTGAAAAAATTCAAGAGTGGGGTGATTATGCCTTAGAGAAACAATACACAAATATTCTAAGGTCCTTAATTCCGTTGAAATTACAACAATTACTTTTTTTAAATGCTTATACTGAATTTGATGAATATAGATGGTATTTATCCTATTATAATTTTTTAGAGCATATGCCCTTCAAGAATTTAGCACATGATGATGCATTGTGTATTGATTTGATAGTAGCTTCAAAATTTTATAAGTTGGATGGGGGAACTCTCCATGGAGATTTTCAAGTATTTGGAAAGTCAATATATTTTGAGGGTTTATTAAGCCATAGCTGTTATTTAGATTTCCTTCAATCTGATGAATTATTTTTTAGTTCTTGGGAGCTTATTGAAGCTAAAATTTTTAATTTTAAGAAAGCAATTTGTTTTTTTGATAAAAAAAATGATTTTTCTTTAAATACAAAATTATCATACACCTATTTTGTTGTTAATAGATATCCTGATGGGTTAAGATTTTTTGATTATAAGATTGATTGTAGTAGTTTAAATGCTGCTATAGAAAATAGTAATGGATTTGTTGGTTTGAAAGATATAGTTTTTACAGATAAAGGGTTTTTCTTTAGTTTTAATAGCTGTTTTTATGAATTTTATTGTTTTGATGATATGTCCGTATTAAAGTATACCGAAGATATGAAGCGAACAAATCGAGGGGATTTTATTACAATTAAAAAATTTGACTCTTCTAGTATTTTTGTTAATTTACAATAAAAAAACCCGCTTTAAAGCGGGTTTTTTTGAAGTTAGTTCAATTTAACCAATCAATTTCTTCATTAATTTGATATTTCTTCAGTTATAACTCACAAGCCTTACCTTGATATTCGTAGCGATTAACCTTGTAGGCTTGACCATTCCAGCGTAAAACTTCAAAACAGAAACCAGGCCCACCATTCTCAATATCAGGCCAGCCATCTGTTCCTTTGGTTTTTAAAAACTCAGGCATACCTGCTTCTTTTAAAATGGTTTTCCATTGACCATTTTTCTGTTGCGCTACAACATAGTAACCAACCCCGGTATTGCCATAGCACATGGTGCCGTAATCTGAAACGATTGCATCTTTCAGCCCATCACCATTTAAATCGGCATAAGTTGTAATTTCACCGACTGAACAATCACTTTTCCAGCCTTTTTTACTTTTTGTAAAACCTGCTGCTTTAAAAATGGCCTCAGCATCGGCTTTAGGCGCTTGAGGTGTTTGTGCAAAATTAGAATTGCTGATTAAAAGTAAACAAGCACTCAGGAGTAATTTATTTTTCATAAGTTGAACGATCATGTCAGTTTTAGTTTAAAAATTTATTGTGTGGGTATTTTATCCTATAAAAAGCAGAAAACCCGCTCTAAAGCAGGTTTTCTTTTCGCAATCAGATGAGTTTAACTGATCAATTCATTCATTCATTTGTGTAGGGTGAGCTTTACCCTGAGATGCTTTCATCATTTGACCTAGAAGCTTGTTAAAAGCTTTTTTCTTTCTCAAAAGTAATTAGCTCTTAAGTACACTTTTTAAAATGCCATTTTCACCAAATAATTTTTCTCGATATTCTGCTTCGAGTTGATCCGTTTGCATGTGTAGGGGATTGAAATCTCTATCTCGTACATCCAACATCTCAATCATTGCTTTTGTGATAATTCCTATACGATTGATTCCTCCAAAGCCCAGATATACACCGTCTTTGAGTTCCCGAACAGAAAATTTAATATCACTGCGTTTTAATATTTTGATCCAGTAATGAAAAAGTACTGGGGAAAGAAGTTTAGTAACTCGGGTTAGAGCCATCCTTCTGTTTTTAGCTGTATTACCACCTATGGCATCCAATACATCAAATGCAACAGATTTATGTTCTAGTTCTTCCAGTGCGTGCCATTCCCAAAGGTTTCTACTTTCTTGCGTCGTTCTCTGCTTAATTAATGGATCAGTTAATAATAATCGTGCAAGTGTTGCCGTATAGTGTTCCATCACCACGGTTGCAGCCAATTGCTCAACTTTGGGGAGTTTGCGAAATTCATCTAGTTTTGCTTTGGTTTTAGCTTCTATCTCCGCAACTTCAGGATACTCCGACTGGATAAGATGCTCATTGAGAGACTGATGTTCACGACTATGAAAGGCTTCTTGGGCAATAAAATTGCGGATATCGTCTAGTAGTTTTTCATCTTTAATTTGATCACGGACATTTCGAATACTTTCGATAAAAAACATTTCCCCCGGCGGAAACATAGCTGAAAGAACCACAAATAATGAGGTAACAACGAGGTTATCTTCATAATAAAAAGAAAACTTTTTGCTTTTATCAAAAGGAATAATCACATTACGACGAACGATTCTCTGTAGAGATTGTGCAGCTATATTCATTTTCTTTTCCCTTATAGACAGATGGTAATTTGAACAATCTTGAGTTTGTATATAGAATCTATCAATGAATTTGTACGGAAAAAAGACGGATTTAATAAGGAGATTTTTATAATGGTAACTATAAGAAAACCAAAGCAAAGTAGATCAAAAAATACTTATGCCTCTATAGTTGATGCAGGATTTATATCAGTAAAAAATAATGGATTGGAGCACACAACAGTATTGAAAGTATGTGAGATCGCAGGCGTTGGTTCTGGAAGTTTTTATGAATATTTCAAAAACAAAGAAGCCTTGTTTGTCGAGATGCAACAACACTTTATTGCTGAGCTGGCTAAAGTGATTTACGACGTCATCCCCAAGATTCAAGAAATGGAAATTCCTGAAGCGATGAGATCCATTTTTTTGCATATTGGTGAGTTTTTAGCAAAAGATGAGAATAAATATTTTTATTGGCTTAGTGTTTCGAGCAAATATAGTACCGAAGCCAGCCATGTAAAAGCAGTGAAGGCTATCAATACCTTAGCGATTGAATATGCGGTTAAACATCCTGAAGTGCTCAGAATAAAAAATCTAAAATTGATGGTTTATGTTTTAATTAATTCCAGCGTTGCACTGACCATGAATTTCTTTTCATCTCAAAATATGGGTTTTACTTTTGAAGAATTAATTGATTGCTTAATTGATATCACAATGTCCTATATTGATGATGATCGTAATAAATTAAAAATATAAAAAACCCGCTTTAAAGCGGGTTTTCTTTTGAAATTAGATTGTATTAACCAATCAATTTCTTCATGAGTTCATTCACTTGAGCTGGGTTGGCTTTACCTTTTGCCGCTTTCATGACTTGACCAACCAGACCGTTAAAGGCTTTTTCTTTACCAGATTTGTACTCTTCAACCATTTTTTCATTGGCTGCAAGCACGTCTTTGATAATTGCTTCAATCGCACCTGTATCGGTTTCTTGCTTCAAGCCTTTCTCAGCAATAATGTCATCCGCAGATTTTCCTTCTGCTTCCCACATAAAGCCAAACACTTGCTTCGCAATTTTGCCGTTAATGGTATTGTCGACAATACGCGCGATCATGCCGCCCAATTGCTCAGCTGAAACAGGAGAGTCTGCCAATTCTAGGCCTGCTTTGTTTAAAGCACCTGAAAATTCACCCATCACCCAGTTTGCTGAGACTTTACCTTGTTTCGCACCACCAGCAGCAGCCACAACCGCTTCGTAGAAGTCCGCCATTTCGCGTGACAGCGTCAATACATGCGCATCGTACTCAGTCACAGCAAAGTCAGCGATAAAGCGTGCACGACGCGCTTTAGGCAGTTCTGGAAGGGCAGCACGTGCCGCTTCGATCTGTGCGTCGGCAATGATTACTGGCAATAAATCTGGATCTGGGAAGTAGCGATAGTCGTTCGCTTCTTCTTTCGAGCGCATTGAACGGGTTTCCATCTTGTTCGGATCGAACAAACGGGTTTCCTGATCAATCTCACCGCCGTATTCCAGAATTTCCATTTGGCGCTCAATTTCAACATTGATCGCTTGCTCAATGAAACGGAATGAGTTGAGGTTTTTCAACTCGCAACGGGTACCGAACGGCTGACCCGGACGACGGAGTGATACGTTACAGTCGGCACGGAAAGAACCTTCTGCCATGTTACCGTCAGAAATCCCTAACCAACGCACTAAGGTGTGAATTGACTTGATATAGGCAACCGCTTCTTCAACTGAACGCATATCTGGCTCAGATACGATTTCAAGCAATGGTGTGCCCGCACGGTTTAAGTCGATACCCGACATGCCTTCGAACTGGTCATGGATTGATTTACCCGCATCTTCTTCAAGATGGGCACGAGTCACGCCAATACGCTTCACAGTGCCATCTTCAAGCTGAATGTCGATATGACCCAAGCCAACAATCGGATTGTCCATCTGGCTGATCTGGTAGCCTTTTGGCGAATCTGGGTAGAAGTAGTTCTTACGTGCAAACACAGACGCTTGGTCGATATAGGCATCAATCCCCAAACCAAAGCGAATCGCAAGATCAACCACTTCTGCATTTAATACAGGCAATACGCCCGGCATGGCTAAATCGACAAGGCTGGCTTGTGTATTTGGGTCTTGACCAAATTCAGTTGATGAACCTGAAAAGATTTTAGACTTGGTCGCCAACTGCGTGTGGATCTCGATCCCGATAACGACTTCCCAACCGTCAATTAGCTTTAACTTTTGAGCTTCAGTCATTATGCATTCTCCTCAGCAATTGCCGCACGTTTGGTATGCCAGTCTGTATTTTGTTGATATTGATGCACAATCGAAAGCAATTGTGATTCTGACCAGTAGTTACCAATCAACTGTAAGCCCACAGGCAAGCTGTCTTTATCAAAACCAACAGGTGCGTTGATGGCTGGTAGGCCTGCCAAGTTCACAGCAAGCGTATAGATATCACCTAAATACATTTCAGTCGGGCTGAGGTTGGCACCGATTTTGTAGGCAGTGGTTGGTGCTGATGGCGCAGCAATCACGTCAACATTTTCAAATGCTTTCAAGAAATCTTGCTGAATCAAACGACGAACTTTTTGTGCTTTGACGTAGTATGCATCGTAATAACCCGCAGAAAGGGCATAAGTCCCGATCAGGATACGACGTTGTACTTCTGCACCAAAACCTTCTGAACGTGAACGTTTGTACAAGTCCATCAAGTCCACAGGATTTTCACAACGGTAGCCATAACGAACGCCGTCAAAACGTGACAAGTTTGAAGATGCTTCTGCAGGAGCGATCAAGTAGTAAGTTGGTACATAGGCTTCAGTCATGTTGAGATCAACCTCAACCAAGGTTGCGCCCATCTCTTCAAGCTTTTTCAATGACTCTTCAACGCGTGCTTTCACATCTGCATCTAAACCAGCAACATTGAAGTACTGTTTTGGAATACCAATGCGTAAACCTTTCACTGCCGTGCCGTTTAGGTTGGCAACATAGTCATCCACTTCTTTATTGATCGAAGTAGAGTCTTTGGCATCATGACCCGCAATCACATTCATTAAGTATGCACAGTCTTCCGCCGAGCGCGCCATTGGGCCACCTTGATCGAGAGAGGATGCATACGCAATCATACCGAAGCGAGACACACGACCATAGGTCGGTTTTAAGCCGGTTAAGCCACAGAATGAAGCAGGTTGACGAATTGAGCCGCCTGTATCTGTACCTGTCGCAATCGGTGCGAGATCAGCCGCAACTGCTGCTGCAGAACCACCCGATGAGCCACCCGGAACGTGATCCAGTGCCCACGGATTCGAAGTTGCGCCGACATAAGAATTTTCAGAGGTTGAACCCATGGCGAATTCATCCATGTTCACTTTACCTAAGGTCACGAGACCCGCAGCTTTGGCTTTCGCAACAACTGTTGCATCGTAAGGTGAAATGAAATTATCCAGCATTTTTGAACCGGCAGTGGTTTTAATGCCTTGGGTACAAAAAATATCTTTATGTGCAAGTGGAATACCTGCCAACGCGTGTGCATTGCCTGACTTAAGTGCAGCATCTGCGGCATCTGCTTCAGCAAGTGCCTGTTCTGCGGTTACAGTCACATAACTTTTTACTTTTGGGTCAATGTGAGCAATACGCTTTAAATAATGTTCAGTCAATTCGCGTGATGAAAATTGGGCTGTTTTTAAGCCTTCAGAGAGTTCACGGATTGATAAGCGATGTAAATCTGTCATATGAAAAATTTCTTTACATTCTAAATATAAAATATTGACTAATCGAATAAAACTTATTCAATTACGCGAGGTACGAGGTATAAACCTGCTTCTGTAGCAGGTGCGACCGCTTGATATTCATCACGATGGTTGCTTTCAGTCACAACGTCAGCGCGTAAAGGTTGCGGGTTGTCAAATGGACTCTTTAAAGGCTCAACATCATCGGTATTAATGCCTTTCAAGCTTTCCATCATGCCAAGGATTTTATTTAAACTTTGAGCATATTCAGCAGATTGCGTGTCATTGAGAGATAAACGGGCAAGGTGTGCAATTTGCGATACCGTTTGCGCATTTAAGTCTGTTGTCTGCTGAGCATCTGATGATGTAGACATAACTTTACCTAATTCAGTAATAAAAATTTCAAAATATCGTGCGTTATAATAAGCGATTGACTTGTTCAAATCATCACATTTAGTTAAAGTTGCCACCTTGTATTCACACAAAGTTTAATTGAGAACGCCCCCGTGATTCTAAAACGACTAATTGGCTTGTTTTCGCCGGATTTAGCCATTGATTTAGGTACTGCAAATACACTTATTTATGCACCAGGCCGTGGCATTATATTAAATGAACCAACTGTTGTGGCAATTCGTCACAGTGGTTCGCAAAAAATTGTTGCCGCTGTAGGTCTTGATGCTAAACAAATGTTAGGCCGTACACCAGCGAATATTTCAGCGATTCGTCCAATGAAAGACGGTGTCATTGCTGACTTTGAAGTAACTGAGACCATGTTGAATCAGTTTATTGGCAAAGTGCATGAGAAGCGTTTATTCCCACCAGCGCCACGTGTTGTGGTGTGTGTACCATGTAAATCAACCTTGGTTGAGCGTCGTGCAATTCGTGAGGCTGTATTCAATGCAGGCGCACGTGATGTCCGCTTGATCGAAGAGCCGATGGCGGCTGCAATTGGCGCAGGTATGCCAGTTGAGCAAGCTTGTGGTTCGATGGTTGTAGATGTGGGCGGTGGTACGACTGAAATCGCAATCATTTCATTACAAGGTTGTGTATACGCAGATTCATTACGTATCGGTGGTGATGTATTTGATGAACAGATCATCAACTACGTTCGTAAAGCGCACGGTTGTGTGATCGGGGAAACCACAGCTGAAGTGATCAAGAAAGAAGTGGGTATGGCTGTTGCTGATGGCAAAACCCTCGAAATCGAAGTTCGCGGACGTAATCTGGCTGAGGGTGTACCTCGCGCGATTACCGTGACTTCTGATGAAATCACTCAAGCCATTGCTGATCCATTACAAAGCATCGTGAGTGCGGTGAAATCTGCACTTGAACAAACCCCACCTGAATTATCTTCTGATATTGCAGAGCGTGGTATTGTCTTGACAGGTGGTGGTGCATTACTACGTAACCTCGATAAATTGCTTGCTCAAGAAACAGGTTTACCTGTGATTGTTGCGGATGATCCTTTAACTTGCGTCACTCGTGGTGGCGGTAAAGTCTTAGAGTTCTTTGACAATCCAAACCATGACATGCTTTTCGTTGGTTAAATCATAAGGACTAGGCGGTGCAACCGAATCTTTTTTCAAGACAACCGCCATCTTTTCGCTCATTTGTCATTGCGGTCATTACATGTTTGGTGGTGCTTTTCTTTGATTGGCGCATGCCCTATGTAATTCAACCAGCAAGGGATGTCTTGTATGCCGCGTATAATCCAATTTATGCGCTGGCAAGCTATCCTGTACTGTCGCGAGAATGGCTTAACCAACAAACCAAATCTGAAGCCCAATTGCGTCGTGAAAATACGGCCATGCAGGCTGAACTTCTTCAGGCACAAGTCCGTCTACAAAAACTTTCAGAACTTTCTGCGGAAAATAACCGTTTGAGAGGACTGTTGGATACGCCATTGATTATTGATGGCCGTATGCAGATTGCTGAAGTGATTGGAACAGATGCTGACCCATTGCGACATATTATTATCATTAACCGTGGTTCCGTGGATCATTTAAGAACAGGTCAAACTGTGCTGGATGATAAGGGGATTATGGGGCAGATTATTAATGTCTATCCACATAGTTCACGGATTATGCTGCTATCTGATAAGGAACATTCATTGTCGGTGCGTTTAGAGCGTACGGGAATGCGTGCCATTGTCACGGGTACAGGCGATTTGGGGCAACTCAAAATGGAATATGTCCCGACCAGCGCCAATATTCAGGTTGGGGATAAAGTATTTAGTTCCGGACTCGGTGAACATTTTCCAGCAGGTTATTTAGTGGGTACGGTATCAAAAGTCAGTCGACATACGTCGGGTGAGTTTGCTGAAATTGACGTGGCTCCAGCTGCCCAACTGGCAAGTGGTCATCATGTGGTCGTATTATTCTCTGAATCTTTAGCGCAGGAGCAACCTTATGCCGATCGCTAAACTGAACTATGAGAAACGTAAAGATCCATTGTTGATGATCATCCTGTCCATTGTTATCGGCTCAGTGTTGATGGTCTATCCGATGCCTTATGAGGCTTCTGGATGGCGCCCGTCGATGATGTTGATGATTATGCTGTTCTGGATTCTATATCAGCCTGTCTGGTGTGGAGTCTGGTTTGCCTTTGGTATGGGACTTTTTGTCGACTTATTACTCGATGCGCCTTTTGGCTTAAATGCACTGAGCTTTGTACTGATTGCCTTTGCGACACGTTATTTGATTCGTGAACGTCGCATTCTGACGTTTGGGAACTCATGGGTGATTGCAGTGATTGCCATTGTTGCGCATATTACCTTCCTATGGATTAGCCAGACCATTGCGGGAACTCACTTTTCGATTGCCCGTCACTGGCAACCTGTGGTGACAGGTGTGTTAGCATGGCCCTTGGTTTATTATTGTTTACATAAATGGCGCATATAATTCTTGCATCAAGCTCGCCTCGTCGGCAGGAGCTATTAACGCAACTGGGGCTAGATTTTGAAATCTACAGCCCAGATGTTGACGAGGCTGTGCAAGAAGGGGAAGCGGTTGAACACTATGTTGAGCGTCTGGCCAGAGCCAAAGCTCAAGTTGTTTTAGCTCAATTCCCTGATGCAATCGTGATTACGGCTGATACCAGTTTAAGTTTTGCTGGCAAGATTATTGGAAAACCAGAATCAAAGCAGCATGCCTTTGAAATCTGGTCAGCACTTTCCGGACAATGGCATGATGTCTATTCTGGTCTATGTGTTGCGACTTCTGCACAGATGCTCAGCACTGCTGTACGCACTCAGGTTGAGTTTCAGCAACTGAGTCATGCAGAAATGGAAAAGTACTGGGCGACTGGCGAGCCGATAGGAAAAGCTGGCGCCTATGCGATACAGGGAATTGCTGCACAATATATTCCTCAAATTCGGGGCAGCTACAGTAATGTAGTGGGTTTGCCTCTATACGAGACAGCACAGTTATTAGAAAGAGTTAAAGCCTAAGTATTGGAATACTGGGGATAACACTTTCGGATATAAGAATTTTTATAAAGTTTTGAGTTTGTTATGGCAGAAGAGTTGCTGATTAACGTCACGCCGATGGAATGTCGTGTGGCATTGATTGAAAATGGTACAGTCAATGAACTATTCGTTGAGCGTACTGTTAAACGTGGGTTGGTGGGTAATATCTACAAAGGTAAAGTTGTGCGTGTACTTCCGGGTATGCAAGCGGCCTTTGTTGATATTGGTTTGTCTCGAACCGCTTTTTTGCATATTAACGATATGGTGTGGTCGCGTTCGCAACCTACGCCAAATGTCTTTGAGTTATTACATCCCGGGCAAATGCTGACGGTTCAGGTCATGAAAGACATGCTGGGAACCAAAGGTGCCCGTTTAAGTACTGATCTTTCCATTCCTTCGCGTTATCTGGTGTTGATGCCCTATGGTAATCATATTGGTGTGTCTCAGCGTATCGAATCTGAAGAAGAGCGTGACCGCTTACGTGGCATTATTGAAGGCATTCAGGCTGAGCATCATTTGCCGGGCAGTGTGATTGTACGTACTGCCGCAGAAGGGGTGGATGAAGCAGCGATTGCGCAAGACATGTGCTATCTCAGCAAATTATGGGAATTTATCCAGCGTAAACAAAAAGAAGCGGCGACGGCTGAACTGATTTTTGAAGAATTACCTTTACCGCAACGCATTGTGCGTGATCTGGCAAGTGATGAAACGGCGAAAATTTATGTCGATTCACGGGAAATTCACGGCAAACTGAGTGAGTTTGTGGATGAGTTTGTGCCGACCATTCAAAACCGTTTGATTCATTATCCGGGCGAGAAGCCGTTATTTGATTTATATAACGTCGAAGAAGATATTCAAAAAGCACTGCAAACCCGTGTAGCACTTAAGTCTGGTGGCTATCTGATGATAGACCAGACCGAGGCCATGACCACCATTGATGTAAACACAGGTTCTTATGTCGGCGGGCGTAGCTTAGAAGACACGGTATTTAAAACCAATATGGAAGCCACACAAGTGATTGCAAGACAACTTCGTCTGCGTAATCTGGGCGGCATTATCATTATTGATTTTATCGACATGCAAGAAGCTGAGCATCGAGAGGAAGTAATGCGTCAGTTTGAACGCATGCTTGAGCGCGATCATGCCAAGACTAAAATTACGCAGGTTTCCGAGCTTGGTTTAGTGGAAATGACGCGTAAACGTACACGCGAATCTTTGGAACATTTGCTTTGTGAATCGTGCCCAACCTGCCAAGGACGGGGTTATGTGAAGACGGCAGAGACAGTATGTTACGAGATATTTCGAGAAATCTTACGTTATGCCCGTGCATTTGATTCCAAGGGTGGCTTTACTGTCGTTGCCCACCCAGCGGTCATTGATCGGCTATTAACAGCAGAAGCCCCAGCTGTCGCGGATTTAGAACATTTTATTAATCGTGTGATTAAATTCCAAGTGGAAAATCTGTATACGCAAGAGCAATACGATATCATTTTAACCTAAAGTTGTAACAAGATTTCGCTTAAGCCTTGTTACAACTGAAATTTTACTTTCTATCATGAATTTTAAATACTAGAACCATAGAATGAGCCATAGGTACTTTTGGGTACCTTAGCAAATAATATGAGGTATATAATTATGAATGTGAGTGAAAGATTAGTGAACCACGGTTTCAAACATGTTTTAGACAGTAACCCTGTAAACACATGCTATATGGTAGACAGTCAAGGTAAAGAAGTTCAGATCACCACCGCGATGATTCGTTCAGCCTGCCATCAGCTTTTGCAGCGTTGCCGCACAATTAAAAAGTAAGGGGCTAACGAAAGCCCCTTAATTTATTCTGGGATTTAATTCGCCGCTTTCTGCGGTTGAGGCAAGTCTTGAATCGCTTGTTCAAAACGTTGAATTTCTTCTTCTAAATGAGTCAGTAAATTCTGCATTTTCGGTAGTGCATTACGACATGCAATCAAACCGACTTCCAGCTTATCCAAGTAACTTGTCATGGTGATATTCAGCGCCTGACCATCCATCACAATCGATGCAGGATAGAGTGCATCTAGTTTGGCACCATTCCAATACAGTGGCTCACGCGGGCCGGGTACATTTGAAATCACAAGGTTAAACGCTTGACGCTTAGGCAACATGCCAGATGCAATGTTTAAACCAGCAGGACCATACACCACCGCGCTATAGTTCAAGATTTCGTTGGCGGTCATACGACTAAAGCGTTGTTTTGAGTTCTGTACGCTACGACGAATAATTTCCAAACGCTCAATCGGGTCTTCGATATGGGTCGCAAGATTTGCCAGAATCATGGTGATACGGTTGCTGACATCAGAATCATCCGTACGTAAAGACGCAGGCACCATCGCAATCAGTGGCTTTTTAGGCAAGCTATTGTGACTGAGCAGATATTCACGTAATGCGCCCGAGCAGACTGCCAAAATTACATCATTCAGGGTCACACCCAAAGATTTGGCAATACGACGGAAACGTTCCAGTTCAAATGATTGTGCTGCAAAACGACGTGAAGAACTCACGCGTTGATTTAGGATAGATGGCGGTGCCTGAAAGGTCGATACATAGTCTGGATTTCTACCCATCTCTTTAAAGATAGTTTGTGACAGTTCCTGCATGACCTTTGGAGCCACTTCAAGCTGGGATTTAATCCCTTCCATCACGCCTTTAATTTTGCTCACCGTCGGTGGCTTAGGCGCTTTTAAACGTTTAGTTCTTTTGCCTTCTACACACCATAACGGCACAACATGCTTTTCATTTGGATCATGAGAAAGTGATTTTTCAATCAGGCGCATTCCCGCAACGCCGTCTACCATCGCATGATGGATTTTGAAATACATGGCAAAACGGTTGCCTTCAATACCCTCGATAATGTCACATGTCCAGAGTGGTTTGGCCCGATCAATCAAGGAACTATGCTGCTGAGAGATATACACCAAAAGTTCACGAATACGCCCTGGATTAGGTAAAGCGATATGACGGAAATGATGGTCAATATCAAACTCGCTATCTTCACCCCAAAACAAACCATTCAACTGATTGTTAAATGGCGGGACAGGAATACTTTTAGATTGACGAATTTCGTTAACTAGATCATGCACAAATGTAGGTGAAGCATTCTCTGGAAGCTCGAATAAAAACAAGCCACCTACATGCATAGGCTGTTGTCTTTTCTCTAGCGAGAGAAAAATAAAATCAATGGGGTGTAGTGGGCGCATAGCAGATCTAGCCTCTCATCGCATTTTTTATAAGATACTCTATGAGCTCTTATTAGTATTATTGAACCGTTCTGCGAAGTATATACTGTTTGTTCTGGTTAAAATATGACTTTGTACAGACGAGTCAGGAAAAATAAAACCACTGATGAATCAGTGGTTTTATTTTAATGCGGCGCTGAAATCAGTGATTTAAGTGCAAACCACATTCGCGATGCTCTTCACCTTTTGTCGGATCAAAGTAATCTTCGTTGTCTGGTAAATTATGTTTTTGCATATATTCCCAAAGGTCTTTTGAAGTCCATTTTAATAATGGGGCAACCTTGATCAGGCCATCTGGATTAATGCTGACAGGATCCATTTCTGCACGTACAGCGGTATCTGTAGCACGTAAAGCGGTAAACCAGACTTTAGGAGCAGTTTCACGGATTGCACGTTCAAACGGCTCTAATTTTACTTCAGCAGTAAAGGCTTCGTGTTTTGGATCATCGAGTGCAGGAACAGGACCTTCCAGTGCCTCACGATGTGCACGTGAACGTTTTGGTAAATAGGTAAGAAGGTTCAAATTCAGTAACTTGGTAATTTCATCCACATATTTATAGGTGGTTTCGGTATTGTAACCATTATCCATCCAAACCACCTGAATATCAGGTTTGACGCGGGTCAACATATGCAAAATGACAGCTTCAAATGGACGGAAATTCGTTGTCACAATGGCCTTTTCATTTAAGCTTAATGCCCATTCAATTAGTTTTTCAGCATCATTGCCAAATTCTGTATTGATTTGATCCAAATTTAAAGTCATAACACGTTGCCTTTTATGCTCATCGGTCTTCGTCGTTTACACGACATACTGCCTCATATAGTAATGCAATTATGTCTGATCGGATATGTTCGCCAAGGAAATTCTTATTCAAAAAATCTATGGTTAGACCATGAAAAAAGGGCAATTGTTGAGCACATCTCCATGTTAAACTAGCGCAATTTTTAACACATAGGATAGTTGAATAAGCATGGAAATCGTATGCCTAGATCTTGAAGGGGTTTTAGTTCCAGAAATCTGGATTAACTTTGCAAAAAAAACAGGGATTAAAGAACTTGAGGCAACGACTCGCGATATTCCCGATTACGATGTGTTGATGACTCAACGTTTGAATATCTTAAAACAGCATGGTTTGGGCTTAAATGATATTCAGGCCGTGATTGCAGATATGGGGCCTTTTGAAGGTGCGAAAGAGTTTGTGGAATGGGTACGTACACATTTTCAACTGATCATTTTATCTGATACTTTCTATGAGTTTGCTCATCCACTCATGAAACAATTGGGATGGCCAACGATTTTCTGTCATAAGCTTGAGACAGATGAAAATGGCATGATTACCGCGTATAAATTACGTCAGCCAGATCAAAAGCGCCAAGCAGTCAAAGCATTACATGGCTTAAACTTCCGTGTCATTGCGGCAGGTGATTCTTATAACGATACCACCATGCTGGGTGAAGCCGATCATGGTTTCTTATTCGATGCACCAGCCAATGTGATTGCCGAGTTTCCACAGTTCCCACCATTGCATGGCTATGAAGCATTAAAACAGGCGATTCGTTCAGTATCACAACGTGATATTCCTGAATAATGAATCCATCTGATTGCTGATTTTTTAAAACTCCAAAATAATAAAAGGCGCTTAAAGCGCCTTTTATTATAGGTTAATCATTAGAACTTATAGCCAATTTTTAAGCCATATGCGATTGCATCATTATTCTCAAATTCAGCCACATAACCCGGTGTATTAAATTGAGAACCTGATTGCGCTTTTGCATCACCGAGCCAGAAGTATTTCACACCACCCGCAATAAAGGTAGACGGTGTAGGACTATATTGAACACCTACGCCGACGTTCCAGTAACCTTCAGTTGGGCCTAATGTGGTGACAGGGTTACCAGCACCAGAGTCCCAACCCACAGATAGATTACCTGCCCATTGGTCATTGATTTTACGACCTACACCCGCAGTAATTGAGTATTGATCTTCGGTATAAGCGACTAGATCGAAACCGTCTTTTTTACCTGTATTTTTGATGATAAATGGTAGAACTGACCCTTCACCAAATTTATATGGACGAATGGCAAAGTCTTTCCAGTTCACCCAACGGAAGTTAGCAAATGCAATCGTATTCTCCATGATTCCAGTTTGAAAATCGAGGTTAACTGATTGAGGTGTGGTGATTTCCGTTTGACCTTCAGCGTTATTAATCTGGGTGAAACCTGCGTTAAGCTCAGGGTATGGTGTCATACCCGCTGAGCCATGCTTTTCATAAGCATTCATTTCATGCTTGATTTTGGCACGATACGTTACAGAGGCTTTAAGTGCAATCTCAGGGATTTGATATGCCACACCTGCTAACCAGCCAACAGCTTCGTCCCTACCTGTTTTAAAATCATAACCGTTATAGGCACTATAGCTTTGGCCACGTAATAACACAGTACTGTCTAAGGTTTGATAAACCGCACCTGCATATAGGTTCCAGTTCTGGTTCGGCTGGTAACCGAATAACAGGTTTAAGTTTTCAGTATCCACAGTAACGGATGTGCCACCTTTAAATGGGACAGGGCGGCTTTCGATAAAGTTACTATGACCTGTATATTCTGCATCGGCGCCATAAGGCTGGTCATAAATCAAACCAATTGAAAATTTATCTGTGGCTTGAATTTTTAAGGCAGCATTCGGCGAGTAGTAATGGTTCGCCATATTGCCTGTATTGTTTTGTGATATGTCTTTACCTGATACATTTGGATCAAGAATCGTAATACCCGCTTCAAAATAATTGTCTGGTTGGAGGAACGCTGCAATTGATTGGCCTGAGCGATCCAATGCTGCGGCAAATGTTGTCGTTGTTGGAACTAAGCTAAGTAGAAGAGCCGTTTGAATAGCATTCAGCTTCATTAATATGTTCTCTCAAATCACTTTGTAACAGAATGGCGCGAAAAGTATCATAATTTTTAGAGGCTTAAATATTTTACAAATGTCCATAAATGAACTGGCAAGGTCACCAAAAATACTTGAGCATTCAAGTTTTATATAGGTGGATTGTGTGTGAGAAATGAGCAGAGGGATTTATCTATTATTTTGATTTTATTTATTAAAGTTGTATAAAAAAAAGGCCATCCTGAGATGACCTTTTGATTTAAATTATTTGATTAGAATTTATAACCAATTTTTAAACCATATGCGATTGCATTGTTGTCTTCAAACTTAGCTACATAGTCATCGCTACCTGCTTGAGCACCAGTTTGCGCTTTAGCATCGCCTAACCAGAAATATTTTACGCCACCCGCGATAAAGGTTGCGGGAGTCGGGCTGTATTGTAAGCCTACACCCACGTTCCAGTAACCTTCAGTTGGACCAAGTGTCGTAACAGGGTTACCTGCACCAGAGTCCCAACCTACAGAAACGTTACCAGCCCATTGCTCGCTAAGTTTACGACCAACACCAGCGTTTACAGACCATTGGTCATCAGAATATTCAACAAGGTTGAAACCATTTTGTTTCCCAGGGACTAAACCAGCACCACCCAATACTTTCGATAATTCTCCAAATTTATAAGGTTGGATTGAGAAATCTTTCCAGTTCACCCAGCGAATATTTGCAAATGCAACTGTATTGGCCATGATGCCTGTTTGGAAATCAAGGTTTACCGATTGAGGAGTTGTGATTTTCGTTTTCTTATCAGCATTTAAACCTGCAAGTTTACTTGGATCAACACCTAGACCTGCAAGTACATCAGTTAAACCAGGGAAGCCTAATAATGAAAGATCCTCTCTGATTTTTACATCGTGATCAATTTCCGAGCGATAAGTTAAAGATGCTTTAAGTGCAATTTCTGGAATCTGATAAGCAGCACCTGCTAACCAGCCCACACCAGTTGTTTCTTTAATATCAGCATCATATCCATTATAAACACTATATGCTTCACCACGTAGTTTTACACTACCTTTTACTGTTTGAAGTACAGGACCTGCATAGAAATTAAGGTTATTATTTGGTTGGAACCCGAACACCATTGAGAGGTTTTGAGTGTCAACTTGAACTTCTGTATTATTGGAACCAGTACTTGAGCCAAGGTAACCCTTAGCTGCATTTAATGCGGCTTGAGTTTGCTGTAACTTTTGTAATCCACCTGCGACTGTAGCGTTACCGCCTTGAGCAACTTGTTGTAGTGCACCTAAAACTTCTTGTTGGGTTGGATTTGCTGGATCTCCACCAGTAGCTCCAGTAACCGCTTGTAGTGCTGGTCCAAATGATGAACCAGCCGCTTGAATTAATTGGTTAATTGATCTGGTTGATAAATCATTTAAAGATTTTTGATTCAAAACACCGTCATTTGGATTTGATACAAAAACATTGTCGCCACTATATTTTGCATCGGCGCCAAATGGTTGATCATATAATAAACCGAAAGAAATATTATCAGTCAGTTGAAGTTTTAAAGCTGCGCTAGGGAACATGTAATCGTCGCCCATATCGCCAATTTTACGTGTAGTTGACGATGTACCAGCTTCTTGACCTTTCACTGTTGGGTCTAAAACTGAGATACCCGCTTCAAAATAGTTACCCGGTTGTAAAAATGCAGACATAGATTGACCTGAACGGTCCAACGCTGCTGCAAAAACTCCTGTTGCAGGTAGCGTTGCTAAAATCATGGCAGTGCTAAGATGTTTTAATTTCATTGTAAATCTTTCCTTGAACTTCAAGATTCTTTAGTGTTAAGAAGCTATGATCTGACAACAAAAAAGTTATCTATTGTGATTGGCTATAACTTCATGTAACAAAAATACCATAATTAAAATAAGAGTAAATGTTCTAAATGAACTAAGCAGTATTAACAGAAAGATGAAAGTAGACAAAAATAAATCTTAAAAAATTTATATACATATGTGTTTTTATTTGTAAAATAATGATAAATATAAATTATTATTCTAAAATAATAATCATTTCTTTTTGCAATTTTGAAAAAAAAGTTTTTTATTTGGTCAAAGATTTTTTGTAAAAAATAGGATTTATTTCTTCATAATTTATGTTTTAGGTGTTTTTTAAGTCAATTCACAACATTTGAATGATTTTATTCTAAGAACGAGAGTGACTATACATCTTCTATCTCATCAATTTTACTTGAAGGTAAAAGAAGAAGGGGGAGATAAAAAGCATCCCATCACAAGATGCTTTTCAATATACCGTGCTTGTATTGCATTTTACTTATTTGATATTCGGATCGCCTTGTTTTAAGAAGAAACGTAATGCAAGTTTTTGTACCCAAGTGCCATAGGGTGGATAGAACAGTTGGGTCGGGAAGAAGCGATGACGGGCAAAGACGGTTTTTGCGTGTGAGAGTTCTCTAAAGCCTTCTTCGCCGTGATAAGTCCCCATGCCTGAGTTACCAATACCACCGAAAGGCGCATCATGATTGACCACATGCCAGCCCCAGTCATTGATGGTGACACCACCAGAGTGAGTCTGTTTTAAGATGTACTCTCGCTCGCTCGCATCATGGCTAAAACAATATAAAGCCAGCGGTCGTTCACCTTCTCGAATATATCGAATGGCTTCATCTAAACTATCGTAAGGGACAACAGGCAGTACAGGCCCAAATAATTCTTCTTTTAAAATACGCATATCTGGTGTGCAATTCAGTACCAGATGAACAGGCATACGACGAGCATCTTTATCACGATCATATTCGCCGCAAGCAATAATTTGGGCGCCTTTAGCTTTGGCGTCATCTAGTATTTCTAATAAACGCTTGAGATGGCGATCATTCACAATCGATGTGTAGTTTGAATTGTTACTGATGTTCGCTCCATACATGCTGGTGAAGCTAGATTGGCATTCCGTGACGAATGCATCAATTTGTTCTTTTGGGACTAAAGCATAGTCTGGCGCAACACAGATTTGCCCGCAGTTGGTCGCTTTACCATGTAAAACCCGTTTTGCCGCATCAGCTAAAGGATAGTTCCGACTGATCAAAGCAGGTGATTTACCACCCAATTCAAGTGTTACAGGTGTCAGGTTGTCTGCTGCAGCACGCATCACCACTCGACCAATCGCAGGTGATCCAGTAAACACAATATGATTGAAAGGCAAAGATGTAAATTGTGCAGGATCGACAATTTCTTCACCAAAAACAGCAACTTCATCTTCAGTAAAAACCTCAGCTAGCATACGTTTAACCACTGCATTGGTTGCTGGGGTGACTTCAGGCAACTTGATCATCACGCGATTGCCCGCAGCAATGGCTGCAATCAAGGGGCCTAAGGCGAGATAAACAGGGAAGTTCCAAGGCACAATAACCCCGACCACACCTTTAGGCTGGTATTGCACGCGAAGACGATTAGATAAAAATAATAACTCGGTGCTACGTTTGCTCGGGCGCATCCAGCGTCTTAAATGACGAATTGCATGTTCTGCCTCTAGAACTGAGCCAAGTAAATCCAGCAGCTTGGATTCATCAACAGATCTGGAACTGAAATCTGTATTAATTGCCGTCGCAATCACATCTTGATAACGAATAATTTGTTTTTTAATTTGAAATATTTTGGTACGACGATGTTCTAAATCTGGATAAGGATTTGCGTCGAAAGCAGTACGCTGTTGACTAAAGATAGAATGCATATGTTCGGATGCAGCATCATTGAATTGTTGTATAGATGAAAGTGTCATTGTTGCTCCGTTCATGTTTATTAATAGAAGAGACTTAATGATGAATAAGATTGATGGTCGACCTTAAATGGGGTCAACAAAAAAATAATTTGCTGACATTATGCCTCAACATGCAAGGAATAAGGTGAAAAAAGCGTAAACATAAGGTTCATCTCTCGTTTTTGGCTTTTATTTTGCTGGATAACGGAGAGGGATGAACTGTTTTCGAAAGAGAGAGGGCGATCAATATGCATCTTTTTTGATTGTTTGGATTTTACATCTCAAATCATCAAAATTTAATGGATATTTCATTAAATGAATATTAAGTGAATAAAAGTGGAATTATCTGCTTTAAATATAGGGTTGTATTCTCAAAATATGAAAATTTATATATTGGCCTAAAATAATTATTGTTGTAATCTATCACGGAATTATAAGAAAAAGAGTTGAGTGTATTTTGTACTAAATGAGATTTTTAGAGAGATAAATGATATGTACTTCTATTCTCATTATTATAGATGTGTTATTTTTTGAACTTTTTTGCACCATAATGGAACATTATGTGTTAATATATAATGATTGCAATCTCCTGATATGATTTTATTTTACTCAGTTAAGTTGGGCTGGAAATATAAATAATTATTAATAATCAAAATATTATATCGCTATTGGTTTAAGCCGTAATTTAAATCATTTTTCATGTGAATGGGTAGGGTAGGTATATAATAAAATTAAATGAATTGCTTAAAGTTAAATCGCATAGAATCTGTCCTTAATTCGGGTAAGGTGTTTACCCATAAAAAAAACTTATCAGGCTAAGGATTGCTTTAAATGCTGACTTTTTTAGGTATCAGCATGATCATGTGTTTCATGTATTTGATCATGTCAAAACGTCTCAGTGCATTGGTTGCATTAATTTTAATCCCTTTCATCTTCGCTATTATTGCCTGGGGCTTAGGTTTCTATTTTGAAAGTCTGAGCCATATCCAGTTGGCTGAACTTGGCAATACCATGTTGGATGGTATTAAGAAGCTTGCTCCAACTGGCGTGATGTTACTTTTCGCCATTCTATATTTTGCTTTAATGATTGACTCCGGCTTATTTGACCCGTCGGTTAGATGGATTTTAAAGAAAGTTAAAGGTGATCCATTAAAGATTACGCTAGGCACTGTCTTTTTAACCCTGCTTGTTTCTCTGGATGGTGATGGTTCAACCACGTACATGATCTGTGTGGCTGCAATGATGCCGTTGTACAAACGTGTCGGGATGAATCCACTGATCATGACCTGTTTAATGTTGCTCTGTAGTGGTGTGATGAACCTTACGCCGTGGGGAGGCCCAACAGCGCGTGCAGCGAGTGCTCTTCAGGTCGACGCCAGTGAAGTCTTTATTCCAATGATTCCTTCGATGGTGATTGCTGCTGCATGGTTATTCTTCCTTGCTTATCTATACGGGAAATATGAGCGTAAACGTCTAGGCGTGATTGAACTGGTCGATATTAGCCATGCTGACGATATTTCTATTTCGAAAGATCCAGAAGCGCAACGTCCTCATTTACGCTGGTTTAACGGTATTCTTACGCTGGTATTAATGGCTTCTTTGGTGAAAGGGATTTTACCAATGTCGATCCTATTTATGCTGGGCTTCTGTATTGCATTGGTGGTGAACTATCCATGCGTCAATATGCAGAAAAAACGGATTGCCATGCATGCGGATAGCGTATTGGCTGTTGTGGGTGTAATCTTTGCTGCGGGTGTTTTCACAGGTATTCTATCGGGCACAGGCATGGTTGAAGCGATGTCTAAGGGGTTCGTTGCTGTTATTCCACCAAGCTTAGGGCCTTATCTCGCACCAATCACGGGTGTTCTGAGCATGCCTTTAACATTCTTCATGTCGAACGATGCCTTCTATTTCGGTGTTTTACCAATTTTGGCTGAAGCTGCATCACATTATGGGATTGCGCCTGTTGAAATTGCGCGCGCTTCGATTATTGGCCAGCCGATCCATTTATTATCACCATTGGTTCCTTCAACCTACTTACTCTGTGGTTTGGCTGCGGTAGAAATGGGTGATCACCAGAAATTTACCTTGAAATGGGCATTTATTACCTGTTGCGTACTCATGGGTAGTGCTTTGATATTTGGTGTTTTTCCATTTTATAATCTGTAATTCTGATTATTCATGTGCTTTTATATCGAAAATATAAAAGCACATCATTTGATTTAAATCCCTGTTTATTTATTTTTGCTTGGAATATAGCGAAATAGGTCTCTTTTTATTTTTTTGAGATGGTTAGGAAGATAACAATAAAGATGAAAATTTTATTCGTCACAATGATGAGTCTTGCAGCGCCAAAAAACCGAAATGTATGTATGCAAAGTGAACAGCAATAGTTCATTTGTGGGGATTAAAAGCGAATGAAAATTAATCGAACATTGAAGTGCTTTTTATTTAGCAGAATGGGCCTTTTATACGGATGGCGATAAAAGACTGGTCGCAGCGTAATCGTTTTATTGGTTTGAAAGATGACTGTTTAGGTACAGTGAAAGTAGGTAAACATAATACCCCGCTAAAAGATTTATCCAGTCCAGTCGATAGTTTTAATAACTATATCAGTAATAAAGCCGATATTACGGGAATCTGGCATTAAAAACCTTATATCAAACTTCTAAAGTGACTGATAAAAAAGGAAATGATGAGTCAGCAGTTGATATCGATGATTCGCAAGGCTGGTTAATTGGTGCTGAGTATAAGTTGCCAAATCAGTCAAAATGGGCAGTCAAGGCTCAATATAGCCAGAACTCAACCATTTTTAAAAATGGTGCGGCTGATTTCGATGCCAAGCAAATACTTGTTGGTACAGATTAATTGTTCAATAAACAAGTGAAAGTCTATGGTTATGGTGGATATTCAACTTTTGAGCAGGCAAATGCTAAAGATAAGTAACCTGTGGTAGGTAGTGGTTTAGAATTTAAATCCTAAAAAATCAAAAGTTAAGCTGAATAAATAGAGGTAATTGACTCTATTTGTTTAGTGAACTGGATGATCATTTTTAATCAAGACGTGGTTGAGTAGCGTTTGCAAATTTGTGCAGAATAAACAATAAAAATTCATAATTTTTACATTTTAGTCCTGTATGGTGGGGCTAGAAATCTGTCATGGATAGTATGGATAGCAACGGAAAATGATTTTTAAAGATACAAATATTGCTTTGTTTAACAGTATCAACACTTTTGCTAAGGATTATGCTGTTTTAGATAAGATCGCAGTTTTTCTAGCGGAAGATCTGAATACGGTTTTCATCAGTTTTCTGGTTCTATTAGTCGTGATCCAGTGGAAAACATACGGTCTTCTGTTTGCAAAAACCTTATTTATCGTTCTGTTTTCATTGGTTATAAGTGACCTCATCGAATTCTTTTATCATCATCCTCGACCATTCCAGTTGCATTTGGGCGACAAATTGATTGGTCATGGCGCTTCATCCTCTTTTCCAAGTCAGCATACCTTAACCATCGTGATTATTGCCTTTTCTTATTTATTGGCTGGATTTAAAAAGATTGGAATATTGGGCTTGGTACTGAGTTTGGTGGTGGGTGTATCCAGAGTTTTTGTGGGTGTACATTTTCCTTTCGATATCGTTGGTTCATTCATCATTGGATTTATATTGGTTGTTGCAACCAACTATGTTTTAAAAGAAATGACTTTAAGACTAAGAAGAATCCGACCAATCCGTGTGATCGACTAGTTTTGAGATATACCTAAAGAAAAACGGAGCAGATGCTCCGTTTTTTATGACTTATTTAGCTGGCTGGATATCCAGTTCAAAGGTCCATGTGGTGGCACTTGAGGCGTTGCTAGGGTCTGCATATTTGACATCTGTGAGATGTAGACGAGCGTAGCTGTTGCCTTTATTTCCTCGAATGATTGTTGCACCCTCAGGATTCGCTTTTAGCATATGGGCTGCTTGTAGACCATCTGCTTGAGCTGCACTTAAGGTTGGATAATAGTTATACCAGCCATAACTGAGTTTTTGAGGATATGTTCCCTTAAAGGTTGGATTCAAAATGGAGGTAATACTGTTAGAACCCCATTTGATATTGGTTGTAGAAGCAGCTGCTTTTAAATCAGCTTCTGTAGAGACATAAGTATTACTATCTTTAAACTTATCAATTATTGGTTTGCCGTCCGCAGAATAGAATCCAGCTGGTTGTGAGGCAACCATACTGCCTATACCTTGATTGAGTTGAACATTGTAGCGATTAAATGCGAGTTGCCATTGTCCAGTTGTATTTTTGCTGGTGGTGCCTGTGATCAGGTCAACATAGTTCCAGCCTTGAGTCGCATCAATTGTTAGGGTTTTTACGTCATGAGGAAGTTGCGTATTGATATAACGAATTGAAATATAACCTGAGGTGGTGCCTTGATAATAATTATAAATTTGCACTGCAAACACAGGTTTCTCATAGCTTCCAATTGCTGTTGCAGCGCTTGAATCGGTCGTGACCAAGAATGTTTTAAAGTTTGGTGACATACGATGATCACCGAAGAGATCATATTCAAAGAAGCTATTGCTGCCCGATGACGTGTCCATGAATGCATTGCTATAAGCATCTACGCTCCAGGCTTGAGCTGGTAAACTGCCGCCTTGTGTTGCATCCAGTTCTTTGGATAGATTTGCCCATGTTGCATCAAATGGTGAATAAAGTGCACCGCCATTGCCTGAACCGCTTACACCACTGTTGGTAAATAAGAGTGGGGTACGTGTGCCCATCGCAAATTTGAGATCCCAATCGGTTGTCGTACATGAAATTTCAGCTTGCGTGTCGATATCATAACAATAAGCGCTATTTGCACTAGGTGTAATGCTCCATTGTTTACCTTTTACTGTAAATAGATCCGTATTGGTCGCAGGCGGATTGCTGGTTCCACTGTTATCTGATGATCCACCACCACCGCCACAAGCGATCAGAAGGGTGCTTAAGGTGCTTAAAGCAAATAACTTGGCTAAATTAAGATGAGACATTGGTATTGATCCTATGAAGATTATTTCAGATTGCTGTTCCAGTTAAAGCGAAGCCCCATGTAGGTATATCGACCGGCAATCGGGCGATAATCTATTGCGCTAGAAAAATTACGTTGTTCATTGAAAATATTGTCGATACCCGCAAAAGCACTGATATATCTGTTGATGCGATAATCTACCTGCGAGTCGAAGGTCACCCAGCTAGGAGACTGTTGTTGATTGGCACTATCGCCGTATTCATCGCTTTGGTAACGGCCGCGTAAGGTCAAATCAAGTTGATCATTCAAGGCATAATCGGTACCTAAACGTGCAATATGTTTAGGGCGTCGTGTTAATAGGGTATTGGTGGTTTTATCTTTTGCTTCGGTATAGGTATACGCACCATTCACCGAGAAATAAGGTGTCAGCTTCCATTTGGCAGATGTTTCAATTCCTTTGGTCTCCGCCTTGGCGACGTTGCTGTAGCTGTATTGAGTGATGCCATTTACCGTCGTGGCATTATCAAAATCGGTTTGGATCAGGTCTTGAATATCATTCCAGAACAGGTTGATATCTGCATTCCAATGATCATTTTGAACCAGACTTAATCCAAGTTGATAACTGTCTGAAGACTCTGGTTTCAAGTTGGGATTGCCAATGACGATATAGCCTAAGTGACTATGATCAAAAGAATAAAAACGTTCTTTTAAGTTAGGTACGCGATAGCCTTGCCCATAACTCAGACGTAGATCGGCAAGCAGATCATTCTGGTCGTAAAAACGATATTTGCTACTGAGTTTAAAGGCATTGTGATCGCCAAAATCATCATCATTCTGGAAACGCCAGCCGATCACAGCATCAAGGTTTTGTACGAGATTAAAGTCATTTTGAACATAAAACTCATGACGATCCCGCTTTACCGAACCGCCTTGCATCTCAAATTTACCGTTATTGCTTTGCTCTAACTTTTCTTCATGCCAGTCATAGCCCAATTGCCAGTTTTGCTTATTCCATTTGGGTAACGTCAGTTGCGAGCTGAAATGATTATTTTCCTGATTCGAATTTCTTAAAGCAGAAAGATACCCATTTGTGGTTTGAGTCGATGTAGAGTCATAGGTTTCATGGACAGCTTTTAAATCGATTTTGCTGTTTTTGATAAAATTAAACTGTGAACCCGCACTGAAACGTTGGCGTTCAATATCTTCAAGTTTGTATTGTTTTAAATAAAACGGCGGAACGAAATTTAGACTTCGCTGGTGATCTTTTTCTTTATATTGATTGAAATCTGTCCACAGCATAAATTGGTCTGAAGGCTGCCATGCCCCATAAAATGCATACTGCTGACGCTTTTGCTCATCACCTTGCTGAGGATAATCATTCGGGTTAACGGCAAAGCCATCGCTACTAAACTGGTCTGCGATGATGCGACCTTTTAAAGTGGCATTTGCAGCTTCAATACTGATTTTCTGATGGTGATTATTGATCGATGTATTTTTACCGTCTGCATTTTGTTTGCCATAAGAGCCAATATCGACTTGTCCTGAAATGGCAACACCGTCTTGAACTTTTTTAGTGATGATATTGATCACACCACCCATGGCAGATGAGCCATATTGTGCCGAAGCTGCACCTTTAATAACTTCAATATGCTCAATACCACCAATTAAATATTGATCTAAATCAACTGTCGAACTGGTACTGGCAGCAAGCGGTAGGCCATCAATCAGAATCAGTACCTGATCGCTACTCAGACCTTGCAATGAAATTTCATAACCTGATTTGCCATGAATTTCTCTTAACAGAATGCCTGGAATATTTTCTAAAGCATCTTTTAAGGTAATGGCATTGGTTCTTTTTAATTCTTCCTCATCAATAATTTCAGTTCGAATCGGAGTATCAATTAATTTTTTTTCTGAACGTGTGCCTGTCACCACAATGGTATCGAGAACATGCAGAGGTGTTTTAGTAACTGCATAAGTTGATTGCTCGACTGCATACACAGAAGGAGAAATCAAACCTGCTGCTAAAAGAGAAGCAAATAAAACTTTAGGTTTAGAACAGAATTGAGGAGAGAGTATATTCACAATAGTTAATCGCAATGAAAATTATTCCATAAATTAAATGGTAATCATTCTCACAATAATTTACAATGCTTTACAGGTTTATTTCAAAAAGATACAAGCGACTGAACTAGGGAAAGTTGCTTTATTTAATTGATTCAGTAATTTAGCGTCGAGTTGAGATTTTTTATATGAAGCTTAAGTTGTCTTATGTTTTTGTAACTGCACTGATGATGGGGATCAGTAGTGTGAATGCTGCACAACAGCCAGTAAAATTGGCGGATGCTTTACAACAGCAATCTTTGCATGAAAATCTGACACAAGAACAAGCGCGTCAGGCCATCCTGAAAATGGCAGGGGAATACAAAGTAGATTTTCGCTTTGAAGAGCTTTATTCACTCAAACCAGACTATAAAGTTAAAAAAGATGACTTATCGAGTGGTTATGAAACTGTTGTGGTTTTAGAAAATACCCCGAATAAAGTGTCGTTACAGCATATTCTGGTTGCAGAGGGGCACGTGGTGAAGCACTGGCGTCAGGACTGGGAATATGAACCGACCAAGATGTGGAGTTATATTGGGGATTATCGCTGGAAAAGTATTGATTTAAAGCCAGAGCAGAGCAAAGGCAAATGGCTGCAAACGGTATGGCAAGTCGATGATTCCCCTCGTTATGCAGGCTTGGGTGCGTGGACTAAAGACAATGGTGCAGTGGAGTGGGTATCGAATGAAACCTATCGCCCGTTACCACGCCGTGAGCATACCACGCGTAATGATTATGATGTGATTATTGGGATCAATCGCCATGCCTTCACTGCAACAGGCTGGGTGCATGAGCAAGACAATATTAAATTTGATACCAAAACCAATACAGCACTTGCTCGTGAGCTAGGGGTTAACCAGTACAACAAAGTTGAAGGCTATGATTTCAAGGCTGCTTATGATTACTGGAAGAAGAATGCGACTTACTGGAGCGCAGTCAGAGATGCATGGGCGAATGCATTTAACCAGAATCAAATCGTGGCATTAAAATTTGCAGGAAAAAATGAGAAATCTCATTTTAGTTATTTTAATGATCAGGCAAAGTCAGTCGCTGGAAAAACCATAAAAGCAGAACAACTGCAAACTCAGGCAAAAACCTTACTTAACCAGCAGCTTGTGGAAGGCAAGATTAATTAAAAAGGCTATGCGCTCAGCGGGACTCGAACCCACGTCGGTCGCTTAGGAGGCAACTGCTCTATCCAGTTAAGCTATGAGCGCATAATTTTATGATTATAAACAAAAAAGTGATTGCAGAAGCAATCACTTTTTGAGGAAACCGATCAACTGTTAATTCTCAGTTTTACGATTTAAAAACTTATAAAAAATAAACATGGCGACGATCCAGATCGGAATCATAAGCACTGATTCTTTAAAGCCTTGCTGCCACATGATATATAGCACAACGCCAATAAATGCCAAAACCAGATAGTTACTAAATGGAGACCATAACGCTGGGTATGATGTTTTGATTTGCGCTGATTTGATATGTTGACGATATTTTAAATGCGTCAAGCTGATCATGGCCCAGTTTAAAACCAGCGCGCCAACAACAACATACATCAAATGACCTAAGGCATCTTCTGGTACAAAATAGTTGAGTAACACACAGCCAAAGATCAGGAATGCAGAGAGCAGTACCGCTGGAACAGGGACACCTTGCTTATTGGTTTTTGTAAAGATTTTCGGCGCATTACCTTGTTGAGCTAAACCAAATACCATACGACTATTGGCATACATACCGCTGTTATATACAGATAATGCCGCTGTCAGGATAATAAAGTTCAGTAAATGTGCTGCCCAACCAATTCCCATTTGACTGAAAATCATCACGAATGGACTTTTATCCAAGCCGCCAAGATCGAGCTGGTTCCAAGGGACAAGTGATAAGAGAATGGCAAGCGAACCGACATAGAACACCAAAATACGAATGACCACTTGGTTAATCGCTTTAGGAATGGTGGTCTTCGGATCCTTGGCTTCTGCTGCGGCCATACCAATCAGCTCAATTCCGCCAAAGGCAAACATCAAGAAAGCCAGCATATAGAACAAGCCTTCAAAGCCATGCGGAAAAAAGCCGCCCTGTGACCAAAGGTTGCTAAATGAAGCGGTTGAGTTTGCATCAGCAGTGAAGAGAAGGAATAAACCAAACAAGATCATGGCAACTACAGCCGTCACCTTGATGATCGCTAACCAGAACTCTGATTCACCATAGAATTTAACATTGGTCAGGTTGACTGCCGTAATCACGACAAAGAAGAATAATACAGACTGCCAAGCGGGAATTTGCGGCCACCAGTAATTAATATATTTACCTACTGCCGTTAGCTCAGTCATTGCCACAAGGATGTAGAGCACCCAATAGTTCCAACCCGTTATAAAGCCTGGAAATTTACCCCAATACTTATAAGCAAAATGGCTAAATGAACCTGCAACAGGTTCTTCAACAATCATTTCACCTAAATGACGCATGATTAGAAAAACAATCAAGCCGCCAATCGCATACCCCAAAATAATAGATGGTCCAGCAGACTGGATAATTTGCGCAGAACCTAAAAATAAGCCCGTACCAATAGCTCCACCCATCGCGATGAGTTGGATATGGCGGTTTTTTAGTCCACGCTGAAGTTGAGAAGAATCGTTGTTCAAAGGACTGAGCTCGACGAGGAATTAACTGGATTATTCTAATAGATTGATCGATTTTCGCCTAGTAAAAGTACAGCATTGCCATGACTGAAAAGTTGTTTTTAAAAGTTATTTAAAATCCTATATTTAAGTGAATATTTAAATGAAATTTGCTTTATATTTGTACAGCTAAATCATATTCTTGTTTTTCCCGACGGATGGATTCGCATTTTTGCCATTGTGTAAGTGATGAAAAATACTCAATATAATGCACAGATTTTATGCATGACGACTAACTCAGGCACCATTGGTCGTATGGTATTTTTGACTGCCGTGCAGTAGCTTTAGACGAATAACCCGCTGCACCAAGAACATGATAAAAGGAAGAATTGACATGAGCTCAGTACCGCAAATTAAAGTTGCTGCAACCTATATGCGTGGTGGCACAAGTAAAGGGGTATTTTTCAAACTGGATGATTTACCCGGAGCGGCACAAGTAGCAGGCAAGGCACGTGATCAACTTCTTTTACGCGTGATTGGAAGCCCAGATCCTTACGGTAAGCAGATTGACGGAATGGGCGGCGCAACCTCAAGTACCAGTAAAACTGTAATTCTGGCTAAAAGTTCAGAACCAGAACATGATGTAGATTATTTATTTGGACAAGTATCGATTGATCAACCATTTGTTGATTGGAGCGGCAACTGCGGAAATCTAACCGCAGCTGTAGGATCATTTGCGATTTCAAATGGATTGGTTGACGCTGAACGTATTCCTGAAAATGGAATTTGTACAGTACGAATCTGGCAGAAGAATATTCAAAAAACTATTATTGCACATGTCCCTGTGACTAACGGTCAAGTTCAGGAAACAGGTGATTTTGAGCTAGATGGAGTGACCTTTCCCGCAGCGGAAGTTCAGATTGAATTCTTAGATCCTGCTGATGATGGTGAAGAAGGCGGTGATATGTTCCCGACAGGAAATATTGTGGATCAATTGGTTGTTCCGGAGGTTGGTACTTTTGAGGCGACATTTATTAATGCAGGGATTCCAACGATTTTCCTGAATGCCGAAGACATCGGTTATCAAGGGACAGAATTACAAGAGCACATTAACAGCGATGCGGCTGCTTTAGCACGTTTTGAGAAAATCCGTGCGTATGGCGCGGTACACATGGGCTTGATCAAAGACTTTTCAGAAGCAGCAGCACGTCAACATACGCCTAAAATTGCTTTTGTATCCAAACCAAAAACTTATACCTCATCGAGTGGTAAATCGGTTGAGAGCAGTGATGTGGATTTATTGGTTCGTGCCTTGTCGATGGGCAAGTTACATCATGCTATGATGGGAACCGCTGCTGTGGCAATTGGTACTGCGGCAGCAATTCCGGGGACGCTTGTGAATTTGGCTGCTGGGGGCGGCGAACGTGAGGCCATTCGTTTTGGACATCCATCGGGCACATTGCGTGTGGGCGCTCAAGCTGAATTGATTGATGGCAAATGGTCCGTGAAAAAAGCCATTATGAGCCGTAGCGCACGTGTATTGATGGAAGGCTGGGTACGTGTACCTGGGGATACTTTCTAAGCATTGCTTGGAATGATGCGATAAAGCCTTCATTTGAAGGCTTTATTATTTGGAATGGATTAAAAATACAAATGCAATTTCTTCAAATAAATAGTGTTATGATGTCGCCATTCTGGCAAGTTTTGTCATTTTCCTTCCATTAAGATTTCCCGAGGCAATTGTGTCATCTATTTCTCAAGTTAATGCGGATGTTTTAAAACAAGCTCAACAACGTATTCAACAGGATTTATTGACAGCATTGGCTGCATTTTCTATTCCAGAACCTTTAAAAGCAGCTGTTCATCATGCGGTTATGCTCGGTGGAAAGCGTGTTCGTCCAGCATTATGTTATGCAGCAGCTTCATTACAACCGAATCAAAATTTTGCAGCAGCCCGCCGTGCAGCAGTTGCGGTTGAACTGATCCATTGTTATTCATTGGCCCATGATGATTTGCCTTGTATGGACAATGATTTACTGCGTCGTGGACAGCCGACTTGCCATGTGGCCTTTGGTGAAGATACAGCATTGCTGGCTGGTGATATTTTACAGTCGATGGCCTTTGAAATCTTGGGAAGTCGTTTATTCGACGAACAAGGACAGGGGAGTGAGGCTGCGATTGTGTTGAAGCAGGTACAAATCTTAGCAACCGCCAGTTCAAAAATGGTGTGCGGACAAGTTCTTGATTTACAAGCTGAAGGTGCGGGTAAGCAAGTTGATCAGGCAGAATTGGAAAATATTCACCGTAATAAAACGGGTGCATTGATTCAAGCGGCGATCATGATGGGGGCTGTAACCATCTTTACTGGCACGGATCAGGCGATTCCTAAATTACGTCAATTTGGTCAAAGCATTGGTTTGGCTTTTCAGGTGCAAGATGACATTCTGGATATTACCGCCAGCACAGAAACTTTGGGCAAAACAGCGGGTAAAGATGAGCAAGTGCAGAAGTCGACCTATCCTGCCTTAATGGGACTGCAACAGGCGCAAGCTTATGCGCAAAGCCTGCATGATCAAGCCTTTGAAGCCTTAGCGTATTTTGGTGAAGATGCTAAAGAACTCGTCGACATTTCAAAGTTCTTGCTGGCACGTAAAAGTTAAAAGCCAGACAGTTTTTCTTAGATAATTAATGTTATAAAAGACCATCTTGTATGGTCTTTATTTTTAGAGAATATAGATAATCATGATTTAAAAACAGTTTTAGAATAAAGCAAAACAATGATGAAGATCGCGTAAAAGGGATGATGTCATGAATCAGAACCAGCTCGAACAATGCGCCCTGCAATATGCACAAAATCTGGCATTTTCAATCCAGTCGCAACCTTTTGGCCCTGATTTTGAGGTGTTCAAAGTCTTCGATAAAATGTTTATGTATATTGGTTTTAATGCAGGAAAACTGGTTGTAACGGTGAAATGTAAGCCTGAGAAAAGTCTGGAATATCAGGAACTCTATTCTTCAATTTCAGCGGGCTATCACATGAATAAGAAACACTGGATTTCGATTGCCAGTAGTCCAGAGATCACGCCTGATCTGGTACAGGATCTCATTCAGGACTCCTATGATCTCATTATCAAGAAACTTCCAGTTAAGACCCGAAAGCTAATCGAGGAAGCTTAAAAAAATAAAGCAGCGAAAAAACGCTGCTTTATTCTTATTGGAAAGTGGGTTTAGTGTTTGCCCATAATTCCACGAATGGCATTGAGTACATCGGCAGGGAGAACCACTGTTTTTGCATTGCCAGATTTAGATAAATCCTGCATTGCTTTAACGTATTGTTCACCGAGTAAATAAGCCACAGGAATCTCTTTATCACCTACCGCACTTGTCACCATTTCAATGGCACGTTGTGAAGACTCGGCAAGAACAACCTGTGCTTCTGCATCACGACGAGATGCTTCCAGACGACCATCTGCTTCCAGAATTGCCGCCTGTTTTTCACCATCAGCTTTGGTTACAGTCGCACGACGTTGACGTTCAGCAGCTGCTTGCGCTTCCATAGCAGCCTGCATGGTATGTGAAGGTTGAATATCCTGAATTTCAACAGTTTTCAGGGTAATGCCCCAATCTGAAATATCATCAGAAATGGCAGCTTTTAATTTCGCCTTGATGTGGTCACGAGAAGAAAGCGCATCATCCAGATCCATTTCACCCACGATAGAACGAAGTGAAGTCTGAACAAGATTTTGAATTGCCCAAGTATAATTCTCAATCCCGTACACCGCCTTTTCTGGTGTAGTAAGATTGATATACGCTACGGCATTCATCACCAACACAGCATTGTCACGGGTAATTACTTCTTGTGAAGGAATATCCAAAACAATATCTTTGGTGGTAATTTTATAAGCCACTTCGTCCACATAAGGAATCACGAAGTTTAGACCTGGACTCAACGTGGTATGGTATTTACCTAAACGTTGCACAATCCATTTATAACCTTGAGGAACAATACGAACCCCTTTAAAAATGGTTATACCGATAAAAGCTAAAAAAGCTAAAACAACAATCGTACCGACAGACATTAGAAACCCTCTTTGTGTTTATGACGTATGAGGTTGAACGACTAAATCATTACCCAAAATATCAACCACTCGAACACGATCACCGACCTGTACTGGATTAGTACAACGGCAATGCCATTCATCAGAACCTAAAACAGGTATCGGAAAGCGCACAATAATTTGTCCATGTTCAAGACCAGTCTGGATCACCATACCAACTTGACCAATGGTTGCTTCGCGAGGGAGACCTGCTTTGGTTTTATCAATCGAAAGCGGTTTGATAAATTTGAACCAAAGAATCGTACATAAAATAGATAAAATACCCCAAGTAATCACTTGGGTGGTAAAACCCATCATCGGGAAAAGCCACAGTAAAATACACACCATGACTGCTGCTATGCCAAACCACAATGCAGCAAAAGCAGGCAAAATCAATTCTGAAAGAATCAGTAAAATCCCTAATACAAACCAGTGCCAAGGTTCAACTACAAATTCCATAGATTTGCTCGCATAACTAAACGGAGTAGAGGTGAAAAAATATTCACCTTAGCACTGTAACAGATGATTATCTTTATGAATATGAAAAGATTGTTTTTTTAGGCATTGCGGCTGTTGATGATTAAATATCTTGCACATATTGCAAGTTTAATAGCTTTCAACAGCCTTTTAGGTGGGGTTTTAGAATTTTGGTCGTGGTGCTGGTTTTAAGGCAGCAGGAGATTTTTTAAATGCGGTAATCGCATTTTGAATCGCCGTAATCTTGGCTTGAGCTGCCTTTTCACCTTCTAAAATAGCTTCATTACTCGATTTAAGGTCAAGCACGCCCAGATGACCCACTTTCGGTTGAATCACAATCGTTGCCTGATTCAGTTCTTCATTAATACTTTGTTGGCCCATGATATTGATGGTCTGGTCTAATAAGCCCCACATGCTGAGAGGCTTACCACCGACGGGACGTGCAGAAATATCCACGGCAATTACAATATCAGCACCCATATCCTTTGCGGTTTTTACAGGAATTGGGCTGACTAAACCACCATCCACATATTTGGTCTTGCCGATAACCGCAGGCACAAACACATTGGGAATACTGCAAGATGCACGTACTGCCTGACCAGCATTGCCTTTAATAAACTCGGCTTTTTTGCCACTGTCTAAACGGGTGGCGACTGCAGCAAAACGAATCGGGAATTGCTCAATCGGTTTATTGCCGACTTGGCTATTTACATAATTCTGTAATTTCTGACCGAGAATAATGCCTTGACTATTAATGGTGAGATCACGCAAATCAGATTCTTGCAGTTTTAAAGCAAGGTTTTGTATTTGATAAGGTGTTTGACCGCTGGCATAAATACTACCGACAAAGCTACCTGCACTGGTGCCAGTCACGATTTTAGGTTTGATGCCATGTGATTCTAAAACCTTAATGACACCAATGTGTGCAAAGCCTTTGGCACCACCGCCACCTAATGCAATGGCAACCACAGGTTCACGGGCTTGAATTGCTGATGTAGGCGGTGTTTTCTTTGTGATTTGATCACAACCAAATAAAGCAAGACCAAAAACAGCCAAGCAAGACAGTCGAGCAATGTTCATAACAAATGCAGATAAAATGTACAAAAAAGATGCGCACATCAGAGCAGATTTGCCCTTAATTTTCTAGTTTTTTTTCACAAGTTTTTGTAAGGGTTCAGCCAGCCAATCTGGATTTTTCGGCGAGAAGTGCCCAACGTAACGTTGCATGATCTGATCAAGGTCTTGCTGATAATGACCAGTCGGAGTAAATGCCCCCAAACAATAAATGGTTTTATGGTCATAATCAAAAGCAAACATTACGATTGGAATGCCTGCTGCATGTGCAATGTGATAAAAACCACTTTTCATTTTTTCGGCTTTTTTACGTGTCCCTTCAGGCGCCATACCGACCCAGATTTTTTCGTGCTGTTGAATGGTGGCAACTACTTGTTCCGTCAAGCCATGCGCACTGTCACGACGAACGGGAATCAGTCCCGCCCAGTTTAAGAGCGGCTGGAGCGGGGGCTTGAATAAGGTATCTTTACCCAGTACTGTAATTTTCAATCCCAACCCACCAATCGCCAGAAAGCCATACCAGCCGTCAATATTTGAGGTATGTGGAGAAATGATAGCCACCGCTTTAGGTAAGTTAGGAATTTCTCCTACTACAGTCCAGCCTTGTGCAAGGAACAGTTTTTTACACAATGCACGGCTATAGGCTGTTCCACGTTGTGGAACCAGTGGAGGTAAATCTGGAAAATGTTGTGGCATACATGAATATAAATAATGACAACTCTATTCATGTTAAACGCTGATGACAGCGACTGCATTGGCAAAAAATAAGATTTTATTGCCAGAAGAATGAAAGGATTGGATACTTAAGGCCCGTTATTGCCTCGCTCTGGAAACTCAAAATGCCTAATCTTCGACAGGTTTACATTTTATTGTTTTCTTTGTATTGGGCACAGGGCTTACCCGTGGGGTTTATGACTCATGCTTTGCCTGTCATTCTGAGAGCGCAAGGCGTATCGTTGGCACATATTGGCGGCTTTGGTTTACTGATGTTGCCGTGGTCGATTAAGATTTTTTGGGCTGCCTATGTTGATCGTTTGGCATTATCTCGATTAGGCCACTACCGTAGCTGGATTATTCCCACACAATTATTCAGTGTAATCATTCTGATTATTTTATCCTTTTTCCCGATTCAGGCACTGGATCAACCCAGTTATCTGTTGATTTTCTTTGTCTTACTTTTCTTAATGAACTTCACTGGCGCAACCCAAGACATCGCAACCGATGGCTTGGCGGTCAATTTGCTCAAAACAGATCAGCAGCATTGGGGCAATACTTTTCAGGTGATTGGTTCACGCTTAGGTTTTATTGTGGGTGGCGGGGCAGTGCTCTGGTGTCTGGACTGGTTACAGTGGCAAAAAACCTTTCTGGCTTTGGCCTTGTTGGTGTTTATCAATACTTTACCTGTGTTGCTCTATCGTGAGCCTATTCATGCAAACTTAACTACAAGAACGCAGACATCTTCTGTTCCATTGATGCAGGCAATTAAGGCCTATTTAAATTATTTTCAATCCACAAAAGAATTAAAAGCATGGTTACTGGTCTTGATCAGTTTCAAAGTTACAGACGGACTTTCAGGCCCTTTATTAAAGCCATTGATGGTAGATATGGGATTGAACTTCACCCAGATAGGCGTCTACATCACCATGCTTGGTGCGGTCGCAGCGCTTGTAGGCGCGGGGATTGCTGGATTGTTGCTCAAACATTTTTCCAGAACAGCGAGTTTGATTGTTTTCTCTATTTTAAAAATAACCAGTTTGATCGCTTATGCTGTGATTGCTCACGCTTATGAATCCCAAACTCAAATTGCACCGATCTGGTTATACACTGTCAATGCATTTGAAGATGCTTGCTCTGCCATGCTTTTGGTGGTGATGTTGACACTGGTGATGCAATATAGTCGTAAGCAATTTGCAGCAACCGATTTCACTTTTCAGGTCTCGATCATGGCGACTGTCAGTGGCTTGCTGTATTTAGTCAGTGGAATGATTGGAGATGTGTTCGGTTATTTCCATTATTTGATCGCTATTGTCATTATTGGCACGGTTACTTTGCTCCCTATTTCTCTCTGGAAACATGCAAAATTACAAGAAAAATAATGTTAACTAAATGAAATAAAGAAATTTAATATCGATTGAGGAGTGATCTAGTCATTATCTACTACCTTTGTCTATGTTTTTAAAAATGTATGTTTTTAGCTATTTAACTGCTCTATTAATTGTGCCATCTTGTTTGGGTAGCAAATGGAAGCTAACTGGAGTAAAAATGGATTGTGTTAACAAGAAAAATCATGTGAATCAATTAAAATGGGTAGAAAAATGTTCAAGTCGATTGGATATTAGCCTAAAGTCTAAAAAAGAATAATGAAATAACGATTTAATCATTCTATAAGATAAGAGAGTTGTGTAGGATTCGTTACAACATGAAGTTAAGGTAAAAATCTGTAAGTCAAAGTATGTTTTTATGTCTTTGGTTATTGGGTTTTGGTCTTGCATAACGTTGAAATTGGTTTTGGTTGCGGTAATAAAATTAATGTAACCAAAGTGGAGGAGAGTTGATTTTTTAGCCCCTTAATTTAATGGCGTAAATCAACTTGGCATGGATAGGCAACATAAAATATATTTTTTGGAGTTTTTGATGGATCTATTCCTTAATCGTAAATCTTTAGTTGTTAAAAGTTTAGCTCTTACAGTTACAGCTTTAATGATGAGTGGGGCACATGCTGCGACTTCCGACAAAGCGGAAATTCAACAGCTTCGTAAAGAAGTTGAGGCTTTAAAAGCTTTAATTCAACAACAAAGCCAAGTACAGCAACAACAACAGCAAGTACAGCAACAACAGCAAGTTCAACTCGCTGAAGTTAAGGCGCAACCAGTTGCTGCACCAGTTTCACCGTTAGCAGGATTTAAATCTAAAACTGGCGCTGATGTGAACCTATATGGTTTCGTTCGTGGTGATGCTAACTACATTATCGAAGGTGCAGATAACGACTTTGGTGATGTAAGTAAGTCAGACGGCAAAACGCATGATAAATTACGTGCGACTGCTAAAACGACACGCCTTGGTTTAGATTTTAATACGCCTGTAGGAGACGACAAAGTAGGTGGTAAAATCGAAGTTGACTTTGCGGGTACGAATGATGGATTACGTATTCGTCATGCTTATTTAACATATAACAACTGGTTATTTGGTCAAACAACTTCAAACTTCTTGTCTAATCATGCACCAGAAATGATCGACTTCTCGACAAACATTGGTGGTGGTACTAAACGTGTTCCGCAAGTACGCTATAACTACAAGTTAGGTCCGACTACGCAACTATTTGTTTCTGCTGAAAAAGGTGATAGTACTACTTCGCAAACAGGTGATAGTATTAAATATAGCCTACCTGCATTAACGGCTAAAATTACTCAAGGCTATGCAGAAGGTAAAGGTTCAGCTTCAGCGCGTGTTCTAGTCGAAAAGTATAAATCACAGCTTGCTAATGATGATAAAACTGGTTGGGGCGTGGCTGTTGGTACTGATTTTAAAGTATCTGATCCTTTAAAACTTTTTGCTGATGCATCATATGTTGTTGGTGATAATAGTTATTTATATGGCAGTAACACGCCTTACGCAGTAGATGGGAATTCTATCGAGCAAAATGAATTTGTAGCAGTACAAGTGGGCGGAACGTATAAGGTTCTACCTAACTTACGTTCTACTCTAGCATATGGTGCTCAATTCGCTGATGACGGTACTGACTTTGCAAAATTAAATACTTCTGCAAATGAAAAAGTTCAACAAGCGTGGATCAACTTTATTTATACACCAGCTAAACCAATTGATTTAGGTGTCGAATATGTCAATGGTAAGCGTGAAACGTTTGCTGGTCAGTCTTATAAAGATAACCGCGTTGGTCTAATGGCTAAATATAGCTTCTAATTTTTCAACGGTTTATGTTTTAATGAGTCGAGGTTTACATTAACCTCGACTTTTTATTTTTAAATTAACTAAATAAAATAAGACGATGAGGTGAGCTTTCCTCAGGACATTCTATTATTTAAGTCATTTTTAAGTTTTTATTTTTATCTTTACAACACTAAGAAATTTATTTTTAGAACAAGATGCCTATGTTGCTGCAAAGACTCAAAACCAAGCCGATTTCATTACTTACTTTTAATATATTACTTGCAATCTGGCTAGGTGTTTTCCTGAACATCGCATTTTATGAAAAGATGTTGGCCTTAACACCATATACAGGGATTAAGGCGGGACTTTTTGTAGCAGCTTCTGTTGGTGTGATTACTGCTTTATATGCTTTTATTTTCCAGCTATTGAGTTGGAAATGGACTGCAAAACCACTTGCTATCGCTTTGGTTTTTATTGGTGGTTTTGCTGCTTATGCTGTAGATACCCTGGGCGTCTGGATTACTTCAGATCAGATTCAAAATTTGATGCAAACCAACTTTGCTGAGGCTCGGGATACGTGGTCTTGGCGTTTGTTGATCTGGATGGTGGGGATGGTTCTAGTCCCGATCATTGTGATTTTGATGACCAAAATCAAATCTGAATCAGTTATCAGACAATTGTTCAAAAAGCTGGTTGCCTCTGTGGTTTCCCTGGCTTTAGTTGGCGGATTATTATTTGTTTTCTATGTGGATTTTGCAGCCATTTTTCGTGAAAACCGCGATATAAAAGGCATGATTTCGCCTCAAAATATGATTGCCTCGACAGTTTCATATTATAAAAAGAAATCACCTAAACAGAATTTACCTTTAGTTAAGTATGGTGAAGATGCGCAACGTACTCAGGTTGCAAGAGGTTTACCTAAACTGATGGTCTTGGTGGTGGGTGAAACGGCTCGTGCGGAAAACTTCTCTTTAAATGGTTATGCCAAAGAGACCAATCCGAAATTAGCCAAACAGAATATTATCAATTTCTCACAAGTCAGTTCATGTGGTACAGCAACTGCTGTATCAGTACCGTGTATGTTTTCGGGTATGCAACGCGAAGATTATGATGAACAGTTAGCCAGTCATCGTGAAGGTTTGCTCGATATTGCAAAACGTGCAGGTTATCAGGTGACATGGATTGATAATAATTCAGGTTGCAAGGGCGCATGTGACCGTGTTGAACAGTTTAAAATTCCTGAGCCGATTCAGCAGAAATGGTGTAAGGATGGTGAATGTCTGGATGATATTCTGATTGATAGCCTAAAAGCGTATATCGCAACGATTCCGAAAGATGATACCCAACCACGTTTGATCGTATTGCATCAAATGGGCAGTCATGGCCCTGCCTATTATAAACGTATTCCGCCAGCGTTCCGTGTATTTAAGCCAACGTGCGATACCAATGCGATTCAGGGATGTACTCAGGAAGCATTGATTAACAGTTATGATAATACTTTGCTTTATACCGATTATGTTCTAGATTCATTGATCGAAACCTTGAAAAATACAACCCAGTATCAAACAGGTTTATGGTATTTATCAGATCATGGTGAATCGACAGGTGAGAGCGGCATGTATCTGCATGGTGCGCCTTATGCAATTGCACCGACTCAGCAGACACATGTACCAATGTTGATGTGGTTCTCAACCGCATGGCAACAACAGGCGCATAAACAGATGAGCTGTCTGGCGCAACAAACTAAGAATAAACTGAGCCAAGATAATTTGTTCCCGACCTTGTTAAGTTTGCTTGATGTAAAAACCAAAGTAATTAATGCTAAAGATGACATGTTAGAAACATGTGCTAACCCATAAGGTGAAATGAAATCATGACCAAGATCTTGATGATAGAAGATGATTTTATGATTGCAGAGTCAACATTGACCTTACTGCGATATCATCAGTTTGACGTGGAATGGGTCAATAACGGGGTCGATGGATTGGCTTTGTTAGCCAAGCAATCTTTTGATCTGGTACTTTTGGATCTAGGTCTGCCCCTTATGGATGGGATGCAAATCCTGAAACAGATACGTCAACGCAGTTCATTGCCTGTCCTGATTATTTCAGCCAGAGATCAGCTACAAAACCGCGTGGATGGTTTGAATCAGGGTGCGGATGATTACTTGATTAAACCCTATGAATTTGATGAGCTGTTAGCCCGTATCAATGCTTTATTACGCCGTGGTAGTGTTGAAACAGCGCAACTGAAAAGTCAGTCGCAACTATTAAAAAGTGGTGAACTGATCTTGGATGTAGAACAGCATCTAGCAACCTTCAAAGGTCAGCAAATCGAGCTGTCTAATCGGGAATGGGCGATTCTGATTCCGATGGTATCCCACCCAAATAAAATTTTCTCTAAAGCAAATTTAGAAGATAAGTTGTATGATTTCGACAGCGAAGTTACCAGTAATACCATTGAAGTGTATGTCCATCACTTGCGGGCCAAACTGGGTAAGGACTTCATTCGAACCATTCGTGGTTTAGGTTATCGTTTGGGGCAGTCATAATACGATGCAAAAAAGCCAACATTATTCGCTAAAGAAAAGACTCATCTGGGGAACCTCCATCTTTAGCGTGGTGTTAGGTTGTTTTCTGATTTTGGCGGCTTATAAAATCTCATTGCATGAAGTTGATGAAATTTTAGATACGCAAATGCAATACATGGCTGAGCATTCTACCTCTCAGCCGTTAACCCCAGTTGCAAGTCGTGTCGAATTGCACCGTACTTATCATGAAGAAGATTTATTGATTGATATCTGGGCCTATAAAGATCAGACCCATTTATGGCATCAAACCCATTTACTGGTTCCACCCGTCAAACAGGCGGGTTTCTATACCCAGACGACGTCTCAAGGCAAGTGGCGTGTTTATGTGGTTCCTTTAAAAGATTACCAGATTCAGGTCAGCCAGCAAGAACAAGTGCGAAAGGTTTTTGCATGGGAATTGGCGGGCAGCATGTTTATTCCTTATATTCTGTTGCTCCCTGTGGCGATTATTGTACTGGCGTTTATCATCAGTCTCAGTCTGAAACCTCTGGATGAATTTAAGGAAGAACTGACTCAGCGGGATTCCGATGGCTTATCACCGATTGATGTCAAAGATTATCCACAAGAATTATTACCGACCATTGAAGAAATGAACCGCTTGTTTGAGCGGATTCAGCATGCTCAAACAGAACAGAAACAGTTCATCGCCGATGCTGCACATGAGCTTAGAACGCCCGTTACTGCCTTGAATCTACAAACCCGTATCTTGATTAGCCAGCTTCCTGAACATGAATCTTTGCAGAACCTGAGTAAAGGTCTGGCACGGATTCAACATCTGGTGACCCAGCTTCTGGCTTTGGCTAAACAGGATGTGGCACTGAGTCTGATTGAACCAAATACCAATTTTCGCCTGAATGATGTGGCGTTAAATTGTGTGGAGCAACTGGTGAATCTGGCCATGCAAAAAGAAATCGATCTCGGGTTTGAACGTAATGATTTAATTGAAATGCAAAGCCTTGAATCGACGGTACATTCGATTATTTTCAACCTGATTGACAATGCGATTAAGTACACGCCAGAACAAGGTATTATCAATATTTCGGTGTATAGCGATTCTGATGATTTTGCTTATATCCAGATCGAAGACAGCGGTGCAGGGATCGATCCTGAACAATATGACAAGGTCTTGAAGCGCTTCTACCGTGTGCATCATCATTTAGAAGTGGGCAGTGGACTAGGTTTGTCTATTGTCGATAAAGCGACCCAACGCTTAGGTGGGGTACTGACCTTATCGAGAAGTATTGAGCTGGGTGGATTGTCGGTATTGGTCAAATTACCGAAAAAGCTTGCGCATCATGAAGACAAGGCAAGCGGATAATATTGGACGTATAACGCATTAGTTCGCTGCGGTTGCTGTCTCAGCCTGTTCGCGCAAATAACGTAGAAACAGGACACATTTCTGGATACGCTTACCATCATTGCCGACTTTGCTGACATTAAAGCGTAGTACCCAGTTTAAGCGTTTGCCTACTTTACAAATGTCTTTATAGACTTGTGGTTCCGCCAGTAAGGCTTGATAAAGCTGCTGGCTGGCCTGTTCAAGCTGTTCAAATTCAAAGTGATAAGCTGTTGAAAAAATAAATAATAACCAGTCGCGCACAAAGCAGTCATGCAGACTGAGTACATCTCTCGGATCGGTTTCAAAGTCAATAAAGGTAAACTGGTTCTGTTGATCAACCAAAATATTGCGCGCAAAAGCTTCGCTTAAATAACCTTGTTGATGATGAATGTAACTGATGGCCTGAATGGCTTGATCAAATAATGCATATCTCGCTTCAGGATGACCTTTGAGGCTACCTAGTTTTTGATCCAACTGACTGACAGGGCTCTGGCGTTGTGAGCCAACATCTTCTAACAGAATGCCTTTTTTTGAAACTGCCAACACATTTGGAGTGGAAATACCCAAAGCCTTGAGCTGCTGAATGCGTTTGAACTCGCATTGAATAGCCTTAGAGCCACCTTGGTTTGGAACAGGAGTAATCGCACCCAGATTAAAGATTTTGGCAAGCCATTTCAGTGGCGTGTACAGCCATAGTCCGTGACGTTCAGAGGCCTTTTTTAACCATACTTTGCGTAAGCCTAGTTCATAAGATTGAATAGAGTCTTGTTGAGAAGCAAAAGTAGATTCTAAAAATATTTGAAAGTCAGACATACGACAGCAAAAATATCCTAATGTGGGCAAAATTCAGTGCTCGCTCTATGAGCACTGTCATTCACTTTACCACATCAGATACCTATAACGGTACTGAAACGCGCTTTGCTATTTGTTGATGACGTTTATAAGTGAATGTATAACATACTAAATTAATTGCAACGCAGACCCATGCTGTCCAAAGATTATGACTGAGGAAGTGTGCACCACGCATCATTTGTGCCCAGCCCATGGCGAAACCAATGAGCGTTCCAGCAAAAAGATAGAACCATGCTCTTTGTTTTTGATCAAGACGATAGACAAAGTAACCCGTTATTAGGGCAAAGCCCGTGCTGGCATGTCCACCAGGGAAACAATGTCCAGCAGTTGCAGAAAAATCCCAAATGAAACCCGTTGCAGTTTCATGGGTCATATACCAAGGGCAGGCTTGGGAAGAATGCGCTTTCAGCAACCCAACAATGCAGGTGCATAGCATACTGACCCAAAACATATAACCATATTGCCAGCGTTGGGGTTTCAGTTTTTCGACTTTAAACGATGCACACCATAAAAAGAAGAAAGCGACATACACAGCTGTTAAAAGTTGTTTGACGTAAGTATGGTTAAGCTTGTCGAGAAACCAGTCATTCTTATAAGGAAAGGTTCCATGTAGGCTGACCCAAGGCTGAATTAAGTGTAAGTCAATTGCTCCACCCACTGGGAATACAAACAGTAAAATAAAAAAACTGATAAAAAGTAAAAAGCTCGTCAAGATGAAAAAAGGTGTTCTCAAGATCATGGAGCAGGCTGTTACGGTGGAAATATGATCTTGGTATTTAATTCCTAAAAGCTTAATTTGCTCTTAAAGATATATAAAAAAATGTTGGGATAAATGTGAGAGAGGAAAGCAGTTTAAACCTTATATACAGGTTCATGTTTTGATCTTATTGTTCAAAGAAAATAGCGCTTTTATTTCAGCATAAAGCAGCCTTAAAGGCTGCTTTATATATCGTTTGATCAATCTGTTAATGTAAAATTTTATTGAGAAACTGCTGCGCACGTTCCCCACGTGGTGTACCAAAGAACTCATCTTTGGAGCAGTCTTCAACAATTTTACCTTGATCCATAAAGATAATCCGGTTCGCCACCTGACGGGCAAAGCCCATTTCATGGGTCACACACATCATGGTCATGCCTTCTTTGGCCAATCCGACCATGACATCCAGTACTTCATTGATCATTTCAGGATCAAGGGCAGAGGTGGGTTCATCAAACAGCATGGCAATCGGGTCCATACTCAACGCACGCGCAATCGCAACCCGTTGCTGTTGTCCACCTGAAAGCTGGGCCGGGTATTTATTGGCATGGGCACTCAGTCCAACACGATCCAGATAAGCCAGTCCTTTTTTATTGGCCTCCGCTTCTGAACGTCCTAATACCTTGATCTGGGCGATGGTCAGGTTCTCGGTAATGCTGAGATGAGGAAACAGTTCAAAATGCTGGAAAACCATGCCGACACGACTACGTAGTTTGGTCATATCAGTTTTAGGCTCATGAACAGGTACGCTATCGACAAAGATCTTACCTTGTTGAAATGGCTCTAATCCATTCACGGTTTTAATCAAGGTAGACTTTCCTGAACCTGATGGACCACAGACTACGACCACTTCACCTTGACTGATCTGGGTGGTGCAATCGGTCAGTACCTGAAACTGGTCGTACCACTTACTGACATTTTGGAGGTCTATCATTACTTTATTGTCGCTCATACACGTAACCTCCTTTGTAAACGTTTAACTGCGAATGTCGCAATGGCGCTGATGGTAAAGTACACAAGTCCTGCAAATAGAATATATTGAGTGAGCAAGGACATTAAATCTCCACGAACATAGTTTGTTCTGAAAAAGTCGAGCAGACCAATGGCATAGACCATTGTGGAATCCTGAAACAGGATGATGGTCTGCTGAAGTAATAGCGGCATCATTTTTCTGAACGCCTGCGGCAGAATAATCAATCGCATCGACTGCCCATAACTCATACCCAGCGCAGATGCAGCAGCAGCCTGACCCTTTGGAATAGACTGGATACCAGCACGCACAATTTCAGAAAAGTAAGCAGCTTCAAACAGCATAAACGCGACGATACTGGAAACCAGTGCGGTATCAATGGTCAGATATTGGCCTGTTGCTGCGGTATAAATAAACGGTACAGCAAAATAAAACCACATCAGAACCAGCAGCAGAGGAATGGAACGGAACAGGTTGACATAGGCCTGTGCAATCACATTCAGGACTCTGATCGAAGACAGACGCATCAAGGCGAGGAGGGTACCAATCGCAATTCCCCCGATTGTTGCTACAACCACGACCTTTAAGGTAATGCTGAAGCCATGCCAGAGCGCAGGCCCTGACTGCTGTAAATCACTGAGAAAAGAAGTTAACCATTCCATGCTATTTTCCTCCTGATATTAAACCAGGAATGCGCAGACGCTTTTCCAGCAGGTTCATGGCAAAGATGAGACAGATATTGATAACAATAAAAATCACAGTGACATAGGTGTAAATTTCGATCGTATTCTGGGTGTATTCACTGATGGTTTTCATCTGTGAAATGATTTCAGCAACGCCGACTAAAGATGCAACTGACGTGTTTTTCACGCAGTTGGTCAGTTCTGAACTCAACGGCGGTAAAATGGTACGAAAAGACTGTGGCAGAATGACATAACGATACAGTTGCACCGTGGAAAATCCCATGGCATAACCCGCATTAATTTGCCCGGTCGGTAAGGCTTCAATACCTGTACGTACCTGTTCACATACACGCGCTGCGGTAAAGAGTCCGAGTCCAATACTTGCCGAAATCAGCGCAGTGGTATTGGCGCCAAGATCATTCATCCACCAGTTTTTGATGGGTGCAGGGAGAAAGTTGGGAACCACATAAAACCAGATAAATAACTGAACCAGTAACGGTACATTCCGGAACAAGGTCACATAAGCTGTGCCAATGGCTCTGGCTGTTTTATTTGGAAGCGTGCGCATAATCCCGAGGATACTGCCCAGCAGCATGGCAATAGTCCATGCAACAATAGCAATCACGATCAGCCATCCTAGGCCCGTTATAATCCAGTTCAGGTAGGTGGTGTCTCCAATACCTGTCGATTGCCACAAAACTCCCCAGTTCCAGCTATAATTCATAATAACTCCTGAGAAGAAACGGGAGAACATCCTCTGTTCCCCGGTTCTGCAATAATATTCTTGTTATAGAGGGGAATTACTCATCCCGATCATGTGGATTGGCAATTAGAGCTTTGAGCTGATCAGACATCGCAAAGTCTAGGTTAATATTTTTGGGTGGAATCGGTTGCTGGAACCATTTCTTATACATGTTATTGATTTCACCAGAAGCATAAGTAGCTTTAATGGCATCATCAACGACTTGTTTAAAGCCAGTGTCACCTTTACGGAGCATACAACCATAGATTTCATGGATTGGCGCTGTGCCCACAATTTCCCACTGATTTGGATCTTTGGCTTTAGATTTTTCACCTGCAAGCAAAATATCATCCATCATAAATGCGGCAGCACGGCCATTTTGTAGCATAAGGAAGGACTCAGCATGGTCTTTGGCAGAAATGATTTCGCCAATACCGAGTTCTTGCTGATGTTGACGGATATAGCGTTCAGAGGTGGTTCCCGCCGTTGTGACCAGCTTTTTGCCTTTTAAATCTGAAAAATCTTTAACTCCAGAATTTTTGGCGGTCAGCAGTCTTGAACCAACTTCAAAGAAACCTACCGAGAAATCAACCTGTTGCTGACGTTCTTTATTGTTGGTGGTCGAACCACATTCCAGATCGACCGTACCATTCGATACCAGTGGAATACGGTTTTGGCTGGTCACAAGATTATAGCGGATTTTCAGGTCTGGCATGTTGAGCTTTTGCTTAACGGCCTCAACTACTTTTAGTTGCAGGTCATGCGCATAACCGACTGGCTGATTCGGATTGGAAGCAATGTAAGAAAAAGGAATCGAGGAATCACGATAACCAAGTACAATCGTACCAGAGCTCTTGATCTTGTTTAATGTGCCTGAAGATGAGGCATTACCATCAGCCGCTTTTTCACCAGCAGCAGGAGCCTTATTGTCACTACAGGCACTTAATCCCAACATCAGCGCGCTTGCACAAAGTAGGGAGGTCATGGTGCGTTTATGTTTCATATACAAAACTCCTTTTGTATCGTTATGATTGCATTCGTAATTGTTGCGGTTTAACCGTTCATTGTTATGAAAAATAATGTTTTCTTTCTAAACATAAAAAATACATTATTTTTCATCTTAATAAAATTTAATACGTTTGCTCAAGCGATATTCTTTACCGTTTTGTTAATGGTAACTGTTGATGAATTAAGCAATTTTTTAAAGGAAAAATCCGATTAAAAGTTGCAAGAAACATAAAGCATAATGTATGCCATGACTTTGACCCTTATTTTCCTAAGAGATTGAACAGAAGCAGTGATTTGAATGAATATCTTAAGCAAGTTGAATCATTGTTAAAGTGGTGGTATGGCTGGGCAAGAACAGAATAAGAGCAAGCAAACGGAAATGATATTGCTGAGTGCTCATAAAAAAAGCGGCTTGATCAGCCGCTTTGAAATAGATTAAAAATTAAAACATGGATTCTTCTGAGTTCGCTGAAATTTTATGAATTGAAAGATCTGCACCACGATATTCATCTTCCTGAGAAAGACGCAGCCCAAGTGTCGCTTTTAACAGGCCATAGACAAGGAAACCGCCAGCCAGAGCAACGATAATCCCCAAGCTGGTACCAATAATTTGTGAAATAATGGAAACGCCACCGAGACCGCCCAGCGCTTGTTGCCCAAAGATTCCCGCGGCAATGCCACCAAAGGCACCGCATACGCCGTGTAAAGGCCAGACACCCAGTACATCGTCTACTTTTAGTTTGTTTTGGGTATAGGTAAAAAGGTAAACAAATAGTGCACCAGCGGTTCCGCCAATCAATAACGCACCAATAGGGTGCACAATGTCAGAACCTGCACAAATTGCGACGAGGCCCGCCAATGGACCATTATGCAAGAAGCCAGGGTCATTTTTACCCATAAAGTTTGCTGCAAGCGTTCCACCTACCATTGCCATGAGCGAGTTAATCGCAACCAGACCTGAAATCGCCTCAACCCGTTGAGCGCTCATTACGTTAAAGCCAAACCAACCCACAATCAAAATCCATGAACCTAAAGCAAGGAATGGAATTGATGAAGGCGGGTGTGCACTGACACGACCATCATTTTTATAGCGACCATGACGCGCGCCCAGCAAAATCACGGCAGCCAAGGCAATCCAGCCACCCATGGCATGTACCACAACGGAACCAGCAAAATCATGGAAACTTGCACCAAATGAGTTCTCGAGCCACTTTTGCAAACCATAATTGCCATTCCAGATCATTCCTTCAAAGAAAGGATAGATCAGCGCCACCAAAAGCAAGGTTGCGATGGCTTGCGAGCGCATCTTGGCACGCTCCGCAATCCCGCCTGAGATAATCGCAGGAATCGCAGCAGCAAAGGTCAGCAAGAAGAAACAGCGCATCAGGTTATAGCCATGATCCGAGGCTAAAGTGCTGCCTGCATGGAAGAAGTTTTGACCATAGGCAATCCAGTAGCCGACAAAGAAATAGGCAATTGCTGAAATAGCGAAATCGGTTAGGATTTTACTTAAGGCATTGACCTGGTTTTTATGGCGTACTGTGCCTAGTTCCAGAAACGCAAAGCCAGCATGCATTGCCAATACCAGTACTGCACCGAGCAGTAAGAAAAATAGATCTACGTTTTGCATAGTGGTGCTCAAAAAAAGTGCTAAATTCGATTCTGGCGCATATATTTGATTCATTTTTTGCACCAAAAAGGATTTAGTAAATCTAAAAATTCAGGCTGTAGTGAAACAACCCAATTTGATGAAATAGATAATGCAAAAAGTGCACCAATTTAGAAATTAATTTGTAATTTTGGTGAATAGTGGTGCAATTTGCTTAAAAATAGCACAGTTTTTTGGCGTGGATTGAAACCACCATCAGAATTTAGCTTAGCTTTGTTTTAGAACAACGCGCGTTAGAAGGTTCATTAAAGTCGCTTCAGGTTTCATTCTGATCAAGGTGAATGAAACCTGAGGAAGAAAAAGATAGTGTGTTTACATTACCGGTGGGGTATAGGTTAAGGTTCTACCTAAAATCCATAATAAGAACAGAACCAGAGGTAGATGAACAATCAGTTGTGTGACGGTAAAACCAATCACATCTTTGGCCTTGAGTTTTAAAATCCCTAGCATTGGCAACATAAAGAATGGGTTGATGAGGTTGGGCAAAGCTTCCGCAGCATTATAGATCTGTACCGACCAACCTAAATGCACTTGTAGATCATTGGCCGCCTGCATCACATAAGGCGCTTCAATAATCCATTTACCACCGCCTGATGGGACAAAGAAACCCAGTACCGCAGAATAAATGCCCATCACAATGGCAAAAGTTTCTTTCGAGGCAATCGAGACAAAGAACTCTGCAATGTAGTGCGATAACGATAGGTCTTCACCGTTCAAGGCTTGCGTCATAATAAAGGCGATACTGCCGTAGAGCGGGAACTGAATCAGAATCCCCGACACAGCAGGAACAGCCTGACTGACGGCGTTCAGGAAGTTACGTGGTGTACGGTGTAAAGCAAGTCCCAGCATTAAAAATACAAAGTTATAGGTGTTGAGACTGGAAATGGCAATGATCGGATTGGTCTTGGAAAACTCGATAAACATCCAGATCAAGCCTAACGCCACTACAATAATGGTTAATAACGGTGAGTTCTCCAGCCAGTCGCCTGGTCGAGTCGATTTAACTTCAGTTTTTTCTTCTTCATCAAAACTTAGCTCAAAATCCTGCATGGTCTTCACATTGTTACCTTTGGGTGCAGACCAATAGGCAATCGCAATCGAGACAATTACCAAGATCAAGGTCATCACCAAAGACTGCCACAGGAAAATGGTTTCAGTAAATGGAATCACACCTGTCAGGTTATAGATTGATTCGGGTAGGCTGGCTTTATTGGCCTGTAATTGAGCGGCAGATGAACTGATTCCCAATGCCCACGTTGCACCCATGCCAATAATCGCAGCAGCGGCAGCAGCACGATAATCCATATTAAGTTCTTTACGCTTTGCTAGCGCGATCACCAATAAAGCGGTCAAAATGGTACTGACTGCCCAATTGACCAGTGAAATAAGTAGACTTGTGGTGGCAACTAGGACAATGGCACTACGTCCTGAATGTGGAATACGTGCCATCATCTGAATCAGTTTTTTCACAGGTGCAGAAACAGAAACCACATAACCGACAATGATTAACATGGTCATTTGCAAGGTAAAAGGAATTAGACTCCAGAAGCCATTTCCAAATGAACTGGCAACATCCTGTACGGGGGCACCGATACAGATCGCAGCAAATGAAACAATAATGACACCAAGTAAGGCAAAAATATAAGAGTCAGGAAACCATTTCTCTGACCAGTTACTGATACGTAACGCGAAACGTTCCAATAGGGCAGGTTGTTTACTCATCTTAAGCATCCATCTTCGATGTTGTGATATGAAATCCATTTGTCCTAAATGAATTTTTGCTGCCTAAAAACGGCTAAAAGTGATGCTCGGAAAAGCATCACTTCAATTAAAAATAAAAAGAGAGTGTGTGATTAGACTTTGGCTTCAATCAACAGCTCGACGCCCGTTGCATCCTGAATCTGTTGTTCAGTCACATCAGGTGCCAGTTCCACCAGTTTGATGCCTTCTGCAACAACATCCAGAACACCCAAGTCGGTAATAATACGATGCACCACTTTTTGGCCTGTTAATGGCAAGCTGCATTGTTTAACGATTTTGGCAGTCCCATCTTTGGCATTGTGTTCCATCAAGACCACCACGCGCTGTACGCCTGCGACCAGATCCATGGCACCGCCCATACCTTTTACTTTCTTGCCCGGAATCATCCAGTTAGCCAAGTCGCCCTGTTCAGAGACTTCCATTGCACCCAGAATCGCGATATTGACATGTCCACCACGAATCATGGCGAAGGATTCGCTGCTTGAGAAAAATGCAGCACCTGCACGAGCTGTAACGGTTTGTTTACCTGCATTAATTAAATCAGGATCAAGTTGCTGTTCTGTTGGAAATTCACCAATCCCAAGCAAACCGTTTTCTGATTGCAACCAGACATCGATATCCTCTGGAATGTAGTTGGCAACCAGTGTGGGAAGGCCAATGCCGAGATTGACGTAGAAACCATCTTGTAATTCTTGTGCGGCACGTTGTGCCATTTGTTCACGTGTCCATGCCATGATTATGCGTCCTGTGCTTTAGCGTTTTTTGTTCGATCCGTTTTTCTGGTGTGGCATTCAGCACCACACGATTAACATAGATCCCTGCTAAATGGATTTCATCTGGATCAAGTTCGCCGATTTCAACAATCTGTTCCACTTCGGCAATGGTGATCTTTCCTGCCATCGCACATTCAGGATTGAAGTTTTGTGCGGTTTTACGGAACACCAGATTGCCCGCTTTATCTGCCTTATAGGCTTTGACCAGTGCTACATCTGCGGTCAGTGATGGTTCAAGGATGTAAGTACGACCATTAAATTCGCGTTGTTCCTTACCTTCAGCCACTAAAGTGCCTGCACCTGTTGCGGTATAAAAGGCAGGAATACCTGCACCACCAGCACGTAATTTTTCGGCCAATGTCCCTTGTGGGGTGAGTTCAACTTCCAGTTCGCCGTTTAGATATTGGCGTTCGAATTCTTTATTTTCACCCACATAAGAAGAAATCATTTTTTTAATTTGTCGGGTCTTGAGCAATACACCTAAGCCAAAATCATCAATGCCTGCATTATTGGAAATACAGGTGAGACCTGTCACACCACTTTCTTTCAGGGCCTGAATCAAAGCCTCAGGAATACCGCATAAACCAAAACCGCCAACTGCAAAGGTCTGTTGATCTTTCACGACATCTTGTAATGCCAGTGCAGCCGTTGAATAGACTTTATTCATTTTTTCACCTGTAAATTCCCTGGTTTTTATTAGTTTTAGCATTCGGGACTTATTTACAGAAGTTTAAATTTTTAAAGGATTAATGAGGGAAACTCATTAATAAAACGAAATCGATCGATCTTGTTCAAAATCAAATGAGATACCGAGATTAAACTGTCTTCGCCAAGTTACAGAGAGGCTTAGCCAAAATCATGCTGTAAGAGGATTTCGAGAAACTCGGCTGAAATATTGGAAAGCTCGAAATCCTTTTTATAGACAATGCCGATTGCCTGAGGCAATTTTCCATCTTCAATCTCAATCAAGACATTATGTTCCTTGTCGATAAAGTTTTGAAAATGGCGCGGAATGGCACTAACCCCCATATCAAGTGCAACAAAGCTGGAGAGGGAACTGATCTGATGGCATTCGACTTTTAAATCCAAAGTCAGATGGTTTTTAAGACAGTTTTCTTCAATCAGGTGCCGCACAATCGAGGGGTGCTGTAAAGTTACAAAAGGATTGGCACACAGTTGTTTCCAACTGATTGAATCTGCACTTGCCAGTGGATGTGTTTTGGGGAGCAAGGCAAGAAAGTCTTCTTCAAATAACGGCTTAAATTCCAGTTGATCATTGCGTGGTGGTTCAAAGCAAATGCCAATTTCAAAAATACCATCCTGTACATTTTCTAGGACTTTTTCATTGGGAATATCATGAATGGAAAAGCTGATATTGGGATGTTTGGCTAAAAAGCTATGGATCACCTGCGGCAAAATCGCATGCGTGACAAAGGGCATCGAAGCAATATTGAGTGTGCCGCGATTCAGTTTAAAACGTTGTTTAACGTCCTTTTCCATATCTTCCCAATTTGCCAGTAATTTCTTGGCATAAGGAATCAGCGATTTGCCTTCCTGTGTCAGTTCAACGCGACGCGTGTTGCGTTTAAACAGTTTGCCACCCAGTTCTTCTTCCAGTGATTTGATACTCAAACTTAAAGCAGACTGGCTGAGATGCAATTCAGCAGAGGCATTTGCATAATTCAGAGTACGGGTCAAAGCCAGAAATGCCTTGAGTTGCTTTAAAGTCATGGTGGAAGACCTATGCGGAAAGTTTTTGATTTATATGGTGTAATTTATAAAAAAAACCGCACCTTGTGACTGGCATTTTTGTTAATTTGGTATTACATAGCAAGCTGTTTATTTAAAATAAGTCGTCGTCAGATTATTGCTTAATTCTCTCTAAATATCGAAAAATGAATTTTAAAATAAAGATCTAAATATACTTTTATGGGATTGATGAGTATTTTTGAATAGTTAATTTGTTTTATTAATCAATTAAATTTATTACAGTGTATTTTATTATATTATTGATTTTTAATCATAATTTAAATTATTTATTTTGTTTTAATGATGTTGTTTTTTATGATTTTAATGCTATTTTAAAATACGTTTTTAGTGTGCGTCTTTGTTGTGATTTATGTGCTGCAGTAGGCAGTATTAAAATTTTTATGGTTAGGATAACCACCACAGTATAAAAAAAATATTTGGTTGACCCTGACATATATTCTTGAAAATGGAGTAAAAGAATATGTGGGACTTATTTGTCATTCTGCTGTCTTTAGGCTTGTTGATGTACACCGCCTATCGTGGCTTTTCCGTGATTTTGATGGCGCCGTTGTGCGCGTTGTTGGCGGTTTTTCTGATTAACCCCGCCAATGTGCTGCCGTTTTATTCAGGCGTTTTTATGCCAAAAATGGTCAATTTTATCAAAGACTATTTCTTGGTGTTCTTACTGGGTGCGATCTTTGGCAAAGTGGTGGAAATGTCAGGTATTGCCGAGTCCATTGCCCGTACTATTGTGAACTGGATTGGCGCTAAAAAAGCCATTTTAACTGTGGTTTTGCTCGGTGCTATTCTGACGTATAGCGGTGTCAGCCTATTTGTGGCGGTATTTGCGATCTATCCATTTGCCAATCAGTTGTTCCAACAGGCCAATATTCCAAAACGTTTAATTCCGGGCACTATTGCCTTAGGCGCATTTACATTCACCATGGATGCACTGCCGGGTACACCACAAATTCAGAACGTGATTCCAACCACATTTTTTGGTACCAATATTTATGCCGCACCCTTTCTCGGTGTGATTGGAGCGATCTTCGTCTTGGGTATGGGGCTACTCTATCTGGAGTCACGTCGTAAAGCTGCGGCGCGTGCAGGCGAGGGTTATGCGGGATTTGCTGCTGAGGATAAAGTCACGCCAGCAACTGCCGATGTTGAGGCATCAACGCCGACTCATGGTTCAGCATTACGTCAATGTATGGCCTTTGTTCCGTTGATTCTGGTTGCAGTCATGAACCGTTATCTGTCTACGGCAATCAAAGAATGGTATCCGAATGGTTTTGATTTTAATGCAATTGGTTTAGCGAATTACAGCGTGGATGTGGCAAAAACAGGCGCAATCTGGGCTGTCGGCTTGGCCTTGATCGTCGGGATTATTGCCGCGATCTTGTTTGATTATCAGCGTGTGGTAACCAACTTTAAAGAAGGTGTGAATGCAAGTATTGGCGGTTCATTGCTGGCAGTGATGAATACTGCTTCTGAATATGGTTTTGGTGCGATCATTGCGGCATTGCCAGGCTTTGCTTTGATCAGTCATGCACTTGGTACAACCTTTACCAATCCGTTGGTGAATGGTGCGGTGACGACAACGGTATTAGCTGGGATTACGGGTTCGGCTTCAGGCGGGATGAGTATTGCCTTGAGTGCGATGGCAGAGACTTATAACGCTGCCATTGTGGCTGCGGGCATTCCACCCGAAGTGATGCATCGTGTGGTAGCGATGGCATCAGGTGGTATGGACACGCTTCCACATAATGGTGCCGTGATTACCTTACTCGCGGTGACAGGCTTGACCCATAAACAATCCTATAAAGATATTTTTGCAGTGACCGTGATTAAGACCTTAGCTGTATTTGTAGTGATTGCTGCATTTACATGGTTCGGTATTGTCTAAGACGAATTTTAATTTGAGCTTGCCCATATTGATTGGCGAGCGATACAGATCATTAAGAATAGGAGTAGTACCGTGACTCAACAACTCGAAGCCAAAGTGGCATTTATTACTGGTTCAGCCAGTGGCATTGGTTTAGAAATTGCGAAAAAATTTGCTCAGGAAGGCGCGAAAGTGGTGATTTCTGATGTCAATGCAGAGAAATGTCAGCAAGCGGTGGAGCAGTTAAAACAGCAAGGTTTTGAAGCCTTATCTGCGCCATGTGATGTGACCGATGAACAGGCGTATAAAGCGGCAATTGATTTGACCCTGCAAAGCTTCGGTCGTCTGGATATCCTGATCAATAATGCGGGTTTTCAGCATGTTGCGGCAATTGAAGATTTCTCAACGGATATTTATCAGAAACTGGTTCAGGTGATGCTGACAGGTTCATTTATCGGGATTAAGCATGCATTTCCGATTATGAAAGCACAAAAATATGGCCGGATTATCAATATGTCTTCGATCAATGGCTTGATTGGGTTTGCGGGTAAGGCGGGTTATAACAGCGCCAAGCATGGGGTGATTGGTTTGACTAAAGTGGCAGCTTTGGAATGTGCGCGTGACGGGATTACCGTAAATGCATTATGCCCAGGTTATGTCGATACACCGTTGGTACGTGGGCAAATTGCGGACTTAGCGAAAACCCGAAATGTGAGTCTGGAAAGTGCTTTGGAAGATGTAATTTTAGCGATGGTGCCACAGAAGCGTTTACTCAGCGTGGAGGAAATTGCTGATTATGCGATTTTCCTTGCCAGCAGCAAAGGCGCAGGAATTACAGGGCAGGCTGTAGTGATGGATGGTGGTTATACCGCACAGTAATCCGTTAATCTGATTGAATAAGCCGCTCCATTGAGCGGCTTTATTCTTTATAGAGCTGATTATGTTCGAGCGCGCTACTTTCGCCGTCTGATTATTGCTACACTTTTTCTATTTCAGGCGGAATTGTGATGTCTTTTGATCTTAAAGTCAGTTTAAAACAAAGGGCTGAACCTTCTGCACAGCAGAAAAAGCTAAATCGTCTGATTGATCAAATAGAACAGCAAAAAATCAGCCTTGCCACATGGCAAAATGCCCAAGCCGAGATTCAACAACACACATGGCAAAAGCTGATGCCTGTGTATAGTGAACTGCATGAAATCCTGTTTCAGCAGATGAATCAACTTTGGACGCTATTACAACAGCATGAGTTTTCCAAAGCCGATATGCTGCAACTCGATGAAAAAATTGCCCAGCTTGCTCAATACTTAAAACGTTCCAAGATGTTGAAGGATGAACAGTTAACGTTAGTCAAGCAGATTGATACTTTTTATCAGCAACATGCTCAGCAATCGGCTAAAAAGAATAAAAAAGTACATCCAATAAGATTTGAACAAGATGAAAATTCTGAGCAAAGTGAAGCATTAGAACAAGATGACTTTGAGCAGTACGCTGCCGAGCAGCAACAAGCCCGTGAACAAGCCAAACAACTTCGACAGCAGCAGAAACGTGAGCAAGCTGAGCAAATGGCAGCGCAATCGCTGAAAACGGTTTATTTAAAAATTGCTGCCATGATTCACCCCGACCGTGAGCAAGACGAGAGCAAGAAAGAAGAAAAAACCGAGTTGTTCCAACAGGCGAGTCAGGCCTATGAACAGCAGGATTTATTTTATTTGCTCAAGCTTCAATTACAGTTGGAACAGAACAAAGGTGTCGGGGCGAAAGAGTTATCAGCAGAGCAAGTGAAGTTTTATAAACTGGCTTTGGATGCACAAAGTCAGCAGCTTGAAAGTCAGATTGACGAGATTTTGGATTCTTTTCAGTTGGCGAAGAAAGTCAAAGCCGAGCATGTGCATATTGGTGATGTGTATAAAGCCATAGATGCGGATTGTGTTGAGTTAAAGCAGCAGTTGAAGTGGGAAAAAGAGCGTTTAAAACATATGAAAAGGGTGAGTGGAGTGGAAATGTTGTTGGGTCATGGGGCCATATAAGTGTTTTTACGATAAAAATGAAATTGCTGACTAGGTATTTTCCTTGTAAGTAAAAAAGGGGGGCAAAGATATGATTGTGGTAATAATAGATAGTAATTACATATCGTGCAGTGAAAAGCTTTATTTTGCTGGAGGCTTAGATTGGCATGAAAATAATTAATTTTAACTAAAGAAATTGGATTGGATATTTTAAAAAAATTTGATATAAATTATATAGTAACTATATTTTATTTTTAACGGTGGGGTTTTTGTGCTAGTAGGCGTTTTTTTAAGGCATTTTAAAATTTATAAAGGTGCTAGATATATTCCATTTGGTTTGAGTGATTTAGAGAATTTTAACTTATTCATTGGACAAAATGGCGCAGGGAAAAGTTCTATCTTAGAGTCGTTAGACTGTTTTTTTAATAGCGGAGAATTTATTGTACATTTTTCGGAAAAAAAGAGTGAAGCTTTTGTTGCACCTTCTTTTTTAATAAAGAAGGAAGATCTTAATAAATTTGATAAAAATGTTCAAAAAATAATTCCTATAATAAGTGATTTATTATTCACTCTTGATCAAACAAAATCGGCTAATTATAACTCTTACAATAGTTACTTTGATCAAAGAGACAGCTTTTTAAGATATAGAGAAAGTCATTATTTTGTTACGTATGCTTTTTTCCCGTTTCCTGAAAAAGATAGTAATAGTATTTTTTTTACATTCGATAATTATATTAAGAAGGGTCTTAAAGAAGCTCAGATTTTAAGTGATAGAGAATTAGCTAGAGCATTTTTGGCTCTAAAAGCAGATCTCATTAAAAATTATTCGTTTCAGTATATACCTGTGGAAACCTCATTGAATGATTTTTTACGACTTGAGTCGAAAGGTATGCAGGAGTTAATGAGTGAAAATGTAAAAAAAAGAATTGAACAGACTCTTACTTCTAAACTACAAATACAAGCCGAAAGAACAGTTAACAAAAGTATTTTAGATCTATTGAATTCAGATTTAGAAAAGTTTGTAGGAGAAGTTCAAGAAACAATTAAAAAAATTGATAATGATTATTCTTTTGCTCGAGAATATAAATCCAAGTCTAATCTTACTGCAAATCATTTGACAGATATTATTATTGAAACTTTTTTTGATAAGAGAAGGTTGAAAATAGATAGAAAGCCGATCGAACATTTATCAGCAGGGGAAAGAAAAAAAGCACTAATTGATATAGCATATGCTTTTCTGACGCAAGATAGAGATAAAACTCAAAATATAATTCTTGCGATTGATGAACCTGAAGCATCGTTGCATATTTCTATGTGTTATGGGCAATTTAGTAGATTGCATGAGTTAGCAAAAAAATTTAATGTGCAAATGCTGGTGAGTACTCATTGGTATGGAGCATTACCTATTTTAGATAAAGGTAATCTATTTCATATACATGAAAAAAATAATGCTGCTAATATCTCACAATATTCTTTCAAAAACTATTTTCAGGAAAATGGAAGTCATCCTGATGATATTCACTTTAAAAGTTTTTTTGATTTAGTTTCATCTATTGTCAGTTCATTAAGGCTTCATAAAAAAAATTGGTTGATTGTTGAAGGTGAGGAAGATAAAAAATATATTTTGAACTATCTTTCGGTAGATAAAGCTAAGGATTTAATTGTTCTGCCTGTAGGTGGGTGTGGAATTGTTCTGAATCTTTATAATTATTTATTTGCACCACTATCACAAAAAAATGAATTAAGAGAGATTAGCTCTAAAGTTATATGTTTGGTAGATACTGATTTTCAGGCATTACCTTTAGAGGATAATTTTGTATCTGAAACAAAGAAAAAAGATCTGGTTATTAGACGATTGCAATTTAATAGAAATAAAATAGAATTAAGTCGTTTAGAAAATCCTAACCGATCACCAACTGAAATTGAGGAATGCCTAAATGCTTCTACTTTTTATAAAGCATTGAGTCAAGCAGTTGAAATGGTTGGTGATGATAATATTAAAAAAATCTTCAATAACTTTGAGTTTGATGATCAGCAAAAATATAGTTTTATCAAGGGGGATACTTCCATAATTTATCCAAAAAGAGATTTTGAATTAGAGGGAAATCCTGCGAATTTTAAAAATGAAATATTTAATTTTGTTGATAAAAATAAAGAATTAGTTTGTGACTTATATTGTTCATACGAAAAAGTACATAAACCCGAGTGGCTTGAAGAGTTAGAGAGCTTTTTATAAAAAATCCCCTCAATTGAGGGGATTTTTTACATCAAACTAGTGCTTAAAGCGCAGCAATCTGTTCCATACTTTGCTTAATCTTCGCTAGCTGATCAGCAAACTCAGCCAATTTCACTTTTTCACCTTCAACAACCGCTGCTGGTGCTTTAGCAACAAAACCTTCATTTGAAAGCTTATTGGCAATTTGGTCATGCTGCTTTTGAACCTTATCCAAGTCCTTCTGCAAACGACCCAATTCAGCTTTAGGATCAATCAAGCCTTTCATTGGTACAAATACAGAGGCATGGCCTACAACACTTGAAGAAGAAAGCGGTGGTTCTTCGCCTTGTGCCAAGAAAGTAATACTTTCAACTTTCGCCAATGCTTTAAACAATGCTTCGATACGCGTGATTTGCTCACGTTCAGCATCAGAAGTGTTTTGCAGCAACACAGGCAATAAACGCGCATTACCTAAGCCCATTTCACCACGGATATTACGTACCGCACCAATCAGGCCTTGTAACCACTGCATATCTGCTTCAGCTTGATCATTCACTTTTGCTTGATCAGGAACAGGGTATTGCGCAGTCATAATCGTTGCACCGCCTTTGCCTAACATCGGCGCAAGCGTTTGCCAGATTTCTTCCGTCAAATACGGCATCAATGGATGTGCCAAACGTAAAGATGCTTCCATCACCGCAAGTAATACACGGCGAACTTCGGCTTTACGCTCTTCTGATACATTGGCATCGTTCAGAACTGGTTTAGTTAACTCAACGTACCAGTCACAGTATTCATTCCAGATAAAGTCATAGATCGCTTGCGCAGCAAGGTCTAAACGATAGGTCGCGAATGCTTGGTGTACCGCAGCTTCTGCTTTTTGCAGACGGCTCATGATCCATTGTTCAGGCAGTTCCCAAAGATCAGGACGTGCTTCTTGACCAACAGTTTGACCTTCAACATTCATCAACACGAAACGGGTCGCGTTCCAGATCTTGTTACAGAAGTTACGGTAACCTTCAACACGCTTCATATCGAATTTGATGTCACGACCCGTGTTAGCAAGCGCACAGAAGGTGAAACGAACTGCATCTGTACCGTAAGCCTGAATACCTTCCGGGAATTCTTTACGCGTTGATTTCTCAATCTTCGCTGCTTGTTTCGGATTCATCAAACCTGTTGTACGTTTTGCAACAAGGCTTTCAAGATCGATACCGTCAATCAGGTCGAGTGGGTCAAGCACGTTACCTTTAGACTTAGACATCTTCTGACCTTCACCATCACGTACCAAGCCGTGAACGTAAACAGTCTTGAATGGAATCTGTGATGAACCATCTTCATTTTTCATGAAGTGCAGGGTCATCATGATCATACGCGCAACCCAGAAGAAGATGATGTCAAAACCCGTCACCAAAACATCAGTCGGGTGGAAGGTTTTGAGGAAATCATTGGCAGCATCTTTCTCTGCATCACCCGTCCAACCTAAGGTTGAGAATGTCCAGAGCGCAGATGAGAACCATGTATCCAATACATCTTCATCTTGGTTCAGTGCAGTATCCGCTGGGATATTATTTTTGGCACGTACTTCTGCCTCGTCACGACCCACATATACATTGCCTTCAGCATCGTACCAAGCTGGAATACGGTGACCCCACCACAACTGACGTGAAATACACCAGTCCTGAATGTTGTTCATCCATGCCATGTACATGTTGCTGTATTGCTCTGGAACGAACTTGATACGACCATCTTTCACTGCTTCGATTGCAGGCTCTGCCAATGGCGCAATTTTCACATACCATTGGTCCGTTAATAATGGCTCAATGATTACACCAGAACGGTCACCGCGAGGTGGTTTCAAGGTATAAGGTTGGATCTGGTCTAACCAGCCTTCAGCTTCTGCTTGTTCAACCAGTTTCTTACGCGCTTCAAAACGTTCTAAACCGATATAGTCTGCTGGTGCAGCAATCGTTTTAGAAATCTGTTCGCCTGCTTTGGCAATGTATTCAAACTCAGCCAAAACTTCTGCATTTTTATTGAAGATATTGATGATTGGTAATTCACAACGCTTACCCACTTCATAGTCATTGAAGTCGTGTGCAGGCGTGATTTTTACACAGCCCGTACCAAACTCTTTATCAACATATTCATCTTTAACGATTGGAACGGCACGGCCTGTAATTGGCAGGATAATGTTCTGACCCACAAGATGTGAATAGCGTTCATCATCCAGTGCAACCGCAACGGCAGTATCACCCAATAATGTTTCAGGACGTGTAGTTGCCACAACGATGTGATCTTTACCATCGTGGGTACGGAGTGATTTGTCTTCAAAGAAATATTTGAAGTGCCACAACGAACCTGCTTCTTCTTTATCAGACTCAACTTCGAGGTCAGACAGGGCAGTTTGTAGTTTCGGATCCCAGTTAACCAGACGTTTACCACGGTAAATTAAGCCATCTTCATGCAGTTTTACGAAAACTTCTTTCACCGCATTCGATAAACCTTCGTCCATCGTGAAACGTTCGCGTGACCAGTCTACAGACGAGCCTAGACGACGAATCTGACGCGTAATCGTACCGCCTGATTGTTCTTTCCATTCCCAGATTTTTTCGATGAACTTTTCACGGCCCAAGTCATGACGGCTGATGTTTTGCGCACCCAACTGACGTTCTACCACCATCTGCGTTGCAATACCTGCGTGGTCAGTACCAGGTTGCCATAGGGTATTTTTACCCATCATACGGTTGTAGCGGGTGAGGGCATCCATGATGGCATTGTTAAAGCCATGACCCATGTGCAAGCTACCCGTGACGTTCGGCGGCGGAATCATGATACAGAATGATTCACCTTGACCTGATGGCTTGAAGTAACCTTGTTGTTCCCAGATTTGATACCACTTCTTTTCGATCTCGGTTGGATCGTAAGTGGTTGCAATATTTTGAGCAGATTGAGCGTCAGTCATAGTACAGAAGATTAAAATTGAATAAAAAATTGTATCTATTGTAGCAAAAAATCCTCGCTTCTGTAGGTCTTTCAACATGCCATCGCTGATTCAGTAAAGCCGCTCAAATAATGTATCAATTACGGTTTATTCCAGTTGTTATTTGAGGAGGAATTCGGCTTTTTTACGGATGATGCCCCTAATTGATGCAAGATGGGCTGAATCCTGATAAGGCACTTATAAGCTTTGATTTTTTCTTATAAAACCGATGAAAGGCGTTGGATTTTTAAACAAATAAGATTAAATTTATGTGTAATGCATCACATAACTAAAAGATATTGCTGCATAAAACAACAATATAAAAATGCGAAAACTAAAAAGGGATGATGGTCATGAGTTATTCAATTCTATTGAAGATTAATGAAGTTACGCATGGACAGTTTGAAACGATTCGCCAGCAACTGAATGCGGGGACAACGGAAAGTCAGGCACGAATGCTGGGTGAGGTCCTATCTGAAATTGCCTGTGATATTGTTGAGCAAGTTTTTTCAGTCTTACTCATCCAGAATCGCCAGCCGACACAGATCACGCAAAAATATACGGCTGAATCTGAAAAAGTCATCCAGCAGATCATTGGTGCTGTACGTAAATATATGCCTTGGTCGATTGCTTTATTTGGTAATGAACGCTTATGTCCCTTTGCTAATTATTTTTCCAATATGATCAAGTATCACGACGAGCAGGTTTATGTGTCTTATCCGATCGATCGGCATTTGGTACAACAGGCACATGCTTTGGTCACAAAACTCAAGAATAATGAAATTAGTGACATGGTGGATGTCTTCCAGACCCTGATCCAGATTGTCGATTTAGGCGTAACCAATCTGATCCGCGAACCGAAAAAATGCCTCAACTTTAATATGGTGGTGGATAAAACCCTGAATGGCGTGATTAATATGACCGCCCATCTCAGTTATAAACGTCTGGAAAAAATGAGCAATCAGGTTGATAGCAATGCTGCAACTGATTGTGTGAACCATTTTTTAGCATTTATGCATGTTGATACAGAATAGAGTGTGATAAATTCGGCGGGTACAACGCCAAAAATGATAGAAAAATAGATTTGATAAAAGGGCTTGTTTAACAAGCTCTTTTTTATGGAATCTAACAATTAGGGTTATTAGAATGAACACCGCCGTTTTTTTAAATATTCATGCGGACACTTACGCAAGGTTTGCGCATATTCGAACGCAATTATTACAAGGAAATAAAGAAAGTCAGGCTAGCGCTTTAGGGAGTGTCTTATCCGAAATGGCTTGTGAAGTCGTTGAACAGGTTTTTATCGTTCTATTACAAGAAAATAAACAATATTCGCAAACAGGTGAATCCGAAAAAGTGATTCAGCAAATTCTGGAAGCGATTCGTAAATATATGCCGTGGTCGATTTCATTTTTTGGCAATGATCGTTTAATTCCTCTGGTTGAATATCTTTCAAAAACCTTACAGATCGAAGATGAAACCATTTATATGACTTATCCTGTCAAGCAACCGTTGGCAGAACAGGTCAAGGCATCTAGCCAGAAACTGGCAAATGGCGATCACAATGAAATTTCAAATTCGCTTAAATTACTCACCGAAGTAATTGATACGGGTGTGGATCACTTGATTCGTGAACCGAAAAAATGTTTAAAGTTCAATTTTGTGGTGGATAAAACTTTAAATGGCGTGATCAATATGACCACGCATCTGGGATATAAACGTTTGGAAAAATTAAGTACCCAGATTGATCAGCAACTGGCTGCAACGTATGTGGATTACTTCCTCAAATTTATGCGCCATTCAGCATAGGCAGGATATAAAAATGGCAAAACTGAAAAGTCTTGAAAATAAAGTGGTCTGGATTACGGGTGCTTCTTCGGGTTTAGGCAAAGCACTGGCACGTGAATGTGCATTACAAGGTGCACAGGTGGTTTTGACTTCACGCCGTTACGATGAGCTGGAAGCGGTACGCGTGGGCTTACTCAAGCCAGAACAGCATCTTTCAATTGCTGCTGATATTACCGATGAAGCTCAGGTACGCCATGCGCATGAACAGGTTCTGGCAAGTAAAGGGCGGATTGACTGGCTGATCAATAATGCAGGATTGAGTCAACGCGCCTTGATTCAGGACACGACTATGCATACTGAACGCGCCATTATGGAAGTTGATTACTTTTCGCAAGTGTTCTTTACCAAGACGGTATTGCCGACTTTTCTGAAACAAAAATCAGGCCGTGTGGTGTTTGTATCCAGTGTTGCAGGCTTACTCGGTACTCAATATCGCGCGACCTATTCAGCAGCCAAAGCAGCTATTCACATGTGGGCGAATAGCTTACGTGCTGAAGTATCGAATGATGGTGTGGAAGTTTCAGTAGTCTTTCCGGGTTTTGTGAAAACCAACGTCTCATTCAATGCATTAAATGGCGAAGGTAAGCCGCAAGGCCATCAAGACGAAGCAATTGAAAATGGTTTAGATGCCGATGTATTTGCCGAGCGTGTGGTGGAGTCATTGATGGCAGGGGATCAGTACATCGTGGTTGGTGGAAAAAAAGAACAACTGGGCGTGCTGGTTTCTCGTTTATCGCCAAGTTTGCTCTATAAAATGATTCGTAAAATGAAAGTGAAATGAGTGTGAAAATGGCTGCTTTAAAAGGGAACTGCAATGCAGGATAGCCAAAATTTGTCCGATTCAGTATCTGGTTCTCGAGTATCCATTGCCTCTAGTGTTGGCTATGTGGTACTTGCGTTACCAGCCAGCATTGTTATGGGTGGAGGATTGAGCTGGTTATTCACGTTTAATATGGCGGATTTTGAAGGGGGGAGTGGCTATGCCGCAATCTTCATTTTTATGTTAACTGCACCGATCAGTTTTTTAGCTAGTCTGGTTGCCTTGCCAATTATGATTAAAAAGAAACCAAAAATTTTGCCTCATGTGATGTGGGTGTTTGCCAGCTTAACTTTATTGTTGCTTTTATATGTCGCAAGTATTATGTAGTTGCCTGAAATAATGAAGAACTGGGTCTGACTGATAGACGCGAAAGGTAGAGTGAAATGACAGAAGATCGCCGTAAAAAAGCTGTTTTTAACTGGAGCGGTGGTAAAGACTCTTCTTTGGCCTTGTATAAGGTCTTACAGCAAAATGAGTTTGAGGTCATCGCCTTATTGACCACCGTGAATGAAGAAACCGAGTTATCTTCGATGCATGCGATTCCACATCAGCTGCTAGAAAAGCAGGCTGAAAGTATTGGTATTCCGCTCTATCCTGTGTTTTTACCAAAGAACCTTCCTGTATATGAACAACGCATGCTGGATGCTGCCAATCACTTTAAAGGACAAGGAGTTGAACATTTTATCTTTGGCGATATTTACTTAAGCGATGTACGGCAATATCGTGAAGATCGTTTGCATCCTTTAGGTATTGAAGTGGTTGAGCCGATATGGAATCTTAATTCGGCTGAGGTGATGCAGGATTTTTTAGATTCAGGGATTAAAACCAAAATCATTGTGACGGATGCCAGCAAACTTGATGAATCCTTTATCGGGCAGGATATTGATGCAGCTTTGATTGAGCGTATGCCAGTGGGCGTGGATGTCTGTGGTGAAAATGGCGAATATCATAGCTTTGCTTATGCGGGCGGTTTATTCAAACATCCTGTTGAATTTGAAATTGCTGAAACGCGTCAGATGTCGTATGAATTTAAGCTAGAAAATGGCGAAGAAAAAACTTATCACTATTGGCAAGCAATTTTTGCAGAGTAGAGCAAAAAATCCTGTGCATGACACAGGATTTTTTAAAATTATTAAATTATTTCTTTATTTTTTATTGGTAAAAGCTGTTTGATCAAAGTCATAGATGTTATGCACAATCGGTAGGTTGATCTTTACTCAAACATAACGACATCGTACAGAGCTTAAGAATAAGCTTTAACCGCTGCCGGAACGAAAACGAAAAAAAGCTTGCCTCTCTTTAACCGTGAAGGCATGGAGACTGTACATGGAACGACAACTTTCACTTTTGGCCAAGGAGCGGACGATTGCCCACGCGGGCTATAATCGTTGGCTTCTTCCTCCTGCCGCACTGGCAATTCATCTCAGTATTGGTATGGCATATGGTTTTTCCGTATTCTGGTTACCCTTGTCCAAAGCTCTGGGAATAGATGCGCCGATTGAATGTAAAAATATAGGTTTGCTTGAACAACTGTTCACCACGACCTGTGACTGGAGCGTATCTACCCTAAGCATCATGTACACCTTATTTTTTGTATTTTTAGGTTCATCCGCATTTTTGTTTGGTGGCTGGCTTGAACATGCAGGACCGCGTAAGGCGGGTGTGGTTGCAGCATTTTGTTGGGCAGGTGGCTTGATCTTGGCTGCGCTAGGTGTATATACGCATCAGTTATGGCTATTGTGGCTGGGCGGTGGAATAGGAGGGATCGGGCTTGGGCTGGGTTATATTTCACCTGTATCTACTCTGATTAAGTGGTTCCCAGATCGTCGAGGTTTAGCAACAGGTCTTGCCATTATGGGCTTTGGTGGCGGCGCCATGATTGGTGCACCGCTCGCGGATCAGTTGATGAAGTTCTTCGCGACCGATATTTCTGTGGGGGTATGGCAAACCTTTCTGGTATTGGCTGCTGTTTATTTTGTTTTTATGATGGGAGGCGCATTCGGTTATCGGATTCCGCCTTCAAACTGGAAACCAAGTGGTTGGCAACCAGCAGCAACCCAGGCGAATGCTCTGGTCACCAGTCGTCATGTACATTTAAATAAGGCGTGGAAAACCAAGCAGTTTTGGCTGATTTGGGGCGTCCTATGCTTAAATGTTTCAGCAGGTATTGGCATTTTAGCGATGGCTTCTCCGTTGTTGCAGGAAGTGTTTGGTGGACGTCTGATCGGTTTAGAGATCGGTATCAATGAATTAAATACAGAACAAAAAATGCAGATTGCGACCTTTGCCGCGGGTTTCACTGGTTTACTGTCATTGTTTAATATTGGTGGGCGTTTCTTCTGGGCATCTGCATCGGATTTTATTGGTCGTAAAAATACCTATTTCATTTTTTTAGCCTTAGGCTTCTTATTATACGTTTCGATTCCACAACTGGCCCATGCGGAAAATCTACCTTTATTCGTTTTAGCTTTCTGCGTCATTCTGTCAATGTATGGCGGAGGATTTGCCACAGTACCTGCTTATCTGGCGGATATTTTTGGTACACAAATGGTCGGGGCAATTCATGGGCGTTTGCTAACAGCGTGGTCTGTGGCTGGTGTATTGGGAACTTTACTCATTACCAATATTCGAGATTATCAACTGGCCCATGGCGTAGCTCAAGCGCAATCGTATGATACGACGATGTATATTTTGGCGGCTATGCTAGCCATTGGATTTGTACTCAATTTAATGGTCAAACCAGTTGATGACGATAAATACATGACAGAGGCTGAATTGGCTGCTGAGAAGGCTTTGGCACATGAGAAATTACCGCAAGATTTAAGTCTGAATCATGATGTAGCGCATGCACCTTCCAAGACAATTACTGTGGTACTGGCTTGGCTGGTTGTTGGTCTACCTTTGCTGGCAGGCATTTGGTTTACTTTACAAAAGGCGATCGTTTTATTTCATTAACTTTAAAAATCTAAGTTATAAAAAATGCCTCATGATTCGAGGCATTTTTTATGCGTGGGTACTACGATAATTCTCAAATAGGCGACTGAAGTAAACCTCCAGAACAGCATGGTTTATTCTATGATGGCTGTTCCATAAGCAAACACTTCAACCATGCCACCTTGCATCCCTAATTCTGTGGTACTAAGGCGAACTCCCATAATTTTTTTGGCACCCATGGCATGTGCTTCCTGCTTGAGTCGGATTACCGCTTCACGGCGTGCGCGTTCAACGACGCTTTCATAGCTGACCAGACGACCCCCAAAGAAGTTTCGAATGGATGCCAGTACATATTTAAAATAATCGTGAGAGATCACCACATTACTGCTGATCATTTGCCCAGGGGCGTTGGTTTGTACAAAGCGATTGGTATCAATCCGAATATGGGCGAACTGTCGTTCTTTCTCATCCAGTTCACGTAAGTGTTTTTGCTCGATATGGCGACCAAAGCCCCAACCCACAGCAAAGAGAATCAGAAAAAGAACAATCTGAAAAATTAATCCTTCCATACGATTGCCTATGCACCGAATGGATCTGGGAGTTTAGGTGCAACAGGCTGAACCACGACCGCCGTTCCATAAACGAATAACTCAGATGCACCTTGGGCAATATTCGATGTCGAGAAACGAATTCCGACAATGGCATTGGCACCTAAAGCTTGTGCTTTATCAATCATACGTTGGGTCGCTTCTTGGCGTGATTCTTCTAGTAGCTCGGTATAGCCTGTCAGTTCACCACCGACGATATTTTTTAAACCTGCCATCAGGTCACGTCCGACATGCTTACTGCGAACGGTGCTGCCATAAACCACATCAAGTTGACGTAAAATTTCATGGCCAGGTACAGATTCTAAACTGCTCAGTAACATAGTATTTTTCTAAATCATCAATATTTCAGTCTTTGAAGATAAGAAATATTCGCAATTGTTGCAATAAAAAAGCTCACCTAAGTGAGCTTTTTTGTCTGCAAAATCAAATTATTTTGCGTAGTGCTGTTCTGAGCTTGAAGGTTGGTGCGTTACAGTCTCGCTGGTCGATGCTTTTAAGCCGCCACCAAGCGTTTTGTAAAGTTCAACCTGATTGTTCAGGTCAGCCTGTTGTAATAACAACAAACCTTGTTCCGCTGAGTAAGCAGAACGCTGAGCATCTAACACAGTCAGGTAACTATCAATACCAGCACGGAAGCGGGCATTTGAAAGTTTATAGGTCGTATTGGTCGCATCAACCAAACGGCGTTGAGCGGTTAAACGATCACCAATATTCGCACGTGTTGCCAATGCATCATTTACTTCACGGAAAGCTGACTGTACTGACTTCTCATAGTTAGACAGTGCAATTTTCTGATCTGTTTCAGAGATTTTGATATTGGCCTTACGTGTACCCCAGTCGAAGATCGGGATATTCAGACTTGGGCCAATTGACCATAGACCATTGGCTGATTTGAATAAATCACTCAAGTCAGTCGATGCATAACCCGCAGAACCAGTGAGGCTAATGGTTGGGAACAGTTGCGCTTTTGCAGCACCAATATTCGCACCCGCAGCACTTAACTGGTATTCAGATGCTTTGACATCTGGACGATTGTTCAGTAAGTCACTTGGTAAACCAGCGCTTAATACACCTTGTTTGGTGATACGTGCAACTTGCTGTTGCGGTAACAGATTCTGAGGAACCTGCTGGCCCACCAGTAAGTTCAACAAGTTTTGTGCCTGAGCAATCTGGGTTTTGTAGTTGGCAACATCATTACGTGCTGTTTCAACTGAAATCTGTGCCTGACGCACAGGAATTTCACTATCAATACCGACATCAAAACGTTTTTTGTTCAGGTTAAACGAATCTTGTTGTGCTTTTAGCGTCTGATCCGCAAGTTTAAGTTGTGCACTTGCAAATGAGTAAGTTAACCAAGCCTGAGTGACTTGACCAATTAAGCTGATTTGCGTTGCATCACGTGAACTTTGTGTCGCGAGATAGCTATCTAGTGCTGCATCTTTCAGGCTGCGTACACGACCCCAGAAGTCTAGCTCATAAGAAGTCAGACCTAAGCCAACCTGATAGGTTGAATACGGGTTGTTTGGATCACGGGTAGGGGTGACCTGACGAACGGCACTACCACTTGCCCCAATAGTTGGCAACTGGTTGTTTTCCGAGATCTGGTATTGCTGCTGAGCTTTTTGGATATTCAAAGTAGCAGTACGTAAATCACGGTTATTGGCAAGCGCCATATCAATCACTTGAAGTAAGCGCTGGTCAGCAAAGAAATCTTTGTAACCTTGTTCAGCGATTGATTTTCCAGAAGCATTGCCATAAGAGGCGAAGCTTTCAGGAACATCTGAGCTTACAACAGGCTCTGGCCCGCGCATGCTTTGGCAGGCAGCCAAAGATAGCGCGAGTGCAGAGATTGCAATGCCACGACTGGAAATAGACCATACAGTTTGCATCACGATCAATGCTCCTGAGTATTTAAAGTTTTAGGTTTGTACTTAAAGATACTACGAATCCACACGAAGAATACAGGGATGAAGAAGATACCTAAAAGTGTTGAAGAAATTACACCACCCAGTACACCATAACCAACCGAGTGTTGGCTACCAGCACCCGCACCGCTTGCAAGGGCTAATGGCAATACACCAAAACCGAAAGCAAGGGTCGTCATGATGATTGGACGTAAACGCATTTTCGCCGCATGTAAGGTTGCTTCAAACAGGTCTTCACCTTGTTCTTGCAATTCTTTGGCGAATTCTACGATCAAAATGGCATTCTTCGCTGAAAGACCAATTACCGCAACAATCGCAACCTGGAAGTAGATGTTAAAGGATAAGTTTGGATCTCCTTTAATAATCATACCTAACCAAGTCAATGTAAATGCACCGACAATACCTAATGGTACAACCAGTAACACAGACACAGGTACTGACCAGCTTTCATATAATGCAGCAAGACACAAGAATACGATCAATAATGAAAGAACCAATAATGGCGCTGTCTGGCTACCAGAATCACGTTCTTCTAAAGATAAACCACTCCATTCATAGTCGAAACCTGTTAAGCCCATTGACGGTAACTTACCAATAATTTCTTCCATGGCGATCATTGCATCACCAGAGCTGACGCCCGGTGCCGGTGTACCTTGAATATTCACAGATGATACGCCGTTATAACGCTCTAGACGAGGAGAACCATAGGTCCATTCACCTTTGGCAAAACCAGAGAATGGAACCATTTCGCCTTTGTTGTTACGTACATACCACTTGTTTAAATCTTCAGGCATCATGCGAGTATTCGCTTCACCCTGAACATAAACTTTCTTCACACGACCACGGTCAACGAAGTCATTGATATATGAACCACCCCAAGCCATGCTCATGGTCGTGTTAATATCTGCAAGGCTGATACCCATTGCACCAGCTTGTGCTTGATCAATCGTGATTTGGTACTGTGGTGTATCTTCTTGACCATTTGGACGCACACCTGCAAGACGTTTGTCTTGTGATGCCATACCTAATACTGCATTACGTGCAGCAATCAGTTTCTCATGACCTTGACCGCTTACATCCTTCAACTGGATATCGAAACCAGACGCGACACCCAATTCAGGCATTGCCGGTAACTGTAATGGCATGATGTACGATGCATCTTTCACAATCATGTTCAATGCCATACCACGTTGAATAATGGCACCGATCTGTGATTCAGGCGATGTACGCTCGCTCCAGTCTTTTAACTTAATGAAGGCAAGACCCGCGTTTTGACCCACTCCCGTGAATGAGAAACCAGCAACGGTAAAGATTGAATCTACACTGTCTTTTTCTTTATTCAGGAAGTAGCCCGTCATGGTATCAATGACTTTATCGGTACGTTCCAAGCTTGCGCTCGGTGGTAACTGAACTAAAGTCATGACCACACCTTGGTCTTCTTCTGGCAAGAATGAAGATGGCAACATTTTGTAGATGCCGACCAAAGCTGCGATCACCGCAATATAAAGTACCCCAGAGAATAACTTGTGGTGTGTCATGCGATTGACACCACCTTGGTATTTCTCTGCAACTTTTTCGAAGCTACGGTTAAACCAGCGGAAGAAACGCGCAAAAATGTTATTGCTTTCTTCTTTGTTTGGATCATGTTGCTTTAACAGGGTCGCACACAGGGCAGGGGTAAAGGTCAATGCTACGATCAAGGAAAGGATCATCGCCGTAACCAACGTGATAGAGAACTGACGGTAAATTACCCCAGTCGTACCACTAAAGAATGCCATTGGTACGAATACCGCTGTTAATACACTGGTAATACCCACCAGAGCACCAGAAATCTGACTCATTGACTTTTCAGTCGCAGGAATAGGTTCCAGATGTTCTTCTTGCATCACCCGTTCAACGTTCTCGACCACAACGATGGCATCATCCACCAGAAGACCGATGGCAAGTACCATGGCGAACATGGTCAAGGTGTTAATCGAGAAACCGAAAATATTAATGACTGCAAATGTACCGAGTACAACTACAGGTACAGCCAGTGTTGGAATAATCGTTGCGCGCCAGTTCTGCAAGAACAGGAACATGACGATGAATACCAAGACCACTGCTTCAATCAGTGTATGTACAACACTCTCAATTGACAGACGAATAAATGGTGTCGTGTCATAAGCAAGTTTGTCTTTTAGACCAGCTGGATAGTTATGACGTAACTCAGATAAACGTTTTTCAACAGCTGCTGCGGTATCAAGTGCGTTGGCACCTGTTGCAAGTTTGATTGCAACACCACCCGCAGGGCTACCGTTGAACTTCGAATCAAATTGATAGTTATCTGAACCAAGTTCTACACGCGCAACATCACCTAAACGAACCTGTGCACCATCTGATGCATTTTTCAGGAAGATGTTTTTGAATTGCTCAGGTGTTTGCAACATGCTTTGTGCATTCACTGTCGCATTCAGCACTTGACCAGCTGTTGATGGCGCACCACCGAGCTGACCGACTGCAACTTGCGAGTTTTGTGCACGAATTGCGGTTGCAACATCGGTTGGTGTCAGTTTGAAGCTCGTGAGTTTTGCTGGATCTAACCAGATACGCATCGCATATGAGCCACCAAAGACTTGAAGTTCACCCACACCTGCAACACGGCTAAGCGGTTCAGAAATGTTTGAGTTTACATAGTCTTTAATGTCAGAGGCAGAAAGCGTGTTATCTGGAGAATAGAATGCAATAACCTGTAAGAAGCTGGCACCAGACTTGGTCACTTTTACACCCTGACGTTGTACATCTTCAGGCAAAAGTGCTGTTGCAGATTGTAGTTTATTTTGAACCTGAACCTGTGCGATATCAGGATCGATACCTTGTTCGAAGTTCAAGTTAATTGATGCTTGACCATTACCCGCACTGTTCGATGAAATGTAACGTAAACCATCAAGACCATTCATTTGTTGTTCAATGATCTGGGTAACGGTATTTTCAACAGTTTGAGCAGAAGCCCCAGGATAAGTCGCAGAGATCGTTACCGTGGGGGGGGCAATTGTCGGATATTGTGCAACTGGCATTTTTGTAAGCGTGATAATACCCGCCAACATAATGACCAGTGCAATCACCCAAGCGAAAATTGGGCGATGGATAAAGAATTGAGCCATGCAATCTACCCCTTAAGCTTCTGAAGTTGCTTTTTGTTCAGCTTTTGGTGAGTTGGCTTGCTTTTGTTGTTCAGCTGCTTTTGGCGCTGCATTTTGACCTTCAGCTGCTTTTGGTTGATAAGGTTTTACAGACACTTCCTGTCCTTCTTTTACCTTAGCGACACCGTCAACAACAACTTTATCACCAGCCTGTAGGCCATTTGTCACAATCCAGTCTTGACCTTTCACACCAGCAGTTGTGATCGGACGGGTTTCAATCGCACCTTTAGCATTTACAACCATTGCAACTGCTTGTCCTGTTGGTAAACGAGATACCGCTGCTTGTGGAATCAGGTAAGCATTTGGCAAAATCCCTTGCGAAATCTTGGCAGTTGCATACATACCTGGTAATAACAAATGGTTTGGATTCGAGAAGACTGCACGTAAAGTCACAGTACCTGTATCTGGATTCACACTTGCATCAGAGAATGCCAACTGGCCTTCTACAGGGTATTCAGACCCATCTTCAAGCGTGATTTTGACACGGGTATTGTTACTGTTATTCAAGCTGCCTTTGCTCAGTTGTTGACGAAGACGCAATAACTCAGCACTTGATTGATTGATATCAACATAGATTGGATCAAGCTGTTGAATCGTTACCAATGGATCGGCCTGATTTGCAGTTACCAATGCACCTGGTGTCACCGAAGAACGGCTAGACTGACCAGAAATTGGTGCACGAACAGTTGAGTAGCCCAAAGTAATCTCAGCATTTTTCAATGCTGCCTGAGATGCTGCTACATCTGCTTCGGCCAATTTTACCTGAGCATTGATATCGTCGTATTCTTGTTTAGAAACTGCATTGGTTCCTACAAGTTGACGATAACGGCCTTCTTTTACGCGTAAAGCATTTAAATTCGCTTGTTGACGTAATAACGCCGCACGTGCATTGTCTGCAGTCGCACGGTTGGTGTTTGCATCAATTTGATAAAGTGCTTGACCAGCCTGAACGTAGCTACCTTCAGCAAATAATCGTTTTAAAATAACGCCGCCTGTTTGCGGACGAACTTCTGAAACTTGATAAGCAGAGGTTCGACCTGACAGTTCGACATTCTGTTCAACGCTTTGTGGTTGAGCAACAATGACACCAACTTCTGGAGGTGGCATTTTTTGAGCAGCAGCAGCTTGCTGTGCATCTTTAGGATCTTTGCTACAACCAACAAGCGCAATGCTTGTTGCTAATGCGCAAGCAGTTAGGGCAGGAGCCCAAAGCTTAGCCGACATCATTATTCCACCTCAATTTAGATTTTTTATCTAAAAACAAATTGTTGCTGAAAGTGCTTTGATACAGCCCAAACCAAAGCAACGCAGTCCAAATCAACCCAATTCCCCAACCGGCAAGAACGTCAGTTGGGTAGTGAACCCCCGCATAAACTCTAGATATCCCCATGAAAATAAACCACAAAGTAGATACTAAAATGACACTGGTGCGATATTTATGTTGTCGACATAACAACATGGCTAAACTCGCAAGGGTTGCAGCATAAACGCTATGGGCACTTGGGAAGGATGCGCCATAACTTTGAACCAAGTGATAAAACTCCATTGGTCTCGGCCGATCAATGCTCCATTTCAGAAGCCAACCAATCACAATACTGCCGCTCACACTTAAAGAGATGAATGTCACATTCCTATAATTTTTAATCCAGATTTGGTAAATACACAAAAATGTCGTTAAAAATAATAGAAAAGGCATGCCACCCAGACGGGAGAGCAGAATTGTCACATGGTTAAGCGTAAATGAACGGTGCTCAAAAAAAGCTTGAACACTAAAAAGGTCTAAAGTTGATGCGTTGGAATTCATTAGTCCAATCGCACCGAATCCTAAAAAAAAGCAACCAATACAAAGCAATAGGTACGGCATGCGCTACTCATTATTTGCTTAACCATTATTCAGGGTTGTTGAGTGTTGGAAAGTGTACTCGCGAGTACACTTTTGGTCAAGTCTTGAAATTTTATGATAATTTCATTTTGATGTTTTTTTAAGGTTCAGTAAAAAAACATAACAAAATTTGATGTATATCTCATTTTGGGTTTTAAGTGGTTATTCGGCATTTGACAGTCCTTTCTCTATTTTTTGACCATATCAAAACCCATAAATTCTGACATTACATCTTTAAAAAATAGGTCATAAAAGGGCAGTTTTCTTTCTACCAAACTTAAGTTAATCTAAAAAATCCAGTTCAGATCCGCATCATCTCATCCAGAAGAAACAGTGATATTGGAGCTGAGCAATAATCTCTTGTTTAGCAATCAAGGTTGGAGGAAATCAGCCCATTAAAACTATTTTTGGCGGCTTGATTATATCCAAAAATAGTTCAAATGTTAGACTTGTAGTTTGCTTACTTTTCTGTACAAAGTTAATGGGATGATGAGGTATTTTTAGGCTGTTCTGCCACTTCAACCGGTTGCTTCGGCGGCCAGAAAAAATCACTTGGTCGGGTCAGGAAGTGAGTCAACACTAATTTAGCCAGTGGTGTCCATTGCGCAAAACGAACACGGCGTGCGCGCAACGCAACAATAATGGTTAAGGTAAAGCTGACAAATAAGTTGGTTAAACCAATCAACATGACGCCGAGGAATGACACGATAATCAGACCTATATCTGGATTGCCAATGGTCATCAAACCTTGAATAAAGTTCGCCGAAGCAAAGGCAATATGGCGGATATCCAAAGGTAAGCCGAGGATAAACCCGATTGTTCCCATACTTCCCAGCATGATCCCGAATAAGAAATTACCCGCCAAGGCGCCTAAATTGGTTTCAATATAGCTGGCAAATTTATCTAAGCGTTTTTGTCCCATCCAGCGTTTTAGACGTGGGTGCTGTCGTAGACGTGGCCCTACTTTACGGTAGACTGCCAGATTATCAAAATAGCCTGCGATCAGACCTGATAAAAATAGACATACACCTGCAATCGCCGCATGAGGCACTGCTAAAGAAGTGAAGGGGTTGAGACTGTGCAAAAGCTTTGCCGATTTGGCGTGGTTAAGTAACGGCTCACCCAGATTGTATTGCCATAAAAAGGTAATCAGTGCAGCCGTTGGAATCGCAATTGAAATATTCCCCAAGATCGCAATGAACTGGGTTCGGATAATATTAATAATCAATGCCGCCAACTCAGCAATTTGAGCGGTTTTACTGCCTTTTTGTTGCTGTACCGTGGTGGCAAGTGCGGCAGCCGTCATGGCTGGCTGTTTGGTTGCAACCGTAAAGTGCAACACATGAATCAGTAAAAAGCCCAGTGAGTAATTCATACTGAACAGGAAGGCTTGCATTAAAGGTGCAAGAACCAAGCGAGCAGTCAAAATTTTAAGCGTTGCCATCGTGGCGATAATCACGCCAGCCCCAGCCGCTGCTTTGTACATGCCAAAGAAACCTGCTTTGTCCGTACTTACATAATGCTCACCGGTTTTACTAGCATTTTCAGTTACCTGTAAGGCAATGAGTTCACTGGTAGAGCTTAATAAATGACGGACACTTTTGCCTTCATAGTGGGCTTTGGTCAAATCGATAATCAATTCGCCAAGTGCGGTATAACGTGCTTCAGTTTTGCTGGCCAACAGGGTCAGCAGAAGTTCAATCCGATCGAGCGACTGTTCAAGTAAGGACAGGAGATAGGTCAAACTGATACTGACCCCAATTCGCTTGGTCGCACGACGTATTTTTAACACCACCTCACGACATTGGTCCAGCATGACAAAGGCTTGTGATGCATCGGGTGGCGGTAAAACCACAACTGCATCCTGATCTTCGATCTGTTTTTTATATTTTTCAATAAACTCAATGATATCGCGGTTTTGTACCAGAAAAGGCGATTCATATTCGATAATATCGGGCTGAGCATTAATAAACTCAGGATATAGGCCAATTCCACTAATTCGATAAGACAAAACAGTAATGGCTTTGATCAGCTCATTTTTGGAAATTTGCTTTGCAATGGTATTGCTTTGACTTTCCGCCAGTAGATTAAATAAAGTAATCCAGTCCTGATCATTGATCAGGTCAAGCCATTCACTATCATTTTCCTGATGGAAGACTTTACCCACCAAGGTTTTGAGTTGTTGTCCATCTTCAACTAAGGGAAGGAAATGCGCGCCTAAACGTTGACCTAACTGATTCCAGAAACCATCAAGTGAAAGAATGCCGCTATCGGCATATAAACTGATCTGTTTGTACTGGCTAATCAGTTTGAGTAAAAAGTTTTGTAGCAGAATTGCTGAAGTCGGAGTGAGTAATAATATTTTGATCAGTGCATGAATACGTTGTTTGACTTCATCCGCATCATTGGGATTTTCTGGGCGGATACGATTGACCAGTTCAATCAGGAGATTTTCGTCAAGAACCGCTTGAGGTTGGTCAAGCTGTTCCTGCATTTTTAAAAAAAGATCAGATAAAGTTAAATGCATAAGCAGTCAGAAAATTATTGTAGTCGATGTAAAGCCATGAGCGTCAAATTGATCAGTGCTTGGCGATATTCATTATCAGGTAGCGCCTTCAATGCCTCTAAAGCAGCATCTGTTTCTTGCTGAGCACGTTTTTGACAATATTCCAGGCCACCAGAGTGATGAACAATCTCAATCACTTTGTCCAGTTGCTCAACACCACCCGTTGCGATACTGCGACGAATAATCGCATGATCATCACCTGTTGAATGAGCTAATGCTGAAATTAACGGTAAAGTCGGTTTACCTTCCATTAAATCATCACCGATATTTTTACCTAATGTTTCTGCATCAGAGGTGTAATCCAGAATATCATCGATGATTTGAAAGGCATTGCCAAAATGACCTGCGAAGCGGCGTAATGGTTCACGGTATTCTTCAGTACCTGCCAAAATTGCTGCACCTTCGGTCGCAAGTTCGAACAAACGTGATGTTTTTCCGTGAATAATTCTTAAATAAGTTTCTTCAGTGGTCTCTGGTTGATGCTGGGATTGAAGTTGTAGCACTTCACCTTCAGCAATTTCGCAAGTACCTGTTGAGAAATCTTTGAGTAGGGTAATGTTGTTGAGATCGACCAGTAGATCAAACGCACGTGCAATCAGGAAATCACCCACTAAAACGGCAGTCTGATTATTCCAGGTCGCGTTAGCAGTTGGGCGGCCACGGCGCAGGCTTGACTCATCTACCACATCATCATGCACTAAAGTTGCGGTATGTAGCATTTCGATTACCGCAGCCAGATGCTGTGCTTGTTGCATATTGGCTAAACCACAGGCGCGAGCTGCAAGTAAACACATAATTGGACGCATGCGTTTGCCGCCAGCTTCAACAACATGTTTACTGACTGACATGACCAATCCGACTTTAGAGCTAATTCCTTCATTGATCAGGTGATCCATCGCAGCAAAATCTGTCGCAACAGGGGAGAGAATGTCTTGCTTAAAATCGATAACCATATGAAGAAAAACCTCGTATAGATGGGTAATGCTGCCAAGTGTAGCAATTAATCTATGACTAAACTGTTATATAGACTGTGTAATCCGCTATTTAAAACACGATCATGAACTCTTTGATCTTAAATTAGACAGAAATAGGGCTGTTCCCACCAAGTGTCATTACTTTACTCACGACGGTACAAAACACAGTTTGTTATTGTCATAATTTGTTTTAAAAAATGTATTTCAAATTTTGACGGGAATCAATCAAAAAAGTCCGCCATCAATCTAATTGATTTTACTTAAAAATCCAAGCAAGTTATCAATATGTGGGCATTTATGCAAAATAACTTGTTGTTTGAGCAATTTTCACTTAAAATTTGTCCCCTTGTATAACCCCAGTGGCGTTCGTCTTAAGATCGATATGTCCCTTTATCGGCACGACGACACGGGCAAGTTGGAGTACATTATGTACGCAGTAATCCAAAGCGGTGGTAAACAGCACCGTGTTGTTGAGGGTGAAACCCTTAAAGTAGAATTATTGAAAGCTGAAACTGGCGCGACTATTACGTTTGATGACGTATTAATGGTTGTTAACGGTGACAACATTCAAATCGGTGCTCCAGTTGTAGCTGGCGCAAAAGTAACTGCAGAAGTAGTTGGCCATGGTCGTCACGACAAAATCCGCATCATCAAAATGCGTCGTCGTAAACACTACCGTAAGCAACAAGGTCACCGTCAATGGTTTACCGAGTTGAAAATTACTGGTATCGCAGGCTAACACGAGGAGTAAATAGACATGGCAACTAAAAAAGCCGGTGGATCGACGAAGAACGGTCGTGATTCGAATCCTAAGATGTTGGGTGTTAAAGTTTACGGTGGTCAAACTGTAACTGCTGGTAACATCATCGTTCGTCAACGTGGTACTGAGTTCCACGCTGGTGCAAATGTTGGTATGGGCCGTGACCATACTTTATTTGCTACTGCTGACGGCGTAGTAAAATTTGAAGTGAAAGGTCAATTTGGCCGTCGCTATGTAACTGTTGAAGCTTAAGTTTTAATAGTTCAGAAGAACCCGCTTTTAGCGGGTTTTTTTATGGGCGATTTATGGGAAATATTAAAGTTCAGTTAGGCTGGGGGCTGAAACAAGAAAATAAGTAAAAAAGTTGCTTTTTGATCCTTACAATCTCTACATAAAGGTCGCAACTTCATACATAATGCAGAACTTTGCGACACGAACTACACAAAACCCGTGCTTTTCTTCATTTTTTTAATGATCAAAAACAGTAAGATGTCGGCATAACAGTAGAAATCTGATAGAAGGTTCTTTTTATGAATTTCGTAAAAAAAATGGCTTATGCTGCAACGTTAAGTGCAATCACACTTGCTCCTGTTGTGAGTAGTCAGGTATTTGCTGCACCTGTCGCGGCATCAGCTCAGCAAGCAACAAACAGTCTGGTTCAACAGTTATCTGGCTTGCAACGTTTCACCGCAGATTTTGAACAAAATACAAAAGTTGCAAACAGCAACGGTAATAAAGCCACACAGAAAAAAGGCTTGACCGCTCAGCATATGAATCAGACCTTTAAAGGAACGATGAAAGTTGAACGCCCAGGAAAGTTTTATTGGGAAACCACAAGTCCTGCCAAACAAACCATTGTGACCACAGGTAAAGTGGTGTGGATTTACGATCCTGATTTACAGCAAGCTGTACGTCAAAGTCTGGATGACCAAATTGCAAACACACCTGCATTGTTGTTATCGGGCAATACCAACCAGATTATGCAGTCTTATCGTGTGACTCAGCCTGATCGTAGCAAACTGTATTACACCTTATATCCAAAACAGGAAGATGGTGCATTCCAGAGCTTAACGATTAGTTTTGGTGCCAATAAAGCGCCGAACTTAATGGTATTGCAAGACTCTTTAGGTCAAACGACTTATGTGCGTTTCAGTAATATTAAAGTGAATCAGTCGATTCCAGCCTCGGTGTTTAATTTCACACCGCCTAAGGGCACCGACATTATTGATCAGTAATCATTGAGACCGAGAAAAGCCGCACATGTTGCGGCTTTTTTATGCATGGAAAAGCTGGATACATTTCTTAATTTCATCTCATAGCAAGGCTTTGTATAGTGAAGGAAAACATCTGAGACATGCATAACGATGAATACTTCACAATTATCAAAACTTGTTCCAATTCTCCCTATTCTGGCTGTTGTTGTTTTAGCTGGCTGTCAACCTAAACAAGAGCAGAAAGCGACGACACAAAAAGTGGATATTCCATTGATTCATGCAAAAGTAGTACCAGTCAAACTTCCAAAGCAAAAAGTCTGTCTGGAAGATGGCTGTACCAGTTATGACTTGCAAACGGTTGAAACCAATCAGAAATGGATTGATGAATATTTTGTAAATCGCATGAAAAAAGCTGAACCGAATGCATTTGCAAACCTGACGGATCAACCTGTTAAGGCGCCTGCGGATGGGACGGCACAGAATGAGAGCAGTACTTATGTACGTTTTGTAAGTCAGAACTATAATCTGGCGACATTTGCGATTCAAAGCTACTCTTATTCAGCAGGAGCAGCACATGGCATGTCACATCAGGAGTTTGTGAACTTTGATCTGACCAATAAAAAACATATCACGGTGAGTGAACTGCTTAAACCTGATATGAATACCAAGCTGCGTGATGAACTGTATGCCGCAAATCAGAACTGGCTAGAAGAACATAACATCAAGAAAGAACAATTGCAGGTTAGTGATAACTATTACTATGGCGTGAACGGGATTGTCTTTGTTTACCCGTTGTATGAGCTAGCTTCTTATGCTGAGGGAATGAGTGAATTGACCTTGCCATATTATGCTGCCAAAGAGTTTGTGAAAGCAGAATACTTGCCGAGCTTGCCAAAAGATGCGGGCTAGTTTGAGTGCAGCCTCTACATATCGTGTCTAGAGGCTGCACAAGCGCTGTATTTTTTTAGGTTTAAGCCTTACACTATAGCCAGTTTTTTCCTCTATTCATGATTGATTATGATCGACCCAAAATTACTTAGAAATAATATCGAAGCAGTCAATGCTGCTTTGGCAAAACGTGGTATTCAGTTAAATGTGCAAGAATGGGCTGATTTAGAAGCTCGCCGTAAAGATTTGCAATCCAAAGCTGAAAACTTACAAGCAGAGCGTAATGCTGGTGCTAAACAGGTTGGTCAAATCAAAAAATCGGGTGGGGATGCTTCTGAAATTATGGCGCGTATGGCTGCCATTGGTGATGAAATCAAAGCTGCTGAAGTTGCTTTGGCTGAGTTACAAGCTGAACTTGAGCAAAAATCTCTCGCAATTCCAAACTTGCCAGATGAGTCTGTTCCATTTGGTAAAGATGAGAGCGATAACCTTGAAATCTTGAAGTGGGGCACACCACGTCAATTTGATTTCGAGATCAAAGACCATACCGATCTTGGTGAAATGATGGGTGGTCTTGAGTTTGAAACAGCGACCAAATTGACAGGTTCACGTTTTAGCGTATTGAAAGGGCCTTTGGCGCGTTTACAACGTGCTTTGACTCAGTTCATGCTCGATACACATACCCTTAAAAATGGTTATACCGAAGCCTATGTACCGTATTTAGTTAACGCTGATACGCTACGTGGTACAGGTCAATTACCAAAGTTTGAAGAAGACTTATTTAAGCTTCAGGGTGAAAAAGAGTATTACCTGATTCCGACTGCGGAAGTACCAATCACCAACTTTGTACGTGATGAAATTATCGATGCAGATCGTTTGCCACTGAAATATTCTGCACATACGCCATGTTTCCGTAGTGAAGCGGGTTCTTATGGCCGTGATACGCGTGGTTTAATTCGTCAACACCAATTCGACAAAGTTGAAATGGTGCAAATCGTAAAACCAGAGCACTCTATGCAGGCACTTGAAGACTTAACTGCACATGCAGAGGGCATTTTACAGGCACTCGGCTTACCGTATCGCAAGATTTTACTCTGTGGTGGTGACATGGGCTTCGGCGCGGTTAAAACGTATGACCTAGAAGTATGGGTACCGAGCCAAAATACCTATCGTGAAATCTCAAGCTGCTCAAATACGGGTGATTTCCAAGCACGTCGTATGAAAGCACGCTACCGTGTTGATCAGAAGAAGATCGAATTGGTGCATACTTTAAATGGTTCTGGCCTGGCAGTCGGTCGTACCTTGCTTGCAGTGATGGAAAACTATCAACGTGCTGATGGTTCAATCGAGATTCCAGAAGTTTTACGTCCATATATGGGCGGTGTTAGCTACATCGACTAAACTTTGCATCGATTTTGTGCATAGTTTTTGCTTTAGCTCAATCAGATTGAAAATATAGAGGCGTCGCGTGGAAATTTTCCCAATCTCTTTAAAGTTGCAACAGCAACGTTGTCTGATTGTGGGTGGTGGGCATATTGCCTACCGCAAAGCAAACTTGTTGGTCAAAGCAGGTGCAATTGTTGATGTCATTGCACCTGATATCATTCCTGAATTACATCAGCTTATTGAGCAATCGACAGGGCAATATATTCAATCGCCTTTCTCTGAAAATGTTCTGGCAACAGCTTATCGCTTGGTGATTGCGGCAACAGACCAGCCTGACGTTAATAAAAGCGTATTTGAACAGTGTGAACAGCGTAATCTGCTGGTGAATAGTGTGGATGATATTCCACATTGTCGTTTCATGGTGCCAGCGATTATTGATCGTTCGCCCTTGGTGATTTCGGTCGCTTCCAATGGCGCATCGCCTGTTTTATCCAGACAATTACGCACCCAGATCGAAACCCTTGTGCCGCATGGCATGGGCAAATTGGCTGAGTTTTCTGGTCAATGGCGCAAGCAAGTCAAAGCCAAAATTGCCAATCCTGATGAACGCCGTATTTTTTGGGAAAATCTGTACGCCAGCCCACTGAAAGAGCAGGTCTTTAATGACAATCTTGATGTTGCCAATGATCTGATTCAGCAAGCTTTGACTGAATGGACGGCACCGAAAGGTGAGGTGTATTTGGTCGGCGCGGGGCCGGGCGATCCTGAGCTTTTGACTTTAAAAGCATTGCGTTTAATGCAACAAGCGGATGTGGTGATTTACGACCGTCTCGTATCTGCGCCCATTTTGGACTTATGCCGCCGCGATGCTGAAAAGATTTATGTCGGTAAAGCTCGCTCTAATCATTCGGTTCCACAAGATGGAATCAATGCTTTATTGGTGGAATATGCGCAGCAAGGTAAACGTGTTTGTCGTTTAAAAGGTGGTGATCCGTTTATTTTTGGTCGTGGTGGTGAAGAGATTCAGGAACTGGTTGAAGCCAATGTGACTTTTCAGGTCGTTCCCGGTATTACAGCAGCTTCAGGTTGTTCGGCGTATGCAGGCATTCCACTCACCCATCGTGATTATGCGCAAAGTGTACGTTTCTTGACGGGGCATTTAAAAGAAGGCTCGCCTGAGCTGCCGTGGAATGAATTGGTCTATGAAAACCAAACGCTCGTTCTATATATGGGTTTAGTCGGTTTGGAGCGCATTTGTGAGCAATTAATTGCACATGGTCAGCGTCCAACTATGCCAGTGGCTTTAATTTCAAAAGGCACCACACCTGATCAAAAAGTAGTGGTGGGTACATTGGCGGATATCGCAACTAAGGTATCTGAACATCAGATCGTAGCACCAACTTTAACCATTATTGGTGAAGTGGTGAGTCTACGTGAACAGTTAAAATGGCAATAAAATCTCTCCTTGCGGAGCTATAACCGCTTCTCATCTCTTTAAAAAAAAAGAGGGGGGAGTTCCTCCCTTTTCCAAAGGGAGGTTAGGAGGGATTATGAAAAGTAGAGAAAATTTGTGATTCATGTCGTCCTATACGAGCCTGAGATTCCAGCGAATACAGGTAATATCATTCGTCTATGTGCCAATACTGGTGCGCAACTACATTTGGTCAAACCTTTGGGTTTTGAGCTGGATGATAAAAAGTTGAAGCGTGCAGGTTTGGACTACCACGAATGGGCAAGAATGCAAATTTGGGATAATATCGAGCTTTGCCTTGCTGATTTAAAAGCGAAGGGGGTGGAGCATGTCTTTCCATTGACGACTAAAGGCAGTGCGACGCCACATACCGTCGATCTGAATCGTCCAGTTGCCTTATTGATGGGGCCTGAAACCCGTGGTTTACCTGAACAGGTACGCCTGATGTTTCCGCAAGAGCAGTGGATTCGTTTGCCAATGGCGGAAAACTCAAGAAGCTTGAATCTTTCCAATGCGACAGCCGTGATTGTCTATGAGGCATGGAGACAACAAGGTTTTAAACAACTTTAAGTTCGCAGCTTAGAGATCACCATAAGGGCTTGCAACCACCAGCGTGTAACCATTGAGATCTCTAAACCAGATCTCCCGATGATGTGCATTGGGATTGTATTTAGGGCCTTCCAAAATTTCGACTTGATGGGTTTGTAGTTTTTGTACAATCTCATCAAATCGATTGCTTTCAAACCATAATAAAACGCCGTTGCCAATCAGTCGCTTGGGATCACCAATATGTGGATGCTCATGTGCTTGCCATTGATGCAACTGCAACACCATACATTGTTTAAACAGTAACTGTTCATATTCTTTGCCGCCATGACCACTTTCTAAGCCAAGTACTGTTTGGTACCACTGACTGGTTTTCTCAACATCTGCAACTGCAATTAAAGGTTGTGGATACATATTCGTACCTCATTGTGTTATTCGATCTCTTGTTCTTGTATCGAATCAAAATGTTGTTGAGCGTAGATGACCTGTTCGATATTACTTTCAGCCCAATCTTTTAATTGATACGCCATTTCTGCAACTTCTAAGCCGAGTGGAGTGAGTGAGTAATCAACCCGAATCGGTGCGGTATTCTGGACTTGTCGTTGAATAAAGCCATCACGTTCAAGCATTTTGAGCTTTTGAGACAATACTTTCGGTGAAATACCTTGAATACTTTTTTTCAGTAAATTGAAGTGCTGAGTCTCTCGGGCAAGCACATTGATAATCATTAAAACCCATTTATCTGCAATTTTTTCAAAAAATAAACGTGCAGGACAATGTTGTTGATAAATATCATATTTTAATGCCTGATTCATTTTAAAACCCTTAATTTTTTCAACTGACTATCCCTAGTTACCAAATGGTAACTAATTGACACCTAGTTTCTAAAATATATCATTAAATCGAACTTTTTAAAAATTCTGGATAAATCCATGACAAAAATTGCGGTTGTATATTTCTCTGGCTATGGTCATACCAAAGTGATTGCTGAAACCTTTGCGGGTGCAATTGACGCCTCTCTGATTGAAATTGATCAGAATGGTGAGATTACTGAGCAGGACTGGCAAACGCTTAATGACGCACAAGGTATTGTTTTTGGTGCACCAACTTATATGGCAGCAACGCCGTGGCAGTTTAAGAAATTTGCTGATGCTTCTTCTAAAATCTGGTTTACCCGCGGCTGGCAAGATAAGGTATTTGCTGGCTTTACCAACAGTGCGAGTTTAAATGGTGATAAGCAAGTTACCTTAATCCAGTTGCAAACCTTGGCGTCACAGCACGGTGGAATTTGGGTGAGCTTGGGCTTGTTGCCAGCCAATACCAAAGCGGCTAAACGTGAAGATATCAATAATTTGGGTGGTTCAGTTGGTCTGTTGGTTCAGTCACCGTCAGATGCGAGTACCGATGAAATTCCCACAGGTGATTTAGAGACTGCGAAGCTTTACGCTCAACGTGTGAAAGCAATTGTTGAAAAGTTGCATGGCTAAAATGAAAGATAATAAAAAAGGCGCATTCAACGCCTTTTTTATTTTAAATCGGATGAAGATTAGTGCTTGTCATCAAATTCATTATGTTGTGGTGCGTTGTATTTAAAGCCTTTGGTTTTATAACCCAAGTATAAAATACCAAACATTGCCCACCATAAACCGAACTTCAATGCCGACTCTTCAATTTCAAGCCACATTGCAAAGATGCTGATAAAGCCGAGCAAAGGAATAATTACAAAGCTGATAATGTCTTTCAGGTTTTTAGTTCGGCCATCTCGTAATGCATATCGAGAAATAACAGACAGGTTTACAAAGGTAAATGCTGTCAGTGCACCAAAGCTAATCATTGAAATAACAATATCCAGATCCATAAAGCCCGCAGTCAATGCGACTAAACCGACAATGATAATGTTATACGACGGTGTAAAAGTCTTCGGGCTAATATGACCGAAAATCTTCTTGTTGATCACGCCGTCTCGACCCATCACGTACATTAAGCGAGAAACGCCTGCATGTGCAGAAATCCCTGATGCCATGACCGTTACAATTGCAAAAGCAAGTACGTAAGACTGGAATAATGAACCGCCGACCAAAAGCAGAATCTCAGGTTGAGTTTCAGCAATATTGGTGAAATACGACTTAGGATCATTCGGGAAGTAAATCTGCATAAAGTAGGTGCTAATAATGAAAATAACACCAGCAAATAATGCAGTCAGGAAAATCGCTTTCGGTAAGGTTTTTTCTGTATCTTTGGTTTCTTCTGCCAAAGAGCTGAGAGAGTCAAAACCTGTAAATGAGAAGCAGAGTAGGGTTGCACCTGTAATTAATGCACCAACCGACGTCAGTTCATTCCAGAATGGTTCCATACTCCATAACTGATAGCGGGTTTCAGCCGTAATCGCACCATCCGCATTGATCCCCATTTGCAGTTTGTCATAAACCAGATAGGTAAATGTCGCAATCACAATCAACTGTACCAGTACAATCCAGCTATTAAAGTTGGCGACAAAACGGGCACCACGTAAGTTGATCCCTGTCATAAATGCCGTGAGCACAACTACCCAGACCCAATGATTCACCGTTGGGAACAAGGCTTCTAGATAAATTACCGCCAAGATAATATTGACCATCGGCGAAAGTAAATAATCCAGCCAAGATGACCAACCCACCATGAAACCTACATTGGGATGAATTGATTTTTGTGCATAGGTATAAGCCGATCCTGATGATGGGTATCGACGAATCATGTGACCATAACTGATTGAAGTAAATAAGATTGCAATCAGGGCAACAATATAGGAGGTCGGAACATGGTGATGACTTTCTTCCGAAACCAATCCGAAAGTGTCAAACAAAGTCATGGGTTGGATGTAAGCTAAACCAATAATGATAATGTGCCAAAGACCGAGTGTCTTTTGCAGCTTAGCTACCGATGGAGTCCCAGAGATATTTGTCAACGGCGTTATCCTCATAATCGTTGATCAAGGATCAGCTATGGTTTAAGGATCATTTGAGACGAAATGATCCCCCCTACAGAAAAAACGAAGTGCGCCAATCTATCGTAAAACGCTATAAATTGGCAGTACTTTTACACTTTTTTTAGCAACTTTTTTGCCAAAAGGGTAAACAAAAAGATGAATAAAGATTCACTGAAATAAAATAAAGCCTCAAAATTGAGGCTTTATTCCAATTAAAATTATTTAATTCAATGTATTACCATGCTTTTTGCAGGATTGCACGAATATCCTGCAGGTTTGCTTCTTTTGGATTGTAAATGATTGAGCCATCATTCAATGCCTTTTCAGCCACTTCATCCAGTTGTGCTTCGGTGACTTTACCAGTTTCACGTAAGGTACGTGGTAACTTGGTTAGACTAAATAAGCGGTCACGCATGGCAAGCACTGTGGCAATGGCTTTATCTGCACGGAGATTTGCAGGTGTTTGTGCGTAAATATCCGCACCTGCAAGTGGAAGCAGTAATTCGCCAATCTTGTCGCCATTGATCTCTTTGTTATATTCGAGCACGTATGGCAAGAATAGGTTCATGCACAATCCATGCGGCAGATGAGCAACGGCACCAAGCGCATGACCCAGTGAATGGACTAAGCCAACCATTGAGTTTGAGAAAGCGATCCCAGCCATTGTTGATGCTTGAGCAAGTTCTAGACGACCTTGTGCATCACTAGGATTGTCTAAAACTTTAAACAGGTTTTCGCTGATCTTTTTAATCCCTGCGCTTGCATAGGCATCACTAAGCGGATTGGCTGCCAAACAGGTATAGGCTTCGACACAGTGCGTCAGTGCATCCATACCTGTCATAGCTGTCAAATGCGGTGGCAAGGTTTGGGTCATGCGTGGATCCAGAATCGCAGCATGTGGCATCAAATAGTAAGAGGCAAAAGCCAGTTTTACATTGCGTTGCGTATCAGAAACCACAGCCACCATGGTCACTTCTGAACCTGTACCAGAAGTGGTTGGAATCACGAAGAATGGTTTTAGTGGTTTTGGTAGATTGTGCGCACCTGAATATTGCAATAGGTCATCGCCACCTTCAGACACCAAGATGTTGGTTGCTTTAGAGGTATCAATGACTGAACCTCCACCAATCGCAATGATCGCATCACATTTTTGCTTGCGATATAGTTCAGCAGCTAGGCGAACCACTTCCAGACTTGAATCGGGTGGCACATCATCAAAAATCGCACCAATGACTGCATCAGTTGTGCTGAAAGCAGCTTCGATTGGGCTGAGTAAACCATTGGCACGTACGCCTTTATCGGTAATGATCATTGGGCGTTTTGCGCCTAAAGTCGCTAATTCAAAAGGGATGTGCTCTAACGCAGCGTTACCAGCAATGACTTTTACAGGACAGAAAAACTCGTAATAAGGCTTAGCCATGTTATGCGCTCCGTTTCAGATATGATTTTGCGACTTTAAGATAAATATTTTTTGCACCTGCGAATTTTTCTTTTAATGTCAATTCAGCAGGGTAGCGTTTTACAGCAAGTGAAGCGATCAATTTTGGTAGGATCAAGGCTTCCATTTTATTCAGGCAACGCACTAGACGAATGGCGCTGGAGACATCACCATCAGCGATCATACGGTCATTGGCAAAGGCTTGAGCTGTACTTTCCTGAAATGAAAATACCAGAAAGGCATGGGTCAGATGTTTGAAAGTAATGGTTAAATCTGGCTTGCCTTTGTAGTTTGGCAGAAGCTCTAATTGTCTTTCTTCGGTCACTCGAGCAATGAATGCAGGCCCATTTGGAAAAACATTCATTGAAAGGATAAAACCAACAGGAAACTTGGACACTTCCTCTTGTACTTCACGATCCACTTGGCTTGCCATCACGAGGCCACGACCCACGACATCCATCATGAGTTTGACATAGGCAAATTGCAAAGTGGGCTTCACTGCTTTGGTTGAAATCACTTGCTCATCCCTTATTAAAATTATGCAAAAGCTAATTTAGAGCTTTTACTCTAATTTATTTTGTCGGGATTGAAAAGTAAATTATTCAGATTTGACTACAAGGTCATTAAACAAATCGGTATTTTTTAAATAAGCAATGAAAGTATCACAGAGCTGTTCAAAGCTTGGATAATCTTCAAGTAAGTCTTGCAGGCGCACCATTTCTAAACCTGCATAGCCACATGGGTTAATGGTTTGAAAGCCTGTTAAGTCACAATCAATATTGAGCGCAAGACCATGATAGCTACGACCACGACGAATCTTAAAGCCTAATGAACCGATTTTTCGTCCATCCACATACACCCCAGGGGCATCTGGTTTGGCGTAGGCATCGATATTGTACTGTTTGAGCAAGTCAATCATGGCTTGCTCGGCAAAGCTCACCAAAGTACGGACATGCCATTTCAAGCGATTGAGATCTAATAGGAAATAAGCAACCAGTTGGCCTTTGCCATGCCAAGTGACTTGACCACCACGATCTGTATGAACAATTGGCAGATTACTGTGCATGAGGATGTGTTCGGCTTTACCTGCTTGACCTTGGGTCAAAACATCCTGATGTTGTAATAACCAGACTTCATCAGGGGTGTTTTCATCACGATGGGTTGTGAAGTCCTTCATGGCTTCAAAACGAGTCGTGTAATCTTGTAGATCATTGAAACAACGAATAATTAAGCTTGGTTTTACAGCACTCATTACAACAGAATTTCCTTTGCAACTTTTAATGGGTTAGTGGCGTAATTATGTAATGATTTTGAGAAGATAAATAGCGATTTATCAACAGGAAGGATATTATTTTTACGCAAAAAAAATCCAAAACACTTTCGTATTTTGGATTTCTCTATTAAAGCGCTGTCTTGATTAAAGGACAGGCTGCAAGATCAGCATATAACGCATGAACTTGTTCCAGCTCTTCAAAGCGTAATTGGGCTGTTAAAGAGTGGTATTTACCTGTACGTGAAGGCTGAACTTTTACTGAGTTGCCATCAAATTCAGGGAAGTGCTTCTGCAAAATATCAACAACAGCGACTCGAAGTTCATCCCCTGCATTACCAATCAATTTGATTGGATAGTCCATTGGGAAGACCCAAAGATGTTCTTGTAATTCACGAGAAGGAGTGCGGTCTAACATGAGCAACCTCTTAATTTGAAACGCCTGCATCAGTGCAGGCGCTTTTGATCTAATACATAGATGGGGATGAAGTATTGAACTTCAAGTCTTGAGCAAGGGCTTTAACCCTCACTCAAGATGTCCCAAAGATTAGTCGTTTTCCAGGAATGAACGTAAGTGTTCAGAACGAGAAGGATGACGAAGCTTACGTAATGCTTTCGCTTCAATCTGACGAATACGTTCACGTGTAACGTCAAACTGTTTACCTACTTCTTCTAAAGTATGATCGGTTGGCATGTCGATACCAAAACGCATTTTCAATACTTTTGCTTCACGTTCAGTCAGGTTTTCAAGCACTTCACGCGTCGCTTCTTTCAAGCCTTCCGAGGTCGCAGCATCTACTGGAGAAGTGATGTTTGAGTCCTCAATGAAGTCACCAAGATGCGAATCTTCATCATCACCGATCGGTGTTTCCATCGAAATCGGTTCTTTTGCGATTTTAAGTACTTTACGAACCTTAACTTCGTCCATTTCCAGACGTTCACCTAATTCTTCAGGTGTAGGCTCACGGCCCATTTCTTGAAGTAGCTGACGTGACACACGGTTAATCTTGTTGATCGTTTCAATCATGTGTACTGGAATACGAATGGTACGTGCCTGATCCGCAATCGAACGGGTAATCGCCTGACGAATCCACCAAGTTGCATAAGTCGAGAATTTATAACCACGACGATATTCAAACTTGTCTACGGCTTTCATCAAACCGATGTTACCTTCCTGAATAAGATCGAGGAACTGTAAGCCACGGTTGGTGTATTTTTTCGCAATCGAAATTACCAAACGCAAGTTGGCCTCAACCATTTCTTTTTTGGCACGGCGTGCTTTCGCTTCGCCCACAGCCATACGTTTAGAAATCTCTTTGATGTCTTTAACGTTTAAGCCAAGGTCTTTCTCGATATCGGCAATCTTTTGCTGGAATGCCAATACGTCTGGACGTACTTTTTCCAAATGTGCTTTGGTTTCAGCAGGTGCTTTTGCAATCTGTTCGTCTAACCATGCAGGATTTGATTCTTGCTCTGGGAAGGTGGTACGGAACTGGTTACGGTCCATACGACCACGACGCACTGCATAACGCATGATTTCACGTTCATTTGAACGGATTTGTTCATGTGTACCACGAATCATTTCTGAAATGATTTCAAACAGACGTGGCGTAAATTTGAACATCATGAACACAGCAGCAAGCGCTTCGAGTGCCGCTTTCGCTTCTTCACTGTTACGACCGTGTTTTGCCACAACTGTTTTTGTTTCGTTCCAAGCCGCTTCTAATTCTGAGAAACGAACTTTAGCAACTTCTGGGTCTGGACCTGAATCACCTTCAGAGTCATCATCACCTTCAGATTCTTCTTCTTCGTCATCATCATCAAGTTTGACGTCTTTGGCTTTAGAAGAATCTTTCTCTTCATCTTCTTCTTCAATCTCAGCTTCTTCCAGAACTTCTGGAATTTCTTCGTCAGTTTCCGGATCTAAATAGCCAGAAAGAATATCGGCAAGACGACGTTCGCCAGTTAAAAAATCATTATATTCTTGTAAAACAACTTCAACAGCATTTGGCCAGTAAGCAATCGAATGTAAAACGTCACGAATACCTTCTTCGATGCGTTTTGCAATGCTAATTTCGCCTTCACGTGTAAGAAGTTCAACTGTACCCATTTCACGCATATACATACGTACAGGGTCAGTGGTACGACCAGGCTCACTTTCAACCGATGCTAATACGGCAGCAGCTTCTTCTTCGGCAACTTCGTCAGCAGCTTCAGTTGATTCACCAAACATGGTGTCATCAGTTTCTGGCGCACGTTCATGCACTGGAATACCAACGTCTTGAAGCATCTGGATGATGTCTTCAATCTGCTCACTTTCCGTAATTGAGTCTGGTAGATGATCGTTAACCTCAGCGTAAGTTAAATAACCTTGCTCTTTGCCTCGGCTAATCAGAGCCGCTACTTGCGAAGTAGGGGAATTCATATCGCTCATCTTTGCTTACTCTTTTGTTGAATCTGTGGCGGTGAAAAACCGTGCATGATAGCACAATTCACGATGAATGTTTTGGATTTGATCCGTTTGCTCTAAATAAAAAATAGATTTGATTTCACGTTTGTTCATTGAATATGGGGTTAAGTCATAATTTTTCAAGCGTAATTCCTGTTTAAAGAACTTTTTTCATTGTTAATGTCTCTGGATTATAAATACACAAAAAAACTGCCGAAAAAAACTACAAAACACGGTTTTATGGTAAAAAAAACAAATAAAACTTGACAAGGTGGGCCAAGACCGATAAATAGCGGCTAGACCCATTAACATTTTTTCATTAGAGGTACTTAGTGTCTTCTACAGATTTTGAACTAGATGATGATAACTACGGTGAAGATGATGTTGGTTTTGATGAGTCATCAGGAAAAATCAGCGCTAAAGAATCATTAGAAAAGCGCCGTTTAATTGATGACCTTTTAGCTCAACGTCGTTTAGAACGAGAATTAAAAGATTTTGACTATGATTTCGACGATGATGACCTTGACGACGAAGACTAAGCGAAATTGCTAAGACTTCACGCCCGAAAATGTTATGCTGTTGCCGATGTATTTTTAAAATTGGATTAAACAAAGAATGAGCACGTTAGATTTAGACTTATTGAGTAATTATCTTGACGGTGATCAAAACGAATACGGTCTAGATTTTGCAGCGACTCATGGCTTTTTGTGTGCAATTGCCGTTGGTCCACAATTTGATCGTTGGTTAGATGAACTTTTCGAAGGTAACCAGAAAAAACTTCCTGCTGAAGTACTTGAGCAGGTGAAGCTTTGGTTGGAATCTATTCGTCAGGATTTAGCCAATGAAAATGGAATCGAGTTTCCATTTGAAATCGAAGAAGCTGATGTTGAGTCTAGCTTAGGCGATTGGAGTGTTGGTTTTGTGGATGCAATGTTCCTCAATGAAGATGCATGGTTTGCGCCTGAGTTTGAAGAACAGTTGATTGACTTAACCCTACCGATCATGGTCTTTAGCGGAATTGATGAAGAAGATCCACAAATGGAATCTTTCCGCCGTAATGGTCAGCTAATGGATGAATTGGCAGAAGAAATTCCTGAAAACTTGAATGAACTCTATTTGATGTATCATACGCCAGCGTAATGCTACATCTGGAGCAGCTTAAAAAAGTTGCCCTAGAAAAAATAAATATGAAAACGTCCCTAGAGGACGTTTTTTTATCGGTGGATTTTTATGATTAAAATCAGATCAGGGTATTTATATTACAATGATTATTATTTTAAACCTTAAAATGTGGCAAAAAATAAACTAAGCCCTAAACCACTGAGTACAGCACCAATCACACGATTAATGATTATTTGCTTGGATAAAATCTTATTTCGAATCATTGGGGTAGCACAAAAAATGGCAATGATGCAAAACCATGCGAGGTGACTTGCAGAAATAAAAAGCCCATAGCCGAGAAGTGTTATATTACTATTTTCGGTGTCGATGAGTTGAGAATAAATACTCATGACAAATAATGTGGTTTTAGGATTTAGACTATTGGTGAAAAAGCCATGTTTAAATGCTTGCCAGCGGGTCAGATCAATATTTTTTTCATTCAATCTAACTGGCGCTTGAGTGAATATCTTATAGCCAATATAAATCAGGTAGGTCGCTCCAATATATTGGATGATATGAATTAAGCTGGGAATGTGATGCTGTAAAAACGTTAATCCAATTACGCTATATGCAACATGTACCCAGACACCACAAGCAATACCATAAGCAGTGCAGAGCCCCAAAGATCGACCATAAAGATAACTATTTCGGCTCACGAGGGCAAAATCTGCACCTGGACTAATAACGGCTAATAAGGTGACCAGGCCTACCGTAATTATTTCATTCACTCATCTATTCCTAAGCTAATCATTTTAACAATTTCTATATTTTTCATATTCTTGTTATATTTAAAAACGAAATTAATTCCTGTCTATGCATGAGTTTTTGGAATGATTGAGCGTTTATCTTTGAATTCTCTTAAGTTTTTTTATTATGTTGCTCGTTATGAAAGCATGACGATTGCCGCAGAACGCTTATTTGTGACACAAGGTGCAGTGAGTAAGCAGCTTAAAAGTCTGGAAGAGATGCTCGGTTTTGCTTTATTTATTCGGGAAGCACGAAAATTACGATTAACCCAACAAGGTGAGATTTTATTTGATTGTTGCCAGCAAGTGTTCCAGCAGCTTGATCAATGCTTATTACAATTACAACAACAGACGGACATAAAAAAGAATCTAGTGTTGTCTTGCGAGCCAACGATTGCAATGAAATGGCTGATTCCTCGTTTAGCGCAATTTAAACAGCTTTATCCTGAGTTTGAGGTCAGTCTGTTAACTGCGGGAGGAGAGGTCGATTTCAGGGCGCAAAATATTGACTTGGCTCTACGGAGAGATGATTTTGATTGGGGCACTGCGGTCTACAGCGAAAAAATTGCAGATGAGCAAATGCTCTATGTAAAAGCTCAGCATGCACAGTCTACGGGAAATCAGGTATTTATTTCCAAGTCTAGGCCTCAATTGTGGCAACAATTTAAGCGTCATCATCAAGCGCAACTCAAGGAGATGAAAGCTGTTTCTCTTGAGCATTTTTATTTATGTATTGAAGCTTGTCTGGCAGGGTTGGGAACAACTGTTGTTTCGGCTTATATGGTTGAAAGAGAACTTAAATATCATTTGCTGCAACAGGTGGCCTCTGGCTATGCCGATGGTTCATCTTACTATCTTTTATCGGCACAACCGTTTGAAGAGGATGTTCGAAAGCTATTGTTGAGAGATTGGCTAAGAGATCAGATGCAGCAAAGCCAGTTATGGTTGGCTACTTTAAATTAGTGATCTTGAGAATTGTCGATTGAATACCGTAGGGTTTGGGTTATTGATTGGATTTGTTGAGATAAAATTTCTTAATCGCCCACCACAAGAGATATAGAATAACGATCACTAAAATGATGGTGCTGATACGTTGCATTATCAGGCTCATCAATGCCTGATTCTGACTAAAATGAAAACCTAAATAAGCCAGAAAGCTGGTCCAGATTAAGGTGCCTGCAATGCTATAAAACATAAACTTTGCAAAAGGCATTTTACTCATGCCAGCAGGGATACTAATCAAAGATCGTACCGCAGGAATCATTCTGCCAAAAAAGACAATACGATGCCCATGCTTGTTGAACCAGTCTAGTGCTTTTTCTAAATCAGACACTTGAATACGTAAATACTTGCCGTAGCGTTCGGTTAGATTAAACAAACGTTGCTGAGGAACCTTCCGTCCTATCCAATACAACAGCATCGCTGCGAGAATAGAACCGGCACTGCCTGCCATAATCACACCGATGAGAGTGAGTTCACCTTTCGATGCTGTGTAGCCCGCTGAGGGCATAATAATTTCTGAAGGAATAGGCGGGAAAACGTTATCCAGAAACATTAAAAATGCGATACCTAAATATCCCAGTTTCTCCATGATAGATAGAACCCATTGTTCCAGTCCCATAACGCCCTTATATGATTCATTTGATTGTTGTTTTTAGCATAGTTGTGCTTGTTGTAATGCTCAAGCAGCGAATCGTTACATCATTTTATCATTGTCATAAAAAAGCCATAGTTTAACTATGGCTTGAATACAGTTTGTTTGGCGTTTTACAGACGTTTGCGTTTAGCAGCCGCAATTTGTGACTGGCGCATACGGAAGCCTGCTTTTTGCTTGTCTGAGGTTTTATCAATACAGTAAACACAAGACACGCCATGTTCATAGCTTGGAAGCTCAGCTTCAACTTTAGTGAGTGGCCAGCCACACGCGTGACACTTGATATTTTCACCTTCTTCAACGCCGTGAGTAACCGCAGTGCGCCCGTCAAAAACGAAGCATTCACCTTCCCACATACTTTCTTCAGCAGGAGTTTCTTCTAGGTATTTAAGAATACCGCCTTTCAGGTGATAGACTTCATTAAAACCTTCTTGAAGAAGGAGAGAGGTCGATTTTTCACAACGGATACCGCCAGTACAGAACATCGCAATTTTCTTGTCTTTATGCTGTTCAAGGTTCTGTTTTACGTATTCAGGAAATTCACGGAAAGTTTCTGTTTTAGGATCAATCGCACCCTTGAAGGTACCCGCTTTATATTCATAGTCATTACGGGTATCAATCAGAATCACATCATCACGGCTAATTAGCTCGTTCCATTCTTTAGGATCAAGATAGTGGCCAACCAAATCACGTGGCTTCACTTCTACACCTAAAGTTACAATTTCTTTTTTGAGCTTGATTTTCATTTTACGGAATGGTTTGTCAGAGCTTTCAGACTCTTTATATTCCATTGCGTTAAAACCTTCGTTCAAAAGGAATTGATGAAGCGTATCAATGGCAGCACGGTCACCCGCAACCGTACCGTTAATTCCTTCAGAAGCGACAATCAGAGTTCCACATAAATTGATGCTATTCACTAAATCCAAAAGACGTTGTTGCAGATCAGCTGCATCTGAAACTTCTTTAAATTGATATAGTGCTGCAACAACCCAATTATTGGTCGCTTGCTGTTCTACAGGTGCAAGCTGTTCTACAGTAGCGTTCATGGATAACTCCAAATGTATTAAGATAGGAAAATAAGGCGCATATCTTAGCGCGAAATCTGAAAATAAGCGAGAAAACCATAAAATAAATATGGTTTTATAGGAGTTGGTTTTGAGTAATGATCGTCGAATTCCATCATTGACCCCATGTGCAGGGCGCTGTTCAACGGTATTTGGTGATCTGGTCTGTCGTGGTTGTCGTCGCTTTAATCACGAGGTGATTCAGTGGAATACCTATACTGCCGAGCAACGTTTGATGGTGTGGAAGCGTTTAGATGCACAGCTCGATCAAATTCTTGTGCCTTTATTGCCACATGCGAACTTGCAACATATTGAAGGCTTTATTCAGAATAAGCGGATCAGGGTGTTAGAGAGCGCTAGTAAAGGTCGTAAGCTCTATCATGCCTTAAAGATTTGTGAGAAGAATAAACATTTGTCTCATGAGAGTGGTCTTGGGATTGGTGATGCTCAGGTTAAACCGATCTGGGATGAGTTTGAACGTCGTGTATTGGCTTTGGCGAAAGCGAGCTATGAGCTGGCATGGTTACGTGCAGATGGCATCAGTAACACCTTATTGCGTGCATTAGAATTAGAAGAAGACGAGATTTAACAAAGATTTTAGCTGTAAAGATTCACTTTGATGAGGGTGAATAGATTTAATCCATGTGCTACCTAGTATGGTTAAGTTGAAACAGGTTAGATAGTTTTAATGAGCTTGGGTTGCGGGCAAAATATCTGGCTAAGTGCTGCTGATCTGACTCACGAATTAAACTGATGCGAAAACCATGAGAGGTCGATCCAGAAGATCGGCCCTTAGTGCGGTACAGTTTTTCATGAATGGTATAAATATGCTTACCATCACTAAAACGGCGATCAGCTAAAACCTTTAAGTGGACAGGCTGCGGAAAGCGATAGAGCACTTTTAAGCTTTGATAAAATTCATCATAAACATAAATGTGTTGCTGATCTGCAAAAATATAGCTGAAATTTCCTGGGTAAGGTTCACTACTTTGATGGCCAATCAGTTGTAAGTGTGAAGCATCGACAGCGGCGGTTCCCCAAAACTTATGTTCAGCCACATGAGGGAGAGGATGCTCATTTAAATAAAAAGATTGACCATCCGTAGCTAGGCTCAGGTTTTGACTAAAACGGTTGCTGCTACTAAAAATCTGGGTGTGTTGCGCATTGAGCTTGTCCAACTTTTTATCTTGAAAATAGACAAATTGCTGATCGTGAATATATTCATTGCTGTTGGGAAAAGCCGTGCTCTGTTGTGGATTTAAGTCGGTTAAAGCATGTGTTTTATAATAGACCTGTCGATCATCTTTTGCATAGAAATAGCCGAGTGCATTAAATTGTGGATGTAATATCGCAGTAAAACTAGCTGCATTTGCATTGGCTAGGGGCTTATTCTGAAAGTAAACGTGTTGTTGATCTTTGGTGTAATCATTCCCTAAATAATGCGTGTGGGCTGGATCTAGCTGAGTGAGCACATGATCTTGCCAGTAAACCTGTTGCGGTGTTTTGCCGACATTACTATAGAGTTCATCGGCACGATCAGGGAGATTGTTTAAAGCTAAGCCTGTAAATTGATTGGCACTCGCAGCGGGAAGTAAAAATGTGCCTTGGCCTTGTTTAAAAATATAGACCTGATTTTGAAAAGTTTCAAAATTTGTCCCAGAGATCGACTGTGTTTGTTGAGCAGGTAATTTGACGCTACCATCATCAAATTCATGCCAGAGTAATAAAGCGATAAACGTACTGAAACTTGCTAAAATCCCAAGAATAAAAGCTGTGGAAATCCACTTTTGTTTACGCTGAAATGCAGTATGTGCCTGTGGATCAGCGATCAAGGTCATGATGTCAACATGGGTTTTCTTGTTGATACTGGCATTGCTGGTACGTTGGAATTGTTGCTGTTTAGCCAGAGATTCCAGTTTTTTCCAAAACTGTAAAAACTCACTGTGTTGTTGGGTTAAAGTGGCAGGCCACATCCATGAATTAAAATAAAAATATTGCCGATAAGGTACTGTTTTGGTCAGTAGGTTTAAGCTATGGATCTGGGCATGATGTTGTCGGAGTTGAATATGAATCAAATCTTGCCAAGGATAAAAAGAAGTTTGCGCTGATTTTTCCAGACCGAGACCTTGCCGATAGAGTTTAAGCGTAATTGTTTGCTTAAAACATTTTTGATAAAGCTGGTTATAAAGATAAAGAACAGGTATCAATAGACCCAACATCAACGCAATATTAAGCAGTTGAGTAAAGAGGGGAAGAATTTGATAAAAATAGTAAAGGCTAAAATCGTAGAGGCAATAAACCAAAAATAACCAGCTGAGTACGATCAGTGCCAAAAATAGCACAAATGACGGAATCTTCATTTCGTATGCTGTGATTGTTGTTTCGCATAAAACAGCGGGCTTTTTATTCATTGCTTCAATATTTTAGTGGGGCATATATAAGGGTATGTAGGTGTTATTTTTCTCAAGCATAACGGATAAAACAAAAAAAGGATGCATAAGCATCCTTTTTTATCAACGCTAATATGAATTAACGTTTGATGTCGCGTTGAGTCGAGCCTGTGTAAAGCTGACGTGGACGACCGATTTTGTATGGACCGCTGTGCATTTCTAACCAGTGGCTGATCCAGCCTACTGTACGTGCAAGCGCGAAGATTACCGTAAACATTTCTGTTGGGATACCAATCGCTTTTAAGATGATACCTGAGTAGAAATCTACGTTCGGGTAAAGCTTACGCTCTACAAAGTACGGATCGCTAAGCGCAATACGCTCAAGCTCCATTGCAAGTTGCAATTGTGGATCGTTGATGCCTAAAGCTTCAAGAACTTCGTCACAAGTCTGTTTCATGACTTTCGCACGTGGGTCGAAGTTTTTGTAAACACGGTGACCGAAGCCCATGAGTTTAACTTCTTTACGCTTCACTTTTTCCATGAATTCAGCAACGTTTTCTACGCTACCAATTTCATCAAGCATCTTAAGTACAGCTTCGTTTGCACCACCGTGAGCAGGTCCCCAAAGTGCTGAGATACCAGCAGAGATACATGCATACGGATTCGCACCAGTAGAACCAGCAAGACGAACTGTAGAAGTAGACGCATTTTGTTCGTGGTCAGCATGAAGCGTGAAGATACGATCCATTGCGCGAGCAAGAACTGGATTTACTTTGTAATCACGGTCAGCAGGCGTAGCAAACATCATGTGTAAGAAGTTTTCTGCATAACCAAGGTCATTACGTGGGTAAATGAATGGTTGACCTACAGTGTATTTGTAGCTCCACGCTGCAAGCGTAGGGATTTTTGCGATTAAGCGAATCGCAGTGATTTCACGGTGATTAACATCTTCGATGTCTAACGCATTGTGATAGAACGCAGATAACGCACCAACAACACCAACCATTATCGCCATCGGGTGAGCATCACGACGGAAACCATTGAAGAAACGGCTTACTTGATCGTGAACCATCGTGTGGTTACGTACTTTAGCGTCAAATTCTGCTTTTTGTTCAGCATTTGGAAGCTCGCCATTTAATAATAAGTAGCAAGTTTCTAAGTAGTCTGCTTGAGTCGCTAATTGATCAATCGGATAGCCACGGTGTAATAACACACCTTTGTCACCATCAATGAATGTGATCTTAGATTCGCAAGCCGCTGTCGCCATAAAACCAGGATCGAAAGTAAAGTGACCTGATGCTAATACATCTTTAACGTCAATTACATCTGGGCCCAATGTGCCGCTGTAAATTGGTAATTCAATTTCTTTGCCATCAAGCTGTAATACGGCTTTTTTGCCAGTTGCTGCAGACATTCAATAGATCTCCTGTCCTGGTGAATGATTATCTGACTCGAAATACTAATCTTGTCATGTGCGAATCAGACGGTGTCAAAATTTGCTATAAGATTAGTGGCTACTAAAATTTTGTCAATTATACTTAGGGATAAAAAATGACGTTGCTACAGTCAATTAGTCATTCAGTATCGAAGAAAAAACTGAGTAAAATCACAGCACCGGTCGAGTATAATATGTCAAATCAAGTTTTAGGTGCATAAAAAAAATGAAGCATCAGTACAATTGTAAGTAAATTTTTAGATTGCCTATATTTTGATGCTTATAAAATAAATACTTATCACTTTTCAAAAGCCTGTAGTTCTCTAGGTTTAGCCTTTACTGGTCATTAAAAAATGGTTAAAAACTTTACATGTAAACTAATATTTGATTCATTTTGGTGCAATTGATCGTATAAAAAATGACTCATTGGCTTTGAATGTTGAAATATAAAAATAGATTATTAATTGAATATATTTAATATATAAATGAGAAGTATTATTTTAAAGCATGCGTAAAGTGTGATTATTTGGACAAATAAAAACTTAAAAACGCATTATTTTGAGAAAATATAAGAAAAGAATTTATTAAATTGGAAAGTATCTATAAAAAATAGTATCTTAATTTTATCATTACAAAACAAATAGATAGTATTTTTTGGCTGAACTTGGTGGATTTTTGGTCGTTATTATGCATGTGAATGATTCTTATTTAAAGTTTTTTTCGACTAAAGCGAAAGCTGATTGTTTGTATTTTGATATTTCACGTTTTATAATTCGATGTCGTTTATAGGTTAGGCATGTGCTGTGCTTGCCTAACAATGCCAGCTTTCCTTTGAATTAATTCAAACAAACTCCGGATGGAGTTTCTACCTACAGGATGCCCGCTGTGAAAAGCAACAGACCTGTCAATTTGTCCATGGGTCAGGTGTTAGCGGTAAATTTACGCTCACCCGTGGCTATTGCATCAATTCTACACCGTCTATCAGGTGTAATCGTTTTCTTATTAGTCGCTGTTCTTTTATGGATTTTGGATAAATCTTTATCTTCACCAGAAGGATTTGACTACGTTAAAAATGTCGTTTTCGGAAATATCATTGTACGTTTCGTCGTATGGGTATTTGTAGCAGGATTAATTTTCCACCTTATCGCAGGGATCAAGCACTTGCTTGCTGACCTCGGTTTTGCTGAAGAATTACAAAGCGGTCGTATCGCAGCTACAGTTTCATTGATCTTGTCTGCGGTTGGTATTGTCGCAGCATTCGTATGGATTATGTTCTGATGAAAAGTGCTACAGGTTTAACAGGTTCAGGTTCTCGCGATTGGTATATCCAGCGTGTTAGTGCTGTGGTGTTGGCTGCATACACTATTGTTTTATTAGGCTGGATCCTTTGCAATAGCGGATTTGGTTATGAACAGTGGGCTGGCTTTATGCTGACTTTGCCAATGAAGATTTTTTCTTTATTAGCAGTGTTATCGCTAGTTGCACACGCTTGGATTGGTATGTGGCAAGTCTTTACTGATTATGTAACGACTCGTCAAATGGGTCCTTCAGCTTCAGGTTTACGCCTTGTACTGACTTCTGCTGTCATTATTTCAGTGATCGTGTACGCAATCTGGGGTATCCAGATTTTCTGGGCAAATTGATAGGAAGAGATCATGGGCGCAATTAACCCTAAAGAAGATTATTCAAATATTCAAAACCTCACTTTCGACGCGGTTATCGTCGGTGGTGGTGGTTCTGGTATGCGCGCTGCTTACCAACTTGCTCAAGCTGGTTTAAAAGTTGCGGTATTGACCAAAGTATTCCCGACACGTTCGCATACAGTTGCTGCTCAAGGTGGTATTGGTGCGTCGTTAGGTAACATGCAAGAAGATAACTGGCACTATCACTTCTATGACACGGTTAAAGGTTCTGACTGGTTAGGCGATCAGGATGCAATCGAGTTCATGACCCGTGAAGCGCCAAAAGTTGTTTACGAGCTTGAACACTTGGGTATGCCTTTTGACCGTAACGAAGACGGTACGATCTATCAGCGTCCATTCGGTGGTCACTCTGCAAACTACGGCGAAAAAGCTGTTCCACGTGCGTGTGCTGCTGCTGACCGTACAGGTCACGCGTTATTACATACCTTATATCAAAGCAACGTAAAAATGGGCACCCAGTTCTACGTTGAGTGGATTGCATTAGACTTGATCCGTAACGAAGCGGGTGATGTTCTTGGTGTGACAGCGATCGATCAGGAAACTGGTAACATCGCTGTATTCCAAGCGAAAGCGACTTTATTCGCTACAGGTGGTGCTGGTCGTGTTTACCGTGCATCAACCAATGCTTATATCAATACTGGTGACGGTCTTGGTATGGCTGCTCGTGCAGGTATTCCATTACAAGATATGGAATTCTGGCAATTCCACCCAACGGGTGTTGCGGGCGCAGGCGTATTGTTAACTGAAGGTTGTCGTGGTGAAGGTGGTATCCTTCGTAACAAAGACGGCGAACCATTCATGGAACGTTATGCACCAACTTTGAAAGACTTGGCGCCACGTGACTTCGTATCACGTTCAATGGACCAGGAAATTAAAGAAGGTCGTGGTTGTGGTCCTAAAGCGGATTATATCTTACTTGATATGACTCACTTGGGTGCTGAAACGATTATGAAACGTCTTCCATCTGTATTTGAGATTGGTAAGAAGTTCGCAAACGTTGACTGTACGAAAGAGCCAATTCCAGTTGTACCAACAATCCATTACCAAATGGGTGGTATTCCAACGAATATTCATGGTCAAGTGGTTGTGCCGCATGGTGTGGAAGAGGGTGAATTCTCTGCTCACTATGATAAAGATACTAAAGAGTATTCTTATAAAGGTACGCGTGACTATGTGAAGCCTGTAAAAGGTTTCTACGCGATTGGTGAATGTTCTTGCGTATCTGTACATGGTGCAAACCGTTTAGGTACTAACTCATTGCTTGACCTTGTAGTATTTGGTAAAGCAGCGGGCGAGCACATCATTGATTATGTAACCAAGCATCATGGCGATGATTATGCACCGCTTCCAACAGATGTATTGGTAAATACTCTAGAACGTGTACGTAAACTAGACGAATCAACTGCTGGCGAAAATGCACAAGAAGTTGCTGATGCGATCCGTGACATCGTACAAGATCACGCGGGTGTATTCCGTACTCAGGCATTACTTGACAAAGGCGTAAAAGAAATCCTTGCGATCGAATCACGTGTTCGTAACATTCATTTGAAAGACAAATCTCGCGTATTTAACACAGCACGTGTTGAAGCGTTAGAAGTTGAAAACTTGTATGAAGTAGCGAAGGCGACTCTGATTTCTGCTGCTGCACGTAAAGAATGTCGTGGTGCGCATACCGTTGTTGACTATGAGTTAGCACCGGATCACCCAACTTATTCTTACGGTCGCCGTGATGATGAGTGGATGAAGCATACATTATGGTATTCAGCAGACAACCGTCTTGAATATAAGCCAGTGCGTTTCAGCCCGTTAACGGTTGAAGCAATTGAACCTAAACCACGTACATTCTAATCGGGAGAACAAAGATGAGTAGAGGCACTCGTACATTCGAAATCTACCGCTATGATCCTGATAAGGATAAAGCGCCGTACATGCAAACTTTCAAACTTGAGTTAACCGATAAGCACCGTATGTTGCTTGATGCGTTACTTGCGTTGAAAGTGCAGGATGAATCATTAACATTCCGTCGCTCTTGCCGTGAAGGTATTTGTGGTTCGGATGGTGTGAACATCAATGGTAAAAATGGTTTAGCGTGCTTGTGGAACCTGAACGATTTACCAGAGAAGATTGTGATCCGTCCTTTACCTGGTTTACCAGTTGTAAAAGACTTGGTTGTAGACATGAACCAGTTCTATGATCAATATGACAAGATTCAACCGTTCTTGATCAACAATCAGCCAGCACCAGCGAAAGAGCGTTTACAGTCTCAAGCAGAACGTGAACACTTAGATGGTTTGTATGAATGTATTCTTTGTGCATGTTGTTCAACTTCATGCCCATCATTCTGGTGGAACCCTGATAAGTTCCTTGGACCATCAGCATTGTTAAATGCATACCGCTTTATCATTGACTCTCGTGATACAGCAACACAAGAGCGTTTGGCTCGTTTAGACGACCCATTCTCTTTGTTCCGTTGTAAAGGGATCATGAACTGTGTATCTGTATGTCCTAAAGGTTTGAACCCGACAAAGGCAATTGGTCACATTCGTAACATGTTGTTAGATCAAGCAGGCTAATCTGTTTTTTCTAGGCAAGAAAGGAGCCCCGAGAGGGGCTTCTTTTTTATTTTGCGAAATCATCAAAATTGGTTGAAAAATGTTTGTTTGAATAAAGTGAGGCTTGAATTTTAAAAAATTGACCTTAAATATTTATGGGTTTTGTTGTTAATTAAAATCATCAAAATCGATATGGTAAATGGGTTGATTTATTTTTAATCAAACTGAGCGCGCTTTGTGCAATATTTGTAGAGAATGTTTATTTTTGATCGATTGGAGTGCAACTTTTATCAAAAGGGCGGTATATTAGAATATAATTTGATATGTGTATTTCGCTGCTTTATAGATGGTATGTGTCAAAAAAATCAATCCAAGCTTGAGAACATGTTAGGATTTCTGCCACAACTGGAATCAAAAAATAAGCAGATTCTTGAGCTTATCGTTAAAGAAAGCCTTCAAGATTTGTACAGATTTCATTGAAAAAGTCAATTTAGAAAAGTTAAAAATTTAGTTAATTTTTCTAAAATGATTTGCAAAAAATTGCTCGATTTCATCGAGTATGAAAAATGAGTTATGTGTCTTGAATTGAAGGTGCATGGCTCATTTGTTACATCAAAGGGAAATACTCCTGATGTGTAGTAATAATGTCTCAAGGTTGGATTACCTTGGGTAGTAGTGTCGTGTTACCAATTTGGCACTATGAATCATGGGTGTGCTTAAAAGGCAGCCTGTATTATTTTTTGCAATAGGAAATGGGTCCAAAAATGCAAGAAGTTGCTGACGCATTGCGTCTTGACACTGAACTTTCCGCTGATAGTGCAGCGTATATTGAAGAGCTATACGAACAGTACCTAACTTCTCCAACCTCAGTGTCAGAGGATTGGCGTGAATATTTCGATAAATACCCTAAAGGTGATCAACCACACGGCAGTGTGCGCGAGCAATTCCTCCTTCTGGGTCGTAATGCAAGCCGAGTTCAACCTGTTGTTCAAAGCACTGTAAGTACAGAACATGAGCGTCGTCAAATTGGTGTATTACAATTAATCGCTGCTTACCGTAACCGTGGTCATCAAAAAGCTAAACTCGATCCATTAGGTCTTGCGAAACGCGAAGAAGTTCCTGACCTCGATTTATCTGCTCACGGTTTAACTAAATCAGATCTCGATACTGTATTCAATACAGGCAACCTCGCAATTGGAAAAGCAGAAGCAACATTGTCTGAAATGGTTGAAGCCATGGAAGCAACTTACTGCGGTTCAATTGGTGCAGAATACATGCATATCGTTGACACTAAAGAAAAGCGTTGGATTCAACAGCGTTTAGAAGGTGTTCGCGGCAAATTCAATTATACCAATGATCAGAAAAAAGGCTTCCTTGAGCGTTTGACCGCTGCTGAAGGCCTGGAAAAGTATCTTGGTAATAAGTTCGTTGGTGCTAAACGTTTTGGTGTAGAAGGCGGTGAGTCTTTTATTCCAATGATGAACGAAATCATTCAACGTGCGGGTAGCGTAGGTTGTAAAGAAGTTGTGATTGGTATGCCACACCGTGGTCGTCTCAACCTTCTTGTCAACATCATGGGCAAAAACCCAGCTGACCTTTTTGGTGAATTCGAAGGCAAGAGCCTGCATAAAAAAGGTTCTGGTGACGTTAAGTATCACCAAGGCTTCTCTTCAAACGTAATGACTCCAGGTGGCGAAGTTCACTTGGCATTAGCGTTTAACCCATCTCACTTAGAAATTGTTGGTCCAGTAGTTGAAGGTTCGGTTCGTGCGCGTCAAGTACGTCGTAAAGATATTGGCGGTGATGACGTTCTTCCTGTAATCGTTCATGGTGATGCTGCATTTGCAGGTCAAGGTGTGAACCAGGAAACCTTCCAGATGTCACAAACTCGTGGTTACACGGTAGGTGGTACTGTTCATATCGTGATTAACAACCAAGTTGGTTTCACGACTTCTGACCCACGTGACACGCGTTCTACAGAATACTGTACTGACGTTGCTAAAATGATTCAGTCACCAATTTTCCATGTGAATGGTGATGATCCTGAAGCTGTTATTTTTGCGACTCAAATCGCGCATGATTTCCGTCATGAATTCCGTAAAGACGTTATCCTAGACTTGTTCTGCTACCGCCGTCGCGGTCATAACGAAGCGGATGAGCCGTCTGCAACACAACCATTGATGTATCAAGTCATCAGCAAGAAAGCGACAACACGTACTTTATATGCTGATCAACTGGTTCAAGAAAAAATTCTTGATCGTGCAAGTGCCGATGCAATGGTTGAAGGCTATCGTTCTGATCTAGAAGCGGGTAACCACGTTGCCAATGCGCTTGTTCGTGAACCGAACAAAAAAATGTTTGTTGATTGGACTCCATATTTGGGTCATGAATATACAGACATTTGGGATACTTCATTCAGCATCGATCGTTTGAAAGAGCTTGGTCAGAAGATGAATACATTACCAGAAGGTTTTGTATTACAGCGTCAAGTTCAAAAAGTAATTGATGACCGTGCGAAAATGCAAACAGGTGAAATGCCACTTAACTGGGGTGCTGCTGAAACCTTAGCTTATGCAACTTTGCTTGATGATGGCTTCCTTGTGCGTATCACAGGTGAAGACGTTGGTCGTGGTACATTCTCACACCGTCATGCGAAATTACATAACCAAACTGATGGTTCTGTTTATATTCCGCTTTGCCACATTAAAGAAAATCAACCGCGTACTGCGATTTATGATTCTTTATTGTCTGAAGAAGCTGTTCTTGCATTTGAATATGGCTACTCAACCACTTTACCGAAAAGCTTGATCGTTTGGGAAGCTCAATTCGGTGACTTCGCAAACTGTGCACAAGTTGTAATTGACCAGTTTATCGCTTCGGGTGAAACCAAGTGGGAGCGTGTTTGTGGTCTAACAATGTTGTTACCACACGGTTATGAAGGTCAAGGTCCAGAGCATTCGTCTGCACGTTTAGAACGTTTCTTACAGCTATGTGCTGAAGACAACATGCAAGTGATGACACCAACGACACCAGCGCAAATTTTCCATGCGTTACGTCGTCAGGCAGTTCGTCCGATTCGTAAGCCAATGATCGTAATGTCACCAAAATCGTTATTACGTCATAAACTTGCGACTTCAACACTTGATGAATTGGCAAACGGTTCATTCCAAACTGTGATCGATGAAATTGATCAAATCAACAAGGCTGACGTAACTCGTCTAGTGCTTTGTGGTGGTAAGGTTTATTACGATTTACTCGAAAAACGTCGTGAGCTTGGTTTAAACCATGTTGCGATCGTTCGTATCGAACAATTGTATCCATACCCAGAGCAACGCCTAGCTGAAGTTATGGCTGCTTATCCAAACATTCAAGAACTTGTTTGGGCACAAGAAGAGCCGAAGAACCAAGGCGCTTGGTTATTCATCGTTCCTCGGTTGTATGAAGACGTTCTTAAATCTGGTAAACAAATCCGTATTAGCTATGCTGGTCGTGAAGCATCTGCCGCACCTGCTTGTGGCTCGCCATACTTGCATGCAAAACAACAAGCTCAGCTCATCAATGACGCACTTGCTATTGAAGTTGAACAATCAGGAGATTCTAAATAATGGCAACCGAAATTAAAGCACCGGTATTTCCAGAGTCAGTTGCTGACGGTACGATCGCAACTTGGCACAAGAAAGTAGGTGAACCTGTATCACGTGATGAAGTGATCTGTGACATTGAAACCGATAAAGTTGTTTTAGAAGTGGTTGCTCCAGCTGATGGTAGCTTAGTTGCAATCATCAAAGATGAAGGCGACACAGTTCTTTCTGACGAAGTGATTGCTCAATTCGAAGCTGGTGCTGTTTCTGCGGCTGCTCCTGAAGCTGCTGCACCAGCAGAAGCGGCGCCTGCTGCGTCTGCACCTGCGGCTGCTGCGTCAACTCAACCTGTTGATCAAAACCAAGCACCTGCAGTACGTAAAGCATTGTCTGAAACTGGTATCAATGCTGCTGACGTTCAAGGTACAGGCCGTGGTGGTCGCATCACTAAAGAAGATGTTGTGAACCATAAGCCAGGTACATCAGTTCAACCATTAAGCGTTGCTGTAGGCGAGCGTATCGAGAAACGTGTTCCAATGACACGTTTACGTAAGCGTGTTGCTGAGCGTTTATTAGCGGCTACACAACAAACTGCAATGTTAACAACATTCAACGAAGTTAACATGAAGCCAATCATGGAAATGCGTAAGCAATATAAAGATGCTTTCGAAAAACGTCATGGTGCTCGTTTAGGCTTTATGTCTTTCTTCGTTAAAGCAGCAACTGAAGCGCTAAAACGCTACCCAGCTGTAAATGCATCTATTGATGGCGACGATATCGTTTATCACGGTTTCTATGACATCGGTGTAGCAGTTTCTTCTGACCGTGGTCTGGTTGTTCCTGTACTTCGTGATACTGACCGTATGAACTATGCTGAAGTTGAAAACGGTATCCGTGATTATGCTTTCAAAGCACGTGACGGTAAGTTAGGCATCGAAGACATGACTGGCGGTACGTTCACAATCACGAACGGCGGTACTTTCGGTTCATTGCTTTCAACTCCTATTTTAAACCAGCCACAAACTGCAATCTTGGGTATGCACAAAATCCAAGAGCGTCCTATGGCGGTGAATGGTCAAGTTGAAATCTTGCCAATGATGTACTTAGCGCTTTCTTATGACCACCGTTTAATCGATGGTAAAGAAGCTGTAGGTTTCTTGGTAACAATCAAAGAATTGTTAGAAGAGCCAGCTAAACTCATTCTTGACCTATAATTTTTTATTTAAAAATCCCCCTAAGTCTCTCTTGAATTACAAGAGGGACTTTCACAAGACTGATCAGTTTCAAGGTTTGTGAAAATTTCTTCTCTGATAAAAGAAGATAGGGGAGATTCATTGGAGATAAAGATGTCTCAACAGTTTGATCTTGTTGTCATTGGCGGTGGACCTGGTGGTTATGAAGCGGCGATTCGTGCAGCTCAACTTGGTTTCAAAGTCGCTTGTATCGAAAAACGTATTCACAACGGGAAGCCATCTTTAGGTGGTACATGCTTAAACGTAGGTTGTATCCCTTCTAAAGCATTGCTTGACTCTTCACATCGTTATGAAGATACAGTGCATCATTTAGCTGATCACGGTATTACGACTGGTGAAGTGAATTTTGATCTTGCTAAGCTTCTTGCTCGTAAAGACAAAATTGTTGACCAATTAACGGGTGGTATCGATCAATTGCTTAAAGGCAATGGTATTGAGTGGTTAAAAGGTACTGGTAAATTACTTGCTGGTAAAAAAGTTGAGTTTGTTTCACATGAAGGTGAGACTCAAGTTTTAGAACCTAAATACGTAATTCTTGCGTCTGGTTCTGTACCTGTAAATATTCCAGTAGCTCCTGTAGATCAAGATATTATTGTTGATTCAACTGGCGCATTAAACTTCCCAGAAGTACCTAAACGTTTAGGTGTTATTGGTGCTGGTGTAATTGGTTTAGAACTTGGTTCTGTTTGGCGTCGTCTTGGTGCTGAAGTTGTTGTATTTGAAGCAATGGATGCATTTTTACCAATGGCTGATAAAGCTTTGGCAAAAGACTACCAAAAACTTTTAACTAAGCAAGGTCTTGATATTCGTATTGGCGCTAAAGTTGCTGGTACAGAAGTTAATGGTCGTGAAGTGACTGTTAAATACACTCAAGGTGGCGAAGAAAAAACTCAGACTTTTGATAAGTTAATCGTTTGTGTAGGTCGTAAAGCTTATGCAGAAGGTTTATTGGCTGATGATTCAGGCATTAAACTAACTGAACGTGGTCTAGTTGAAGTAAATGATCACTGTGCAACTTCTGTAGAAGGTGTATATGCGATTGGTGACTTAGTTCGTGGTCCAATGCTTGCTCATAAAGCAATGGAAGAAGGTGTAATGGCTGTTGAACGTATCCACGGTCATGCAGCTCAAGTGAACTACGACACAATCATTTCTGTTATCTATACACATCCGGAAGCGGCATGGGTTGGTTTAACTGAAGAACAAGCTAAAGAAAAAGGTCATGAAGTTAAAACTGGTCAATTCGGTTTTGCTGTAAATGGTCGTGCTTTAGCGGCGGGTGAAGGTGCTGGTTTTGTTAAGTTTGTTGCTGATGCAAAAACTGACCGTTTATTAGGTATGCATGTCATTGGGCCTGCTGCATCTGATATCGTACACCAAGGTATGATCGCTCTTGAATTTGTATCTTCTGTTGAAGATCTTCAGTTAATGACATTTGGTCATCCAACATTCTCTGAAGTTGTTCATGAAGCTGCACTTGCTGTAGATGGTCGTGCAATCCACGCGATTCAACGCAAGCGTAAATAAATATAAAGTGTGGTTCGCCACACTTTTTTGAATGATGATGATTGTCTGGTTCGGGCAATCATTTATTCAATATGTAGCAGCCTGATTTTAAGAAGATCTAGCTGTATCACACAAACAACATAGTAGGTAACTAAATGAACTTACATGAGTATCAAGCTAAAGCATTATTGAAAGAATATGGCATGCCAGTACAAGAAGGTATCTTGGCAACAAATGCAGACGAAGCAGTTGCTGCATTTGAACAGCTTGGTGGTAAATTCGCTGTAATGAAAGCGCAAGTTCATGCTGGTGGTCGTGGTAAGGCTGGCGGCGTTAAAGTTGCAAAATCTAAAGAAGATGTCATCGAATTTGCTAACAACATCATTGGTACTCGTCTTGTAACGTATCAAACTGATGCAAATGGTCAACCAGTTAACAGCATCATCGTTGCTGAAGACGTTTACCCAGTTGAGCGTGAGCTTTACTTAGGCGCGGTTGTAGACCGTTCTAGCCGTCGTATTACTTTCATGGCTTCTACCGAAGGTGGTGTAGAAATCGAGAAAGTTGCGGAAGAAACTCCAGAAAAAATTATCAAAGTTGAAGTTGATCCATTAGTTGGCTTACAACCATTCCAAGCACGTGAAGTTGCGTTTGCTTTAGGTTTGAAAGACAAGCAAGTTAGCCAATTTGTAAAAATTATGGGCGCTGCTTATCAAGCATTTGTAGAAAATGACTTTGCATTATTTGAAATTAACCCACTTTCAGTTCGTGAAAATGGCGATATTTTATGTGTTGATGCGAAAGTAGGTATCGACTCTAACGCGCTTTACCGTTTACCTAAAGTTGCTGCTTTACGTGACAAATCTCAAGAGAATGAGCGTGAATTAAAAGCATCTGAATTTGACCTTAACTATGTTGCTTTAGAAGGTAACATCGGTTGTATGGTTAACGGTGCTGGTCTTGCAATGGCAACAATGGACATCATTAAACTTTATGGTGGTCAGCCTGCAAACTTCCTTGACGTTGGTGGCGGTGCAACTAAAGAGCGCGTAATCGAAGCGTTCAAAATCATCCTTGCTGATACTTCTGTACAAGGTGTTTTAATCAACATCTTCGGTGGTATCGTACGTTGTGACATGATTGCTGAAGCAATTATTGCAGCGGTTCAAGAAGTAAACGTAACTGTTCCAGTTGTTGTTCGTTTAGAAGGTAACAACGCTGAGTTAGGTGCTAAATTACTTGATGAATCTGGTTTGAAATTAATTTCTGCGAACGGTTTATCTGATGCCGCAGAAAAAGTTGTAGCTGCAGTTAAAGCGTAAGGAGTATCAATCATGAGCGTATTAATTAATAAAGACACTAAAGTATTGGTACAAGGTTTTACTGGCAAAAACGGTACTTTCCACTCTGCACAAGCTTTAGACTACGGTACAAAAGTTGTTGGTGGTGTTACTCCAGGTAAAGGTGGTACAACTCACCTTGACCTACCAGTATTCAACACAATGAAAGAAGCTGTACGTGAAACAAATGCTGATGCATCTGTAATCTATGTACCAGCTCCATTCGTTTTAGATTCAATCGTTGAAGCGGTTGATTCAGGTGTTGGCCTAATCGTTGTGATCACTGAAGGTGTTCCAACAATCGACATGCTTAAAGCAAAACGCTACTTGGAAACTAACGGTAACGGTACTCGTTTAGTTGGTCCTAACTGCCCAGGCGTGATCACTCCAGGCGAATGTAAGATTGGTATTATGCCTGGTCACATTCACCAACCAGGTCGTATTGGTATCATCTCACGTTCAGGTACATTGACTTATGAAGCTGTTGCTCAAACAACTAAGCTTGGTTTAGGTCAGTCTACTTGTATCGGTATTGGTGGTGACCCAATCCCAGGTATGAACCAAATCGAAGCGCTTCAATTGTTCCAAGACGATCCAGATACTGATGCAATCATCATGATCGGTGAGATCGGTGGTACAGCGGAAGAAGAAGCTGCTGAATTCATCAAATCTAACGTGACTAAACCTGTAGTCGGTTACATCGCTGGTGTAACTGCGCCTAAAGGTAAGCGTATGGGTCACGCTGGTGCGATCATTTCTGGTGGTCAAGGTACTGCTGAAGAGAAATTCGCTGCATTTGAACGTGCGGGAATGGCTTACACTCGTAGCCCAGCTGAGCTTGGTTCAACGATGTTGCAAGTTTTAAAAGAGAAAGGTTTAGCGTAATACGTTAGATTTTTAATCTTTAAAAAGCCCCAATGGAGACATTGGGGTTTTTTTTATTGTCTGAAAAATTTGGATGAGACCTAAAAATATAAGTGGATTTTGACGAAAGAAACCATTCATAAGTAAAAATTAAAATTAAGCGAATAAGTTAAAAAGAAGAATAAAACATCATGTGTTTGTCTATTTTTTATACATTTTTAAAATTTAGATGAGTTGTTTAAATTTCAATAACTTGTACCAAAGTGACAAAAATATTCACCTTCTGACCAAAAAGGAAAAGCATAAAAAAGAGTGATTTTAATCTCTGGTATTTTTAAGTTTATGTTTTAAATCATGAAAAATACAAAACTCGTATTATTGTGTATTAATCTGTGAAAGTGTGATTTGGTTTGCAAATTTTTATTGAAAATGTTGTTTTTGTGTATATTATTGTTTCTGAATTGCATAGCTTTTTTACAAAGATTTTAAACAATTTGGGGTGAAGCTAAGTAATGAAAAATCAATCAAATTTTTATGGATACTCTCAAATGAAAAAATTAAGTTTAGGGCTTGCTCTCCTAGCTGTATGTGCAACATCTACGACTTTTGCTGCAACTGGCGTGATCACTTTTACTGGTCAGCTTGTTGCTGGAACTTGTAGTGCTAACGTTGCTGGAAGTGGCAATGCATCTGCATCTGTAACTTTACCAACTGTGAATACGGCTGCTTTGGGCGCTGCGAATGCAACGGCGGGTACTACTGCATTTAAAATCAACTTATCGGGTGCTGGTTGTACAGCAAGCAGCTTAAATGCAACGCCTTACTTCGAATCAGAAGTTGCTAAAGTTAATGCAGCAGGTCGTTTAATTAATACAGCTACAAGCGGGGCAACACTGGTAGATATCCAGTTGTTGACGAATAACCAGTCTGTTATTGATGTAAATGCGCCAGCACCAGCTCAGTTGAGCAGTGTAGGTGTTTCTGCTGGTACAAATAGCAATGACTTCAATTACTTTGCTCGTTATTTCGCAACAGGTGCGACAACTGCTGGTGCAGTAACGTCATCAGTAAGCTACAGCATTATTTATAAGTAATTGTAGTTTCATTTTGGTTGGTTCAGGGGAAATATAAGAATATGCGTATCTCATCGATTGCCTTTCGTATTGCAATGCTCAGTTCAATCTCTACTGCAACATTTGCAGGAGTGACGATTACAGGGACGCGTATTATTTTTCCTTCCAACCAAAATACGGTCACTGTTCAATTGAACAATCCTGATGATCGTCCTGCATTAATTCAGGCATGGTTAGACAATGGTGACCCGCATCAGATCCCAGAGGCGGATAAGATTCCGTTTATCTTAACGCCTCCTTTGGCCCAAATTGCTTCAAACAAAGGTCAAATGCTTCGCTTAATTGCGAAAGATACCTCAGCTTTGCCTCAGGATAGAGAAAGCTTATATTGGTTTAATATTTTGGATATGCCTGCATCTGAACAGGTAGAGACAGCAGAAAAAAATAAATTACAGGTGTCGATTCGTTCACGTATTAAACTATTTTATCGTCCTGTCAATTTAAAAATCTCACAGGAAAAAGCATTTTCAAGTGTTACCTTTAAATATAATGAAACTAATAAAAGCGTGACGGTGAATAACCCATCTCCTTATTATGTAAATTTTTATAATGTCAGTTTGAATCCGGAAAAAGAGAATTTTGTTTATGCTGATCCTTTAATGATTGCACCTTATTCTACGGAGAGTTTTAAACCGGCAATTCAATTTAAGCCTCAAAAAATTAGCTATTTACTGATTAATGATTATGGTGGAAATCAGGCTTATCAAGCCGTCATAAATGGCGAAGAATAAATGAAATATGCATTAAGATATAGCATTATTATTTTATGCATGCAGGGTACTTACGCAGCAGAAAATATAAATCATAAATTACAAGCGAGAGATGAATCAAATAATCGAATTTATACCTTTGATGCACGTGCATTGTTTGGCGGACGCAATCAGGACATTGATCTAACTTCATTCCGCCAGACCAATGGCGTTGCTGCGGGTGTGTACTCACTCAATACCAGTATTAATAATCATCGCTCATTGGGTCAGCTTACGCTTAAATTCGATCATTTAAATGCCGAGCTGACGGCGGTGCTATGTATTGATGAACAACTGTTGAAACGACTGGATTTACGTCCAGAAGTCTTGGAAAAACTACCTAAAAAACCATGTCTCACAATTAAAGAGCTCAATCCAGATGCCTACTATGATCTGGATATGTCGGCATTAAGTCTGGATATTTCTTTACCTTTAGCAATTATTAATCAACGGCCAGAAGGATATATTGCACCTGAACGATTTGATCAGGGGGTTACTGCTGCTTATATCGGTTACGATTTTAATCGTTACACCAGTAAATTGAACCAGCAAGAACAAGTTAGCAGCAATTATCTGAATTTAACCGGTGGATTCAATTTCAGTCGTTTTAACTTTCGTCATGCGGGAAGTTTTGACTCAGATGGAACGCAACTCGGCGGTTATCAATCTTATCTGAATGTATTGTCTACAGATATTCCTGCTCTGAAAGCACGGCTGGAAATGGGTGACTTTAATACCCAGACTTATGCGATTGATTCGGCGCAAATACGAGGCTTACAGCTTGCTTCCGATATTAGTATGCTTCCGATGTCGCAACGCAGCTATGCACCTTTGATTCGTGGTTTGGCCAACACCAATGCTTTGGTTTCTGTATTTCAGAATGGCCGAAAAATTTACGAACGTACAGTACCTGCTGGTGAGTTTGAGTTTAATGATCTCACAGCGGTCAATAACAATGGTGATTTAACTGTTCAGGTCACTGAAAATGGCGGGGAAAAACATAGCTTTATTGTACCGATGCAAGGGAATATGAACCTTGTTCGAATGGGGCAATTAAATTACAACATTGCTTCTGGGCAATACAAAATCAACAATAAAACATCAGATGATTATATTGGTCAGCTCAGCGCTGAATATGGCTTGAGCAACTATTCCAGCTTATATCTTGGCAGCAATCTCAGTCATGTTTTTCAGAGTTATTTATTCGGTTTTGGACAAAATACTCGACTGGGTGGACTAAGGTTTGATGCGGAAAAATCAAATGCGACCTTAGCAAAAAATGACTATGCAGGTTGGCGGTATAAAGCTGCTTATCAATATAGCTATAGTCCGCTTAATACTTTTTTGAACGTTTCAGCACAATATCAAGATCGTGAATACATGACATTAAGTAATACTATGTCTTTACGAAATTTTAATGATTTGAATCAAGCTGAAATCGATAGTCTTTTCCTCACCTATTTATTAAAACAGCAATTTAATATTTCGCTTTATCAGAACTTTAAAGAGGGTTTTGGCTCTGTTTATTTAAATGCAACTCAAAATAAATACTGGAATACAGATAAAGATTATGTGCAGTATAGTATTAACTATAGCAATCGCTGGAATAGATTGAGCTATTCTATCGGTTATAGTCAAAATAATAATCAGTTAAATGATTTTGGAAAAGAAAATAAGGTATATCTGAGCTTCTCTTTACCTTTAGAGTGGCGTAAAAAGCAGGCAAATTTATATTCGAATATTCAATATGCAGATAACGTCGGTCATCCAACCACAGCAAATGTAGGTCTCACGGGAACATTAGGGGAAAATAATCAATTCAATTATGGGTTAACCACGACTCAGAACTGGAACAATGGAAAAAATAATTCTGCTGTTTCAGCCAATATGAATTATAGCTTACCTCAAATACAACTGGGTGCTGTGACGGGCTGGAGTGATGATCAGACCCAATATGGTTTCAGTGCCAAAGGAGCCATTGTTGCTCATCCTTATGGAATTACTGCGACCAATAATTTATCGGACACTTTTACCATTGTTCATGCAAAGGGTGCGCATGGCGCTGATGTTGTTAATGCATGGGGAAGTAAAATCGATTATTGGGGCAATGCGATTTATGCCAATGTTTCTCCTTATGAAGCCAATACCATCCGTTTAGATACCAAGCATTTGCCTCTGGATGTGAATTTAACTGCGAATCAGGCTGACGTGATTCCACGTCGTTATAGTTCAACCTTAATCAAATTTGACGTCGAGCAAAGCTCAAATATTTTATTAAATGTACAGGTTAAGGGTGAACATCAGCAGATCCCGATTGGTGCGCAAGCGGTGAATCAGGCAGGACAAGTCGCAGGCATGTTTGGTCAGTCAAATCAGCTATTTATAGAAAAAGCACAATTATTAAAACAAGATCTATATGTGCAATGGGGAATGAGTGAATCTTACACTTGCCATATTGATGCACCAGAAAAACTGCTTCCGAAAAGTAAGCAACCGAATCGTATACAGATGATCGATGTGGAGTGTAAATAATCATGCTAAAAAAATATGGATTTACGCTCTTATTTACTGTTTTAGGCATGGCTCTGGGACAACATGCTTATGCTACGGATAATGGTGTGTGTACTTCGAACCCAACTCAGCCTTTGGCGACCAATACCAGTAGTATTACCAACTCAACTTCAAACTGGGCACTTGTTAGCAACTTTGCCACATCGATTGCGGCTTATTCTTTGGTAAATTGTTCAAACAAAATCACGGATAATTTCCCTGACCGAAAAACTACATCTTTCACTACAGTGGGAAGTAACGTCAACTTTGATCAAACGATCACTTATGCAGGTTCGACTTATTACAAAATCGTCAACAGCAGTAGTCCTTACTTTAATCAATATGCGTATGTCACCTTTCAAATACAGGATACCAAGTCTGGAAAACCCGTTGTTAATTTAGCCAAGACCGTGAGCTTGTATAACAATGCGACAGGAGAGTCTGCGACTCAAGGCGTCAATATTGTTAATTTAAAATTTTATTTCACTTCTGGATTGACCGAAACTACGCCAGCAGTACTGCTGGATTTAGGCAAGGTCACTGTGGATATGACCGAAGGGACGAACCGTTATATCGATAGTCAATCGGGCTTTGTGCAATTAACACTGAATCCAGAAAATACCAAAACCTGTAGCTTAAACAATCCGATTGTGACTTTACCTACGATTGCAACCAGCGCTTTAGCAACAGCTGGTACGGAAGCTGGCGGGAAAACGCCTTTTTCAATCACGGCGACTTGTAGCAATGGCTTAGCTAATACCTTGTTGTACTTTACGATGAGTGATAATGCCAATGTCGCGAATAGCACTAATGTATTGAGCAATAGCAATGCTGCAACCAGTAATGTCGGCATTCGAGTGTATGATGTATCTAATAATTCAGCGATTAACTATGGCACAGAATATTCGTTTGGTCGGTTGGGCACAGGATCAAATCCAGCTTTAACTAAAAACTTCTATGCAAAATATTATAAGAAAGATAATGTTGCCGCCGTCGCGGGGAGTGTCAATGCGCAGGCGACCGTCATGGTGAACTACAAATAAAAGTGCAATAAAAAAGAGCCTTACAATGAAGACTCTTTTTTATTTATATCGGACTTATTCTGCTTTTGGCTTATTTAGACTTTGAGTCAAGCCATTGATATCACCACCTTGCAGACCGAGTTCATTCATTAGGCTATCAATTAAAGGTGCTTGTGAACGGTAGCGTAAGGCGCTATTCACCACTTGATCAGACAATGAGGTTGAACCGTTTTCAACGGCTTCACCTGAAGTTGCAGAACCACCAGCAAAGCCATTTAAGCCATTAACTTGCAAGATTTTGATGTCATCAATATTTTCCATCGGTTTCACGCTTTCACGGATAATCTCTGGTAAATGCTTCAATAACGCCAAGCGAATCTGCATTTCAACCTGCTCAGCAGAAAGGGTGTTGGCTGCCTCATTGACTGCACGCGCACCTTCTGCATCGACTTGATATTGTTTTTCTAGGGCCTGAGCCAGCAGCACTTTCGCATCTGCTTCACCTTTGGCCTTTAAGCGTATTTTCTCAGCGTCAGCTTCTGCCGCAATGCGCACAGCTTCTGCTTCATCGGCAGCGGCTTTTTTACCTGCATCCGCAGCAACGGTAATCGCAATCGCTTCTTTCTCAGCAGTCTGTTTTGCTGCAACCAGTTCAACTGCTTTTTGACGTTCAGCGCGTTGGGTTTCACGTACGGTCACAACTTCTTCTTCTGCTTTTACCGCTTCGGCACGGGCCTTGTCAGCTTGCGCTTTGGCTTCTGATTCAGCACGCGATTTTTCAGCAATGGCAATGGCACGGTCTTGCTCTGCCAGCTCAATGGTTTTCTTCTGTTCAACCTGTGCTTTCTGAATCAATTGTGCTTTTTGAATATTTTCGTTTTCAACATCACGAGCAGAAGCAATTCGTTTTAGTTCTACTTCACGCTCAGCAGCAATCTGGGCTTCTTCAGCCTCACGTTTTTTACCTGCTTCTTGAGAGGCGATTTCTGCGGTTTGTTCAGCTTTACGAATCGAGATTTCACGCTCTTGCTGTAACTTTGCATATTCTTCTTCACGTGAAATTTCTAAACGAGCACGTTCAGCTTCAAGATTTTTTGCACGGATCGCCAAGTCAGCATCTTGTTCAATGTCGTTACGCTTTTTACGACGATCTTCAATCGTTTCAGTTAGTTTGGTTAAACCTTCTGCATCGAACGCATTTTGCGGGTTAAAAAATTTAAAGCTGGTTTGATCGAGACCCGTTAAAGAAACGGTTTCAAGCTCCAAGCCATTCTTGGATAAATCTTCCGAGACCACTTGCTGAACTTTCTGTACGAAATCGACACGCTTCTCATGCAGTTCTTCCATCGCCATTTCAGCGGCAACGGCACGTAGAGAGTCGACGAATTTACCTTCAACCAGATCTTTTAACTCTGGTGGAGACATGGTTTTACGACCTAAGGTTTGTGCCGCCGTTGCAATTGATTCTGCAATCGGTTTAACACGCACATAGAATTCTGCCATCACATCGACACGCATACGATCGCGGGTAATCAGGGCCTGATCCGCGGCACGCTTCACTTCCAGACGCAATGTATTCATGTTGACCGGGATAATTTCATGTAAAACAGGCAGCACGATTGCACCCCCATTTAAAATGACTTTTTCACCACCAAAACCAGTACGTACGAAAGAGACTTCTTTGCTTGAGCGCGTATATAGACGAGCGATAACAATACCGATGAAAACCAGTGCCGCAAAAATAACACCTGTAATAATTAGAATTTCAGTCAATGCTGAACTCAACATTTAAACACCCTCATGTAATAAATATAAAAACTAGGAAACAATCGCTTGGAATCCAATTTTGGTTCTTTGCGTTAAAATAACGTCTTGGCCTTGATGGAAAACCGTATCAATTTCGGGTTCAACCAAGACGTAATGGGTTTGACCAAATTGATCTTTGACTTTGGCCTGTGCAGGGGAGTTTGGTTTGGCTTCCCCTAAGATAATGTGAGCGGTACGACCAATTAGATCATCATGCTGAATTGCTGTGGTTTCATCTTTAGGAATAATCTTGGCAATCAGCGCTGCACTATAACGTACCAATGGCATGGCCAAAAACAGGCTGGCAGGTGCAATGATCCATGCCGAAACATATTGTTCTGTAAATTGGAAAAAAAGATCCTGAATAATCAAGCCTGTTAATGCATAAAGAGTTAAGAAAATAATTAACCAGATTAGTAAAGGGACTTTGCCCAGATAGAGCCATTCTAAAAGCTGGGTGAACAGATTTTCCGACTGTTCAAGTGAAACATAGGCATGGTCAATATCGGTCAGGCTATCAGGGAGAAACTGTTCCAGAAAACTTGAACTACCACCGAATAACAGCAAGATAAATTCAAGTACACCGATAAATAGACATAGCATTAAAGCAATGCTAAAAATAAGATTAGAAGGGTGTGTTAATAGATCCCAGATCATCAGTGTTTCTCTTATTTCTTTTAGAGATAATTAATAAATTTTTTATAAAAATAAAACAGTTATAAGAATAAATCTAACGCGATTGAATTTCAACCTAAATCGTTCACATTCTTACAGACGAAAAAAAAACGCAATGATTGGGGTTGTCATTGCGTTGAACAACGAATCTGTTTAAAACAGTTTCGGTTGAAAGGAGAAATGTCATGAGATTAGTGTTTGCTAATCTACAACGCAATAATATTTAAAATCCCGACTAAGTTCATAGGTATTCATGTTAATAACTGTTAATACATGTTAATAAGTGACAAAAAGTGTTAGTTTTATATTTTATGGGGAAGTTCTAAAATTAAACTTAAATCAATTGCTTATATTAAAAAAAGCCCGAGATCGGGCTTTTTATGTGAAAAATAACATAAATTAGAATTTAAATAATCCTAAGCCATCTTTCACTTCGTCTAAGGTCTGTTGAGTGATGATACGACATTTTTCAGTACCTTGTTTGAGTACATCCATGATGTAATCAGGATCTTTTTCTAACTCGGCACGACGTTCACGGATTGGCGTGATCAGCTCTTTCAATACACCTTCCAGACGTTTTTTCACTATACCGTCACCTAAACCACCACGACGATAATGCGCTTTTAATTCTTCCACTTCTTCTTTATTTGGGTCAAAAGCATCTAAATAGGTAAATACGATGTTGCCTTCAACCTGACCTGGATCTTCAATACGCAAGTGATTTGGATCGGTATACATTGCATTGACGGCTTTCTTGATGTCTTTGTCAGAAGCATTCAGCACGATGGTATTGCCTAATGATTTAGACATTTTTGCTTTACCGTCAAAACCTGGTAAACGCGCCATGTTAGATAAGAGTGCTTTACATTCTGGTAATAGGTCATGACCGATTTGACGGTTGACACGACGAACCACTTCGTTAGTTTGCTCGATCATTGGAATCTGATCTTCGCCCACAGGCACAACAGTTGCTTTAAATGCAGTGATGTCTGCCGCTTGCGCAATCGGGTAGCACAGGAAGCCCGCTGGAATATCACGCTCAAAACCACGCATCTGGATCTCAGATTTGATGGTTGGGTTACGCTCTAAACGTGCAACAGTCACGTAGTTGAGGTAAAGCATGGTCAATTCATTCAGTGCAGGTAAGCAAGATTGCACACAAATTGTGGTTTTGGTTGGGTCAATGCCGACTGCCAAATAATCTAGTGCAACTTGAAGAATGTTGTTGCGGACTTTATCTGGATTATCGGCATTGTCTGTCATTGCCTGAGCATCAGCCAATAATAGGTGTTGATGATGACTGTCTTGTAGACCTACACGAGATCGTAATGAACCGACAAAGTGTCCAAGATGAAGTTGTCCAGTTGGACGGTCGCCTGTCAAAATGATTGGACGTTGATCAATATTACTCATGATATGTTCCAAGATTCAGTTATTTCATAGATATAAGATTGATATTATTGTACGAGAAATAAATTTTTTTCGTCAGCGATAATTTTAACTTTTTCTGAAAAATAATATTGTGAATATACTGAGGGAATCTACAATAGCGACATAAATACAAATTAGGAAATAAAAATGGCGAGTGGTTTATTATTATTACTGGATGATATCGCGACGATTCTGGATGACGTTGCTGTAATGAGCAAAATGGCAGCCAAAAAAACTGCGGGTGTATTGGGCGATGACTTGGCGCTGAATGCACAACAGGTCAGTGGTGTGCGTGCAGATCGTGAGTTGCCTGTTGTCTGGAGTGTTGCAAAAGGGTCATTTGTTAATAAGTTAATTCTGGTGCCATTAGCCTTGCTCATTAGTGTGGTTGCGCCGTGGCTCATTAATCCCTTACTGATGATCGGTGGTCTGTTTCTATGTTATGAAGGTGTCGAAAAGGTCGTTCATACCTTGAAGCATAAAAAAGCCAAAACCACAGAAGAGGCAAGTGAAGATTTACAGGAAGTCGAAGTTGATCTGGCGAAATTTGAGAAGGAAAAAGTAAAAGGTGCGATTCGTACCGACTTTATCTTATCTGCTGAAATTGTGGTGATTTCGTTAGGTACAGTTGCAACAGCAGCGTTTACGACTAAAGTGACAGTATTAAGTATTATTGCAATTGTCATGACGGTCGGGGTGTATGGTCTGGTTGCAATGATCGTTAAAATTGACGATTTAGGTTTATATTTAACCCAGCAGGCTTCTGAGTTTAAGAATAAAATAGGACGTGGTTTACTTGGTTTTGCTCCAATTTTGATGAAAACACTTTCAATTGTTGGAACAATTGCCATGTTTTTAGTCGGTGGCGGTATTATCTCGCATACCATTCCATTACTGCATCATTTTACAGAAGAAACAGTTGATCATTTAGAGCTGATTCCAAGTGTAGGTTCAATCATTGGTGCATTGACGCCAACATTAATCAATCTTGGAATTGGTCTGGTAGCTGGAGCAATTGTATTGCTTATTGTCAGCTTGATTCAGAAAGTTTGGCCAAAGGCATCAACTTAAACCCAAATCGTCATCATCAAAATTATGTGAGGTCGTTATGCGCTGGAAAGGTCGTCGAGTCAGTACCAATGTTGAAGACCGTCGTGGTGGTGGCGGAGCAAAAGCAGGTGGTATCAGTATATTGGGTCTGGTAGTGGCGTTTGTTGCCTGGAAATTCTTTGGCGTCGATCCGCAACAGGCTTATCAGGCTACGCAAGCTGTGACGGCACAATCTTCTCAGCAAGGCAGTGCACCGCAAAGCTTAACGGCTGAGCAGAAAGAAGCGAGTGATTTTGTTGGTACGGTGCTGGCTGATACAGAAGATACCTGGACACCGATTTTCCAGCAATTGGGAATGACTTATAAGCCACCTCGTTTAGTACTCTTTAGTGGCGTGGTCAGATCAGGTTGTGGAACCGCACAAGCTGCAATGGGACCATTCTATTGTCCAGCAGACCAAAAGGTTTATATTGATACTTCTTTCTTTAAAGATATGCGCCAGCAGATGGGCATTTCAGGTGAGCAGAATCAAACTGAGCTTTCCCGTCAGGATCAGGCTGGTGATTTTGCCCAAGCTTATGTGATAGCACATGAAGTGGGACATCATATCCAGAATCTGTTAGGTATTTCCGATCAGGTACAGCAAGCCCGTGCTCAGGCGAGCCAAGCGCAGGGGAATCAACTTTCTGTGCGTCTGGAATTACAAGCTGACTGTTTTGCGGGTATCTGGGCGCATCAAAATCAGCAGCGTACTCAATTCCTTGAGCAAGGGGATATTGAAGAGGCGATGGATGCGGCAGAAAAAATTGGTGATGACTATCTACAGCGCCGTGCAACAGGACAGGTTGTGCCTGATAGTTTTACTCATGGTACCAGTGAGCAGCGCATGCAGTGGTTCCAGATTGGTTTAAAATCAGGTGATGTCAACCAATGCAACACGTTTAAGTCATAAGTATGGATGTTTTTTGTCCTTGATTTTTATACGGAAGATATACGAAGCCCAAGAAGAATTAACGTAAAATAACATGTCTATGCTGAATTGAGGATGATTGGTTTATTACTGCATCTAAATCACTTGTGTATAAAAAATAAATAATCGGTGAGTAAAACTGCAGCATAGACCTTTCTTCTTTATTCAATTGCAAAAACAAAGAACTTTAAACTTTATGTTTCATTGAGTTTTAAAGTTTAAATAAATGATATGTGTTGAAAATTGAAATAAATAAAGAGGTTGTATGGGTAATTTTTTTCTTTTACAAGCATTAACGGTAATTTTTGCATTATCCATTGCCACGACCATTTTTAATAAGCGAATACTTGGGTTTCCTCAAGCGATTGGTGTTCCTATTGTTTCAGCAATTTTTGTCTTTATTTTACAGTGGGGTGCAAGCCTATTAAATGGTAATCAGTTTATTACCATTAATATTCATAATATTGAAGCAGCTGTAAGAAATATTGATTTTTATGATTTTTTAATTAATGGTGTTATCTGCTTTATTTTAACCTCTTCCGCACTCAAATTTAAAATTTCAGATTTAAGAAATTACTGGAAACCTATTGGTATTTTAGCCACCATTGCACTGGTGTTATGTGCAGGATTTTATGCAGGTTTATTGTATTTATTTCAATGGTTGGTTGGCTATCCAGTCCCGATTGGCGTTTTATTGTTATTAGGCGCAGCACTTGGGGCGACAGATCCAATTGGGGTTAAAGGGGTACTCAGTTCAATTCGAGCACCACATCATCTCATGGTAAAGCTGGAAGGTGAGTCTTTATTTAATGATGCCATGTGTATTGCATTATTTATGACGCTATTAAAAGTTTTACAAGGTGAACATTTTTCCTTACTGGCAACTATTGAAACCTTACTTTATGAAATTTTTGTGGCGGTGATTATCGGTTTTGGATTCGGTTTTGCAATCTTGCGTTTATTACGCGGTAAACATGAGATGGAATCGCTAATCCTAACCACAGCCTTGCTGGCCAGTGGTTCTTATCTGGTTGCGCTATTTGCCCATGCGTCAGCGCCAATTGCCTGCGTCATTGGTGGTTTGATTGTCGGTAATAAATGGCAAGAAATTCGTGAACAGCGTGAAATACGTGAGGTGAATCACTTCTGGCATACGGTTGAAGGGATTATTAACTCTTTCCTGTTCACATTAATTGGTTTAGAGCTGTTTATTCTTGATCTTAGCGCTAACTTGATTATTGGTGGGATTATTGCCTTTATTATCCTGCATCTTTCCCGTTTTGCTGCCAACTTTGCTGCTTTTGCTCTATTCCCATCGTTCCGTAATAAAAGCTATAACGGTAGCTTGGCGATTTTATCTTGGGGAGGGGTGCGTGGTGGTATTTCACTTGCCTTGATCCTTGCTGTTGCAAATATTCCTGAGCTGAGCCAGTACAGTAGTATTCTGATTGGTTATACCTTTATTAGTGTATTGCTGTCTGGTGTGGTGTGTGGGCTCGGTTTGCCTGCAGTGATGAATGCTTTCTACTACAATCCAAATGAAGAGAAGGACGGTTTAAAAGGCTTCTATCAACGCATGTGTAACAAGATGAACCGTCGTGGCTTTAAATATATTATTGGCGAGGATGCTTTAGGGCGAGAAACGATTACCATCTATAACCCTGAGATTCTATTGGATCAGAAAACCGATGATGGGGTGGCTACGATGCATCATCCAAGTAAACGAGAAGAAGTTAAACGTTTAGAAAATCCTGATAACTTTTAATTGTATATTTTTTTCATTTGTTCAAAAAAGCCTTTTTATTTTAAAAGGCTTTTTTGTTTTTAAATTAATAATATCGTTAAATGGTGTGTTTAATTTAATTAAAGTATTGGAAGTGGTTTTTATTTTAATTTAAATAATATATTTAAAAAGTTTGTTTAATTTAATTAAAATACTTTTTAGGAACTCATTATTTCTTTGTAAATTTATTTGTTTAAAAGTGTAACTTTTTTATTTTGTAAAGTAATTTTTATTTTTTTTGTTGTTGTAAAACATAATGTTGTGTAAGTGTCATAAATTATTTCAATGTAAGTTTATTTTCTTTGTTTTGTGAGCTATTTAACATTTATTCGGTTTGATTTAAAGTAATGTCGTGAACTCTATCACTTGAAAAAATAATTTTAACTTCAGTAATAACGTAATTAGAAATTGATTTGAAATTAATAATATATAATTGAGGAATATAATCATGTCTGAAATACAAATTATTTCCAAGGAAAGCCATAAAACCCTTGCAAATACGACGGGAAAAACAGCGTCCTTACCATCTGAGGCCACAGTCGTTTTGGTGAAAATACCAGTAAACGACATCTCAGCAGTAAAAAGAGATGGTTCTAATGCCGTTATTTTACTGAAAAATGGCGAGCAGATTGTTATTCAAAACTTCTTTAATGAAGGAGCGAATTTAGATAATAGCCTTGTTTTTCAGGGCGAAGATGGTCAACTCATTTGGGCACGTTTCAAAGATGCTGAAAATGATGCGGATGCAGATAGTGACGCGGATGCAGATGCAGATGCAGACACTGAAGGGGCTGTATACTTAGAAGAGACTCCAGCTGTTGTGCCAGAGGCTGCTCCAGAAGTTCCAGTTTCAGATGTTGTCTATCAGCCAATTCAATCTGTAGAACCTTTGCTTTACCATGATGGTGGAATGAATCCATGGTTATGGGCTGTTCCTTTAGTCGCTGGCGGTATCATTGCGGCAGCAAGCGGAGGCAGCGATGGTCATGGGCGTGATAATGGGGGAAATAATAATCCAGACACCACACCTCCAGATACGAGTGCAGTTAAATTTAATGTAGATCCTGTCACAGCGGATAATGTTCTTAATGCAGCAGAATCAACTTCGACAGTTAAAGTTACAGGCACATTAACTGGTATTCCAGCCGATGCGGCAAGCACGGTTGTGACACTCGTTATTAATGGTAAGACTTATACTGCAACTGTAGATCCAGCAACAGGCAAATGGACTGCTGATGTCGCAGGTAGTGATTTACTGGCTGATAGTGATAAAACTATCGATGCAACAGTGACCTTTAAAGATGCTGCGGGTAATAGCAGTACAGTTACCGATTCCCAAAGCTATACCGTTGATGTGACTGCACCAGCGGTGCCAGAAATTGATCCGATCAATGGTACTGATCCAATTACAGGTACAGCAGAGCCAGGTTCGACGGTGACTGTAACATTCCCGGATGGCAGCACCGTTCAGGTTCCTACCGATCCAACCACAGGGGAATGGACCGTACCTAACCCAGGCGGTTTAAAAGATGGCGATACCATCAAAGTTATTGCCACAGACCCAGCAGGTAACCCATCAGCACCTGGTACGGAAACAGTTGTTATTGACAAAACACCTCCAGATACGGATGGAGTTCAATTTAATATAGATCCAGTCACAGCGGATAATGTTCTTAATGCTGCAGAATCAACTTCGACAGTCAAAGTTACAGGTACATTAACTGGTATTCCAGCCGATGCGGCGAGCACGGTTGTGACACTCGTTATTAATGGTAAGACTTATACTGCGACTGTAGATCCAGCAACAGGTAAATGGACTGCTGATGTCGCAGGAAGTGATTTAAAGGCTGACAGTGATACAACTATTGATGCAACAGTCACCTTTAAAGATGCGGCAGGTAACAGCAGCACAGTCACCGATACCCAAAGTTATACTGTTGATGTGACTGCACCAGCAGTGCCAGAAATTGATCCAATCAATGGTACTGACCCAATTACTGGTACTGCAGAACCAGGTTCAACGGTCACAGTCACTTTTCCTGACGGGTCAACTGTTGAGGTTGATACAGATCCAACTACAGGTGAATGGACAGTACAAAATCCAGGCGGTTTAAAAGATGGCGATACAGTTACAGCAATTGCCACAGACCCAGCAGGTAACCCATCTGCACCAGGTTCAGAAACTGTAGACCTCACTCCACCGAATACGGATAACGTTGAATTTAGCGTTGATCCAGTCACAGCAGATAATGTTCTTAATGCAGCAGAATCGACTTCGACTGTCACAATTACAGGTAAATTAACAGGTGTACCAGCCGATGCTGCGAGCACGGTGGTGACACTTGTGATTAATGGCGTGACTTACACAGCGACTGTCGATGCCGCAACAGGTAACTGGACTGCAGATGTTGCAGGTAGTGATTTAAAGGCTGACAGTGATACAACTATTGATGCAACAGTGACCTTTAAAGATGCGGCGGGTAACAGCAGCACAGTCACCGATACACAAAGCTATACTGTTGACGTGACTGCACCAGCGGTGCCAGAAATTGATCCGATTAATGGTACTGACCCAATTAAGGGTACAGCAGAACCAGGTTCAACTGTTACAGTCACTTTCCCTGATGGTAGCACTGTTCAGGTTCCTACTGACCCAACTACAGGTGAGTGGACAGTAGAAAATCCAGGCGGTTTAAAAGATGGTGATACAGTTACAGCAATTGCCACAGACCCAGCGGGTAACCCATCTGCACCAGGCTCGGAAACGGTGGTTATTGATACCACACCTCCAAATACGGATAACGTTGAATTTAGCGTTGATCCAGTCACAGCAGATAATGTCCTAAATGCAGCAGAATCAACTTCGACAGTTAAGGTTACAGGTACATTAACTGGTATTCCAGCCGATGCTGCGAGCACGGTTGTGACACTCGTCATTAATGGTAAGACTTATACTGCAACTGTAGATCCAGCCACAGGAAAATGGACTGCAGATGTTGCAGGTAGTGATTTACTGGCTGACAGTGATACGACTATTGATGCAACAGTCACCTTTAAAGATGCGGCTGGGAACAGTAGCACAGTCACCGATACCCAAAGCTATACTGTTGACGTGACTGCGCCAGCGGTGCCAGAAATTGATCCGATCAACGGCACTGACCCAATTAAGGGTACTGCAGAACCAGGTTCAACGGTCACAGTCACTTTCCCTGATGGTAGCACTGTTCAGGTTCCTACTGACCCAACCACAGGTGAATGGACAGTACCTAATCCGGGCGGTTTAAAAGATGGCGATACAGTTACAGCAATTGCTACAGATCCAGCAGGTAACCCATCTGCACCAGGCTCAGAAACTGTAGATACAACTCCACCAAATAACAGCACGACTACAATTACAATTGACCCAATTGCGGGTGACAATGTTGTTGATTCAACAGAAGCAGGTGCTAATCAGATCATCAGTGGTAAAGTCACAGGAGAGTATCGTGTTGGTGATGTAGTCACTGTTAATGTGAATGGCATCAACATTACGACAACTGTTCAGACGGGTGGTTTATGGAGTATCACAGTTGCCGGTGGTCAACTGGTTCTTGATGCTGATAAAACCATTAATGTGACTATTCAGGCAACAGACGCAGCAGGTAATGTCGGTAATGTAACTGCTGATGCAACATATACTGTCGATATCACCACACCTGTTGTTGTCATCAATCCAATTGCAGGTGATAACGTTCTGAATGCAGCAGAAGCTGGTGTCAATCAAACCATCAGTGGTTCAGTGGTTGGTAGCTTTACTGTCGGAGATCAGGTCACTGTCAATGTCAATGGCACAGACTACACCACTACTCTAGATAACAACGGAAACTGGAGTATTGAGGTTACTGGCGCTGAGCTTACATTGGACGCAGATAAAACCATTAATGTAACTGTAAATGTAACAGGCGTTGGTACTGTTACTGCAGATCATACTTATACGGTTGATACAACAGCACCTGACAACAGTACAACAACGATTACGATTAATCCTGTTGCTGGTGACAATATTCTGGACTCAACAGAAGCTGGTACAGATCAAACGATTAGTGGTAGCGTAACAGGCGAATATAAAGTTGGTGATGTCGTTATTGTCAATATCAATGGCGTAGATATTACTACAACAGTTCAGACTGGTGGGGTATGGAGTATTACAGTTGACGGTGGTCAACTGGCGCTTGATGCAGATAAAACTATTAATGTAACTATTCAGGCAACAGATGCAGCAGGTAACGTTGGTAATGTTACAGCAGACCTTACTTACACGGTAGATATCACCACACCAGTTGTCGTGATTAATCCGATTGCTGGGGATAATGTCGTCAATGCAGCTGAAGCTGGTGTTGATCAAACCATCAGTGGTTCAGTAGTTGGAAGCTTTACTGTTGGAGATAAAGTCACTGTCAATGTTAATGGCACAGATTACACGACTACCTTACAAACAGGTGGTGTCTGGAGTGTGACTGTTCCAGGTAGTGAATTAACAGCAGATACAGACAGTAAAATCAATGTAACAGTTGAAGTTACTGGTGTTGGACCAATCAATGCTGATCAAAGCTATACAGTAGATACGGATGCACCAGATACGACAGGTTCGGTATTAAGCATTAATGACGTAACTGCCGATAATGTATTGAATGCAGCAGAATCAGCAAGCACTGTGACCATCACAGGTACTTTAACGAATATCCCAGCCGATGCAGCAACCACAGTTGTTACACTCCTTATCAATGGTGTGACTTACACTGCGACTGTCGATGCAGCAACTGGTAACTGGACAGCAGATGTCGCAGGTAGTGACCTGTTGGCCGATGGCGATAAAACCATTGATGCGACTGCAACCTTCACGGATGCAGCAGGTAACAGCAGCACAATAACAGACACACAAACCTATACTGTCGATACCACAGCACCAGATAATACAGGTGCCACCTTAACAATTGATGAGGTGACTGCAGACAACGTGTTGAATGCCGCAGAATCAACTGGCACTGTGACCATCACAGGTACTTTGACAGGTATCCCAGCTGATGCAGCAACAACAGTTGTTACACTCGTTATTAATGGTGTGACTTATACGGCAACTGTCGATGCAGCGACAGGTAACTGGACAGCAGATGTTGCAGGTAGTGATTTAGTAGCTGATGGTGACAAGACCATTGATGCGACTGCAACCTTCACCGATGCAGCAGGTAACAGCAGCACAGTCACTGATACACAGGTCTATACAGTCGATACCACAGCACCAGATAATACAGGTGCAACCTTAACCATTGATGATGTGACTGCAGACAACGTGTTGAATGCCGCAGAATCAACCACAACCATCACGGTAACAGGTACCTTAACCGGTATCCCAGCGGATGCAGCAACCACGGTGGTTACACTCGTTATTAATGGTGTGACATACACAGCGACTGTTGATGCAGCAGCGGGTACATGGACTGCAGATGTGGCAGGTAGTGACTTACTTGCAGATACCGATGCGACCATCGATGCAACAGCAACCTTCACCGATGCCGCAGGCAACAGCAGCACAGTGACTGATACTCAGGTCTATACAGTCGATACCACTGGCCCAGACAACAGCACCACCACGATTACCATTAACCCGATTGCAGGCGATGGCATTGTTGATTCAAGCGAAGCAGCAACAGACCAGACCATTAGCGGTACGGTTACCGGTGAATACAGCGTGGGTGATGTGGTCACAGTCAATGTCAATGGCGTGGACATCACCACGACCGTACAAACTGGTGGCTTATGGAGCGTTACAGTTGAT
>NZ_JSZD01000006.1:0-1221763 GCF_000788125.1 Acinetobacter sp. neg1 | reverse complement strand
AACAGCAGAAGACAAGACCAGCGGTGAGAACGTGATCACACGTACCACAGAAGATGGCATCAAGATTGAATTGTTGAAAGATGCGAAGTTCGACAGCATTACCACTGGCGATACTGTATTGAACAACAACGGCTTGGTCATTAAAAACGGCCCAAGCATTACTAAAGATGGCATCAACGCGGGTAATAAAACAATTACTAACGTTGCTGATGGCGTGAATGGTAAAGATGCAGTCAATGTTGACCAGTTGAATAAATTGAAAGATCAGATCGGTAAAGACATCGGTAATCTTTCAGATAACGCGGTTCAATATGACAAAGACAAAGATGGCAATGTTGATAAGAACTCAGTGACTTTAGGTGGTGGTGATAAGGGCACTAACTTGAAGAATGTTGCTGATGGTAAGGTTGAGAAAGATTCTAAAGATGCGGTGAATGGTGGTCAGTTGTGGGATGTCAAACAGAATGTTGACAAGAACACAAATGATATTCAGAACATCCAGAACAATATCAACAACATCAACAATGGTAAGTCTGGTCTTGTTCAGCAACAGGAGTCAAATGGCGAAATTACTGTTGGTAAAGATACTGGTGGTAAGAGCGTCAATATGGCTGGTAAAGATGGTGACCGCGTTGTTAAAGGTGTCGCAGATGGAACGATTGCAAAAGGTTCTAAAGATGCAGTGAATGGTGGTCAGATCCATAATATTTCTGACAGCATCAAGAACAGCATTGGCGGTAACACGACAGTCAATCCAGACGGTACGATCAAAACCAATAATATTGGTGGTACAGGCAAAGACACGATTCATGATGCGATTGGTACATTGAACCAGTCAAATCAGGAATTGGGTAACCGTATTACTAATCTTGGTGATCAGTTACAACAAGCGTTCTACGATACCAACCAACGTATTGATAGCGTAGAGAAAAAAGCCAATGCTGGTGTTGCAGCTGCGATGGCATTAGAAGCGGCTCCATTTGTTGCAGGTAAATATACCTATGCTGCGGGTGCTGCTTACCATGGTGGTGAAAACGCGGTCGGCGTAACTTTGCGTAAAACTTCTGATAATGGTCGCTGGTCAATTACCGGTGGTGTTGCAGCAGCATCTCAAGGTGATCCAAGCGTACGTATCGGTATCAGCGGTGTAATCAACTAAGAAACTGGCGGGGAGAGCGCATGCTCTCCTTACTCAACAAATGAAGAGAGTAATGAAATGAAAAAAACGATTCAATGCTTAGCAGTAGCAGCTCTTGCTGGTTTCTCAGTAGCGACTTATGCAGATGAAGATACAACTCCAGTTCAGCAAGAAGAAATCAAGTTTCCTGCGGTTGAAAAGAGTTATTTAAAACAGGTAAAACGTTATGAATATGACGATGTTGCCCGTTTAGATACAGGCTTAACCAAAGACCAGATTCGTCATTTATTGGGAAATCCTCAATTTAGCGAAGGCGTATTCTTTGTTAAGACCTGGAACTATGTTTTAGATATTCGCCAGCCGAATAGCCAAGACTATTTACGTTGCCAACTCCGCGTCGATTTTGACAAAAAATATTTGTCAGAACGATTGTCATGGAAAGGCGAAGCATGTGAAGGCTTAATGGCTTGGGGTGCAAATAATCAGGTGCCTAACGATGCAAACGTAAATACTGCACGTTCTGGCAGCGTATTCTTTGCCTTTGACCGTTTCAATGCCAATGCAATTGAACAAGGTTCGGCTTCGGTATCAGCGATTGCACAACGTATTAAACAAAGCAATGCAACAGGCCCAATCCTTGTCGCTGGCTTTGCGGATCCATTAGGGAAATTTGCTTATAACCATCAATTATCAGCCCAACGTGCCAATACAGTCGCGAAGTTGCTGGTAAATGAAGGTGTTGATGCAAACCGTATTCAAATTCAAGCAAATAGCCAGACTGACTTATATCAGCAATGTGCGGGTAATAAAGCCAACTCTAAACTTGTTGGTTGTTTGGCACCAAACCGACGCGTTAACGTAAGCTGGTAAGCCAGTTCATCTTAAAAAATGGCTGCTTTAAAGTGGCCATTTTTTTATGCCTTTATGAAATAAGGAATCTAAAATGCAGTTAAACCGATGCATAAAGTAAAAAAATATTTTGTATGAATTTTTACGAAAATCTAATTTTTTGTGAACTGTTAGACAAAATGTGTAATTTTGCTTAATAAGTGATCTAGAATGCAGCGCGTGAGATAACAGCTTTAGATGTCAATTATATGTATCTCAACCATTAAATAAGTATTTTTTAGCAGGAATGGTCTGCTTAGATTGACCATTTGCGGGGATGGAAGTTTAGCGACTTTAGAAAATACTTCACATTGCGATGACTTTTTAGAGAGAAAACGATGTTTGAGTCAAAAAATCTAATTGTTCTGGATCAAATGCTTGTCTTAAAAAAAGAAGGTAAACGTGATTTAGTCTATGAGAATGATACGCTTCTCAAGGTCAAAATGATTTCTAACCAGCATATTGTGGTAGAAGATGATGCTCAGACCAGCTTTTTATTAAAACCTCAGGATGAAAATGTGGTTTGGTCATTTATTTAATCTGAAATACCTTGGATAAGCTGCTCGTTTCCATGTCATAGAAAGCAGCTTATTCGGCATATTTCAGTTAATTCGGCTTTCTAGTAAAAATATCCGATAAACGTATTACGCCTTTTGTAACACCACATCCTTTAGTTGCTCAGCATCTTTTATGGCTAAAATGGGGCGGCTTGTTTATTTTGACTCAATTGACACGCACCGACCAAATACAGTCAATTCTATTTTTATCTTTTCTCCTTAACTTGAATAAAACTGTTGGGAAATAGCTAAAAATGGATCGGTCTATGCACAATAATAAATTTATCAAATTCACAAAATCCTTTTTGACTCACTGCGTTCTGGCAAGCTCGATATTGCTGATGAATACCACTTATGCAGCGCCAGAAGGAAAGCTGGATTTAACGCTGTCGACACATTCGCAGAATAAGATTAAACAACTGTTGAATGATCCAAAAACATGGCAGCAGATTCCCAAGCAAGTCACTTTATGTGTGTTTTCACCCAATGGTGAACATAGCGAGGCTTTTGAACAGGCCACTAGTTATATCACTGAAATCCCTCGTATGGTTCGTGTCGCGAAGCAATTCGGTGTCAATATGAATGTGACCCGACCTTCGCATCTGCAATTCAAACTGGATTTTGATTATCCTAAATTAAAAAAAGAAGCCTCAACTCTGGTTAATCTAAAGGTCTATACCAATGAAGCGGTGCTTACGGAAGATTTTCGTAGTAAGCGTTGTGATGGAGCGGGGATTAGTAACCTTCGAGCCAAACAGTTTAATAAATTTGTAGGCAGTATCGATGCGATTGGTGCATTACAAACTTATAAGCAGCTCAGTTCTGTGATTCAGGTTTTGGCTAATCCAAAATTCGATGAAAAGATGGTGAATAAAGATTATGAGGTAGTTGGTATCGTACCGTTGGGTGCGGCTTATATCATGGTGACTGATCGTAATATTAATACTTTGGCAAAAGCTGCTGGTAAGAAAGTAGCGGTATTCCAGTTCGATGAAACGCAAAAGAAACTAGTACAGAATGTTGGTGCGCAACCTGTATCTGTGGATTTGGTGACGGTAGGTGGAAAGTTTAATAATAAAGAAGTCGATATTATGGCTGGGCCAGCGATTTTATTTGAGCCATTGGAACTACAAAAAGGCATGACTGATAAATCAGGTAAAGCCGTTGGAGGCATCATTAAATTCCCTGTGATACAGGTCACAGGCACCCTGATTATGCATCGTAATAAATTTCCAGCAGGGATGGGCTCTATTGCACGTGAAGTGATTTCCAAACAGCTGAATCCAGCCTTTGAATTTGTAGACAATATTGAAGCCAAGATCCCTGACAAGTTTTGGTTAAAACTGAATGAAAGTGATAAGCCTGGCTATGTGCGCTTGATGCGTGAAGCGCGGATTCAAATGACCAAAGAAGGCTTTTACGACAAGGATATGATGAAGTTATTGAAACAGGTACGTTGTTCACAAGAGCCAAGCAATTATGAATGTGCTTTGAAAGATGAGTGATTAAGCTCAATTAAAGTGATGCCCGTATAGAATAGTGTCGAAAATATCGGCATTATTTTGTCAGCTCATCGATTAAGCAACTTTTTAAATGAAAAATAATCATTCTGATCGACCAATTGTCTTTGTTGCTGGGGCAACAGGTGCAATCGGCTATAAACTTTGTCTTATTCTCAAGCAAAAGGGCTTTAATGTTTATGGTTTGACTCGCTCAGCTGACAAGGCAAAGTTTCTTCAAGCAATCGGTGTTCATCCGAGGATTGCAGATATTTTTGATGCGGAAAGGATTAAAGAAATAATAAGTGAAGTTGCGCCAGATGTGGTGATTCATCAACTCACAGATTTACCTTATGGTTTACAGCCAGATTTAATGGAACAAGCACGCATTAGAAATGCAAAAATTAGAAAAGTAGGAACTTACAATCTTATTCAGGCTTTAACAAACAAGTCCTGTAACTTAATTGCCCAAAGCATCGCTTTTGCTTATGTGCTAGATCAGCCTTACTATGATGAACAAACAGAATTAGACCTAGATTCAGTCAATCCTGTATCGAAGTTGAATGCTGAGAGTATTTACGCATTAGAGCAACAGGTTCTTGGCTATGGATTGAACAGTGTGATTCTGAGATATGCAAAACTGTATGGGAGTGCGACAGGATGTAGTGCTGCTCAGCTATGTAAAGTCCACGTCGATGCCGCTGCATATGCTGCTTATTTAGCGATTGAAAAGGGCGAGGGGATTTATCAAATTGTTGAAGATGAACAATTATATTTGAATGAAAAAGCCAAAAGAGAGTTGGGGTTTAATCCAGATTATCGTTTTTATATGAACATAAGTCATTGAATACTTAAAATAATGCTCCAGAGGTGCCGCTGCATGGTCGTTACCCTGAACCCGATGAGTTCAAGGTGGAGGTGACGCGTACTTAACGGGTTTCCTACTCGAGGCAGGCATACACTCAAAATACACAGAACACATCCATAAATTTAAGTATCGGCAGGGGAATAGACGTACTGGCGAACACCCTAGAGACAGTTTTAGTATAACTGATCTTTACACGATGACAATCCTTGCAAGGCAGTTATCTGTAAAGATACTTACTAATTGATGGGGCTTTGTGCAATTTTACTCAACAATTTGTTCGACATCTTCCAAAATGGTTTGGAGTAGATGTTCGCAGTGTGCATATTCCTGTAAAGACTTATTCAGGCTAAATACTTCCTGCGCCATTTGTAGCGCCACCATAATCACAAGTTTGTTATGTTCTACACGCGGTGCATTACGACGCATATCATGAAACTTCTGATTCAATAATTCAGCGGCGCGTTCCAGTTCTTCACGTTTATCTTCAGTCGTGTTTAAACGAAAAGTCTGTTCAATTAAGCGAAGTTCGACAACGATTGATTCACTCATGATCAGGTCTCCTCGTGTGTTTCAGCATTTGGATGGGCGAGTTGCTGAATTTCTTGTGCATGTTGATCTTGGGCGGTACCTAAAATAGAAAGACGCTGGATAATGGCTTCCACTTTAGATTTTGCAAGTTCATTTTTTTGCAACAAACGATCACGATCCTGTTGTAAATCCTGAATTTCTTGTTGGCTATGACGTTGCTGTGCTTGTAATTTTTCTTTGTTCACACGCAAGTCATTACGCTCAGCCAGGATTTCCTGAAAGCGATTTTTTAAATCAGTGGTGCTTTTCTCTAAACGGCTATAACGTTCCGCTAAAGTTGTTGCATCTTGATTCAGTTGTTTAAATTGATCTTGTAACTGAGTCAGTTGTTCAGTTAAGTTATCAACTTCTTCCTGCTTTTGCGTGATGATGCTATTTTTCTGCACAACTTGTGCATGATGGTCAGTTTCAGCTAATTGTTTAGCTTCAGTGAGCGATGTATTTTCTCGCTCAAAGTGATGTAGGCGTGTTTTTAAAACACCAATATGCGCTTGTAGACGCTGTAATTGTTCTAACATAACGAAGGTCGCACAGAGTTGCAATCAAAGGTAATATATACAGCAGTATAGAGATTGGATAAACGAATGCAAGACGATATTTCAGGTTGGACGGAATGGAATGCCCATTTTGATGGGATTGAAGAAATTTCAAGTCCAAGTGAGTTACATGGTTTACTCACTGGTATAGTTTGTGTGACACAAGCGCCAACCGCAGATGAATGGTCACAAATCTTAAACACCCTTAATGTACCTGCTTTACAGCCAGAAGCACTGGAAAGTTTGACAGATGAAGCAGAAGATGTGGCGCATGCTTTATCTGATGATGAATTAGACTATTTACCAATGCTCCCAGATGACAATCATTTGCTGGTTGATCGTGTTCAGGCATTGGCTGACTGGTGTGCAGGGGTTGTACTTGGTTTTGGTTTGGCTTCAGGTCATATTCGTGGCGAGGAGCAAGAGCTGATTGAACATTTACAAGATGTTGCAGCGGTTGAGTTTGAAGACTCTGACAATGATGAAGAAGGCGAAGAAAGCTATCAGGAATTGTACGAATTTGTACGCTTGATTCCAGTGAGCCTGTCGATTGGCCGTACCAAGATTCCTGTTGCTGAAAGTTCTTTGTTACAAAACTTTCATGCTAAAAGCAGAAACTCGGATAACCCAGCTGATCCGCAAACCGTGGTAGAAATGTTTACCCCACATCGTCCGAGTTAACTCGGGCGGTGCCTTAAACTTTTATAAATAAAGATACTTACAATTATTCATCTTCATTAGAAGGACAATATGAAATTAAGTCAGGCCGATTTTAAACTACGTCGTGATCTTCTTGCTCAACAGATAGGTAGCAATAGTATTGCCATTATTGCGACGCGAGCAGAAATGTATCGTAACCGCGATGCGGATTATAAATATCGTGCAGACAGTAGTTTTTATTATCTGACTGGATTTGCAGAGCCAGAAGCGGTTGCCGTGATCGAAACCTTTGAAGAAGGTGAGGAATATAGCTATAGCTTATTCTGCCGCGAACGTAATCGTGAAATGGAAATCTGGAATGGCTATCGTGCAGGTATTGATGGGGCGATTGAAATTTATGATGCAGATGAAGCTTATGCAATTGATCTACTTGATGAAGAAATCATCGACAAATTATTGAATAAACAACGTCTTTACTATCGTATTGGACAGAATGCTGAGTTTGATGCGCGTGTCAGCCAGTGGATTCAGAAGGCGGATGCACATCGTGGGGGTACTGCGCCAGCAGAAGTAGTGCAACTTGATCGTATTGTTGATGAAATGCGTTTGAAAAAATCGGCACAAGAAATTGAGCTGATGCAGATTGCATCGAATATCAGTGCTGAAGCGCATACCCGTGCCATGCAAATGGTTAAACCTGAGATGATGGAATACGCGCTTGAAGCGGAACTCAATTATATCTTTGGTAAAAACGGCTGCGTGCCAGCCTATAACAGTATTGTAGGCGGCGGTGAAAATGCCTGTATTTTGCACTATGTTGAAAATAACCAGCCGTTAAAAGATGGTGATTTAGTGCTGATTGATGCAGCATGTGAATATGAGTTCTATGCATCGGACATTACTCGTACATTCCCTGTAAATGGTAAATTCAGCCCTGAACAAAAAGCGTTATACAACGTGGTTCTTGACGCTCAGCTGGCTGCGATTGATGCAACCCGTATCGGCAATCCTTATAAATATCCGCATGAAGTGGCTGTGAAGATTTTAACTCAAGGTCTGGTTGATCTTGGTTTAATGAGTGGCAATGTGGATGAGCTGGTTGAAAGCGAAGCATTCCGTCAATTCTTTATGCATGGTACAGGGCATTGGCTTGGTATGGATGTGCATGATGTCGGTACCTATAAAAATGGCGAAGACTGGCGTGTTTATGAAGCTGGTATGGTTGTAACCGTTGAGCCAGGTTTATATGTGGCACCTGATGATGAAACGGTCGATGCAAAATGGCGTGGTATCGGGATTCGTATCGAGGACGATATTGTGGTCACTGAAAATGGCCCATTGGTTCTAACCAAAAATGTGGTGAAAACTGTTGAAGAGATTGAAAGCTTGATGGCGAACCATTAAGTTGAGATTTAAAAAAAGGCTTATCGATAGATAGGCCTTTTTATTTGCTTTGATGTTCAAAACAAACTTTTGAATATATTTTAAAAACATAGACCAAACAAAGTACAAATTCCCTTCCTGATTTGAGTTAGAGTAAGATAGGTCCCGAAACATCAAGTCATGAAAAACTGATAAGGAATAATATTATGCAGCAACAAGTCATCATTGTCGGTGGAGGTATGGTTGGACTCAGCCTTGCTTTAATGTTGGCAAAATCTAATATCGCAGTAAAGCTATTAGAAGCTGTGAAATATCCGAATTACGATGACGAAAATGTTGCCCCTTATCATTCCAGTTTTGATGCGCGTAATACCGCCTTGTCACGTCGTAGTGTACAGATTTATCAAAAGTTAGGTCTGTGGGATGCCTTGCAGCAACATGCCACGCCGATCTTGCAGGTGCATATTACTGAGCAGGGCAGTTTTGGTAAGGCACGCCTCGTCGCTGAACAAGAAAAAGTAGAAAGCTTTGGGCAAGTGATTGAGAATGCATGGTTAGGCCGTGTATTGCTAACCCAAGTGCGTCAACAGCCGTTGATTGAGTTGATTGATGGTGTACAAGTGACTTCACTCACGCAAAATGAGAATGAGGTACACATCGAAGCGATGCGCAATGGTGAATATATCCATTCCTTAAAATCCAAGTTGGTGATTGCTGCCGATGGTCGTGATTCTTTCTGCCGACAAGCGATTGGGATAGGTGTGGATGAGCATGATTATGACCAAGTGGCGATTGTGACTACCGTACAAACTTCTAAACCGCACCAGCACGTTGGTTTTGAGCGTTTTAGTGCATTAGGGCCATTGGCACTCTTACCTTTACCGGGTGAATATCGTCGTTCGGTGGTATGGCCTGTGAAGAAGGGCACTGAAGCAGAATGGTTAGGTGAAGAGAACGACCAGCACTTTCTTGATGCTTTACAGGAAACTTATGGCGATCGTGCTGGGAAATTTGAAAAAACGGGTAAGCGTTTTAGCTATCCATTGGCACAAGTGTTGGCGCATAAGCAGGCCGTTGGGCGTGTGGTGCTCATGGGTAATGCGGCACATACGATTCATCCTGTTGCAGGACAAGGTTTTAACCTGTGCTTGCGTGATGCGGATGTGCTGGTTCGTTTCTTGATGGAACAATTGGCGAAGTCCCATGATATTGGTGCGCCTGAAAATTTATTGGCCTATGAACAATCCCGTTTAAAGGATCAACAACGTGTGATCAAGTTCTGTGATTCGGTGGTGCGTGGTTTTAGTAATCAGAATCCAATCCTTAAATTATTACGCAATACGGGACTGATTGCATTTGATGTAATTCCAGGCGTTAAGCCTCTGGTTGCCAATTATGCGATGGGACTAAAAGCATGAGCGAAATCTTAGATGTTGTCATCGTCGGTGGTGGTCTGGTTGGTGGGCTAACTGCTTTATTGTTGGCACAAGGGGGTGTGCAAGCGACGGTATTGGATGCTGCGCCTGTACTTGATCAAGACAAAACACTGGCAGTAATGAATCCACGGGTATTGGCACTCAGTCAGGCAACCATACATCTGCTTAAAACCGTCGATGTTTGGGATGATTTAGCACGTCAAATGCCTTATTCAGGCATGCAAGTCTGGAATAAAAATGGCTATGGCGAAATTAATTTTGGACATGCTTCTGAGCAGCCACCCCAGTCAGATCAAGCATTGGGTTCAATGGTCGAACCGAGTGTCTTGAATGTTGCCATTCAACAGAAAATGTTGCAGCAGCTCAACGATTACCGTACTCAAGTCAAGGTGATTCGGATTGAACAGATTCCACAAGGCTGGTCGATTCAACTGGCGGATGGCACAACATTAAAAACAAAGTTGCTCATTGGTGCGGATGGTGCGAACTCTTTTGTACGAGAGCAAGCCTATATCGATTTAGATGTTTTGGATTACAAACAGGCTGCCATCAGTTGTGCGATTAAAACCACACAGCCTAATCAATATGTTGCTCGCCAGATTTTCTTGCCGACAGGCCCATTGGCTTATTTGCCGATGGCCAGTCTGGATGCGCAGGAAAATGGTTACTGGCAGTCGATTGTCTGGACATTGCCCGATGATTATGCGGATGAATATTCGGCGCTTACTGATCAGGAATTTATGCAATTGCTGACTCAGGAAAGTTTACAGATGCTGGGTGAGGTGGTTGAAGTACGTTCCAGAGCACAATTCCCACTGAAAGCACGCGCAGCGCAACGTTATATTAAATCGGGGCTGGCATTGATTGGTGATGCAGCACATGTGATTCATCCTCTAGCAGGACAAGGCGTGAATATTGGTTGTCTGGATGCCGCCGTACTTTGTGATGTCTTACTACATGATTTAAAACGTGGTGCATGGGCCAATGAGCAAACCTTGCTGCGTTACGAGCACCAGCGTAAAGGCCAGAATGATGCGATGATGCATAGCATGTCTGCGATTGGCTGGCTGGAAAGTTCAGAGCTATTCCCGTTTGTGTGGGCACGAAATTTTGGTCTTAAACAGGTGGAACAGTTCGACTGGTTCAAAGATCGTTTTATGCAGCAGGCGAACGGATTAGGTGCGTTGAAACACACACAATATGCGTGCTAAAAAATAGTAGATATTTTTTAAACAATCATTTATAAATCAGAGTGAATTTGGTCGTAAAAAATACGATTTAATCAAGATTGTACTTTGCGAATTGACGAGAGCTTGCTAAATTTCACCAAGTTCTGATGACCAAATAGCGATGATGAGAAATTTAGTCATTGTGGGGAGATTAATATGACGGAAATGAATGATTACGACGAAAACACAGAAGATTCTGCTGTAGACGACGAAGAGGCGAAAGCCGCAGAAACTGGTGCAGATAGCGAAGAGTCGAGCGCCAATGATGCCGATCTTGCCGAAGCAGAAACGTTAACGGTGACTGCAAAGCAGAAACAACGTCAGGCTTTAGAAGATGAAGTGGCTGCGTTTCTTGCACGTGGTGGACGCATTACCGAAGTCCCACCAGATGAACATCAAGATTAAGTCGAATAAAGACATCAAAAAAGCATCACGATTGTGGTGCTTTTTTGTGTTGATGTGATTCATGTTCACATTCGAGTGGTTGATGTAGTTCTTTTAAAATTCCACATTGTTCAATGGTACGGTGTTGAGAGCATTGTTGTTTTAAATGCGTTAGATCCTGCTTGAGATGTTCCAGGTTTCGAATCTTCTGAGAAACCTCGGCAAGATATTGATCAATCAGATGATCGACTTCCATACAGGTTTGATTCGGGTTCTCTGACATATCCTTGAGCTTTTGAATATCCTGTAAGGTAATGCCCAGTTCACGGCAATGCTTTAGAAACAGGAGTTCTGACAGCATCTGTTCAGAATAATGTCGATAATTGCCCGCCGTGCGTTTAGCTTTCTCAAGCAGCCCAATTTTTTCATAATAACGAATCGTATCCACAGATACGCCAGACTTTTTTGCCAATTGCCCAATTGTAAAATGTATCATGCTTGACTCTGGAGTTACTCTAGGGTTTTAAATCACTATAAAAGATTAAGTGAGAAAAGTCATGGCAGGATGTGGATGCAACACAACATGTTCACCAACACAAAAGATTAGCCCGAAGTTTCGTAGAGCTTTGTGGATCGCGCTCGTTCTAAATGCGCTGATGTTCTTTGTGGAAATTATTGGTGGTTCACATGCACGCTCTGTATCGTTATGGGCCGATGCGTTAGATTTTGCAGGTGATGCGGCTAACTATGCCATCTCATTGGCAGTGCTATCTATGACCCTGTATTGGCGCGCGACCGCAGCTTTAGTCAAAGGTATCACCATGGCGGTATTTGGTATTTTTGTGATTGTTAAAGTGTTTTGGTCATGGTGGCTGGGTGTTACACCTGAACCAATGCTCATGGGGGCCATTGGTGTACTTGCACTGGCGGTGAATGTGGTTTCTGCACTCCTGCTTTATGCATTCCGTGATGGTGATGCCAATATGCGTTCAGTGTGGTTGTGCAGCCGTAATGATGCGATTGCCAATATCGCAATTATTATTGCAGCTGTCGGCGTTTTTGGAACAGGAACCATGTTTCCCGATTTACTGGTCGCTTTTGTGATTGCTTATCTTGGTGTGTCTTCGGGGCTGAGCGTGATTAAACAGGCGAGGGCGGAAAGAAAAATGGATCAAGCTAATATCATGACTAAGGCTTAAAATATATTGTTCTTATTGCATATTTAAATGATAAGGGGAGATTATAAAATCTCCCCTTATGTTTTATTCATTATTTTGGGTGAGTTCCAAAGCGCGCTGATAAGCCACTTTCTTTTTAATGCCGGTCAAATCCGCAGCCAGTTGCGATGCCGCTTTGACTGATAAATCTTGTAATAAGCGTTTTAACAACTCATCCAGTTTATCCTGTTCCATGTCTTTTTCTGCCGATGCACCGCCGACCACCACCACGATTTCACCTTTTTCTTGGTTGTGATCATTTTCAATAAAAGTGACCAGTTCTTTTAAGGTCATTTTCTTGATGGTTTCAAATGTCTTGGTAATTTCACGTGCAAAACCAACAGGACGATCTTCACCAAAGACCTGAACCATATCTTGAATACACGCCAGAATACGGTGGGGTGCTTCATAGAAAATCAGGGTCTGGGTTTCATCTTTGAGTTTTTCAAGCTGGCCAATTCGTTGTGATGCCTTGGATGGCAAGAAGCCTTCAAAGCTAAAACGGTCACTTGGTAAACCCACCGCACTTAATGCGGCAATTGCAGCACAGGCACCAGGCACAGGAATTACGCGAATGCCGTGTTCTTGTGCAGCACGAACTAGTTTAAAACCAGGATCGCTAATCAGGGGCGTTCCAGCATCACTAATTAAGGCAACACTCTCACCATTTAGCATTTTTTGGAGAAGTTGATCAATTTTGTTACTTTCGTTGTGATCATGACACGCTGTTAGCGGAGTTGAGATATTATAGTGTTTGAATAATTGAGCAGATTGACGAGTGTCTTCTGCGGCAACCACCGAAACGGATTTTAATATATCAATTGCACGAAAGGTCATGTCATCTAAGTGCCCAATCGGGGTTGCTACAACAAATAATTGAGCACTCATAAAAGGTAACTCCCTAATGTATTACAAAAAATATTGGCTGCTACTCAGTTTGGCAGCAATTGTGAGTCCAGTTTATGCGGACGTACTGGTGATTCTACCTGAATCTGGTGCGATGGCGCGAGCTGGTCAGAGCATCAAACGCGGTTTCTTGAGTGCTTATACAGCATCTGGTAGCAAAGAAAAAATCATTTTTGTAGATTCCGCAAAAAATAACATCGATACGATTTTCAAAAAGCGGGTTAATAATAAAACTCGTTTGATTGTTGGCCCATTGGCTCGGCCTGATATTGAAAATGTGATGCAGCGTAATCCAGCGATCCCAGTATTGGCATTGAATGATATGAACTCCCAAGCCACCAATGTCTGGCAGTTCAGTCTGGCCAAGCAGCATGATGCAGTGGCGCTGAATCAATTATTGAAAAAAGACAAAATTAAAAAGCTGCTGGTGGTGCGTCAGGCAGGCACAGAGTCGGCAACAGAGCTATTTATGATGGCATTGATGTCTGAGTTTGGTTCAGATATTCATGTGGTCAATGAAGTCCCTAAAAAACTGTCACGTCGAGAAGGGCTGTTATTGCTCGGTGATCATCAATGGCTAGAACAATTGGGAACACTGCCAGAAAAGAATATTTATGCGACAGCACTGAGTATTGAGCAGGATAAACCGATTCCTACAGGATTAAGCTTCTGTGATACGCCTGCTTTATATAATGGGCATTGGGCTGATGTTGTCAAAGCTTATAAAGAGCAACCTGAAAATATGGCTTTCCAGCGTTTACTGGCTTTCGGTGGAGATGCCTGGACCATCAGTCAGCAATTTCTCAGCAGTCCTGACCGCAAGTTTAATTTTGAAGGTCGTACTGGGGCAATTGAGGTGAAGGACGGTAAAATTTACCGACAACCGTATTGTTATCAACAGCAGAAAAATGGCATTCAGGTGTTGAAATAAGTTGACCGATCTATGCAACAGTCATTTCAGGATTTAGGGCAATGGGCTGAACAGACAGCGCTTGCCTTTTTACAATCACATGATTATGAATGCGTAACGCAAAATTATCATTCACGTTATGGCGAAATTGATCTTATTGTCCAGCGCCAGCAGGAGCTGGTCTTTGTTGAAGTCAAAGCCAGATCGGCTGGAAGTTATGCCGAAGCATGTGAGGTCATTTCCCCAACTCAACAGCGAAAAATTATTAAAACTGCACAGCTATTTTTACAGAAATATCCTAAATATTATGACTTTGATTGCCGTTTTGATGTGATTTGTTTTGATTTTCCACAGAAAATTGCAAAAACAGTACAACCAGATTTTTCAAAATTGCAGTATGATCAGCAATGGATTGAACATGCATTTACTTTAGATGGGTGAATGTACGGTCTAAAGCTAAATATTGAAATTGAACAAATTTGTTTGTAGTTAGGGAGTCTTGCCAAGTGTTAAAACGTTTAACGATTACGTTGCTTTGCGCTGCAAGTTTATCGGGATGTGCGAGTTTTATTTCTGGTGGTACGGGAACGTCGCCAGTTGGAACAAATAGTGGTGAACGTAGTCTAGGGCAGATTTTTATTGATTCTTCAATCAAGCGTACTGCAAATATCAATTTGTATAAATTAGACCACCGTTTTAAACAGTCACGTATCAACATTGAAAGTTTTCACAGCAATGTTTTATTGACAGGACAAGTGCCTGATCCATATTTGAAACAGCTGGCTGAAGACAACTTGCGCTCAATGACGGATGTTAAAGCAGTACACAACTATATTACGGTGGGCGACAAAGTTGGCTACAACACTATCATGCAAGATGCGACGGTGACTGCAAATACTCGTGGCTTGTTAATGAAAGCGCCAGTGGTATCGGACAGTAAAGTACTGGTACATACAGAAAATGGTGTGCTGTATGTGATGGGGCGTTTAAATACAGCTGAATCACGAGATTTGGATGACGTCTTACAAAAAGTTGGAAATGTGACTAAAATTGTGACGCTCATTGACAATGTGGACCAGCCTTCAGGTACTGTAGCGAGTTCAACAGCAGCAGCCCCAATGGTGGGTACTGCGACGACACAGCCCTTAGTTGAGACACCTGTTGCAATTGACCCAGATCAGGCGGACCCTGCGACCATTACTCCAACTAATCCTTAATTTATGAAGCAACTCATCCAACAAGTACAAGAAAATGTCATCAAGGCGAAAACGTTATATCAGGAGTTTCGCCTTTATGATTTTGCCAGTTATTCAATTAACTATTTAACGCCTAAAGATACTTTTGAAAAAGAAGAGCATCTAGCCTATGGGCTCAAAGCAAGACAGCGTCTGGATCTGTATCGGACTAAAAATCCGAAAAAGCAAAGACCCTTGATTGTATTTGTACATGGCGGTTCTTGGCAACATGGCAATAAGCGTGATTATTTATTTGTTGGAGAAAGCTTTGCCAGAGAAGGCTATGATGTGGTGGTGATTAATTATCATCTTGCACCAGCGCATATCTTTCCCACCTTTATTGATGATATTGCGCAAGCGATTCATTACCTGAGTCAGAATCAGGACAAACTCAATATTTCGACAGATAACATCATATTGATGGGCCACTCAGCGGGTGCTTTTAATGTAATGTCTGTAGTTTATTCAGCTTATTCACAAAGTTTTAAATATAAAGACAAGATCCGTGCAATTGTTGGCATGGCTGGCCCTTATCATTTCGATTATAAGGGTGACCCGCTGGCAGAGCATGCCTTTGATCAGAAAGTGTCGTATCAGCAAGTCATGCCTTATTACTTTATTGAGCCGAACCAGATTAAGCATTATTTATTGATGGCTGAACAGGATCAGCTGGTTGGTAAAGAAAATAGCTTTGATCTGGATAAAGCATTAAGAGAAAAGGGCAATCATAGTCATATCGCCGTGATTCCAAAGACAGGGCACATTACGATTGTGGCGACACTCGCAAGTTTAATGAGCCATTATTTTAAAACCAAACGTACAATTCTGCATTTTCTGGATGAGGCGTTAGAGCCTTAATAAACATCTTGCTCTGATTGATCCATTCGGATTGTGAAGGCAGATTGCTGAGAGATCAGTGATCTGCCTTTTTTAATTTGATTGCATGGCATCAAGAATGAGATGAATCCCTGTTTGCGGATCAATGCTCAAGGCTGTGCAATACCAGACATATTCCACCACATCCAGTCGCCGTTCACCTTGCTCTACTTTTTGTACATACGAGTGTGGCTTAGCCATGCGCGATGCTAATTCGCGCATAGTCAATTGTTGCATTTTGCGCTGCTGCTTAAGCCAATGGCACAAAATGTTCATTTCATCGGTATGAATGCTACTTGTCATTGTACCTATTTATGGTAAATTGACTTAATTACCCAAAATAGGTACAAATCTGGTGTTGGGTAATGCATGAAAAAATCTGAATATGTGTGATAGATCAATAAAAAATTAAATACTTTGAGGGTGATTCAATGTTGTGCAGCAGGTACAAAAAATCGCAATTAAGGCGAGTTTTCTTATTGCTAAATAGGAATGTGAAAGCAGGTGCAATTGAATGGAGGATATGAATTGCAACAGCGATATAAAACATTGGGCACAAGCATTGATGAGAGAGGATCCGATCCTGAATGTCTTGTTTTTACCGCCACAACCACTTGAACCGGAAATATTTCCTCCAGAAGTGGTGCCTGCAACCTTGGCAAATCTATTTCATTTTCTGATCCGTAATGAAGATGGACAATGTGAGACGACACTTGCCCCAGTCATTCAATCTTTATTTAGCCATTATCCCGATGCCCAGCAAAAGCTGGTTCAACGTATACTTCAATCCAGATCTGGAATGATGTTGAAACTTATTGCTTCACAACTGGTGAGTATTTCACAGCTACTGGATCAGCAGACGCATGAGTGGTTAATTCAACAAACGCTGAGCCTGATGTTCTATCGGCAATGGACAGATGAGCAGGTACATGAGGTGCTGAATCACTTATCTCAAGCATTGAATATTGATTCAGCACGGATGCAGGCGATTATTGCAGGGCTCAAGGGCATTCGTGGATCAGACAATACTGATAAACATCAATCCAATGAAAGGATTTAGGCCACCTTTTTGTTTTCGATCATTTGCATAATCATGTTATGCGCAATACTGCCTTTAAAGGGAATTTCTGGCAGTTGATCGAATTTAAAAAACTGTGCATCACTAATTTCTTCAAGCTGGAGCTGGATCTCACCAGATTCGTATTCAGCATGAAAGGCAATCATCAAGTTACTTGGAAAGGGCCAAGGCTGGCTCGACATATAGCGGATATTTTTCAGTTTCAGTCCGACTTCTTCAAATGCTTCGCGTTGTACGGCTTCTTCCAAAGTTTCGCCGACTTCAACAAAACCTGCGATCAGTCCATACATATTGGTTTTATTGTGCGCTGACTTGGCCAGCAGGACTTCATCATTGCCTTTGGTGATAATGGTAATGATGCACGGTTGAACACGCGGATATTGATGATAAGCACAAGCAGGGCAAATCATTGCATATTCTTTAGGATGTACTTCGGTTGCATGACCGCAGTGACTACAGAATTTGTGATTGCGTCGCCATTCCAGCAATTGAACTGCACGGCTGGCTTGCAAGAAATCACTACTTGACCAACTTTGAATAAGTTCCCGAATCGGAATGAGTTGGTAGCCTTCAGGAATAGCTTCATCTTCAAGAAGATCACGTGCGATGACGTGATCATTCTGATGGATGGGGAGGTCACTTGCTAACTTTTCAACCTTTGGCAGTTGAAAGTTTTCGTCTACTAAAAGTTTTTGGTGTTGAAAAATATAAGCAAGTGATAGTTGAGTCATTATGCGGCTTTAGATTGTAATTGCTGACTGTTTGATAATGCCACATCAAACATAGATTGCAAGACTGGTTGCTTGTTCTTCAAGTTATCAACCAGTAAATCCAAGCCTGCCACAACATTTAAAATACAATTGATTTCTTCCGCAGAGAACGCCTGATTTTGTGCCAGACGATGCTGAGCGAATTGTGCTGCACCCACCAAAGCATTTTGTTGTGCTGAGCTACCGAGGAACAGGGCCGCACCAGCAAGCTCTTTCAAATAGCCTGGCAAAGCCTCTAGACTATGTGCGCTAGGATCTTGCACGTAGAGACTTAAAGTCTGGGTTAAGGTTTCTACCAGCGTTTTTGTTTCAGTCAATAATGCCTGATGCGCTTCATCTAAACGATCCAGCGAGATCTGCATATTATTGACGCGTAACTGTAAACGGCTCGAAGTGTAATTACGTTCTAGAATGCCAATAGAGTTCATTGACGCCAAGATACTGTTCATGAGCTGCTGCACCGAAGTTGCATCAGTTAAGGTATTTGGCAAACTCAGTTTTTCAGCTTGCTGAGTTAACTCTCGTGCAGCTTCATTGAGATTCAATACCTTGAAAACATTGCAAAGTTGAGTCAGTTTTTGCTGAATTTCCTGTGTCTTTTCAGGTGACATATTTTGATGGTTATATTCAATTTCATTACGAATCTGAACCATCTCATTGGTCATTAACTGGCTAATGGTGTGCACTGTTTCATAGTCAGGGCCATATAAATGACGGCTCAGAACTTGAAGCTGAGTGTCGCTAAGTAATTCATCACCAATATTTAACTGTTCACGAATATGTTCAGACACTTCATCTTCCTGACTGATACAGATGCATAAAATGTCTGCCAGATCAGCAATGCTATTCTTGAAAATAGTTGGCTGTGCCAGAAATTTACCGATATTGGTTTCAATTTGAATCAAAGTACGTAAACGTGCTTCGGTAATCGAAAGTTCATCAATGTGACCTAAGCCAACGTTGACCAGTTGCCAGTACTGCTGACTTGGTTGGCCTGCCGCTAAACCAGCAAGATAAACACCTACTAATTTAATGCCTTGCAGGTCAAGCGCTGTTTCTGATTGTTTAATCAGTTTGTTTAGACAAAGCTTATATAGCTGATGAATATATTGCGATTGTTCCAGATTCGGTGCCTGAGGCAAATTAAAACTTGGCGTAATAAACTCAAGTAATGGTTGAACCGTCTGGCCTTCTTTGGTTAGTGGGCGGCCTAATGCTTTTTCTAAACGGTTAAGTGTATCTAGCAAGAATTGCGGCACTTTTACTTCGCGTAAGCAGATAAACTCAATATAACGCTTCAGCATGGTTGTGCCTTCGCTTAGAGCAACCACATCACTGGTCTGAACCTGTTGAGGTTGAGCCATGATTTTACGCATCAACTCAGCAGAGTATTGAGTAATTTGTGATAAGTGAGGCATATCAATCAGAGCAAGTACTTGCGTACATTGTTCAAACTGGTTGAGCGCATCATCAATCCCGAATGGTAAGGCTTGTTCTTCGGCAAGGGTATTGACTGCTGTTTCTACCAATTTAATCGAGTTATCGATCTCATTTTTTATTATTAATAATGCCGTTGGGTCGAAGTGAATCGAGGTTTGGTAAGACATATGACCTACACCTTTCCTGAGTTGTTATATCCATGGGCCTTCTGTTGAGAAGGCCTAAATCTTTAATAGTTAATATAACGTAAGTTTTAAAACTTGAAATACAAAAAATTACATTGAGCAGTAAATTTATTTTGCGAAAAGGCAAGGCTCTCCATGTTTTTGTTCATATTGTTTGACCCAAGTCTCATGTTCATTTAATTCATGTTCCGAAGGTTCGATGATGGGTAAATCAACCTGCACACGTTGACGTGTTGTTTTATTCTGATTTTTTTCGGTCTGAGAGAGGGCATCCATATCAAAAGACACTTGCCCACCCGTCATGGCAAGATAAACATCAGCCAGAATCTCGGCATCGAGTAATGCACCGTGGAAGGTACGATCTCGTGCTGGAATTTCATAACGGCGAACTAACGCATCCAATGAGTTCTTCTGTCCCGGGTGCTTGTTCTTGGCAAGTGCCAGCGTATCGGTCACTTCACACACATCTGAGAGTGGCGGGAGGCCAACCCGTTTGAACTCGGTATCAAGGAAGTTCATATCGAAGGTTGCGTTATGCGCGATAATTTCAGCGCCTTTTAAATAGGCAAATAAAGTATCGGCAATCTCGGCGTATTTCGGTTTGTCCTTTAAAAAGTCATCGCTAATACCGTGGACATTTTCAGAGTCGCCAACCGGTTTTTCTGGATTGATATAAATATGAATCGAGCTGCCCGTAAGTTTACGGTTGATCATTTCAATCGCACCGACCTCAATAATACGATCGCCATCCTGAAAGTAAAAACCTGTGGTCTCCGTATCCAGAATAAGCTGACGTGGGCCTTGCAGCTTTAATTTTGCTTCAGTCACAACAATGTGCGGATGTTGACTAGAAACAACGGGTGCTGGAGACATTTCTTCTGTAGTCTCGATTTCATCAGCAACATTATTTTCAGTTTCTTCGATCATCTCAACATCATCCACATCTGCATCCATATCTAAGCCAAAAGGATCATTTAAGAGCCAATCAGCTTCAGGCTTTTTTGTATCAGCGTTAGCCTGTGTTGTATTTTTTAATTGTTGAGCCGTTTGTTCTGCACCTAAATTTGCTAGTTGGTCGGCCATTTCATTGCCTTCATGACCGGCATGACCTTTGATCCAGTTCCACTCAATGTTTCGGTTGGCACAGACGGCATCCAGTTTTTGCCATAAATCTGGATTTTTAACATCTTTCCAGTTTTTCTTTTTCCAGCCATGAATCCATTCGGTGATGCCTTGTTTTACATAGTTGGAATCTGTCCAGATAATGAGATGGGCATCTACAGGACAAAAGGAAACCCCTTCGATTGCTGCTTGCAGTTCCATGCGGTTATTGGTTGTTTGAGGTTCGCCGCCACAAAGTTTGTGCTCACCTTGTTCGGTAATGACATACGCACCCCAACCACCGAGACCTGGGTTTCCTTTGCATGCGCCATCAACGTAAAGCGTGATTGTTTGTGACATATCTGAACCTGAACAATAAAATAAACAGCGTGAAAAATTTGAGTATTTAGAATCCGAAAAAGAAGGCTAATCTTCAATTGCGAATTAAGCAAATCAACCAGAACCCAGATTTCTATTTGAGTTCAGGTCATTTGAGAATTTTAGCATCCCCATGCGCCAAGGGGTATTGTAAAGCCAAATTCTGTTTTTGAACGTTACAAAACTCATCTTTTTTAATTTCTTGTAACATTTCCATGCAAATCACGTTAAATTATTACCTTGTCTAAGTGACATGCTTTAATACAATGGCAAATCTAAAGTAAAACTAGCGTGAGTTGACTGGAAGTTTTTATGTATAAATCGGGCAAATTGGTGTGGCAAACATCTGCAACATCATTATTCAAAATCACTGTACTCACTTCTGCTCTAGCCGCGTTGGGAATTACCACGGGTTGTTCTTCAACACCTCAATCAGGAAAAACATCATCTTCTAAACAGGCGGGTTCGGGTTATCTGGACGCAAGCAGTTTAGACTCACTGGAAGACTTACTTTCTGCTACCGATATGCGTGCGGTGGAAGGGGACCGTTTACTGGTACTCAAACACGGTGATGTGTGGAAACGCATGACAGTCGGTTTCAAGATGGACTTGAATCATTGGGATTCCCGTATTGAAGCGCAACGTAGCTGGTTTATTTCACGTCAACCTTATTTAGACCGTTTGAGCGCCCGTGCCAGTCGTTATTTATATCACACAGTAAAAGAAGCAGAACGTCGCGGTATGCCGACCGAGCTGGCTTTACTTCCGATTATTGAAAGTTCTTACGATCCTGCAGCGACCAGTAGTGCAGCAGCAGCAGGTTTATGGCAGTTTATTCCAAGTACGGGACGTATTTATGGTTTGCAACAAACCAGCCTGTATGATGGTCGCCGTGATGTCGTAGAGTCAACGCGTGCCGCTTATGAGTTTTTTGGAAGCTTGTATAACCAGTTTGGTTCATGGGAACTCGCGCTTGCTGCCTATAATGCAGGCCCAGGTCGTATTCAGCAGGCGATTAACCGTAACCGTGCTGCGGGTCTACCAACTGATTATTGGTCATTAAAACTTCCACAAGAAACCATGAACTATGTGCCGCGTTTCTTAGCGGTTGCCCAAATTATTAAAAATCCAGGTGCTTATGGCGTGAGTTTACCGCCGATCGCCAACCGTCCTCACTTCCGTGAAGTAAGTTTATCGACGCCACTTGAGTTAAACCAGATTGCTTCGATTACAGGTTTGAGCCGTGCTGAGCTGTATGCATTGAACCCAGGCTATCGTGGTGAAATGGTTGATCCACTCAGCCCGATGCGAATTTTAATTCCTGCGGATTTAAGCCCATCAATTGATGCTAAATTACGTTCTGGCAAATCAAGTTCAGGTGGTTTCTGGGCAAGCAACAAAACGCCACCGCCAATGGCAAACAATTCGTCGAGTACATCAACCACCATTCGTACCACAACAAATACAGCGCAAACGGTGAGTCCATCGACCAAGACATCGCCGAATTTAACAGCAAGTAATACAACGCGTACCACGACACCAACGATCCCAAAGACTAAAGTGAATACGCCTAGAGGCTCTGATGCGCTGGCTTCATTTGCAGCAGCGGCAGATGTTCCAAGTGCACCACGTATTCCAGTGGCAATTACACCTGCTACCAATATTAAACCTGTGAAAACAGAGCCACCGATTTCTGCGCAAGAGCGTGAGAAAATCACGGCTGCAATCAAGGAAGAAGGCAAAAAGGAAACTGTTGCTCAAGCTTTAGAGCCACAAGCCACTCAGGCTGAGCGTGATCAGGTCGTTGCTGAAATTAAGGCAATTGCACCGAAAGGTACCGAGATTGTTGATCCATTTGATGGCAAGATTAAACTGACTGCGATTCAAACCAGCCAGTCCGTGGCCGATGAGAAAGGTCAGGAAGTCAGCAAGGGCTTTGCTTATCCAAAAAATCTGGTTGAAGATAGTGCCACAGCAAATAGTGAAGACGCTAAACGTAACCAAGGCAAGCCTTATATCAAGACGGATACCGATGTTGTCGTGACCGCGCCGAAAGGCAAACGTAGTACCTATGTGGTACAACCAGGAGATACCTTAGCGGTTATTGCCCAAAAAAATGGCGTGAACTGGCGCGATATCGCCCAGTGGAACCAGATTGATCCAAACGGAACTTTATTTGTTGGCGCAAGTTTGTATTTATACAATGCCAAACCACAAGCAGAAGCTCCAAAAGCAGCAGAGAAACCTGAGAGCTATGTGGTGCAATCAGGTGATAGCTTAACCAATCTGGCTTCACGTTTTGATTTAAGCCTGAAGCAGCTCGCTGATTATAATAATCTGTCTGTGACCGATGGTTTATTCGTTGGGCAACGACTTACGCTGATTGAGCCTAAAAATAATTCACGTACCGCACAGCAAAGTACCCGTAATAATGAGACAAAAGCGGCCGCAACATCTAAGGTTGCAACAAAATCTTATACGGTTAAACGTGGCGAATACTTGAAACTGATTGCTGATCGTTATGCATTGTCAAATCAGGAATTAGCTTCTTTAACCTCGGGTTTAACTGCGGGCAGTAGTCTATTTGTGGGACAGAAAATCAATGTTCCATTGCATGAAGTTTCTCAAACAGAAGAAGCTGCTGAGCCTGCTAAAAATACCGTTAAATACGAAAATGTAACTGCATCGACCAGTTATAAAACTGAAAATTATACTGTGCAACGTGGTGATACTTTATCCAGTATTGCAACCAAGTCAAAGATCAGCTTGAGCGAGTTGGCTGAGCTCAACAATTTGAAGTCAAATAGCGGTGTTCGTTTAGGTCAAAGCTTAAAAATTCCAGCAGGTTCAACAGTCCCTGATCAGTATGTGGTTCAGTCGGGTGATAGCCTGAATGCGATTGCTGCCAAGTATAATCTGCAATTGAGCTATGTTGCTGACTTGAATGGTCTGGAACGAACTGCGGGCGTACGGGTAGGTCAACGTTTGAAATTAACAGGCGATGTTCCTGCAAAAACGGCGACCAGTAGCAATACAAAATCGAGAGAAGACAGCACACCAGAAGTCTATACTGTGAAGTCGGGTGATACTTTAGGCAACATTGCAAACCGCTATAATTTACAGCTGGATTATGTGGCAGGCTTAAATGGCTTAACCCGTACCAGTAACGTGCGTATCGGTCAGCGTTTGAAATTGACAGGCGATGCGCCTAAAGCTGAAACAGCAAGTGCCGATACAGCGCCTAAGGCCGCAGCATCAAGCCGTAATACCGAACGCTATAGTGTAAAAGCAGGCGAGTCTCTGAATAGTATTGCCAATCGTTTTGGTATGTCGGGTCGTGAGTTGGCAGATTTAAATAATCTGAAAGCCAATGCCAGTTTGCAACGTGGACAAAATATCTTAGTTCCGAAAACCATTGCTGAGTATAAAGTTAAACGTGGCGATACGCTGATTGGTTTAGCAAGTCGTTATGGCATGGAAACCAACGCATTGGCAGAAATGAATGACTTAACCCCAAGCACACAATTACGCATTGGTGATGTGATTAAAGTTCCTAGCCTGTAATTCAGCATGAACTCATTGCTTTGCACAAAAAGGCTTAGTCTATTGTATGGACTAAGCCTTTTTGCTCCGCTTTCATTTGCAGCCATGCAAACCACACCCTATTTAGCCATGCATGTGCAACCTAAATATGCCCAGCTTAAAGCAATGCCTTATGCCAATCCTAATGCGCTCAAAGGCGGGATGCTGAGCCAATCTAGTCTGGGAACCTTCGATAATTTAAATAGCATGAATGGCAAGGGCAGTTCGACTGAGGGGGTGAACTATCTGTTTGATAGTCTGATGGATCGTTCGCTGGATGAACCGCGGGTGATGTACCCTTTATTGGCTGAGAAGGTCAGTTATGATCCCAACCATTTGCAAACAGTGACCTTTCATTTAAATCCCAAAGCCCGTTTTAATAATGGTCAGCCGTTAACAGCAGAAGACGTCAAATTTACCTTTGATACCTATCAAACCAAAGCCAATCTCGGCTTTCAGATGTATTTGTCTGATCTGGCAAGAACGGAAGTGCTGTCTAGACATCAGGTTAAATTCATTTTTAAATCCAAGAATAATGTCGAGATGCCCCTGATCGTGGCGAGCCTACCGATCTATTCAAAACTGGACTGGAAAAATAAAGATTTTAGCCGTGTCACGTTGCAACCGATTGTGGGTTCTGGGCCTTATAGGGTAGAGCGTATTGATGCCGGACGCAGTATCACCTATAAACGCAGTCTGAACTATTGGGCCAAAGATTTACCTGTTAATAAGGGCCGTTATAATTTTGATCGGCTGAAATATGTATATTATCGAAATTTAGACGTTAGTTTTGAAGGCTTTAAATCACGGCAATTTAATTTATATGAAGAAAAAAATATCCGGAATTGGGTCACCTCCTATAATTTTCCAGCTGCGAAATCAGGCTTGGTCAAAAAATACAAAGCACGGTTAGCCACACCGCTTGATATTCAAAGTCTGGTATTTAATATCCGTCGCGCTCCATTAAATGACATTCGCTTACGTCAGGCATTGACCTATGCCTATGATTTTGAATGGCAGAATAAAGCTTTATTTTTTAATCAAAATCAGCGCTTACAAAGTTATTTTGATAATACCGATCTGGCTGCTAAAGGTCGCCCGAGTGCTGCTGAGTTAAACATACTCAAACCTTATTTGGCACAATTGAATCCGTTGATGCGACAAGGCGTATTGACTGATTGGCGCTATCCTGTTTCAGACGGCAGTGGCTTTAATCGAAACAATTTACTGATTGCGCAAAAGATTTTAAAAGATGCGGGTTATGTGATTCGTGATGGCAAATTATATGATCGCACAGGTAAAGCCATTCAAATTGAATTATTGATGCAGCAGGAAAATCCACAACGTGAGCTGATGCCTTTTGTGCGGAACCTGAAAAGATTGGGCATTCAGGTTAATCTTAGACAGGTCGATGTTCCTCAGTACATGGAACGCATTCGCCGTCAGGATTTTGATATGATGGTGCTGAAATTGCCACAGACCTTAACACCTGGTAAAGAACAGGCTCAGTTTTGGGGAAGTGCAGCAGCAGATGAATCGGGTAACTATAATTATTCAGGTATTAAAAATCCTGTAATTGATCAAATGATCGAAAACATTGTTATGGCTAAAACACGTGAAGAAGTTGTGCTCTATACCCGTGTGCTTGATCGTCTGTTACGTGCGGGTTATTACCAGATTCTGACCTATGGAAAACCTGAACGCTGGTTTGCCTATTGGGATATTTATCAACAGCCAGCAGTGAAGCCAAAGCTTTCTGTAGGATGGGAATATTGGTGGATGGATGCAAATAAGGCGAAGAAACAGGAGCAGGCTATACAAAAGCATTAATTAGAATGGTTTTGACTAGCGTTTGATGAAGTTGTTAGATTAATATTACGGAGTCATCGAGTTCCCATCTTAATTTCAGGATAAGTTTTTCAGCTGGAGTGACTTTGGTTTCGCCTAGTAAGAAGCTACGCTGCGGAAGAAAGGCTTCTTGCGCTGCTATATCGCAGCTCATCTCAAAACCTGTTTACTTATTGGACCTCTTTTATAATTTCGCAAAAACATGATCTTGTTTAAAACACGCAGGTTGTGGATGACGTTTCCGCGTATTTTCTCTCAAGTTAGATTTCATAAAAACTTAGTAAATAAATTAATAAGGGTTCGATTTCAATGGTTCACTATATTCTAAAAAGAATGTTGTTGATGATCCCGACATTATTTTTCATTTTATTGATTAATTTCTTGATTGTGCAAATTGCTCCTGGCGGGCCAGTTGAACAGGCCATTCAGCAAATTCAAAATGCACAAGGTTTAGGCGCAGGAGCAAGCGGGCAGTCTAATCTGGCGAATCTGGCACAATATCAGGGTGCACGTGGTTTAAGCCCCGAAATGATTGAAAAAATCAAAGCCCAGTATGGTTTTGATCGGCCTGCAACAGAACGTTTCTGGCTGATGCTGAAAGGGTATATGCATCTGGATTTTGGTACCAGTTTTTTTAAAGATAAACCCGTCACGCAACTATTATATGAAAAGCTACCTGTGACCTTGTCTTTGGGATTGTGGAGTACTTTTCTGATCTATTTGATTGCCATTCCACTCGGCATTAAAAAAGCAAAAAATAATGGCTTGCTGTTTGATCAATCCACATCGTTATTATTGGCAGTCAGTTATGCCATTCCATCGTTTGTTTTTGCCATTTTATTGATCGTCTTTTTTGCGGGTGGCAGTTATCTGCAATGGTTTCCATTGCAAGGGCTAGTGTCTGAAAATTTCTCCCAGTTAAGCTTCTTGGCAAAAATCAAAGATTATCTGTGGCACATGTGTTTGCCGATTTTGAGTATGCTGCTCGGTAGCTTTGCCGCACGTACTTACCTGACAAAATATGCATTTGTAGAAGAGCTGAACAAGCCTTATGTATTAACAGCCCGAGCGAAAGGATTAAGTGAAAATCAGGTGCTATATGGGCATGTCTTTCGTAACGCGATTTTGATTGTGGTTGCTGCTTTGCCAGAAACGTTGGTGGGTATTTTCTTTGTCGGTAATTTATTTATCGAGATCATTTTTAATCTGGATGGGATTGGATTATTGGGGTTCGAGGCGATTACCCAGCGTGATTATCCTGTTATTTTTGGCACCTTGTTTTTATTTACCTTGTTTGGAATGATTTTACGTTTATTGGGTGATTTGCTTTATCACCTCATTGATCCGCGGATTGATTTTGAATCAAGAGGTGGACAATGATGTCACCCTTAATGCAAGCGCGATTTGATCGTTTTCGGCAAAATAAGCTGGGATTTCGCTGTTTAATTCTGTTCTTGATTATTTTTGTGCTGTCTTTGCTGGCGGAACTGATTGCCAATGATAAGCCTTTGCTGGTGCGTTATGAGCAGTCTTTTTATTTTCCGATTCTGAAAGATTATCCAGAAACCGCATTTGGTGGGGAATTTGAAACGGCAACGGATTATCAAGATCCAGTGGTAAAGCAGTTGATACAGACGCATGGCTGGATGATTTCACCTCCTGTAGCTTTTTCTTATCAATCGCCGAATCTGTCTTTGGCTGTACCTGTTCCTTCTGCACCGAGCGCACAGAACTGGCTCGGCACGGATGATCAGGGGCGTGATGTATTTGCCCGAATCCTGTACGGTCTGCGGATTTCGCTCTTATTTGGATTTGCACTCACATTCTGTTCTGCTGTGGTCGGGATTATGGTCGGGGCGATACAGGGCTATTATGGTGGCTGGGTTGACTTGATTGGGCAGCGCATTCTGGAAGTGTGGGGTGGCTTACCGATGCTTTTCATTGTGATGATTCTAGTCAGTATGTTTAGCCCGAGCGTGTATTGGCTATTTGTGATCATGTTGCTTTTTGGCTGGACAGAGCTGGTCGGCCTAGTGCGTGCTGAATTTCTCCGTGCCCGTAATCTTGATTATGTTCGTGCGGCGCAAGCGTTAGGTGTTAGTCAGCATAAGATTATCTTTAAGCATATTTTACCCAATGCGATGAGTTCTAGCCTGTCGCAAATTCCTTTTATGCTGACGGCAAATATTATTGCCTTAACTGCACTGGATTTTCTGGGCTATGGCTTGCCACCTGATTCAGCTTCGCTCGGAGAGCTATTATTACAAGGGAAAAATAATCTGGATGCGCCGTGGCTAGTGTTGTCGGGCTTTTTTAGCTTGACGATCGTTTTGTCTTTACTGATTTATATTGGGGAGGCGGCACGCGATGCATTTGACCCAAGACGATAAGTTGTCTCTAAATCAACCTTTACTCAAAGTACAGCAGCTTAGTATTTTTAATGGTGCTGAGAAGCTGCTTGAGGATGTTAGTTTTGAGATTTATCCTGCACAAACCGTTGCCATCGTGGGAGAAAGTGGTTCAGGTAAATCCATTACTGCGTTGGCCTTATTGGGTTTATTAGCTCCGACATTAAAGGTGACAGGTGCAGTTCAATTTCAAGATCAGGATGTACTGAAACTGAGTCAACCGCAGTTGCAGCAAATACGTGGCAAGAAAATTGCCATGATTTTTCAGGAGCCTATGACAGCACTGAATCCTTTGCATACTGTAGAAAGAATGCTTGGAGAAAGCCTGCTTTTACAAGGTTCCGCAAAAGCTGCGGTACGACAAAACACGTTGCGTTTGTTAGAAGATGTGGGCTTGCCTGAAGCGGAATATCTTTTAAAGCGTTATCCACATGAATTGTCAGGCGGTCAACGTCAGCGCGTTATGATTGCCATGACCTTGGCCTTAGAGCCAGATATTTTAATTGCTGATGAGCCAACTACAGCGTTAGATGTGGTGTTACAGGCACAGGTCTTGATGCTACTGAAAAAACTACAGCAACAACGACAGATGGCGCTGATTTTAATTAGCCATGATCTCAATCTTGTTCAGCAATATGCAGATCATGTGGTGGTACTGAATCAGGGACGGCTAGAAGAGCAGGCAAGTAGCGCTGAAATTTTTAGCTGTCCTCAGAGCGTTTATACGCAAAATTTATTGAATCACGATTTTGGGCAAGCTTTGCTGCTACAACCCTCAGAATCATTACTTGAACTTAAAAATGTCAGGGTAAAATATCCCGTTAAAAGAGGTTTATTTCCTCGGATCCAAGCCTATAAGATTGCTGCTGAATCAATCAGTTTTACTCTAATGCAAGGTGAGGCTTTGGGGATTGTTGGAGAAAGTGGTTCAGGCAAGTCCTCAATCGCCTTGGCAATTGCCCGTTTGATTGCGAGTGAAGGGGAAATCAGCTTTCAGACACGGAATATTAATCAGCTTAACCAGAAACAGCTTTGGCCGATTCGTAGTGAGCTTCAAATTGTATTTCAGGATCCTTTTAGTAGTTTAAATCCACGAATGACCGTTGAGCAGAGTATTGCCGAAGGACTTAAACTCCAAGCGATTTCCCAGCAACAATGCACTGCAAAAATTGATGAAGCCTTGCTTAAGGTTGAGCTATCTCCCGAGGATAAAGACAAATATCCGCATCAGCTTTCAGGTGGGCAACGGCAACGGGTCGCACTCGCACGAGCTTTGGTGGTGCAGCCGAAACTGATTATTCTGGATGAACCGACCTCTGCGCTGGATCGATCTACCCAGCTTGCAATCATTCAATTGTTACGACGTTTGCAACAGCAAGAACAAATCAGTTATCTGTTCATTAGTCATGACTTGCAAGTCATTAAAGCTCTATGTCAAAAAGTGCTGGTGATGCATGAAGGGAAAGCCTTGGAATATCAGGCAACCGAGACTTTATTTGCCCAGCCCCAGACGGAATATACCCGTCAGCTGATTGCTGCCAGTGGATATCCTCATTGTAAATAAACTGACATGTGATATTGTCAATTTGTCGGAACAGCTATTGACACCACTAATAATCGGATTAAATTAGAGCAAACACTCTAATTGCAGCAGAGGATGGCCATGAGTCAGATTGCAGACAGTATTCAGATACGTAATACCACATTTAAAAATCGCATCATTAAAGGGGCAATGAGTGAAGCACTTGCCAATGATGCAGGGCAACCGAATGATTTGCTGATTGGTTTATATGAAGCTTGGGCGAAAGGTGGTTTAGGGTGCGCCGTTACAGGTAATGTGATGGTGAATATTGGCGCCAAAAATGAACCAGGTGTGGTGGCAATTGAAACTGAGCGTGATCTGGAAAAATTAAAGCAATGGGCTGCTGTCGGTAAAAAACACGGTATGGTGCAATTGATCCAGTTGTCACATCCAGGTCGCCAATGTCCGAAAGGCTTAAATAAAGAAACGGTTGCACCTTCGGCTGTGCCTTTTAGTCCTGTATTGGCCACCATGTTTGGAACGCCACGTGAGCTGACGCATGATGAAATTCTGGATATTATCCAGCGTTTTGCGACCGCTGCTGCTGTTTGTGAAAAGGCAGGTTTTGAAGGGGTACAATTTCATGGTGCACATGGTTATTTAATCAGCCAGTTTTTATCACCTTTAACCAATAAACGTACTGATCAGTGGGGCGGTTCAATCGAGAACCGTATGCGTTTCTTGCTGGAAATTTATAAAGCAGTACGTGCGGCGACCTCTGAAAATTTCATCATTTCGGTTAAATTAAATTCGGCTGATTTCCAGCGTGGTGGCATTACTGAAGAAGATGTCATTACTGTATTTAAAGCGATTGATGCAGCAGGTATCGATATTATTGAAATTTCAGGCGGTACCTATGAAGCACCTGCGATGGCGGGTGCAAAAGCAGAAAAGCGTAAAGCCAGTACCATTGCCCGTGAAGCTTATTTCTTGGAATTTGCCGAAAAGATTCGTCAGCATGTGTCATGTAAATTGATGGTGACAGGTGGTTTCCGTACAGTCGAAGGAATGAATGCAGCTTTGGCCAGCGGTGCCTGTGATTTCATTGGAATTGCGCGTCCTTTAGCGGTAGAACCAGATTTGCCAGAGCGTTTAATTGCAGGGCATGATGTTCGTTATGCGGTAAATCAGATTAAAACAGGGATTCCATTTGTTGATAAAATGGCAATCATGGAAATCATTTGGTATGCAGCGCAATTTAAGGCGATTGGACAAGGCAAAAAACCAAATCCAAAACTATCGCCGCTATTGGTCTTCTTGAATTATGCAAAAGGGAATATCAAGGCTGTGGTGAAAGGCCGAGTCAATTCGCGTAAGTCAGCGTAATATTTTCTAGGACTCTTCGGAGTCCTTTTTATTTTTAATCAATAACGTCGTAGTAGAATTCTTTTAATAATTACATTTAGAATGTTCTTTTTATTGAAGGGGGAAATATTTATGACGTGGATCATTATTTTAATTGTTGTGTTTACAATTTTGACTTTAGTTTTAGGGAATGTGAAGAAAGAAAAGAAAGGTGGAGCGCGTAATCCGATTAAGGGTAAACGTATTCTAACAATGAACGAACAACCAACTTTCTTCAGATTAAGAGAAGCATTACCAGAGCATATTATTTTGGCACAAATAATTGAATCTGAAGTACCAGAGAAGACTGTTCTAGTCTCAGAAGCTTTTGTTTTTGAAACTGAATCAAATGAACAAAAAGTACTTTGATCGTTATAGGAAATATTTTAATTAAATAAAAAAGCCACTGTCTAAATAATGCAGTGGCTTTTTTGAATTTGGCGTCCCTACGGGGATTCGAACCCCGGTTACCGCCGTGAAAGGGCGATGTCCTAGGCCTCTAGACGATAGGGACTTCTTGAGGTGGGTGTATATTAGGGGTCTGTCACCAAAGTGTCAAGAAGGTGAGGAGACAGTTTGTTCAAAATATAGCAAAACAGTTCAGCAGTCTTCTGTGTATCGTACAACGCAGAGTGTGCTTCTTTGCCATCAAACTCGATTCCAGCCTGAATACAGGCACGCGCCAACACCGTTTGTCCGAACATCACCGCACTCAACGTCACCGTATCAAAGACTGAAAAGCTATGGAACGGGTTCTGGTTCTTTGTTCCAGAGCGTGCAATCGCAGCTTGAAGGAAACCTAAATCAAAGTGCGCATTGTGTCCCACCAAGACCGCATGGGTACATTGTTGGGCTTTTCGGACTTCATTTAAAGATTTGAAAATACGGCGTAAAGCAGTACGTTCATCTTCAGCCATGGCAATACGCATTGGGTTAGAAGGATCAATGCCAATAAAATCGAGCGAGCGTCGATCCAGATTGGCACCTTCGAATGGGTTGATATGCGCTTGGAATGATGGGCCTGGTACAAATTGACCGTTTTCATCATAAACAATTGGAATACATGCGATTTCAAGCAATGCATCGGTTTGTGAGTTAAAACCTGCTGTTTCGACATCGACGACAACAGGTAAAAATCCACGAAAACGCTGACCAATCACAGGAGCTTTGTTTTCTTCTTGTGTCACACTTTTCTCCATTGCAGTGTTTTGCCTGCATGAAGTGGAATAATTTTTTGATCTTCAAGATAATCAAAAGACTCGGCAACCGTATTTTCTTCTTTCACTAAGGTGATTGTTGAAGTATTACGTGGTAAACCATAGAAGTCAGCACCAAACATGCTAGCAAAACCTTCCAGACGTTCTAGCTTACCGACTTGGTCAAATGCCTGTGCATAAAGCTCAATGGCATTTGGTGCGCTATAGCAGCCTGCACATCCACATGCATTCTCTTTGGCATTTTGCGCATGTGGTGCGCTGTCTGTGCCAAGGAAGAATTTTGGATTACCGCTGGTCGCCACTTCTAATAACGTCGTTTGATGGGTTTGACGTTTTAAAATTGGCAAACAGTAGAAGTGCGGCTTAACACCACCAACCAACATGTCATTACGGTTAAACAGTAAATGTTGAGGGGTAATTGTTGCAGCAACATTACGATCCTGCTCAAGTACAAAATTAGCCGCGTCGCTTGTTGTAATATGTTCTAGCACGACTTTTAATTGAGGGAATTGCTTGAGGAGCGGTGACAGGACTTCATCCAGGAATCTTTTTTCACGATCAAAAATATCGACGTGATTATGAGTTACTTCACCATGAAGCAATAAAGGAACCTGATGTTCCTCAAGTTGTTCAATAACGCCATATACCTTACGGATATCACTTACGCCATTATCCGAGTTGGTGGTTGCACCAGCAGGATAAAGCTTAATTGCATTAACGAACTCAGATTCTTTAATTTTACGAACTTCATCTGGAGAGGTATGGTCAGTAAAATAAAGCACCATGCGCGGATCAAAATTCAGACCTTCAGGAACATGCGCCAGAATACGCTCGCGGTAAGCTAAAGCTTCTTCGACAGTTTTAACAGGTGGAACAAGATTCGGCATACAAATTGCGCGTGCAAATTGTTTGGCTAAATCAGGGACAGTGCGTTTTAAAGCTAAACCATCACGCAGGTGTGCGTGCCAATCATCGGGTTGCAAGAGTGTAAGAGTATTCAAGGTCTACTTCAAACTTAAAAATAATACAAATAATAATGCATAAACCGTGAAAATGGTAACTACAATTACGGATAAGTGGTTAAGCAAAGCACATGACAAAATGAGAAATTGTGTTATTTTTATGCGGCACAAGAATAGTGCATTATAAAAAGAGTATTCGGGATGGATAACCAATATGATCTTGATCAATTACGGCGGTCAAAAGAAGATCTAGAGCGGCTTGTTGCCCAGCATATCCAGTCCAAAAATGCCCATCAAACTTTACCTCAAGCACTGGAAAATGAATTCTGGAAGTTTAATGTCGACCGAACGCGAATTAATGCGATTCAGTTTTTCGGACAGGGCGTCATTACCTATACTATTTTTGTGCTACTGATATTACCTTCTAATTTTATTGTGATTCGAAACAGCGAAAATTTTGTTCTGGATTTTATTTATAGCATCCTGAGCCTGATTGTGGTGGGTGCTGCGCTTTTCCTGTTTTGGGCAGTGTCCCGTTTTAAACAAGTCAATTCCTTATTTTATCCAGCCGTCTGTGTGATTGTTTTTTTTACAATCGTATTGACCTCATTACTCATGATGAGTGTGTCGAATGTCATCTTACAAAATCAGGCTATGGTACTGGTGGCATTCCTATATATGCTGGGTTTTATCCTGAGTGGCATTCGACCCGTACATATGTTGTGGATTGGTTCTTTCGCAGCAATATCGATTCTTGGATTTTTATATATATTTCATATTCCGTGTGATTTTCTCATGATCGGGAGGACATTGATTGGAAGTTTATTATTAGGTTTTTCAATTAGTGTCATGCTGACCTCCAAAGAAAGAAAAATATTCATCAAGTCAAAAATATCGGAAATTGATGAGCAGATTCTCCGTCTTCAGGCTTCCGAATTATTACATTTAAGTCAGCATGATGAACTGACCAATGTATCAAACCGCCGTACTTTTGAAGAAATGTGTACCTATCATTATCAGCAAGCGTGTAAAGAACATAAGCCTTTGTCTGTGCTGTTTATCGATATTGATTATTTTAAAAACTATAATGATTTCTATGGTCACCAGATGGGGGATCAGGTCATTGCTGAAATTGCAAAAACCATAAAAAGCTCAATTCGACATATGGATTTTGTGGCGCGTTACGGGGGCGAAGAATTTGTGGTTCTACTTCCTGAAACGTCGGCTCAAGGTGCTTATGCGGTGGCAACTAATATCTACCGCGCGATTGACCGCTTAATGATCCCACATCACAAATCGACAGTTTCTCATTATGTGACTATTAGTCTGGGCATTACCGTGTTTAATGGCGATGCAAAAATCAGTCAGGAAATGCTGATTCATACGGCCGATAAAGCTTTATATCGTGCTAAGCAACTGGGACGTAACCAGATTTACTATCAGCCATTACCGACCTTAGAAGAAAATATTTAAGCAATAAAAAAACCGAATATCAGAATCGATATTCGGTTTTTTGTTTAGAACAATTTTAAATTATTCCAAGAATTTTACAGTCACGCCTGAACGTACTTTCGCGCCCAAGTCGTTAGCATCCCAGTTAGTCAAACGGATACAACCGTGTGATGCTGTTTTAGAGATTAAAGACGGATTTGGCGTACCATGAATACCAAATGATTTTTTGCTTAAACCGATCCAGATATTACCTACTGGTGCATTTGGACCTGGTGGTAAAGAAAGGGGTTTAAGGTTTTTACCTTGCACAAAGTTTGATGGAGAGTAGCTATACCAAGGGTTTTTCGCTACGCCCACTACTTTATAGGTACCTGTCGGAGAAGGCGTATCAGTACTGCCAATTGTTGCAGGAAATGAGGCAATCATCTGGTTATTGCTGTTGAATAAATACAGTTGACGCGCGCCTTTATGTGCCACGATCAAGTGAATATCTTCAGGTAAATCATTGCGCACATTGGCTACAATAATTTTTTCACCAGGTTTTTTGAAGGTTGCCGTCGGATTCAGTTTCTTTAAGAAAGCCTCATCCATATGGAATTTTTCACCCAGCATTTCTGTAACACGGGTGTAGTACAAACCTTTCATTTTTGCTTGTAAAGCATAGTCTGATGGGATTGAATCAGCATAAGGGCCTTTAAAGTCAGCATCAGTCAAGGTGTATTCTACATAAGCTGGCTTAGTTTGCTTGGCAACGAGGGCATCCCATGTTTCTTTGGTCAACTGACCCGTTGGGGTAATACCGTTCATTTGCTGGAATGACGCAATCGCTTTTAAGGTATTTTTACCATTTGAACCATCAATAGCACCAGGTGAAGCATGTGCATTGTTCAACATCACATGTGCACGTGCATAAGCTGGTAGTTGTCCTTTCGGTAAACCTTCAGGCCATTCAGCATTATTCATGCTGTCCAGCGTCCATGAAACTTTAGCTGTAGGAGCAGCAGTCTTTGAGGTCGTTGAGTCAGATGTATTTTCTAATTTTTGTGATACAACCGAAGCAGCGCCAGTATTCACTTGAGGCTCAGATGCCGCTTGAGCGACCACACTCGAAGCGGGTTGAGCTGCAACACTTGAGGCAGGCTGGGCAGTAACACTTGAAGCTGGACGCTCGATAGCCAGAGGATCAATCGGATCTTGTACGGAGCCAGCGATTTTTTTTGGATTTAATGGTTGCTCAGTTGTTGGAGCAGCGAAAGCAACATTAGCAAGAATACAACTTAAACTCATAGCGAGTAATGAGCGAACAAACATGTAATTCAACCTTATGAATTATTCATATTGAGATATAAGATATTGCAAGTATTACAGAAAATGAGCGCGCTTGCAGTAGCAGTTTTGTGTCAAAGCGAAAATTTATTTTAAGTCATGAATTTTGTATGGAATTCGAATTATAAATTCCAAGCTAACTTTGTTATCATGCGCTTTATATGAAAAAATTTAGAGATTGGTAATGACAACGTTGAAAAATGATCGTTTTTTACGAGCTTTATTACGTGAACCTGTAGACACCACGCCCGTATGGATGATGCGTCAAGCAGGGCGTTATTTACCAGAATATCGGGAAACGCGTGCACAGGCAGGTGATTTCCTCTCTTTATGCAAAAATACCGAATTTGCTTGTGAAGTAACTTTGCAGCCACTACGCCGTTATGAGCTAGATGCAGCAATTTTATTCTCGGATATTTTAACTGTTCCTGATGCTTTAGGTTTAGGCCTGTATTTTGAAACTGGTGAAGGCCCGAAGTTTCATAAAACAGTACGTACCGAACAAGATGTCGCAAATCTGCCGAAATTAAATGCCAAGTCAGATTTAGCTTATGTGATGAATGCGGTATCGACCATTCGTTCAGCTTTAAATGGGCAAGTGCCATTAATCGGTTTTTCTGGCAGCCCTTGGACTTTAGCCACTTATATGATTGAAGGTGGCTCAAGTAAAGAGTTTCGTTTCACCAAAAATATGATGTATGCACAGCCAGAAGTGTTGCATGCGTTATTGGATCATCTTGCAGATTCAGTGATTGATTATCTCAACGCTCAGATTGATGCGGGTGCTCAGGCGATCCAGATTTTTGATAGCTGGGGCGGTGCGCTGGCACATAGAGAATATGTTGAGTTCTCATTGAACTATATGACCAAAATCATTGCTGGATTGCAAAGAGAAAAAGATGGTCGCCGTATTCCGATTATTGTCTTTACTAAAGGTGGCGGACAGTGGTTAGAGAATATGCTGACTACGGGTGCAGATGCATTTGGTTTAGACTGGACTACACCGCTTTATACCGCACGTGATGTGATTGCAGGACGTGCTGCCTTACAGGGTAACCTAGATCCAGCCGTACTTTATGGTTCAGCCGCTTCGATTGAAAAATCGGTCAAAGCCATGCTGGATGATGCCTATGCCAATGGTGAGAAAACAGGTTATATCGCCAACTTGGGTCATGGTATTACACAGTGGGTCGATCCAGCACAACCGAAAATTTTTGTGGATACAGTACATGAATACAGCGCGAAATATTTAGGCTGATATTTAACAGACACTTCAACGTTAAACAGGCTAGGATCAGTTTCGTGCAGTTTATTGTATTACCACTCAGTTTTATTACTAAGGCAGCTTCGGCTGCCTTATTTGGGTTATTGTTGCTGATCGCATTTGCAGTCACTGCACCCATGGGAAGTCATGAATACTGGGGCTTCTTTCGTTATGATTATTTGCTGTTTTATGCCCTAGTCATTCAGGTTTGTCTGGTTTATTTAAAGTTAGAATCATGGGCAGAAGCGAAGGTTATTGCCTTATTCCATATCATGGCAATGGGCATGGAGATTTTCCTGACCCATCCTGCGATTGCATCTTGGCAATATCCACAACCCGCCATTTTTAAATTATGGACTGTGCCACTCTTTGCCGGATTTATGTATTCAGCCGTGGGCAGTTTTTTCGCTCGGTCATTACGGCTTTATCAGGTCTCTTTTGAGTCTTTACCGAAATTTGGCAATATGCTGTGTCTGGCGGTTTTATCTTATTTAAACTTTATGACCAAGTTTTTTATTCCAGATATTCGGATGGCTTTATTTATATGGAGTGTTGTGATTTTCTGGAAGACCAAACTTTATTTTCAGTTGCAACAATATCGCTTTAAAGTGCCGATGTTACCGATTTTACTGTTGTTGGCTTTCCTGATCTGGATTGCTGAAAACATTAGTACTTTCTATCAAATCTGGCTCTATCCAAGTCAGGTAGATGCATGGCATATGGTGGGGTGGGGCAAATTAGGCTCTTGGTATTTATTATTATTACTGAGTCTGGTTTTGGTATTAAAGATTCTTGGTACACGAGATAAACATGGGATATGGCGCTTAAATTAAAATTGTCGAGAGAATGGGGCTTTTGCCCCTGATATAAATATTTCAGATATATTTAAAAATTTATTTGCTAAAACAAGTCAAGCTGGTTATTTTAATTCCTGTGTAAGAAGAATTACACAACACAATAGTGATAACAAATAGTTAAAAATAATTGATACTGGAGATCGTTCCTATGTTAAAGAAAATTGCATTAGCTGCATTGTTAGCCGCTGGTTCAACTGTAGCAATGGCTGATAATGATGTGGGTTGTGGTGTGGGTACACAAGTTTGGGCGGGTAAAAAAGGTGTTGCACCTAAAATTCTTGCTGCAACAACCAATGGTATCTTTACCAACCAGTTACTCGGTATTACCTTCGGTACTTTAGGCTGCCGTCAGGGTGGAACAGTCACAGCTCAAGTGGTGACATTTACCAATGAAAATGCTGAAGCTTTAGCGCGTGATATGGCTGTTGGTCAAGGCGAAAGCTTAAATGTTCTTGCTGAATTAATGCAAATTAAAGCCAATGATAAAGCACGTTTCTTTGCTGTATCTAAAGCTAATTTTGCAGAAATTTACTCAAGCAAAAATACAAATTCACTTCAAGTTCTAGACGCTTTACAAGGTGTGATGGCAAAAGACGCTGTACTTAAAGCTTACGTTTAATTTGCTGCATGATGAACCCTGTCTCGATGGCAGGGTTTTCTTATCGCTATTTTCCTTATACTTAAAAATATTTGCTGCTGAATGAAATTAATTACTTTTGCGATAGCGTCTTTGATGTGTCATTTTGCACATGCCTCGGTTGAATCTGATTTACAGCAATATTTAGACCTTGCTCAACAAAAACAATTAGACCAGCAAATCACATGGCAACGCTTGATGTATGCCGACCAAAAACAAAATAGTGAAGTCGGTTATGTAGGTTATTTTTATGCCAAAGATGGCAAAACGAATTTAAAAAGCGAATTACAAGCAGATATTAAAGCCTTATTTCTGGAAGCTGCCGATAATCAATCGATACGGTGTAACTTCCCTGCACGCAGTCGCTGGTTGATGCAGCAGTTGAATATTGAGTCGACACAACTTCCCCAAGCCAATTGTACTGAGTTTGAGGACTGGATTAACCAGATCAAGCCGTATAAGGCCACCCTGATTTATGCCACTGACTTTATGGGCAATCCAAGTTCCATGTTTGGGCATACCTTATTGCGCCTAGACCCTAAAGATCAGAAACAGCTTAATCTGGTCTCGTATGCAGTCAATTACGCTGCAACGGTGAAAGGGGATGATAACTGGTCTTATGCATGGAAAGGCTTAACTGGACAGTATCCCGGTGAATATTCATTGATGCCGTACTACCGTAAGGTCAAAGAATATGGCGATTTTGAAAGCCGTGATCTATGGGAATATGAGCTGAATTTAACTCCAGAAGAAACCCGTTTTCTGGTCGAGCATATCTGGGAAATGCAGCATGTGAGTTTTCCTTATTATTTCGTCAGCGATAACTGTGCTTATCGCTTGCTCGGCCTGATTGATCTGGTACGTCCGAATTTAAACTTAAAACAGCAGTTTAATTATGCTGCTATTCCAATTGAAACTTTGAAGGCTGTTGACCAACAAAATCTGGTTAAAGAAGTGGTCTATCGTCCTGCACTGGAAACCCAATTACTTGCTCAAGCCAAGCAGCATGGCACGGCTTTAGCTAAAGTTGCACATCAGGTTGCGTTTACTGAGATCAATCAGGCTGAACCTGTTTTAAAAAATTACAGTCCGTCTGAGCAGGCCAAAATTCTTGAAATGGCCTACGACGATTTATATCTACAATATATTAGCCATCAGGTCGATGCAGATTTTGCTCAGCCACAATTACGTCAATTACTAGCTCAACGTAGCCAGATAGAAGTGCCTAAACAGCGTCAGGAACCAGCCCGTCCGAAAAAGCAGCCTGTAGAAGGGCATCATGCGCGTAACTTATCGGTAAATGTGGGTGAAGTACAAGGGCAGAAGTTTATTGAGCTGGGTCACCGTCAGGCTTACCATGATCTGATCGATCCCCAAGGCGGCTATCGGACAGGCACACAATTACTGTTTCTGGATGGCAGTCTGCAATATCGTGATGACAAGCTTAAACTCGAGCATTTAGACCTCTTATCTGTCAATTCATATAACCCGATTCAACCTTTTAAATCACCTTTAACGTGGGGCTTTAATCTCGGCTGGAAACAGGAAAGCATTGAGAAAGGCCAGTTTAGCGAAGACCAACAACATGGCGTGATGAATTTAAATATGCAGGTGGGTTATAGTCTGGCAGATTATGATCGTCGACATTTATGCTACGCCCAACTACAAAGTCATATTCAAGGTGGAAAGGACTTGGATAAAGGTTGGCATGTTGGCGCTGGGCCTACAGTGGGTTGTATGAATGTATGGTCAGACAATATCAACAGCGTTGTACAGGTAGAATTACCGTATTGGCAAGATTTAAACCAGTGGAATTTAAGAGTGGGCACACAACTGCAATATAGTTTAAGTGCAAATGATGCTGTGCGTCTGAATTGGGATTTCGAACAGCAAGATCATAAAGACTGGAATAAATTCGGCTTGGGATATGTACGGTTTTTTTAGAGAGACTCGAGCTTTGATCAGTGCAATTCGCAGTGATCAGATTTCTACAATCACGTAGTATTTTTTGACGGTTTCCACCACTTCAAATGTTCCCACAAATGCAGGTGGGATAATGCCTGCTTGGCCAGCAGTCACTTCAATAAAGGAATTGGTTTTTGCATCATGGATGCGGACAATGCCTTCAATGATCTGAAAGAATTCTTGCTTGTTATCAGCAAATTGAATATTCCATGCACCGACTTCACACTGCCAGATGCCACAGTCCATCCGCGGATGTTCATACAAGCTATAAGTGAGCCGTTCAGGATTACCCTGAACCAGACGATCTGGACGAGGGTAATCAACGCTGGCTTCATTTTTTAAATGACCGAAACCTGCTAACTGAATGGATGACATATGCAGTACTCGTATTAATAGCTTTCTGGCACAGCGCTCAAGAACTCGCGACGCGTATCTTTATCTGTTTTAAAGTCACCGATAAAAGAAACTGTACGAGTGGTTGATTCTTGCTTACCCACACCACGCATCATCATGCACATATGTGCAGAGTCAATCACAACTGCAACACCACGAGCCTGAGTTACCTGAGCAACTGCTTCAGCAATCTGCTGCGTCAGGTTCTCTTGAACTTGAAGTCGACGCGCAAACATTTCAGTAATACGAGCAAATTTTGATAGGCCTAGTACCTGACCTTCAGGTAAATAAGCGATATGCACGCGGCCATAAAATGGCAATAAATGGTGTTCGCAAAGCGAATAAAATTCGATGTTTTTAACCAATACCATTTCATGGTTATCGGAAGGGAAGAGTGCGCTATTCGTAACTTCTTCAAGCGTTTTGCTATAACCAGAAGTTAAAAAAGAAAAAGCTTTCGCCGCACGCATCGGTGTATCTTGCAAGCCCGGGCGATTTAGGTCTTCGCCAACGGCAGTTAAGATATTTGCGTACGATTGCTGCATAGACATAACAATGTTCACTTAGGTGGGTTGAACAAAAACGGCAATTGTATCAGAAAACGATTAAAAATCTTAATTTTGATATAAATACCGATTACTGTTTGAATTTAGGGTTCTTTTCAGCACGTTTGAGCAGGACTAAAACAGCGCCTGTGCCGCCCTGATTTTCAGGCGCGCTCACAAAAGCAAGTACATCACGATGCTGTCTCAGCCAGCCATTGACATAGGTTTTTAAAATCGCTTCTGGGCCTTTGCCATGCACGATCTTAATGACATTCTGGTTTTCTTCTTTTGCCATTTGAATGATTTGCAGAACCGCTGCACGTGCTTGTTCCACGGTACAACCATGTAGATCCACCGCCTCGAACCAGCGAATTTTACCGGCTTTTAAGTCTTCAAATACTTTGTGCTGTAAGGTCGCGATGCGGTAGCTTAATGCCGCTTGGCTAGCCACAGGATTTAAGATCGCTTGGGTATCTGAAATTTCTGTAAGCTCTTGCTCAGCTCCACCTTCTGCCGCAGCACGTTTTGCCAAGGTTTGGGCATCAACTTTTTTGCTACGCGCCACTTTGGTATCGGCAATATTTTGATTGTCGATTGGTTTGACCCCAAGTAGGGCTTTTTTAAAAAGTTCTGTATCTTCCAATTCTTCAGCAGCAGCTTGAGCCTTTTTTGATTCGGCTTGCTTTGCAATCGCGCTGGATTGAGGATTAGAGATTTGCTTTTTAAAGGCTTTCAGTAAATTAAACTGGTCTTTAGAAAGCGATGAATCGTGTTTACTCATAATGTTAGAAAAATAGGCAAGATACGAGAGAGGTGTGAAATTATAGTCTGAATCTGTGATGATTTGAACTGTATTACGTTCAGAAGGGTATGGAGATGAGTTTTTTAGAGCGGATTGAAAATTAAAAATGCATTATTTTTAAGATGATGACTCACTTATAATTTTTATCATTCGAGATTGATTTAAACCTTTATTTTTAAAGCGGTCGTATAGTTCAAAACAAATATGCTGATTTGCTTGGAGACGCGGTAAATTGCGATCAAAATCAAAATAACGAATATAACCAGATTGGTCCATGATAATTGCGAGCCGTTCGAAGTGACCGTCTCGTTTTGGAAATCTCTTATATTGTTCGATTACACCACATGCTTGAGACGTCATTAGAGTCTGAGCAGGGGATGAATACATTGCAATGCCAATCAAAATGCATCCAGAAATGATCGTTAAGTAGTAAAAAACTCTTGGGTCTTTAAAACTCTGAATTTTTTCGTGAAAAAATAAATGACTATAAATAGGAAAACCCACTAATAAGATTAACCCGATGATGAATAAAAAGTTATTCATATTGTTCCATCAATTTTATTCTTTATTCGGAACTTATTTTAGTTCTAGTATCATTTTAAAGGTTCAAGATAAAACCTTAGCTTGAACCTTATTGGCTTAGATTTGCTCAGGCTGACCAAACAATTCATTAAATGCTTGATCTGGGCGAGGTTGCTTCATAAAGCTTTCGCCGACCAAGAAAGTATGAATATCATTGGCTTGCATCATTTCTACGTCAGCAGGTGTGGCAATACCACTTTCTGTCACCAAAACGCGGGAAGCAGGCAATAATTTCTTTAAACGCAATGAGGTATTTAAATCGACATCAAAGGTTTTAAGATTACGGTTGTTGACACCTAAAATGCATTGTTCAGAAAGTTTTAAAGCACGCTCTAATTCATATTCATCATGCACTTCAACCAACACATCCAACTGCTGCTCAAATGCCGTTTTCGACATTTCTTCCAGCTGTTGATCGGATAAGCAGGCCACGATCAATAAAATACAATCCGCATGTAAAGCACGTGCTTCAATGACATTATAAGGATCAACCAAGAAGTCTTTACGTAAAGCTGGCAGGGCACAGTGGTTACGTGCGATTGCGATATTTTCATCCGCGCCTTGGAAGAAATCCACATCCGTTAATACAGACAGGCAAGCAGCGCCCGCTTGTTCATACTGTTGAGCAATTTCTGCGGGATTGAAATCTGCACGAATAATGCCTTTAGACGGAGATGCTTTTTTTATTTCAGCAATAACAGCTGGACGTTTATGTTGCAAGGCATTGGCAAAACCACGTACAGGTGAAGCCTCTTTTGCCCATTGTTCAACATCATGCAAGCTACGTTGTTTTAAACGTGCTGCAAGCTCCTCATGTTTGCGGTCAACAATTTTACCTAAAATGGTATTTTGAATATCGATCATGAGAAGTCCTTAGTCTGCCTGATATTGTTTCAATGTCTTGGTAAATTCAGCCAAGATACTCATTTTTTCGAGCGCTTGTCCGCCGTACAGAATATCCTGAGCCAGCTCAACAGCTTGTTTATAGGTTTTGGTAATGCCCGCTACATAAATCCCAGCAGCTGCATTCAGTGCAATCATATTTGCTGCTTTTTCGCCAATGTCGGATTTATTACGGCCTAGTGCATCTTTAATCAGTTTTAGGCTTTCTTCTGAACTATTCACCACTAAACCTGATAAGGTTTGAGATGGAATACCGACATCATCCGGATTCAATGTCCATTCGGTAATTTCACCATCTTTGAGTTCAGCGACGGCAGTGGGTGCAGCCAGACTGATTTCGTCCAGACCATCTTTAGAATGCACAACCAGTACATGCTCGGCACCCAACTGTTTTAATACTTCAGCAATTGGACGGCAAAGTTCATCTGAGAATACGCCAATCACAAAACGGTTCACGCCAGCAGGGTTGGTTAATGGTCCCAGTAAGTTGAAAATACTACGGATTCCCAATTCACGACGTGGGCCAACAGCGTATTTCATGGCTTTATGATGATTTGGCGCAAACAGGAAACCGACACCCATCTCACGGATGCAGCGTTCAGTTTGTTGCATATCTAGGTCAAGCTGAATCCCGATTTGCTCAAGTACATCAGAAGAGCCTGATTTACTGGATACACCGCGATTACCGTGTTTGGCAATAGTTGCACCCGCAGCGGCAATCACAAAGCTAGAAGCGGTTGAAACATTAAACAGGTTTTGACCGTCACCGCCTGTACCCACGATATCGACGAGATGAGGAATATCACTGACATCAATCTTGATGGCAAACTCACGCATAATGCGTGCCGCAGCGGTGATCTCATCAATACTTTCACCTTTCATGCGTAAGCCCATCATCAGTGCACCAATCTGCGCTTCCGTTGCTTCGCCTTGCATGATGCTGCGCATCACATCTTCCATTTGAGGCTGGGTAAGATGAATGTTCTTGGTAATGTGATTAAGGGCCTGTTGGATATTCATAGTCATGAGTTACAGCATCAATGATTAAAATTTTGAGTGAGGTCAGTTGTCTGAGTAGATGGTTTGGCTTTTTGTGATCCATGATTCACTAGCTGCGAGCTATGTTATCAGAAAATAAACAAAGTTTTTTGTTGTTCGGTCATAGTTTTAAAAATTTTGCTGCTTCTCTGATATGGTATTTTTGAATAGCTCGATTTATTTCTGGAAAAAGGTTTTAATTTATTCTGAGTTTTTATGATAAGGAATTAACCTTTTGGTATATCTTAATCATACATATCCCTAGAAAAAATGAGTATAAATCAACTAAATAAAAGTGGATATATTAGGTCGGTCTTCATTTTATTCATCCATAAATATGTACCTAAATTACTTGAAATATCTTGGGGCTGCTAAAAATAAAGGTTGTTTTGTTTTTGTCTTTATTGCATGCCTTCATCCATTAGAAAGTTATGCTGAGACCCATGTAGAACAGCCACAAAGCAAGGCAACATCGGATAAAGTGGTGCGTGTAGCAGTCACAGGTTCACGTATTTCCAAAGCTCAAAAAGATGGCCCGACCAGTGTAACCGTGATTACTGCAGCGGATATCGAAAAGCAGGGCTTTAGCAATGCCTTTGATGCATTAAATAACCTGACCCAAAATACCGGCTTTGTGCAAGGAGCTGACTATGGCAATACCTTTACGCCTGCCGCCAATGCAATTAGTTTACGAGGTTTAGGACCGAATCATACTCTGACCTTAATCAATGGACATCGGGTGGCTGATTATCCTGTGCCATATGATGGCGCTGTGAATTTTGTCAATTTAGCCAATATCCCAACTGCAATTATTGATCGAATCGAAATATTAAACGGTGGTGCTTCCGCGATATATGGTTCAGATGCGATTGCGGGTGTGGTGAATATTATTCTGAAAAAGAAAACCGATGGAACCCAATTTAATATCAAGGCGGGTGGAACCAAAGAAGGCGGCGAGAACCTACGTTTACAACTGAGTGGTAGTAAAACACTGGATAAGTTAAATCTGGTGTATGGACTTGAGCTGAGTGGTCGTGAACCGATTTGGGCAGCTGATCGTGACTTTATGACGAGCCGAACACGTTTGGGGGAAAAGCCAGACACGATCGTTGGGCGTAAAAATGCCAAGACAGGACAATATCTCTCAATCGGTGGTTGTGATGCATTTGATGGCTTATTTAAAGGATCAGTCCAGAATATAGGAAAAACAGGTGCAGATAACTGTGCCAGTGGATTAGCACGACCGACCTATTGGACGGTTCAAACCAAGAATCGCAGCCAAAATGGCTATCTCGGTTTGGATTATGAGCTGAATGAAAAAACACAATTATTCGCAGATGTTTTGATTGGTGCCAATCAAATTGAAAATAATACTCGTGGCCCGATATGGACATCCTTAGGTGCAAGTAGCGGCTATTTTCTTAATCAAGACACAGGAAATTATGAAATCTGGACACGACGTTTTGCGCCAGAAGAATTAGGGGATGTTGAGCAAGCCAATAAAAAATGGAAAGAGCTCTCTACAAATTTAAATTTTGGTATTCGTGGTGATATTGGGGACAGCAGCTGGCGTTATGAAGCTGCCTATAATGGCTCGATTTATACCAGTCAATTACGCAAACAAGGTCTGGTACGCTCGAATGTTGATGCATATTTCTTGGGCCAGCAACTGGGGATAGATCAGGATGGCATTCCGATTTATTCACCGAATCTGGATCGTTTAAGTCGACCACTGACGGTAAGTGAATTTAGAACGATTTCGGGCACGACAGAAGAAAAAGATAAGTCTTGGGCACAGAGCTTAACTTTAAGTGCCAATGGTGATGTTTTTGAACTTCCTGCAGGAACGACCAAGCTGGCTGCTGTGGCAGAAATTGGGCGTCAAGGTTTTAAAATCAAACCAGATAAGGCGGTAGAAAATGGTGACTTCTATAATGCGACTTCTAGTGGTGAATATGGTGGGGCGCGTACACGCCAAGCACTGGGTACGGAATTATTCTTACCGCTAGCAAAGCCATTAAATTTAACGCTGTCTGGACGTTATGACCGTTATGCTTTGTCAGATAACAGTATTGATAAATTCACGTTTGGTTCAGGACTTGAGTTTAGGCCACATCCAACCTTATTGGTTCGAGGTAACTACGCGACCAGTTTCCGCGCACCAGATATGAATTATCTGTTTTTAAATAAACAAAAAGGTTATTTCCCAAGTACCACCGATTATTTACGTTGCAGTCAGACTGGACAAGCTTTAGATAAATGTAGCTTTAAAGATTATTCACCGGGAGCAAACTACACCTTAACGGGCAACAAGGATTTAAAGCCTGAAGAAGGTAAATCTTATGGTGCAGGTTTTGTTTGGTCACCAAGTAATAAGTTTGATATTTCCGTCGATTATTGGGATATCAAAATTGATAATCTGGTAACCAATTTAAGTGAAGATAAAATTTTACGTTTGGAAGCAGATTGTCGTTTGGGTGCACAAGATATCAACTCCGCACAATGTATGGATGCGTTGGCACGTGTAGAACGGAATCCTGCAAATGCAGTGGTTGATCCAAATGTGATTAAGAATATTAATATTGTGCCGATCAATGCCGCTTCAGATCATACTCGCGGGATTGATTTCACCAGCAAATGGCGCTGGAAAACAGAAAATCTGGGTAATTTCCTGTGGACGGTGAATTATAGCCGCGTGCTTGAACGTGAATATCAACAATCTAAAGACGGCGAGAAAGATAATTATCTTAAAGACTTAACCATTCCAGATTGGAGAGATCGTTTCAATACCAGCCTCAGTTGGAATCGAGGTGATTGGGCATCGACCGTGCTGGTGAATCGCTATGGCAAGATTCCAAACGGGAATCAAACGGCTTACTTAAGCCCAACCTATTTGGTCAATTGGAGTGGAACCTATCAAATTTCGCCAAAAGCCTCTGCATCAATCATTGTGAATAACCTGTTTGACAAAGTGAAACGCGATGACACAGGCGGATGGCCATATTATCCAGTAGGATCATATTCACCATTCGGCCGTCAGGGCTGGCTGGAGTTTAATTATAAATTCTAACAATGATGTGTGGATGCAGCGAAGTGGTACACCATTTGCTGCGTCTTTTTATTTTAAAAACTACAGAGGACAGATCTCCTATGTTGGTCAAACCTTCATTAAAAAAACGATTGCTACTTACGACATTAATTTCTTTATCCGCAACACAGATTTCTGCGTCAAATAGCAAAGAACAAATTCCAATTGGAAAATTACCTGAATGGGTTGTGCCTGAATCTTATGATTTAGACTTTAAAATTGATCCTGCACAAAAAGGGTATACGGGCAAAACCGCCATTCATTTAAAACTCACCCAAGCGACCGACCATCTATGGATTCATGGCAAATCCTTGTCGGTAAAAGAGGCGAGTATTAGCTCCGTAAATGGGCAGAAAACCAAAGCCAAATATGAGCAAGCTTCAGAAGTTGATGGCGTGAGTGTGATTAAATTTGCCAAGACCTTAGCTGCTGGACAATATCGTTTAGTACTGGATTTTAATGCAGATTATGATCAGCAACTTGATGGTATTTATAAAATAGAGTTTGAAGGTAAACCTTATGTCATGACTCAAATGGAAGCCATTAGTGCCCGTCAATCATTTCCATCTTTCGATGAACCACGTTTTAAAACGCCGTTTAATATTCGTCTGACCATTCCAGAGAAATATTCAGGTTTTGCCAATACCAATCAGACATCGGAGCAGACCGATCAGTCAGGTTGGAAGACTTTAAGTTTTGCACAGACTAAACCATTACCGACTTATTTACTTGCGCTGGCAGTTGGACCTTGGCAATTACAGAAAGGGCCAGATATTGCTGCAACACAATGGCGCAAAGATGCCATTCAACTGCGCGGGATTGCACCAGATGGTAAGGCTGAAAAAATGCAGCATGCTTTATTGGAGACCCCTACAATTTTAAAAACACTAGAAGATTATTTTGCTTTTGGCTATCCCTTCGACAAATTAGACTTACTTGCTGCGCCTGACTTTGCTGCGGGTGCAATGGAAAACCCTGGGTTGATTACCTTTAGAGATTATTTGATGCTGCTAGACAAAGACTCACCTGTGTCATTTGTACAGGGCTCATTTAATGTCAATGCACATGAGTTGGCGCATCAATGGTTTGGCGATGTGGTAACGATGCCGTGGTGGGATGACTTATGGTTGAATGAATCTTTTGCCACTTGGATGCAAAGTAAAATCACCCAACAATTGCACCCTGAATTCAATGCTGATCTGGAACGAGTCGTAGATACAGCAGGTGCAATGAAAAGCGATAGCTTGGTCAGTGTACGCCGTATCCGCCAGCCAATTTTAAGTAATGCCGATATTCAAACTGCTTTTGATGGTATTACCTATCAAAAAGGCGCGGCTGTTTTAAATATGTTTGAAAGTTATTTAGGTGAGGAAAAGTTCAAACAAGGTGTACGGAATTATATTAACAAGCACCAATATGGTAGTGCCACCGCCAATGATTTAATCAGTTCTCTTGCAGAACAGTCTGGTCAGGCTGAGCGTTTTAGCAAAGCGGTAAAAAGTTTTATTGATCAACCGGGCGTACCTTTGCTAAATACCTCATTGCAGCAACAAGGTAATAAAGTCTTTTTAAATGTGAAACAAACTCGCTATTTACCAGTCGGTTCAAAAGGGGATGCAAATAGCCTTTGGGGCGTACCATTATGTGTACGCTACGAAGTTCCAAATGCTGCAAGCAAAGTTCAATGTGAACTGGTTGACCGAGCTGAAGCCAAAATTGAGCTCAAAGGCGCAAGTATTAACAGTTGGTATATTCCAAATGCAGATGCAGCAGGCTATTACCAATTTAGTTTACCCGAACAAGAACTTGCTCGTCTGACAGCAGCAACAGCAAAACTCTCTAATACTGAACAATTGGCCTATGCTTATGCGATTTCGGCAGCATTTAATCATGGTGATATTAACTTGTTGGCGGTGGTGGATGTTGCGAAGAAGTTTGCTCACTCGAATAGTCGCCAAATCAGTACTGCATTATTTCAGCAGCTTAGCGTGATACAACGTCATGTATTGAAAACAGACGCTGAACGTGAGCATTTGAGAAAGGTTCTGGCGAATTTATACTTACCAAAACTGAATCAGTTGGGTTATACCAGTAAAGCAGGTGAATCTGCTGAGGATAGTTTATGGCGTAGTGAGTTGGCGCAGTTCCTTGCACTGGATATTCAGGTACCAGAAGTTCGTCAAAAACTCTTAAAGCAATCGGATGCTTTATTTGAACAGAAGCAACTGAACTTTGCCCAGCTCACGCCAGAATTATTACCCACGATTCTGGCAGTACGGGTTCAAGAAAAAGGGCAGCCTGTATTTGATCGTTTAGTGGGAGAATTACAACGGATCACTCAGCCGACACAACGTCTGGCAATTCTATCTGCTTTAGGCTCAGCCAATCAGGCAGACACACGTCAGCAGGCACGCCAGCTCGTTCTTGATCCGCGTGTGAAGGTGGGGGAAGTACGTACGGTGATCAATGCCATCAATAACTATAGCGGTGAGCAAGGTGGATTGTGGTCATGGTTTAAAGTAAATCATGATGCAGTATTTGAGCGTTTAGGGAAGTCTTCTGCGGGACGTTTCCCAGCATTGTTTAGTGGCGCTGCATGTACCCAACAGGAAGCGACACAGTTGAATAATTTCTTTGCACCGAGAACCAAAGAACTGGTTGGGGTCGAACGCGGCTTAAATCAAACCAGAGAACGGATCCAACTGTGTGAATCTTTAGTTGCAAAACAGGATGGCTCCATCGTGCAACAATTGAAGTTGTAATTTACTAGCCATAAAAAAAGCCAACATTGTTGTTGGCTTTTTTTATTTCAATACGATTTAAGCATCATTATCGGGTTGAGGGTCTCTTACTCCCAATAATTGACTGGTTGCTGTACCTGCGGTCATTGAACCATTTACATTTAATGCGGTACGTCCCATATCAATCAAAGGTTCGATTGAAATCAGTAAAGCCACTAAAGTAATTGGTAAGCCCATCGCAGGGAGCACGATTAAGGCAGCGAAAGTCGCACCACCACCTACACCAGCAACACCGATTGAACTGAGTGTGACGATGACAACCAGTTGCGCAATCCATAACGGATCCAGCGGGTTGATACCAACGGTTGGGGCAACCATGACAGCAAGCATTGCAGGATATAAACCTGCACAACCATTTTGACCAATCGTCGCACCAAATGAAGCCGAAAAGCTGGCAATCCCTTCAGGTACACCTAATTGCTTGGTTTGTGCTTCAATATTCAGTGGAATACTGGCTGCACTTGAGCGACTAATAAAAGCAAAGCTCAGGACTGGGAAGACTTTCTTGAAAAAGTCGACTGGATTGATGCGTACAAACACTAAAATCAAGGCATGGACTAGGAACATAATCGCAAGGCCGAGATATGAAGCAACAAGGAATTCGCCCAATTTTACGATATCGGCAAGATTGGCTGTTGCGACCATTTTAGCCATTAAGGCCAGCACACCATAAGGTGTAAATTGCATTACCAAACGAACCAGACTAATGACGAGCGCTTGTAATGCTTCAATACCATGCTTGATTCTTTCGCCATTTACATGATCTTTATCCATCAGCTTTAAAGCTGCAACACCTAAAAATGCAGCGAAAATCACCACGCTGATAATGGCAGTAGGACGAATACCTGTTAAATCAGCAAATGGATTTTGAGGAAGTAGAGAAAGCAGAAGTTTTGGTATATCTAGATCGGTGACTTGCCCAATATATTGACTTTGAATCGCAGCTAAACGAGCAGCTTCTTGGGTACCTTGTACCAGACCTTCGGCGGTTAAACCAAATAAGTTAGTCACAGTGGCACCCACCAGCGCGGCAATTGCCGTGGTTGCTAACAGGATGCCAATCACTAAGACACTGATTTTTCCAAGCGACGTTGTCTGATGTAATTTCACTACGGCACTGACGATTGAAACGAAAATCAGCGGCATGATCACCATTTGTAATAGCTGGATATAGCCATTACCCACAAGGTTGAACCATGCGACAGAGTGTTCAATAATCTGACCATCGTCATATATGGTTTTAAGTGCCAGACCGTAGATGATACCCACCACCATACCGATCAGAACTTTCTTTGAAAGGCTCCAATCTTTTCGGTAGGAAAAGAACAATCCTGCCATAAGCAGGACAAAAACAATAATATTCAATAAAACCAAGATATTCACTATAGGTTGTCCTGATTGATATTTCAGGGAGTGCTAAAAATAATGGCGTAGATTCTACCATCCAGCAGCCCTGAAACTTAATCATTCCTATGACTATAGTTAATCTAAAAAAGTAAAAAGGGCGCTGTTCAATCCGAAATCCTATCGCACGTTTACTTTTTCTATTCTGTGAAAAGTGGATTAATTATTGAAAAAGAATGATTTGTTTTAAAGTAATAGATCGTCTTTTAATTTTAAAGCTTAAAAAATAATCAGTTTGTATGAGTTGTATATTGTTTTTATATGTTCAAAATAAAAACAGCCTATTGGATGGCAACAGGCTGTTTTAATACTGAAATTAAAAAGTCAGTTTTGGTTTAAGCATAAAGCTCTAGGAAGTTTTTAAAAATTTGATGCCCATGCTCACTCAAAATTGATTCAGGGTGAAACTGAACACCTTCAACTGGAAGGGTTTTATGTTTAACACCCATAATTTCCTCGATCGTGCCATCAGCCTGATTGGTCCAGCAGGTCAGTTCCAGACATTCTGGTAACGTTTCTTGCTCAATCACCAGTGAATGATAACGTGTCGCTGCAAATGGAGAAGGGAGATTGCTAAAAATCCCTTTATCTGTGTGATGCATATCGGATAAGCGACCGTGCATTACGGTTTTCGCACGAATAATATTTCCACCGAATGCCTGTCCAATTGCTTGATGACCTAAGCACACGCCCAATAAAGGAATTTTTCCTGCAAAGTGATTGATCGCTGGAATAGAAATTCCCGCTTCACTTGGAGAACATGGCCCCGGTCCAATCACTAAATATTTTGGCTGCCATCGTTCAATATCCTCTAATGAGACTTGGTCATTGCGAACTACTTTTACTTCCTGATTCAACTCGCCAAAATACTGGACGATGTTGTAGGTAAAAGAGTCGTAATTGTCGATCATTAGAAGCATTTTATATTCAACCTATTGAATTTAAATGATATTTTTTGTTGATGCGGTTTTGGTACTCAATTTGATACTCAATATTGGTAAAGTACATATAAAATAAAGCCACCTCAATAGGTGGCTAATATAACAAAAAATGAAGTGACCAGTTTAACTATTTCATTCATTACACATTTGCAGAAAAAAAGCTCTAACGGATATCCAAGTACTTTGAAAATAGGGATGAAAACCATCAAGGCAGAATAGGCTTTTCTTTAGAAATAAAAAAGGATTCTGCCTCAGTCATGGAAGAAGATTAAATCTTACGGGTGTTATAAATCAGCCAGTCTAAAACCTCTCCAGAGAGATGTTCGGCCAGTCTTTCTTGAACGATTTGATGGTAGTGATTTAACCAGTCTTTCTCTTCATTGCTTAGCATATCAACAACGATGCAATCTAAATATATTGGGCAAAGTGTGAGTGTTTCAAACTCCAGAAATTCACCGTAGGTTTTTTCAAAACCAGCGTGGAGCTGGCTTGCAACCAGATTTTCAATGCGAATACCGTATTTACCTTCATGATATAGCCCGGGTTCATTGGAGATAATCATTCCCTCACGCAATTTGCTATAGGCATGTATCGGCGCGTAATAAGAAAGTACTTGCGGCCCTTCGTGAACGTTAAGCGCAAAACCTACGCCGTGACCTGTGCCATGACGGTAATCTAAACCCTGTTGCCATAAAGTATGACGACAAATTGAATCGAGTAAAGGTGCAGCTAAACCTTCTGGGTAAATGGTTTTTGCCAAAGCAATATGACATTTTAAAACCAGCGTATAGTCACATTTTTGTTGTTGTGTCGGCGTCCCAACGGGAACAACACGAGTAATATCCGTTGTTCCATCTACGTACTGTCCGCCAGAGTCAATCAGTAATAAACCATCACCTTCGATCAATGAATAGTGTTCTTGAGTAGCACGGTAGTGGGGTAATGCACCATTGGCATTAAAGCCAGCAATCGTTGAAAAACTTGGGCCTATAAAACCATCTTGCTGAGCTCGAAAGGCAGTAATTTTCTCATCAATGGTCAGTTCTGAAATGTTCTCTTGATGATGAAGTGCTTGTTCTAGCCAGTGGAAGAAATGACAAAGGGCAACACCATCTTTAAGCATGGCATGACGAATATGCGCAATTTCACTTTCATGCTTGCGTGATTTAAAAAGTGTACTTGGGTTGATGTCGTATACAACCTGAATATCGTTTGCGATAGCTTGTTGGTGATCAATCGATACTTTGGCTGGATCTAACAGTACAGACGCATCAGAAATATTCGCTAAAAATCTAGCGGTATCCTGATAGTTACGAATCTCAATACCATCAGCTTTGAACGCCTCTTGTGTGGTGAGGTCTACCTTATTGCGATCAACAAATAAAACAGCTTGTTGTGGACTGATATATAGGTGTGAAAGGAATACAGGGTTGTACTCTACATCTTGACCACGTGCATTTAACACCCATGCAATATCATCTAAAGATGAAATGAAATGGCCTTCAATTGCCTTACTGTTTAAAGTTTCCCGTATTGCCTGAATTTTTTCTTTACGTGATAAAGCATTTAACCCTTCAGGCATTAAATGGATATTTTTTGAAGGAAGTTCTGGACGATTAGACCAGATTAGGCCGATTAAATCTTGCTGTATTTCAAGTTTAAAGTCATGTTGTTTTGCCGTCTTTTCCAATGCCTTAAACTGCTGGATTGAAAGCGTTTGTCCATTAACTGAAATGACCGAGCCAGACTGTAGATTGTTCTCAAGCCAGACGAGATGTGTCGAAGATTCATCACTGGTCAATTTTTGTAATTGGAAGCCAGTTCCAACGAGTTGTTGTTCGGCTTGTACCCAATAACGCCCATCAGCCCAGAGCCCTGCAAAGTTTTGGGTCACAACCAAGGTACCGACAGAGCCACTAAAACCGCTTAACCATTGCCTTGCTTTCCAATAGTCTGGTAAATACTCTGACATATGTGGATCTGCACTCATGACAACCAAAGCATCAACGTTTTGATGGGTCATGAGTTCACGAAGTTTCGCTAGTTTTTCTGGAACAGTTAAGTCGTTCATATCGTTTCCAAATCAGGTTGAACTTTGCTGGTGCTTTTGCCCATTAATTTGTTCATTGGTTTCTTTAATAAAAATAACACGATTGCGCCAATAACTAAGGCCAATACGCAGCGCATAAATAGGGTGGGTAAATTTTCGATAGCATCTGCCGCGACTTGCCCACCAATCAAACCTGCCATGAGGTTGCCTAAAGCTGAACCTGTGAACCATAGTCCCATAATTTGTCCACGAATGACATCTGGAGCAAGTTTAGTCATGGTCGATAAACCAATCGGGCTTAGGCACAGCTCTCCCAAAGTAAGCAGCAATAAAGCACCGACTAACCACAATGGTGAAACCAAACCATCGCTAATGGCAAAATGGCTAGCCAGAGACATCAGTAAAAATCCGCTTGCTGCCAGTAAAAGTGCAATAATAAATTTTGAGATATAACTAGGGTCTTTGTTCGATTTGCCTAGTCTTGCCCATAGCCATGCAGCAATTGGAGCAAAAATAATAATAAAGAGGGCGTTAATAGACTGGAACCATACGGTTGGAATCTCAAAACCTAAAACATTGCGGTTGGTATAATCCTGAGCAAATAAATTAAATGAAGTTGGCTTTTGCTCAAAAGCGGACCAAAAAAGGGCAGAAGTGATCAATAGAACAAAACAAATGATAATTTTAAATTTGTCATTTTGATCTAAATTAAGGAAAAGCAGTAAATACGCAAAATAGGCAATAATTCCTATACCAATTCCTACAGTTAAATAGGTCGCGACAGCAACAGGGTTGATGTGAATGATGCCAAAGAACGTTAATGCAATAACCACTGTAAGTGCGAATAAGAAGCTAAATACAATTTTGGGTGCATTTTTATTTTCTACGACAGGTTTGCTACAGCTGTTGGTTTCTTGACGTAACTTGTTAAAATTTTCCAGTTGGGGAATTGCCATAAAACGGAAAATTAATAAAGCAATGAGCATCCCAAGGCCACCAATACCAAAGCCTAAATGCCAGCCATGATCTCTTACCAAAAGCCCAGTAATGAGCGGGGCAATAAATGACCCCATATTAATTCCCATATAGAAAATGGAAAAGCCTGCATCACGTCTTGCGTCTTGGGCTTTATATAAAGTTCCAACAATCACCGAAATACATGTTTTAAATAGTCCAGAACCTAAAACAATAAGTACTAAACCAAAATAAAAGAAAGACTGATCAAAAACAGGCGTAAGCGCAATTGAGAGATGACCTAAGGCAATAATAAGAGAGCCATACCAGACAGCACGTGCTTGACCTAACCAATTATCTGCAATCCATCCACCAAAAACGGTCATTAGATACATGGAACCTGCAAACAATCCCACAATCGCTGCGGCAGTGGGCCGATCAAGTCCCAGACCGCCGTCATTGACCATGGCAATCATATAAAGGATCAGTAAAGGCCGGATACCATAATAGGAAAATCTTTCCCAAAGCTCGGTGAAAAAAAGCGTTTGTAAAGGCTTAGGATGGCCAAAAAAAGCTTTATCCGACCGTTCAAAGTCATATTTCATTAATCAAATCCTTGAATGATTTTAAGTTTTTATAAACATAACTTTGAGTTTGTTTATTAATAATAAAAATTTATGTATACGATTTTTAGTTTTTTTTAATTGTAAAAGCAAGTTTGGCCTGTATAAAAAAAGTGAATGAAAAAGAACATGAATAGTAAAATTTGTTTTTCGTTCGATAATAACAAGTCTACGCGAATGGATTTGAGTCGTTGATTACTCAGCTGTTAAATCGTTCACCTAATAAGAAAAATTCATAAAATGAAAAAATATTAATTGGATTTTAAATAAAGAATATCGCCTATGGATGAATAGGTTAAGCAACAAATTTTAGTTGTTGAAATAAACCAAAACATTCATTGAACAAAAGGCTGTAAAAGATGCGATTATTTTTCGTGTTATCCGATAAGAATCTCAGCATTCTATATAAGAAAGTATTATGATCATGAACGATTGTTTGAAATTGATGCAGTGTGTTATATCAGTGCAACAATTTTGCACCAAATTGGGGCGATAGTGAGCTATTTAAATATGCCATAATTTGAAAATGTGTGAATATGGTGCATTTACACAAGCAAACAGTATAATGAGTTCAAGACAAGGAGCCTAAATCATGATTACTTATAAGTAATTCAATGTTTTAGGTATGCTTTAAAATTGTTGGTATGATAATTGCTAATTATACATCAACACCTAACACGCACTTAACAAGTGCATAAAAATTTCATTGGAGCAAATGAGCATGGCGAACAAGGTCCTTCAACTCATCAAAGAAAGTGGCGCAAAATGGGTCGATTTTCGCTTTACTGATACTAAGGGTAAAGAACAGCACGTAACTTACCCAGCTGATACCATTGATGAAGATACATTCGAAGACGGTAAAATGTTTGATGGTTCTTCAATTGCTGGCTGGAAAGGCATTGAAGCATCTGACATGATCTTACGTCCAGATGCTGAAACTGGTTTCCTTGACCCGTTCTTTGCTGAACCGACTGTTGTTGTGACTTGTGACGTTATCGAGCCATCAACTGGGCAAGGTTACGAGCGTGACCCACGTTCAATTGCTCGTCGTGCTGAAGAATACTTAAAATCTACAGGTATCGGTGATACTGCATTCTTTGGTCCAGAACCAGAATTCTTCGTTTTCGACGAAGTGAAATGGGACATCGACATGTCTGGCGCGCGCCACACATTGATCGCTGAAGAAGCGGCTTGGTCGACTGGTAAAGACTATGAAGCTGGTAACTCTGGTCACCGTCCACGTGTGAAAGGTGGTTACTTCCCAGTTCCTCCTGTTGATTCTTCACAAGATATGCGTGCTGACATGTGTGCAAAAATCGAAGACATCATGGGCCCAGGTCGTGTAGAAGTACATCACCACGAAGTTGCATCTTGCCAATTAGAAATTGGTGTAAGCTTCAACACTTTAGTTCGTAAAGCGGACGAAGTACAACAGTTCAAATATGCAGTTTGGAACGTTGCTCACCAATATGCAAAAACAGCAACCTTTATGCCTAAACCAATGGTAGGCGATAACGGTTCTGGTATGCACGTTCATATGTCAATCTCTAAAGATGGCAAGAACTTGTTTGCTGGTGACGAATATGCTGGTTTATCAGAAATGGCATTGTTCTTCATTGGTGGTGTGATCAAGCATGCTCGTGCATTGAATGCAATTACAAACCCTTCTACAAACTCGTATAAGCGTTTGGTTCCACATTTTGAAGCGCCAATTATGCTTGCTTACTCAGCACGTAACCGTTCTGCTTCGATCCGTATTCCTTACGTTTCTAGCCCGAAAGGCAAGCGTATTGAAGCACGTTTCCCAGATCCAATGATGAACCCGTACTTAGGTTTCGCGGCATTGTTGATGGCTGGTCTTGATGGTATCCAAAACAAGATCCACCCAGGTGAAGCTGCTGATAAAAACTTATATGATCTTCCTCCAGAAGAAGAAGCAAAAATCCCAACAGTTGCTCACAGCTTGGATATGGCACTTGAAGCACTTCAAAATGACCATGAGTTCCTGTTAAAAGGTGGCGTGTTCACTAAAGAAATGCTTGATGCATATATCGAACTTAAAACTGAAGATGTACGTCGTCTTAACACGACGACTCACCCAGTTGAATTTGATATGTACTACAGCCTGTAATACATCCCTGATTCAGAAAAGCTCGCTTCGGCGAGCTTTTTTTATGTTTTTGATTCGGTTGAAAGTCATACTCTTTTTTGAAAAAAAATCATGTACACTAATCGCGATGTTTTTAGTGAGCCAAGCATGCGAAATTTACGACCAAACAGAATAAAAGGAAAAGAGCTTCCTGCAGTATTAAAAAAATGGTTGTACGCATCAGGGTCATTGACCCAACAGTTAACTGATTTAGGACAAGGTCAGTTTCATGTTGAACGCCTTAAAGAACATTATCAGCGCCTGACTTTGAATGACAGCCAGTGGATGAAAATGCCAGCACAGCATGTGGCATGGGTCCGAGAAACCAATCTTTATGGCAGCGAAGAACAGGCCTGGGTAAAAGCAAAAAGTATTTTTCCAATTTTAAGCTTGCAAAAAAAGGCGAGATTATTTCAGCATATTGGTAATAAACCGATTGGCTGGTTTCTGTTTCAGAGAACCAGTCCAGCTTGCGAGAGACGCGTCATTTATCTTGAAGAGGGATGGACACGTCAGAGTTGCTATACTTGGCATGGTTGTAAGTTTATTGTGCAGGAAACGTTTTTACCTGCATTTGAACAGTTTATTCAACAGCATTGACGCCTAAGGATTATCATGGAAACAGTGCAACACACGACTTGGCGACAACGTTTAGAAGCCTATTATTACCTTTGTCGTTTTGATAAGCCGATTGGCACAGAATTAGTATTTTGGCCAACCATGTGGGCGTTATGGATTGCATCCAAAGGAATTCCAGATCTCAAAATTCTGTTTATTATGATTTTGGGTGTTATTTTTATGCGTGCAGCTGGGTGTGCGATTAATGATTTTGCTGACCGTAAAGTAGATGCGCATGTTGAGCGAACCAAAACACGTCCTTTAGCAACAGGAATTATTCGTGCTAGAGAAGCTGTTTTTGTGTTTCTGGCCTTGGTGTTAGCAAGTGCTGCCTTGTTATTTTTTCTGCCGATTGAATCATTTTACTGGTCTTTTGGGGCATTGTTCTTAGCGTTTATTTATCCTTTTATGAAGCGCTATACCAATTTACCGCAAGTATTTTTAGGTGCAGCATTCTCGTGGTCAATTCCAATGGCGTATACGGCTGTTGGGCAAACGCCTGATTTAACCTGCTGGCTGCTTTATTTTGGTAATTTGGCGTGGACAGTGGCCTACGATACCCAATATGCAATTACAGATCGTGAATATGATCTAAAAATTGGGGTGAAATCGACTGCTATTTTATTTGGTCGTTATGATATCCAGATAATTGGTCTGCTTCAGGTAATGAGCCTGATCTTGATCGGCAGTGCCTTGTATCTGGAAAATCTTTTGTTGCCTTTTGGCTTGATTGCATTGTGCGTGGTCGCGGCTGATTTTATTTATCAGGCGATAAGAACCAAAGACCGAGATCCACAGATCTGTTTTTGGGCATTCCGTCACAATCGCTGGGTAGGGATGATTATTTTCATCGGAATTTTTTTAGAATTAATAGCTTAATCTGACTATCTAGTTGAAAAGTGTCCTATGCAGGGCACTTTTTTTATGCCTTAATAAGGTGGCATGTAGTTTCATGCACAAAAATAACACAAGCATTAAAAGGATATTTTATGAAACGGTCTAAGATCGCATTGGCAATGACGTTCTCAATTTCTGCATTATTTTTAACTGCGTGTAATGACAATGATGATCGTTATACGGGTAGTGATTCAAATAAAACTTACCTATTCGAAAGCAACTATGCCATTGATACAGTAAATAATGCTTCATCTATTAAGGTCATGACCTATAACATGGCGAATGTACAAGGTAAAACCGCTACTGCGACAGCAATGGTTTTATTTCCGAAAGTAGCTCAACCTAAAGATGGTTATCGGGTTGTGGTTTGGGAGCATGGAACAGTTGGTGTGGGGGATGATTGTGCACCAAGTAAAAATCTAATTAATCCACGTTTTAAAATCCTTGCTGATACTTTATTAGCGGCAGGTTATGTCATTGTTGCGCCTGACTATGAAGGTTTAGGTACACCAGGGGTTCATCCTTATCTAAACTTAGCCAGTGAAGCTAAATCTGCGATTGCTGCGGTACGAGCTGCAAAAGACCATTACGGGTCGCAATTGAAAGGAGACTGGATGTCGATTGGTCAATCTCAAGGTGGTCATGCTTCATTAGGTACTGCTGAGTTTGCTAATACAGATACAAGTTATAAAGGTGCTGTAGCGGGCGCGCCAGCCTCTAGCTTAGGAACAATTATTCAGATTTATATTGACCCTCAATTCAATCTGGATGCCAATGGAAAACCTAAAGGGGTGAACAAATTAGATGAAAACTTACAGCAAGTGCGTTATGCGGTAGCTAATAAGTTATTAACTCCAGAACAAGGTCAGGCAAAAATTGAGGAAATTGCAGATGGTTATGCAGAGTTGCTAGCATATGCTGCATTAGCAAGTGCGGGTATTAAGGCACAATCTCCTAACTATGATTTGAAGACGATTTTTACCTCGGGAGCGGCTGACATTGCAGAATTGGCTCATGGTCGTACAGGGGATGATGGTGCATGTTTAAGTTATCCTGATCCTAATAGTGCAAATGGATTACAAGAAAAATTTAAAGCAGGGGTTTTAGAGTTCTTAGTAGATCCTACGCATCAAATTGCGCAGTATGGTATAGATCTAAATAAATTTAAAAATGACCCTGTTGTTCAAAACTTTTTAGTTTCAACTCAACCAGCAACCAATGCTACAGTTGAGAAAGTAATTAAAACACCTGTGCTGATGATTCAGGGTGAAAAAGATCAGGCGGTGTTGCCAGTGGTTACACTGGGTTTATTTGATAAGATGAAAGCCAATGCTTCCAAACTTTTCCCGCAAGCAGCTTACGATAAAGGCTATAAATTAACGATTGTACCTAATGCGACACATACACAAGCAATTGTATGTGAAAATGCAAATGCAGTAGACTTTATTCAGGCTAATATGTCAGCGGGTACGGGTGTTGTTTTGACTGATGCTCAGAAAGATGCCAGCCAAAGTCCGCACTGTACAGGTAAGTTCTAAATTTAGTTTTTATTTCGATCTAAATGTCAAAAAAGAGTCTCTTTATCGAGGCTCTTTTTTGTTATATTGTTGCACTTGTTAAAATTGATGTCGTTTGAGTTTAAATCGCTTATGAGCCAGCAGCCTGTTGAAAAAAAATCAGTTCCTTGGTTATTAATGGGTTTGGGATTATTGATTCCAATTTTTATTGTAGGGATGGCTTTTCTGGCAGCTAAAAGTGATGCGCAAACCAAGAAGAAATATGATCAGCAACATGCTGAAATTGCCAAAAAATTTGAACAGCAAAAAAGTGCTGATCAAGCAGAAAAAACTGAATAATCTCCTTAGCAGTGCTACGTTATCGAATATCCATCTGTAACTGTTTTATCGATGGAATCTGAGTATAACGTTGCACTTGATAGCCTGCTTCTTGCAGCATTTGATCGCGTTTCTGATCTTCTAATTCCTTACCAATATGGCTTGGGTCATCTAACTCGATAATCGCGAGTACCTTCATTTCTTTATCTAAAACCACAAAGTCTGTGACCTTGCGATTGAACTTACTGCGAATTTTGTAGTGATGACTGGTAATGAGTGCGCTAAACGCCACTTGTGCCAGAACATGGTGTTGGGGGAAGGCTTGCTGCAAACGGATAAACATTCGAGATTCAAAAGAAGTAATCACAGGACGAGCAAAAAATTCTTGTTTGCTAAAGAAAGGGCGCAGGCAGCTAAAAAGAAGTATAGCTGTGCTTAGAAAGCCGATAACCAGAAAGATGAGATGATTTGATTCAAACATATATTTAACAGGGTGCAAATAAAAAACCCACTCAATAAGAGTGGGTTTTTTAGAATCTTGGCTCTCCCACCTGGGCTCGAACCAGGGACCTGCGGATTAACAGTCCGTCGCTCTACCGACTGAGCTATGGGAGAATCTGGAACGAATTTTAGGGGGTAAATGCAGGCCCGTCAAGTAAAATGAGTATGAATAATAATCGCTTAACTAAAATATTGGCTATTAACGTGCAACTTGGTTACATTGTGTCAATTCAGACGATTTGGCATTCCAGATCGCACCCGCCGAGTTTTTATAATAACTAATCTTACCGATACGTAACACGAGGCTTTGACAAGAGTCTAGAGATAGGGCATTTCCCCAAGGGCCGGACATCGTACAAACTTTTCCATTACACTTCCAGACCACATTGGGTCCGTTCTCGATTGGGACAGTTACGGTTCCTTTATAAGAAGAACCTGCATACCAAGTGGTTTGGGCAGCCATGACTGGGCTGGATAGGAATATTAAACAGAATATAAATTTTTTCATTATGTGCTTTCCCTAACATTGTTATTCAATTTGATTTTATATTAAAAATAGCATGGTGGATAAAATATATACGATTATCTGAAATGAGAAGAACAAATACATCGTAATGATAAGAATAGAACAGAATTTTATACTTATAAAATAAAAAGCCCATATCAATGATATGGGCTTTTTAGAATCTTGGCTCTCCCACCTGGGCTCGAACCAGGGACCTGCGGATTAACAGTCCGTCGCTCTACCGACTGAGCTATGGGAGAATCTGAGTGCCATTATAGGCAGCTTTTTAAATCGGTCAAGCTAAAAATGTCATGTTTCCTTCATTTTTGTGTCGTATGCTTTTTATTTGCACAATTACGAGAAAGTAGGAAAAATAACTTGAACTTTGATCAGGCTATTGCTAGATTCGAATTAGAAAGAACGTTTAGATATTCATCTAAACAGTGTGGATTTAACCCTACTTGCCAGCACTAAAATGGCTAAACCGGAGGTCGAAATGACGACTCTTAGTATTAAAACTATTTTTTCAAATTTTTCTTTTTATCAAGAACATTATCTCGAAATCATTCAGGATTCGGCACAGTATTATACGCCAGTCGAAAATGCATTCTTAAATACTTTTCCATTTAAGCTACAAGCCTTGTTTTTAGGTGATTTATTGCAATTGTGGTTCGGCAATAAATGGAAAATCCAAAACGTTCATAATCTATTAGCGCAAAAAAATATCTCAACGCTTGATGAGCATGCACCCTTGTATTTATTTCAATTGGGCGGGGAACTGTTTTTAGGCGCAAATACTGCATTGGCATGGTCTGTTGCAGAGCAGAAGGTGGTCACAGTACAGGTTAAAAGTATCTGGCAATATGCGGTGTTTAGCCATTTGTGCATTCGACCAAAGCTATTCAAACAAAATAAAGCGATTGCATAGGGCTATACCTAGCCCTAGTGCACTTTTGAATTAAGCTCGGATGATCATGCAGGTCGCAGTAGCATGAGCGTACAGCTTGCCATCGGCATCGACAATTTTACCTTCGGAAATGCCTAAATTTTTACTGATATTAATTATATTTCCAGTGGCAATGAGCTTCTGATTTCTTGGAATAGGGCGGCACATTTTAATATTGAGATCAATGGTGCCGTAGCCTACACCAGCTTCTAAAAGGGTATGCACAGCACATCCTGTTACCGAGTCCAGTACCGTTGCAGCAAAACCTCCATGCACACCTCCGAGAGGATTCAGGTGTCTTTCATCCGCCTGTACTTCAAATTTGATATAACCTTCCGCAACTTCAACCGGTTGCATGGGAATAGTCTGGCTAATACTAGCGGGTGGAATTTTTCCTTCACACATGGCAGTTAAAAATTCAAGTCCATTCATTTCTTTTGGATGCTTCATCTTATATTTCCTTTTGTAGTTCTAAAATAGAACCTGTAGATAAAATAGCCGTGAGAGATCAGGCTGTCAATATTGCTCATTCATTCGCTGAGTATTTTGTAAATTCTAAGTTACTCGCGAAATGCTTTGTTTTATGATGTTTATAAATGTCTTTATAACAATTTTGAATAAAAGGTAAATTTATAATGAACGGACAGTGTGTATGTGGTGAGACCACTTTTGACGTTGAATTAAGTAATCATGATGTACATGCCTGCCACTGTTCTATCTGTCGTAGGCAGACCAGTGGCGTGATTATGACCCTTGATGTCGAACAAGGCAGTTTAAAATTTTTGAAGCAGGATCATTTAGCAATTTACAACTCATCTGCATGGGGAGAGCGCGGTTTCTGTAATGCGTGTGGAACAACTTTGTTTTGGCGCACTAAAGATCAAAACTATTGCAATATCAATGCATTTTCTCTGAATGAACCCCCTGAAGATCTAAATTTGGATTTAGAAATTTATATTGATTGTAAACCTGACTTTTATGCTTTTCAGAATCCGACTAAGAAAATGACCGAAGCTGAGGTGATTGCCTTGTTTAACCCGAATGAATAGTGATTTATTTATTGCTATAAGTTTTATAAGACCATCATTGCTAGTCATTTAAATACGGGGCGTGAAAGCAACCAAGCAAATGTGCTTTTCAATTTTAGAGTGAATAGAGCGCAAGGAATGCGTACAAGCATGTTATTCAAAATTATTATTGCGATGCTGGCCTTTGCTGCAAATTCGGTATTGTGTCGCCTAGCTTTGGCTGGGCAGCAAATTGATCCGATGAGTTTTAGTTTGCTACGTGTACTCAGTGACGCTGTTGTGTTGATGTTTTTATATTTTGCTCATCGTCGACGTAGTGAAAACCCTTTAAAAATTGAATGGAATCTTAAAAATGCAATTTACCTCGCTGTGTATATTGTTGCCTTCTCGATGGCTTATCTAAAAATAAATGCGGGTGTTGGTGCACTCTTGTTATTTGGAACGGTGCAATTGAGCATGGTGGCTTATGGCCTTTTTCATGGCGAGAAAATTAATCTCATGTGTGGAATTGGTCTGGTTGTTGCTGTATTAGGGATTCTATTTTTATTGTTACCGGGTGCAAATACGCCTAACTTATTTTATTCACTCATCATGATGATTTCTGGTCTGGCTTGGGCAGCATATAGTATTGCAGGGAAGACCATGCGAAGTCCTTTATCCAGCACTCTGGCTAATTTTGTCTTGGCGGTACCAGTGGTCAGTCTTGGGTTTGTATTATTTGCAAAGGATGTTCTGATCTTGCCGCAGGGGATTGTACTCGCGCTACTTTCGGGTGGTCTGGCATCAAGCGGTGCTTATATTCTATGGTATTCAATTGTGCAGAAAATTGACCGAATTACAGCCAGTACAGTACAACTTTCTGTACCTTGTCTGGCGATTTTGGGTGGGAGTTTATTTATTGGAGAAATACCGAATCTTCGAATGATTGTTGCGACAGTGATTGTTCTGATCGGGATTTTATTGGTAATTTTTTCCAGTTCGCATAAAAAAACTCATCATGAATGATGAGTTTTTTTATGGCTTTTATGACTTATTTAGCTGCTTTTTCTGCTGCGATTGATGCAATTGCAGCGTCTACGCCCTCAATTGAATCAGCCGCTTTTTTGATACGCGCTAAAGCATCAACCAGTACTTCGTCAGCAGTTGCGTAAGAAATACGCATAAAACCGCCTAATCCGAATGCATCACCAGGAACAACGGCAACGCCAGTTTCTTCAAGTAACCATTCAGAGAATTCTGTGCAAGATTTTAAGCCTTTGGCACGAATCAATGGACGGATATTGGCATAGGCATAGAAAGCACCATCAGCAGGTAAGCAAGAGATACCTTTGATGTCATTTAAGCCATTCACAACGAGGTCATGACGGCGTTTGAATGCTTCAATCATTGGTTGTAAAACGTCTTGTGGGCCATTCAATGCCGCTTCAGCCGCAACTTGTGAAATTGAAGTTGGATTAGAAGTCGATTGAGACTGGATTTTTTTCATTGCACCAATGATTTTCGCAGGGCCCGCTGCGTAACCAATACGCCAGCCTGTCATTGCATAGGCTTTAGACACACCATTTAACACAATCGTGCGGTCATATAAGTCTGGTGCAACAGTTGCGATATTGTAGAACTCATCTTCCCAGCGAATTGGTTCATACATGTCATCAGATGCAACAAAAACCTGTGGGTGACGACGTAATACTTCAGCCAAAGCTTCAAGTTCAGCTTTGGTGTAGATCATGCCTGTCGGGTTAGATGGGCTGTTTAAAACCACTAAACGTGTATTTGGCGTAATTGCAGCTTCCAGTTGTTCTGGTGTGATTTTGAAACGTTGTTCTTCACCACATTTTACGATAACTGGTGTACCTTCAGCGATAATCACCATATCTGGGTAGCTTACCCAGAATGGCGCAGGGATGATCACTTCATCGCCTTTGTTTAACAAAGCAAGTGCCAAGTTAAAGAAACTTTGTTTACCACCGCAAGACACCAGAATCTGGTTTGCTTGATAATCGAGATTATTATCGCGTTTAAGTTTCGCAATAATTGCTTTTTTTAAGCTTGGAGTACCGTCTACCGCTGTATATTTGGTAAAGCCTTTATTAATGGCTTCAATTGCAGCATCTTTGATGTGTTGAGGTGTATCGAAGTCTGGTTCGCCTGCGCCTAAACCAATCACGTTTTTACCTGCAGCTTTAAGCTCAGCAGCCTTGTTGGTTACTGCAAGTGTAGGGGACGGTTTGATAGCATTGACACGATCAGAGAGACGTACGTCCACGGCATTATTCCTTCTTATGGGATTAAAAAATAAAAAGCAGGTTATCTTAGCCTAATTAGACTTCATTGTGGTCGAAACTTGCCTTAATCGCATAAAAAGTTACCAAATTTTAATTCTCGAACGCATTCTATTTTTTTACATATTTTATTTTTATCAAAAGCCTAAAAATCCATTACAATAGCGGCTAGAAATCTAGATTTCGAGAGAATTTCAATGAGTACCCAGCAACCTAAAGCAAAAAAAGCTTTAGTGAAATTACCATTCCCTATGCCATCTGCTCAGGATGATTCTGATGATGCGGCGCATAATCAGGTTCGTCCAAAACCTGAGCAATATGCAGATCGTACCTGGATGCCACCACGCGGCACACGCCGTTCGATGGGGAAGCGTTAAGAGAAAAGCCAATCAATCTGATTGGCTTTTTTGTTTTTTAATGGCGATTTAATGGATGTTGTATTTCTAGTTCACCACGCCATAGCTTGATAAAATCATATTCATCAATATCGTAAAGCTCCATCAAGGCAATAATCACACTGACATAAATCATTGCACCTTCCGATTTGTCATGGAAATTAAAAATCTTGCCGTTAAGCTTACCGAGAATATCGCTGATCTCATGTTCACGCCCACGTCCATAACGGTCACGTGGATAAAGCTCTTCATTTAAAACCACCAGTGCAATGGCTTTTTCAGCTGCTGTTAAACTGGTTTTATCCAGTGCTTCTTCAAAAGACTCATAACCATGATTGAAGTAGAAAATCACTTCATCGTTAATAAAAGCCTGCACAGTGGCTGCGGTGAGGTTGGGAAACTGTGAAACCGCATCTTCTTCAATATAAGGACGGAAAGATTCGGGGAAAATCACATTGGAATGGATGCCTTTAAATAATGGCGCGATTTCAGAGACTTTATAACCTGCAATACCACAACCTAGCGCCGTCAAAAAGTATTTCATTTTGGCATGGTTTTTTGCATAGATCTTGAAATCATCGACATAATGCTCGATCTGGGCGAGTGGCATTTGTTGTAAATGTTCATTTAGGGTCGGAATTGCAAAGCTTTGTCCTGCCCAACCTCGACCAACACCTTTGACTGCTGCAAAGTGTTGAGCTGCGACACGTGCTGCACCGCTGTCGTGTATACCCGCCAGATTACTGCCAAAAACAAAAACTGTATCTTCTGGGAGTTCCGTTACTATTGTTTCGTCGTGGTATTGGTAAGACATATTTTTACCATTGAAATCGAGTATAACTTCATGTTGCAGTCGATTGGGCAGATGGTCAAGTAAAATCTAAGAAATTACATGGCACAAAAGATTTCATAAAATCATCGATGCAACACTTTAAATCAATCACATTTTCCCCCATAAATAGGGATTAAGTTTTAGTGTAGGAATGAGCTTGTGAGCGAAAACCAGCCTTTTGAGTTAGTCACCAATTATCAACCTGCGGGTGATCAGCCTCAGGCCATTGAGAAATTGGTCAGTGGTATTGACCAGGGTTTTCGTAATCAGTTGCTGCTCGGGGTAACCGGTTCAGGTAAAACCTATACCATGGCCAATGTGATTGCCCAAACCCAACGTCCAACCATTGTGATGGCGCATAACAAAACCCTTGCGGCTCAGCTTTATGGTGAGTTCAAAGCATTCTTTCCAAATAATGCAGTGGAGTATTTCGTCAGTTATTACGATTACTACCAGCCAGAAGCGTATGTGCCATCTTCAGATACGTTTATTGAAAAAGATTCGGCGATTAATGACCACATTGACCAGATGCGTTTGTCTGCGACGCGTGCTTTGTTAGAGCGTCGTGATGCCATTATCGTGGCTTCGGTTTCTGCGATTTATGGTTTGGGTGATCCAAATGCCTATATGCAAATGCTCTTACATATCGTACAAGGTGATCGGGTCAGTCGTGATGACATTATTCGTCGTCTGGTGGAAATGCAATATACGCGTAATGAGCTGGAGTTCTTGCGTGGTACTTATCGTATTCGCGGTGAAATTATTGATATTTTCCCTGCGGAATCGGATAAGGATGCGATTCGGGTTGAATTGTTTGATGACGAAGTTGATTCGATTCGCTGGTTTGATCCATTGACAGGCAAACTGGTACGTAAAGTTCCGCGAGTAACGATTTATCCAAAAAGTCACTATGTTACGCCAAAAGACCATTTAACCCGTGCCATTGATACCATCAAAGATGAATTGAAAGACCAGCTCAAATTTTTCAAGGATCATGACAAATTACTGGAAGCGCAACGTATTGAACAGCGTACCCGTTATGATCTGGAAATGATGCAACAGCTTGGTTATACCAACGGGATCGAGAACTATTCACGTCATTTGTCAGGTCGTACAGCCGGTGAAGCACCACCAACCTTATTTGATTATGTGCCAGAAGACGCATTGCTGATTATTGATGAGTCGCATGTGACGGTACCTCAGATTGGCGCAATGTATAAAGGTGACCGTTCACGTAAAGAAAATCTGGTGAATTATGGTTTCCGTTTACCAAGCGCTTTAGATAACCGTCCAATGAAATTTGAAGAGTGGGAGCGAATTGTTCCGACCACGGTTTTTGTGAGTGCCACGCCAGCGCATTATGAACTGGAAAAATCTGAACAAATCGTTGAGCAGGTAGTTCGTCCGACAGGTCTGATTGATCCCGAGATTGAAGTACGTCCAGTGTTGACACAGGTCGATGATGTTTTATCTGAAATTAATATTCGTAAACAATTGAATGAACGTGTGCTGGTGACCACCTTAACCAAGCGTATGGCAGAAGATTTAACGTCTTATTTAAAAGAATATGGCGTCAAAGTGGCTTATCTGCATTCGGATATTGATACGGTTGAACGGGTCAAGATTATCCATGAATTACGTACTGGTGTGCATGATGTACTGGTCGGGATTAACCTGTTGCGTGAAGGTCTGGATATGCCTGAAGTCTCTCTGGTGGCGATTCTGGATGCCGATAAGGAAGGCTTCCTGCGTTCAGAACGTTCATTGATCCAGACCATTGGTCGTGCTGCACGTAATGTGAAAGGTAAAGCGATTTTATATGCAGATCGTATTACGGATTCCATGCGTAAAGCGATGGATGAAACCGAGCGCCGTCGCAATAAACAGATTGAGTTTAATGAATTGCATGGCATTACGCCGCGTAGTGCAGTCCGTCAGGCGATTAAGGAAATTGATACGGGTGAAGTGTTGAGCGATGATGAGATTGATGAAAAAGTGCTTGAACAGGCGCAAAGCATCAGTGCCGATGAACAACATCTTTTATCTGATCCGAAATTATTTGCGAAGCACATCAGTAAACTGGAAAAGGAAATGTTGAAAGCCTCTAAAGAGCTACAGTTTGAGCAGGCGGCAAGATTGCGCGATGAAATTGTGCGTTTAAAAGCACACATGTTGCAATCTTAATTGAGCAGAGAAACCCTCAAAAGTGATACATATCGCAACAGTTTTTGTTTATTAAATAGGCTATTTTGAATAGCTAAGTATATGACTATTGATAACAAATTTTTGTTTTGAGGATTTCTCATGCCATTTATTAAGAATTTCCCGAAAGCGAGTTGGCGTTTAGCAAAGATTGCAGTGGGTGGGGCGGTTTTGACTGGATTGGCTGTTGGAACCATTGCTTATGCTCAGGCAAAACCTTTACCGACTGTAGAAAAAGTAGAACTGGATAAATATTTAGGTGTCTGGTACGAAGTCGCTCGAAAACCGATGTTCTTTGAGCGTAAGTGTGTCTATAACATTACTGCCACCTATACTGTTAATGAAAATGGCAATATTGTGGTTGATAACAAATGCTATGACAGTGAAGGAAATCTACAGCAAAGTGTGGGTGAAGCTTTTGTTGCCAATGCGCCTTTTAATACCAAATTACGAGTAAGTTTTTTACCTGAAGTGGTACGTTGGGTGCCTATGGCACGAGGCGATTACTGGATTTTGAAACTGGATAATGACTATCAAACAGTTCTGGTGGGGGAGCCGCGCCGTAAATACTTATGGGTATTATCGCGAACACCAAACCCGCACAAAGAAACCATTCATGAATATTTAAATTATGCGAAATCACTTGGCTATAATATTAGTGATGTGATTTATCCTGAACATCGTTAAAATAAGATATACTTGTTTAAAAACCATGCATGCATGGTTTTTTTATTTTTATATAGTGGATAAATCACGTATTTTTTAATTTCCCCATGTAGAGGTTCAAATTGGTTAAAGGTATCGCTTATTCAGTTTTGGCTTCTATCACATTTGGGGTTTTATATTTTTATACTCAACTCCTCGGTGCGCTGGACAGTGAGCAAACCTTTGGCTGGCGGATTATTGCGACCTTGCCTGTTTTGACACTATTTATGTGGTTTAGTGGTGATTTAGTCCATATCAAAACGATATTTAAAAGAATTTTAGCAAAACCGACATTATTACTGTTTTTAATGACCACTTCTGTGCTGACTTCAGCGCAATTGTGGCTGTTCCTGTGGGGGCCAATGCATGGTCGTGGTTTACAGGTTTCATTAGGTTATTTTCTTTTGCCTTTGGTTTTGGTGCTTGCTGGAAGTTTTCTCTATGGAGAGAAACTTTCTAAATTCCAGTATCTCGCTGTAGTGCTCGCGGTGTTTGGAGTGGGGCATGAAATTTGGCGTTTAGGTAGTATTGCTTGGGAAACGGCTTTTGTGGCATTGGGCTATGCGGCTTATTTCATCCTGCGTAAAAAAATCCAGACCGATAATTTGGGTGGATTTTGGTGGGATATGTTAATTATTCTTCCTGTTGCCATTTTCTTTACACAAACGGGCGAGATGCCTTTTCTCAAGTTTCTCGAACAGCCGAGTCTGATTCTTGTCGTAATCGGTTTAGGGTTATTAAGTGCGATTGGTTTAGGCAGTTATATTCTAGCCAGCCGTTATTTGCCGCTGATTATTTTTGGTCTATTGGGCTATCTGGAACCTGTTCTGCTGGCACTGGCATCTTTGGTCTTAGGTGAGAAAATTGGCGCTGAAGAATGGCTGACTTATATCCCAATCTGGTTGGCTGTCTTGGTATTGGTGATCGAAGGTGCGATACATCTTTATCAGCAAAACCAGCGTAAAAAACACTTGGCCCTGAACCTTCAACAATATTCTAAACGTGTCGAGGTAGAAGACAAAACTTAGAAACGCTTAAAAATCCGCCAGCAATGATCAGAAAAACTGTTATGGTTGTGATGCACATCACAGCTATTATGATGATTGGAAAAGATTTTTACCTAAATTCACAAAAATAATTATAGGTATTTTATGAATTTATAGTCAATTAGGACAAAATCTTAGCTCGTTTAGCAGCTTTTGATTCAATCTTGATGATAATTCTATTACAATAATGGCGTTTTAAAAATTCACGCCCAGTATATATAAATTAGAGGACGTAACTGTGAGCAAAGAAACAATCGTTGCCCTACACGCAGAACACCAAGGTCGTTGGAAAAACCGTGAAGAAATCGCGGAACGTATGATTACCTTAATCGGTCAATTATACCGTGAGAAAAATATTGTTGTTTCTGTTTACGGTCGTTCTTTAATTAACCGTTCAGTGATCCAGATTTTAAAAACACATCGTCGTACACGTATGCTTGATGTTGAACTTTCTGTTGTAAATACCTTCCCGATTTTGGAAGCGTTAATGAAAGTTGAAAACATCGGTTCTGCTGAAGTGGATATCGGTAAACTTGCTGTTGAATATAAAAATGCAGGCGGTGATGTAGACGCATTTGTTGCAAACGCTGTTGCTTCAATTCAAGGTAACGCAACTGCTGCTGCGCCTAAAGATGTTGTTCTTTACGGTTTTGGTCGTATCGGTCGTATCTTGGCTCGTTTAATCATCAGCCAGTCTGGTTTAGGTCGTGGTTTAAGCCTTAAAGCAATCGTTGTGCGTAAATCATCTGATGGTGACTTGGCGAAACGTGCTTCATTATTACGTCGTGACTCTATTCACGGTACTTTTGACGGTACAATTTCTGTAGATGAAGAAAACGAAGCAATCATTGCAAATGGTCAGTTCATCAAAGTGATTTATGCATCAAGCCCAAGCGAAGTGGACTACACTGCTTATGGTATCGAAAATGCACTTTTGATCGACAATACAGGTAAATGGCGTGATGCTGAAGGCCTGAGCCAACACTTGAAATGTGCAGGCGTTGCGCGTGTTGTATTAACAGCACCAAGTAAAGGCGAAATGAAGAACGTTGTATTTGGTGTGAACAACGGCGATATCCTAGATGAAGACAAAATCATCTCTGCTGCAAGCTGCACAACCAACGCAATTACCCCTGTATTAAAAGTTTTAGACGACAAATACAAAGTATTGAATGGTCATGTTGAAACAGTTCACTCTTTCACAAACGACCAGAACTTAATTGATAACTATCATAAAGCTGACCGTCGTGGCCGTGCTGCAACGTTGAACATGGTTATCACTGAAACTGGTGCTGCTAAAGCAGTTGCTAAAGCTTTACCTGGCTTAAAAGGCAAGTTAACAGGTAACTCTGTTCGCGTTCCAACACCAAACGTTTCTCTTGCAATCTTGAACTTAAACTTAGAGAAAGAAATTGATCGTGAAGAAGTCAACGAATACATTCGTCAAATCTCGATCAACTCTAAGTTACAAGGTCAAATCGGTTATACCAACTCGACTGAAGTTGTATCAAGTGACTTTATCGGTTCACGTACAGCAGGTGTATTTGATGCGCAAGCAACAATCGCTTCTGGTACACGTTTAACTGCTTATGTTTGGTACGATAACGAAGTTGGTTATAGCTGTCAGGTATTACGTATTGCTGAACAAATGTGTGGCGTAAGCTATACCAAAGTTCCTGCTGAAACAAATGCATAATTTGTTCACAGAGCAATAAAAAAAGCCCAGTTTACAACTGGGCTTTTTTAATGACTGTACAGAATATATGCTGAATAAAACATAAAAATCGATGAAAATGCAGGAAAAGGGAAATAATTAAACAAGGGATAGATCATTGTTGCAGTTCAGACGTTTATTCGTGGTATTTGCTTTAATTGTTGTGGCCAACTTATGTGGTGTGTATATCGCAATGTGGGTGTTTAAGCATTTTAATATTTATATCCCATTGAAGAATCAAGATGTTGCGATTGATTTACAAGAGCCATTGCAGGTGCGGGTAAAAGTAAAAGATGCGCTCAATGTTGATGTGAATGGACGTGTTGATGCCAAGATTCCAATCAATGAGCAGTTAAATGTTCCTCTGACGCAAACCCTGACGCCGCGCGTGTACTTTGATAGTCAGGTTCCGATCAGTACAACCATTCCTGTCAAAGAAACCATTAAGGTCAATCAAAGCCTCCCGATCGATACCAAGGTACAGGTTAAAATTTTAGGCAAGGATGTGACGCTGCCTTTAAAAGGCTCGATTCCTTTGCAACTGGATGTACCGATTGATATTCAGGTGCCATTACAACAAAAAGTACATTTGAAGTTTGATGCGCCAGTTCGTACCGTCCTCAAGGAAAATTTAAATATTCCGTTGAAAGCACAGCTGAATGCCAATATTCCGATTCAAGGCAATTTAAATGTGCCGATTACTTCTGAATTGAATGCTTCTGTCGATGTAAAGAATACCTTACCTGTTAAAATTGCGCAGGGTGAACTCAAGATTCCTTTATCTAGTATGTATTTGGGGCGGGTAAAAACACAGGCTGTAGATGAACCTGCCACACCAACCGATGTCAAAGTAGGTGAGTGATGGATATAACCAAATCACTGAAAAGCCTGTTGATCAGTTTTGTGATCGTCACAACGCTGGTTGCGATCTTATTTTGGTTTTATCTGAATATTCAGGCCTCATTAATCGTTTCTGCGCAGCAGGCAGATATTCGTTTACCTGAATCATTAGGTACCAAGATTCAGGTTGGAAAGCATCTGCGCGTTAAGTCAGAAGGTCAATTGAACACTGTGCTGGATATTGACCGTAGTTTGGCCTTGCCTTTAAAAGGCAAATATCTGGCTGATTTAAGCTTTGAGGTCGAAACCCCGATTACGGTTGATATTAATTATGAAACCGTACTTAAAGTCGATGATGTAGTACCGATTGAGACCAATACCGATCTGATCTATCAAAATAAATTACTGCCGAAATTTCCGTTGAGCCTAAATATTCCAGTGAAGCTGGATATCCCATTTCAATTGAAGCGAACCTATACCGTTCCTGTAAAAATCGTATTTGATGGGCCAGTGCATTTTGCTTTTGATGAGTCGATTAATTTGCCTGTAAAACATCAGTTTAAACCCAGCTTTTATATGAATGATGCGATTAATATGAGCAAAATCTCGTCTTTTGATGCAATCATGTATAACTCGGTGCAGCAGACCAAAGCCAATCTGGATATGCAAATGGCGTTACCTTTAAAAAATGTAAAACCGTAATCGATATTTTCCAGTTGTTAAAAAATGAGAGGGTAAATATTCTGCCCAAATTGATATTTTTCGGTGTTGAATTGTTCAATTTGAATATTCAACCCAGAATAAATTTAAAAAAATCAATTTGCTGATTTTTCTATTCGAGAATTTTCTTAAAATGTGGCAAAATACCCCGTTTTAAAGAATTCAGAGGATTGGCACATGCGCTTTGTTGATGAAGCAGTCATTACCGTAGAGGCTGGCGACGGTGGCAATGGCGTAGCCAGTTTTCGCCGTGAAAAATTTGTCCCTTTCGGTGGCCCGGATGGCGGTGATGGGGGACGTGGCGGAAGTATTTACATCCAGGCGGATGATGATACCAGCACACTTGTAGATTACCGTTATACCCGTCGTTATCGCGCAGAACGCGGTAAAAATGGTTCGGGTGCAAACTGTTCAGGCCGTGGCGGTGAAGACGTTATTTTAAAAGTGCCAGTCGGTACAACGATTGTTGATACTGAGTCTGGCGACATTATTGGTGACTTGGTCGCTGATGGTCAACGTGTCAAAGTTGCCCAAGGCGGTGATGGTGGTTTAGGGAATACTCACTTTAAATCGTCAACCAACCGTTCACCTCGTAAATGTACACACGGGATTAAAGGCGAATATCGTGAAGTCCGTCTAGAGTTAAAAGTACTCGCAGACGTTGGCTTATTGGGTATGCCGAATGCAGGTAAATCGACATTTATCCGTGCAGTCAGTGCGGCAAAACCAAAAGTTGCTGATTATCCGTTTACGACGATGGTCCCTAACTTAGGTGTGGTCGACGCCGATCGTCACCGTTCATTTGTGATGGCGGATATTCCAGGACTGATCGAAGGCGCAGCAGAAGGTGCAGGTTTAGGGATTCGCTTCCTTAAGCATTTGGCACGTACGCGTATCCTGTTGCATATCGTTGATGTGCAACCGATTGATGGTTCAGATCCTGCACATAATGCAAAAGCGATTTTGGGTGAATTGGTTAAATTCTCACCAACTTTGGCAAAACTTCCAGTGGTACTGGTTCTAAACAAACTTGACCAGCTTCCAGAAGAATCTAAAGAAGAGTGGTGTCAGCACATTCTTGATGAATTGCAATGGAAAGGCCCTGTATTTAAAACTTCTGGTTTGATGTCTGAAGGCACCAAAGAGGTTGTGTACTATTTAATGGATCAGATCGAACAACAACGTGAACGCGAAGTTGAAGATCCAGAATATGCAGCAGAAGTTAAAGCATTCCGTGAGCAGCTTGAAGCTGAAACACGTGAACAAACCATCGCAGCTAAAGAAGCCTATCGTGCCATGCGTAAAGCTCAGCGTGACGCTGGTCTGGACGATGACGAAGACTTTGATGACGATGAGGATGAAGGCGATGTAGAAAGTATCTACATTCGTGACTAGTAAACCGAGGGAAAAATGATAGAAGTGGTCGATGGGCAACGTCAGCTCAATGCGTGTAAACGAATCGTTGTTAAAATCGGATCATCTTTACTCACTGCAAATGGGCAAGGTCTAGATTTAAATGCAATTTCGCACTGGGCGAAACAGATTGCAGATCTACACAATGCCGGACATGAGATTATTCTGGTGTCTTCAGGTGCAGTTGCAGAAGGGATGGTACGCATGAAACTTGCGAGTCGACCCACCGATCTACCCAGTTTGCAAGCTTGTGCGGCCATTGGCCAAATGGGCCTGATCCATACTTGGTCAAGTGTGCTTGATCAGCATGGTATCCAGACCGCACAGGTTTTACTCACGCATGATGATCTTGCTGATCGTCGTCGTTACCTCAACTCATGTGATGCATTGCAGAATCTGATTGATTGGCATGTGATTCCAGTCATTAATGAAAATGACACCGTATCTACTGACGAAATCCGTTTTGGTGATAATGATACCTTGGCTGCTATGGTTGCAGGTCAGGTACATGCAGAATTACTCATTATCCTGACAGATCAGCAGGGGATGTTTGATTCTGATCCACGCAGTAATCCAGATGCGAAACTGTTTTCAGCCGTTCGCGCACTTGATGATAGCCTGTTCGAGATGGCAGGTGGCGGTGGTGTACTGGGTCGTGGCGGTATGGTGACTAAGGTTCGTGCAGCACGTCTCGCAGCGAGATCAGGTTGCCCGACATTGATTGCCAGTGGTGAAAGTGACAATGTACTAGCACGCTTAATGGCGGGCGAGATGTTGGGCACTTTATTTACGACAGACAATGATCGAGTCACAGCACATCAGCAATGGCTTGCAGCGCATTTGCAAACGGCCGGGCGTTTAGTGATTGATGATGGTGCCGTTGAAGCGATTAAGCGCAAGCACCGTAGTCTTTTACCTGTGGGTGTGAAAGCGATTGAAGGACATTTTGATCGTGGTGATGTGGTGGAATGTGTTGATAAAAACGGTGGTCGTATTGCGGTTGGGCGTGTCAATTTTAGTTCACGTTCAGCAGAAATGATCAAAGGTTTATCATCAGAAAAAGTCTATCAGGTGTTAGGTGAAGCACGTTCACTTGAAATGATTCATCGAGATCATATGGCGATTTATTAAATTGTCATCCATAAAAAAGCTCGCTTTAAGCGGGCTTTTTTATGTCTACTGATTTTGTATATTTGGAATCCAGAACTGGTAATCCTTTTTGCTCACCCATCATATAAGGGTAGTCTGCAAGTGAAAGCATCTCTAAATCTTCTTCACTATTGCCATAGGCATAAACCGCATGATAATTGTCTAAATGATACTTTTCTAAAATACGTACTTTCTTCTGTTCGCAACTACAGTCTTCAGAGCTATATTTTCCTGTTAACAGACCATCTTTTGTTTCGGTCTGGGTGCAGATTAAATCAATCTTGAGCACATCACAGATTGGAGCGAGATAAAGGTCAACCGAAGCCGAGACCAGAACTACATGGTCACCGCGTTGTTGGTGCTGTCGAAGTTGGTTAAGTAAATCTGGATCTAATTTTTTAAATAATTTTTGAGTATATTCCTGTGCTAATTTTTCCACAAAATCGATCGGCGTATCTTTAAACATGGTTTCAAATAGACGTGGTCGCATTGCATGCGCAGGGTAAAGGCGTAAATAGTAGGCCTGAATCCAAGGCAGGATTTTCAGACCTCTTTTAACAATGTGGCGTTTTGATAGCGCAAAGAAAATAAATCCCGTGAAACTGTCTTTGGGATAAAGTGTTCCATCAAAATCAAATAAGGCAAGATTTACAGTTTTATACGTTTCGCTCTTTGCATGCATGCTTCATATCGTCCATTTACACGACTTGCGAACCAATTGGTATTGTAATCACGGCTGAGTTTAGGCCCTGAAATAATCACCTCAGGCATAATTGCATAAATTGGTTCTTTATTAGTTTTAGTTTGATAGAGTTTTTGAACCGCTAGGTAAGTCTGTGTATCTTCAAATTTTCTCTCTTTTTCTTTCTTTAAATCCGCACGAATTTGACGTGGCGTCACCAAAATCCTATTACTGGTAAATGCAGCAATAATTTCTTTTTCTGACTGGCTCAATGCGGATTGTGGATTACCATCTTTATTATAAAGTAATAAATCGCCATCTAAATCAAGATCTTTATCTTGGATTACTTCAAGCATCTTTTGGAAAGCAGCATTACGGCTTGAATACATCCCCGAATTATAGTCTGCAAAGCGGTAAATGGCTTTATCATAATCGGTCGAATATTCCATTAGGCGATGAATACCATAATATAACCCACCGTATTGGGTATAGAGGTCATCACGCAATTCTGCAATATTGCCACTTTGGCGCTTATGCTCTTTGGCATAGTTAATATGTACTTGCATTGAACCCAGCGTGGTGATTGGATTCATTTTCTCGCCAATATCTTGGCCAATTAATTTAGCAGCACCAGTTAAAGCACTCACATGATAATGCTTTGACATATAGTCAAAGATTTCACGATAGAGGAGATCCAGTTCGCGTTCAGTTTTTACTTTGCGCATCTGGCTCATGTAATTATTTTCTGGAGAAGGCTGATTTTTCAACACATCTTCGAAATAACCTGCCACCGTACCGCCAATCGTTTCACCTAGCTTGGCTTCGAACTTTTCCTTGAGTCGGGTATTGATTTCCTGAACAGCTTTTTCACCTAAGCCAGGAACAGCAGGGTCGGCAACAAAGTTAGATTCCTGATCCACGACCGCCACAATGCTGCACACATTTTGCTTGGATTTCGGAATACTCAATTGTTGCATGATGTCAAAAATATCTTGCGACCATGACTCACGATCATTTACGCGCGGCGGAAGAACTTTTTTGATCTGTTCTGCCTTCATTTCAGGTTCTTTACTATTTGACCACCAAGCATTATCGCCACAAGCAGTTAAGCTTATGCTAATTGCCAACAGGCTAAATGTTTTGAGTAGAGGACGAGTCGAAACAGATTTGTTCATAATGAAGACAACACCGCACAAAAAGATGAGCCGAACGGGCGAATGAAGTATACTATGTTGGTCAGAAATTGTAAGAAAATATATGTATATTGGTTCGTATCAACTGTCAAATAATTTGATCGTTGCCCCTATGGCCGGCGTAACAGACCGTCCATTTAGAACGCTATGTAAGTACTTTGGTGCAGGACATGCAGTCAGTGAAATGATGACCGCAGACAAGACCTTGCGCATGAGCAAGAAGAGCCTTTATCGGGCTAATTTTGATGGTGAGCTGGCGCCAATCTCTGCACAAATCGCAGGTTCTGATCCTGAACAACTGGCGGAAGCCGCACGTTATCAGGTGGCAAATGGGGCGCAAATTGTTGATATCAATATGGGTTGTCCAGCCAAAAAAGTCTGCAATAAATTGGCAGGTTCGGCGTTATTACAAGATGAAGATCTCGTCGCCCGTATTCTGGATGCCGTAGTTGCAGCCGTTGATGTGCCTGTAACCTTGAAAACCCGTTTGGGCTTTTTAAATGGTCATGAAAATATTTTACGTGTGGCGAAACGTGCCGAAGAGTCAGGAATTGCTGCCTTAGCTTTACATGGTCGTACCCGTGAAGATATGTATTTAAATACGGCACGTTATGAACTGATCAAGCAGGTGAAAGAGCTGATTGATATTCCATTGATTGCCAATGGTGATATTGATAGTCCTGAAAAAGCTAAATATGTGCTGGATTACACAGGCGCAGATGCCATTATGATCGGGCGTGCTGCTCAAGGCCGACCATGGATCTTTCGGGAAATTGCTCACTATTTGAAAACGGGTGAACATCTCGCCGCGCCAGATATTGCAGAAGTTAAGGCAGTTTTATTGGGACATCTGGCTGAACTGTATGAGTTCTACGGTGAGTATTCTGGCTGTCGTATCGCGCGTAAGCATATTGCTTGGTACACCAAAGGATTACGTTCAAGTAATGAGTTTCGTCAGAATATGTACAAAGTGGAAAATACCGCGGAGCAGGCAAAAGTCGTTGAGAGTTACTTTGATCAATTACTGGATCAAGGGCAGCGGATGAGCGATGTGCAGGCTGAGCAAGTTAATTTGCTGGATATTAAATAATTAGTCTTGTTTGATGTAAAAAAGCCTGTAATCAATTACAGGCTTTTTATTTGATTATTCTAAGTGAGCAGTGATTTTTTGCAGAATTTGCAGAATCACATCAAATTCACTTTGTAATGGCGTACTTTTACGTGTGACTAGGGCCAGCGTACGGCTTGGGGCAGCTTCAATCGATTTCACGTCAATATCTTCATTAAAGTGAATCATGCTGTTCTTCAAGGCAATCTCTGGTAACAGGGTAAAGCCAAGATCAGACGATACCATTTCCACCAGTGTTGGCAATGAGCTCGCTTTTAAACGGTGATCATTTTTACGCTCACCCACAGGGCAGGCACTTAAAGCATGGTCACGTAAACAGTGTCCTTCTTCAAGCAACATCAGGCGTGATAAATCGAGGTCATCGAGAGAGTTTGCATTTGCCGCATTGGTATCTTTTTTGTTGTACACCAAGAACAAATGTTCTTTCGCAATTTCGGCAACTTTAAGGCTGCGTGTGTCGAAAGGAAGAGCCAGTACAATCATGTCCAGATTGCCGTGTTCCAGCTTTTCTACAATTTTCTCACTTTGCGCTTCATGTAGATGCAACTGGATTTTTGGCAGTTGTTGATGCACTTCTTCTAGCAATTGCGTCAGGATAAATGGCGCAATCGTTGGAATAATACCAAGATGCAAATCACCTGTGAGTGGTTCACTCATTTCACGGCTTAAGCGCATCAAATCCTGAGCATCGGCAAGTAGTACGCGGGCACGTGCCACAACCTGTTCACCCAAAGGTGTTAAACGGACGTTTTGACGATCACGCTCAACTAAGACGCCACCTAATAAGCGCTCTAATTCCATGATGCCGCCAGACAGAGTCGACTGGGTGACAAAGGAACGACGCGCTGCTTCAGTAAAATGTAAAGTTTCTGACAACGTAACTAAATATGATAGCTGTCTTAATGAGGGTAATGCAGCCATAGAGTCCTAGTGTGATGATCTAAAGTGGTGAGCAAACAAACCACTAAGTTGTGGAATGAAATGTGCAGGAATATCATGCCCCATTCCTTGGATTAATTCAAACTTAGCACCAGAAATTGCTTTTGCAACAGCTTTCCCGTGACTTGGTGGTAACAGTCGGTCTTTTGATCCGTGTACAACCAGTGTCGGCTGAGTCATCGTTTTGTTCAATGGTAACAGAGAACCCGTACATAATATTGCTAAAAACTGTTGAAGTACACCCGCTGGATAAAAACTACGACGATATAATTTGCGAATGGTTTGAATTGATTCAACTGGATTGACATAACCTGGCGAACCAATAATACGGAAAACATTCAGGCTGTGATTGATAATAGTTTCTTCATCATGTGCAGCTGGCTTACCGAGTAGGCTAAAAAGTTGTTTCGGATAAGGTGGTGGTAGAAGCGGTTGATTATTGCTGGTAAATAATAAGCCGACCTTTTCCACTTTTTCTGGATATTTTGCCGCAACAATTTGTGAAATCATACCGCCCATAGAGGCACCCAGAATATAGGTTTTCTCTAGGCCAAGCTGGTCAATCAGCATCGCAACATCATCAGCCATATCATAAAGCGTGTAGGGTGCACCTTCATTACCCAGACCGAACATAAAGCGGCTCATCAATTTCATGGTATTGAGCCTTTTGCCTTTATTACGGATTTTAGAAGATAGACCGATGTCACGGTTATCAAAACGGATGACTCGGAAGCCTTGATCAATCAGTGCCTTACAGAAAAAATCAGGCCAGAATAACATTTGTGCGCCTAAACCCATGATCAGTAAAATCGTTGGGTGTTCAGGATTACCACCAATTTCAACATGCAATTCAATGCCATTGCCCAAAGTTACTTTGGTTTCTTGCATAAAGGAAGCGTATGGCGACACATTAAACTGGAGGGCACTGTTCATGATATTCGTTCCGAATTGAATTCTTTTTATCGCTTAAGGGCTTGCTGGACATTCTTTTCTCAGCAAACCCTCGTATTTAAAACCTAAACCTGTGCTGGAATCAAGTCCGGAACCAGTTTGGTTAAGGTTAAACGTTGTTTACCCGCAGTTGCACCTAACAGAACAAATCCTCTTAAGGTACCTTCGCCATCTGCGGCTTTCGCAAGCATCCCATCTTCAAATTCTTCAGTTTCCCAGTTCACCTCAACATCCAGTGGTGCTGGTAATACGGTTAATGGTGCGGCAGGGGTTTTCACTGCGACTGGCATGGCAGGGTAGTGAACAGCAGTACTTTGACCACTCAAGGTTTTTGCTAAGGCACGGGCTTGTTGCATGATCGGCATGACAAATGGAAGCAAAGTACCATTCACTTCAGCACAGTCACCCACGGCATAAATATCAGCCTGATTGGTTTCTAATAAAGTATTGGTAATGATGCCACGACTGGTCTGGATGTCTGCTGCCTTAGCTAAAGCAATATTTGGCTGTAAACCAATTGCAGAAAGGACAATATCTGCAACTAAGGTTTGACCATTGGCTAAAGTGACTGCATAGTCTTCGCCATCATTAATTTTCGTGACTTTTTCAACGGTCGTTGAAAGAGCAAATTTAATACCTGCCTGTTCTAAATTGGTTCTAAATGCATCTGCCACATGGTTTGGCAATAAACGACCTAAAGGCTGTGGTGCAAGATCAATGACCGTTACTTCATAATCACTGTGCAGTAAGTCATTGGCAAATTCACAGCCAATCAGGCCGGCACCCAGAATCACAACACGTTTGTCTTTACGTTTCGACAGATTTTCACGGAAAGTACGATAGTCAATCAGGGAGTTCACTACGTGGATGTCTTCGCTACCGTCACCCGCAATCGCTAAACGGATTGGATTTGCGCCGACTGCGAGGACCAATTTTGAATAAGGTTGGGTAATGCTTTCGCCATTTTTTTCTAAAATAATTTCATGTTTTTCGGCATGGATTTCTTTGACCCAAGTTTCTGCTTCGATGCGCATATTCAATTGGGTCGCCATTTTTGCAGCATCGCCTAACGCAATTTGTTCGGGTGCTTTTTTACCTGCAAAGGCATTTGATAATGTTGGTTTTGCATAATTTACCGCATCGTCCGCACAGATCATGACCAGCTCTTGCTCTGGGCTTAATTTGCGAAATTCTCGTGCAACGGTATATCCAGCCATACCTGATCCGATGATGACGATAGGGTGCATTATATTCTCCAGTATTTTCTTATTTAAAAATGAACGCTCAGAAAAAAAGACCATGATTTTCATAGTCTTTTTTCTTTGATCTTTAGATTTCAACCATTTCAAAATCAGCTTTTGAAACGCCGCAATCTGGGCAAGTCCAGTCATCAGGAATATCTTCCCATTTGGTTCCTGCTGCAATGCCGTCTTGTGGCCAACCTTCTGCTTCGTCGTAAATCCAACCACAAACGATACATTGATATTTTTTCATGTGACTCTCCAAACTGATCGGTATGCTCAAGTTGCCTTTCAGTAAAACTATTCCGTAATGTCGCTATGATCGCTGCAATAGGAACTAACTTATGTTAATCGGGAATTAGATTTTTACGCAGAACGACATTTAAGTAAAGTAAATGCAAGAGTTTAATCATTTATTCAAAAAGCGATATGGCAATTCTATCTGAAAGTCTTGTTATTTGAGCAATTGCTCTAAATTTTTATCAAAAGTTCAGGATTTATATAATGAATAAAGCCAATCGTATAAAAATAGTATGTATAAAAAACAAACATTCAAAATCAAGTTATGATGAAGAAAACAACGATAGAAGGAGAATAGCGCATGGAAACCTTATCTTATAATATTAAAATTTATGCGACCCCTGAAAAAGTCTGGCAGGTGCTTTGGTCACCTGAAAGTTATCCAGAATGGACTAAGTTCTTTGCCTGTGATTCCACCATGAAAACAGACTGGAAAATAGGGGGTAGAACCTATTTTGGTGATGGTAAAGGCAATGGCATGGTCTCTACCATTGAAAGTCTGGATGAACCGAAAGAGGTTGTGTTTAAACATCTGGGAATGATCAAGAATGGTCAGGAAGATCTGGACAGTGATGAAGTCAAAGACTGGGTAGGCGCTTTGGAAAAATATATGTTGTTCGATTTTAATGGCGAAACGCAACTGCATGTTGAAGTGGATATTCAGCCAGAGCATGTAGAATTTATGAATAAAGGCTTTGATCAGGGACTCGCCATGGTCAAACATCTGGCTGAAAAATAAGCTCTGAGAATGTTGATTTAACCAGGCCAACTGTTGCGTAATCTCGATTCAAAATTGATAAATATTCATTTTTTTGAATTGTCTGATTGAAATAATACGAAAATGGGTTGTGATCTGCTATTCTATGTCACTTCATTTTTTACTTAATCGAGGCAGAGATGACGCAACAAAACGCTCAATCGACTTCTGAACAAACACTTTCCGAAAACGATTTAATCGCACAGCGTCATGCCAAGTTAAAGCAAATCCAAGAGACTGCAAAACAAACAGGTAAGAGCCCGTGGCCAAACACGTTTAAACGTGAACACTATACAGCTGATTTGCAAGAACAATTTAAAGATCAAGATAAAGCACAAATAGAAGGTGCTGAAAAAGTTTATGTCAAGGTTGCTGGTCGTGTGATGCTTAACCGTGGATCATTTATCGTGATTCAGGACATGACAGGTCGTATCCAACTTTATGTGGATCGTAAAGGTTTACCAGCAGACGTTTTAGAAACGATCAAGAGTCTGGATCTTGGCGATATTATTGCTGCTGAAGGCTATATCGGTCGTTCTGGTAAAGGTGACTTATATGTACACCTTGAAGGTTTTGAATTACTGACTAAATCATTACGTCCACTGCCAGACAAATTCCATGGTTTAACTGATACTGAAGCGAAATATCGTAAACGTTATCTCGACCTGATTGTAAACGAAGAAACGCGTAAGACTTTCGAGATTCGTGCCAAAGTGGTAGCGGGTATTCGTGCATTCTTAACCAATGAACGTTTCATGGAAGTTGAAACGCCGATGATGCATGTGATTCCAGGTGGCGCATCTGCGAAGCCGTTCGTCACGCATCATAATGCATTGGATATGGAGCTTTATCTCCGTATCGCACCAGAACTTTATTTGAAACGTTTGGTTGTTGGTGGTTTCGAGCGTGTGTTTGAAATTAACCGTAACTTCCGTAACGAAGGTGTTTCAACACGTCATAACCCAGAATTCACCATGATCGAATTCTATCAAGCTTATGCTGACTATAAAGACTTGATGGTATTGACTGAGAATATGCTTGAAAAGCTGGCAATTGATATTTTAGGTACTACTGATGTGCCGTATGGTGAAGAAGTTTATAGCTTCAAAGGCCCATTCAAGAAAATCTCAATGTTTGATGCGATTCTTGAACATAACCCAGATTTCACCCCTGAAAATGTCAATGATCGTGAGTTCTTGGCGAAATTTACTCAAGAAGTGTTAAAAGAGCAAGTTAAACCTGGTTTTGGTTTAGGTAAGTTGCAAACGATCGTGTTTGAAGAAACGGTAGAAACTAAGTTACGCCAGCCAACATTCATTACTGAATATCCAGCTGAAACCTCACCGCTTGCACGCCGTAATGACGACAATCCGCATATTACGGATCGTTTCGAATTCTTTATCGGTGGTCGTGAGTTAGCCAATGGCTTCTCTGAGTTAAATGACCCGATTGATCAGGCTGAGCGCTTCCAGGCACAGGTTGCTGAAAAAGATGCAGGTGATGATGAAGCAATGCATTACGATGCTGACTTTATTGAAGCATTGGAATATGGTTTACCGCCTACAGCAGGTCAGGGTATTGGTATTGACCGTTTGGTGATGTTATTTGCTAATGCACCAAGTATTCGTGATGTACTTTTATTCCCGCATATGCGCCGTAAAGATTAATATTCTTTATCTTAAAAAAGCCACGTTTAGCGTGGCTTTTTTTATGCTTGAATGAGTTATTCAGCTTGCATTTCTTTTGCTAACTTTTCTGCGGCCTGCATAATTTTAGGTGTAACGCTATCCATTCGTTTATAGCCCACTTGCATGCTTTTTTGCATCACGATTGGCATTTTATCAATCATGGATTGCCCTACAGGTGTTTTATAGAATTGGATCATGCCATTAATTTCCTCTTGGGTAAATTCTTCGGCATAGATTTTAATCATTTCTGGTTCTAACTTTGCCCATGTCAATTCCTCTTGCATAATTTTGCCAAGTTCCTGAGAATAATTAACCATGGCAAGTTCTTGTTTTGTTGTTAATTTTTTGCCTTGAGTGATCTTATCCATATTTGAATGCATCATGCTATTCATCTGCTGACTCATTTGACCAAGAAATTGTTCAGACTTGGTTATCTTTAATAACTCTTTTACAGATTGGTTTGACGCTGGCTGAGCAAACGCAGGAATTGAGATTGCTACCGCAATAATAAATGTCGCAATAATTTTCATTATTTGATTTCAGTCGTGTTATAGGTGAAATAAATGTTACTGATAGGCATCAATTATTGTCAATTTTATCCTGCATGTTAAAAAATGTAATTGTTTCGTTTGACGATTGAAATGTGCTCATAAACCAACGATCATGTGTCCATAAATAAATTTGAGAACAGTCTGGACATGTTTTTAAAAAAATCGCTTTGTATCGCATTATTTGCTGCTCTTTCTTCTCCTGTATTTGCTCAGGGTCTTGTACTCAACGATGAAAATTTAAGAACGGATTTAAACTGGTTAAACCAGCAAGGTGTCATCCAAATCAGTACATCGACTTGGCCAATGAGCGGTGATGAAATTCAACGTGCATTGTCACAAGCAAAAGTGAGCAATAACACGCAGCAGAAAGTCATTAACTCTGTATTGAATGCATTACAGGCAGATAATGAAACAGTCAAAGTCGGTTTACATGCAGGTACTGATCTTAAAACTGTTCCTCAGGCTTTTGGTGATAACCAGAAATCTCAATATCAGGCAGCTGTTGAGTTTAATGCAGGTGGCGAGAATTGGGATGCCAAACTGCGTGTCAATGGAGAGAAAGATCCATTGATTGATAATGGAAACGACGTCAATGTCGAAGGTTCGTATATCGCAGGTAAACTTTGGAACCAATGGATTGTCGCTGGTCAAATTCCGACGTATTGGGGACCGGGACATGATGGCAGCTTGATTCGTGGTGATGCCAGCCGTCCAGTATATGGTGTGACAATGCAACGTGCAGTTCAAGATGCATTTGAAACCAAATGGTTGTCTTGGATTGGGCCGTGGCAATATCAGGCTTTTGCTGGTCAGTTAGATGATTATAAAGCTGTTCCCGACACAAAATTAATTGGTTTGCGCTTAACTGCACGACCATTTCCAGCTTTAGAACTCGGTGCTTCACGTGCGATTCAGTGGGGTGGAGAAGGACGACCTGAAAGCTTTAGCTCATTATGGGATGCTTGGACAGGCACCAAAGACAATGGTGGTACAGGTAAAGAAGATCCATCTAACCAGATTGCGGGCTTTGATGGTCGCTTATTCTTACAACCATTATTTAATGTGCCAGTTAGTTTATATACACAATTTGTAGGTGAAGATGAAGCAGGTGGTCTACCTGCAAAATATATGTACCTCGGTGGTGCCGATTTCTCATCAAGCTATAAAAATATGCCGTACCAACTCTACGCAGAATGGGCGGACACACGTACCAATGGCGAAGCAAAAGGTATTTCATATAGCCATACCACATATAAAGATGGTTACTACCAGCATGGGTTCCCATTAGGTCATGCAATGGGTGGCGATGGTCAAATGTATTCGGTTGGTGGTGATATTCGTTTTGATGTGATGAATCGCCTGAGTGGACGTTTACTATATGCAAATGTCAGTCAAACAAGCCGTGTCGAATTGAATAACGATGCATTTCCTAAAGCAGATAAGATTAAAGGTTTAGATGTAACCTGGACACATTATCTAAAACCAACAATTCCATTGAAAGTGAATGGTTGGGTGAGTGATTCTGACCTACATGGCAGTGATGGTGGTGTTTCTGTAGGCGTTGAAATTCCATTAGAAACAAAAATGTTCCGCTTTTAAACAAAGTTGAGCCGATAAAAAAGAAGTCCAGATGGGCTTCTTTTTTTTAATTTATTCATGTGAAAGTGGTTGTATTGATATTCCATAAACTTATTTTCATATCATAATTTTGCATATTGATATGAAAAAACAAGCTAAAGAATCGAATCTAAATTATTATAATGAATATCCTTTACTCGATCGTGAAAGTAGCGCGAGTAAGAATCTTGATATCATGAAAAATTGGAGTTGTTATGGCACTCGTTCCTCCACACAGTCTTCAAAGTGGTGGTTTGATACTACTTATAGATTTTATGGATAGCATGGATAAGGGGGAAATTGTACATGACTGAAAATAGATTAACGCACCTCAAGCAACTTGAGGCAGAAAGTATTCATATTATTCGTGAAGTTGCAGCCGAATTTGAAAATCCTGTGATGCTTTACTCAATTGGTAAAGACTCAGCAGTGATGTTGCATCTTGCACTCAAAGCTTTCTATCCGGCAAAACTTCCATTCCCGTTGTTGCATGTAGATACGGGCTGGAAGTTTAAAGACATGATCGCTTTCCGTGACAACATGGCAAAAACACACGGCTTTGATTTGATCGTTCACCAAAATGTTGAAGGTCGTGATGCAGGGATCAATCCATTTGATCACGGTAGTTCAAAATATACCGACATCATGAAAACCCAAGGTTTAAAGCAAGCCTTGGATAAGTATCAGTTTGATGCTGCATTTGGTGGCGCTCGTCGTGATGAAGAAAAATCACGTGCCAAAGAACGTGTGTATTCGTTCCGTGATAGTAAGCATCGTTGGGATCCTAAGAACCAGCGTCCAGAACTTTGGAATCTTTACAACGGTAAAGTGAACAAGGGTGAGAGTATTCGTGTATTCCCATTATCGAACTGGACTGAGTTAGATATCTGGCAATATATTTATCTGGAAAATATCCAGATTGTTCCTCTTTATTTCTCTGCAGTTCGTCCTGTGGTTGAACGCAGTGGCACGTTGATCATGGTGGATGATGAACGTATGCGCTTAAAAGAGGGTGAAGTTCCACAAATGAAATCGGTACGTTTCCGTACACTTGGCTGTTATCCGTTAACAGGGGCAGTTGAGTCTGAAGCAGATACCTTGCCTGAAATTATTCAGGAAATGCTTTTAGCAACCAGTTCTGAGCGTCAGGGTCGTATGATTGACCACGACGAAGCGGGCTCGATGGAAAAGAAAAAGCAAGAAGGTTATTTCTAGTTTCCTTAAGCAAGTCCCTCTTTTTAAAGAGGGATTTAGGGGGATTAAAAGCGATTTCTAAAGAATATGTGGAGTTTTGAGCAATGTCTCATCAATCAGATCTTATTAGCCAAGATATCTTGGGTTATTTAAAACAACATGAACAAAAAGACTTATTGCGCTTTTTGACTTGCGGTAACGTCGATGATGGTAAAAGTACTTTAATTGGTCGTTTACTTTACGATTCAAAATTGATTTATGAAGATCAATTGCAAGCTGTAACACGCGACAGTAAGAAAGTGGGAACTACAGGTGATGCACCTGACCTTGCTTTGCTGGTCGATGGTCTACAGGCTGAACGTGAGCAGGGTATTACCATTGATGTAGCTTATCGTTATTTCTCTACTGAAAAGCGTAAGTTCATCATTGCGGATACGCCTGGACATGAACAATACACACGTAACATGGCAACAGGTGCATCCACTGCCGATCTTGCCATTATCCTGATTGATGCACGTTATGGTGTGCAAACGCAAACTCGCCGTCATTCATTTATTGCTAGCTTACTCGGTATTAAAAATATCGTCGTTGCGATTAATAAAATGGACTTGGTTGAATTCTCTGAAGCGCGTTTCAACGAAATTCAGGTTGAATATGATGCATTTGTAAGCCAACTTGGCGATCGTCGTCCTGAGAATATTTTATTCGTGCCAATCTCGGCATTGAATGGCGATAATGTGGTGAACCCATCTGCAAGCACGCCATGGTACAAGGGTCAAACCTTGATGAGCATTCTTGAGTCTGTGGAAATTAAGCGCGAATCAAATAAACATGAATTCCGTTTCCCAGTTCAGTATGTAAACCGTCCAAACCTTGATTTCCGTGGTTTTGCCGGAACGATTGCATTAGGTGCAATCAATGTGGGTGATGAGATTGTTGCATTGCCATCAGGCAAGAAATCAACGGTGAAAGAGATTGTCACTTTTGATGGCAATCTTGAGCAGGCCGTTGCAGGTCAGGCCGTGACTTTAACTTTAAATGATGAAATTGATATTTCTCGTGGTAACGTTTTAGTCCGTGCGGGCGAGCAGCCTTTGATTTCACGTAGTGTACGTGCTTCAGTGGTCTGGATGAATGAACATCCATTGGTGAAAGGTAAGCTTTACAACGTCAAAATTGGTACTCAGACAGTTCCGGCTAAAGTCACTGCAATTAACTTCCGTGTCAATGTAAATACATTAGAGCATACGCAAGTTGAAGAGCTTGAACTGAATGCAATTGCGGATGTAGTGGTTGAGTTTGATGCACCAGTGGTCTTTGACCAATATCAAGACAGCCGTTATACAGGTTCATTTATCTTTATTGACCGTTTAAGCAACGTCACTGTTGGTGCAGGTATGGTTGAAGCGGCAGTTGAATGGACGGCACATAGCAATCCTGTGACTGCGGAAGATCGTGCAGGTCGTTTAGGTCAGAAGCCTGCGGTGATTGGTGTTTCTGCACAGTTAGTCGAGAAAGCTCAAGCTTTAGAGAGCTTGTTGATTCAGCAAGGTGTGGTTGCGATTGCAAAAGCTAATTTAACGGCTGAGCAAATTGCATTGTTACGTGAAACAGGTGTGGTGGTTATTACAACGACTGTGGACGTTACAGATACAGATATTACTGCTGAAACAGTTGAAGAAGCCGCTGAGAAAGTAGTGGAATTGGTTCGTCTTTAATAGACTGAATTGATTTGAAAAAAACCCGCGTAAGCGGGTTTTTTTTATGCTTATGGCTTTAACCGTCTAATAATAAATCATTTAAAATATATATGATATTTCACATAAAATATTTCTCTATACAATGCCTGCCTTAGAGAGGTATTTATGAAAAAAATATTATTTTTAATGGGTTTATGTCTGGCTTTTAATGTTGAGGCCAAACAGGTAGGGAATAGCACAGCGGCAATTAAACGAAAAATTATTCAAGAATCTATTGAGAGCTATCCAGGTAATTGCCCATGCCCCTATAACACTGCACGTAATGGCAGTCGCTGTGGAAAACGTAGTGCCTATAACCGTGCAGGCGGATACACACCTTATTGTTATCCAGAGGATGTGAGTGATCGAAAGGTAAAAGAGTATAAAGAAAAGAAAAACTTAGCCTGAAAAAAAAGCCCCTGCAATAGGGGCTTCTTAATAAATCAAAGCTGCCTTTTTAAAAGGCATGCATGGATAATCTACAAATATATTGTTGGGGATCTAAAGGATAGTTTTTAATTAGTTTTAAGAAAACAGCCTGATCACCCTGATACAAAGCACGAGTTGCTTCTTCGTAATTGGGCATGTTGCCTAACATCGCCGACATAAAGCGATCAGTGGCTTGCTTGGCAAGCATGATATTGCTTTCAGATGCTGGGTCATTCAATTCCTTATCTATCAGCTTTCGAATCACGGCTGATGCACTGGCACTCTGTTGGTCTAACCAGTCCCAATGTTTTTTCTGTAAAGTAATTTCACGAGAGATAACGCCGAGCTTCGGTCGCCCAACTTTCTTTGCTGGCTCAGGCTCGCTATAACGTTGTTGGATTTCTTGTTCAGAGCCAGAAAGATCAAGATCAATTTGTCGGCCAGTTTGATCATTGAAAATCAAAATATTCTCGGCAGTTTCAGAAAGATGTTTGAGCTTTAATGCAATGTCAGGAAGTTGCGCTTGAGCAATCAGCGTGTGACCTGAAAAAGCAGTATAGGTATTTTGAGTATTCATTTTATTTAAATATTTTTATACGGGTAAAACAATATTATCAGGGTAAAAATAAATTGGCAAACAAATTCATTCATCTTCTAAAAGGAACCTGAACTCGTTGGGGTAGATTTTGGAAACCGATATAAAAAATTATGCAGATAGAATGCCAATTTTCATTTTTATTCTGCTTTGATAACGCTTTTATGAGACAATGTTTCTTTATTTATGTGTATAAGGTCTCCCATGATTGAGCAATCTCCTGAATCTTTAAGCGATATCGAAGTTTTAGACATTTTACAGTCTATGAAAAAAGATAAGCTGGATACGGAAGCAAATGAGATTATCCGTAATGGGGGGAAAGCTGGTCGTCAAGAAGCACATAAACAAGCTTTGGTTGCACTGAATACAAGTTTTGAAGACAAGTTCGTTGAAGCTGTGACATTGGCATTGGGCTTGAATTCTGGTCAGGCTAAAAAAATCCGTTATAAAAAAGACCGTATTCGCATTTTAAAAGCGCGTGGAATTGATTATTTAGCCATTGATGGTGCAGAAACTGCACAGGTACTTGCTCAGGTTGCACAGGCCATTGGTCGTGAAGATGCGACGGTGACCCATGACTTGCACAATATTTTTCCATTTTGGAAAGAAGGCTGGCCAATGGTTCAATTTGACAATGCGTATAAGATTTTAGCAGAAGATATTACGATCCATTATCAAGCGACTTTGGATACATTGTTGGCACAACTCGGCGGAAACTAAGCGCGGATAGTAGCCCGTTCTGCTCATCGTCAAACATAACAAGGATTGTTAGTTTATGAGTTCATTTCCTCGTGTTCCACCTGAAGCATTAAATGTATTACGTGAAGGGCAGTTGATTGATGCCATCAAGATTACACGTGAGCAAACAGGATTGGGTTTAAAGGAATCAAAAGATTTAATCGATCAGTATTTGCAAGAACACCCACAAGAACAGGCCCATGTGCAGGAGCAGTTGGCGCAGAAAAGTTGTGGTGGAATAAAGGTTATTGTCTTTATTATTGTGATATTGGCTGTTCTGATCTGGTTTGTAGTGAAATAAATAAAGCCCGTAAATCGGGCTTTATTTTTGTTCTTTGCTTAGTCTTCGGAAGTGGTGAGAGACTCATTTTCCTGACTTGGTAAAACTTGGGTGACAAGTAATTGATCAATTTTATAATGGTCAATATCGACCACTTCAAACTTGAATCCAGCATATTCTACGGCATCAGCAGGACGCGGGATTTTGCGGAGGCGATACATGATAAAGCCAGCAATAGTTTCGTAATTCTCATTTTCAGGAAACTCTTCAATTTCCAAAACATGTTTGACGTCTTCGATTGGTGTGCCACCATCAATGAGCCAGGAATGATTGTCGCGTTTAATAATCTGCTGTTCTTCATCCATTGGAGTGACCCAGTCACCCATGACCGTGATCATGATATCACTTAGGGTAATCACGCCAACAACCAAGGCATATTCATTAATGACGACTGCAAATTTCTCTTTGGTTGAGCGGAAGCGGTCTAGTAATTCTGACAGGGTTAAGGTATCTGGAATCATTAACACATTACGAATGGTTGATTCATTCAGTTGTGTAAAAGACTGTTTATTGAGAATACGGACCAGAATATCTTTGGCATCGACATAGCCGATCACCTGATCAATATGTTCATTACAAACTAGAAATTTTGAATAAGGATATTCGCCCAGTTTTTGACGAATACTATCTTCAGGTTCTGTCAGGGTGAAAAACACTACATTTTCACGTGTGGTCATACTTGAAGGAACAGTACGTTCTTCGAGTTCAAACACGTTTTCAATAAAATGATGTTCTTGCTTTTGTAAAACCCCAGCTTGTGCACCTGCATCCATGACCGCTGAAATATCATCAAAGGTAATATTGTCGTCACGAATGGTATTGACCTTGAATAGGCGGAATAGCAGATTGGCAATCGCATTGATGCCCCATGCCAACGGCTTGCAGATTTTAATAAAAATCTGAATCGGCTCAATCACGCTAATGGCAATTTTTTCTGGCGCAATCATTGCCAAACGTTTTGGCATAAGATCGGCAAATAAAATAAATAAAGAGGTGACCATGGTGAAGGAAAGGGCAAAACCAATCGTCTCTAACCAAGGGCCTGAATAAACCCGTACAATCAGGTCAACGAAGAAAGGTCGGAAGGCTGCTTCACCGAGAATACCACCTAAGATTGCAACAGCATTTAAACCAATTTGCGAGGCTGCGAAGAAGTCAGCGGATTGTTCTTGTAGATCTAAAACTTTTTGTGCGCGGGTTTCGCCAGATTCGGCCAAAATTTTTAATTTAACTTTTCTAGCGCCAGCGAGAGCAATTTCTGTGAGTGATAAAAAGCCTGCTGCTGAAATAAGCAGGGCGATAACAATAATATTTTGGAAGAGACTCACACATCACCTGTGTTGCATATTATTATGAATATGTTGTAACACAAAAAAGAACAGAGGTAATCAAATCATTACCTCGTTATAACAATTTCGCTTAAGAAACAAGCATATCCATAGGGAATTAAATATTATTATAGAGCAATATTTTAGTATTGTGAAAACTGTGAGTTATTTAACAGAAATTCACGATTCTCTTCCTCGATCATCTGTCGTGCAACAAACAGGATAAGCTGTCTTAACCAACGATGTGCAGGATGATGATGCAGTAAAGGACACCAAGCCATTTTTAATTCAAATTCAGGAATATAAAATGGAGGATCCTTTATAACTAGTTTTGGATTCTGTGTTTGCAAACGTGCCATACGTGTTGGCAAGGTCGCAATCAAATCTACATTTTGTGCTAACAGCGCTGGCATTTGATAATGACGGGTAAACACTGAAATTTTACGACGTTGACCAATACGTTCTAAAGCTTGATCAATCCAGCCAAGACCTGCCTGTTTATCTGGATTCACACCGAAGCCCACACCCATTCCTGTTTTTGATACCCAGATATGCTGTGCATCTAAATAGCTTTTCAGGTTTAAGTGAGTCACAGCAGGGTGTTTGTCATTTAAGATACAGCTAAAGCTATCACGCCAGACCAGAACCTGATGGAAACTTTGTGGAATTTCATTGAAGCGGTTAATGGCGAGATCAACTTTACCTTGCTCCATGTCTCGATAAGACACGTCACTCGGCGTTAAGAAATCCAGTACAACATTTGGCGCTTCCGAGCGCAATGCCTTGACAAGGCGAGGCACTAAGGTTGCTTCGGCATAATCCGAAGTCATGATACGAAACACGCGAGTACTGGTATAAGGACGGAATTCAGTACGCGGCTCTAAAATCATGGAAAGATCTGACAGCGCATCGCGAATACGAGGTTGTAATTCCAATGCACGTTCAGTAGGCGTCATACCTTCAGAAGAGCGAATCAGTAGGGGATCATTAAATAAGTTACGTAAACGACGTAAAATATTACTCATCGCAGGCTGGGTAACACCGAGTTGCTCTGCGGCGCGTGTGACATTTTTTTCACGAAGAAGTACGTCAAGATAAATTAATAAATTAAGATCGACCCGCTCCAGATTCATAAAAAAAATACCGAAAATAAAATCCTTAAATTGTGTTGAATTATGACATATCTAAAGCCTTTTGTGTAACTTAATCCTACATAAAAGCAACAGCCATAAGGTGTGTCATGGAACTTGGCACATTGAGTTAATTTATTAAATTTAGATTGGTTGATTTTAGCTCAATTACTTTTTTGGAGCAGGCATAAAACAGGGTAGAAATTTATATCTTTTTACGATTTGAGCGCCTGTTTTTTCGCATTTTTTGAACTGATCAGTCTAGAAAAATGGCCTGAAATAGGGTTTTTATACATTTTGGTGTATCTTGAAAATTAATTAAAAACAATTGCTTATGTCTTATTTTTGAGGGTTTTGATAAAAGCCTATACATACATTTTCTAAGAAAATACTGAAGATTAAGCCAGAATATTGGATAAATCGCTTGCCAAAGACTAAGCTTTGATTCATGTTGATGAGGCGCTTGAAATCTAGACTAAATAAAATCAGGATTTTTAGCCCCCGTTCGATGCCAATCCTCAAAGGAATAGATCATGACTACATATCAAACAGCGATTGATGCAATCCGCGAATTAAAAGCAAAATTTGGCAATACTTGGGCAGATATTAGTCCTGAAGATGCTGCTCGTATGCAACTACAAAACCGTTTCAAAACTGGTTTAGACATTGCTAAATACACAGCTGCGATTATGCGTCGTGATATGGCTGCTTATGATGCCGATTCTAGCAAATATACTCAATCATTAGGTTGCTGGCACGGTTTCATCGCACAACAAAAAATGATTGCGAACAAAAAATACTTCGGTACAACTGAACGTCGTTATATCTACCTTTCTGGTTGGATGGTTGCTGCACTTCGTTCAGAATTTGGTCCACTTCCTGACCAATCAATGCATGAAAAAACATCTGTTCCTGCTTTGATCGAAGAAATCTACACTTTCTTACGTCAAGCTGATGCAAAAGAATTAAACGATTTATTCCGTGCACTTAAAAAAGCACAAGAAGCAGGTGATACTGCTAAAGCGGCTGAAATCACTGCTCAAATCGACAACTTTGAAACTCACGTTGTGCCAATTATTGCTGACATCGACGCTGGTTTCGGTAACGAAGAAGCGACTTACTTACTTGCTAAGAAAATGATCGAAGCTGGTGCATGCGCACTTCAAATCGAAAACCAAGTATCTGACGCAAAACAATGTGGTCACCAAGCTGGTAAAGTAACTGTTCCACACGAAGATTTCATTGCTAAAATCCATGCATTACGTTATGCATTCTTAGAAATGGGTCTTGATGACGGTATCATCGTTGCGCGTACTGACTCTGAAGGCGCTGACTTGACTCAAAAAATCCCAGTGGTTAAAGAGCCAGGCGACATCGCTTCTCAATATATCAGCTACTTAGACACAACTGAAATTGACATCGCTGATGCTCAAGAAGATGAAATCCTGATCAAGCGTGATGGTAAATTACATCGTCCTAAGCGTTTAGCTTCTGGCTTATATCAGTTCCGTCCTGACACTCAAATTGACCGTGTTGTACTTGACTGTGTATCTAGCCTTCAAAATGGTGCTGACCTTCTTTGGATCGAAACTGCGACTCCAAACGTAGAAGAAATCGCTCACATGGTTAACCGTGTACGTGAAACAGTTCCAAATGCGAAGCTTGTTTATAACAACAGCCCATCATTCAACTGGACTTTAAACTTCCGTCAACAAGCTTACGACCGTTGGGTTGCTGAAGGTAAAGACGTTTCTGCATACGACCGTGCTAAATTAATGAGCGCTGAGTATGACAATACTGAATTAGCTGCTGATGCTGATGCTAAGATCCGTACTTTCCAAGCAGACGCTTCTCGTGAAGCGGGTGTGTTCCATCACTTGATCACACTTCCGACTTACCACACTGCTGCTCTTTCTACGCATGAGCTTGCACAAGGTTACTTCGGTACTGAAGGTATGTTGGCTTATGTTGCTGGCGTACAACGTAAAGAAATCCGTGGCGGTATCGCTTGTGTTAAACACCAAGCAATGGCGGGTTCTGACATCGGTGATGATCACAAAGAAATCTTCTCTGGTGACAACGCACTTAAAGCACATGATGATGCTAAAAACACAATGAACCAATTCGCTGCTCACTAAGCACTGAACTGATTCAAAAAAGACCCTGCGAAAGCAGGGTTTTTTTTATTGTTTAAAGGTTTAAAGAATGTATGGCTCAAAATAAATCTTTGATTTAGGAAAGGTGAGAAACAGTTTTTTATAATTATAAATGAGCAGAAGTGTTGTATTTGAAAAATGAATAAAGATAGGTGAGCGAGCTTTTTATTTATTAGAGAAATGGATGCTAAAAGAATGATAGAAAGGGGGGAACTGTTGAAAAATATAGATATAAAAAAACTGCTCATCAAGAGCAGTTTTTTTATTGAAGAAATAAAAACTTATTTCTCAACACCTGCTGGTTGACCTGCAAGTTTAGCATTTGCATAGTCCCAGTTTACTAAGCTTTCTAAGAAAGTCGCGATGTATTTTGGACGTAAGTTACGGAAGTCGATGTAGTAAGCATGCTCCCAAACGTCGATTGTCAATACAGCGATTTGACCGTGAGCAAGTGGGGTGTCTGCATTGGCAGTTTTAGTAATAGATAATTTACCGTTTACTTCGTCAGCAACTAACCAAGCCCAACCTGAACCGAATTGAGTTGTTGCAGCAGCAGTGAATTCTTCTGCAAATTTTTCGTAGCTACCAAAAGCTTCGTCGATTTTCGCTGCAATCGCACCTGTAGGTTTACCACCACCGTTTGGCTTCATGCTGTTCCAGTAGAACGTGTGGTTCCATACTTGAGCAGCATTGTTGAAGATACCTGCTTTAGATGCATCACCAGCAGAAGCTTTGATGATTTCTTCTAAAGTTTTACCTTCAAGGTCAGTACCTTTGATTAAGTTGTTTAAGTTAACAACATAAGTATTGTGGTGTTTGTCGTGATGGTATTCTAAAGTTTCGCGAGTGATATGTGGCGCTAGATCGTCATAGCCATATGGAAGTGCAGGTAAAGTAATGGTTGTCATGTTTCATTCCTTGCAAATTTGCTGGGTTTTACATTAAGTGCTTTTATTGTAAATGATTCTGCATGCAATAGGGCAGTCTTTTAATACACAAAATATGCAAAAAATTTCCATCTGAGACATATACCATACACAAGATAGAATTAGAGCCAATGGATCTTTAAGTTTATTTTTTTGATGACTCTAATCTACCTTGATCAAGAATAAATTTTTAACTTTATTATTTAAAATCAATTTTTTATTGCTTTTAATGCCTCATGGTAGCGGCGATTGACCTCCTTCCAATCCACGACGTTATAAAATGCAGCAATATATTCAGGGCGACGGTTTTGATATTTTAGGTAATAGGCATGTTCCCATACGTCCAGTCCTAAAATAGGGGTATGACCATGCATTAGTGGAGAGTCCTGATTGGCGCTGCTTTCTACTACAATTTTACCTACAGGTGTCACACTCAACCACGCCCAACCACTTCCAAAACGGCTAATCGCTGCTTTGGTAAAAGCATCCTTGAATGCATCAAAGCCACCGAGTTGCTGATCAATCGCTTCAGCAATATCACCTGTAGGCGCTCCGCCACCTTGTGGGCTCATGACCGTCCAGAACAGTGAGTGATTGGCATGTCCACCAGCATTATTGATGACCATGTTTTTAAGCTCAGCAGGAACTTCATTGACTTTGGCAACCAGTTCTTCCACTGAAAGTTTTTCCCATTCTGTGCCTTCAATTGCGCCATTAATATTATTGATATAGGTCTGATGGTGTTTACTATGATGAATTTCCATTGTCTTGGTATCAATATTGGGCTCGAGTGCATCATAAGCATAAGGAAGTGCAGGTAAAGAATAGGCCATGTGTTTGATTCCTTTTGTAATCAATGTAGTTTTATAACGATGGATTAAAGCGCTTTTATTATTTATTTAAATACAAATGATAATCAATACATTTATTGGCTACTTTTTTATCGGTGAAAATGAATTAAAAATAAATTTTATTTATAGGTTGGATGGGGGACGAGTAAATGGTCTAAAGCACGTACTTATTTACGCTTTAAAATCTGGCTGTAGGTTGAATAGGGATACTTGGGATCAGCAGATAATTGATCTGCATGGTACTTGAGGATTGGCGAAATGCAATTGAATGAAAAGAGTCTCACTCAATTGCATAAACTTGAGAAAGTTTAGATCGGATTGTTGAGTTCAAAATATTCAGATTCAATGGCAAACTGCGTTGCAATTGCTTGTGCTAAACGCTGAACACCATAACGTTCAGTCGCATGATGACCACAAGCAAAATAGTGAACACCTAATTCTTTGGCTTCATAGAAAGTACGTTCACTGACTTCACCAGAAATATAGGCATCGCAATTTTCTTGCGCTGCTTTGCCAATAAAATCCTGAGCTGCGCCTGTGCAAAAGCCTACTTTTTGGATCGTCGTTTTATCAGTTGGCAGATGCATAATGTCAAAATCAAAAATAGCCTGTAATTTTGCCTTGAATTGCTCGGGACTCAATGCATTGTCTAAATAAGCAATATTGCCAATTGGATGTTTTTCCGATGCATCCAGTGCTTCAAGATTATGTAAACCGATTAAATCAGCAATCGCTGCGTTATTGCCCAAGCTTGGATGCGCGTCTAAAGGCAGATGATAGGCAATCAAAGAAATATTATTTTGAATCAGTTTTTTAATGCGATTGCCACGCATGCCTGTAATCGGGTAGGGTTCGCCTTTCCAAAAATAGCCATGATGAACCAGTAAAGCATCTGCCTGTTGAGCAATGGCTGCATCAATTGCATCTTCAGAAGCGGTCACAGCACATAAAATTTTATTGACCTCGGCTTTGCCTTCAATTTGTAAGCCATTTGGCGCATAGTCTTTAAACTCATTTGCTTTTAAAGTTTGATTACACCAGTGCACAATATCATGCAAATTTGCCATGCGATTCCTCAAATGATTAACAGCTTTTATAGACGTCAATAAAAACATATTTTTAAATGTAACTAAAGCTAGACAAAACTTTTTTAACTTTTGCATTGATTTTAAGCAATTTACTTTACAATAGTGGAAACTTCCAGTTCTTCAATAAATTACGTTCATAACATAATTTCGCCTAGAGGATAATAGACGTGCGCCGTGCATTTACATGGTTACCTTGGGTATTACTCATTCTTGTTATATTTAGTTTTCTGGCTTGGCAGAAATCACATCAACCGAAACCAACTGTTGCGGCTGATGGGGTAAAAATGCCAGCAGAAAAGGTTGAGCCTCTCATTGATACATCACGTGCAGGTGGGGTGGTTTCCTATAGTGCTGCGGTCAAAGTGGCTGCGCCTGCCGTGGTGAATATTTTTACCACGCAGAAAGTAAAACAGATGAATCATCCATTATTGAATGATCCTGTATTTCGCGAGTTCTTTGGCAATCAAGTGCCGCAACAGCCTCAAAATGAAAACAGTTTGGGTTCAGGGGTGATTGTACGTGCAGATGGTTATATCCTCACAAATAATCACGTGATTGCTCAGGCTGAACATATTGTGGTGGCGTTACATGATGGTCGCCGTGCTGAAGCGAAAGTGATTGGTACAGATCCTGATACGGATTTGGCTGTGATCAAGATCGAGTTAGATAAATTGCCAGTTTTACCGTTCAAATTGAGTGGTAACGAAGTGGGGGACGTGGTGCTCGCGATTGGTAATCCATTTGGTGTTGGTCAAACCGTAACTCAAGGGATCATCTCAGCGACGGGCCGTTCTGACTTGGGAATCAATACCTATGAAGACTTTATTCAAACCGATGCAGCAATTAACCCGGGTAACTCTGGTGGTGCATTGATTGATGTGGCGGGGAATCTGATTGGTGTTAATACAGCGATCTTCTCTCAGTCAGGTGGTTCATTGGGGATTGGTTTTGCGATTCCTGCGAAAGTTTGTCAACAAGTTCTTAATTCAATTCTGAAAGATGGTCGTGTAGTTCGTGGCTGGTTAGGCATTAGTTTAATCCCAAATAATCTCGATGAAGATGTCTTGGCTGCTAAACCGATTGGTGTCACAGTTGCTGATGTATTGCGTGAAGGGCCTTCAGACGTAGCTGGAATTAAACGTGGTGACAAGATTATTCAAGTCAATAATGAGCAGATTTCTTCCGCTTCACATTTAATCAACTATGTGGCTTTGCAAGATCCAGGAAGCTTGATCGATGTGGTTGTTGAGCGTGAAGGGAAGCAGCAAACCTTACAGGTGAAAGTGGGCGAGCGTAAAGTCCAGCAAAATGCACAATCTCAATATATTCCGTTGCCGAAACATCAGTAATAAAATTGATGATTTCTATCCAATCAGGGTCGCTTAAAGTGGCCCTTTTTGTAGGTACAATAAAAAAGCTTGCTGACGATGAGGTCAGCAAGCTTTTTGCGTTTTGTAGTTTTTTTATTTTTCATTAAACCATTCAATTTTTATCTTTTTATGACAATTTTTTGATCATTAGATGACAAGTGTAAAACACTGACATACTTGTTTAGTGTGCACAGAAGGCTTGATTGAAATATTCAAACAGATCAGGTGTTTGAAACCAGATCAAGATTGAAATACTGATTAAACAAAGCACACATCCAATCAGTAAAATTTTAAAATTTCGTTCAATATTAGTCATGAATAACAGCCTCTTCATTCACGAAAAGATGAATCACCACACCAAAAGCACTTAACAGCAAACAGGCAAGCCAGATCATATTGTAGTTGCCTGCGAGATCATGATTGACACCACCTAACCAGCCACCAAAGAATGAACCGATTTGATGGGTAAAAAACACAATGCCGCTCAACATTGATAAGTATTTTACCCCAAACATATTGGCAACAATACCATTGGTTAATGGTACGGTTGAAAGCCATAACAATCCCATGATGATACCAAAGCTATAAACGGTAAATACACTGAGTGGTAATAACAGGAAGGCAATGATTGCGATACCACGTAGGCCGTACAGTAACATCAGCAGTTTAGGTTTTGAATAACGATCACCTAACCAGCCAGCTCCATAGGTCCCAACAATATTAAATAGACCAACCAGTGCCAAGAATATGGTGCCTGTGGTGGCATCAAAGCCATGATCGATCAAATAACCCGGTAAATGCACACCTAGAAATACCACTTGGAAACCACAAACCAGAAAACCTAAGGATAACCACCAAAAAGGTTTGTGCTTGCTGGCAATTTCTAAAACCTGTTTAAAGCCGAGACTGGGTTGATTCAGTGCTTTCGGTGCCATCGAAGTAGGGGATTTTAATAACCATGCCAAAGGAACAATGAATGCAATCGCGAATGCACTGACGAGGAGTGCGGAGGACCAGCCAATGCTTTTAAGTAGCAGCAAGGTTGATGGCAACATGATAAATTGACCGAATGAACCGGCGGCACTGGCAATCCCCATCACCATACTGCGTTTTTCTGGCGGGGCCGCACGACCTACGGCTGAAAGCAGCACGGTAAATGACGTTGCCGATAAGGCTAATCCAATCACAAGCCCCAAACTGAGATTAAGCAACAATCCTGTCGAGCTAAATGCCATCATGATCAAGCCGATGGCATAGAGTAAACCACCTGCTGCAACTACTTTCTTGGTGCCATATTTATCTGCAATTGCGCCTGTGAAGGGCTGTGCTGCACCCCAAATCAGATTTTGTAAGGCGATGGCAAAACTAAAAATATGATGTCCCCAGCCAAATGCATCACTCATTGGGACAAGGTACAAGCCAAAGCCATGACGTACGCCGAGAGAAAGTGCAAGGATTAGTGCACTTCCGATCAACATATAAATCAACTGTTTCGAAAATTGTTGGTTTGACATTGTTGTTATGATCATAGAATAAGTGAAAAGTATTTTAAAATACTTCTGTTTATATTTCGATTCTAAAAAGCGATTAGAGTTCTATTCGTTGGAACAAGTTGTTTCCCATTAAAAAATGTCAGGAAATAAAAAAGCAGCTGGGATTGCTGCTTTTTTATGAGCGAAGATGCTTAGAAACGATAGCCGACACCGACATAGGTGATTAATGGGTCGATATCAATTTTGGTATTGGCACGAATCAACTCTTTACCTGTATTGGAGTCTGAAATAGTGATTTTTGCATCGCTACTCATTGGTGCATATGTGACAGAACCTACAGCAAACCAGTTTGGATTAAAATCATAAGTCGCACCTAGAGTCGCCATTGGTGCCCATGCATCATCTGCTTCAACTTTAATTTTAGGGTTGGCTGAGGAGGTCTTGCCATCAAGTGCAGCGCCTGCTTTGTTGTCGAGTACATTCTGGATCATATGACCAGCAGCGACTAAATCATTGCTCACATTTCCATCGAGTTTTAAATGGGTGAAATGAGCATACATGACACCTACGCCAATGTAAGGTCTGAATTTATTAACGCCTGATTTACCAAATTGATAATGAATTTCTGCAGCTGGTAACCATGCAGTTGCTGAAGCAGCTTTTTTACTTTGTGATAGATTGGTAATAGGAATATCTTTTTTAAGAGGTAAATCACCTCCAATAATTAATCCAGCATCAATGATTCCCGCAACTTTCCCTGGTGTATCTGTACCCGTTAAAGGCGCGTAAATTTGTCCTTCGCCTTTGATATCAACTTTTGGCGGGATGCCTGCTTTAACTTCAAGTGAAATATTATCGGTAAAGAAATAATTTGCCATTATGCCTAGCGTATCAACATTATCGGCGGTTAATCCCGTTCCTTGGGCTTGCCAATTAGATAGGCCATTAATAGTCGCTTCACCAGCAACCTCACCGTTTAAATATCTTTTTCCATCAGAACCTTCATGTGTAATGAGTGGTTTTGTCAATGGATTATTTACCAGTTTTTCTAAGGTATCGTGTTTTTTCTTACCATCCGCAGTGGATTGATCTACAGCACCAAGAACTGAGTCCACAGTAATATCGCCAACTTTAGATTTTGTTCCTTCAGCTACGCTAGTATTGATATTAATTGGATTACCATTTCCTTGTGGCATGGCATGCAACCAACCAGCAGAAACTGAAAAGCGCTTAAACCCATCACCATCTTTTAAACTGAAATAAGGTGAATTTGCGAAAGTAATTGTTGGTAGGGTACATAAGCCTGTAAGCAGGCAAGCAAATGACTTCTTCATCATCTCGGGACTCCATGTCCTAAAGTTTGTAAGGATTTTTCTTGCGCCCACGATAACTCTTTTTTAAATCTGCTTTGTTTAGTTAAAATAAATAATTGTTATGCTTGTGAAATTTTTTGTTTAATTTAAATAAATTAATGAAGGAATTATGAAGACATAAAAAAAGCTACCGAAGTAGCTTTTTTTGAAAAAATTAAACAAAATAAATTACATAAAACGAGATAAGTCTTCTTCAGGACGTGCAGTTAAAACTTCGATGCCTGTTTTTGTTACCAAAATCGTATGTTCGTATTGAGCAGATAATTTGTGGTCTTTTGTGACAACTGTCCATTTATCGCCTAAAAGCTTGGTTTGCCAAACACCTGCGTTGACCATTGGTTCAATTGTAAAGGTCATGCCTGCTTCCAGACGCATACCCGTGCCTTTTTGCCCATAATGCAAAACTTGTGGTTCGTCATGGAAGACATTGCCGATACCATGACCACAGTATTCACGGACAACACTGAAACGCTCAGATTCAACATATTGTTGAATTGCATAACCGACATCACCCAAGTATGAGCCGTCTTTTACAGTTGCCATGCCGCGATACATCGCTTCTTGAGCGACTGAACACAAACGGTTTGCAAGAATAGAGGTTTCACCACCCACGATATACATCATGTTGGTATCACCGTGATAACCATCTTTAATGACTGTTACATCGATATTAAGAATATCGCCGTTCTTTAAAATTTTATTTTCAGAAGGAATACCATGACAAACTACATGGTTGACCGAAGTACAAATAGAATGTTGGAAAGCAGGACGACCTGGCGCTGCGCCGTAACCTACACAAGCGGGAATCGCTTGCTGTACATTTTCAATGTGATTGCGACAGATTGTATCGAGTTCTAGTGTGCTCACACCCGCTTTAATATGCGGTTTAATCATGTCTAGAACTTCAGCCGCCAATTTGCCAGCAACACGCATCTTTTCAATTTCTTCAGGTGTTTTGATTAATCGACGAGGGGCTGTATAAGTTGTATTCATGATCTCTAAAAACTTTTGGTAATTTGCAAGCGTCTATGGTATAAATAGCCGCCTATTTTATCAAATGCTTTTCGTGAATATATTTTACGAAATTATCTGATAATAATAGTCGTAAAAAAATCCGCACATATATCGACACATTACTCTGGGTGCCTAGCAATAGGTGGAGAATGCGGATATATGGAGGCCTAACCCAAACTTTAAGGTAAAGAAAATGGCAGATTACAACGTAAGCATGCGCGACCTTCTTCAAGCAGGCGCACACTTTGGTCACCAAACTCGTTTCTGGAACCCAAAAATGCGTCAATACATTTTTGGCGCGCGTAACAAAATTCACATCATTAACCTTGAGCACACTGTTCCTGCGTTAAATGATGCTTTGAACTTCGTTAACAACCTAGCGAGCAAAAAGAACAAAGTATTATTCGTTGGTACAAAACGAGCTGCTTCTAACATCATCCGTGAACAAGCTCAACGCGCTGGTCAACCATATGTAGATCACCGTTGGTTAGGTGGTATGTTGACGAACTGGAAAACACTTCGCCAATCTATCAACCGTTTAAAAGATCTTCAAACTCAATCTCAAGACGGTACTTTTGCTAAGCTTACTAAACGTGAAGCTTTAGAGCGTACTCGTGAGATGGAAAAACTTGAACGTGCTTTAGGCGGCGTTAAAAACATGGGTGGTTTACCTGACGCATTATTTGTAATCGACGTTGATCACGAAGCGATTGCAATCAAAGAAGCGAAAAACTTAGGTATTCCTGTAATCGGTATCGTTGATACAAACTCTAACCCAGACAACGTTGATTACGTTATTCCGGGTAACGACGATGCGATCCGTGCAGTAACTTTGTATGCTTCTGCTATGGCTGATGCGATTCTTGCTGGTAAAGAATATGCTCAATCACAAGCAAATGCACAAGCAAAAGGCGACGACGCTGCTAAAGACGCTTCTGAGGCTTAATGCGTTTTGACGCAAGCTTGTCATTTTTGCGACATGTAATGGTGGCAGATTAAAGCGTCGAGATTGCAAACGGCCCAGAGATTCTTTGGGCCGTTTTTGTTGAACAGATTTATTTTCTACCGATTTTAGGAGATCAACATGACTGCAGTTACTGCGAGCATGGTAAAAGAATTACGTGACCGTACTGGTCTTGCAATGATGGAATGCAAAAAAGCATTAACAGAAGCAGACGGTGACATCGAACTTGCGATTGATAACCTTCGTAAATCAGGTCAAGCAAAAGCTGCTAAAAAAGCAGGTAACATTGCTGCTGATGGTGCGATCACTATCATCCAAAACGGTAACAAAGCAATCCTTGTTGAAGTTAACTGTCAAACTGACTTCGTTGCTAAAGACGAAAACTTCAAAAACTTCTCTGATAAAGTTGCTACTGCTGCACTTGCTGCAAACGAAACTGATGCTGCGAAAATTGCTGAACTTAAGCTTGAAGACGGTGCGACTGTAGAAGAAGCTCGTGTTGCACTTGTTCAAAAAATCGGTGAAAACATTCAAGTTCGTCGCGCTCAAATCGTTGAAGGCGAAAACTTGGCTATTTACAAGCACGGTTTAAAAATCGGTGTTGTTGTATCTTACACAGGTGATGCTGATACTGGTAAAGGTATTGCAATGCACGTTGCTGCGTTCAACCCAGTTGCAGTAAATGCTGAAGCTGTTCCAGCTGACTTGATCGCTAAAGAGAAAGAAATTGCTGAAGCGAAAGCGTTAGAATCTGGTAAGCCAGCGAACATCGTTGAGAAAATGGTAACTGGTTCAGTTGAAAAATACTTGAACGAAGTTGCTCTTGATCGTCAAATGTATGTTATCGACAACGACAAGAAAGTTGCTGACGTATTGAAAGCGACTGGTACTGTTGTAGCTCAATTCGTTCGTTTCGAAGTGGGTGAAGGTATTGAGAAGAAAGCTGAAATGAGCTTTGCAGAAGAAGTTGCTGCTGCTCAAGCTGCTGCGAAGTAATTCGTATCTTCTAAAAAACCCAGTCATTATGACTGGGTTTTTTTATTGTTTTAAAAAAGCCCACTTCATAAATGGGCTTTTAAAAATTATTTAAGGCTTAGTCAGCTTCTTTTTTGAGCTCGTATTTGCTTGCCAATTCACCTGTAATTTCTTTACCTTCTGTATCTAAAGCTTTTAGATAACCTTCAGCAACGAAATATTTACGGCCATCACCAGCTTTATCCAATGTAATCACTGATGTGTTTGTAGTATCAAAGGCGAAGCTACCTTTACTTTCGAATGCTTTACCATCGCCTTTACCTAAATATTTTTCTTTTAACTCAAAGGTCTTGTCTTGATTTAGTTCAAGTTCAGTCTCAATGCCTTCGCAGTCAGCGCATGGAAGTACGCCTTTGTAGGTACCATTCCAGTCGAGAGAGTTTTCCGCTGTGTGCGCACTATCAACAGCTTCATGCGTTGTTTCTGTTGTAGTCGCTGCTGGTGGAGTTTGCTCGTCAGTTTTTGGTGTTTCAGCCTTGTTACATGCCACAAGGAAAATAGACGCTAGAGAAATGGCAATAATTGATTTTTTCATCTTGGATATAACCTTATTCGAAAGTATTGATATCCAAGTTATTAGATTTTAAAAAGAAATGGAAGTAAGGGAATGTAAGGGTTGTTTAACCTTTGGTAAAGCAAGACAAGTTTAACCTTGTCTTGCTTTGAAGCGAGGATTTGATTTGCAGATGACAAATAGCTTGCCGCGACGTTTCACAATCTGACAATCAGCACTACGGCGCTTTGCACTTTTAAGGGATGAACACACTTTCATTTTTGATTCTCTGAATTTAATGTAATGTTATAATATTACATTAAGATGGGTGTGTAAAGTTTGTCTCGTTGTAAAAATCTAAAGGGGGGTAAAAGCTTTCATTTCTAGATTGATAATTCTTGTGTCGTATATAACCTTAGAATTACATAAATATAAGCAGAATTTTAATTTTTATAGATTAATCAACTGGTAGTAGATATCCCTTTTTTATCCGTAATGGGGGGAGATTTTATAAAATATCATTAGGTCTAAGTGAAAAATTGATGTGTTCACGCACTAAGGTTTGCATGGTCGGGATAATATTGCGAATATCTCCACGTCTCCACTGAAAAGCATAATGTAGTGATGGTAAAGGTGGATCACTTTCAAGTTGAATGAGTGTTGTCCCGACTCCATTTTCCATCCAGCCTTTGGGTAAAAAACCAATACCAACACCTTCTCGAATCATGCCAGCAACAGCACTCCAATTATTACAAGTAATGCGCTTAATTTCATGAATATTTTGAGTTAAAAGCCAATCATCTAAAATACGGGTTGTTCCTGCTCCAGCAGGTAGGGTGACGAGCGTATGCTGAGTTAATAGACTCATTAAGTCTTGAGGTGAGGTTTGATCGAGTAATGGTTCGGCGATCATCCATACAAAATCAGCTTTCATAATAGACTGAGATAGAATGCTGCTTTTAGATGATCTGCCTGCCATGATTGCAAAATCGAGTTCGCCTGCATCTAATTTTCGTTCAAGTACTGCACCCACATCAACATAGGGCTCTAAATGTAATAGGGGATGTTCTTTTTGAGCAATCGCAATAAATTTTGGTAGCCATGTCAGTGCTGATAATTCTCCCACACCAAACTTTAGTCTGCCGTTTAGCCCCTTTTGGTCATTTATATTTGTAAATGTCGTTTGTAGTGTTATGACCGCTTCAAGTACTTTGCTTGCCATGCTTAATAAGCGTTCTCCATCCTCGGTTAAAACGGCTCGATGTCCACTACGATCAAAAAGTTGGTGATCTAAAACACATTCTAATTCATGAATTCTTTGCGATAACGATGAAACGGATATATGGAGACGTTGGGCTGCTACAGCAAAATTGACACACGTTGCTGCCCAGTAAAAAGCTTCAAGTTGCTTAATGGTAGGAGAAGACATTGTTCGATTTTTCCGAATAACTTTGTTTAAATAATATCGCTTTTATTTATATTCCTCTATCACTATAAAGTAGGTTATGGGAAATGGATGAGCGATTTATGAACGCAAATAAGCAGAATGTTCAAGGAGGAGAGATGCCCTCCAAGAAGATACCTAAAGTTTTAGAAGATATTTTGTGTTTACAGGATTTTGAGGAAAAAGCACGTCAAAAACTACCAAGACCGATCTTTGGTTATATTGTTGGGGCAGCAGAGGATAATACGAGCCTTAGGGATAATCGTTCAGTTTTTAAAGATTATCGTTTTATAACTCAGGTCTTAACAGATGTTTCTCAGCGCCATCAAAAAATAGAGCTCTTTGGAAAAACTTATAATTCACCCTTTGGAATTGCTCCAATGGGATTAAATGCATTATCAACTTATCGGGGAGATGTCGTTTTAGCACGTACTGCCCAAGCTGCCAATATTGTTTCAATTATGAGTGGTTCCTCCTTAATTCCTTTAGAAACAGTGGCAAAAGCTGCTCCTGATACATGGTTCCAAGCTTATCTTCCTGGAGATACACCACGTATTTTGGCATTGCTTGATCGAATAAAGAATGCTGGTTTTAAGACATTGGTGATTACGGTAGATATTCCTGTCTCTGCAAATAGAGAAAATAATGTGCGTTCTGGTTTTTCGACGCCATTACGTCCAAGTTTGCGTTTGGCTTGGGATGGGCTTACCCGACTTTCTTGGTTATTTGGAACTTTTTTTCGCACATTTCTAAAACACGGGATGCCTCATTTTGAAAATTCCTTTGCCACAAGAGGTGCGCCAATTTTATCTGCGAATGTGCTCCGTGATTTTTCTGCAAGAGATCATTTAAATTGGGAGCATTTCAAACAGATTCGTCAATATTGGCAAGGGAATTTAGTGATTAAAGGCGTGCTAAGTGTCAAAGATGCACGTCTTGCAAAAGAGATGGGGGCCGATGGCATCATTCTATCTAATCACGGTGGTCGTCAGCTGGATGGCGCCATTTCACCTATGCGAATTTTACCAGATGTTGTTCAGGCATTAGGTTCAGATTATCCAGTCATGATTGATAGTGGTTTTAGACGTGGTTCAGACGTGCTCAAAGCGATTGCTTTAGGGGCAAAGATGGTGTTTGTGGGACGACCATTTAATTATGCAGCCGCTATAGCAAGCGATATGGGAGTTGAGCATGCAATTAACCTGCTGCGCGATGAAGTCGATCGTAATATGGCTATGTTAGGTGTTAATCGTTGTGGTGAGCTTAATCCTAGTGTGCTCATTAATTGTTTATCTTCAGATTAGATCGTTTTTACTTTTAATAATCAGTTTGAATTGTGACCTGTCTTATAGATGGAAACTATAGGCCATAGGGGTCATGCGCCTTAAATAAAGGATTATCAATATGCAAAATGTTCATGAAACAGAACAAGAAAAAGCCAAACGCCTAAAGAAAGTGGCAACAGCGACCATTGTTGGTTCAATGTTGGAATGGTATGACTTTTACTTATATGCCACGATGGCCTCTATTGTTTTTAGTAAAGTTTTTTTTGATAAATCTGATCCGAGTACAGCAGCAATAGCTGCCTTTGCAACCTTCGCAATTGGATTTATTGCTCGACCATTTGGCGGTATATTTTTTGGGTTTTTTGGCGATCGTTATGGTCGTAAAAAAATGCTTTATATTACCTTTTTGCTTATGGGGTTATGCACTGTCTGTATAGGTTTAATTCCAGGTTATGACACGATTGGTATTTGGGCTCCCATACTTTTAGTTTTTTTTCGTATTATTCAGGGACTGGGTGCAGGAGCAGAATTTGCTGGGGCTGCGATTACGTCTTATGAGCATGCATCGGATGAAAAACGTGGTCGTCAAGGCGCTTGGCCTGCATTGGGCTTAAACTTGGGCTTATTATTATCCTCACTTACTATTTTTTTACTTACTTTAAATGGAGATGAATTTTTATTAAATGGCGGTTGGCGTATTCCATTTCTATTAAGCTTTGTATTGGTGCTTGTTGGGGTGTGGGTAAGAAAAAATTTACCTGAGACACCAGATTTTGAACAAAAAATTAATGAAGATTCAAATGTTAAGACTGAAAATCCTTTTAAAAGTTTACTTAAAGCCAATCTAAAAGGAATTTTAGTGGTTTTGTTTGTGGCAATTGGATATAACGCTTTAAGCTATATTTTTAAAACTTTCTCTTTAGCTTATTTAACACAGTTCAAAGAGGTTACGGCGCATGTTACATCTTTATCGATTACGATCGCTAGTTTAGTTGCTATTGTCACTGTGCCATTCTTTGGGTGGTTATGTGATTACTGGAGCAGTAAGAAAGTGCTGATATTGGGTGGGCTTTTATCCTTATTATTCGCTTATCCATTTATGAAATTACTAGAGACAGGTCAAGATATCTTGATTTATATTGCTATTGCGATAGGAACGGGTATTTTGGCTCCGATGATGTTTGCTTCACAAAGCTCATTTTTATGCCGACAATTTTCAGTGGAAAATCGCTCTACTGGTGTGAGTTCTAGTCGAGAAATTGGTACAGCAATTGCGGGTGGTTTAGCTCCATTGGGTGCTTTAAGTATGGTCGCGGCATCACCAACCCACTCAACCGCTAGTGTCATCATTATTTTAGCAGCCGCAGCAGTCTTTGTTGTGATTGCAGCATTATGTGATCAGGGTTACCGATTCTCCAAACACAAAAATTAATATTAATCGTTTTGATAAGTGTTTGTTGTGAGATGTTATTTGAGTATTCGAATACGATGAGGTCGAGTCTGATCATATTAAATTAAGCTGATGCTATAACGAGGAACAAATAAAAAAGCCCTTATCGAAAGATAAGGGCTTTTTTGAATTTGGAGCGGGAAACGAGACTCGAACTCGCGACCCCAACCTTGGCAAGGTTATGCTCTACCAACTGAGCTATTCCCGCAATAGGACGCATTATAGAGAGTTTCATTCAGCTGTCAACTCTCTGGCATGCTAAGTGTTGAATTAATCAGCACGTCGCCAGATTGTTCCTTGACGTGTATCTTCCAAAACCACACCCTGATCCAATAAAGATTGGCGAATACCATCAGCTTTGGCAAAGTCTTTGGCTTTTTTTGCATCGACACGTTGCTGGATAAAATCTTCAATTTCAGCATCTGAAAGCGCTAGTGCTTCCTGACCAATATCTGATTTGAGGAAGTCATCAACATCATGCTGAACCAAGCCAAGAACGTCAGTTAAATGGCGTAGGGTAGAGTAAAGAAGCGTGGCTTGTTCAGCTTGTTCTTCTTTTACTGCACGGTTCAGTTCCTTATTGAGTTCAAACAGAACTGCCATTGCTTCAGCAGTATTGAAGTCGTCGCGCATCGCACTATTAAAACGCTCAACAAAGTGCTGCTCTAACGTCTCAGTGGTTTTTTGACCATAGACTTGCTGATAGGCTTTAAAAGAGTGATAGAAACGGCTAAGTGCTGTTTTCGCTTCTTTTAAGGCCACATCAGAGAAGTTGACTGGACTACGGTAGTGCGATGACACGATGAAGTAGCGAATCACTTCTGGATGGAATTTTTCCATCACATCACGGATGGTGAAGAAGTTGCCTAAAGATTTAGACATTTTCTCGCCATCAACGTTGATGAAGCCCACATGCATCCAGTAATTAACATATTGTTCGCCAGTCGATGCTTCACTTTGCGCGATTTCATTTTCATGGTGTGGGAACATCAGATCTGAACCACCACCATGAATATCGAAATGATTGCCCAAACAGCAAGTCGACATTGCAGAACATTCAATATGCCAGCCTGGACGGCCATTGCCCCAAGGTGAAGCCCAAGCCGGTTCATTTTCTTTGGCATGTTTCCAAAGCACAAAGTCAAATGGATGTTTCTTTTCAACTTCAACATCAACGCGCTCAGATGCACCCGCCTGCATGTCTTCCAGTTTACGACCAGATAGACGACCATATTTATCGAATTTACTGACTTCAAAATAAACATCGCCATTGCTAGACGGATAAGCAGCGCCTTTATCAACCAAGGTATTGATCATGCTTTGCATCTGATCAATATATTCAGTTGCTTTTGGCGCTTCATCAGGTGCAGCACAGCCCAAGTTTGCTGCGTCTTCATTCATGGCATTAATAAAACGTGTAGTGAGTTGCTGAATGCTCTCACCATTTTCATTGGCACGTGCAATGATCTTGTCATCAATATCGGTGATGTTACGGATATAGCGAACTTTCCAGCCCTGACTACGCAAGAAGCGAATGATGTAGTCAAATGCAACCATAACTCGAGCGTGCCCGATATGACAGTAATCATAAACAGTCATACCACACACATACATATCAATTTGACCTTCTTTGCGTGGGACAAATTCAACTTTTTTACGTTGCTCAGAATTATATAGAACAAAAGGTTGCATAAGGGTTTTCAAACACTCTACAAAAATCGTTATTCATCATAACGTATGCACCATATTTCATAAAGTTATCAGTAGAAAAAAGATGGTTTTGGTTTGCAATATTTTTCCTTATTCAAAACGTAGTTTGCTGGTCGCTCGAACTTGAGCTTTTTTTGCAAAATAATAATAAATCACTGCTGTTGCTAAAAGACCGACCAGCCAGGAAATATCAATACCACCTAATGCAGTGGCAATTGCACCTGTAAAAAACTTACTATGAATAAAAGGAAGCTGTAGTAAAACACCCATGACATAGCAGCCAATACCGATACTATTCCAGCGGCCATACTTTCCGTTCGGATCATATAATGCAGCTACATCGCACTCTTCTTTAGAAATAAAATAGTAATCGACTAAATTAATTGCACTCCACGGGATAAAAAAAGTGAGCAAGAACAGGATGAATGCTTTAAAGGTATTTAAGAATGTATGTTCGCCCAAGATTGCGATCAAGGTCGAAATAGCCACCATACCCAGTACGATACTTAACCGCGTGAGTTTGGAAATTTGATATTTTGGTTTGAAGCTATTCCAAATGGTTGCAATACACATGAAGCAACCATAGGCATTGAGTGTCGATAAGGTGACTTTGCCAAAGGCAATGCTGAAATATAAAAAAGTAATCACCAGTGCAGCAGCATTCATACCCACTACATATTGCACCTCATTCCCGACAAAGCCACCTTGGGAAATCTGCGCAATGAATACACCCAAGGTCATGGAGATTTGCGAACTGAGCAGTGAACCTAAACCAACCGCCAGAAAAACACGGGTGGAGGAGGTGTTTGTGGGTAAATATCTGGAATAATCCGCCACATAAGGACCGAAAGAAATTTGCCAAGAGGCCGAAAGCGAAATTGCCAATAAAAATGAAGGCCAGCTAAATTTTTGAACTGCGATTAATGCTGAGAAATTTGAATGAGTCAAAATCTGGCTCAAAATAATCACAAATGCAATGATGCCAATCACGCTGGCAACTTTTCCAACCCAGTGGATTAAGCGGTAACCAATGGTCGCAAAGATCACAATAAAAGAGGCGTAAATTAAAATACCAGTTGTACTACTGACATTGATCAATTGTGCGATCGCTTTACCTGCCAGTACCTCACCGGTGGCTGTAAATCCGATATACATCAGACAAACCAACAAGATTGGAATACAAGCACCATATACCCCAAATTGAACGCGGCTTGAAATCATTTGTGGAAGACCAAGCTTTGGACCCTGTGCTGCGTGTAAAGCCATCACAACGGCTCCGAAACATTGTCCAATCAATAAACCAATAATGGACCAAAATACATCGCCACCAAGCACCACTGCCAAAGCACCAGTAACGATTGCAGTTATTTGTAAGTTGGCTCCAAACCACAGGGTAAATTGACCAAATACACTGCCATGTCGTTCATGTTCTGGAATGAAGTCAATACTTCGGTTTTCAACAAACTGGTGTTTTTCTTTCTCATCCAATGAGCTCATCTTTTACTCCTGATCCATGAAGCATTGATTGTTATAGAAAATACATGATCTGGTTTTAGTGTGCTTATGTACAATCTAGTGTGTATATGTATATACAAGTTGTTTTAAATCTGGGCAAATTTATTTGTGTTAAGAAAGGTAAGTTTTCTATCCCTGATGAAGCTGTAAATCCTATACGGAAGAGAATGACGAAAATTTTGTATTTCACACAAATTCGTGATCGATGATTGCACGCCGAAAAGCTCTCCATTTTTCATGAAAACTTATACATTTAGAAACGTGCATAATTCACAGTTATGTTAGAATCGCCCTCATTCTTTTGATTAAAATCATCTGCCAATAGGTAGATAGAGTATTATTTTGAGTCAAGCTCATATGTCACAAGCCATAAATTTCCAGAAAAGCGCAATAGAAACTCTGCGTATTGAACAGCAAGCGATTGAAGTACTTGCAACACAAATTAATGAACATTTTGATCGTGCCTGTGAAATATTGCTGCAATGCCAAGGGCGTGTTGTGATTACTGGTATGGGGAAATCGGGTCATATCGGTCGTAAAATGGCGGCAACCTTCGCATCGACAGGTACACCTTCATTTTTTATGCATCCAGGTGAAGCGGGTCATGGCGATCTGGGCATGCTGGTGCGTGGCGATGTACTTATTGCGATTTCAAACTCGGGCAAGAGTGATGAAATCATGATGTTGATGCCACTGATCAAGCATTTAGGCGTGCCATTAATCACGATTAGCCGTGATGATAAAGGCCCAATGCCACAAAATGCAGATGTTGCATTAACACTGGGCGCTGCTGACGAAGCATGTCCTTTAGGATTGGCACCAACATCAAGTACAACGGCTACGTTGGTTCTTGGTGATGCTCTAGCAGTTGCATTATTGGAAGCGCGTGGCTTTACAGCAGATGACTTTGCGCGTTCACACCCAGCAGGTGCATTGGGTAAACGTTTACTGTTGCATGTGAAGCATCTCATGCATACAGGTTCAGAATTACCGAAAGTACGTCCAGATACACCAATGAATAAGGTGTTATATGAAATTTCTGATAAGCGTCTTGGTTTAACCACGATTGTTGATGACAATGATACGTTATTGGGTATTTTCACCGATGGTGACTTACGTCGAATGATTGACCAGCAACAAGGTTTTGATGTCAATCTGGCAGTTTCTGAAGTGATGACCAAAAATCCGTTAACGATTTCTCAAGAAGCCCGTGCGGTCGAAGCATTAGAAAAAATGCATGAGAGAAAAATTAATCAGTTTGTTGTAGTGGATGACGCGAAAAAAGTGATTGGTGTGATCAGTATGCATGACCTTATTCAGGCGGGAGTAAATTAAGCCATGGCATCTTATGCTTTACAAGAACAAGCACGTCATTTACAGGCACTCGTGCTTGATGTGGATGGAATCTTAAGCGATGGCTTTGTTACATTAACCAACTCGGGTGATGAAATTAAATCATTTGATATCCGTGATGGTCTGGGCATGAAATTAGTCCAGCAAGCGGGTATGAAAGTGATTATTATCACGGGCCGAAAAAGTCATATCGTTGAAAAACGGATGTCTGATCTCGGTGTCGATCTGGTGTATCAAGGGCGTGAAGATAAGGGAACAGCCTTACGTGAAGCTTGTGCTCAACTTGGTTTATTGCCTGAAGACTGTATCTACATGGGTGATGACTGGCCAGATTTATCTGCATTTGCAATTGCTGGGATGAAAGTGACTGTTCCGAATGGTCATGAAGAAGTCCGCCGCCGTGCCAATCTGGTGACTCAGGCGATGGGCGGTCGCGGAGCTGTTCGAGAAGTCTGTGATATGTTGTTGATGGCAAAAGGTGTTTACCAAGAACTGCTTGAAAAATATCTTGCTGTACCACATTAATATAGTGTTGATTTGCTCAAAGGTTAGGTAACCCAGTTTATGGATACCAAAGTTTTATATGTTGTTGCTGTTGCAGTCGCTGCGGTGAGCGGTGGCTATTATTATTACAGTGGCAAGGCAAAAAAGCTGGATGTTGATTCAGCCAAGAATATGACTTATTCCGCACAGGGTGTTCATTTAACACAAACTGATGAGAAGGGTAATTTATATATTCGTGCTGAAGTGAAGCAGTTGCAGCAAAATATGCAACTTAAAACCTCTCAGCTGGATCAACTGAATGCAGTGATGTACAAACAGGGCAAAGCAGACGCAACCTTTTACGCAAAACAGGCAAATGGCTATGATGACAACACTAAAGTTGTCTTGCTTGGTAATGTTGTTGCGACGAAATTGTCCGATCAGGGTAAAATGGAGTTTCATACTGATGAGCTCACAGGTTACCCAAAAACAAGAGAACTCGAAACACAACATCAGGTCACGGTTCAATCGCCAACGGCTGAGTTTGTGAGTCAAGGTCTAAAGGCTAATATGAATAATGGTCAATATGAATTTTACAAAATTCGAGGAAAGTATGCGCCAAGCTCTTAATTCTAAATCTCGTCTAACTTTCCTTAAACAAGCCAGCTGTGTCGCTGTGGTTGCGTTATCTGCAAGCACGAGCTTTGCCTTGCCGTCAGACCGCAATCAACAGCTTTCTCTAGTTGCTGATCGTGCAACCTATAATGATAAATCGGGTGTAACGACCTATACTGGTAATGTCGTGATTGAGCAGGGCACCATGAAATTGCAAGCAGATTCACTGGTTGCAAACTTAAATAGCCGTAAAGAAATCCAAACCATTACGGCAAAGGGGCGACCTGCGAAGTTCCAGCAACAAATGGATGCCAATAAAGGTCTGGCACGTGGCGAGGCTCAAAATATCGTATATAACGCAGATACTGGGATTATCACGCTAACAGGTAATGCTTACCTGTATCAGGATGGTTCAAGCATTCGTGGTAATAGCCTGAAATATAGTATGAATAAAGGTGATGTCGAGGCTCAAGGTTCTTCGAGCAATCGTGTACAAATCATTATTCCACCATCAAGCTCTAAAAGCTTCCCAGGGGCGCGTGATTAATGGAACAGGCAGTGCAACAACCACAGACTTTATGTATTAAGCATTTAGCTAAAAACTATAGTAAACGTTGGGTGGTAAAAGACGTTTCTTTTACTATGCAAAGTGGACAAATCGTTGGTCTACTTGGCCCGAATGGTGCAGGGAAAACCACTAGCTTCTATATGGTTGTTGGTCTTGTTCGTATGGATAAAGGCGAGATTCATTTAGATGATCTCGATATGTCTGATCTTGCGATGCATGAACGTGCGCGTAAAGGGATTGGCTATTTACCCCAAGAAGCTTCGATTTTTAGAAAGTTAACGATTTCTGAAAATATTATGGCGATTTTAGAAACACGTAAAGACCTGAACAAACAGCAGCGCCAGCAACGTTTGAATGAGTTATTAAGTGATTTTAAAATTACCCATATTAAAGATTCATTGGGTATGAGTGTTTCTGGTGGTGAACGCCGCCGTGCTGAGATTGCGCGTGCTTTGGCTGCTGATCCGAAGTTTATGCTGCTGGATGAGCCTTTTGCCGGGGTTGACCCGATTTCGGTGGGTGATATTAAAGATATTATCCAGACGCTCAAAGATCGTGGTATTGGTGTACTTATTACCGATCATAACGTGCGTGAAACTTTAGCGATTTGTGAAAAAGCTTATATCGTCAGTGAAGGATCCGTGATTGCTGAGGGTACTCCACAAGAAATTCTGGATAATGAACAGGTGCGTAAAGTGTATTTAGGTGACGATTTCGTCGTTTAACACCGAATGAATTCTGTATTTGAAGAAAGAACCGAAAGGTTCTTTTTTTATGGCAGTTTTTTAAGTGGAAATCCTGAATACCAACGCTTCTGCTCGGAGATATTGGGCTTTTTGCTGTAATTTGCTGATAAATATTTATTTTATTTTTTTAATTAGTTTGGCATATTTTATAAAAATGAGAACTGTTTTACAAAAATAAACACTTATAAATGTGTGAAAACGTGTTTAGAACATAGTGTTTTATGTAAAAAAATGATTAAAATGAAAATGCTGAAATGATAACAATACGAAAAAATATGAACTTAAAGAAAGATATAAAAGTGAATAATGGATCATGGAAAAGAAGTATGGATTTTAAGTGGTTACTTTATGTAGCAACGCTATCTGTGCCAATGACACATGCAACAACACCAAGTGAACAATATCACACTTTAAAGAATAATCTGTCTCGGCTGTTTGTTCCGCAAAGTAGTGATGAATTTAAAGTTGCCCAGATGCAAAAACTGAGTAACTTCTCGGTCGATTCATCATTAGGCAGTGATTTGCCTGTTGTTGGATCAGGGCGTCCGCAAGAGACGGCAGTCGCAAATGCATTTTGGCAGAATCAACGTAAAGTATTGAAAGATGCAGTACAGGTTGCGGTACAACGTAATCCTGATATCTCTCAAGGAATCGCAGCATTGGCTTCACAAAATGCCAATATCGATGTTGCAAAATCGGGCTATTACCCACAGATTGGTGGCGGTGTCAGCACGGGAGACTTAGGTAAGAAAAGTACTCGCGGTCAGCAATTACTGACTTTAAGTGCAACCCAGATGCTTTATGATTTCGGCAAGGTTAAATCTGGCGTTAATGTAGAAAAGGCCAAGGTTGTGGTTGGGCAAGCCAATGTGCTGGTGAAAATTGATGATATTTCACTAGATGTTGCGCAAACAATTATCAATATTCAGCGTTATCAAACTCTTATCCAGATTGCAAATCAGCAGATCGCAGGGATCAGACGGATTCAGGAAATGGCGAATCTGCGAGCAAATGCCGGAATCAGTAGTCAGGCTGATCCGATCCAAGCGCAATCGTATTTACAATCAGCACAGTCAGCGATGATTGCCCAGCAATCTTTACTCAGTCAGTATCAGCAACATCTTTATACATTGCTTGGTTTTGATACCCGTAATGTGAAATGGGCGATTCCTGAAGATTTTGTAAAACAATCAGATTTATACGCAACACCACAATTCAACACCATTCCGCAAATGATCGCTGCACAGGCGGGTATTGAAGTTGCGCGTAATCAAAAATTACAGACACAAGTGAGCAATTATCCGACACTATCTGTAAAAGGAGAACTGAGTCAGGCTTTACACGGACGCAACCCAGGTAATGATAAAGAAGGTGGCTTTGATAGTGCGATCATGCTCGAAGCCAGCAGCCAGTTCTACCAAGGGGGAGCAACTTCCTCAAGAACCAAGGCCGCAAGTTATGCTGAAGAGGCAGCAAGAGCACAGGTCAATGCGGTTTATCTAAAAGTGCTGGATCAAATCAGAACTAGCCGTGAACAAATTGAAAATAAACAACGCCAGATGCAGGTTTTGGCGGGACAACAAGCAACAACAATACGTACAAGAGAGCTTTATCAAGAACAATATAAGTTGGGAACACGAACTTTAGTCGATTTGTTAAATGCAGAACAAGCGATTCATAGTGCGAACTCAGAGGCTGAAACAGCACGTTATGATATTTACAGTAGCATTGCGCAATATATTGCTGCGACAGGACGTTCTCGTCAGGCCTATGACCTCAATAATTTAAATATACAAGGGTTTGAGGTACAACCATGATTACTACAAAAATAAATTATCAGCCCTGGTTACAAGCAATATTAACCATCGCCAAGCATTACCGAATTGAACCATCTGAAGAACGGATTCGCTTACAACTGGACTGGAATCAAAACCAGAATCTGGATGAGGTTCTGGTGCTGATTAGCCGCCAGATTGGCCTGAATTTACGCAAAGTTGCTTTCACTAATGAAGTGATCAACCCTTGGCGTTTACCTGTATTGGTCGAATTGGCTGATGGACAGGTGGGTGTTATTGATAAGGCTGATGGTACTGGCCATGTCAGTATTCAGTTGAGTGGTGATCAGGGACTTTCGCAAAAATTTGCGGTGGGTGCGCTACGACACATCATTAAAAATGTCTATGTACTGCGTCCTGAACAGTCGGTGCCAGATGCGCGTGTTGATGAATATATCAAACCTTATCAACCAAGCTGGTTCTGGTCGATCGCTCTGCAAGACTGGAAGCGTTATATCGACATTATGCTGGCATCGATGATTGCCAACATTCTGGCATTGGCGACCATTATTTTCTCAATGCAGGTGTATGATCGGGTCGTACCTTCACAATCCATTCCGACGCTTTGGGTATTGGCAGCGGGTGTATTAATCGCCGCGATTTTCGAATTTGTACTGCGTCTTTCGCGTATTTACATTTCAGATATTATTGGAAAGCGTGCCGATTTAAGAGTGTCAGATCGTGTATTTGGTCATGCACTACGTATCAAAAATAGTGAACGTTCTAAATCTACCGGTACTTTTATTTCTCAAATTCGCGAGCTGGAAGGCGTACGTGAGCTGGTCACTTCGACCACAATGGGCGCGATTGCAGATTTACCTTTTTTCTTCTTATTCCTGATTATCTTTGCGCTGATTGGCGGAAATTTATTTTGGGTCATGCTACTTGTTGTGCCTTTAATGATTTTGCCTGCGATCTTGGCACAAAAGAAACTGGCTCAACTGGCCCAAGAAGGGATGCGCGAATCCTCAATCCGTAATGCGATTCTGGTCGAAGCCGTGCAAGGTATTGAAGATATCAAGCTATTACGTGCGGAGTCGCGTTTCCAGAACCAGTGGAACCACATGAATGAAGTGTCTGCCGATATTAGTATGCAACAACGTAAAATTGTTGGTGTGCTCACGGCATGGACACAAAAGATTCAGGGTCTAACCTATGCCGCGGTAATTCTGGTGGGCTGTTTTGCGGTGATGAAAGGTGATATGACCACGGGTGCATTGGTGGCATGTTCGATTTTGTCTTCTCGTATGCTGGCACCGATTTCGCAAATCACAGGGATTCTCGGACGTTTACAACAAGCCAAAGTGGCTAAAAAAGGTCTGGATGAGTTAATGAAAAAGCCTGTTGATCAGGCAGATCAGGCTCATCTGGTTCATAAAGAAGTGCTACACGGCGACTACGAGCTTAAAAAAGTTGTATTCCAATATTCCGAAGATGATCCTCGTCCAAGTTTGTCTATTCCTCATTTGAAGATCCGTGCTGGTGAACGTATTGCCATTCTCGGGCGTAATGGTGCAGGCAAATCAACACTGCTCCAGATTTTATCTGCCATGCAATTTCCAAATGCAGGTTCGGTTCATTTAGATGATCTGGATATTAGCCTGATTGATCCGTCCGATGTACGCCGTGACATGGGCTTGCTCAATCAGAATGCACATCTATTCTATGGCACGATCCGTGAAAACCTGACTTTGGGCGCACCACTCGCACGCGATGAAGACATTTTAAAAGCACTGAAAGTGACGGGTGCATTGAGCTTTGTGCATGAGAAGAAAGAAGGGCTTGATCATCTGGTTTTAGAAGGAGGCGTCGGTTTTTCTGGGGGGCAACGACAAGCTTTATTGTTAGCACGTCTCTTGATCCGTCAACCGAACATTCTGTTGCTTGATGAGCCAACGGCAGCCATTGATGATGTTGCCGAGAAGCAGCTTATTGACCATTTAAGAAACTGGTTGGGTTATCGAACTTTAGTGGTGGCGACCCATCGTCGAGCCGTTCTGGAATTGGTTGACCGGATTATTGTCATGAATGAAGGCAAGATCGTGATGGATGGGCCAGTGGAACAAGTCTTACAACAATCAGCAATAAAACAAAAAATAGTTTAATACTTAGAGAATAGAGGCAAATTTATGAGTGAAGAACAAAAAACGAGTAGCCGTCCGATGAATGTAACTTACAAGGAACCTAAGTTACCTCGTTCGACACTCGTTGTTTGGATGATTGGGATTGGTTTACTTGTACTCTTGATCTGGGCATGGTTGTTTAATTTAGAAGAAGTTTCTACGGGGACGGGTAAAGTTATTCCATCTTCAAAAGAGCAGATCATTCAGTCACTTGAGGGTGGTATTTTAACCAAGCTTGATGTGAATGAAGGTGATGTGGTGGAAAAGGGGCAGATCCTTGCTCAACTTGATCCGACACGTTTGGCGTCGAATGTGGGGGAGTCGCAGTCTTTACTGATTTCGGCACAGGCAACCGCAGCGCGTTTACGCGCGGAAGTGAATGGCACGCCGTTGACTTTTCCTGAGGAAGTTAAGAAAAGTCCTAAACTGGTTCAAGAGGAAACCGCACTTTATTATTCGCGCCGTGAGAATCTGGAGCAATCCATCGCAGGTTATGAACAGGCTGCCAAGTTAGTGCGACAAGAGCTTGCCATGACTGAGCCATTAGTGGCAAAAGGTGCTGCAAGTGAAGTTGAAGTGTTGCGCTTAAAACGTGAAGCCAATGACTTGAATAATAAGATCAATGACACGCGTAACGAATATTATGTCAAAGCGCGAGAAGAGCTTTCCAAAGCCAATACTGATATCCAGACACAACAACAAGTAGTGAATGGACGTGCTGATAGCTTACAACGTGCGGTATTTAAAGCGCCAGTACGTGGTGTGGTCAAAGAAATTGATGTCACGACTTTAGGCGGGGTGATTCCGCAAAATGGTAAATTGATGACCATTGTCCCACTGGAAGATAAACTGTTGATTGAAGCTCGTATTTCTCCGCGAGATATTGCTTTTATTCGTCCGGGACAAGAGGCCTTGGTGAAAATTACGGCCTATGATTATTCGATCTATGGCGGTCTGGATGGGAAAGTAACAGTGATTTCTCCAGATACCATTCGTGATGAAGTGAAGCAGGATCAGTTCTATTATCGTGTTTATATCCGTACCGATTCGGATCGCCTCTATAACAAGGCGGGTAAGGCATTCAGTATTACCCCGGGTATGGTGGCGACAGTGGATATTCGTACAGGTCAAAAAACCATTATGGATTACCTGCTTAAACCGTTTAATAAAGCCAAAGAAGCATTACGCGAACGCTAAGTTGTGCTGATTGAGAAAACCTCGCTTCAGGCGAGGTTTTTTATTTGTCAGTTAAGCAGCTATAATCTGCTTTTCAGTTTTTATCTTGTTTTTTATGCCATTTACCATTGCCAGTACGGTAACTTTTGAAGAAGACATTAAAAAAAGTCGTTTCCAAGCGATTGCGGCTGTTGTTGAAAATGAACAGCAGGTTAAAGATTTTCTGGAGCAATATAAAGATACTTCAACCACGCATCAATGCTGGGCATGGAAAATTGGGCATCATGTCCGTTTTAATGATGATGGCGAACCTTCAGGCACGGCAGGTCGTCCCATTCTTGCAACCATTGAAGGTAATGAACTGACCAACGTTATTGTACTGGTCAATCGTTGGTATGGCGGCATTAAATTGGGTACGGGTGGTTTGGTACGTGCCTATGGTGGTTGCGCAGGCCAGTGCTTATTGTTAGCAGAAAAAATTGAATTGATTGAAAAGAAAGAAATCCAGTTTGCATGTCTGTTCAATGAATGGGCCATTATGCAGTATGAGTTGATGCAGCAACAGATTGAATATCAGGAAAGTTATACCGATACTGGTGTTACAGTTCAGGCTCGACTGCAAGTGCATCAGATTGAGCCTTTAAGACTTAAGCTGCAAGATGTGAGTAGAGGGCGTGAGAAATTACATGTATGTGATGACTGAAAAGTATCTGTCTTCTCTTGCGAGGCGATGCCTTTCAGGGCGTGAAGTGCTGAAGTTTATTGAGGAGCAAGAGGATGAATGATCCTTTACTGAAATATCGTGAGCAGCATAAGCAGCGCCTTAATTATATGCCTTGGTTATATTGGACACTCAAGCCAAAACATCGTGAATGGGCAGAAGCATGGCAAGCTGAATATCAGGCCTATTTAATGGACATGGAAACGGTGGAAATCGGCAAGAACTGTTTCATTTCTCCATTGGCACATATTTTTGCAGAACGTGGTCGTAAGATTTCGATTGGAGATAATACCTTTATCGCCGCAGATTGCACCTTGCATGGCCCCTTAGAAATCGGCAATGAGGTCGCGATTAACCATCACTGTATTCTGGATGGAGGGCGTACAGGGATCAAATTAAATGATCAAGTCAGGATTGCGGCTTATAGTCATTTATATGCCTTTGATCATGGTATGGAAATGGATCGTGCTATCTATCAGCAACCTGTTAGCTCTAAAGGAATTGAAGTTGGACGCGATGTCTGGCTCGGCGCGCATGTGGGGATCAAGGATGGTATTAAAATTGGAGATCATGCAGTTGTGGGCATGAACAGTATGGTAACCAAAGATGTAGACGATTATGCAATCGTGGCAGGGAATCCAGCAAAAATAATTCGTTATCGTAATGAGTAAAAGTGTAGGGTCTATTGAAATTTCACCCATGCATTGCGTTATTGGCTAAAACGACACAAACAAGGCATGAAATGCAGGCAATGGCGACCCCCTTGTCAAATTTCATAACGAGGTTTGAGGAGATTTTAGCCATAACCCTGTGGGACAGGGACATTTTTTGCTGCCACTGCGTTACATTCAGCTCATTTAGAATGACTAAATTTCGCCAAATGTGCCTTGTGCCATCTAAAAAATGTCCACTGTCGCAAGCATCGTGAAATATCAACAGACCCTCTTAAAAAGCTTATGAGATTCGATACATAAATTTAACCTTCCTCGCTATCATCTGTGATAAGTTAAAAATAAGTAGAAGACCTAAGGTATTACCTAAAGAGAGGCGAAAAATGAACCGTGTAATTGCATGTATTGATTCTTCACCCTGCATTGATGCTGTGGCTGAGGCGGCTGTGTGGGTGGCCAAACAGACACAAAGAGAATTGGTACTATTGCAAATTCTGGACTATTACCCAGCGAGTTATCATTTAGGTGAAATCAGCGGTGTGATTGGCTTTGAAAGTAATGCCATGCTGCTGAAAGAGCTGGCTGAGCTAGAACAAAAGCAAAGTGAGCTTGCACTGGATTATAGTAATAATTTGCTTAAACATATCTCTGAGCTTATCGAAAAACAGTATGGCTTAACCAGCACCAAGATTCAGGAAAAAGGTGATTTTCTTGAGCAAAGTTTTAATCTTCTCGATGAAAACGATATTGTGATTATTGGTCGGGTGGGTGAGCGTGCTGCTGAGAAAAACAAACCGATTGGTAGCAATGTTGAAAACTTCATTCGTGGTGCAAACTGTACTGTTATTACGGTAGGCGAGCATTTCCAGCCACCGAAACGTTTTATCTTTGCCTATGAATATTCACCAACCTGCCAGAAAATGCTGCAACGTATTGCAAAAAGTGACCTTTTGAAACTCTTGCAATGCCATTTGCTTTACGTCGGTGATCATCCTGAAATGCTGGCAGAACCAGAAAAGTACTTAACTGATGCTGGATTGGAAGTAGTATCCGTGTACCGTTATGGTGATGTTGCTCAAAATATTCTTGAATATCAAAGGGAACATGATATTCAGCTGATTGTATTAGGGGCATTTAGCCACAGTAAAATTCATCAGTTCTTCTTGGGTAGTATCACAACCACGATCTTCCGTAATGCCAATGTACCTTTGCTTGTCGCTAAGTGATTCATTTCTTTCCATACAGTTATCCGCAATTCCTGTGGATAACTGTATGGAAAAGCATTAGAGATAAATATAATTTGTTGATATTACACAACTAAATTAAATAGGTTGTTTTTTAATCTCTATTTTACGATGGCAATTGCAAAGCCATCATGTCCTTTTGAGCCTACGGTTTGTAATGCTGTGCAAGATAACAGTTGAGGATGGTCTTTTAATGCCGTGAAAGCTTCACGAATTCCTTCAATACTTGGCTTCTTGTTATTTTCATCCAGAATATCTCCTGCACGAATCACATTATCAAGCACGATAATGGTACCTGAATGAGCAAGTTTTAAACTTAGCTCAAAATACTCAGGATAACTTTGCTTATCCGCATCAATGAAAATGAAATCAAATGGCTCACTGCCTTCTGCAATCAGCTGATTCATGATATCTGCACCACGCCCTTTTTTTAGTTCGATGGTGGTTGGCATATTGGCAAAATCAATATTTTCCTGCGCAATGATGACATGGGTATCGCGTCCTTCAACAGTGAGTAGATAACCATCTTCTGGCAGCGCTTTTGCAAGCCAAATAGTGCTGTAGGCGCCAAAAGTTCCTAGTTCCAATACACGTTTGCATTGGTTCATCTGGATCAGCATCTGCAAAAACATGCCTTGATTAGGCGCAACAGCCAAATGATTAGAAAACCCTTGAGTATCGGTATTGTCTAATGCATGTTGAAGTCTTGGATCCGTGGGAATTAAATGTGAATTGATATAGTCATCAATGTCGGTCCACATCTGTTGCATAATCAAGTTTACCTATGAATCTGTTAGCTGCATTTTAAACGTTTATGATCAGAGTGCAATTTGATTGCTCAATTAATCCTGTGCAATGAAACAAAAAAGAGATCAATTTGATCTCTTTTTAAGTTGCCGAGGGATTTTTAGAAATTACACATCGAGCTATTGCGGGTCAGGTCAGGACCCCAAGTACGATAGCCTTGCGTATCAATATGAATCTGTCCAGAACTATATAAACCAACGCCTATATCCAGACTTTGTCCATGCTGTGCCCAGAACTGGCATAACTTGAATTTTGTCTGTTCGATAAAGGCATAATCTTGTGGCTGTGGGTATTCAGGGCCAATACGGAAATCAATGGCAGAGTTAAATAGATGTTTTGAAGAGCCCGCACCACCAGCACATTGGTTCAAAGGCAGATCTCGATAAACCGAGGTGACTTCAAAATCCGTTAAAACTTTTGCTGCGACCAGATATTTAAAAACACGTAAGGTTGGCAGGGCATTTCCCCATAACTCACGATTAGGCACCATATATTCTGAACGGCCACATTTTTGCCAGTCTCGTGCAGTACGTAGCAACTCAAAACTTGGAACAATATGGGCAACATTATTACGGGCAAGATACTGCTCGTATTCGCGAACGCGTGCATAATTATCGCCTTGACCGAGCCATCGGCGATAGGAAGCAGGTTCGACTTTATTTGGAACAGGGCGGGTTAAAGTAACTTGTTCTTGAGGAATGTAAATTCTTTTACCTTGGTTTTGATTTACTTTTGTGGTTGAACTTGTACAACCTACCATCATCACAGGGATGGCAAATAATGATAATAGACCCTGTAATTTATTTCGAATCATAAAAAGCGCAGTTCATAATCGATAGGCGTATTATTTTAATGCAAAATGGCGTATGAATAATGAGGTAATTGCAAAGAAATGTGTGATTAAAGTATAAAAAAGACCAGTAAAACTGGCCTTTTTTAATTATTTTTCTAAATATTGCAGCTTGTCTGGCTTACCATTCCACTCTTCACGGTCAGCAGGTTGCTCACCAATTTGAGTGATATTATTGCCAGCCCATTTTTCAGACAATTCAGCATTGAGTTCGATAAAGACTTCTTGACCTTCTGGTAACTCATCTTCCGAGAAAATTGCATTTGCTGGACACTCTGGTTCACATAGTGCGCAGTCAATACATTCATCTGGATTGATCACAAGGAAGTTTGGACCTTCGTAGAAGCAGTCTACTGGACAAACTTCAACACAATCTTGATATTTACATTTAATACAATTTTCGGTGACAACAAAGGTCATGGCGGCAGCTACCTAAAAAATATGGTTTTCATTTTGCATAGCGTATTTTAGGCAAAAAATACCGATAGAAACAATTCCTTTTATTGATATTTATTATTCGTATCAATGAAATGGACTTATTTATATGACTTTTGTTGATAATAAGTCTCAACTACAGCCGCAATTTGCTTATTTGTGCTTTTTCTTGAGACCACCACCATCTTGCTTATTCACCGTTGCCCAAGCAATACGTTCAGCATCTTCCTGAGAGCGACCTTGTTCCAGTTCACTTTCTTCAATATGCTTGGCTTGTCGTTTCTGTTTTGCTGTATATGCAGATTTATCGCCACGAGACATGGTATTTCCTCCACAGAATAATTTTCTAGGTTTAGGAATAACATGAACCTTAAAAAAGGTGGGTGAGCAATTGTTAGATTACGCAAGCGCTATGTAAATAAGCTCTACCTCAAAGGATAGAGCTTATTGATCGGTGGATTAATTCTCAAGTGCCTGACTGGTCTTAAATAAAGCTTTGAGTTGATAAAGCTGTTCAAGCGCTTGACGTGGCGTCAGGTCATCAACATCAATGTTTTGTAACAACTCTAATGCAGGCGATTTTGCTTCAACCTCAATGACTTTTTCAATGACCTGAGTTTCAATTTCATGCTCAACGGCACTGAATAAGTCATTCTGCACACTATTTGGTAAATGTTGATGCTGCTGCTTTTCCAAAATTTTCAAACGCTTTTGGGCTTCCTTGATCACACTTGCAGGAATACCTGCCAGTTTCGCAACCTGTAAACCGTGACTTTGGCTTGCTGGACCATGTTGAACTTTATGTAGCAAAATCAAATTGCCATTCAGTTCTTGTGCGGTGACATGGTAGTTATCAATGCCCGCTTCGCTACCCAGTTCAGTCAGCTCAAAATAGTGGGTCGCAAAAAGACACAAACATTTTACGCGTTTGGTTAAATCAACCACACAGGCCCAAGCCAGAGAAAGACCATCATAGGTACTGGTTCCACGACCGACTTCATCCATCAGTACTAAAGATTGGCTAGTTGCGTGATGAAGGATCTGCGAGGTTTCGGTCATTTCAACCATAAAGGTTGATTTACCTGTCGATAAATCATCTGCAGAACCAATACGGGTAAAGATACGGTCAATCGAACCCAGCTTTGCAGCTTTGGCAGGGACAAAGCTACCACAATAGGCGAGTAAACTAATAAGTGCCGTCTGACGCATAAAGGTTGATTTACCGCCCATGTTCGGGCCAGTAATAATTGCCATACGATGCTGTGGATCAAGGAAAGTATCATTCGGCGTAAATGGTGCTTTATTTAACGCTTCTACCACAGGATGACGGCCAGCCTGAATCTTGATACAGGTTTCAGCAGTAAATTCTGGTCTTGCCCAACTATTTAATCGTGCTTGATGGGCAAAATTTGCCAGTACATCGATATGTGCAATCGCCGCACTCATCATTTGTAAATGCGCAATATTCTGACGCAATTCATCTAATAACGATTCAAATAAAAGTTTTTCACGGGCGAGGGCACGCGATTCACTCGAAAGGACTTTATCTTCAAAGCCTTTGAGTTCTGGCGTGATATATCGTTCAGCATTTTTCAGGGTTTGTCGACGAATATAGTCTGCAGGTGCCTGTTCAGCTTGTGCACGTGTCAATTCGATATAATAGCCGCTGACGCGGTTATAACCGATTTTCAGGGTGTTGATTCCTGTACGTTCACGTTCTTTAATTTCTAAATCAATCAGGAACTGACCCGCATGATCACGAATTTTGCGTAATTCATCCAGTTCTTCGTCATAGCCTTCTGCAATTACATTGCCATCACGAAGAAGTACAGGTGGGCTTTCAACAATCGCAGCCATTAAGTGCTGATGAAGGCTCTTAAAGTCGCCCAGCTCTTGGTCAAGCTGTGTAAGTAATTTAGATTGCTGGGTTTTTAATACAGGCGCTAATGCATGACGCAAGAACGGAATCTGTGCACATGCATGACGGAGTTGTACCAGATCACGGGGACGAGCACTGCCTAAAGCAACACGGCTGAGCACACGTTCAATATCACCAATTTCTTTTAATACCAAACGAACAGGCGCTTCATGGAAACCTTTTAATAACTGTTCAGTCGCATCAAGACGTGCATCGAGAATGGCTGTGTCACGGATCGGTTGCATCAGCGTTCGGCTCAGCAAACGTCCGCCCATCGCCGTTTGGCAATCATTGATGAGTTGAAACAGAGAAGTACCATGCTCAAATAGAGGTTCAATGATCTCTAAGTTGCGGCGCGTAATCGGATCAAGCGCAATAAAGTCAGTACTTTGCTCAATCTGAATTGAACGGATATGGGGTAATGCCGTTTTTTGGGTTTCTTTAGCGTAATGAATCAGCGCAGCAGCGGCAGCTCTAGCAAGCGGTAATGGATCTAAACCAAAGCCAGATAAGGTCGAAACTGAAAATTGGTCACATAACGTCTTTTGGGCATTATTTAAATTAAAGTCGACATTTGGGCGCTTGGTAATCGGACAGTCCAGATTCTTTTTGATTTGTTCAATAATATTTTTATCAATCAGATCTTCATCAATCAGGATTTCGCTTGGCATTAGGCGTGCCAGTTCGATTGCCAGTTGCTCTGGCTTATAGTCTTGTTGCTGGACTTTGAAAATACCTGCACTGAGATCAAGCAGTGCCAAACCGATTTGATTTTGCTGAATGCAAAGCGCAACCAGATTTGAAGATTGATAACTGCCAAGCAGTGCATCATCCGTTAAAGTTCCAGGCGTCAAAATACGAACAACTTTACGCTCAACAGGCCCTTTTCCTGTAACTTCACCGACTTGCTCGCAGATCGCAACAGTACGTCCAGCTTTGACCAAACGCGCGAGATAACCTTCAGCTGCATGGTAAGGCACGCCAGCCATTGGAATCGGTTGACCGCTGGCTTTACCACGATGGGTCAGTGTAATGCCGAGTAATTTGGCTGCTAAATGAGCATCTTCAAAAAAAAGCTCGTAAAAATCGCCCATACGATAGAACAGCAAAGCATGTTGATAGTCGGTTTTGACTTTAAGGTATTGCTGCATCATTGGTGTGTGGTTGGATAAGTCAGCCATGATTTCAGCGCTGTTCATTCGTACTAAATCCTTGAAACTTAATATTTAGATAAATCTGATCTGGAGGATTAACGATGTCATCCATCCTCATAATTCTGTGCAAATCTGACTGAATTAGATAAAAAAGTATAGCTTTTTTATGTCACATTGAGTCAGTGGCATATGCGGTGTAGTTAAATTTGCACGTGGTTCATCTTAACAAATCCATAGAAATTCACAAAAAGGATTGCTTGGAGAAATGAAGAAATAAGCAACAAAAGAAGTTGCTTTGTCAGCTTGTACAACAGTTAATTACAGGTTTGATGATCTTTCGCTTTGACGTTATCGAAATGAGAGGATTGATAAAAATATCGATAAATGTAATTTCATGCGTTTTTTAATAAGAATCTATTATAAACCCGCTTCCCAAAATTTATTTGCTGCATAAATTGGGTCATTCGTTTCTTCAATGGCTTTCACCCATACATCATAATGATTAATAATTGGGTAGTGGCTAGGATTAAAGTCTTCTTTTAAACTATCTAAAATTAATGGCATTTTTGTGCTCATCATACCTTTCGGGCCAAAAAGCCAATCCTTTCCTTTATCCAACATCAGTTTTCTTTCATTGTTACTGAAACCATCACAACGTAACATAATATTTGCTACTCCAAGTGCTGAATCAAAAATAAGAGAAAAAGTTTTGCGAAAGGCGATGACTCTCATCTCTTCATCAACATTGCCCACTTGTTTCATGACATTGAAAGCGACCTCTCTATGCTCCATTTCTTCTATAGAGTGCCAAATCCATAGCGCTTGCATACGTGGATTCGCCTCAGCAGAAACTAGTCTATCTTCAAATAAACATTGGGCGAGTAGGGCTGTAACATGTTCATATGCAACTGTAACTGCTAAATTGAATTCTAGAGATTTATTATAATTTAATGAGTTTTTAAGCACGCCCATCAGACGCTTAACTGGAATATTCTGTTTCTTGAGATTTTCATTCATTAAGTTATGAATAATGCCATGCTGGGCTTCTTGTTTGATAAAGGCAGAGATATCATTGAGCAGCTTAGGATCTGTGACTTTATCTCTAAAAGCTTTAACGCTTTGTATGAAAAATTTCTCTCCGTCGGGAAAAGATAACCCTAAAGCATCAAAAAAACGAGTTTTAAAAGGATCTTCTCCAAACCAATATTTAGGTACTTAATCAAAGTGGAACTCTAAATTCGTTCTGGAGGCTATTTCGTCTGTTTTATAAAGAGTGGCATTTTTCATAAACGTATATAAACTGAACAAGAAAAATCTTATCTAGATAAAATCAGAGTGTTGGTCGAGATAGCAACATAAGGCATATTTTGTTAATTATTTTGAGTTTTTTTGAGCTAAAAAGTAATCAATAAATTATTCTTAAGAAGCATTGAATATACGATATAGAAAACAATACTTACAGCTAACCGAAGAACTTATTTATTTTTATCTATATGATTAAATTAATTATTTGTATAAGTGGTTTTATAAGGGGAGTTTGCATGAAGGGTTATCCCGACGAGATTAATATGGATAGAACAATACTATATTTGCCGGTTCTGTATGATTGCGTATTATCAGCTTCAAACAAGTTATTTATTCAGTTTAAATTAAGCTAATCGCTCTAATCTAAAACTACGGTATAACCGTAGCAAGCAAAGCAATACTTTAGCCACATTCTCCAGATGTGGCTTTTTTTATCCAAAAAATTATCAATGATCCATTTTAGATACCCTTAATTTTTTATGGAATATAGGGGGATATCCATAGTGTTATGCTAAAAATATTGGGAATGATTTTTATCGGCCTTTCGAAATACGTTCTTCGATGGCAAATTTCAGTAAAGAAGCACTGCGGTAAAAACCATGTGCGAACTTTCCAAAAGGCATGGTAATAAAGAATGTCATGACCGTAGCTAAATGGAAAATTAGTAAAAGTGCCATGTAAGGAGTATTGCGAAATGCCATGAGTGCTAACCCTGAAGCACTGACTAAAATTAAAAGGAAAATAAAGCCTCGATCTACAGGTTTTTGCTCGCGGTCACCATGTAATGGATGGCGTTTAAGGTTTAAATAGAGTAAGCCAGATGGTCCAATCACTAAGCTAAACCCACCCAAAGTACCCAAAATAACAGGCAAGCTAAAGATAGGGTAAGGCGCATGTAGGTTAAGGAAATAGTGATATAAAGTCGCTACACCTGTGGCTGCAAAGCAAAGCATAAAGCCATAAAAAGTCAGGTGATGGAACACGCGGCGGATTTGTGTATAACGGTCATCTTGTTCATTACAGCCTTTGCCATGTCCACCATCTAAATATTTAAGCGTTAATACATTTTGAGAGGCTTGAATAAGGTCTGGTTTCTCAACTTTGCCGTGAATAACTTTAGAGGTCTGTCTCCAAAATTTACTAATTCCAATGCCGAGTAAAACAATGGCAACTGTAAAGGTCGCTCCAAACAGTAGCGCTAAAAAGTTATGCGGAAAAATCGCATAGAAATTACCTTGATAGCCTGCAAACAGGTCGGTGCCTTTGTACCACACCACAGCTAACATGCATAAAAAGAAAATAGCTGATAATGCCGAAACAAAAGGAATGCCCACCGATTTATAAAGTCGGCCTAAAGGCTGAGGGGTAGCAAACTCTTGGTAAGTTTCCAAACGTACTTGCGCCATTGCTTGTGGAATGTTTACACCAAACTCATGTGGCGGGGCATATTGGCAAGCGTGTAAACATGCACCACAGTTATGGCACAGATTTGCTAGGTAATGAATATCGGCTTGATTAAACTCAAGACGCTTGGTCATCGACGCAAATACAGCACAAAAAGACTCACAGTAGCGACAAGCATTACAAATCTGTAAGGCTCGTTGAACTTCTTGTTCATGGTCAGAGAGCTGAACAACTGGAATTAGGGCTTTAGTACTAGCATTCATGTTCAACTCCTTGTGAAAGTGCATAGTGGGCTGCATTTTTTCCGGCAATGCGTCCAAAGGTCGTTCCGATCGACATGCCAACGCCCGCGGTATAACCCTGACCCAGTACGTTACCTGCCATCATTTCACCAGCGACAAACAGGTTGCGGCTTGCTTTATTGTTAAAACGTACCGCAGCATCGTCTTCGACTTTTAAGCCTAAATAGGTAAAGGTAATGCCGGGTTTAAGCGCATAGGCATAGAACGGTGGGCGATCAAGAGGAACGGCCCAATGGGTCTTGTTGGGAACAATATTTTGGGTGGTGCAGTCATCTAAAACGGTATGGTTAAAGGTGCCTTGCACACAGGCTTGATTAAATTCTTCTACCGTGTGACAGAAGGTTTCTGCATCCAGCCCGATTTTTTCGGCCAGTTCTTGAATGCTATTTGCTTTTACACCCGCAAACACAGGTGGCATAAAGCGTCCAATTGCTTTTGAATCAATAATCGAATAGGCAATTTGCTGAGGTTGTTTGGCAACAAGGCGGCCCCAAATCGCATAACGTTTTGGCCAGAAGTCGTCGCCCTCATCGTAAAAACGTTCGGCTTTGTTATTGACCACAATTCCCAAGGAAACGCAGTCAATACGGGTGCAGATGCCGCCGTCATATAACGGTGCTCGTGCATCTACGGCTACACAGTGCGATTGAGATGGATCACCAATAATATCGGCGCCTTGATCTATCATAAATTTGAGTAAGTTGCCCTGATTAAAGCGGGTTCCGCGAATAATGAAATTATCGGCAGGCCATTCGCCGTTTTCATTTTGCCCCCATGCTTCTCTTAGCCATTCCAGATTTGACTCAAAACCACCTGCGGCCAATACACAGCTTTTCGCTTTAAACACACGGCCATCTTCCGCAATTGCAGCTTCAAAATGTCCTTGGTTTAACTTTAGATCTTTAATTTTTGTGTCGTATAAAATCTCAATGCCAAGCTCTTGAGCACTTCGGTAATACGCATTAATGAGGGCTTTACCGCCACCCATAAAAAAGGCATTGGTACGTGCAACATGTAAAGCTCCCGATAGGGGCGGCTGAAAATTCACGCCATGTTTACGCATCCAGTCGCGGCAAGTCGCCGTGCTACGTATGACCAGACGAGCTAAGTGCTCATTGGTTTTGCCCGCAGTCACTTTAAGTAGATCTTGCCAATATTCTTCTTCGGGGTAGGCATCGACCAATACATCTTGAGGAGCATCATGCATGCAGCGAAGGTTACGAGTGTGTTGTGAGTTACCACCACGCCATTCTTTAGGCGCTGCTTCTATGACAAGCACCGACGCGCTACTTTCTTTTGCCGTGAGCGCGGCACACAGTGCGGCATTCCCACCACCAATTACAATCACATCATGCATGGATTTCTCCCTTTCTCAGCTATGGCTAATGTAGCTTTAAAAGGGAAGGTGAAGTGAGAGGCTAAGCTTGAATGGGTGTTTAGTAAAAATAAACACTAAGCGCTTAAGTGTTTATGAGTTTCGCACCGGGCCAACGCTTTTCATTAATCAGGTTGGTCACACATGCACGAATCACCACTTTGGTGGCTAAAGTAGCAGGTGAGAGTTCTTCTTCAGACAGACTAATTAAATAGTTAATGCGTTCAATAGCAGGTTCTACAACGCGCAGTAAACAGAGGTCTTGCCGTGAGTTTAACGATGCACCCGCAGGTTGAATGGTTGCCATTTCGAGTTGGCTAATGCTTTCCATTAACAAATGCAGCCCATCAATTTCATAAGCCACTTTAAGCTGATGAATTTTCTGTTCGAGCAACAAGCGCAGTCCATGTCGTTGACTCGGTAAAATCAGCGGAAGTTCTTTAAGCTGTGAATGTGTAATGGTTTGAGTGTCGATACAACTTTCAAGGTGGTACTGACTCAGCACTTCTTTAAGCGAGATTAAAAACATCTGTTCTTTGACTAAAGGCTGTATGGCCCATTGTGGATCGACATCGTCACTAAAGATGATGGCAACATCAAGCTGCCTTGCATTAACTAAAGCTTTTAAGTCACCCGATAAACCTTCAATTAAACGGACTTTAATGTCGGGGTAACGATTTCTCATGAGTTTTAAAAAGTGCGTGCCTATAACCGATGCGACACTTGGCGAAAAACCGACGGTGACATGACCACTTAAACGCGAAGAGTGTGCAGAATCTACAGCATGGTCTAAGTGTCTAAGTGCCAGTTGAACTTGTTGAAAAAAAGCTAAACCTGCAGGGGTGGGAACTGTACCCAAAGCAGTACGTTGTAAAAGGCGAATAGAAAGCTCGCTTTCTAATTTTGAGATTTGCTGACTTAATGCAGAAGTTCCAATATCGAGATTTTTTGCAGCTTTACCCAAGCTTCCTGACTCGATCACCGCAATAAAATACTTTAATTGTTTGAGTTCCACGGCAAATACTACATTGACCTTTATTGGTTATTCTACACTGGTTTATTGCTATACATTCTGTTCTATTGTGCTGAGTAAACCACTAACAGAGTAAAGGCAACATCACCTCAAAACGTTGCCTTTTAGAGCTTTTATTGTTTAACCTGCTCAAGACCCTGTTCTTCAATAATTTGTGTTGCTTGTGGTGACTTCACAAATTTGATGAGTTCTTTTGCGACTTTTTCATGTTCAGAGTTTTTACCAATGCCCGCTGCAAATACAGTGACTTTTTGATAAGGCGCAGGAATTGGACCGACTAAATCAACTTGACCATATTGGCCGGTAAAAGGTTTGATTTCACTAATTTGCTGGAAACCAATATCAAACTGACCTTCGGCAATACGTTTTGCAACGCGGTCACCGACCACTTTTTCTGCTTTACCAGAAATCACTTTGTACTCGACAGGTGGGAAGCTTGGGAAAACATCTTTTTCAAGATGCGTGCCGCTCGCACTTGCTGAATAACCAATGTGCTTGGCATTGAATAAAACTTTTTCGAATTTTGCCGCAGAGCTAATATCTGGTTTTGGTGCACCTTTAGGTACAGCCATGCCGATGCTTGAATTGACTAAAGCACTTTGTGAACTTGGGTCTACGTAACCTTTTTCTGCAAGCTTGTTCAGTTCAGGAGCAGCCAACACCACCACATCAAAATGTTCCCCACGATCGAGTCGATTTGGAATTGCAGTTGGCGACGCACCCATTGATGAACCAGATGAAAGGTGAACCGTGTGACCAGTTTGCTTTTCAAATATTGGAATGAGTTTTTCCATAGATGAATAAAAACCACCTGAGCTAATCACTTCGAGTGTATCTGCGTTAGCAAGCGTTGAGCCTAAACCAGCACCAGCTAGGCAAATGGTCATGAAGATAGGGGACTTTTTCATAGTACCTCACTTGAATTGCAAGAACGTACAGTACGTAGACTGATGATCTGTCGTACTGTTCATTAAAACTAAAGGTGTAGTGGAGTTACGCGCTCACCTTAGCTGGTTCAACAATCGGGTCAGCATTCTTCTGTTTCGAACTGCGACATAAATACAGGCTTGAGACTAAGCTACATACCGCAGCGAGCATCAGCCAGAAAGCAGGGGTACTTGGATTACCCGTATGTTCGACCAAGAATGTACAGGCCATTGGAGTCATACCACCGAAAATAGCGGCGGCAAGGCTAAATGCTAAAGAGAAACCAACTGTACGGACTCGTTTAGGCATCACTTCGGCAAGTGTTGCAACCATGGTGCCGTTGTACATACCAAAGAAGAATGAGAAGTAAGCAAGCGAGATAATCAGATTGGTAAAACTAATGTCACTGACTAACCAGCTTAAAACTGGATAAGTTGTAAAGATGGCAAGGGTTGTAATGCCGACTAACACTGGACGACGGCCGATTTTGTCTGAAAGCAAACCACCCATTGGTAACCAGAAGAAATTTGATAAACCCACAAATACGGTTGCTAAAAGACTATCCGTTACCGACATTTCTAAAGTACGTTTTGCATACACAGTGGTGTAAACTGTAATGAAATAGAACGTGGTTGTGGTCATGGCACTCATCATCATGCCCGCAAGTACGATGCGCCAGTTGCTCGCCAGTGTGCTGAAAATTTCTTTAGTCGATGGATGAGTTTTTTGTGCTTTAAAGTCTTCAGTTTCTTCTAACGTGCGACGGAACAAGAAGATTAAAGGAATAATCAAACAGCCAATTAAGAAGGGAATACGCCAGCCCCATTCACCCACTTGAGCAGTCGTTAAGATAGTGTTTAGCCAATAACCCAGTAATGCCGCAAATACAACTGCAATTTGCTGGCTGCCAGATTGCCAGCTTGTGATAAATCCACGGTTTTTATCTGTTGCAATTTCAGCGAGATAAATCGATACACCGCCAGATTCAACACCTGCCGAGAAGCCTTGTAATAGACGGCCAATCACCACCAGAATTGGCGCAATAATACCAATGGTTTCATAACCTGGTACAAAGGTAATCAGAATCGTTCCGATGGCCATCAGACTTAAGGTCACGATTAAGCCTTTACGACGTCCCACTCTATCAACATAAGCACCTAAAAAAATAGCGCCGAGAGGACGCATAAGAAAGCCCGCAGCAAATACGGTAAATGTCATCATTAAAGAGACATATTCATTTTCAGAGTGGAAAAATTTTGCTGCGATATAAGTGGCATAGAAGCCAAAAAGAAAAAAGTCGTACTGTTCTAAAAAGTTGCCACTTGTTACATTTAATATTTTTTTAAAAGTAGCCCTGCGATTATTTGTAATATCCATTAGAGACCTCCTTGGCCTAGCAAAATGGAAACATTCACAATTTTCAATATTGGAAAAAACAGATCGGATCAATCAACCATTCATAGAAATGGATGGGAAATGAGATCTAGCGCTATCCTTTGCAGAAAATGTGATGCCTTGTTTCCAGTTAAAACTACACATCTAAATTTTGATAAATAGAAATCCACTTATCTTTCGGAAGAAAATGTAATCGCAAAAAGCAGAGGAGAGTGAGAGGGCAAAAGTAATGAGGTATTTAAAAAAATTAATGACCTTTTATAAAATAATTTCAGAACACGGCCAAATCTGATTTTGGATCAGTTCTTTCACGCATGCTTTAATCGCTGATTTTGCAGCAAGTGCCGCTGGCGATAGTTCTTCTTCAGCTAGGCTGACTAAATAATTAATTCGTTCTACTTCGGGGTCAACCAGTTTGAGTAATTGAATCTGGTGTTTATATTCTTGTAGGCAGGCACTCCCAGGGCGAACACTTGCAAGATCAAGATGAATCAAGCTGTCCATGAGTAAGTGTAGGCCATCAATTTCATAGACGACATTGAGCTGTCCTATCTTGTGTTCGAGCAGTTTTCTTAAGCTATGGCGCTGACGTGGCAGTACTAATGGAAGATCTCCAATCTGTTGAGACTGAATAATTCCACTTTTAATACATTCAGAAAGACCATATTTTTCCAGCACTTCCTTGCGTGCCATTAAATACATTTGCTCACGTACTAATGGTTGTATTGACCATTGCTTATCAATTTCATTGGTGAAAATAATGGCAATATCAAGCTGACGCGAATTAATGGACTGAATTAGATTTCCTGACAATGTTTCCACAATTTCGAGACGAATGTCTGGATAACGTTCAGACATTAATTTCATTAAAGGAATGCCAATTAAAGCGGTGATTGTTGGTGGAAAACCAAGGCTGACATGACCAGAAAGCCGAGCAGAATGAGCAGCATCAATCGCAAAGTTAATTTGACGCAAGATGAGTTGAGAATGTTTTAAAAAGGCCAAACCCGCAGGGGTCGGTGTCACACCAAAGGCATTACGCTGTAATAAACGAATACTTAATTCTTGTTCTAACTTACTGATTTGCTGGCTAATTGCCGACGGCCCGACATCAAGTTTTTGAGCAGCTTTACCAATACTGCCTGCTTCAACAACCATCGAAAAATACTTTATTTGTTTGATTTCCATGGAGATATGTTCTTCTGTATGTAGATGTCAGATTATTCAGTAGCGCAATTTAATGAATATGATGGATGTTATCAATGTTATTGGAAAAATTTATATTAAGACTTTACAGTGTTGGATGACAAGCAATCGAGTTACTTGTTTTAAGGTCATGGCAGAATAGATACAAGCATTCTGCACTCTTTTAATTAAGCATGAATAAATTTTTATTTACGTAAAATTTACGTTTTCAGGTTTTTTCAATATAGAGAATTTACGTCCCTCATTTCCATACTGGTGTTGACCAATTTTTAAATGGCATCTGCTATGTGGGAATTTATTTCTGTATTTGTCCTTTCTTTGCTGCTGGCTTATCCGCTCGGTGCTTACCTCGCTGATGTGATGCAAGCAAAACCAATGAAAAGCGACCGATTGTTTAACTGGATCGAGCAGCCAATTTATGCCTTACTTGGCGTACAACGCCGTGGTATGAACTGGCGCCAATATCTTGCTGCTTTTATCTTTAGCAATATTTTACTGCTTGGTGCAAGTGTCACAATCTTGATGACACAGGCATGGCTGCCTCTGAATCCCGATCATATTCCGAATATGAACTGGGATTTAGCTTTGCATACCACGATCTCATTTTTGACCAATACCAACCAGCAACATTATTCAGCGCAGGCACAACTGTCTTATCTATCACAAATGACCGTGATTGTCGGCTTGCAATATTTATCACCCATAATTGGTCTGGCCTTATTGGTCGCTATGTTGAGAGCTTTATTCCTACAATCAGGTCATGGAGAAGCAGCAAATCAAAAAGACTGGGATACGGTCAATCTGGGTAATTACTGGATGGATCTCATTCGACCATTGTTTAGATTCTTTATTCCACTTGGTTTAATTTTTTCTTTGCTGCTGACTTTTCAAGGTGTGCCAGCAACCTTGTCTGCGGGACCAACAGCGCAGGTCTTAGATCAAAGCGCTGAGGTACAAACACAACATATTCCACTTGGCCCTGTTGCACCGATGGTCGCCATTAAACAGCTTGGCAGTAACGGTGGTGGTTGGTATGGGCCAAATAGTAGTGTGCCTTTAGAAAACCCAACACCGTTGTCCAATGTGATTGAGATGATTGCGATCTTACTGATCCCGTTGTCAGTAGTGTTTATGGTTGGACGCTTTATCCAACGTAAAAAACTGATGTGGATGATTTTTGGCAGTATGTTGTTGATGTCATTGATTTCCACCTCATTGGCTTTCTGGACTGAAAAATCATCTTTGATTGCTAATGCAGCCTTGATGGAAGGTAAGGAAGTGCGTTTTGGTACGGATGCATCGGCACTTTGGGCAAGTCTCACCACACAAGTGAACAATGGCTCAGTCAACATGATGCATGACTCGGCCTCACCACTCACAGGCTTGGTTGAACTGTGCAATATGCTGATCAATGCCATCTGGGGAGGGATTGGCTGTGGTTTATTACAGTTCTTTATTTATCTATTTTTAGCAGTATTTATCGCGGGTTTAATGACGGGTCGTACACCTGAATTATTTGGTCGAAAAGTAGAAGTAACTGAAATCAAGCTTTTAGCTCTTGTGATCTTATTACAACCCGTTGTGATTCTTGCTTTGACTGCGATCGCAATCGCATTTCCAACGCTGACAGGCAATTCTAATCCAGCATTTCATGGCATTAGCCAAGTGTTCTATGAGTATGTTTCCGCTTATGCCAACAATGGCTCTGGTTTTGAAGGTTTAGGCGATAACACCTTGTGGTGGAATCTGAGTGCCAGTGTGGCTTTATTGGCAGGTCGTTATAGCGTGTTGATTATTCCTGTTTTAATTGCGGTCAGTCTAGCAACCAAACCGCAAGCTGCTGAAAGTAAAGGATATTTACACATCGAATCACCCACATTTGCACTGACCTTAATTGGGATCGTGTTGATTCTCACCTTATTGCAATTCATGCCAGTGTTGGTGATTGGACCAATTGCTGACTATCTGTCTATAAAAGTTTAAGTGTGGAGCAAACACAATGAAACATTCAAATGCGACACAACAGATGGATATTTTGAATAAAGAAATCCTTCAACAAACTTTTTATAAGCTATTGCCGCAATATGCATTTAAAAATCCAGTCATGGCATGTGTATGGGTGGGCACACTCTTAACCATTGCAGCGACCTTCATGGGAAGTACCAGCTTCGGTTTCGGTGTAGTGTTGAGCTTGATTCTATTGGTCACCGTATTATTCGCCAATTATGCGGAAGCAGTTGCAGAAGCGAAAGGCCGTGGACAGGCAGCATCCTTACGCCAAGCGCGTGAGAACCTAACTGCCAATCAGATTGCTGATCTGAATGCAGCACCGATAATCATCTCTGCAAACCTACTTAAAAAAGATGATTTAGTCATTGTTAAAGCTGGTGAAATTGTCCCTGCGGATGGGGAGATTATTCAAGGTTTCGCGACCATTAATGAGTCTGCGGTGACCGGTGAGTCTGCACCTGTATTGCGTGAAGCCAATACTGACCGTTCAGGTGTTATTGGGGGAACCAAAGTTTTATCTGATGAAATTATGATTCGGGTCAGTAATGAAGCGGGACATAGCTTTCTAGACCGTATGATTGCATTGGTTGAGGGAGCCAACCGTCAAAAAACACCGAATGAGATTGCACTGAGTATTTTACTCAATATCATGACCATTACCTTTATTGTGGTGGTCGCGACCTTACCCTTTATCGGGGCAATGGTCGGGATCAAAATCAGTCTAGTCTTGTTGATTGCTTTACTGGTGTGTTTGATTCCAACCACGATTGGAGGATTACTACCAGCGATAGGGATTGCAGGCATGAACCGCGCCTTAAAAGCCAATGTTCTTGCTAAATCAGGCAAGGCTGTCGAAGTTGCTGGTGATATTGATGTACTGCTATTAGATAAAACAGGCACGATCACCTATGGTGACCGTCAAGCCACTGCCTTTTATCCTTTGGCTGGCGTAAGCCCAAGTGAGTTACGCCAAGCCGCAATGTTAACTTCTTTTGCCGATCCAACTCCTGAAGGGAAGTCAGTAATCAGCCTTGGGAAAGAACTGGGTGAAAGCATTAAAGAACCAACAGGTGCAGAATTCATCCAGTTTAGTGCGGCAACACGCTTGTCTGGTGTGGATTTAGTCACAGGGCAAAGCATTCGTAAAGGTGCGGTGGATGCGATTATTAAATTTACTAACCAAGACATCAGGGATAACGTTGAGCTTAAAACCCGAGTAGAACAGGTTGCATCGAAAGGTGCAACACCACTCGTTGTTGCTTTGAATCACAGTATTTTAGGGGTGATTGAACTCTCAGATGTGATTAAACAAGGGATTAAAGAACGCTTTGCACTATTACGCGAGATGGGCATTAAAACCATTATGGTCACAGGGGACAATCCATTGACTGCCGCTGCGATTGCAGCTGAAGCCGGGGTGGACGATTATATTGCTGAAGCACGGCCTGAAGATAAACTGGCTTGTATTCGCAAAGAACAAGCGGCTGGTAAATTGGTGGCGATGGTGGGTGATGGAACCAATGATGCGCCTGCTTTGGCTCAAGCAGATATTGGCTTGGCCATGAATTCAGGCACCCAAGCAGCCAAAGAAGCAGGCAATATGGTGGATCTTGATTCAGATCCAACCAAATTGCTTGATGTCGTGGAAATTGGGAAGCAGCAATTAATCACCCGCGGTGCATTAACCACCTTTTCTTTGGCAAATGACGTGTCTAAATATTTTGTGATTTTGCCCGCTTTGTTTTCAGTGGCGATTCCGCAACTGGGCGTACTCAATATTTTGCAACTGGGCAGTCCAAGCAGTGCTGTGATTTCAGCCTTGATCTTTAATGCGCTGATTATCCCGATGTTGATTCCATTGGCACTAAAAGGGGTGCAGTTTAAGCCTGCCAGTGCCTTGCAATTATTACGCCGTAATATGTTGATCTATGGCGTGGGTGGGGTGATTTTCCCTTTTATTGCAATCAAGTTGATTGACCTTGTTGTGTCATTGTGGATTTAGGAGAAAGAAATGAATACATTAGAAAATCTGCCCTTATCAACCGAAGTTCAGTCTGCGCTACGCCCGAGTATTGGTTTGATCTTGATTGGCTTTTTAATTGCAGGTGTGTTGTATAGTGTGCTCAGCGTTTCTATCGCCCAATTGGTCTTTCCTCAACAGGCGAATGGTAGTTTGATTGAGCTGAATGGAAAGATTGTAGGTTCAAGTTTAGTTGGGCAGAATTTCGTGAGTGAGCAATATTTTCATGCTCGCCCCAGTGCGATAAGTTACAGTGTAGATGGAATGGCAGGGAGCAATTTGGCGGTCTCCAATCCTGATTTGCAAAAACAAATTAAAGAAAGAACACGACACTTTGCGCAGTACAATCAGATTGCTGAGCAGCAGGTACCACTGGACATGATCACTGCATCAGGCAGTGGGGTTGATCCAGATATTTCACCTGAAAGTGCCTTGTTACAGATGAAACGCGTAGCACTGCAGCGTCATTTATCAGAATCGCAGGTCAAAAAATTAGTACAGCAACAGATTCAGCCTGCACAGTTCGGTTTATATGGACAGGCGCGAGTCAATGTTCTACAACTGAATCTGGCCCTAGATCAATTGTCATCGACCACACGTTGATAGAGCGTAATTATGCAGATCGACCGTAATAATAAAGCGGATGCATGGCTGGCACATAGCCAGCGTGAACAGTCTGGACGTCTGACCATATTCTTGGGGGCTGCGCCTGGCGTAGGGAAAACCTATGCGATGCTGACCCGAGCACATGAGTTGATGCAGCAAGGGCAGCAGGTTGTGGTTGGATTAGTCGAAACGCATGGTCGATCTGATACCGAACGTTTGATTCAGGGGCTAAATGTTATTCCTCGAAAGACGGTGGAATATCAGGGGCGAATGTTGGAAGAGATGGATCTCGACCAAATTCTCAAGCTGAAACCTGAAATTGTGTTGGTTGATGAGCTGGCACATCGGAATGTACCGAATAGCCGGCATGAATATCGCTGGCAGGATGTGAATGAATTATTAGATGCGGGTATTGATGTCTATAGCACCTTGAATATTCAGCATCTGGAAAGTCTCAATGATGTGGTGTATCAGATCACGGGGATTCGGGTCAGCGAAACCGTACCCGATGCATTACTCAAACGTTTGAAAGATATCCGTCTAGTTGACTTGCCTGTGCCTGAATTATTAGAACGGATGAAGCATGGCAAGATTTATTTGGCAGATGTTGCACCACATGCGCTACAAGGCTTTTTTAAACCTGCTCATTTGACTGCCTTACGTGATTTGGCGATTCAAACAGTGGCAGGACAAGTTGAGATTGATTATCGGGAAAAATTTGTCACCCAAGGACAGATCATTCCGATTCAGAATCATGTTATGTTGGCGATTGATGGTTCCGCATTTTCGGAGGACTTGGTACGACGCGCACATCGTATTGCAGAACGACGCAATGCAACCTGGAGCGTGATTTCGATTCAAAAGAGTCAGACTTCAAATACCCAATCCTTTGCGGTGACCAAGGCATTTAATCTGGCACGTAAACTGGGCGCAGATACTTATTTGCTCTATAGCAATCATATTGCAGCGACTATTTTACAGGCAGCTTATGATTATGGAGCATCCAATATTCTGCTTGGCAAAAGTCCTCAAAAATCATTATGGCAACGGTTGTTTTCAGATCACATTGCCGATCAGTTGTTAGAAAAGCAGCATCCTTTTGAAATTACTTTTGTTCAACCTTTAAAAGCTAAAGATCACGCAATCAGGCCACAGGAACAGAGTGAGCGTTCGTTCTGGCCGAGGCAAGCAGTGAATTTTCATCCGCGTGAAATGATTGAAAGCATTTTGATTGTGTTGCTGGGCTTAATCGCTGCAACAGTAAGTGATCATTTTATTGGTTATAGCGAATTGGCTTTAATCTTTGTGGTCACGGTACTTGTGGTTGCAATGCGGGCAAGGATGTTTATCACGATCATAAGCGTTCTGATTTGCTTCCTGCTCTATAACTACTTATTTATTGAACCGCGTTTTACCTTGCGAATTAGTGCTGAGCGTGGAGTGATAACGATGATTATCTTTATCATTTCAGCCTTGCTGGTGGGGCGTTTAGCCAATCAGTTACGTGCTCAGGTATTGAGTTTACGTGCAGCAAATTCTATTTCCGTACAGCTTCAGGAGCTGGAGCGAAAATTATCAAGCTGTGTTGATCTTGAGCAAGTTTTAAATGTCGCCAAACAACATTTAGAAAGTTCGTTGAATGCGCTGGTCTGGCTTAGAATCGGAACACAAGAGTCGGGAGCGGATCCTCTATTCAATGAAAAAGATCAAATTGCGGCAAATTGGACACAGAAAAATGCCAAGCCTTGCGGGCGCTTTACCAATACTTTGACTCAATCCGAATGGTGGTTTAATCCGCTGAATCTGGTGGGGGGCTTTGGTGTGATTGCGATACGCTTTCAGCAAAATGCAGAAAACATCAGTTTTGAACAGCAACGTCTGGCTGAATTGATGATCGATGATATTGCCCAAACGGCTTCGCGGGTACAGTTAGCTTTGCAACTGGAAAATTCTCGTGTGGTCGCTGAAACTGAAAAGTTGCGTTCTGCATTACTGTCTTCGGTATCGCATGATTTACGTTCGCCTTTAGCCGCGATGATTGGTTCTGCGGATACGCTAAAATACTACGGCGAACAGATGCCTGAACAAGATCGCCATGAACTGTTAGATACCATTCATGTCGAGGGTGAGCGCTTGGATCGTTATATTCAAAATTTACTGGATATGACCCGCTTGGGCCATCAAGGTTTAAGCTTAAGCCGAGACTGGATCAGTGTTGAAGAGCTGATTGGATCTGCCACACAACGTCTGAAACGCTATCAACCCCATGTGAATATTGATGTGTCCTTAACCGAGGATTTACCTCAGCTCTACGTGCATCCAGCTTTAATTGAACAGGCGATTTTTAATGTATTGGAAAATGCGGCCAAGTTTTCACCTGATGATGTACCCATCGAAGTAACAATTAAAAAAGAGGATAATTTCCTGCAAATTGATATCGAAGATCAGGGTGTCGGGATTCCTGAAGAGGAGCGCGAGCAAATCTTTGATATGTTCTATACCATGCAACGTGGAGATCGTGGTAAAACAGGAACGGGTCTAGGGCTTGCCATCGTAAAAGCCATCATTGGGGCGCATATGGGCAGCATAGAGGCTTTAGCGGGAACTCATGCTCAAGGCACTTTAATTAGAATACGCTTACCACTTCATCAGGATTAAAATCATTATTTATGCCGCAAACATTAAATCAGCATGCTTCTATTCTCATCATTGATGATGAACCTCAAATTCGGAAATTTCTGGATATTGCTTTGCGTGCGCAAGGGTATTCGGTACATGTCGCTGAAAATGGAATGAAGGGACTGGAGAGTCTGGCGACGCGTGGTGCCGATCTGCTGATTCTGGATCTGGGTTTACCCGATATGGAGGGACAGAAGGTTTTAACTGAATTGCGGCAATGGTCAGATATTCCTGTGATCGTATTATCTGCACGGCCCGATGAAAATCAGAAAATTAAATTGCTGGATGCAGGTGCAAATGATTATGTGACCAAGCCCTTTAGTATTCAGGAACTGTGTGCCCGTATCCGTGTAATGTTTCGCAATAAACCACAACATGCAGAACAAAATACGGTATTCAATGATGGTCAGCTTTGGGTGGATGTGGCAGAACATACCGTCACCTTGGCGGGTGAGGAAATTACCTTAACCAAGAAAGAATTTCAGCTTTTAGCCTTGTTGATTCGTCATCAAGGCAAGATTGTGACCCAAAAACAAATCATGACTGAGTTATGGGGGATTACCCATGAAGAAGACACCCATTACCTGAGAATCTTGGTAAAAAAACTTAGAACAAAAATTGGGGATTCAGCGCTGAGTCCAAAATATATTTACACGATAGCCGGTGTTGGGCTACGTTTTCTGGGTTGATTTTTTAACACATCATTTAAATGACTTTGATCCTGCGTGAATGGATGAGCAGGGCGGGCAAACTTTGTCTAATTAAAGTCGATGGACGAGAGGAAAAATTTACGCAAATTTTACGCCTGTAACTTTTTAAGATTATTAAAATGCGATTTTGGAGATCATTATTATGGGTAGGTGAATGGGTTTCTTTAATACGGACAGTCAAAGCAATCATTTCCATAACATGGTTCTAAATCAAAAAAGCGTATTTACAGGTTACAGCACTGAAGTCCTGGTTGAAAAATATCCCGTAAAGCCTGCTGAAATACAAAAAATAATTGTTCAGATTTTAAAAGAAAGAGGATACACCTCGATAGAAATACAGCAGATGCTTAAGTTGCAAAGAGCTTAGCGTTGCAGAATCTAGAGCAAAGAACTGAGCTAATTTAAATCACACATTGTTAAAAATGTTGCCCGCCATAACATGATATAGAACATTCATTATGCAAAGTACTGTAAAAAAAGCTGCATTGCCAGCGACTGCATTAGCAGCCTTAGGCGTGGTCTTTGGTGATATTGGAACCAGTCCTTTATATGCTTTAAAAGAGTCTTTTCATGCCGCGCATGGTTTAGCGATTCAGCCTGAAAATGTATTGGGCATTCTCTCGATTATTTTCTGGTGTTTAATGCTGATTATCAGTATTAAATATATTGCAATCGTGATGCGTGCTGACAACAATGGCGAAGGTGGCATCATGGCTTTACTCGCCTTGAATCTACGTAAAGCTAAAATTACAGATCATAAAAAGATTTATCTGATTGCAATTGGTTTTATCGGTGCTTCTTTATTTTTCGGCGATGGTATTATCACACCAGCGATATCCGTGCTTTCGGCAGTTGAAGGTTTATCTATTGCCACGAATGCGCTTGATCCTTTTATTATTCCCATCGCGCTGGTGATCGTGATTACATTATTTTTAATGCAAAAACATGGTACCGCTTTTGTGGGGAAATTCTTTGGCCCAATTACGCTAGTCTGGTTTCTCTCGCTGGGGGTGCTGGGTATTGCCAGTGTGATACAGACGCCGTTAGTGCTTGGGATGATTAGTCCGCATTGGGCGATACAATTTATTTTTACCCATCCTGTACAGTCTTTTTTTATTATGGGCGCCGTGGTCTTAACCGTGACTGGAGGCGAGGCACTCTATGCCGATATGGGACATTTTGGCCCTCAGCCTATCCGGTTGGGATGGTTTAGTGTGGTACTTCCATGTCTGGTCTTAAACTATGCAGGACAAGGTGCATTACTATTGCGTAATCCTGCTGCCATTGAAAATCCTTTTTATTTGCTGATGCCGAGTTGGGCGTTATATCCCATGATTATTCTAGCGACAATGGCTGCGGTGATTGCTTCGCAGGCTGTTATCTCTGGTGTATTTTCTTTGGCGCGTCAGGCCATACAATTGGGGTATTTACCGCGCTTAAGTATTAAGCATACCTCAGATTTAGAGGCAGGCCAGATTTATGTACCTTTTCTAAACTGGTTACTTTTAGTCGCAATCGTGGTGCTGATCTTGATTTTTCAAACCAGTTCCAATTTAGCCAGCGCTTACGGTCTTGCGGTCACCTTGACCATGTTGTGTGACACGATTTTGGTTGCAGTCTTTATTTACTATGCATGGAAATGGAGCTTGCCAAAAGTTCTACTTTTGATTATTCCTTTCTTCTTGCTGGAATCTGTTTTAGTCGCGGCGACATCTTTAAAAATGTTCTCGGGCGGTTGGGTACCTCTTCTTATTGGTGGTATCGCAATAACAATATTGATGACGTGGAAACGAGGGCGGGAGCTTACTTTTGCCAAGCTTGAGCACGATACATTGTCACTGGAGTTATTTGTCAAAAGTATCGGGAATAGTGTACTGCGTGTACCTGGCGATGCTGTATTTCTGACGGGCACGCCAAATGTAGTTCCACATTCGATGCTGCATAATCTTAAACACAATAAAGTCTTGCATGAGCGTAACATTCTCGTGACAGTCGTGGTGGAAGATATCCCATTCGTCTCACAGGAAGAACGTATTAGTGTTGAAACTCTGGATGAGCATTTTTATCGTATTAAGATTTTCTATGGGTTTAAAGACGAACCTAATGTGCCGCAAGCATTGGTTCAGGCTTATGAGCAATTAGAGTTTGAATATGATGTGATGCAAATCAGCTTCTTTATTTCACGTGATCGTATTGTACATAGCGTCGGGGATGGGATGTCACCTTGGCGTGAGCGCTTATTTATTTCGATGCAACGTAATACCAGCCCTGTTAGTGATTTTTATCAAATTCCAACCAATCGTGTCGTGGAGTTGGGAAGCCAGATTGAAATTTAATTGGTGATTTAAATAGTTGCTTCAACTGCATCATGCGTGGTGCAGTTTTATTCTCTTTTATAGATGAGAAAATCTCGATATAAAATATTTTGTTTTAGGCGCTAACATATTTTCTAAGCTGTTATACGGAAAAATACTGATAACAAAACATTGGTTGAAAACTCGGCTAATTAATTTTATTTTTTTATTAAAAAGGAGTGGATTATGAAATATTTTTTATTGGTGGTGACGTTGCTAGGCAGTGTGAGTCTTACGGCTTGTGCTGTACATACGCGTGAGGGAAGTATCGTTGTTGATCCTGAAGGCCGACTCAATGATGGGCGCTACTATGACGGGCATGGAAATGGTCGTTTCTGTCCTCCTGGACAAGCCAAGAAAGGCAACTGTTAGTATATTTTAGAGAATTAATTAGCTCATCTTAGGACGGGCTTTTTATTTTTTATATTGATTTTAATTTTTGATATTCCGCTATAAAAATTGAGTGACGTAAATTGTCATAAACAGACAGAACCGTATAGACAGATCAACACTATACTTTGTAAAATGCACTAAATTTAAGCGTAAGCCTATAAGAAGATGTTGAACAATATATTTCAAGCCTTAGACAGCTTAGGGCTTACTGCACAAAAACGCGCCTTACATATTTTATTTTCAAATTCAGATTTAAATACGCAAGTCTTCCTACAGCGTATTTATGGTCAACACCAAATCAATGCTGGTGTGAAAGCCGAACTCATTTGCCTGTCAACCAATGCCACCATTCCCCTCAAACAATTTATTGGTAGTCAGGTTGCCGTTGATCAGGTCACAGATACAGGGCAATTGTTCCGTACCACAGGTATTATTACTCAAGCTTTGCAGGGGCAATCGGATGGTAGTCTGACAGTCTATAAACTGACTTTAGAAGACCCGACTGCATTGTGGAAGCATCGCAGAAACAGCCGTGTTTTTATGGCAAAGACTGTGGTCGATGTGGTTCAGACCATTTTTAAAGAATGGCAGGAAAGAAGCCCATTATTCGCTTCCAGTCTGACTTTGGACTTAACTGGACTCAGCCAGCAATATGATGTCCGCCCATTTATCATGTCCCAAAATGAAAGCGACTATGATTTTCTGACGCGATTGATGCGTAGTGAAGGGATTAACTGGCTGATTGATGAAGCACAACTGACAGTATCGAATTCAAATAGTGCTATTCAGCCGCAACGCTTGAGGCTGATTGATGACAATGCCCAGTATCAGGCTTTAGATCGACGTAAAGTACAATACCATCGTAGCAGTGCAACGGAACAATTTGACTCGATTACCAGTTTTATCGGCAACCGTTCCTTACAGCCGACTTCGGTGTATGTGAACCGTTGGCAGCCTGATGCTTTAGATATGGATGAAGGTACAGGTTCAGTTCTCACCACCCAGCAGCATTCAGAACAGCATGATGCAACTAGTCTGGGACTGGAGGATGCATGGCATTTTACCCCAGCATGGATGCAAGACCTGAACAAGGAAGATGGCGCAACGCCTTCAGGTAATCAACAGGTTGAACGTTTCAATCAAAATCTCAGCCATTATCATAATGCACAGGCCAAGAAATTCATTGCCCAATCGACCTTACGTGATGCACAAGTGGGTTATTGGTTTGAGTTGAATGATCATCCCGAAATTGATCAGCACAATGGTGCAGACAAAGAATTCCTGATTACAGGCAAGCATTTTTATAATCAAAACAACCTGCCTAAAGATTTACATCAACAAATTGATCAGCTATTGGCACAGAGTCACTGGCAACCTAAACAGTTCAATACAGGTAACACAGAAGAACGCCAAGCCAATCAGCTCACACTACAACGCCGTCAGATCAAGATCGTTCCAGAATACAATCCACAGCAGCATCGTCCCGAAGCTCATCCGCAACGGGCGAAAGTGGTCGGGCCAAGTGGTGAAGAAATTCATGTCGATGAATGGGGCCGTATTAAAGTCAGATTCCTGTTTACTCGAGCAGATGATCATAGTCATGATGGTGGTGCGGGTGCCAATGACAACGATACCGATTCTGCATGGATCGATGTACTGACGCCGTGGGCAGGTGAAGGCTACGGCGCACGTTTCTTACCAAGAATTGGTGAGATTGTGGTGATCAACTTCTTTGATGGCAATATTGATCGTCCTTATGTGGTTGGACGGATTCATGAAGCACAGCGTAGCCCAACTAAATTCGATAATGCAGGCAAGCTGCCTGATACCAAGAAACTGGCGGGGATTAAGTCTAAGGAATACCAAGGCGAAGGCTTTAACCAATTGCGTTTTGATGACACCACGGGGCAGATCAGTGCACAACTACAAAGTAGTCATGCTGCCAGCCAACTGAACCTCGGTAAACTGAGCCATCCAAAAGACAAGGCTGAAAGTGAAGATCGTGGAGAAGGCTTTGAACTGCGTACTGACCAATGGGGAGCTGTGCGTGCAGGGCAAGGCTTACTTGTTAGCACGCAAAAACAGGATCAGGCACAGGGTGAGCATCTGGATGCACAGCCAGCTAAGCAGCAACTCGAAGGCAATCAGAGCAATGCCAAAGCATTAAGTGAAGTTGCTAAGAATCAGCAAACGGATGAAATTGAATCATTAGAACAGTTAAAAGACTTTGCTGATCAGATTCAGGACAAGATCGCCAAATTTGAAAAAGCTTTATTGCTATTGAATTCACCTGCGGGAATTGGTCTGAGTAGCAATGAAGATATTCATCTTTCTGCGGATGGACAGATCAATCAGATTGCAGGCGATAGTATTAACCTGAGTACGCAAAAGAATCTGGTTGTCCATGTCCAGAACAGGATCAGCCTGTTTGCCGCGCAGAATGGGATCAAGCAGGTCGCTGCCAAAGGTAAGTTTGAAGTGCATGCCCAGTCGGATGGGTTAGACTTGCTTGCCAAGCAAGGCATTCAAATTATTTCAACCGAAGACCGTATTGAAATTACCAGTCCTAAGGAAATTGTATTTACCGCGCAAGGCTCGCAACTCAAGCTGAATGGCTCTGGGATTTTTCCGACCACGGGTGGCAAGTTTGAGGTGAAGGCGGGGCAGCATTTGTTTATGGGTGGGGCGAGTGTTTCACCTAATTTGCCAGCATTGCCAGCTCTAAATCTATTGCCGAAAGAACTTGAGTTAAAGTATGTCTACGATGATTTAAAGCCTGTAATCCAAGCACCTTATAAACTAATATTTTCAGATGGCACCTCTCAGGAAGGAATTCTTGATGCAAATGGCTATGCTAAGGTATCTATTCCTGGAGATAAAACACAATCCAAAGTTTATTATGGATTTAGTCATGTAGAGGCAAAGCCTGATAAAGAGAAAGTAGCTAATCCTTTTAAAGATAGGAAAGTTATGAGTGTCGCAGAAGCAGAACAGCTAATCGAACAATATAATCACCAAGAATTAGCAACCTTATTAGATGAATATTTTCCTGATGAGATTGAAGATATGATCAAAGGAGATGATATCGAATATGATGATCATATTAGCGATTATGAAGAACATTTAATTGCATCAGAAAATAATGCAGAAGATGTACTGGAGGATGATGCAGAAGAAATTCTATTAAGCAGCGAGGATTCAACTTCTGGGTTAGGGCTAGGAGATAAACAATGAATACAGCTGTAGCGAGAACAACATCTCAAACAATGAGAGTCACTCAGAAAGGTGAGGAGTCGGCAGCTCAATGGATTAAAGGGGTACTTGATGGGAGTGGATCAAGCCCAGCACAGATTATTGTTGCTGTTGTGATTGGTTGTATTCCTTTTGTCGGTCAAGGGGTAGACGTTGGGAATGTCATTGTTTCTGTAGTGAAGATAGCTGAAAAACCAGAAGAAAAAGATAACTGGTTTGATTTGGTTTTTAATCTTGTGGCATTTATTCCTGTAGCTGGAGATGGGTTAAAAATTGTCTTTAAGCAATTACGCTCAGGTAAAGCGATGGGGGCTATTTTAGATGCGATTCCAAGTAAAACCATGCGAGGCAATGTTGATAAGTGGTTTAGAAACGTAAACTGGAATACTTATACCAAAGAGCTGCAAACGACTTGTAATAAGATTATTGATGGTTTAACTGATGTTTTTGATAGCTGGTTAACTAGAGCTGTATTAGGGCAAGCTAGACTAAAAACTTTGGTTACTCAGTTGAAGCAAATGAAAAAAGTTGCCAATCAAAAAATTGATATGGTGATGAAAGAATTACAAGCTGCGCATCGAAAAGCATTGGGTACACCTTATCCTAATACAACAGCACGAGCTCCTGTCGTGACGACGAGAGCACCCTCAACACCAGCGGCAAAGACTCCTAGACAACCGAATCAACAACCTGCGCCTCACACACCGCCAAATGGTAGTGTACCTAAAAATACTGGTGGAAATGCGGCGAATGCTGGTACACAAAATAATTCAACCAAAAGAAAGCAAAGAAAGAGAAGACGACGTTCAAATCAAGAGTTAGGCTCTGGTGGTGAACATATAACGGATTACTACTATGTTAAGCGCATGAAAAGTAGGACTAAAATCAATTTTAATGGTGTGCTTTATGAATATCATGATAAAGGTCACAACGGGATTGATCATGTATGGCATAGTGCAAGATTAGGGCATAAATACCGAGTAACCGACAGTAAGGCGACCAATGCTTTAAGTCATAGATCATTGATGACCCCAAAAGCTGCGATGATGGCTTTAAGAATGGGCTTAGATGTTTATATGGCTTCAGACGAAGACGATAAAGTAAAGCGTTCCGTAGGTACGACTGTGGGAGATGGCGTACAAATGTCACATCTATGGATTTCTAGAAAAATAAATTCATCTAGGATAGTCCCAGAGCATAGTTCATGGATTCGACAAGTTAAAGCATGGGAACGTGTAGAGTTTAAGCCATCTTCAGAAAGGGTATTTAAAGATGGTAAAAGACAAACGATAGCTATTCAGTGTCCTTATGATCGAAGCTTAGTAACCATTACAGGAGATAAGTTTGATCATCATCAAAAATGTAAAGGACTTGATAAACCGAAGTGTACGCGTACAGTGACAGCACATGGTATTAAATTGGAATTTGTTTTACCAAATGATATGTTGCCGGAGTAAGAAAGTTGAATAACCAAATAAATGATTTAAATATTGATTGGGAACAGTGGTTTAATCAAAAAAGATTAGTTCATGAAAATTTTAGAGATAATTATTTAACAGAATTGGATTATCAGGAAAGTTTTGATGAATTTTTAAATGGTATTTATTCAGTAACTGACGGTTTTCAAAAATATAAGACAAATGCTAAATCCAGTAAAATGATGGCAGCGGGTAGAAGACGTATTATTGATGTATTGGATTTAATGTCATTACATTATTCTTCAGGTGGAGATATTGCATTTATTCAGGAACTTTACCCATATCTTTTAAACTGGACAGAAGAATATGCCGAAATTCATAGTCAATATCATCAAAGCCCTGAGGCAGATGGACGGTATGTTTGGCATATCAGTTTAGGAACAGAAGACTATTGGTATATTGCTTTACGTCTGATTTGTTTTGGACTGTTGACTGGTTATGCGGATCAGATGGATCGGATTATGCCCATCATTGACTATGTAGAAGCAACGCCCGAAGGACAGGAAAAAGATGGATTAATTGAACGTTTAGTTGCTCCTTTTGTTGCAGATCGTGGAACTCCACCAGATGAGGCTAGACGACATTTACCTTATCGTAAGCTGATCAAAGTGTTTAATACTCCATCTGAACAGCGTCCAGCTTTAATGCTGCAATACCTAGAAGACTGGTATGAGGCGAGCCGTCGAGAACCTTACCATGATCAACATCCTCAACCAGATATAAGATCTGGAGTTAGCTATTATGGCTATTGGTCATGGGAAGCAGCAGCGGTAACGTGGTTGCTGGATATAGATGATACGTCATATTGTGAACATCAGTTCTATCCAAAAGATTTGGTTGATTTTGCTCGAACACAGTCAAAAGTAGTTCTAGATGATCAACAACTAGAGCGAATGAAAGTTAAGGGCGGAGAAGCCTGTATTAAAACAGGTTATTGGAGAACACCAGCACAACCAGATTCACGACAATACTTTAAACAAGGTGAGATTGTTCCCGCACTTATCGAGCTAGATTGGGGGGAGGTATATTGGTATTGGGATGGTGAAAAATAATTTAATCATTTAAGAAAAAGCCATCCTCATTTGGATGGTTTTTTGCATTTATTAAAGCTTCAAATAATTAAGTAAAGACAAAACCGTTCAATTGGTTCTTAAATGGCAGCAAAGGAGCGTCTAGCTAGTATGGATACTGCGGCAGCTAAGGCTAAGGGGAAAGATGCATGGATGTTGAATTGAAGCGTTGTAAGTAATGGAGAGTAGTAAGATGAACCAAGAAGATATTGATTACTTTTACGAAAAATATGGTCAGCCAATTGATAAAGTCGAAGCTACAGAGAGCATAATAAAAAAATATCGGGGTAAATTGCCTGAAAGTATTTTAGAGCAATGGCGATTGTTTGGTTTTGCAGGCTATTTAAATGGTTTGTACTGGATTACCAATCCAGATAATTACGCTGAAGTAATTTATGATTGGTTGGAAGAGACACTATTGCCTGATGATGATGTTTATCATGTTTTAGCGCGTACCGCATTTGGTGAGCTGTTAATTTGGGGTGAAAATAATTTTTATAGATATTATATAAAGCCGATGGAAGGTATTTTGCATGATACTGGGGAAAAAACGGAAACTGCAGAATTCTATGGGGATCTATTTTTTTTCTACTCGGATAAAGACTCATTAGATCATATTGATAAAAATGGGAAAAAGTTATTTGATCGTGCGGTGAAAAAACTTGGTGTTTTAAAAGCAGATGAAATGTATGCTTTTGAGCCTGCACTTGCTTTAGGTGGTGAAGAGTCTTTAAGCCATTTGGCAAAAGTTAATTTACCAGTCCACATGAAATTATTAAAGCAGGTAACGCCACTTCATCTAAGGGATTTTGGAGATCTTTCTACTGCACTCTATGGCGTTTCATACAATGTTGATGAATTAGTAAGTCAAGATTCTATAAAGCAGGAGTCGGTAAAAGCAGGGGATATTTGTCCAAAATCAGGATATTGGTTTACTGTTTCTCAGGAAAATTCTCGTCGATACTTTAAACAAGGAGATGTGTTGCCTGAAATTAAAAATCAGGATTGGGGCGAAGTATATTGGCAGTTTGATGGTGAGTAATGATCATATTGAATAGATAAAATACATGAAAAATCCTATTACCTTTACTTCTGGATGCGCTATCTCGGATGATATGGTATATGTATCGAGCTCATTGGATAAATTTGATGATAATCAGCAATTTAGTCGATTGTTTATGTATGATTATACTGAAGATAATGGGCAAGGATGGTATTATCATGATGTTAATTTTATTGTAGTGGATGTATGTTTCTATAATGTTGAAAATAATAAAAAGTTAGTTGCATTAAGTGATGAAGGTGAGATTGAGGAGTTTGATGGTGAAAATAGTAAATTTAAACATATAGATGGAGCTGGTTTAAATCATGAGTGGAGTAATGATCGTGGCTATCTCTCTAAAATAAAATTTCAAAATGGCAAGTTATTTGCTTGTGGATATGATGGTCAGGTTTATGTTAATGATTTTAAGTGGTCTGATTTCTCAAATGGGCTAAATATTAATGATAATCAAGCACTGAATTTTGATTCGCTTGATCATGAAGATGATATTTCTGTTATTGATATATGTGAAGTGGATGGTAATTATTTCTGTGTAGGTCGTATTGGAGATAATGGGCTAATTGCTAATTATGATGGTAATCAATGGAATATATTGAAAAAGGTTACTCCAGCTACACTATATTCAATTCTTTTGAAAAAAGATGGTAAATTAATTATATGTGGAACATATGGGAATTTAATAGAAATTAATGATAATACTGATTTTACTCGGAAAACAAACTTAAGTATAAAAGATGATTTCTATTCTTTAACTGAATTTAATGGAGTAGTTTATATAGGTTCAGCATGTGGTCTATATAAATTTCATGAAAATGAAATTACCAAAGTTAAAGTTCATGAGGAGATTGATAGTAATCTTGTATTTAAAGTGGATTGTACTGAAAATATTTTATGGATTTTTACGAATAAGCTTGTGGGCAGATATGATGGGGTTTCTTGGAGGATTTTTGATCATCCTGATAATAAAGAATACCAGAAAATATCTTTAACTGTTAGTGCTAATGAAAAATGTCCTAAGTCAGGATACTGGTATACGGTTGCGAAACTTAATTCAAGAGATTATTTTAGACAAGGTGATTCTTTCCCTCAATTAGTCACTGATTGGGGCGAAGTATATTGGCAATTCGATGGTGAGTAATAGTTATATTTATTAGATCAAATATATGAAAAATCCTATTACGTTTACTTCTGGATGTGCTATTAGCGCCCATAGATTCTGTTTATCAGCAAATATTGATGAATTGGATACATGGGATTGCTTTAGTAAAACAATAATTTATAAACATTTTGAACAGCAAAACTGGTCATGTTTGGATTTGGAAGGATGGAAAGTTATTTCAGTTGCTTACCAAAGTAGAGAGGGCGAACCTTCCATTATTTCGCTTGATCAAGAGGGGGATGTAGGGATATTTCAACAAAATAATAATGAGCATCAAGAAATTAGATTTAAATTAGAGGAAAAAATTTATGGGCAATTTAATAAATTGCGTACAGTAAGACAGGAGCTTTATGCTTGTGGTGATGGTGGACAGGTATATTTAAATGCTGGGGACAGTTGGAGCAATATAGGATTTAATCTAGAAGAACAGCCTCTTGAAGTAAAACAAGGAGAGATTTTCTCTCTAGATAGTGATTTTTCATTTGAGCGAAATTTATACGATATCAATGGCTTTGCTCATGATCATCTTTATGTTTGTGGAACAAAAGGGGACGATGGCTTCATTGCTTTTTTCAATGGTAGTAATTGGATAGAAGTCAACCGAATCACACCATCTGCTTTGTATAGTATTACGTTATGCCCTGATGGGAAGAGTGTCTTAATTTCCGGCCAATACGGAACGCTTTTGAAAGGAAATATAGATGATGGATTTAAAAATTTAAAAAATATAAGTATAAATTCGACTTTTTATAATGCAGCTTTTTATCAAGAGGCTATATATATAGCGTCAGAGCAGGGACTATATATATGCAGATTCTGAGTATTCCATCGTTCCTGAGTTAAGTGATATACAAGGAGTCATTTCTGTTGAGGAGAAGGATGGAGTTCTTTGGGTACTGAGCTATAAACAATTGATTAGATTTGATGGAAAAACATGGGATAAAATTAATCATCCAGACAATGATGAAATACAATATAGCCAATTAAAATGTAGAGTTGGAGAAGTTTGCCCTAGATCTGGAGATTGGTGGAGTCCAGCAAATAAGATGGAAAAACGCTATTTTGATCAAGGTGAAACAATGCCTGAAATTCCGAATAACCCTTGGGGTGAAACCATTTGGTATTTAGACATAGAGAGCAATGATTGAATCATTTGAGAAAAGCCATCCTCTTTTGGATGGTTTTTTTACTTTTACCGAATGAAATGCTGGAGCGTTAGAAATGTCAATAATAGTGAATGATCAGGAAATAGATTGGCAGAAATGGTTGGCGTTAGAAATTACTGATGAAGACTGTTTTAGAGATAACTATTTATTAAAACAGGATTATCATGAAAATTTTGATGAGTTTGTAAATGGCTTATATTCAGTTACAGATGGCTTTAGTAATTATAAAAATGAAAAAAAATATGGCGGTTATATCGCAGCAGGGCATCAACGCTTAAGAGATGCTTTAAATTTAATGTCTTTACAGTATTCCGCTGGTGGTGACATCGAATTTTTAAAAGAGTTATACCTATATTTATTGCATTGGGTCGAAGAATATGCGGAAACTAGTCATTTATATAATTTAAGCTCTGATGCAGATGGACGATTTGTTTGGCATATCAGTTTGGGAACAGAAGACTATTGGTATATTGCTTTGCGTCTGATCTGTTTTGGGCTATTGACTGGTTATGCGGATCAGATAGATCGGATTATGCCCATCATTGACTATGTAGAAGCAACACCTGAAGGACAGGAAAAAGATGGATTAATTGAACGTTTAGTTGCTCCTTTTGTTGCAGATCGTGGAACTCCACCAGATGAAGCAAGACGACATTTGCCTTATCGTAAGCTCATTAAAGTGTTTAATGCTTCACCTGAAAAGTGTCCAGCTTTAATGCTGCAATACCTAGAAGATTGGTATGAGGCGAGCAGCCGAGAGCCTTATTATGATCAACATCCTCAAACTGATTTAAGATCAGGAAGAGGTTACTATGGCTATTGGTCATGGGAAGCAGCAGCGGTAACGTGGTTGCTGGATATAGATGATACGTCATATCGTGAACATGAGTTCTATCCAAAAGATTTGGTTGATTTTGCTCGAACACAGTCAAAAGTGGTTTTAGATGATTAACTCCAACAAATCTCTATTTCATTTTGATTTTCTTCGCTTTCATCAAATATAAGAAAGAGATTTGTTATAGAGCTTTTATTTAAAGATTTCTTATCTCACTGAATCTGTGGCAATAGAACGTGCTTTACGGTCCGTTAGACGATCATAAAAAGCAGCCGCTGAGAAAGCGGTTTTAAAAGCACACCACTGCAATGGCTCAGGGAGGGTCGAAGGCGTTTTATGATACAGGGCAGTTAAAATAGGACTCTCAACGCCTTTGATTTTCTCAGCAAGCAACTGCCCCATAAAGGATTGAGTGGCAAGCCCATGTCCAGTGCAGCCAGCAACATAAATGATATTTTGATGCGTTCCTGTGGTGCCTACCACAGGCAGAAAATCATATGCCACGCTAACGTAACCACTCCAGCAATGCTTGATACCAAGACCTTGCAAGGTAGGATGACGTTCACGTAAGGTTTGTACCAATGCGGCATAGGCATCTTGATCTGGTATGTTCGGGGTCTTTGAACCATAAACATAATTTAACTTCTTCACCGTCAACACCATCGTATTGTGTGCTGTGAGACGATGGCTCTCCATCATGAGATGCGGTGTAATAATTCCTTCTCTATTCTGCCAACCCAAAGATGCCAATTGCTTTGGAGACAATTGCTCGGTTTCAATTGCTGATACGCGTATCGGCGCTACCTTATCACGTAGTAACCCCAACTGTGGTGTGAACGCATTTGTCGCCAATACCACGATTGGGGCAGTTGCACGACCCCGTGGAGTCTTGCAGGTTATTTCCGCGCCTTCACTGTAAGACAGCAAGGGCGTTTTTTCATAGAGCTTAACGCCTGCCTGAATTGCCGCACGACGTAAACTGCTGACATATTTACCGGGATTGAGCGTGCCGCCACGTTGCTCACTACCAAATAGAAACGCTGGTGGAATACCGCGAGCGCGCATCTCGGCTTGATCTACAAAGCGAGTGATTGACCCCAGTTCACGACCAACCTCCATACTGCGACGTAGCCATTTTTCCTGAGAAGGATCAATCGCAGCACGTATGATGCCAGAAGGGTTGTAATCACATTGAATTTCCAACTCGGCTAGACGCTTTTCGACGTAGCACACGGCTTCGTCATAAAAATTCACAAATTTTCGTGCATGCTCAACGCCGACGCGTTTTGCGAACATTTCAAACTCAATTCCCATACTGCCGAGCAGATAACCAGCATTACGCCCACTTGCACCGAAGCCACCAAACTCCTGTTCAAGCACAATCACTTTTGCACCACGGGCAGTCAGCTCAAGGGCTGTAGATAATCCTGCAAAACCAGCTCCAACTACAATGACATCAGCGCTGTCGGAACCTTCCAGTTCGGGTTGAAGATCATCAGGTTGCTCTATCCAGCCTCCCAGAAGACGAAAGGGTAACGATTTAGGGTTGTAGTTCGCCATTTCTTCATTGATATGATTCATTTGCTATCCTTTTTTATCTTCACCGTACTCCTGTACGGTGTTTGATTTTAAAAATAATGATGCGGTGATGTATGGATTAGTGAGCTGGAATCAGAGATGCTCTGGAAAGTGTCTTAGAACGTGCCAGTGCGTCATAGGCGTAATACAACTGGATGACAGCATAAGCCCAGGTAATAAATGCCCAAGTCATAAAGATCATATGCGTATCATCGCCAGGGATCGGGAAGAAGTCATAGACGATTGCGACGGCGAGGCTGACGATTAAAGTGAATGTTGTCGCCACGGCATGCAGAGTTTCCCCAGCACGTGCCAAGCAAAGAATGAAGTAGCAGAGATAGATCGCAAGAATCACCCACATGACGACGTAAAAATACGGGCGTATCCCGTCAAAGAAATCGGCCGAGAAGATAACAAATGTGCCCGCGAATGCAGCGGCGAACAGCAGTACTTCCTTCAACGCTGTGGGTTTATAATTATGGGTCAGTGCCATTAAGCCCAGTACGGCAATGACGGGCATACCAAAGCTGCGTGAGAATGAATCCAGAAACATTGTAATTGAATAATGAACATGCCCACCTGTCAGCATATACAACACAAAGTTTGTCGCAGAAAAAGCAACAATCCACCATTCTAGCCCAAGCAGGTAGTTGTTCTTCTTGAGAAATTTCGTGCCATAAATCCAGCCCGAAAGCGCCAGAACAATACAGGCAACCAGCCCACAGATATTGATAATTTCCAGAATAGCGGTATGCAGCATTTCACTATCAGTTAAGATTTGTGCTGTTGTAGCGTCCATTTCGCTACCGACAGCAAGTCCAAGTATTTTCATAATATGACTTCCTTTAATTAATTGACTGTCATGTCAGTAAAATAATATGGTATGATTAATTAGTAAACATTTTTTTTATTTATGACGATGATGGAAAACAAGATAGGAAGACCGAGTAAAGCACATGAACGGTCATATGAAATTCTTCAAGCTGCTGTTTCAGTCGTTGCTAGGGAAGGACTAGAAGGAATTACTTTTGCCAAAGTAGCGGAAGCATCAGGCATGCAACGCACGCTGGTACATCATTATTTTTCTTCACGTGCAGATTTAATCAATGCTTTCATTGAGCACTATATTGGAGAAATGGGCACTGCAATTATTCATCGGTTTAGTGGAAAACCATTGAGCGAAAGAATCGTCATGTTATTCACGCCCGAAGTTTATCGGAGTCAGGATGATTTGATTGTTTGGTTAGAACTGGTTGCGCAAAGTGCCAGAAATCCGTTGATCAAGCAGATGTTGCATGATCTTTGGACAAAGCATTGGCTGCCTGATTTTGAAAATCAGTTGGCACAAGAGTATCCAAACGCAACTCAAGATGCGATTAGTTCGACTGCTTACGTACTGGCTTGTTTATTTGAAGCATATTGGGGATTCAGTGTTCAAGGCGTTACGGATACACAGAAACAAAAGCAAATGGAACAAACTGTGTTAATGCTGTTGAATCGTTTAATCTGATTTTTAGCAGAATCAATTGAAAAAGATCTCTTGGGAAAAGATGCTCTGAATTAAACCAGCGCTCAAGATGCTTTATTTAACCTATCCGAATATTGATGTTGTTTAGAGAGCAAATCATTATGCATCTTATTAGGAGTGGGCTAGGTTAAATTGAGCGTCTTTAAGCTTGATTGAAAGGACCAAAGAGAGATTTATTCAACTGTTATAAAGGCCCGTTCTTGTGAAAGAGGGTTCCTTCTTCAACAACAATCAGTAAAATTAAAGACAAGAAAACTAATAATGCACGGTATCTATGAAGAAAAATTCTAAACTCGATCAAGATACATTATTTATTAAATTATTATTCAAATCTTCCTCTAAAGTGACAAAGGAGGAAATCGAGTACTATCGAAAATATCCTGATCAAATTGACCAAGTCACAGCGCCGATTAATATCCATAAAATCTTTTTATGGACGGGGGCATTATTAGGGATTCTGGTTGTAGCAATCGCCAAGTTTCTTAAATTTTCTGGCATGTTAGCATTCTTATCCGAAGGTGTGCTTGAGTTCGTTATCGATATCATTTATGAAAGTGGCATTGCTTTGATTGGTGCAGCAGTGACCGCTTATATGCTAGGCGTATTACTCAATAAACAACAAGAAAATGCACTGAAATGGCGAGAAGAAATTCGCAAAAGAATACAGGAAAGCGAGTAATAAAAGAAAAAAAAGCTAAAGTGCTGTCACTTTAGCTTTGGATGTTTATTTTTTCACTTTGTATAAATCATGCTCGGTTAAATGTTGGCTCAAGATACGGCGGAGTTCCAATACCGTTTCAGGCTTTATTTGAATAGAATGCCCGCCTTTAATGATTTTCTCTGAAATCGCACCTTCTAAATGGGCACTTTTATAAGGAACAATGCCATCGGTAATCTTATCCATATCATTACTTTTGGTGATATTGCCCATGATGGAATGAAAAACTAGACCTTCTTTAGGCTGTATACCCGAGGTGAGTTCCATAAACTCAGATTTATTACTCAAATCGCTAGGGCCATTTTGCAGCCTATTATTGATGGTTCTGACAAAATCTTTAAGATCATCATCATAGCTCGTGAGTGTATCGGTTAATGTTTTTAAAAATGCTGAGGGCAGTCCAATAATCTTTCGTGCAGTGACGGTAAACCAGCGGTCGGCGTAGCTTGTTCCACGATGAGGCGCAGCGAGGAAAATGACGCGATCAAAGTTTGGAATCGGTTCCATCTTTAAACGTTCGCCTATGACGGGATGTTTTCTCATCCGTGCTTGTACATGGTTACTCATCATTGGTAAGGCTTCTTTTGAAATATCCGCATGACTGACTAAAAGGCGGCTAATAATTCCTCCCATGCTATGACCAATCAAAACAGCATTTTGAGATGCAGGATCTTGGGGATTGAGAGAGGCAAACGTTTGTTTTAGTAAAGCAGAAATCTGAAAGCGACTTTCCAGAATGGGCATATTGGTTGAGTAAAATACCTGCCAGACTTGATAATGCTCACGTAGCGTCTTATCGCCCATAATTTCATTGGTCACCGCAATCCACGCCTCTGGGCTACTAGCGAGTCCATGGATCAATACAATCACTTTTTTATTCGGATTATAAGGTTCAAGCATATATAGATGAGGCATGGTCAAACGTTGATTACGGTCAATCAAGGTTAGATATGCTGCAGAGCCCAAGTTATTCTCCGCTAACCATAAACCATAGGGTGCAGAGAAGTTCGCAGCAAGGGAATATTCTTTATTTTCAATTTTGATCTTTTCGATATGGTAAGGATCATAGATTCTTATTTTGAAATCAGGCCGATTGAGTATCTCGCTGAGTGTGGCTTGCTCATCGACTGGCTGAGCAATCAGCGTCGACGCAAGATAATGGGCTTCATGGATATTGGGATTAACGCCATTTGGGTAAGCATAGTTCAATGGATCAAGAATATAGGGATTTCCATTTTTGGGGTCATTTTCTTTAGTGTGCAAAACCGCGACGAAATCTGCACCGAAACCATCACGACGGTTAATGGTTCTTAATCCAGAGAAATTCATGTTATAGCTTGAGGTAAATTTCTCAAGCTTTTTACCTTGTAGTTTGGGATAGGAATTAATATCAATCCTATAGGTACTTTCACCAATTTTAATACTGTCTGGAATCGTTGCTGATGAATTCTTCGCACTGTACACATTGACTAACTGATTAAGTGCCTGATTATAGAAGTCCCGAATTTGCACCTGACGATTATCGAAAATACGGTCTTGAGGCTGACGAGAGGTCTTAAACAGATAGGCATAGCTGTACCGAATACTTTTATCTAAAGCTTGCAGTTGTTGGTCTAAACATTCATTCACCTGTGGAGCGGGTTTAACGCTGGTTTTAGGGTTTTTATTTATTTTGCAATCATGTGAGTCTGCAAGTGCCAAAGCTTTAGAGAGATATAACTCACTAGCGGCGGATAATAATTGTTCTGTCTGTACCTGAGGAATTTTTTCCAGATCGACAATACATGCATCTGGATTTTTCATGCACAGTTTCATGTCCATATCCGACATATAGAGCAGATTCAGGCTGGCGCCACTTAATTTATTTTGAGTGAGAATACTGTTACGTTCATTGGCAATGGTGGTATGCAGTGTCTGTTTTTTTAGGCTAACCACCTGACAGCCACTTGTTATTAGAACGCTAAATACAGTCAGAATACACAGCGGCTGATATAGAGGAAATGTAAGTCTTTTCATAAATTGACCCTTCGGCATTCTGTCCAGATTGGGGGAGTTTTGATACTGGTATTATTTTGAATGTTTGTGTAATGACGATTATTAAAGTGTGGAAACAGTGTGGAGATGAGAGAATTAATCAGCTTCGATTGAGTATTTTAACCCTATTACCGAAACCACTGACTCACGTTGACGTGAGGAAGGGTATATATAGAATTACATTGATGGTTATTTAAAATATGCAGAGCACAGTTGCATATAAACTCTTGCAGACCAGTGATTGATTTGATGGTCTAAATGAACTGATAAGGATGTGATGAAAATATTTAAAGCATCCAGAAATTTTTAAATATTAAGACAGTGATTGGCGATAAAATGCGTAAGAAAACGTCGACTTGATCGACGTTTTCTTACTTTCCAATTTCCAGATACTAAGGCTCAGATAATCCCAGTGGTTTTAAACTCCTGAACATTTAACATATCGATTGGACTCATCATCTTGCCTTCATGTTCGACAAATCCGACAAAAGTGGTGCTCATATTCCAGCCGAGCAATCCTCTTAGCTCATCTGGGAAGCTTTTAATTGTTTCGGTGGATAGAGATAAATAATGGTTTTCTTCCTGTCTGAGAAAGCCAAGATCATAAGACATCGTGAGTCCGATACGAGGTGCATGACTGACATTGGCACCTCCACCATGATAGGTCGAACCAATCCAGATTAAAGCATCTCCAGCTTTCATTTCAGCCGCGACGGTTTCGTCTTCTTTAGGTACTCTTTGATCATCCCACAAATGGCTGGCAGGAATGACGCGAGTCGCGCCATTTTCTTCTGTAAAATCAGTCACAGCAAACATAATCTGGACTCTGGCTTCACGACCATAACCTGGGTGTTGCCACATCCATACCGTATCGTCACGATGTAAGGGTTGTGCTTTTTGACCTGGCCAGATCTGAATCGCTTGAGTCACACCTACCTGAATGTCTGGATAGAGTTCAATTCTATTTTCACCACTCCATGCCTGTAGTGGGGTTTGAAGAATCGATTTTGCGGTATCTAAAAATACTGGATTCATTGCCACCAAGGGCATTTGTGGCAAGCGTGCAAATAAACGGCTCATTCGGCGGGTCTTCGTACCTGCAAAATATTCATCTTCTCCGTCTGGGATCAACTCTAATTGCTGTGATAATGTTTGATAAATATCTTGGGTTATTTCATCATTTAAAAAATTTTCAATGATGACACCACCATCTCTTTTAATAATCGAAACGATTTCATCGATTTGTGTATCTTTGCTTAATTTGACGAGTGACATAAGATTTCCTTATCCATCCTGATTGATATGATTTCAAAGCATTTAAATGAACTGCTTTGTGATGCGATTGGTGTTCATACATAACGCTTCAGTTTTTAGTCTTCATCGCGATAGCTGATTAAATTTTTGAGGCTGTCGCAGAATGCTATGCACTTATGTATGTATTTGAATTAAATGTTTTTCTACAATGAAAATTTATAAACTTTCATTTCTCTAGGGAGGGTGGAGCAAGTGTCTTTTTCAAGAAATTGATCTGATCAATTAGCACGGTTTCACCCCATGATTCGGTATAGAAATCAAAATGATCAATTGGATATTCCAGCAATTCAGCTGGGCCTTGAATCAGACGTGCAGTTTTTCGGGCTGGGTTCGGTGGTGCAATTTGGTCATTGGCACCCACTTGGATCAAGGTCGGGCATTTCACATTTTTTGCAAAAGCTACAGGCCGGTTGTATGAAACTTCCAAAGCTGCACGAGCACAGACTTCATTCCGCCAAGTCGGACCTGCCATAGAGGTATAGCTTTCTTCGGCACCGGGTGTGCTGATCATTGCAGCCGTACCGGGTTGTCCAACAATTGGAATGAGATGGGGAGGGCGTTGAGTGATGGCATGCATTAAATCTTTTATGCCATGACCGATTGCAGTCGATATCTGTTTTATTCCGCCATATTGGAATACTTGTTTTAGAGCTGCTAAACCATCAGTTGCCGGATTCATGGAGACGACAGCCGATATTTTTGGATCTTGTGCAGCAACGACCACCACATGACCACCCGAATAAGACGTGCCCCACAGTGCAATACGACTTCCATCGACATGGGGTAAATTCCGTGCAGCTTCGATCGCGGCATGATAATCCTCTCGTTGTTGAATATAAGAGACATGCTGTCTTGGTAGTCCAGCAGACTCTCCAAATCCACGATAGTCAAATGCGAAAGTATCAAAACCTGCCTGACTGAAAGGCTCGGCAAAATCAAGTAAACCCGTATCTTTGGTACCACCGAAACCGTTACCCAAAATAATACAAGGTCGTCCTTGAGAAGACTTGTATTCATCTGATTTTGCAGGGATGTACCATGCGGCACAGGTAATTCCTTTACTTGTAAATTTAATATTTTCCATCATATTTTCCTTGATCGATTTATGTCCCTGACTGCTACTGGCAATAAGAGATGTCAATGTAAATCGCTGTGTTAAGCCTGAATTTTGATTTGTTCTGGCATTGTTTCTGTGGTAACAACGCTTGGCTTTTTCTTCGGCTTAATCTGGGTGAAACTTAGTTCTTTATCGAAAACAGGACCTTTACGAAGTCGCTCAACATCGAATTTATAATCTTGTTTTACAATCCATGGGCCTTGTGTACCTGCCATTGGAAATTGTGCGATGCTTCGTTGAATGTAGCCTGAGTTCAGGTCTACAAATGGAATGCGTTTCATGCTTTTATCACTGATGACGGGTGTGAATGTGGCGTACTTATTTTCATCCATGTAATCCAGTAATCTACAGAAGTGTTTCCAGACCAGATCAACTTTTAAGGTCCATGCCAGATTGGTGTAGCCGAATGCGAAAGCAAAATTGGGAATGTCGGATAACATCATTGATTTGAAAATTGTGGTCTCTGGATAAACTATTTTTTTCCCGTCCACAATCAATTGTGTCTTGCTAAATGCGACCGCATTAAGGCCTGTAGCGGTCACAATGATATCGGCTTCCAGCGTTTTTCCTGATTTAAGTAAAATGCCTTCTTTGCTAAAACGCTCAATATGATCGGTGACGACAGATGCTTTACCCGCAGAAATCGCTTTGAACATATCGCCATCGGGGACAACACATAAACGTTCATCCCACGGATTGTATTTCGGTGAAAAATGAGTGGCGACATCAAAGTCTTTTGGTAGATTTCGTTGTACATCCGAGATTAAAAAGCGACGCATCAGCTTTGGAAAGCGACGACTTAAATTGTAGACGCCCCGTGTCAAGGCAATATTTTTACGGCGGATCAGATCGAAAGCACGTTGTGGTGAGAGAACACTATTGAGAGTATTCGCGATTGCATCTGTACTTGGCGCTGCCATGACATAGCTTGGTGATCTCTGGAGCATGGTAATATGCCCGACCTTGTCAGCCATCGCAGGAATTAAGGTCACGGCTGTTGCACCACTACCAATCACCACAACCTTTTTGCCAGAATAATCGAGGTTTTCTGGCCAGTGTTGAGGATGAATAATGAGTCCTTGAAATTCCTCAGCTCCCTTAAACTCAGGTGTATAGCCGTTATCATAGTCATAATAACCTGTACTCATCAGTAAGAAGCGGGAGCGGAAAGTGATTAAAGTTTTCTGATCTTTACGCTTCACTTTTACTGTCCAAAGACCTTCAGAAGATGAGAATTCGGCACTAGTCATATAATGGCCAAAGCGAATATGAGATTCGATGTCATTCTCAGTGATCGTTTCTTTTAAATAATTACAGATCATTTGAGCACTGCCAAAAACCCTTTTATTGGTCCACGGTTTAAAGCCAAATGCAAAAGACTGCATATCTGAATCTGAACGAATGCCTGGGTAACGGAACAGACTCCATGTGCCTCCAATTTCGTCGCGGCCTTCGAGCAAAGTGAATGTCGTATTCGGTCTATATTTTTTTAGATGGTATGCTGCGCTAATACCTGAAATCCCTGCGCCGATAATTAAAACATCAGTAATAGCAATTTGGTCTGATGTACTCATATCTTTTTCCTCTTCACACAATTTTAATAAATTGAGCATCAGTTAGATTTCCTAAGATGATGATTTTTATAATCTTCATTTTCCCTGATGAACAAAGTCCTTGATCCAGTCCACATTCACTTCGATTTAAATCGAGTGAAGTCTAGGCATGTGAATATTATTAAGCCAATAATTACACACTGTCAATGACTGTGTGTAATTATTGCAATATTGTCTTTCGGGTTAAGAGGGAATAAAGAGGAAGGGGAAATTTGGTCGAATTAAGCTACTGAATTTTATAATTTATATTTGATTTTTTAATGAGTCATTTTTTCTGATTTTAAGCGGGTAGAGAGAACGCACAATGGCACAAAGACTTGTCGAAAGATTTATTAATACCTACAATGACATCATACCAATAGGAAATGGGACTGTATGACAACTTCTCGCCGTAGACCTAAACATGATCCAAAAGAATCTGAGCGAGAAATATTAGAGGCTGCTGAACAGTTTTTAAATGAACATCATTTTCGTGACCTCAATATTGATGAGGTCATGCGCCGTACAGGTTTAAAACGCCCAGCTTTTTATGTCCATTTCCGTGATAAACATGATCTTACACTTCGTCTTGTTGAGAATATTGCCAGAGAATTATTTAATATCACGGAACGGTGGTTGGCAGGAAATAATCTCCAAGACGATCTAGAGCGTGCCTTGGTCGACTCTATAAATGTCTATATACAACATGGTCGTTTATTAAGGGCCTTTGTCGAAGCAGCAAGTGGAGATGAACGCGTTGATAGCGTCTATCGAGCAATAATTCAAGATTTTATCAAGGCGGCTGCTCAACACATAAGAGCAGAACAACAGGCAGGAAATATTAAAAAAAATTTAGATATCGACGAAACAGCAAAAGCGCTGATATGGCTGGAAGAGCGTTATCTTTCCGAAGCATTCGGACGTTCATCTCCTGTAGAACCTGAGGTTGTGATTCGTGTACTTCGAAATATCTGGACTTCAACGCTTTATGAGAATAAATAAAACACCAGCTACAGTTTAAACATTTTTAATTGAAAATATTTTATTTATGAATGGCTTGTATTAAAGATAAAAAGTCAGAGTAGCAATTTCTCTGCATAAATTACACATAGTCATTGACACTGTGTAATTTATTTATCAGTATATTCTTTATCCATTTCATCTGGTCTTCATGATGGTAAATGGATAAGGAAATATCTCATCATTTGTGTGATTGAACAAAAAATTATAATTTTCAGGATGAATTTAATAATGGAAAAATCTGTATGCAAGGAGAGTGTGGGCTTCTCTAGATTATTCTCGAAAACTAGAGAAGTAACTCGAAATAATGGTTTGAATGGCTCATTTTCTAAGATCCATCGGTTCGGATTAGCTCCCATTATGTGCGGCATAATCAGTGTGCTGATCAGTGATTATACCCAAGCTTCCGCACTTGATCAGTCTGGTCAGTCGATACTGCCATTTTTAGAAAATGGTCATTATTTTGAAGCGAATGCATTTGCTGTCGATGCTTCAGTTTCTGGTGTCGTGCATGATCGTCCAAATCTTGTGCGTGCCAATCAAAGCCGTGATACAGGTGATATTGGGCAAAATGTGCAATTTTATACAGCTGCATTGAAGCTACAGTTAACTGATCAGTTTAGTTTCGGCCTGCTTTATGACCAACCATTTGCGGCAAAAACTGCATATCCACTTCGCCCCAACAATAGCTATTCAGATAATGATTTTAGTCAGGAAGGTACATCTGTAAATGTGGAAAGTCAGGATTTAAGTTTCATTTTTGGATATTCACCTTTTAAGAACTTCCAGATGTATGGCGGGCCTGTTTATCAGGAGGTTAAAGGAAAAGCGTCTTTCCGAGGCATGGCATATACCGAGGCTTTTAATGGTTATGAGGCGAATTTTAAAGAAAAAGGAGAACTGGGTTGGCTGGCTGGGGTGAGCTATCAAATTCCAGAGATTGCATTGAAAGCGGCAGTCACGTATCGCTCCAAAATCAAATATAAATTTCAGGTCGATGAAAGTATATTTGGTGAACCTTTGCAGTATGTCGAAGCCGCAAAAACGACAATCGAAACCCCTCAATCCGTCAATATCGACTTTCAAACAGGAGTTGCCGAAAAAACAATTGCTTATATGAATTTGAGATGGGTGAATTGGAAAGATTTTAATATCCGCCCGACCCAATACAACGCACTTACCGCGGATTATCTGGATGAGCTTACGGGAGGTGCATACAAGGAAGGGGTTGATTTAGATTCGTATCAAAAGGATCAATATAATGCAACGATAGGAATAGGCCATCAATTTACAGAAAAATGGAGTTTTGCCACCGATATCGGCTGGGATTCTGGAACAGGTAATCCTGCTTCTACGCTGGGGCCAATGAAGGGTTCATGGTCAATGGGACTTGGTGCACAATTCAATCCTGCTCAAAATTATTTTATCGCCGCCGGTGTTAAATACTACTGGTTAGGTGATGCCAAGTCCGAAGATGGTGCCTACTATTTACCTATCGATGGAATTAAAGAAATGGCAGAACAGGCTGAGTTTAAAAACAATAATGCTATCGCTTATGGACTCAAAATTGGCTATCACTTCTAAGTCATTTGATGAGAGTAATCGTAAATTGAAAAGACTTTTGATTTTTGTGCTTATCTAAAAAAATAAGTCATTTCTACTCTGACATTGGCAATTTAGTGAATGACAGAGATAGATAGCTCATTCATCTTACCTTTGTATAAAGAGCAGCAAAGTAATGAAATTTCCCCAATACTTTGCTGCTTTCATTCAATCGTTGGGCGATTCCTATTGGCTATGCCAACCCCCACCTAAAGCCCGAATTAGATCTACACTGGCAATCATTCGACGACCATGAAGCTGCGCAGCCAATTGTTCCTGTTGCAAGATATTCCGATCAGAATCAATTACATCAAGATAGCTAATGCGACCTTCACGATAACGAAAATGTGAAAGCTGATTGGCATGTCGAGATGAAGCAAGTGCTTGGCCCTGAGCTTGTATTTGCTGATCCAGAATACGTTGATCAGACAAGCCATTTTCAACTTCACGAAAAGCATTCAGTACCGTTTGCCGATAATTGGCAACACTTTGCTCATAACCTGCACGTGCCTGAGCGATACCCGCCTTACGTTGCCCACCGTCAAATAACGGTAAAGACAAAATTGTGCCTGCAAGGGGGCCGAGTAAAAAAGTCCGACTCGACCATTTGCCTAAATTACCTAAACTTGCAGATTCATAACCCAGTGCACCTGTGAGATCAAGTTTGGGGAAAAAGGCAGCACGTGCAATACCGATTCGGGCGTTATCGGCGGCCATCGCGCGTTCTGCGGCAGCAATGTCAGGACGACGTTCGAGCAGCGACGACGGTAAACCTGCGGGCAGGCGAATCGCCGTAGCAGACAAGGGTTGAATCGCTAAGCTAAAATCAGCAGGGGATTTACCAAGTAATACAGCCAATCCGTGTTCGGTACTGGCTCGACTCCGTGCAATGCTAAGAGCATTGGTCTGTGCTGTAGATAGTTCCGTTTGTGCGCGAGAAACGTCCAGATCACTGACCAAGCCATTGCGATAACGTGCTTGGATCAAATTTTGATTCTCAGTCAGTAATTTGATGTTTTGCGCATAAATGGCCTGTTCAGCATCGAATTGCCGAATCAGAAAATAAGCTTGGGCAACATCGGCTTGTAGTGCTAACAGTGCGGAATGATACAAGGCTTCCTGTTGCTGCACATCAGCCGTTGCTGCATTGACACTACTAGCAATCCGTCCAAATAGATCCAGTTCATAGGAGACATTGGCTTGTGCCCGCCATAAGGTACGTGCAGATGTTGGTGTATCTGCATCGAGTCCTAAAGAAGCGGGTGAAGGCTTTTGACGGGTCGGGCCAAAACCTGCGCCGATGCTAGGTAAACGTTCAGCTTGTGCAGCAGACCTCAAGGCGCGTGATGCCTGAATATTGGCTGCTGCCGCTTTTAGATTCTGGTTCCCCACAATTGCCTGTTGTTGCAGATCATTCAGCTGTGGATCATTAAAAATATGCCACCATTCACCGCGAGACTGTGCATCAGCGGGTTGGGCAATGCTCCAGTTAGGATCATCCAGTTTGGCATCCGCTTCTTTAAATTGCAGTGGAATAATCACCTTGGCTGGCTGATATTCAGGTGCCAATGAGCAGCCTGCAAGTAGCAGGCTTCCCATGAGGGAGGAGAGTATCCAGTGTGGTTTGAATCCTGTCATATCCTGCTCCTTAGTGATCATGTGAACTGTGCAATGGTGCTTCATGCACCGCTGCCGAATGCAGTTTATGTTTGCTGTTCAGTGTACGAATCAACACATAGAAGGCAGGCGTCAGGAACAAACCAAAGAAGGTCACTCCGATCATACCAAAGAATACCGCAACGCCCATGGCATGGCGCATTTCAGCACCTGCACCTGTTGATGTGACTAACGGTACTACCCCCATAATGAAGGCAATCGAAGTCATCAGGATCGGACGCAAACGTAAACGGCTGGCTTCAACCGCAGCATTGAATGCAGTTGCGCCTTGCATTTCCAGTTCTCGGGCAAACTCGACAATCAAAATGGCATTCTTACAGGCCAGCCCGACCAGTACCATCAAGCCGATTTGGGTAAAGATGTTGTTATCTCCACCTGTGAACCAAACGCCTGTCAGTGCAGCCAAGATACCCATAGGTACAATCAGAATCACAGCCAATGGCAAGGTCAGGCTTTCATATTGAGCCGCCAAGACCAAGAATACCAACAGCACACTGATCGGGAAGACCCACAATCCGGCATTACCTGCCAAGATCTTTTGATAGGTCAGGTCAGTCCATTCAAATTTCACCCCACGCGGTAAGGTTTCAGCTGCTATTCGTTCAACTGCGGCTTCGGCTTGGCTTGATGAGTAACCCGGTGCAGGACCACCGTTAATATCCGCTGCGGTATAGCCGTTGTAGCGCACCACCATTTCTGGGCCATAGGTTTCAGTGACATTGACCAGAGAAGACAGCGGCACCATTTGTCCAGCATTGTTACGGGTTTTGAGCTGTAAAATATCTTCAGGATTGGCACGGAATGGTGCATCGGCTTGGGCACGTACCTGATAGACACGACCAAAGCGGTTAAAGTCATTCACATATTGTGAACCGAGATAAATCTGCATGGTGCTAAATACATCGGTCACCGCAACGCCTTGTTGTTTGGCTTTGACCCGATCCAGATCAACATTCAGTTGTGGCACATTGATTTGATAGCTAGAGAACATCGGCCCCAACTCAGGTGCAGATTGTGCCGCTTTCATAAAGGATTGTGCTGCATTATTCAATTCGGCATAGCCTAAAGCACCACGATCTTCGAGCTGGAGTTTAAAACCGCCCATCGTTCCGAGACCCATCACGGGTGGTGGTGGAAAGACCGCAATATAAGCATCTTGAATCGCTGAGTATTTCTGATTTAAAGCACCTGCAATGGCATTGGCAGAAAGATCAGCTGCTTTACGTTCAGCGAAAGGTTTTAAGGTGACAAAGACGATCCCTGCACTGGAACTGTTGGTAAAACCATTAATCGATAAACCCGGGAAGGCCACCGCACTTTCTACGCCCGGCTGTTTTAGCGCGGCATCACTCATTTTACGGATCACATTTTCGGTTCGATCCAGTGAAGCACCATTGGGTAATTGGGCAAAGCTGATCAGGTACTGCTTATCTTGCGCAGGGACAAAACCACCCGGAACGATATAAGAAATACCAATGGTCAGGCCAAGCAGGGCTGCATAAACGCCCATGGCTGAGGCTTTATGGGAAATCACCCGATTCACCCCTCGACCATATTGATCCGAGGCACGTGAGAACACACGGTTAAACAGTGCGAAGAAGCGTCCGAAGACTCGGTTCATCACGCGGGTCAAAAAGTCAGGTTTAGCATCATGTCCTTTGAGCAACATGGCTGCTAAAGCAGGAGATAGAGTGAGTGAGTTAAATGCCGAAATCACGGTAGAGATGGCAATGGTCATGGCGAATTGCTTATAGAATTGCCCGGTTAAGCCCGTCATAAAGGCGAGGGGGACAAACACGGCAACCAGTGTCAACGCAATCGCGATAATCGGTCCACTGACTTCACGCATGGCACGATAGGTGGCATCTCTTGGACTGAGTCCTGCTTCAATATTCCGCTCGACATTCTCCACCACCACGATGGCATCATCGACCACAATCCCGATGGCGAGTACCATTCCGAACAGTGACAATGCATTGATGGAATAACCAAAGGCCAGCATTAAGGCGAAGGTACCAATGATTGAAACAGGCACTGCCAGTAACGGAATAATTGAAGCGCGCCATGTTTGTAAGAACAGGATCACCACGACAACCACCAGTGCAATCGCTTCAAGCAGAGTATGAATCACCGCTTTGATACTTGAGCGTACAAATTGGGTGGGGTCGTAAACGATGTCGTATTTAATCGAAGATGGAAAATCTTTGGACAGTTCCGCCATGGTGCTACGCACTTGGTCAGAGACCTGTAAGGCATTGGCACCCGGTGCTTGGAAAATTGGAATCGCCACCGCCTGTTTATTGTCCAGCAATGAGCGTAAACCATATTGCGAAGCGGCAAGTTCAACACGCGCGACATCACCGAGTCGAGTCACTGCACCATCCGCAGCGGTTTTTAAAACAATATCGGCAAATTCCTGTTCAGTGCTTAAACGACCTTGCGCATTCACCGAGAGCTGTAAAGGTGAATTGTTGGGCGCAGCACCGATAGTACCTGCGGCAACCTGAATATTCTGTTCACGAATCGCATTCACAATTTCAGTCGCGGTGAGGTTACGTTGAGCCACTTTTTGTGGGTCTAACCATACGCGCATGGCGTAATCACCCGAACCAAACAGGCCGACTTCACCCACACCTTGTAAGCGTGCCAGACGGTCTTTGACATTGAGTACGGCATAGTTCCGCAAGTAGGTCATGTCATAGCGATTGTCTGGTGAGGTGAGATGCACCACCATGGTTAAGGTAGGTGAACTTTTTATTGTGGTTACACCTAGGCGTTGTACATCCTCGGGCAAACGAGGCAAAGCCTGAGAGACCCGATTCTGGACCAGTTGTTGTGCTTTATCAGGGTCAATCCCGAGCTTGAAATTGACAGTAATAGTCAGGTTACCATCGCTATTGGCTTGAGACTGCATATACAGCATGTTCTCTACGCCGTTGATAGATTCCTCCAAAGGAGAAGCAACGGTTTCAGCGATCACTTTGGGGTTGGCACCCGGATATTGTGCGCGCACGACTACAGAGGGCGGCACTACTTCTGGATATTCAGAAATCGGCAATTTGAAAACAGAGAGTAAGCCCGCCAGTAGAATCAGGACGGACAGCACCCCAGCAAAGATCGGACGATCAATAAAAAACTTGGAAATATTCATGAGGATTAACCTTTTGCCGAAGTTGAGGTTTTTTCTGTAGGCTGAGGTTGTTGTGCAGTGTTATCGGCAGCGATTTGAGGATTTGGCATAGCAATGAGGTGAGGTTTGACAGGATCACCCGGTCGAATGCGTTGTAAACCATTCACAACAATGTGGTCACCCACTTGCAGACCGCTATTGATGATTTGCAAGCCATCTTGCTGAGCACCCAATTTAACTTCACGATATGCGGTTTGGTTTTTCGCATCAACGACGACCACAAAGCGTTTATCCTGATCAACACCAATCGCCGTTGGGCTAATCAGAATGGCTGCGCGAGGTTGCCCACCACCCAAGCGAATGCGTGCATAGAGTCCTGGTAGCATTACGCCTTTGGGATTATCAAAAGTGGCTCGGACACGAATCGTGCCTGAGGTGGTATTTAAATTATTATCGATAGAGCTGATATAACCTTCACGGCTAAAACCAGATTCATTGGCGAGACCGAGATAAACAGGGACTTGGGCTGAATTCCGTTGATTGCTGATATATTTCAGATAGGTTTGCTCATCTACATCAAAAGATGCGTAAAGGCGAGAAACGGAAACCAGACTGGTCAGCATCTGTGCGCCATTGCCTGCGGAAACCACATTACCGACTGTGACTTCGGCACGGGAAATACGGCCACTGACAGGTGCGGTAATACGGGTGTATTCCAGATTTAAACGGGCGGTTTCGACTGCGGCTTTGGCAGCTTGCAAGTTGGCATTGGCCGAACGCGCTTCATTTTCCGCTTGATCGAGTTCTTGATGGGCAATCGCGTTACTCTGGATTAAACGCTGGTTTCGGCCCAAGTTTGCTGAGCTATAGGTGACTTGCGCTTGTGCTGAAGCCAATTGTGCTTTGGCCCGATTCAATTCTGCTTCAAAAGGACGTGGATCAATAGTGAATAACAAATCGCCTTTATTCACTAAACTGCCATCTTTAAAATGGACTGCAATCAGTTTGCCTGAAACTTGAGGACGGACATCGACTTGATCGATGGCTTCGAGACGTCCTGAATATTCTTGCCAGTCCGTAATGGTTTTACTGAGTACACTGGCAACATCTACGGTTGCGGCTGGCGGTGAACTTGCTGTTGGGGTAGCTTTCGCATCTGCATTTTCTTGGAAGAGAATAAAACTGCCACCTGTTGCGAAAATGGCAATAATGACAGCAGACAGCGTCAGCTGTTTGCGGGAAAGTGACATGGGATGCTCCTGGTTATATGAATCCCTGTTTTCAGACTTTTTGTTTTGGTCTGTATGGGAGAAACAGGTTTATGGAATGAAAGGAGCATAAAAGTTTGTCAATTACGAATAAATATACTAAATTTGATAACACTATTCGTATTTTTATAATAATTGATGTATAAAAGCCAAAAAATGCATCAATGGGAGTGGGCCAGTGGATCTATTTCATGCAATGAAAGTCTTCAACAAAGTGGTTGAAACCAACAGCTTTAGTCTGGCCGCGGATAGCCTTGGATTACCACGCGCATCGGTTACGACCACGATTCAGGCTTTAGAAAAACATTTACAAGTTCGCTTACTGAATCGAACCACGCGTAAACTGAGCTTAACCCCCGATGGTGCAGTGTATTATGATCGTACGCTTAGAATTTTGGCGGATGTCGAAGATATTGAATCTTCTTTCCACGATGAGGAACGAGGACCGCGAGGAAGATTACGTATTGATGTTCCAGTTTCAATTGGGCGTTTGATTCTCATTCCAAGATTAAGAGAGTTTCATAACCGCTATCCCGATATTGATTTGGTGATCGGAATGAATGATCGCCCTGTGGATTTGGTTGGTGAGGCGGTGGATTGCGCTATTCGTGTGGGGGAGTTACAAGATTCCAGTTTAATTGCACGCCGTATTGGAACATTCCAGTGTGCAACAGCAGCATCGGCATGCTATTTAGAAAAATATGGCGAACCGAAAACACTTGAGGATTTGCAAAAGAATCATCAAGCCATTCATTTCTTTTCTAGTCGTACAGGGCGTAATTTTGATTGGGATTTTGTGGTCGATGACCTGATTCAAAGTGTTAGTGTCAATGGGCATGTGTCTGTTAATGATGGTGATGCTTATATTGATTTGGCCTTGCAAGGCTTTGGTTTGATCCAAGGCCCGCGCTATATGTTGACCAATCATTTTGAGGCGGGAAGTTTAAAAGAAGTTTTGCCAAAATGGACACCTGCACCGATGCCAATTTCGGTCGTTTATTTGCAAAGTCGACATTTATCACAAAAGGTTCGAGTCTTTGTTGATTGGGTAGCAGAGCTGTTTGCAGGCTGTCCATTGCTTGGGGGGAGTGCGTTACCTTTGGATCAAAAATGTGAATTTGCCTGTGACCAAAAAACCAATCATGAATATACGATTCGTACTTTGGTTGAACAGCATAATATCGCTGAGGCAAGGGCGTTAAAGACTTGATTCAATGAATTAAAGACAAAATATGCGATCAAGAGGCTTATATTTCTAATAAATAATAGAAATCAGTTAAATTTGTTTGTTTTTGTTGGTTAAATGATAATAATAATGATTCTTGTTTATTTGTTAAAATATTATGGACAGCCAGATCAGAAAAACTGCTTTAAATATTGCGATAAAGTCAATCTTAGTGTGGGGCGTTTTATCAAACAGTGCGCTTGCAGAAGAACAGCTTTTGGCCAAGGAATCATCTTCAATCTTACCTACGATAAAAGTTACTGCGGAAGAAGATGAAAAAACTGAAGGGAATAAAAGTTTTAAAGCGAACTCATCTAGAAGTTCATCCAAGCTTAAACTTTCTTTAAAAGAAACCCCTCAATCAGTCAGTGTGATTACACGAGAACAGATAGAACAGCGAAATCTAAATATTATCGATGATGTCCTTGCTGCTACACCTGGGGTAACAGTCACTAAAAGTGATAGCGAGCGTTCAAATTATTTTGCGAGAGGTTATGCAATTACAAATCGACAAATTGATGGAATGCCAATAGGTGAAAATAGTCCACGTGTAGATAGTTTTTTCTTTGATCGTATTGAGGTTGTGAAGGGTGCGACAGGTTTAACAGGGAGTACGGGAAATCCTTCTGCAACCATTAATATGATTCGCAAGCGACCAGCTAAAGAACTGTCGGGTAATGTAGCAACTTCATTTAGCCGTTGGAATAAAATTCGTAATGAAGTTGACGTTTCGATTCCATTATCCACAGATGGAAGTGTAAGAAGCCGAGTGATGGCAGCCCGAACTGAGGGTGATTCATATATGGATTACTACTCTCTAGAAACTTTGGCTGCAATGGCAATGGTAGAAGCAGATATTACAGAAAAATTAACGGGTAGTGTTGGCTTCCAGTATCAAGATAATCAGCCTCGTGGTTCGACATGGGGAACAGTACCTTACTGGAATCAAGATGGTTCGCTTGCCAATTTACCAAGAAATTTTAGCTTGGCGAATAGCTGGAACACCATTAGTCAACGAGATAAAACAGCATTTGCCGATTTGACCTATAAATTTGATAATAATTGGATGATCAAGGCTGCTGCCGCGTATTCACTATCCAAAAGTTTTTGGTTGATGTCCTATGGCGGTTCTGGTTTCCCGAATCAAAATGATGGGACTGGAGTCGGAGTATGGTCAACAGTCTATCCAACATCAGAATCTAAAAAAACGAATTTAGAGCTGTATGCGAGCGGTCCTTTTAAGTTATTTAATCGCGAACATGAACTTATTATTGGTGCTAATGGCTTTGACCGTTCTACAGATAGTCCTTCAGGTCAGCTCAATGGTTTGGCGAGTGGTCAATTGACCTGTACTAAAAAAGTGAATGATGTCACTTTACCTTCTAATAATATTGGTGATACATGCGTGATTAATGATTGGCGTACATGGGATGGCAATGCAACCATTAAACCAGATTATACCGTTACGCCAGCAACCAAAGATGCCAAACAACGTAATTATGGGGTATATAGCACTTTAAAACTCAATGTTACCGATGAATTAAAATTAATTGTAGGCGGACGCTATAGTGATTATTCAGCGACGAATGGAACGAAAAGTGATGTAAAAGCTGATGCATTTACGCCTTACTTTGGAGTGACATATGATCTTAATGATTTTATAACGGCTTATACCAGTTATACCGATATGTTTAATCCAAGTAGTCAAAAAGACCGTAATAATAGCTTCTTGGAGCCAGAAGTTGGTAAAAGTTATGAAGCAGGTTTGAAAGCAAGTTTGCTAGATAATCAATTACTGGCAACTGCTGCTGCTTTTTGGTCTAAAAAATCGAATGTTGCCATACTTGATAGTGAAGCAGTCGCTGCGGGTATTAAAACAGATGATGGTGCTGACCCAATGAAAGCATCAGGTGAGGGGTTAAAAATTGAAGGTTTTGAACTCGAAGCTATTGGGCAGATCACACCTAATTGGAATATTACAGCTGGTTATACCTATGTAAACAGCATAAGTTCAGAACAAGTAAGCGCTTCTACCTCTATTCCCCAAAACTTAGCGAAGGTTTATACCAACTTTAAATTACCAGAAGATTTATGGGATGGTGCAAATAAGGTAAACGTAGGCTTTGGGGTAAATTGGCAAAGTGAAGTAAAGCGCAAATGGGGTGGAGCACCATCGAATACAGATGGTTTTATTCGACAAGAAGCATATTTTCTGGCAAACGCCAATATTGGGTATGAATTAAGTAAAGATCTGAGTGCTAATATTCAAGTTACTAATTTATTTGATAAAAAGTACTATCAGGAAATAGGGTTTTATAATGGTGTGTATTGGGGAGAACCACGTAATGTAACCTTGTCTTTGCGAGCAAAATTCTAAATCATATATAAGAAAGATGTAGGCGGGCCGTCAACTAACCAGTTCAGGTTTTAAAAATAAAAAGCACTCGGTACTAAAACCAAGTGCTTTTTATTTTTAAAATTTTATTTGCTAGGAACCGTTTCAATCACTTCATCTAGGACATAACGGATACTTGAGCCATCAGCTGGTGGACTCGGGATGTCATATTCTTTAACACGAATGAGGACTTGTTCATTGCTCTTATGCGTAAAACCTTCGATTCCTGCATAGAAATTTTCCCAATCTTTGCTCTTATATGTTTTTTGCCCATCTTTATAATCAAGTTGTTTAACTTGTAAGCAATCCATTTGTCCTGCTCCAGCATCACATTTTTGAGTTTTTGGAGAAATCTCAAGATATGAAACTCGATTAGGCGTTTGCTCTGCTCCCGTTTGTGCAGTGACAGATTTATCTTCACTTGTGGGTTTGGTCTCAGTCTGTTTATTCGCGTCTTTTGAACAAGCTGTTAGGGCAATTGTTGTTAATGCTATAAATAAGATTTTTTTCATTTGTTTTCTCAATTATTGAAAAGTCTCATCATAAAAGAAATCATAAGAACTGATGTTAATAAAGTGTTAAATAATTATCATTTTTATTGAGCAATCTAGTATCTTTTTTCTAAGATATTGGGTGATATTCCTAACCAACTGAACGTGTTTTATTCCATTTTCACTGGTCATTGTAGAGAATATATAGCGTGAATAGGAATATTCTCAAATTATTGTCATTCGTATCAATTAAATATAAAGCTCAAAGAGCCAAGCCATACACGCTGACTCTCTGAGCAAAATAACAATTAGGGATTGACTGTATTATTTGGCTGCTTGATTAAATTCTTTAAAATCAGCTTTACGTATTTTTGCGTGAATTCCTTTGGTTTTATCCACTACCTGCGAAACCTCAAAATCTGTGGCTGCACTTAGATAAGCGTAAGCAAGTGCTTCGTCAATGCCATATTCCTGATTTAAAAAACGGATTGCTTCACGAGTCGACTTTTTCATAGCTTCATCTAAATCCTCATCCAGTCCTGGCGTAATCCAGAATTCTGCATTCTCTGCCAAAGGCTGCACAATTTCCTTACCTGGGATTTTATCTTTGCCTGCTTTTAATAAGGTAAATTTAAGGGTTGCACGAGCGGATGCTTCTAGTGCTGTCAGCGCAACTTCGCCATCACCCTGTGAAAAATGGCTATCGCCGGTATAGAACAGCGCACCCGGAACTTGTACTGGATAATAAATGGTTGATCCTGCGCCTAATTCATTGATATCAATATTACCGCCATACATTGCAGGCGGGACTGAATGGACAGGCTCAGATGTATTGGCCGCTACTCCCATAATGCCCATAAATGGATAAAGCGGGAAACGAATCGCTTTTCCTGATTCTGTTTTAAGTACGCCTTCATATTCACCTTTGGCGTTCTTTTCGATTGGGGTAAATACTGAAACATTCCCATAGCGTTCTGGGTGAGCAGCAGATGCATTTTCTTGTTTAGGTGTTTTAGGAAATTCACCCACCAGTGCTCCTTTACCATGACGATTGGAAATAACGCCGTAAGGAACACGAGGTTCAACTTTAATAACTTCGACTTTTAAAATATCACCGGGTTGTGCACCTTGAATTTCAACAGGTCCAGTGACGATATGCGGGCCATCCTGATGAAAATCATGTTTTAAATTAGACTTCGTAATTGTTTTTGCTTCATCGAGAATATTTTCAGCTTTTACACCTTTCGATTTAAAATATTTTTCTGCATCACGCCCTTGATCCTCCAATAAGCCTTCATGTGAGACTGTATCAAAGGTCACCACACTTCCTGATGGAACAGCAATAACAGGCTTGGCATCTTTATTGGGTAAATAGCCCCAAGTGATGGTCTCTAAAGTCGAAGGAACATAATAATTGCCTTTATAGTCACCATCTTTTAGCTGGACAGGTTTATTTGAGATCTGTTTAAGAATATTAAAACTTTCTGCGTAAACCGTTGACGTCGCAAAACTGCTGAGAATGACAAAAGAGAGGAGCGAGCGCTTAAACATAAAACATATCCTAATGAATTTTAAAAAATAACGGATATGTTTAGAGCAAATTTTATGCCATCCTAAAATTCTATTTTATTGGATAATTTAAATGAAAAATGCACTATATTCACACAATAGCTGTCTAATCTAGTGCATTAGCCTCCTAACAAATCAACAGCAACCTATATTCGCCATCTTTTTCAATAGGTGCTCTATGAATACAAGGCAAGACTTGTTGGGTTGGATGATCGACGGCTAAGCGCCAAATATGTCCCACGCCTAAATTGACTGGTTGTGCATCAGGCTGGGCCTGATAATGCAAATCAAAAAAGTACTCTTGCAAGAAATGCTCAAATTCAGCTTCTGGCCCGTCATGTAATTTTCTGAGCTGTTCTCTGATTTCTGGAATTAAAACCTTTTGTTGCGCCTGATCATTGGGCAGGATTTCGCTAGCAGCCCCATGATAGGTGCATAAAAATGTATCTGTTTCGATGGGTGAACGATCGACGTGATAGGAATACACATCTGTGGAAATGAAATTTAGTTCATCATCGCGTTCGTAACTTTGAATTAAATTAAGCGTAGGCGAGGTTCCGAGATCAGCTAATAACTGCATATCCTTTAAGATCATTTCTCTTGCCAGATGACCTTGTGCTGAAAGTTGCAGTGCCAAAAGATCTTCTATCGAAATTTCTGTAACGTTCTCTTTTAACTGAAGTTGAGCCACAATTTCTTTAAAATCACCAACCAAATTTCTGTACCAGCAAATGGCATTCATCTCTCCTTGAAAATGGGTGCTTATAAGTTCGGAAAAAGTAGAAACTATTCCAACTTGTTTGTTGTCAGAGAGCGTATTGTTCATAACAGAAATAAAAAGAGACTATATCTAATAATATTACACTTCATTTTAATGATTTTTTTATTTTGAGCTATAACAGGGAGCTAACTTGAGGCTCTTAGGGGAAAATAAATGATCTATAAAATGATATTTATGAAAATCATCTGCTTGCCTCCACCATTCTTAAAATTAAAAAAGAGCTTAAATAAGCTCTCTTTTAATTGCAACGGACTTATTTACAGCTAAAGTTTTCAGCTTTTTCACTATCCCCCTGACCATTGTAACGGGCAATCAATGGGTAAGGACAAAGTGGACGGGTACGGTCTGGTGCCCAATCTTGCGGAAGTTCAGTATTCACTTCGCCACTTGGGTTGTCTGTACCGCGCGCAGTCGCAATGATACGGTCTGGTGCCTGTCCATATTCAACCCAGTTGACTAAAGTGGTTAAAGCATCAAATTGGTCGGTTGCAATGCCGCCACGGGAATGGTTCATGCCCGGAACTCTAAAGAAACGTGCAAATTCAGGTGCTGTGCCTTTTGCATCATTTTTATAGTGTTGTAGCAGTTGATCGTACCAATTTTGAGTGTCATCCACAGAGAAAACGCCGTCTGCTGTGCCTTGTACCACAATCATTTTTCCACCGTGATTACGGAGTTTATCCAGATTCAATTCATCGGGTGGTATCATGAATGACATGGAACTTTCGGTATACACATCATTGATTGTCGAGAGTTTTGGATAGTCGGTATCGAAGTTAAAATTAAAGGCAAATTGTCTAGAGTTTTGCGTCACGGTTGGATCGGGCGGAACCTGAAAAAGAATGCCGACTGCAACGGGGTCACGTGCTGTTCCCACCGAAGATTCGAATTTCCAGCTTGCCCAGTTGCTTCCCACTAAACCGGGGTCGAAAGGCTGGGTTGCATAGAGCGCTTGTCCAGCAGAGTTTACAGGGCCGCGGTAAATGTTGGCTAATACATCAATTTGTTCGGTACTTAAACAAGTACCATCTCTTGTGCTTGAGCAAACGGGAACATCTTTGTGAATATCAAAAGCTGTACGACAAGCCTCAACATCTTGAACCAAGCCATCTGCAATACCGTCTAAAGCATCGCATCGATCTAAAATCGCTTTTGCTAAAACTTTACGCTCTGGAAGAGTAAGAGCGGTACTTAAGTCATTTTCATCTGTTGCAACCCGACGAAGCTGCTGCGCCGTGTAGAGTTGAGCCGCGGCTGCACGAGGTAAGTGAAAACCCGGTGTACTTGCTAAAATTCCATCATATTGGTCGCCCAAACGAGTTGCTGCAATCATGGCATGACGGCCGCCGTTCGATGTACCGCCTGCATAGGAGCGATCTGGCAATTTACCATATGCTGTTTTAATTAGGTTTTTTGCCATAGGCGTGAGTTTGGTGATCGCACCGTAGCCGTAGTTAATTCTGGCTTGAGGGTCTAAACCGAACATTGGATTTTGTGAAGCATTATGCCCGGCATCGGAAGAAATGACCGCAAAGCCATCATGTAGGGCATTGGTCAGTGGACCACCGCTGCCGACCTGACCCGTTGCAGATACTAGGTTACCATCGGTTCCACCATTGCCTTGATAGAGGAAACGACCATTCCAGTCAACAGGTAGGCGCATTTCAAAACCAATTTGATAGGTTTGTCCATCGACGGGACTTACACGTTGGTCCATATAACCCCTGACCAAACAATGAGCACCAATCGGTTTGTTGGCGACAGACAATGTGCCTGCTTCTTGAAGGGTAGCTGAGCTAATGACGGTATTGTTGTATTGAAATCCAAGTAAGTCGGTACAGCTTCCTGTCATTTTTACGCCCACAGCAGGAGACAACTGCGGTGGTTTGGTTGTTGAGGGAACCGTTATGTCATCATTATCACTTCCGCAGCCCGCCAAAGAACCAAGCATGGCAAGTACTAAAGCGGAGCGGTTCAAAATTCGTTTATTGTTGGTGTAATTCATTTATTCATATCCTTATTGAATGAATGTTTGCAATTAATCTAAAACCAAAAAATTAGCTGTGCTTCGTGCAATCATTTTGTTGTTTTGCCAAGCTTCACTTTCGAGATTTAGTACAGTTTTGCCTTGTTTAATGAATCGGCATTTTGTAATGACTTCACCTACAGCACAGGGCCTTAAAAAATCCATTGTTAAGTTGATGGTGGTGGCTGGTTTATGGTCATTGGCGAGATATGCAAAAAGCCCCATCACATCGTCAAGCATGGCGCAGATCATGCCACCTTCAACAGTGCCGCGTGGATTGGTAAAGTTTTCTAGCGCTGTGTAGTGGATGGTGAGTTCAGTATTTTTGTCATTCCAATGAATATTATGTCCACCCAAATGGTGATGGATGGGCGGTAAGTGTTTTAAAGTTTTTTGATCCATAATGAAGGCTCCATCCTTTTTATCAGTGTTATAAAAATTATTATTTCAGGGTATAGGCATCATAAATAACCGCTTTGCCCAAGCGCATAGCACTACCTACCGCAATGGTCTGGTTCAGCCATGAGTATTTAGGTGAGCTGGTTTCAAACTGCATGGTAATTTTGAAATAGTAATTTTTCGGGTCGACATCTTTGCCTTGGGCAAGATGTTTTAGCGTTTCTGCTGAGCCATGTCGGTAACCTTTGGTTTGAAGGTAAATAAGTGCGCCATCATCGGTTTCTAACAAATATCGTGTATCAATAATGGCTAATCCTTTACTGTCGACAATTTGCCAATCTGCGCCATTATTTAAAATGTGGCCCTTAAGTGATTTCCCTGCAAATGTCCCACCTGTAATCGAAATAATTCGGCGTTTACCTGCATCACTGGTGTTGCCTAACTCCCAAACAGGGGCATTCAGATCAACACTAAATTTTGCTAAAGGCTCAAGCTGAATAGGTGGTGGGCTATATTGCGTTTCGGCGTGCGTCAGGGCAATTAGACTCATTCCGCAGAGTAGTGTTACAACTTTCTTCATGATGAATTTCCCGAAATAAAAAGAGGTTCTATCTGTGACAGAACCTCTGGTTTTGGATTATTTAAATTTCCATGTGTAGTCGATGTTGATACGGGTTTCGTTGACAGGTTTGATGTTGGCTGTAGAGAGCATGTTGTTGTCATAAATGGCATAGCGCGCGCGTAGCCCTAGATTTTTTAACCAGCCACTTTGAACGGTGTAACCTAAATCAAAGTCTGTTTCGCGCTCTTTTAGATTGGTGCCACCTAAGTTGGGTGCATAAATATTGTGACCTGTGGTGTAACGGGTCATAAAGCGTAAACCCGGTACATAATCTTTAAAGTCATATTCATAACGGAAGCTATAGGCTTTCTCTTTTGGGTTTAAAAACTCACCCGGCCATGTGTCGATGAGAAGCCCAGTTTCACCGCCAGTCAAATATGGGAAGGCGGTGTCACCGTGATGTTGGAAAGTCCCAAAAATAAATTTATGGTTTTGATGTTTAAGTTCGAAATGCGCATGATACAGGTCATTATTGACTAAGCCTGCTTTTGCTTGTCCGTCATCTCGGCTGCGGTAGTAACGTAATTGCGAACTCAGATTGGTGCTGTCATTAATTTTATGTTGATGTAATACGCCGACCAGAGTTTGATTATATAGATCATCAACATCCATATAAAAAGCGGTGAGCTTAAATGTGGGATTGAGTTGATAGTTCCCGTCTAAATAATAGAGCCCATCGGTTTCAGCACCTTTGAAACGTCCATTCACGCCTGAAATTTTAATTTTTTCGTAGTCGGTCGAATCACGATGATTCACTTTATCGAGATAGGCTGCCTGTAAGTCGAAGTCTTTAATATCTTTACTGGTCAGTGAAATGCCTCGATAGGTCTGAGGAAGCAAACGAGCAGGTGAAGCCACTAAAACAGGGTTCATCGGCATAAGCGTACCGATCCGTAGCTCGGTCTGGCTCATTTTGGCTTTTGCGGTGACCCCAATTTCTCCATAAGAATCGGCGGGTTCATTGGTGACCGCATTTCTGAGTAAATTGCCAGTACCTGCATGTTCGGCATCAGCATCGAGTTTAAAACCTGCAGTTGCCAGTACATCCAACCCAAAACCGATTTTCCCTTCGGTATAACCTGAGTTGGCTTTGAGAATAAACCCTTGCGTCCAGTCCTTGGCAGCGGGATAAGCAGATTGCTCTTTGTAGTCACGGTCAAAATAGAAATTTCGTGTGGTGAATTCTACTGAGCTGTTGTCAATAAAACTGCTCGCCCAGACCGATCCTGAGAGCATAAGGGTAGAGTACATCCATAATTTCGACATCGCATTTCTTCCTGAAATAACATTTTTTTGTTTTCAATAAGGCATGATTGTTGTGTCTGCCTGATTTGGTTTTTAAATCGAATTATTTTCCGAGCAGTTCTCGGGCCACGATTTCTTTCATAATTTCATTGGTTCCCCCATAAATTTTTTGTACCCGTGCATCCACAAAAAAGCGTGAAATCGGATATTCCTGCATGTAACCGTAGCCACCAAAAAGCTGAAGTAATTGATCAATCACTTCACATTGGACATCGGTAATAAAGCACTTCAGTGCGGCAACTTGAGTGACGCTTAACTGGTGTTGTTGATAAAGCGCTGCACATTGATCTACAAAGGCTTGTGCGGCTTTTGCTTTGATTTGCGCATTTGCGAGCACAAAGCGTGTGTTTTGCATTTGACTTAAAGGTTGTCCGAAAGCTTTACGTTCCAAAACATAGTCTTTAGTAATTTCAATGGCGCCTAAAATTGACCCCAACGCCATCATTGAAATGCTCAAACGTTCACGAGGTAACTCTTGCATTAAATAAGCAAAGCCTTGTCCTTCTTCACCTAAACGCTGAGTTGCAGGCACATAAACATCATCAAAAAACAGTTCGGCTGTATCTTGAGCATGTAGCCCGATTTTTTGTAATGAACGGCCTTTTTTAACGCCATCTAAAGCAGCATCGACTAAGAAAATTGAAATGCCTTTTGCTTTGGCTTGCGGATCGGTTTTCGCCACCAGAACAATCAGGTCGGCATGCAATCCATTTGAAATAAACGTTTTTGAACCATTAATACGGTAGTGGCCATTTTCTAAAATGGCTTGAGTGCGTATGGCTTGTAAGTCTGAACCAGCATTGGCCTCTGTCATAGCAATTGCAGTGACGACTTCACCTGTCACCATTTTCGGTAACCAATAACGTTTTTGCTCTTCAGTTCCAATATTTTGCAGATAAGGTGAGACCAACTCATTTTGCCCACCAATGGCAACCGCCAAAGATGCAAAGCCAGCTTGAGCAGTTTCTTTAACCAGCATGAGTGAATAGTGCACAGGAGCACCGTAACCGCCATATTCCTCGGGCACATCGACGCACAAAAAGCCATTTTCCCCAAGACGAAGCCATAGATCACGTGGGATAAGGCCATTGTGTTCCCATTGTTCATAATACGGAGCAACCTGTTCTTTTAAGAACCTGCGATAGCTGTCCCGAAATAGTTCAAATTCTGTATCGTGTGGCATGTTGAACCTTTTTTAGGCAAAAGTGAGGCTAAGGCCCAAACCGAAGTTTGAGCTTCTTTTTGTATTTCAATTGCTTATTGCTTTAAGGTGGGCACCCGAATAATCAGCGGGTTATCATTCTGCTTTTGATAAAGCTCATCAATTAAAGCGGCACGACGTTTCGTAATATTGCTTTGATTGAGGTTGCCTTTATCTGTCACTTCGCCTGCATCGAGTTGAGGTGGCTCGGTCATTAAATAAAGCATTGAGACTGTATTTGAGCTACCAGTCGCATCTTTATTAAAGGTCGTTAAAAATTGGCGGAACCATTGCTGAACTTTAGGATGCTGTAGTATCTCTGCTGGAGAATGTTCGCCCAGCTTAAGACCAGCTTGTTGAGCACAAGCATCTAGTTTTGGAAAAATCAAAAAGCCAACCGCATTTAGGTTTGAACCTGTAATACAAACATCTTGAACCAGTAAGTTACCTTGAATGAGTACTTTGTTGCGTAGAGTGCCTACATTCACAAAAGTGCCTGTATTGAGTTTAAAGTCTTCGGCAATTCGTCCATCGTACATTAGACCTTTAGTTGGATCATTGATATTGACCAAACGAACGGCATCGCCTGTATGGAAAAAGCCTTCGTCGTCAAAAACAGTGCTTTGCTGGTCTGCCTTTAAGCGCCAATAGCCTTTCATGACATGTTTGCCACGCACACAAAACTCTAGTTTGTCACCACATGGCACTAACTTAATTTCACAGCCCGGTGCAGGGTAGCCAATAAAGCCTGCCATCACGCGTGGACCCGTGGTAAAAGCGCAAGACGGGGCGGTTTCAGTCATGCCCAATCCGCTCATGATGCGAATTTTTTCTCCGCAATGTTGCTGAGCAATTTTATCGAGTCTGTTCCAGCCCGCTTCTGAAAGTGCAGCACCTGCAAAGAATAAAATTTTAACTTTGGCAAAAAAGCGGTCTCTTAATTCCTCATCTTTTTCTAAAGCTTCGGTGAGTTCTTCCCAACCTTTTGGCACATTTAAATAAACGGTTGGAGAAATTTCTTTGAGATTACGAATGGTTTCGTCAAATTTTCCTGCAACGGGTTTGCCATCATCAATGTAAATGGTACCGCCGTTATAGAGCGCGATGCCGACATTGTGACTGCCGCCAAAAGTATGGTGCCAAGATAGCCAGTCGAGTAGGACAGGCGGCGTTTCTTCAAACTCAGGGAAAGTCTGTAATAGCATTTGCTGATTAACACACAACATTAAATGCGTGGTCGGCACAGCTTTAGGAAGTTTGGTTGAACCTGACGTAAATAAGAATTTGGCAATTTGGTTCTCATCAAGGGTTTGATAAAACTCTTGAACATTTGAAACAGGCGTATCTAATAGCGACTGAAAAGATGTGCAGATCTGATCGCCTACAATCCCTTTATTGGTTACCACTTCAATGTCAGGTGTAATACAGGCTTGAATGGCTTTGGCAAAGGCTTGTCCATCGCTGGCATAGACCATGCCAGGTGTAAGCACTTCAAACACATGTTTAAGTTTGCCAAAGTCTTGAGAAATCAGAGAGTAGGCGGGTGAAATAGCTGAGAAAGGTACACCTGCCAGCATGGCAGCCATAGACAGTGTTAAATGTTCAAGATCATTACCACTTAAAATAACAAGTGGTCTTTCTTGGCTTAACTTACGTTCATGTAAAGCCTGAGCAATGTGCCATGCACGTTGTAAAACTTCTGCATAACTCAGTTTGACCCATTCACCTTGAGCATTGCGTTTTGCTGCAAAAATATGGTCAGGTTTGGTTTGTGCAAAATGAATTAACCGATCTGTCAGTTTTTGTGGATACGGTTTTAATTGCTCTTTTGGGCTGATATAGAGCGTGTCATCTTTATGGTGATAATGAATATCATGTTGCCCTAATTTTACGAACCGTTCGCGGTCTTGTGATTGAGTGGCATTCATTTGCATTTCTTTCACTCCATGGAAAGCGCATCACTGCGCTTTATTTTTTTTGCATCATGCAATTTTTATTTAATATGTCTGTGTTCGCATTAGCCTGACTAAATCGGGTAATGACGTGATTGGGTTTGGATGGTGATCCAGCGTAGTTCGGTAAATTCGGCAACAGAAACTTTACTACCAAAACGTCCGTAACCACTCGATTTTGTTCCGCCAAATGGCATTTGAGCTTCGTCATGTACGGTTGCGCCGTTAATGTGACAAATACCCGAATCAATCTGTTGAGCGACTTCTAATGCTTGCGAAATATTCTGGCTAAACACTGCCGAAGAAAGGCCGAACTCGCTGTCATTTGCCAGTGCTACACCTTCTTTAATGCTTGAAAAACGTTGAACTGTGCATACAGGCCCAAATGATTCTTCGCGGTAAAGCAGCATGTCAGGTTTAATATTGAGCACCAGCGTCGGTTGCATGGTGGTGTCTTCAATATGAATGCCTAAAGGTAAGTCAGCACCTTTGTTTTGAGCATCTTCCAGCAAATGCTGAATACGGTTTGCAGCACGTCGACTTTCTAAAACACCGAGGACATTGTCTTTTGAAGTTGGATTGCCCGCCTGAATAGAGCGCGTTTTCTCAATCAGCTTTTCAATAAATTGGTCGGCAATATTGTCTTGAACCAAAACACGTTCGGTCGACATACAAATTTGCCCCTGATTAAAGAATGCTCCAAAAGCGACTGCATTTACGGCTTCATGAATATCAGCTTCATTTAAAACCACGACAGGGGCTTTCCCACCGAGTTCGAGTAAAACTGGTTTTAAATATTTAGCTGCAGTCTCGGCAATAATTTTTCCGACTTTGGTTGAACCGGTAAAATTAATGCGTTTCACGGCTGGGTGAGACACTAAACGCTCCACGATTTGTGGTGCATCTTCGGCGGCATGCGTAATCACATTCACCACACCTTCACCAAGACCTGCTTCATGTAACACTTCACCAATGAGACGATGTGTTGCTGGGCAAGCTTCTGAGGCTTTTAACACTACCGTGTTCCCACAAGCCAAAGGCATAGCAAGTGCACGTGTTGCCAAAATGACAGGGGCATTCCAAGGTGCAATTCCTACAATCACACCGCAAGGAACTCGCACACCCATCGCAAGATTGCCCGGCACATCTGACGGAATCAGACTTCCGTCAATTTGTGTGGTCATAGCTGCGGCTTCACGTAACATGTTGGCAGCAAGGTGAACATTAAACCCATACCATGTTGCAGTTGAACCTGTTTCTTGCATTCCAGTTTCAATGAATTGCTCAGTCTTTTGGTCCATTAGATCGGCTGCTTTTAACAAACGTAAGCGACGTTCAGTAGGCGAGAGTTTCGACCATACTTTGAAAGCTTGTTGTGCCGAGTCTATTGCACGGTCAACATCTTCCAATGTTGCAGCAGCAGCTTTTGTTGCTACTGATCCATCAATAGGACTAATACGCTCAAAAGTTGCCTGATTTGATGCATCAACAGATTGACCGTGAATAAGTAACTGTACATTTTGCATGGGTTGTGTCCTTACATTGCCATTAGAGAATCAAAAGTTAACCAGTACGTTTATAGCTCTGTAAACCCGGTTTAATTGATTTTTCATCTAAAAATTGTTTCAAACCTTCTTGGCGACCATTTTCTGTATCGCGGTGGATACATTGATCAAGTTTGGCATATAAGTAGTCTTCGTTTTGATCCCAAGTGAGTTCACGGCAACGCTTAAAGCCATTTTTAGCGGTACGAAGAACCACAGGGTTTTTCTCAAGTAGACAGTTTGCAAGCTCAGTCACTTCAGCTTTTAGCTGTTCAAGGGGGACGCTTTTATTTACAAGGCCCATAGTTTCAGCTTCTTTACCACTAAAGGTTTTACCCGTCATGATGTAGTACAAAGAGGCACGGTGACCAACAGTGTCTGCCATTGCTTTGCTTACAAGGTTACCCGGTGGGATCCCCCAGTTAATTTCAGATAAACCGAAAGTTGCTTCATCTGCTGCAATTGCGAGGTCACAAGCCACTAAAGGTGAGAAACCGCCTCCAAAGCACCAGCCGTTGACCATAGCAATCGTTGGTTTTGAATACATGCGAAGAAGTTGCCACTGCCAACGGCATGAGTCGCGGCGAATACGTTCTTGATAAATTTCTGGTTGAGTATCGACTTCACGGAAATATTCTTTCAAGTCCATGCCTGCTGTCCAAGAATCACCTGCACCAGTCAACACAAGCACACGTGCATCTTGATCAAGTTCTATCGCTTCAAGCACATCAATCATTTCACGATTGAGTGTTGGGCTCATGGCATTTTTCTTTTCTGGGCGGTTTAGTGTTACCCATGCAATTCCATCTTCAACTTTAACATCTACTGTTTCCCAGCGGTTTTCATAACTCATCTTCATACTCCTTGAATGATTTTTAGCTGTTCTGGGATTTAATTTAATATCAGTTAAACTTACATTCAAGTCTTTTTTGTAAAATTTCATAAATATTTTATAAACCATTGTATTTTAAATATTAATTAATTTTATTGATGATTTTATATAAAAATATGTTGATTTTTTAGTAAGTTTAACTGATATTTTTGGTGTGTTTAAACAATAATACACAAAGGGCTAAATGGAACGACTAGTCAATAAGGGATAACACAATGGAAAAGATATTAGGACAGTCCGCAAGGGCAAAAATCACGTTGCTATTATGCTTTGCAATAGCAATTTTTGAAGGTTTTGATCTTCAGTCAATGGGGGTAGCCGCTCCACGAATGCGGGCTGAGTTTATGTTGGACAATGGCCAGATGGCGTGGGCGTTTAGTGCTGCAATTTTAGGAACACTGCCAGGTGCCATATTAGGTGGTAGATTTGCAGATATTGTCGGGCGTAAGAAAATTCTGATTTTTAGTATTTTACTTTTTGGAATTATGTCTTTGCTAACGGCTTATGCTGCTAACTTTAGTTTGCTGTTACTCATTCGTTTTTGTACTGGTTTAGGAATGGGTGGGGCACTTCCGATGATGATTACACTGGCATCTGAAGCTGTACCTGATAAATATAAAGGTACCGCGGTGAGTATTATGTATAGCGGTATTCCTTTTGGTGGGTTACTTACTTCTGTCGTTGCTATGTCGTTGGCAGGTGATGCAGAGTGGCGTCATATTTTCTATATTGGTGGTATCGCGCCAATTTTACTCATTCCGCTGATTATGCGCTTTTTACCTGAGTCAAATGATTATCTACAACGTAAAGGTCAAGCGCAAAAAACCACGCCATTTTTGGAAGTTTTATTTGCAAAAGAACGCCGTATGTCGACGATTCAGCTTTGGGTAAGTTTTTTCTGTACGCTCGTTGTACTGTATTTCTTGTTGAATTGGTTGCCTTTACTGATGGGCGCGCAAGGCTTATCGAAACTTCAGGCAAACTATGTGCAGATGGGCTATAACGTGGGTGGAATTTTAGGTTCAATTCTCATGGGTGTATTGCTTGATAAATTACGCATGAGTTTTGTGATTAAGCTCATTTATCTAGGTATTTTATTTTCACTGTGCTGTTTAGCAATTTCTCCGACCGTGGCTTTACTGGCACTTTCGGCAGTGGGTTGTGGTTTATTTATTGTGGGTGGACAATCGGCATTATACGGTTTGGCTGCCATGTATTATCCAACCGAAATGCGTGGAACTGGTGTAGGTTCAGCAGTTGCAATCGGGCGTATTGGTTCTTTTGCAGGGCCTTTAATGGCAGGTTTTTTACTCTCGCTCGGACAAAGCTCGACCATCGTGATTGGTTCAAGCATTCCAGTGATTTTAATTGCAGCGATCTCTGCATTACTTCTTGTCAAAAAACCTAAACAGCCTGTACATTTAGTACAAAGCTCAGGTGCTCGCTAAGTTTTAACGAAAGTATGGGGTTAGAACCTCATACTTTCATTACAGATTTTCTTATGATGATTGAAAGGTTATGGTACGTTCGAATTCAGTTCAAAAAAAAGTAGAAGATGAGCCTAAGTTAAGTTACATGATTGCTCGTGTTGACCGAATTATTAGTAAACATTTAACAGAACATTTAAAAGAGCTTGAGATTACCTTGCCGCAATTTACTGCGCTTTCTGTTTTAGCTTCAAAAAGTAATGTATCCAATGCCAAACTTGCTGAGCGCTCTTTTATTAAGCCGCAATCGGCCAACAAAATTTTGCAAGATTTACTGGTGAATGGCTGGATTGAGAAAAAACCAGACCCAACACATGGTCGCCGTATTTTAATTACCCTGACTGAAAGCGGTGTCGAAAAGCTCAATAAATGTAATGAAGTGGTTTTAAAAGTTGAAGAAAAAATGCTTGAAGGCATTGATATTAATTTGGCTTATTTAATTCGTAATAACCTCGATATTATGGTCAATAATCTTAAAAACCTTTGATGAAAGGTAGTTTGCAATTTAATTTTTTAAAATCTACAGAAATACTTAAGCACTGATTCACACAGAAAATTTATTTCATTTTACAAATGAACTTGCTAGCATCGAAGTGACGTTTTTGGTGATGTGTGGCAGCGAATGTCTTCAGGACAACAAGTTTTACTTAAACTAAGAAAAATGATTATTTCAGGGGAACTTGAAGGCGGTGCCAGAATTGCCGAAATTCCGACTGCCGAGTTACTTGGTGTTTCAAGGCAGCCTGTTCGTATTGCCTTTCGCTTGCTCGAGCAAGAAGGTCTCCTCATTAAAAACCCAACTCGTGGTTACACGGTTCGTGAAATTTCAGAACAACTTGTTCATGATGCGCTTGAAGTGCGTGGTGTGCTCGAAGGGTTGGCTGCGAAAACTTTGGCAGAACAAGGCTTAAGCGAAGAGCAGAAAAAGACGCTGCAACATTGCATTCAAGAAACTGAAAAACTATTTAATGATAAAGACGAGTTTGGCGATGCTGAACTAGAACGTTATCACCATTTTAACGTCATTTTTCATGACACCATTATTGAAGGCGCACAAAACGTCGCACTCATACAAGCTTTAGCAAAAAACAATCAGCTACCAATGGCATCTGCTCAAGCCATTACCTATGACCAGAATCAAGCTTTGTCAGAATATCGCCGTTTGCACTACGCACATTTGCAGCATTGTTCGATTTTTGATGCCTTAGTACATCGTCAGGCAGGGCGTGCTGAAACCTTAATGCGTGAGCACAGTAGTGTGGTGATTTTGGGTGAAACGCTCAGAAATGTTCTCAGCGCTTAAGGTGAAATGTTCCTTTATTTCTGAATAAAGGAACTCAATAATTAAAGTTCAATCACAAGATTTTTAGTTTTTGCACGAGAACAGCAAGGTGTAAATTGGTCATTCAATGCGTGTTCCTCATCGGTCATAAACATATCTCGATGTTCTGGTGTGCCTTCTATAACACGTGTAATACAGGTCCCGCAAATGCCTTGTTCACACGAAACAGGAATATCAAAACCATTTGCAATTAATGCTTCAGTAGCAGTTTGCTCTGGTAGTACTTCAATTCGACGGCCCGTACCTTTAACTTCAATAGTAAAAGCTTCATCGTTGGACGTATCTGCTTTTTGCGCGACAAAATGCTCTTGATGTAACTGTTCATTGTGCCAACCAGCTTGTTCGGCTGAGCTCATAACAAACTGCATAAATCCTGTCGGACCGCATACATATAAGTGTCTATGTGGTGAAGCTTGGCCCAAAACCTCTACCATATTACATTCGGTATCTGGCTGATCTTGAATATGAAAATGGACTTGGTTACCAAAGTGCTCGGTTAAGTTGCCATAGAAGGCAATCATTTCATGACTACGAACAAAGTAGTGCAATTCGAAAGGTATATTGGCAGACTTAAGCCGATACGCCATCGATAAGATTGGAGTAATACCAATACCACCCGCAAATAAAACCGCCTGCTCTGTTTGAGGGTGAATTTCAAATAAATTGCGTGGTTCACCAATCTTTAAATGGTCGCCTTCACGATATTCAGTGTGGATGCAACGTGAGCCACCGCGTGAATTGGCATCATGTAAAACACCAATGACATAACGATGCTTTTCAGTGCAGCAGTTTGAAAGTGAATATTGACGGATTAGACCGTTTTTTAGATGCACATCAATATGTGCACCTGCCTCATAATTCGGTAGCTCTGTACCATTTGCTGCAACCAATTCAAAAGCACGAATGGTCGGGGTGAGCTGGTGAATTTTTTGAATAATAACGTCCATGTTCATGCTCCTTTAAATAATCCGAATGTTTGGAAACTTCTGTGTGGATGTTTCAGGAGGCATTTTATTTTCTTCGGCAAGTAGTCGCTCAATCACTTTACGAGACTGTACACCGCCTGCGTCGATGTTGAGCATCAGTAACTTGCGATGTGGGTTGTTTAAAATATTTTGTTGCTGTTGCTCAAGCATTTCTAAATCTTCGGTAAAGATTTTGCCTTGGCCTTCACGAATTTGATCGGTGAGTTCAGCATTGTCAGGTTGGAAGTTGCGTGCCATTCCCCAGAAATACCAATGTGAGGTTTCAGTTTCCGGCGTAATAAAATCGACCACGATTGAAGAAACTTTTTTGTCATTTGGGGCATGATAACCACCATGTCCAGCATGCGCGACACCCACTTCAATGTGAACATTACTTGGTGCAAAGAAGTGGCAACGTTGCCAACGGTCAACTGATACATTATCTGCTAAGTGGTTACCACGAAGAGCCATTTGCCAAAATGGAGGCGCGATCACATTTTCCATATAGCGTTCGGTAATGACATGGTCGCCGTCAACTTTAGTCACAGGCAATGATTCATCAATCTCTTTTTGCCCAATACTGCTTGAGTGAACATAGGTCTCGTGGGTTAAATCCATCAGGTTATCGACCATCAGGCGATAGTCACACTGAATGTGAAACAGGCCTCCGCCATAGCTCCATTCAGGATGATCTGCCCATTCTAAAGTTGGCAGTTTTGCTTCATCTGCTAAAGCTTTCTCGCCCGGCCATATCCAAATAAAACCGAACTTTTCGATAACCGCATATGCTTTATTGCAAGGGAAACCATTGACACGTTGGGCTGGCATTGAAACTGTTTTTCCGTCACAACCCATCACTAGTCCATGATATCCACACACAAGATTTCCATCTTCGACATAGCCAAGTGAAAGTGGGGCGCCGCGATGGGGACAAAAATCTTCAACGGCTGCAACTTGGTTTTCTTTACCACGGTAAAAAACAATTTTTTCACCACAAATAGTGCGACCTAGTGGTTTGTCTTGGATTTCTTCTGGACGGCAGGCAACATACCAAGCATTTTTAATAAACATTGTGACGACTCCCTATCACTTATTGGATCCAATTTATAATAAATAAAAATAATGGTCAATTGATAGGCAGTCTTTTTTTTGAAAAATATTGATCTTTAAATTTGGTTGTTTTGTGGATTTTTAATTGCTATTAAAGACTTTTGTATTCCTTTTGTGTTTTGGGAGAAAATTTTATTGGTTTTTATTTGGATCCAGTTTTGTGTGGTTGACAGCTGAATTGGATCTCATATTTGGAATTGTGATAAGTAAAATGAGTAATGTATTGTGGATCCATATTCTTATTTTCTATTATTATAAATAAATTATAATTATGTTTTTCAGTTATTTATTTTTGATTTAATCAAATTTTAAAAATATTGTTGATTTTTTGGATCCAAATATTCAGTATAGAAAAAGAGCAGGATGCTCCAAAACAAATATTCCTCTAGGTCATTATGGATATGGATATGCATAACCACCCAATTGCTCTTATCAGCAATGTCGTATGTATCTCTTATCCACATTGGGAGATACACAAATGGAAAGAGACGTTCTAAGCGAGATCAATCAAAACAACATGAGCCGTTATCAATGGTTCGTCATTTTGATCTGTATTTGTCTCAATATTATTGATGGCTTCGATGTGATGGTGATGGCATTTACTGCGCCATCCGTGTCAGCAGAATGGTCACTTTCAGGCGCACAAATTGGCTTATTGCTTAGTTCAGGTCTTTTTGGAATGGCTGCTGGTTCTATTTTTCTCGCACCATTAGCCGATAAAATTGGTCGCCGTTTACTCATCTTAGTTTGTCTTGTGATTGCAGGTCTTAGCATGCTGGGCTGTGCTTTTGTACAAAGTCACGGCATGTTGGCAGCACTTCGATTTATTACCGGCATTGGAGTGGGTGGCATCCTTGCAAGTAGTAATGTACTGGCAAGTGAATATGCCAATGCGCGCTGGCGCAGTCTCGCAGTGAGTTTAATGTCTACAGGCTATGGAATTGGTGCGACACTTGGCGGAGTACTATCACTGGCATTGATTGAGCATTTAGGTTGGCGGTCAATCTTCTTGGCCGGCGGCATTACCACCATTGCAATGTTATTGATCAGCATATGGTTATTACCTGAATCTTTAGATTATTTACTGGCAAAGCGACCAAAACAGGCTCTAGAAAGAGTTAATGCAACGGTAAATCGTATGGGCCTTAACCAACTACCCGTTATGCCACGTTATGAAAAAATCAGTACGCAAAATGGCAGTGAACTCAGCAAATTATTTACAGGACAACTTGGATTTCAAACACTTTGTCTTTGGTTCGCCTTCTTTTTAGTGATGTTTGGCTTTTACTTTGTCATGAGCTGGACACCAAAAATTCTTATTTCAATGGGGATGTCGCCACACCAAGGCGTAAGTACCGGTATTTTAATTAGTATTGGCGGTATTTTCGGGGCGGCTATTATTGGTTTATTGGCATCACGCATGAAAATTTTCTATGCCTTAAGTCTATTTTTAGGGCTAACGTCTGCATGTGTTTTCCTATTTGTCGCAGTCTCGGCTCAAGTGAGTATTGCTCTCATAGTTGGCTTATTACTCGGTACACTGATTAATGGCTGTGTAGCAGGTTTATATTCGATTTCTCCAACAATTTATGATGCTGAAATCCGTAGTCGTGGCGTGGGCTATGCAATTGGTTTTGGACGAATCGGGGCAATTTTATCGCCAACGGTTGCAGGTATTTTCTTAGATAAAGGTATAGCACCCGCAACGCTTTATGCTTATTACGGTGTGGTCTTTATTTTAGCCATTTTCCTGATTTTAAGTTTGAGTAATGCTTTTTACCGAAATAAGAAAGAGCCAGATTACGCACTTAAAACAGCGCCTTAAACCATTAAAAAATTAAATAGTTGAGATAAAAAATGAAAAAGACACCATTGTGGGTGGGGGTATGCTTGTGCCCATTATTGAGTCAAATTGCGCATGCCGAGTTTATTGCAGACAGTAAAGCTGAGTTGACACTACGTAATTTTTACTTTGACCGAGATTATAAGAAAGACCCATATCCGTATACAGCGGCTAGAGACTGGGCGCAGGGTCTAATTTTTAAAGGACAGTCTGGTTATAGCGAAGGGACAGTTGGCTTCGGTGTTGATGTGCTGGCAATGGCTGGGTTTAACCTGATGGGAAATCGGGCGGATGACTATGCGCGTAGCGGCTTACTCCAAGTAAATACCGATAACTCGCGTGATGATTATTATGGGAAAATCGGCATTACAGGGAAAGCGAAATTTAGAAAGAATGAGCTTTTTGTGGGCGATCTGGTTCCACAATTGCCGACTATATTCTCATCGCCAGCGCGTTTATTTCCCCAGACTTATCGTGGTGTCCGCTTTGTTTCAAATGAAATTCCAAATCTTCAACTCGAAGGCTTTTATGTTGATGAAGTACGTCAACGTGACTCAATCCGTTTTACCGATGTCGGAACAGACAATATCAACCATCGTTTTGACAAAGCGGCAACTACCGATTCTTTTTATACATTAGGTGGAAATTATCAGTTAAAGGATTACCGTTTGCGTGCTTATCATGCTGAGCTGAAAGACATTTACCAGCAACAGTTTTTGGGTTTTAACGGCAAACAGCCTTTAAATGATCAGCTTAACTTTTTAAGTGATGTACGTTTTTTTAACAGTGAAGAAGCTGGAAATAAAAAAATAGGAGAAGTCGATAACCGACATATGAGTGGTTTATTTGGTTTGAACTATCAAGATCATACAGTTTCTTTGGGTTACATGCAGTCATTTGGCTCGACTGGTTTGCCGTTTTTGTCGGGAACCGAAAGTCCCGTCGTGCTTGATTTTATGAGTTCAGACTATTCGAATAAAGACGAAAAAGTCTATTCGATTCGTTATGAATATGACTTTAAAAATGCGCGAGTAGGTGATGTTTCGTTAAATGGACTACGTTTTATGACCCGCTATGCCAAAGGCGAAGACATTGATTTGTTGCAATACGGCGATCAGCGCTTTAAAGAGGAGTCGATGGAATTTGATTTGGGTTATAAAATTCCAGAAGGCAAGTTAAAAGGTTTGGGAATGCGGGCTCGCTTTTCTCATTATCGCAATGATATGCCCACTAATATGACTTTCCATTCCGCCAATGAAACACGCTTGAATATTGACTATAGCTTTAAGTTTTAATGTCTTGCGCTAGTCATCTTTAATTTCATAAAAGAAGCTTGGGATTGGATCTCCACAATATTTGAGCGAGGTTGTGGCGTTCTGATCCCTTTTATTACACCTAAACACCTCTATTCCCTCACTTAAAACCTTCTTGCCATTTAGCACAGCCTATTGGCATGCACAGCCAAGTGTTTGGCGTTTAGGGTTAAGTAAATTCCTTCATATCTACATATATTGATTCAAGAAAATAAAAAAAGTCCAGGATGGATTTGGGAATTTACGATGCAAAAGAAAATCTTAGTTATAGCAATCAGCTCTATTTGGACAGGTTCTTTAAATGCGGCAGCCTTTGATAAAACAGGACAATCTGTTGCGGCATTTTTGCAGCCTGATCATTATTTTGAAGCAAGTCTTGGAGTTACGGACACGTCTTTAAAGGGGCAGGAAGCAGGTACAAATTCAGGAAATAGTGCGATTTCTGATATTGGTCATACAGATTACCGCCCAACAGCTGCTTTAAAGTTACAGCTAGCCCCACAGTTCTCTTTTGGCCTACTATATGACCAGCCTTTTGGTTCAGATACAGAATACACAGGAAATAATAGCTTTGTTGCCACAGGCAAAGATATGGTGATGTTGCCTGGACTGACAACCTCCAGATTGGCAAATGCAACCCAAGGCAATCTCCCTACAGGAAATTCCAAATCAAGTTTCGATATACAGAATTTGAGTCTCATTTTGGGCTATCAACCCAATAAAAACTGGAACTTTTATGCAGGGCCTGTTTATCAGACGTTTAAAAGTGAAGTTGAGCTCAGGGGCAATGTCTTTAGTGTTTACAATGGCTATGATCTGCATAGCAAAAGTGTTGGCGATTGGGGATGGCTGGCGGGACTTGCTTATCAGATACCTGAAAAAGCAATCAAAGCCTCTATAACCTATCGTTCTGAAATTCAGCATAAAGTGAATGCAGTTGAAAATGCACCCTTGGTCGATATGTTAAAAACTCAACAAGGCCGTGATTTGGTTGACCAGCATTTAGATTACATGATTTCTATTGGTCAAATGTCACTACAGAAAAAGGCGGCATTGAATCAGATTGTTGCAGGATTGGCACATACCCAAGATTCAGGAACCACCCAGTTTAAAACCCCAGACTCAGTCAATCTTGAGTTTCAGACCGGTTTACGTCCAGGGACTTTGCTGTTTGGTAATGTCCGTTGGGTGAACTGGAGTGAGTTGAATTTTCAACCTTATCGCTTTGGTGAAATCTCAAAAGTAGTAGGTGTCCTTTCTACGCCAAGCCGTCCAGATGGCTTTAGTCTGGTTCGTTTCTATGACGATCAATGGTCTGCAAATTTAGGGGTTGGGCAGAGATTTTCACCTCAATGGTTGGGGAGTGTATCGGTCGGATGGGATTCGGGAGCAGGAGATAAAGTCTCTACAGGTGGGCCTGTTAAGGGATATTACAACTTAGGTATAGGTGCTCAATATAGTCCAACAGCTCAATATTTTATTTCTGGTGGGATTAAATATTTCTGGTTAGGCGATGCCAAAGGGCAGCTCGGAGCACAGGCGGGCAGTGACTATTACGTCGCAGATTTCAGCGATAACCATTCAATCAGTTATGGTCTGAAAATTGGCTATAAATTTTAATGAGATTAAAAAAGTTCATTGAGAAAGGAATTTAGACAATGAAAAAAGTTGTGAATCAATTGGGTTGGATAGGAGTAACAGCATTTCTGCTCATCAATGCAGGCGCTGTACATGCCGATGAAGCAAAAGCAAGTCTCCCTGCGGTATCAGCAAAAGCATTAGACTTTATTGATGGTCAAACAGAATGGTTGAGCAAAACTTACAAGGATATTCACGAACATCCTGAATTGGGATTTATGGAAACCCGTACCTCTGCAATTGTCGCCAATGAACTAAAAGCTTTAGGTTTTGAGGTTTCGACAGGTATTGCCAAAACAGGTGTGGTCGGTGTTTTAAAAAATGGCAAAGGCCCAACGGTGATGTATCGTGCCGATATGGATGCATTAGCCATAGAAGAGGCGACCGGCTTGCCTTATGCCAGTAAGGTTCGCGCTAAACTTGCTGATGGTACTGAAACGCCAGTTGCGCATATGTGTGGTCATGATGCACATGTGACATGGATGCTAGGAATGGCGCGTACCATGGTGGCTTTGAAGAATGAATGGAGTGGTACCATTATTCTTGTTGCCCAGCCCGCTGAAGAACCAGTCACAGGTGCGAAAGCGATGTTGGCTGATGGTTTATGGAAAAAATATAATTTACCCGAACCTGATTATTTCTTTGCAGTGCATACCACGCCTATTCCAGTCGGTATGGTATTGAATGCACCAGGTCCACGTATGGCAGGAACAGATCAGCTCGATGTTTTATTTAAAGGTGTTGCTGGGCATAGCTCAGTGCCTCACTTAATTAAAAATCCGATTAATATGGCGGCTAATGCGATTACCCAATATCAGACGATTATGGGTAATGTGGTCAGTGCTCAAGAGCCAGCGGCACTGTCTGTCGGTTCAATTCAGGCCGGCGCGACCAATAACGCTGTGCCGTCTTCGGCTTTGGTCAAAATGAATATCCGCTGGTTTAATCCAAAAGTCCGTGACAATATGCTCAATAGCATCAAACTTATGAGTGATGGCGCAGCCCAGATGCAAGGCATGGAAAAAGATCAACTCCCCGAACTGACCATGAGAGGTTCTGTGACACCTGTGATCAATGATAAAGATCTTTCCAACCGCCTAAATGGGCCTTTAAAAGCATTATTGGGTGATAAAAAGGTGGTGAATGATTTCCCTGCATTTATGGGATCAGAGGATGTGCATCATTTAATCGATGAGCAGAAAGATGTTCCATTTACTTTTATGTTTGTCGGGGTTGCCAATCCACTTACTTTTGCTGCGGCGAAATTAAAGGGACAAGCTGTACCTTATCTCCCGCATAGTCCGAATTATGTTGTCGATTTAAAGGCATTGCCAATGGGGGTAAAAATCACCACTGTTTCGATGCTGGAACTATTGAATAAGAAGTAAGGTTTTGAAAAAAGATACATCGTAATCGATGTATCTTTTTTTATTTTAAGACGGAAAAATCAGTTTTTGGAGAGATTTTCACGATAGTGCAGTGGAGAGCAATCGGTCCAGCGACGAAATGCCCGTGTAAAACTGCTGACATCTGTAAAGCCGAGAATATAGGCAATCTCTGTAATACTATAAGAATTATTTTTGATATAAGAGCTTGCCAGTTCCTGCCGCGTCTTATCCAAAATTTCACTGTATGAGGTATTTTCTAAAGACAGTTTTCGTTGCAGACTACGCGTGCTCAGCCCGAGACTTTTAGCAATCTCTTGTTGTTGTATTTCTCCTGCCGCGAGATTTTCAATAATTTTTACCTTGATCCTTGCCTGAATATTTTCCTTATCGAAACGTGCCAAATAGCGCATGATAATTTCATCATATTCCTGTGACAGGATCGGATTTGCACCTTCCAGCGGAAGTTCTATCGTCGCCGTATCAAAGACAATCATATCTTGGGGTGCATTGAAAATAAGAGGGGCTTTGATAATACTGCGATACGTTTCGAGATCACTGGGCTCAGAACGTCTTAACTCGATCCGTAACGGTGAAAAAAGTGATCCTTGCAACGCTCTGCATGAACGGATAAACACGGAAATAAAAGCATCGATTGATTCGTACTGAACTTCATCAGGCACATGGATGATGAAGTAATGATTCTGGTCTTTGCCATAGAACTCCAGTTCCGGAATGTCCGTTACCAAACGAAAATATCTGATGATTCGGATAAACATCTCTTTGAGTGTGGTACTGGTCGCCAAAGAATGTCCCAGAACATGGAAGGTATGTTGATTGACCTGATTGGCAACTTTAAGCCCAAAACATGAATCTTGTGTTGCCGCGGTTGCCAGTTGCCATAAACGTGCGGTTTGTTGCAAAGAGTAGCGGGCATTCGGATCATTCAGCGCCTGTATATCTAGTCCAGCCTGTTCAATTAAACTTTTACTATCACAACCTGCTTTTTCAAGGGCTTTTTGAATTGCTTTTACCCAACTTGTCAATGCTGTCGCCGTCTGTGGCATGTCATGTCCTATAACGTTTAATTCTCATTCTTGAACTGAGTATAAGGTTTTTTTCATCATTTTTTTATTCAATTCTGCTGACAATCATGAATTGGCATCTATAGCCAATAAATTGGCGTTTCGGGTTAAGCATCAAATCACTGATCTAAATAAAGTAGAGTCATAAGAACATCGAGGAACGATGATGAGCTACGTATACAAAGATCCGGCAGGTATGACTGATGCCGAAAAAACAGAACATATTAAACGTGTCGTTATGGACGAAGGCATTAGATTGAGAAAACATTATTCTGTTTTGAATCATCAAAATACCATTGGCGCTTTAATTCTATTATTTTCTTTACTCGGAATGGGCGCTACCGCCTATTTTTACATCACACAACAACTATCCGTATGGTGGACTATTCCGCTGATTGCATTTTTTGCTTCTTTCACCCATGAATTAGAACATGACCTGATTCACTGGATGTATTTTCGTAAAAAACCGTGGGCACATCATTTAATGATGGGGCTGGTTTGGCTGGCTCGACCAAGTACTATTAATCCGTGGTTACGTCGAGAACTGCATTTCAATCATCATAAATGTTCAGGTACAGAAAAAGATGTTGAGGAAAGAGCATTATGGAACGGTGAGCAATGGGGTGTACTGCGCTTTTTTGCTACGGGCGATAATGGGCTATCTGTTTTATTTAGAGTATTTAAGCTGAAAGACAGTCACCTCCGAAAAATGGTGATTAAGCGGAGTTTAGCTGCCTATTTTCCTTTGGGTATCATTCACTGGTCAATCTGGTATGTGTTTCTAGGTTTCCATGCCCTGAATGCGATTTCAAGTATTGTTGATGCACCGATTTTATGGTCAGCAACGACATTACAAGTCATGCACGTGATCAATATTTTGACCGTGGTATGGGTTGCCCCAAATGTCTTACGGACTTTTTGCCTGCACTTTGTCACCAGTAATATGCATTATTATGGTGATGTTGAATTGGGCAATGTGATTCAGCAGACGCAGGTGTTGACTCCGTGGTGGATGCTACCGTTCCAGTTATTCTGCTGTAATTTTGGTTCAACCCATGCAATCCATCATTTTGTGATTAAAGAGCCTTTTTATCTTCGGCAGATGACTGCACCCGTTGCTCATCAGGTGATGCGTGATATGGGGGTTAGATTCAATGACCTCGGCACATTCAAGCGTGCGAATCGTTGGGAACTGAATAAGATTGTCGATTAAGCATAACCGGAAGAGTGTAGCGCGGGACGTTATACTCTTTCTCTCGCTGGCAGGACATTGTTTTATTGAATCCTTGTAAAATCTCTTCTTGGATGCAGAAGGTTGCACTGATCGCATTCAATGAAATATCTTGAATATTGAAAATTCACATTCACTGTATAGAAATGATGTTCTCTCATCCATCATAATAAAAATTTCACATTGTTGTTCTATAAACGCTATGATTCTAATGAATATCTGATAAGAACAAGTTCCATTAGAGCAGTTAAAAAATGAAAAAAATTGCAGTAGCTTTGGTTTGTTTAGCTCCATTATCAACATCTAGTCTTGCCAATGATTCTACGGGGTATGTTGGGACAGGCGGCATTCAATATCTCAAAAATGCACAGATTGCGATGCAAAGTGAAGACCTGTTTATTAGCAAAAAGCTGATCAAGGTCGATTATGTTTATAAAAATTTAAGTAAGAAAGATATTACTGAAACCGTGTTATTTCCCTTGCCACGTATCGATAATTTCTTTGAAGCGGATTTTGCGCATACCGAGCAGCTTCTAAAAAGTTTTAAGATTATTGTCGATGGAAAAAATATAAAACCTGAAATGCATGTGCGGACATTTATTCAAAAGGATGAAAAGTCGCCGCTCATTGATACGACAGATACATTTAAACAATGTGGCTTTAGTCAGACTGATATGCTCAATCCTTGGGCGAGAAATAACGATGATTATGAATATTATCAAGATAAATTGAGACAATGTAAGCAGCCACAAATACAAAAAATTCTGGCCAATTTCCAAAAAGATGATGTGATCCCATGGTCATCTCAAGTGATTTATAGTTGGAAACAGACCTTTAAAGCCAATGCATTGACCAAGATTCAACATGCATATGAACCATTGGTCGGTGGTTCTGTTGCGTTATATCCAGATGAATATAATCAGAAATTTTGTATGGACGCCCAATTTAAACAGGGACTAAAAAAAGCCAGTGCAGAACATTCGCCGTTTAGTGCCTTGAGCTATATACTGACCACAGGAGCAAACTGGGCCAAGCCGATTGAAAAGTTTAATTTGACGATTGAGCGTGATAAAAACGAGCTGGTGTCTTTTTGCTGGAAGGGAAGCGTCGAAAAAATTAGCCCAACCCGCTTCCAGATGATCAGGCACAATTTCATTCCCAAAAATGATCTGGATATTATCTTTGTGACTGTGAAATAAGCACTCACTCAAGGTCATCCTCATAAAAAGTCAATAAATCCCTAGCATCATCAGGGGTGTAACTCTCATACTATCAAGTGAGTTAGGGAGAGACGACACAGGATTAAGCGTGAATTTAAAGAATCTGGAAGCATTTTATTGGGTGGTGACTTTAAATAGCTTCAATAAAGCTGCGACTAAATTACAAACCACCCAGCCTGCGGTATCTCAAAAAATCACAGCACTTGAAAACGATCTTGGTTTTAAAATTCTAGATCGTAGTTTTCGGCAGTTTAAACCAACGCATAAGGGCATGACTTTATTTAAGTATGCTGAAAAGTTTATGCGCCTAGAGACGGATCTGGTGGCTGAGCTGACTGAAAACCAGCATTTGACTGGCACAATTCGCTTGGGTGTATCGGAAACTATTGTTTATACATGGCTAGTTGAATATATCGAAAAGGTTCAGCAAGAATTCCCTAAAGTTTCAGTTGAAATTGTGGTCGATCTGACGCCTAACTTACAGGAAGGTGTACGAACAGGTGATCTGGATATGGCTTTTTTGCTTGGGCCAACCTTAGCCTTTGAATGTATCGAACAGGCACTGTGTAATTTCGAACTAAGTTTTTTGGCTTCACCTTCGTTTAAAGGTGGAATTGGGCAAATGTCATTTAAGACATTAATGTCTCATACCATTCTGACCTATCCAAAAATTACCTATCCTTATAAAGAACTTAAAGCAAAAATGAAAGAACAAGGGATTGATGAACCACTTTCAATTACCAGTTATTCATTAGCAACACTGCTACGTCTTGCTGAGCAAGGTTTGGGCATCGCCGTTGTGCCGACCTTAACCGCCTTGAAGGAGATCACTGACGGTCGGCTGGAAATCTTAAATACGCCGATTCGCCTAAAGACCTTCCACTTTACCTCGGTGTATATTCATGGCAATGATGTGGCCTTGAAAGAAAAATTAACTGACGTTGCGGTGATGGTGTCGGATAGTGCCATGAAAAGGCTGAATGCGCAGATTAATACCTAAATAATCGGCGGCATTTTCCAGTTCTTTTTGTCATTCTTATAAGCATTGCTTATTTGCCAAGTGATAAACACAGCTTATAGAACGTGATAAGTAAAATTTATCATCAAAAATATTGAAAATAAAAATACTTAAAATTCAGTATCTTGAATTTAAAAGTTAATGTAAAAAGTCGTATTGTTCAGCTGGCTGTGCTGTGTTTTTATCTTAAATACAAGATTTGATGAACTCATGTGGTCATTCAGGAACAGAGAATCTTGGTTATTGAAAAGGATTGAAGAAGATCATTGGTCAAAAATGATACTTCTGAATCAAATTAAAAATAGCGTTATGAAGCTCAAATGGATGAGGAACGCATTCAATATGTCTTTACTGAAATCTTCTTTTTTATCAGATCGCCAATGGGCCATTGTCGCCTCGATCTTTATGATGGCAACCTCAGCAATGGGGCCAGGATTTTTAACCCAGACCGCTGTATTTACAGTCAAGTTAGGCGCAGCATTCGGCTTCGCCATTTTAGTTTCTATTCTGATTGATTATGTAGTTCAACAAAATATTTGGCGTGTAGTCACACTGACGCAAATGCGTGCATCAGATATTGCCAATAAAGCATTACCAGGTAGTGGTTATGTACTGGCTTTTCTGGTGATTTTGGGCGGTTTTTTCTTTAGTGTCGGTAATATTGCAGGTGCAGCTTTAGGTTTAAATGCACTTTTTGGTCTAGACACAAAGTGGGGCGGTATTTTAAGTGGTGCGTTAGCCATTTTGATTTTTGCATCAAGAAAAGCCACGCTTGCCATGGATAAAAGCATGATCGTGTTGGGATTACTTAAAATCCTCCTGATTATTATTGTTGCCGTCATTGTAATGCCTCCTGTTGGTCAAGCGGTACAGCAAACCTTTGCGCCAGATCAGATCGACTTTGCCATTATTACCACCATTGTCGGTGGTACGGTGGGTGGTTATATCTGCTATGCGGGTGCACACCGTTTACTCGATAAAGGCGCGGTTGGCCCTGAAAATATTGATGAAGTTGCGAAAGCTGCGACCAAGGGCATTGTCGTGGTTGGTATCATGCGCTACGTGTTGTTTTTAGCATTTTTAGGTGTGGTGGTGAGCGGTGCAACGATTGATTTAGCCAGCCATGACGCCAATCCGGCAGCGCAAGCATTCCAATATGCAGCGGGTACATTTGGTTTTAAATTATTTGGTTTAATTTTCTGGGCAGCAGGTATTAGTAGCACGATTGGTGCAGCATATACGTCGGTTTCATTCTTTACCGCATTTAAAAAGAATTTAACCCCAAAGCAAACCAACTATACGACCATTACCTTTATCGCATTGGCTTTATTGCTCTATGTGTTATTGGGTGCGACTCCAGCAGGTCTACTCATTTTTGTAGGTGGTTTTAACGGTTTGGTGTTGCCAATTGGCCTTACAATTTTTGTGTATGTAGCAGCGTGCCGTAAAGATTTAATGGGTAATTATAACTATCCAAAATGGTTACTTATTTTGGGTGGGTTAACATGTTTGTTGACGTGGTGGATGGGCTATATGTCGTTTACGACAGTGTTTAACTATTTGACTAAGCTTTAAGCCAGACTGCGTGAAGTAATAAAGGAATAATGCCATGTTTGTAGATTTAAATAGTGATTTGGGTGAAAGTTTTGGCTCATGGAAAATGGGTAATGATGATCAGATTTTACCTGTCGTGACCAGTGCCAATATTGCGTGTGGCTTCCATGCTGGCGACCCGCTCGGCATTTTAAAAACAGTTCGTAAAGCAGTAGAGCTTGGTGTGACCATTGGTGCTCATGTGTCTTATCCAGACCTTGTTGGTTTTGGCCGCCGTAATATGGATGTGTCGCGTGATGAACTGATTGCCGATGTGCTTTACCAAATTTCTGCACTCGATGGCTTGGCTAAAGTAGCAGGTTCAAAAGTGCAGTACGTTAAACCACACGGCGCACTCTACAACACCATTGCACATGACCAAGCTCAGGCAGCCGCAGTGATTGATGCGATTAAAATGTATAACCCTGAACTGGTTTTAGTGGCTTTGGCGGGATCGAACTTAGTCGAGCAGGCACGTGCGGCTGGCTTAAAAGTGGTATCTGAAGCATTTGCAGACCGCGCTTATAACAGCGATGGTTCACTGGTATCTCGTCGTCTCGAAGGTGCGGTTTTACACGACTCGGCATTTGTTGCGAGCCGTGTGGTTTCAATGCTTAAAAATGGTGGGGTTGAGTCAATTGACGGTGTATTTACCCCAATTCAAGCCGACACCATTTGCTTACATGGCGACACCGACGGTGCGCTAGAGATGTCAGCAGCTATTAAAGCCGAGCTTGTAAAAAACAATATTGAAATTCGCCCATTTGTAAACAAAGCATAAGGATGAGCACCATGTATAAGGATATTAAAGTCGACCCAGCTCAACTTGAAGCCGCTTTAAATGCGCGTTTAAAAATCCGTGCAGGTTTTGATAAACCGACAGCAGGCATGGCTGCGGGCATGACGCAGGTCAACATGATTTCGGTGCCAAAAGAGTGGGCATATGACTTTTTACTCTATGCACACCGTAACCCACAAAGCTGCCCAGTGCTTGATGTGCTCGAAGAAGGTATTTATGCAACTAAACTTGCGGCAGACTCAGACATTCGAACTGATTTCCCGCGCTATCGTATTTGGAAAGATGGGGAAATGGTCGATGAAGTGACCGATGCAAGCGAGATTTATAACGCTCACCCTGATTTGGTGACTTTCTTAATTGGTTGTAGTTTTTCTTTTGAAACGGCTTTGCAAGAAGCGGGTATTGAAGTTCGCCATATTCATGACGACACCAATGTACCGATGTATTTAAGCAACATACTGTGTGAACCAGCAGGGCGAATCTCAGGAAATATGGTGGTTTCCATGCGACCAATTCCATCTTATCAAATTAGCGAAGCGGTAAAAATTACATCACGTATGCCAAGCGTGCATGGCGCACCTGTACATATCGGGCACCCTGAAAGCTTAGGCATTAAGGATATAAACAAGCCTGATTTTGGCGATGCTTCCCGTATTGAAGCAGGCGAAATTCCTGTGTTTTGGGCATGTGGCGTAACACCGCAAGCTGCGGTGATGAACTCGAAAATTCCTTTTGCCATTAGTCATGCACCGGGTCATATGTTTATTACCGACATTCCTGACCGTGCTTGGATTGGCTAATTGAGCTAAAGAAGAATTAAAAGGATAAGCAAATGCGTTTTTTATCGGTAAACGCCGATTGTTTTCTGATTGAGCTTGCGAGCCTTGAAGAAACTTTGGCGTTGTACAATAAATTGCAAAATACGCAATTGAATGGAATTAAAGACTTAGTCCCTGCTGCAAAAACAATTTTGGTTTTTTTTAACGAGATCGAAACCAACTTTCAAATGCTGGTTGCTTCAATTCAGAGCCTTAAAATTGATTCTGGATTTGAGCGTAGCGACCAAGAAGTGATTGTGCCGATTCGTTACGACGGTGAAGACCTTGCTCAGGTTGCTGAGTTACAAGGGCTGTCTATTGCTGATGTGATTAGAAAACATCACCAAAGCGTGTGGAATGTCGCTTTTATTGGTTTTGCGCCCGGCTTTGCGTATATGAGCAGTCCCGATAAGCCTTTTACCGATATTCCACGCTTAACGGTTCCACGTAAAAAGATACCGTCAGGCTCTTTGGGGTTGGCTGGAAAATACTCTGGTATTTATCCAAAAGACAGTCCGGGTGGCTGGCAGCTGATTGGTACAACATCAGAAAAAATGTGGGATTTAGAGCGTAAAAATCCTGCATTGCTGTTACCGGGCATGACCGTTCATTTTGAAGATGTTACGCATCGGCCAACCACTGTAGCTGTACCGCAGCAAATCACGCGTACAGTTGAGCCGAAACAATCTGTGCCACTATTTACGATTACTGCGCCAAGTTTACAGATGCTTATTCAAGACGAAGGGCGTTTAAACCAAACCAATATTGGGGTTGGGGTTGCAGGGGCAATGGATTTGTCTGCCATGCATAGTGCTAACCGTATTGTGGGTAACCCAACCGATACACCAGTCATTGAAGTTTTAAATGGTGGCTTAAAAGCCAAAATGCAGCATGCGGGCGTTATTGCGGTAGCTGGGGCTATTTCAAACATTCGTGTGAAATTTGCCGATGGTCAAACCGCAGACTTTGCAAGCTATCAACCGATTGATTTAGATGAAGGCGATGAATTTCAAATTCAGCCACCAACAGCAGGTTTAAGAAACTATCTGGCAATTCGCGGTGGTGTAGACGTTGAACCAGTACTCAATAGTGCCTCATTTGACAGCTTGGCAGTGTTAGGGCCAGAGCCTTTAAAGCTTGGAGATACCATTTACAAAGGACAGGTTCAAGCAGCCAACATTAGCGTAAATGAAGTGGGTAAAAGCGACTTGCCACAAGCTGGTGAAGTCGTTGAGCTAGATATTGTAATGGGGCCGCGTACAGACTGGTTCGAACAAGACAGTATTGAACTACTCTGTCAGCAAGAATGGCTAGTGACCAATGAAAGCAATCGAGTCGGGCTAAGACTCTCAGGTGCAGAGCCTTTAACTCGCAAAATTACCCATGAACTGGAAAGTGAAGGCACATGCATTGGTGCTTTGCAGATTCCACCGAGCGGCCAACCCGTTTTGTTTATGAATGATCACCCTTTAACGGGCGGATATCCGGTCATTGGCTCTGTTGCTAAACACCATTGGGACTTGGTGGCACAGATTCCAGCAGGTTGCCGTATCAAATTTAAAAAAATTGCCGAATTTACAGATTTTGAGAATGAAAGATGAATACAGAAAAATTATTGATTGCGAATCGTGGTGAAATTGCCGTTCGTATTATTCATGCTTGCCGCGACATGGGAATTGCTTCGGTCGCGTTATATGCAGATGACGACATTGGCAGCATGCATGTCGAGCTTGCAGATGAAGCATGGGGCTTGGCTGGTGCGACTGCCAGTGAAACCTACCTAAATATTCCAGCCATTATCGAAGTTGCAAAAAAATCGAAAGCGACGATGGTGCATCCGGGTTATGGCTTTTTATCTGAACGTGCTGAGTTTGCCCAAGCCGTGATTGATGCTGGCTTAAAATGGGTCGGGCCATCACCAAGTACCATTGAAAAACTAGGTGATAAAATCGAAGCACGTAAAATTGCTGCCTCGGTGGGTGCGCCGTTGGTTCAGGGGACGCAAGATCCACTCAATAACGCAGATGAAGCTTTAGAGTTTGCTAAGCAGTTTGGTTTGCCGATTGCCATTAAAGCTGCGTTTGGTGGCGGTGGCCGCGGCTTAAAAGTTGCGTGGAAACTCGAAGAAGTTCAAGAGCTTTATGAGTCGGCAGTACGAGAAGCAAAAGCTGCTTTTGGTCGTGGTGAATGTTTTGTCGAGCAATATCTCGATAAACCGCGCCATGTGGAAGCGCAGGTGATTGCTGACCAGCACGGCAATATTGTGGTACTGGGTACACGCGATTGTTCGTTGCAACGCCGTAACCAAAAGTTAGTTGAAGAAGCGCCAGCGCCATTTATTAGCGATGAGATTTACCAGCAAATTTTAAGCTCGGCAAAAAACATTTGTCAGGCTGCAAACTATGTGGGTGCGGGTACAGTTGAATATTTACTGAGTCGTGATGGCAAACTTTCATTCTTAGAAGTGAACACACGTTTGCAAGTTGAGCACCCAGTGACCGAAGAAACCTCAAAAGTCGATTTGGTGGTTGAGCAAATTCGTGTGGCTCAAGGTGAAGTGCTTTCTATTAAAGAAACACCAAAAGCCCAAGGCCACGCCATTGAGTTTCGTATTAATGCCGAAGATCCAGCGCGTGGGTTTATTCCAGCCTTTGGTGTGTTGAGTTTATTTGAAGCGCCGTTTGGTCACGGTGTACGCGTCGACACAGGTGTTCGAACTGGCTCTTTAGTGTCTAGCCACTTTGATTCACTCATGGCAAAACTGATTGTGACTGGCCCAACCCGTGAAGTTACAATTGCTCGTGCTAGACGTGCTTTGAAGCAATTTAAAATTGAAGGCGTGGCTTCGGTTTTAGATTTCCACCGTGCGGTACTCAATGAACCTGATTTTACCGATGAGTTTAATGTCCATACGCGTTGGATCGAAAATGACTTTAAACAAGAGTTGAAACCGACTAAACGCGGCATTCCGAACCATCAACAACCGATGTTGCTGAGCTACATTGAAATTGATGGCAAGTTACATCGTTTAGGTTTACCTGCAGGTATGTTTGCACAAGGCCCAGCAACCGCAGTTCAAGCCCAAACCGCTGAACCAGAAGTGAGTGCCGAGCATTTACTTGCCCCAATTAATGGTGTGATGAGCGCTTGGAAAGTCGAAAATGGTGAACAAGTGACGGAAGGGCAAGTGGTTGCCATTATGGAAGCTATGAAAATGGAAGTACAAGTACTGGCGCATCGCAGTGGCGTTATTCAGATTAGTGTAGAGAAGGGCGCGACTAGTCAGGCAGATAGCATCATTGGCACAATCCGTTAAGTTTATTTAATAAACTTACAAAAATTTTTGGCCTGATGATGCTAATCTGCTTTATCAGGCTGAATTCACCCTATTTGTTTGAAATAGAAAAATATATAACCAGATATAAGGCTAAATTTTGTTGAATAATCAAAATATTGTGTGAAATATAACTAAATTGCAGAGAGTTTAATTTTAAATTGTGATTTTAATCACAGATTTATCTGAACTAAGGAAAGTTTCAACTGATTAGTTTTTGCTTTTAACTTATTGTTTTTTAATATTTAACAAGAAGATCTACATTTTTCGTTACAACCCTTTAGTCGACAAACTTTGTTTTTATTTGCGATATTCGCTTGCAAACTTAGCAAAGGAATTTGCCTATGGTGTCATTTTTATTCATTGGTTTGATCATTACGATTTTACTTACACCAGGTCCAACGAATACATTATTGGCTTCATCTGGAATTCAGGTTGGTGTAAAGCATTCACTTAAATTAATCCCATCTGAGGTTTTAGGCTATCTTATTGCAATTACAACTTGGGGATTTTTACTGGAGTCTGTTTCCCATTTAGTACCGTGGTTGCCTCCGTTATTAAAGCTATTTAGTGCTGTTTTTATTATTTATTTAGCTGTAAAGCTTTGGTTAACCTCAACAAAACAAATAGATTTAAATCAGCCATTGATTACATCTAAGGCATTATTTGTTGCAACCCTGCTTAATCCGAAAGCGTTATTATTTGCTTCAGCCGTCTTTCCACATACAGCATGGTTGAAACTAGATCAATATTTTATCCATATGGGAACATTTTTAGCCCTGATTACGCCAATTGCATTTTTATGGATTGCTTTTGGAACCATGTTGATTTCTAATAAAATCGTTTGGTTAAATCAACGTAACTTGCAACGAACTGCTGCTTTTATTTTAACTTTTTTTGCAATGCCTTTAGCTTTTTCGGCAATTACATCTTTTTAATTTATTTAGCTTTTTTCAATTTTTAAAATGGAGTTATTTGATGAACAATATAAAAATCAAAGTAAAGGATCAATTTGAGGCTGAAAACATAGCCGTTGCCTTAATTCGAAAGGCGAATGATCAAGAAATCCCTTTATTTAAAAGAATAGAACACATTGAAATTGAAGGAGAGATCCTTCTGCCAAATATGGAACTTCTTTATGAAAATCCAAAAGATGGTCGTATCTATAGATTTATAGAGGAATTATAATTGAGTTACTGAGAAACTTATATTCTCGATGATAAGATGAATTCCATGATCAAAAGTCATGGAATTTTTTGTTGCTATTATTATTCGATTGAATTATTTAAATTTTCTTATTTGTATCTACCTATTTCCTAGAAGCTAAGCGTTCGAAAATTATTGGCAATTAAAAAATATAATAAACAAGATACTTAAGCGTATTTGATTTGTTGTTTTTTATAAAGAAATTATATTAATTAATGATGGGCTTATTTCTGATTTTTATTAAATACATTAACTGTTAAATTTAAATGGTTTTAATGGTAATTTTTTAGTTGATGTCTTTATATAATGAACACTCTTTTTTATAGGGTGTCTTTAATGATTGAATGGATTTGTAAAACATGTAAAAAGTATAAGCGGTTTAATCCGAATACTTTAAAATTAGGGCAGATTGTTTCCTTTTATCAATATGAAGTGATTGCCGGTAAGCTAAATAGCTTAATCAAAAAGGGCGTGATATTGAGAATAAAGAACAAAATCTTGACCGTACTGGATAATGGTTTAATCCTTTACTTTAAGGATACACAAGTTTATCCGCTAGATGCACCTGCGCAACTTGTTTATAAAATATTTGGTGAGTGTAGATGTTTGGGACGCTAATCAATATTGTATAAAACAAGCCAATAGAAAGAGGACATTTGAATAATGGTATGAAATTCTTGTTTCATTAAAAGAATATAAATAACAAGATTTTAATTCAATAAGAATAAATTAAAAATAGAAGTCTAGATTTTTTACTCAGTATCTCATTTCTATCCAAAGCTCTATTTAATGATATCCCTTTGTCAATTCCGTAAATTTTCAAGCTATTTAGATAAAAAATAACAGTGCCTAAGATTTTAAAAATCATCAATAAAAATGATGACTTTAAATAGTAAAAGACATCATCTGATGCCTTTTATTTTTAAGATTGAATAATTGAAGAAACTCAATACTATTTAATTTGCAATGGTTTATCTTCTTGGTAATTCGCTACGCGGTACGCGTGTTAGATCCATTGTCATTTGGGTAAAAGCTGCGGTTTGTCGATGTAACAAATCAAAATCAACAAAATCTACGGTATCAAGACCATAGTTCAGTAAGTACGCTGGTCCTGTGAGATAGTTGATGGTTGGAATACCACCCGCGCCCCAGAAATAGTGTCCTTCACCCGGCCAGACCGAATCTTCAGCATAGCTTCCATTTGGATGTAATGGCGGCATGATAAAGGTTGCACCCGCTTTGGCATTGACTGGCCATTGCTTTGATAACTCGACAAGAGCAGGTTGATTAGAGGTAAATAAAGCTCCAAACTCTTTTTTACCCGTTGCAGTGAGCACACCTTTCTCATTTGGAATCCATTCATTGATACCCAAGTGTTCGATCGTGATCGCAGCGTTGATTCGATCCGCAATACCATCATTTTTATGCTGATCCAGAAAACTACGGATGCCACTGCCTGCAAAGAAATGGCCCGTCGACAGCATGATCATGACACTTCGATCTAAAGACTTTTGAGGTAGTCGGGTCAGATACTGGGCAATATCAATGACTGCATTTGGTCCATTGTCCTCAACGCCATTTGTACCATCGGTATGGCTATTCAGTACAACCAGCTCATCGCTTTTTCCAGCAATGGTACCGATGATATTTTTGGTCGTCACTTCTCTTTCTGTCGCGTTCAGTTTAATTTGAACAGTATGCTTAGCATTGGCTTCTTGGCGTAGTTTGACGCCTGTTGCCATATCTACATAAAAACCTGGTAAGCCATAAACCTCGGCATAGAATGGTGCATAAATTTGAGCAAGTTCTTTACTGCCTGCATCGTTGGCAATAAATACTATTCCTTTGGCATTAATTGCTTTAAAGCCTTTGAGCAGATTAATGACAGAACCCATGCCATTTGCTGAACGTTTATAGGGATCCGATGGGTTGAGGGTATGATCTGGGTCGTATGTACTTATTGCTCGATTGGCGTAGAAGTTTACAGTGAGTGCGGGAGTTGGAAAATCTACAAGCACAATTTTATCTGCATACTCGGCTGCCAGACTTTCAATAGAGGTAGCCCCAGTTAATAAGCTTTGTAATTGAGTTGGTGTTAAATATTTAAGTTCAGCAGTGGTGCCTTGAGCGGGTGTAATGCCTGAATAGGGCACATAAGATGCATTCACGGTTTCATATTGGTTGATTCCAGAACTAATCCCTAAATTCCATGAAGTGGGTTCCCAGACTTTAATCTTGATTTCTTCAAGATGTATATCTTTCACCCCTGCTTTTTGCAAACGTTTATATAGATCCTGCGTATAAGCTTCATGTGATTCAGAACCTGGTGTACGTAAACCATAGGCATCGAGTTCTTTATGCCACTCACGCATGAGCTGGGTTGGTAAGAATTGTGTTTCATCAACCTTAAGTGCTGCACTTGCTGGCAGGCTTTGAGTCGGCCAATCTTGATCTTTGGAAGGAGAGGTGTCCGAAGAGGACTGATGATCATTTCCACAACCTGAAATAAACAGTCCCAATAGACAAGCTGAGGCAAATTTGCGATATGAACGTTGATTCATCCTGATGTTCATTTCTTTCTCCATATTGGATGTGCGCTATTTAAAATTTAATTTATTTGTAAAGGATGATGGCTAAGATCTAATAATGAGTTGGCTATTCACCAGACTTATAGATTGCAATCCATTTACGCATCTATATCATTTCCTAATGATAGGCCTACCCAGCATAAGCTTAAATGACAGAAGACAAAATAACGGAAGCAGGACATCTCATTGTGTTTTTAGGGCAAATATAGAGAAGAAAATAGTGTGACTCAAACTTAAGCTTGATACATGAGCTAGAGTTATTTCTTTTTATACATCAATAAATTTTTTTGATATTGCCCAGGCGTATAAGTGGTTAGTGTGCGAAACCAGCTAATAAATGAATGACTGGTGTTAAAGCCTAAAGATCTAGTAATTGATTCAACTGTATTTTTCTTGTCTTGAAGATAATTTTCTGCAAGTTCCAAACGGACTTCATTTAAAAGCTGACTATAGGTTTTACCTTCTTGTTGTAAGTTGCGGCTTAAAGTTCGTTCATTCATTCCTAATTGTATTGCAATCATTTTTCTGGAAGATTTTCCTTGATGAAGCATCAGGCGAATACGCGCCTTAACCTGTTCAATCAAGGTGGTTTTTATTGCCATTTGTTCAAGAAGTTTGCGCGCTAATTGCTCGACACTATCATATAAGGCAGCATTCATTGTCTTTAGTGGAAGGTTGAGTGCCTTATCTGACAGAATGAGAGCTGATTCAGGCATGCCGAAGTAGACAGGACATTGAAATGTTTGCTCATAGATGCTTAACAATGCAATATCATTTTTATCGGTCATTTCATGATGAAAGTGCACTGCCAGTAAATTGGGATAACCATTGTCCCTGACCAGCCGTACCAGCATAGACCAGTAGCCCAGATTATATTCTGTTGCACAGCGCACAAAGATCGGATCTTGGGAGTTGCAATCCCAGCCCCAATAGACCAGATTAGATTTTCTTTTTAGCGATATTCTACCGATTCTTCCAATCAATTGCTGGTAACGCTGCATCATTTCGATGGCATCACCCAATGTACCGCTTAGTGGTACTAAATGTCCCAATACGCCGTAAGCAGTAGGGTCGAGTTGTTGTAGCAGTTTGATACTAATTAGAGGATCATGGTTGAGCTGATAGCAGTAATTCACCATACGTTCCAGATAGTACAGGGGAATACAGGCATTCGGATCAATCAGTAATTTTTCGTCAAGGCCACTGGCAAGGAGCAAAGCTGAGCGGCTGGTCTGAAACATCGCCGCATTATCTAGAATATGTTTGATTAAACTGACCAGAACAGCACTATCGACTGCTAGTTCTTGCGAAGATAAATTCATTTCCATGGAGCCCTGCAATATATGAATCTATAGTATCGTTTTAGTATAACGACGCATATATGTTCAATAACCTCAAAACAACCCCTTCATTTTTTCTGTAAGCCAGAGAATCCGCACGGTGAAATTGATTTAAGTCTATGTATTTAAACTCTCTATATCAAAATCAAATTGAGTAAGTTTGTTACGCAGCAATGGCATTGCAAAATCCAGAAAGAGTTTGGTGACGAGTAAAACATTTTGGCGTGTGGGAAGCAGTGCATTCATTAAAGAATCAGGGGATGACCATTGCGAGTGAGCGCTAAAAACTTCAATAAACTGATTCTCTCTTAATTCATCAATACATAAGTAATGCGGAAGAACAGCAATTCCCATTCCATTTTTAACAGCAGACTTTATAACAGACATATTTCCACAGCTTAAATAGGGTTCAAGTTGCAAGTTCAAGACATCACCATTTTTGTGGACAAAGTCCTTTAATACATAATTTTCATGTAACCCTAGTGTTATATAGTTAAAGGCTATCAGTTCACTCGGATGTTCTACTTGGACTTTACCGTTGTTATAGTTTTTACTTGCGACCAGTATCATCGGAATCGCGCAGACTGGACGTACAATTAAACTCGAGTCTTCCAGCGCTTTGGAAGTAATGCGAAAAACCAGATCAACCTTGGAACTGATCAGATCGATATTGCTGTCTGCGACATGGATAATGACTCGTATTTGAGGATATTCCTGCATAAACAAGCCTAGAATTGGAACAATCGCTTCTTGAGCAAGCGTTGAGGAGCAACCGATCCTTAATGTGCCTTGAGGTGTGCTGGAAAGGTCTGAGGCGACAGAAAAAGCATTGCGTGCGGCTTGTCTAAGCTCTACAGCATAGTGATAGACCTGTTCACCTGCTGGCGTCAATACAACATTTCGGGTGTTTCGATGTAACAAACGAATGCCCATTCTATTTTCAAGATCAGCAATATGTCGACTTAATTTAGAGCGTTGTATGCCTAAGCTACGCGCGGCTGCTGAAAAGCCTGCGTGTTCTACAACTTCAGTAAATAATAAGAGATCGTCGAGTTTTTCCATTCGCCCTATAAATCATTGTTGCTATTTTTAGAACAGTATATTGTGATTTTTATGAGTTCTGTCAATTTCTTTAAGTTGCTAAATTATTTAAAGGTATATCGATGGGATTTTTATAAATGAGTATATATAAAAATCAACTGATGCGTAAGAGACTGACAAATAAAGTTTTTATGTTTCTTTTGATGTCATGTGCATTCACTTCAGTTGCTGCCCATGATAATGGCAAAACTTTTGATCAGTCTGCATATCAGAATCGACCCGTGCTGGCGGATTTTACTGCGGCTGCATGTCCCGATAATCCCCGAGCTTTAACACAGGTCAAGGGCAATCTTTATCGTCATACCACAGGTGCTGGTCTAGCGGTGCATAGTGGTCTTGTCTTGATCACCAAAGAAGGTGCATTGGTAATCGATCCAGCAATGACATGTACATCTACTTGGTTAAAAGATGAGATCAAGAGTCGCTTTAATGTACCTGTGAAATATGTGGTATATACCCATGCCCATGCGGATCATATCAGTGGCGGTCAGGTCTTTAAAAATGCTGGTGCAACCATCATTGCAAATCAACGCGCGGTTGAACCTATTGTCGGAGAGAAATTACCGACTGCATTACCCGATAAAGTTTTTGATCAGGATATGAAAATCACATTAGGAGGTGAGGAAGTCTTACTACATTATGTTGCACCTAGCCATTCCGACAGTATGGTGATGGTTCTTTTCCCAAAATATAAAGCGTTGCAATGTACGGATGTCTGCGAAAGTAAGAGCATGCCTTACAATGATTTTTTAGATTTTTATTACACAGGCTGGATTGATACGTTGAATTGGGTGATCAATCAGGATGTGGATATTATTGATGTTGGGCATTATACGCCCGCCACACGTGCAGATCAGATTGCACTCCGTCATTACATTATCGATTTACATCAACAAGTTTTAGATTTGGTTCGTGCAGGACAGTCATGGGATCAACTCTATCGAAACGTAAAATTTAGTCCTGAAGTACAAAGCTGGACAGGTTTTAGTACGATGAAAATACCAAATATTCAGGGAATGTATCGGTGGGTGACTAACCATCGAAGAGGCAACTGGTAATTACCATCCTCATTCATAGGAAGATGTATCCAATCACGGATTCTAATCTTATTTAAGTGCACCATTATCTTGAAGATAACGAATTTTCATGTGCTTTCTTACGTTTTCAATAAGGAAGTCATGAGAAATATCCGAAATTTTCATAAGCAATTAATGAGTATTAAAGTGTTAGAGATTAAAGATTTAGAAACCTTCATCAATGTTGTCGAGAGTTCTTCTTTGGCAGATACGTCTAAAGAGTTGAACGTGAATCAATCCACGATCACCAAGCGTATCAATCAGCTTGAAGAGAAAGTGCAAGGAGAACTATTTAATCGAAGAAGTCGTCCGTTACGATTAACGCAACTGGGAGAGAAAGTTTATTTTAAGGCGCGTTATATTCTTGGACAACTTGAAAAGCTGGAAAGTGTATATGAACAGGAAATAGGACTGTCTAAGGAAAAAGTAAAAGTCGGTATTTCAATTACTTTGATGGATGGTCTGTCTGAGTACCTGTACGAAAAATATAAATTTGCTCAATCTTCAATAGAGTTTGATATTTATGGGGGCAGAGCGCAAAGCCTGATCCAGCAGGTGCAAAATAAGGAGTTGGAGCTGGCGATTGTCATGTTGCCATCCAATTTCAAGTTACCAGTGCATTTATCTTTTTTAAATATTGGTGCAGTACCGTTGGTCATCGTGTCTAAAAATGTAGGCGTTAAACAATATAGCGATTTAGAGAGTTGCTGCAAAAAAGGGTGGGTCATGCCGCCTGAGGGATGTTACTTAAGAGAACTTTTAAGTGATGTCTTACAAGAAAAACAGTTAAGTTTTGATGTGAATAAAGAAGCCTTTGGAATAGATTTTTTATTGGACAGTATTTTAAATGATGAAGGTTTAAGTATATTGCCGAAACCATTTTTTGATCATTATATGAAGTCTAACAATGATTTAGAGGCTGTTTTGGTAGAGGATTTTAAGGTAAACCTGAATCTAGGCGTTATTTACTCAGATAAGAAATATCTGGATAAGGTGAGTTATTTCTCAAAAATCTTGAAGCAACTCTACTTTCGAGAGAACCCCTATAATTAATATTTAAGCTACATTACAAAGTAATTGATAGACTTGCTCTAAGTCTATTATTTGCTTAGCGTTTTCTCTAAAAATAATAAAATGAATAAAGCCAATTTTATTAAAAAATGTGTAGGTGGTTGCAGAACTCTCGTATTACTTACATGTAAGGTGGAAATCTTTACAATTAAAAAATAGTTTTCATCTCAAAATAAGAATAATAGCTTGCACCTAAAGGAAATAGAAATGCCTCAATATTTAAGAATTTCTGAAAATATTTATCGGAAATTTAAGGAAAATGATAGATTTACCGACAATAAACAAGATTGTCTGAATCTCATTATTAAACAAATCCGTAAAGAACTTGTCGATACAGATCTGAAGCTAATTTATAACTATATTGATTTTGTTGACGGATTTGAGCAGCCACTCAAAGATCGACGCATGACGCTGGATATCAGTTTAATCCCGAGCTACAAGCATAAAGATGAATTTGTGTTATGGCTTGCAGGTTTTATTGAAAAGATTACCGAAGGGGGAGTAAAACGCTTAGCGCCGATCCATGCCAATATTCCGCCTGAATTTACGTTCCAGAGTGATCCAAATGTCGTTTTAGATATACGAAATGAACATAGTGGCGAAAGAATTATCTCTTATTTTAGGAGTGATGACTTCGCAGAAGAAATCAAGAATATCTGATTTGATTGAATAAGCAGCGGATCTCTTTAGTAGATAAATGAGATCGTTATGCTTTTTGCTGTAAATATTATAAAAATCATGGCTTGAACCACGATGAATAATACAAAAGCTTGCTGAATAAGTTATTTTTCGTCGAATCAGATTGAAAGATAGGGGAAGGCCTTAGGTTAAGATTAAGCTAAATTTTATGCCAATTGATACAACATAACATGATAATATTCATCACTAAAATTAAAAATTATTGGGGCTTGAGAATGAAAAAGACACTATGTTCTGTGGTTATTTTTATTATATCAACAGTGACTTTTGCTGCTGATGCATCTGCAAAGTTACAGAATTTAGAGCCTGTTCCCGCTGCTCAGATCTCTACGGACAAAAGTAAAAAATCGCTTATTAAACAATCTGTGAAAAAAGCCAATATTAATGAGGAAGTGGATACACAAGCCTTAAAGTTAGGCGGTATTCATCGTAGAGAGGATGCGCGGGAATATCTTGAGCTCAGAAATGATGTGGAAAAAGAACCGCAGCAACAGCCGCTAGAAAAAGCCAAAGTGAAAAATACTACGGAGGAAGTGGCAAGCAAATAGCCGTTGCTCAAGTATCAAAGGGATTTGATCAAGCAAGTTTGGATCTAATATTTGAGGCTTCAAAACGCGATAAAGCGAAATATCGATATCGAAGTGATTACATTGTGCTTGGAATTATTTTGAAACGTTTCCTCCCTTCATTGTAACCCGATGGTTAATTAAATATTAATAAAATCCATAATTTTAGAGTTAATTTCAATGATTTAGCACTTTTAAGAATAAAACTATAATACTTATAACTCTTGTTACAACCATTTGATCGACAATTTATAGAAAATTTCCCATAGTCCTATGAACAAGATTATTGGGAGAACTGTTATGGATAAGATTACAGTCATCGTAAAAGATCAAGAAGAAAATGAGTCTATTGTCGTGGCCCAGTTAAATGACCTCGAAGATCAGGATATTCCGTTTTTTAAACGTGTCGAACATATCGAAGTCGAAGGGCATATTATTCATCCAAATATAGATTGGCTGTTTGAAAGTGAAGCAGATGGAAAAATCTATAAACTCGTTGCACCTGTGGACGATAAAAGATTCGTTTAAATTTAATAAAGTTCCATTTCTGTTATAGAAAACCCACTTAGCATTAAAATAAGTGGGTTCTGTTGTTGCCGATCATAAAAATATCGTTTTCTTCATCAATTATTTTTATTCTATCAATATCTCGGGTGTTGCAAGGGAGATGATTTAAAGAGCTGGCGGGTTGATGTGCGGAGTCCAAGCTCTTTCTAAATCAAATATCATTTTCAGGGTGTTCTGGATCAAGTAATTGGGTTGAGGCCTTTCACGATATCATTAAATTCTGAACCATTTAACCAGAAGGATTTCTTGAGGAAAAGTGTGGTCATAATACTCTCGGCACTTTCGCTGTCTGGACTTTCACAAAAGAGCCCATAGCTATTGCCAAGTACGGTATTGTTTTCAATCAGACGAATAAAATATGCATGTTGTTCGTCTGCATAACCTAAAATAGCATCACGTTGATTGTTCATTTTTCATGTCTCCACATCAAAAATATTTGAATAAAACCTAACTGCTGAAAGATCAGAAATATTTATGAATCAGATCAATAACTTACTCTTTTAAACAACCGTTGAAAAATCATAAGTTATTCATTTAAATCATTAATTTGCTTTGTTTTACGTCCTTGTCTAAGTTAAACAAGCCAAAATCTGATCTATGGGATTTATTGTTATGCAAAATTAATTGGCCGTCAACTTGAATTTGTAACTTTTTCAAGTTAAATTATTTTAACGCATTTTAGACTTGGGTAAGGGGGGGATATGACCAAAAAAACGGAATTTGAACATGGTGGCGCCAGAGCTAATGCTGGACGAAAAGCACAGTTCAGTGAACCAACAAAAGTGATTCGTGTACCTGAGTCTCAAGTTGATTTCATCAAAAACTGGTTACGGAATAATGTCAAAACAGGCTCACGTTCTGATTTGACCTCCTCATTGAAAATACAAAATGTACAAGCCAATAATGATCGACTTTACCATATTCCGCTTGCAACGGAACGTGTTGCAGCGGGTTTTCCATCACCAGCTCAGGATCATATTGAACAAGCACTGGATTTAAATCAGTTTTTAATTCGTAATGAAAACTCTACTTTTATCGTCAAGGCAAATTCGCTTTCAATGCTGGATGCGGGCATTGATATTGATGATCCTCTCGTGGTGGATCGCAGTTTATCTGCCAAATCGGGTGATATTGTTATCGCCTTAATTGACAATGACTTTACCGTAAAACGTTTAATGATTGATCATCATTTCAATCCACCAAAAGTCTGGTTAAAAGCCGAGAATCCTGACTATCAGGATATTTATATTAGCGAAGGCCAAGAGCTACTGATCTGGGGCGTTGTGACTTACAACCTGAAACCGATGAGATAAGCCGATGAGTCTGCCACAACGTATTTTTGCCTTGATTGATGTGAATAACTGCTATGTCAGTTGTGAGCGCGTGTTCAATCCAAAGTTAGAAAATCGTCCTGTGGTGGTGCTGTCCAATAACGATGGTTGTGTAGTTTCTCGTTCTTATGAAGCCAAAAAACTCGGTATTAAAATGGCTGCACCCGTATTTCAGATTGAGGACATTATCCGGCAACATCAGGTTGAGGTGTTTTCCAGTAATTATGCCTTATATGCGGAAATGTCACGCCGTTTCATGAATATATTGGGTAATTTCGTCGATCCTTGTGAGCAGGAAATTTATTCGATAGATGAAAGTTTTTTGGAATTGACAGCCTATCAACATTGTTATGATTTAAGTGAATATGCCCAACAGATTATAGACACAATCAAAAAATGGTTGGGTATTCCATGTTGTATTGGTATTGGCTATTCCAAAACGCAGGCCAAACTTGCCAATAATTTAGCCAAGAACCATTCCTGTTTTAACGGTGTCTGTAATATGGTGGCTGAAGATCCCTGTGTGATTGAGAGCTTGCTGGGAAACATGCCTGCTGGTGAAGTTTGGGGCGTGGGTCGCAAGATTCGGCAACGTCTGGAAAAAATGAATATCTACTCGGTCATGGATTTGGTACAAGCTGATCCCAAAATGATGGGAAAGTATTTTTCAGTGCTGATGGAAAATACGGTGAAAGAATTACAGGGTATGGCCTGTCTGGAAATTGAAGATGTGATCGCTGATCGTCAGCAAGTATTGAGTAGCCGTTCTTTTGGTCAGCCGATTGAAGATAAGAATAGCCTAAGCGGAGCTTTAACTGAATTTACCTTGCGTGCGGTAGAGCGGCTTAGACAACAGAACTTACTCTGTAAAGCAGTCGGGGTGAGTATCCGTACCAATCGCTTTAATAAAGAAAATTACTATCGTCCGTTTACGGTGGTGTATCTAGCGGATTATAGTGATGATCGACTTGAGATCATGAAAGCCGTGCAACAAGGTCTGGACCGTATTTATCAGGCAGGACACCGCTATAAAAAAGCCGAAGTGATTTTACTGGATATTATTCCACAACGTAGTCATGCCGTTGATCTATTCCACGATACGGATGAGCTGATCGCCCGAAGGAACCTGTCACTGGCCTTTGATGAGATCAATAAAAAATTTGGTCGGGATGCCATGACTTTAGGCCGGTTAATTACGCCGCATGGACGAACATGGAGTATGACCCAGAATCATAAATCTCCCAGTTATTTGACCAAGTGGGATGAAGTTCTGAGAGTTTTATAATATTTCTAATCGTAATCGGTATTACCAAATCCTTATATACTCTTTGCCCCCAGCTTGATTAAGCTGAAAGTGATATCACGCAACGTACATTTCATAAATTAAAGTGCTTTAATATCAAATTATTGGTTCTGATTTAACGTTTTATTGGGATAGACACCTTGTATGGCGATTTCTGTAGAAAGACATATACCGACCGAGCAACTGATTAACGCAATTGCACGTTTTACAGAGGTGCAGGGCGATCATGTCTCGGACATTCCACAGCTTTCATTTCATAGTCGCAAACATCCGACAGACAGTGCGCATTGTATTTATAATCTAGGCATTGGCATAATTTTGCAGGGGCAGAAACAAGTCGTTATTGGGGATCAGATCTATCAATGCTCGGAAGAGCAAAGTATGCTGACCACGATTGATCTGCCAGTTACTTCCCATATTGTTCAGGCTTCACCGCAGAAGCCCTTTTTAGCCGTTTTACTGTTACTTGATTTACAAATGGTGAATCAGGTCATTGCGGATATGCCTCAAGAATTATGGATAGAATCTGACCAGAATCATCCTTCATTTTCCGTGGAGTCAGTCGATGCAGCATTGGTCGATGCATTTTTGCGATTGGTGAAAGTGCTAGATGAACCTGTGATGATTCCTCATCTGGTTCCCCTGATTCAGAAAGAAATTATTGTGCGGGTACTCAATGGCCCGCATGGAATCTATTTGCGGCAATTGGTGAAATCAGGTTCGGCACATCATAAAATCCATCAGGTGGTGAGCTGGCTCAAACATAACTATGTACAACCTATGCGTATGGATGATTTGGCGGATAAAGCGTTTATGAGTCCTTCGACTTTCAGGCAGCACTTTCGTGCTGTGACTGGCATGAGTCCCTTACAATATCAAAAGCAGCTACGTTTACAGGAAGCCCGACATTTGATGTTTAATCAGAATGTTGATGCAGGACGGGCAGCGGGGCTGGTTGGTTATGAAAGTGCCTCACAATTTAGCCGTGAATATAGTCGTTTATTTGGGGAATCGCCCCAGCGGGATATTCAACGGATGCGACAAGGTTTATAGCTATTTAATATAGGATAGGCCCTGTAACTTGAGAGATTTAAGTGGATAGGTTTTGCGATGGATGAGTCCGATCAGATATCAGAACGAGTCAGAGGTTTAGCACATAGAGTCGATGGGCTGGTTCAAATTGAAGATTTCCAGACGGAAATTTCAGGATTCTCTTTGCATCGTCGTACCGCCAAGCAGGCCATTCATTGTATCTATGGACTTGGGTTGGGTATTGTGTTGCAGGGACAAAAGGAGGTCCTTATCCGCGATAAAGTGTATCGTTATGGCGCTGGTCAAACGATGCTCACTACGATTGATTTGCCTGCCATTAGTCGCGTAACCCGAGCCTCTTACCATGAACCTTTTTTGGGAATGATGCTCGCCCTGGATCTGAACCTGATTATTGAAACAGTGCAGACATTGGATGAAGGGATAGAACGCAAAAATCTTCCTGCATTTTCCATTGAATCTATGGATCATGGATTGGTTGATGCGTTAACGCGTCTAGTCGGACTGATCGAGCAACCGACACTGGTTGAGCAACTCGCTCCACTGATCAAGCAAGAAATTATTATCCGTTTACTGGTTGGCGAACATGGGCGTTATTTGCGGAATCTGGTGAAAGCAAAGGCTTCAGATCAGAATATTTTTAGTGTAATCCAGTGGTTAAGAAATCACTTTCTTCAAGAAAACTGTATAGAAACTGCTTTCGAACAGGCAAATATCAGTGCAGCGACATTGAGAAATCATTTTAAGCAAGTGACGGGTATGACACCGTTGCAATATCAAAAACAATTGAGATTGCAGGAGGCTCGAAAGCTGGATTTATCGCAAGCCATGAATGTGCAGCAAATTGCTGATCTGGTTGGCTATGAGAGTCAGTCACAATTTACGCGTGAATATTCACGATTGTTCGGCAACAGTCCTCGTCAAGATTTACAGCATTAAATCCTCAAAATAGGCAAACAATCTTCAAGAATAGGCAACTTTGATTTGTAGCAAGTCTCTAAACTGATCACATCAGCAAAGACTTCTTTGTTTACTATTTCCGACATTCAAGAGGTGATGAAATGGAAGCAGTTAAAATCAAAAATACCTATTGGGATATTGCCGCAGATCTATATTTTCCCCCTGCATTTGATCAAAACAAAAAATACCCAGCCATTATCAGTGCACATCCAATTGGCAGTTGCAAAGAACAAACCTCAGGCAATGTGTATGGTGAAGCCCTTGCCAAAGCTGGTTTTGTGGTGATTGCATTTGATGCAAGCTTTCAGGGCGAAAGTGGTGGAGAGCCGCGCTATATTGAAGATCCATCGCTACGTGTTGAAGACTTTCGCGTTGTGGTTGATTATCTGGTTACACTGGACTATATCGATGAAAACCGAATTGGTGTCTTAGGCATTTGTGGTGGCGGTGGTTACTCGATCAATGCCGCTATGACCGAACGCCGTATTAAAGCAGTAGGAACGATTACAGGCGCAAATTATGGTCGTGTTATGCGTGAAGCCAGCGCTGGTAATCCGATTGCATTTTTAGAAGCTATTGCAGCACAAAGAACGGCTGAGGCCAGAGGCGCAGCGCTTCGAGTCGATCAGGGTCTCTATCCAACGGTAGAAGCTGCAAAAGCCGATCATGCCGATATTGATCCTTTAGAAGCAACTGAATATTACCGTACGGCACGTGGTGAAAAACCGAATGGTGTAAATAAAACATTGTTCTCTCACAATGCGGTTGCTGTCGGCTGGGATGCATTCCATCTGGCAGAAATTTTATTAACTCAACCTTTGATGGTTGTGGTGGGAAGTAAGCCAGGTGGTTTTGGTGCATATCGTGATGGTTTTGAAATTATCAATCGTGCGGCATCGACCAATAAAGAACTGGTTGTGGTTGAAGGTTGGTCGCATTACGACTTATATGACAAGCCTGAACCCGTCAAGATTGCGCTAGATAAGCTGATTCCATTCTATCAGGCCAATCTTTAATTCTGATTTTTGATTTTATTCTCGCTATTTGGAGTTGGTCAGGTTGCTGGCCAACTTACTACTTCTGAAAAATCCCCAATTCAATATGAATAATGGTGTCCTCCGTGAATTCTAAATTATTCCAGCCCTTTCAACTAACTCCAGAATTGAGTTTGCGTAATCGAATTGTTATGGCACCGATGACCACATGGTCGGCAAATGATGACGGTACTATTTCAACTCAGGAACTTGAATACATGCGTGAGCGTGTTAAAGGCGTGGGCTTGGTGATTACAGGTTGTACACATGTACAGGAGAGCGGACTTGGGTTTACCCGTGAATTTGCTGGTTTTGATGATCGGTTCACACCAAGTCTGGCGCAATTGGCCCAAGCGGCTAAAAGTGGTGGTGCACCCGCCATCTTGCAGATTTTTCATGCAGGCATCAAAGCCATTCCTGATCTGATTCCTGACGCGGATATTGTGAGCGCCAGTGCTGTCGCCATTAGCGCAGGTCCATTTAAACATCAGCAGCTTGCTAGTCGCGCATTGTCGCATGATGAAGTTTTACAGTTAATCCGTGATTTTGGTGAGGCGACGCGTCGGGCGATAGAGGCTGGATTTGATGGCGTTGAACTGCATGGTGCACATGGCTTTATGATTCAGAATTTCTTTTCGCCTTTGTATAACCAGCGTGACGATGTATGGGGTGGTTCATTAGAGAAGCGGATGGCGTTTCCGCTAGCCGTTGTAGGGGAAGTGAAGCGCATTATTCGGGAACATGCGCAACGTCCTTTTGCTTTGGGATATCGTATTTCTGTTGAGGAATATGAGGACAAGGGTTTAGAGATTGCCGATAGTTTGGCGCTGATCGATCAGTTAATTGCCGATGGTGTTGATTATTTGCATGTGTCATTAACCGATGTGTTACACGCTGTTCCTAAACACAATCTTGAGCAGCAGTTGACCATTCAACAGGTCTTGCAACGCGTTGCGAATCGTATTCCTGTTATTGCTGCGGGTTTGTTACGTACACCGCAGCAGGCCGAACAGGCTTTGGATTTAGGTTTACCACTCATTGCCATTGGTAAAGCATTAGTCATGAATCCGAACTGGGTTGAGCTGGTCCAACAGGGGCGATATGACGAAATTACGGTGGAACTCAATCCTGCTGATGTTCCTCATTTGAGTATTCCAAATCATTTATGGCAGGAAATACAGGTACGAGAAGGTTGGTTCAAGCTCTATCAGGCTAAAGCAAAGCAAGCTTGAGGCATGGTTAGGTGGAGGTAAGAGTGCATGATGTTTCATGAAGATGAGAATGAGGTGATGACGGCTTTAGTGCAGACCGTCAACCAGCTCATTACAACGGATGGCGATCATCAAACTGCGATTCCTGCCTTGTCCTTGCATCGCCGTTCTGAACCAGAAGCGACCCATTGTATTTACCAGCTGGGATTAGGCATGGTGTTACAGGGTGAGAAACAAATCATTGTGGGACAGCAGATTCTGACCTATACCGCTGGACAGTCGATGTTGACCACAATTGATATTCCTGTGATTAGTCATACACGAAATAGTATAAAACATCAGCCTTTTCTTGGGTTGATGTTACAGCTGGATCTACAACTGATTCGGGAAATGGTTGCCGAGATGGGACAGGGAAAGCTGAATGAACAAGTTTATCCTTCATTTGGTGTTCAAATGATTGATTATGCATTACTTGAGACCATTCAGCGCTTAGTGAATTTGTTGAATGAGCCTGTTCTATTGCCACAGCTTTATCCAATCTTGCAACAAGAGATCATGATCAGTTTGCTCACTGGTGCAAATGCTATTTATTTACGCCAGTTGATCAAGACGGGTTCCGTCAGTCAGAAGATTGCCAAGGCTGTGACATGGTTAAAGCAGAATTTTGTGCAGGCAGTTCGGATGGATGATCTGGCAGAGCAGGCTTATATGAGTCCTTCCACGTTTAGACAGCATTTCCGTGAAATTACAGGAATGAGTCCGTTACAGTATCAAAAGCAATTGCGCTTACAAGAAGCACGGCATTTGATGTTGAATCAACATCTGGACGTTGGACATGCTGCTGGATTGGTCGGTTATGAAAGTGCCTCGCAATTTAGTCGTGAATATTCACGATTGTTTGGTAATGCACCGCAAAGAGATATTCAGGACTTACAACTGATTTAAAGAGTTTAATGCTTGAGAAGATGAGGGGTCAGCGTACTAGGTGGCGCTGGTTGTTATATCTATTTGAAAATCATAACTAAATTTTGAATCAGTATGAATAAATAAAATAGGCAAATATCCCGTCAAAATAGGCAATTTAAACAGGTTTTACAATTCTATACTCATTGCGTGAAAAGCAAAAATCCAGTCTAAAACACGGATTTTCGTTATACGTAATCATCTGGTGAGGTACTCAGCATGCAAGCAGTTCAATATAAAAATTTGGCATGGGAATCGGCAGCAAATATTTTATTTCCCAATGATTTTGATCGAAGCAAGAAATATCCTGCTATTGTCAGCGTTCATCCCATCGGAAGCTGTAAAGAACAAACCTCAGGCAATGTGTATGGTCAAGCCTTGGCGGAAGCTGGTTTTGTAGTTTTAGTGCTGGATGCCTCTTTTCAAGGGGAAAGTGGTGGAGAACCACGATTTATCGAAAACCCATATCATCGCGTTGAAGACATTCGCTATGCCGTGGATTATCTGGTCACACAAGAGTTCGTGGATGAAAACCGTATTGGTGCATTAGGCGTTTGTGGTGGTGGTGCTTATGTGCTAAATGCAGCATTAACTGAACGTCGTCTTAAAGCGATTACCTCAATTACAGGAGTAAATTTTGGTCGGATGATGCGTGAAGGCTATGGCGGTACAGGGCAGGCTTTAATTGATGGCCTTGATGCTATTGCACAACAGCGTACCGCTGAAGCGCATGGTGCGGTACACTTGGTCAATGATTTTCTTCCTGCTTCAGTGGAGGCTGGTAAACAAGCTGGTATCACCGATATCGACCCATTAGAAGCAACGGATTACTACAAAACATCACGAGGGCAACAGCCGAATGGTACAACCCGTGCTTTATTTTCACGGATGAGTGTGGCATTGGGGTGGGATGCATTTCATTTATCAGAAATATTGCTTACTCAACCGATTTTGGTCGTGATTGGAGATAAGCCAGGTGCGTTTGGTGCTTATCGGGATGGCTATGAAATTTTTAATCGTGCCGCTTCAAAGCAGAAAGAACTCTTGGTTTTGGAAAATACATCGCATTATGAATTGTATGATCAGCCAGAGTCTGTAGCAAAAGCTTTAGAAAAAGTCATTCCGTTTTTTAAACAACACCTTTAATCCTTAAGTGAAGCAAAAAGACAGGTTTATCCTGTCTTTTTTATGGAAAGTCCTTAGATTGGCGTGGTCAGTTGCTGCGGTAAGCAGTCGACGAATTCATCAATAGCCAAGCGAGTCTTGAGCGGCATATAAGGCGAGTTCGGCCATACCACATGGATCGGGAAATATATACTTGAGTAATTTTCCAATACTTGTAGCAAAGTACCATCATGGAGTTCGGTATGGATGAGCCAGTCTGGTAACCACGCAATGCCATGATGCGATAAAGCCGTCTTTTTAATGGCTTGCATATCATTGAGCATAAATTTGGCTTTGGGCTTTAGGGAATAAGCTTGTTTATTTTCATCTTGTAAATACCACTTTTGCAGATGTCCCGAATAAGAATAGGCGATGGTGGTATGTTGCTGTAGGTCGTCCAGTGTATTTACTGGGCCAGAGTACTTTAGATATTCAGGTGTCGCACAAAGTAACATGCGATGATCCCCAAGTTTCCTTGCGACTAAATGGGTGGTATCTGGCAGTGTCCCAATACGGATGGCCAGATCAAAACCATCATCAACCAAGTCCACAGTTCGGTCATTTAAAGAAAGCTCAACTTGTAAGTCTGGATGTTGTTGCGCAAGGTTAACCATCAAGGGCGCAATATAGAGTTGCCCAAACAGTGCAGGGGCTGAAATTCTTAACAGGCCTGTGGCACTGATTTTACCTTGATCCAGCAAGGTTTCCGCTGTAGTAATTTCTATTAAGGCCCGACGACTGTGTTCATAAAATAAGGTGCCTTCAGCAGTTAAGCTTAATGTGCGGGTGGTGCGTTTAAATAAAGAGACACCAAGACGATCTTCCAGACGGGCAATGCTTTTGCTGACCGCTGAACGGGTCAGATGTAATTGTTCTGCGGCATTGGAAAAGCTACCAGCTTCAACAACGGCGACAAAGATTGAAATCGTGCTGAGTTCTGTTTGCATTATTGTGGAGTTTTTGGAATCAATTTTATGAAATAGTATCACTACTGGTGAATAAAATATAGTAGTAAGATGACGTCATCAAAGATATAGAGAACAAACATGGCGAAAGTGTTGGTATTAAAATCGAGCATCATGGGTGATAACTCGCAAACCAATCGTTTAATTGATGCATTTTTAAAGCAACGTGTTGAAAATGGTATGCAAGATGAGGTCATTGTTCGCGATTTAACCACTTTAAATCTACCTGTACTGGATGCTGAAATTTTCCATGCTTTACGTGGTGCTGAAAATGTCTCAACGTCAATTCAGGAAATTATTCAATTATCGGATGAATTAATTGCTGAGCTTAAGGCAACTGAGCTATTGCTGATCGGTGCACCGATGTACAACCTGAATGTACCGACGCAATTGAAAAACTGGTTTGATCTGGTTGCCCGTGCCCGCCATACCTTCAGATATACAGAAACCTATCCGCAAGGCTTGGTAGAAGGGGTAAAAGCCATTGTGATGAGCAGTCGCGGTGGGATTCATGTTGGGCAAGCGACCGATGTGGTAACACCTTATCTTCAATCTGTTTTAGGCTTGATGGGAATTCATCAGGTTGATTTTATCTATGCTGAAGGTCTGGATATGGCGGCGTTAAGAACAGATGCTTTAAAAGATGCTCATCTTAAAGCGCAGCAGATCGCAGTTTAAAATTTCCTATTCCTTTTGCTGCTCCTTTGGCAGAATCGGACAATGCTCCAACGCCTGTCCGGTTTCTTTTTACCCCTTTACATAAAGTAGGGGCGATCTGCATCTGTGTTCGGTTTATTGATGCCTAAATTTTGTCGTGAGGCGAAGCTTGGTGTCTGGATAATTTTCACCACCAGCGCAGCTACACTTTTACGTGAAACGACCGTACCTTTAAAGTTTTCATGACGCTCAGTTGTTTCATAATCAATTTCATCTTCATTCGTTAACCACGCTGCACGTAAAATACTGTAGTCCAGATCAGAAGTTTCTAATAAATCTGCTGCTCTACGATACGGACCAAGATAAATACCAATTTCCTTGTTATTCCATTCACCGAATTTGCCTTTGACTTCATCATAAATTCCTAATGAATTGATCAAAATAATACGTTTTACACTAGCTGCATGCATTGCAGTGATAATATTCTGCGTTTGTGCTTCTAATTCACCCGCCAGATTTGCATAGACAATATCTTGTCCCTGCATCGCCTGTTTTAGCTGTTCCAGATCCAACACATCGGCCTCAATAAGCTTGGCATTTGCAGGTAAATCCGAGCCTAATTTTTTTGCATCACGAAGCAAGAGTGTTTGTGTGAGGTCAGGCTCATTTGCCAACATCTCAATCGCCCATCTAGCAATTTGTCCTGCTGCGCCTAGTATTAACACATGTTTCATTTTGGACTCCCAACGATATAAATAATTTTCCAAGAAAATAGGTATTTATGACTCATCTTCTTGAGTGTTGATGGTTCTATTTAAGCTTAAAGTTAAACGGGAGAATTACCTGAAATGCAGGGTTGTTTGCCTAATCTGACGAAGCTGTGAAAATGTCTGTGATAGGGGGGGAATAAAAAAGCCTCATGGAAATGAGGCTGGATGAAACAGGTTCAGTTAACGAATATTTTTCCACCATTGTTGAAAGACTTGCTGTTCATTATCGAGTTCAATCAGTTCACCAATCATTGGTGTTGCAAGGCGATAATTACGTGTTCTTGAATATTCGACAATACGGGTAATCGGTTCATTCCATGCATGTTTGGCTAAGCTGAATTTTGAATGATGTACAGGAATCATATTGCGTGCATTCAGTTCTTCTGTGGCTTGAGCCACTTCATCCGGATGACAATGGACTGAGCGCCAAGCTGGATCGTATTGACCATTTTCCATTAAGGCCCAATCAAATGGCCCGTATTTCCTGCCAATTTCTGCAAAGTGCTGGTCATATCCACCATCGCCCGTATAGAAAATATTTTTATCAGGCGATTGGATCACAAAGGACACCCAAAGGTTTTTACCGCCGTCAAAAGCCCGTCTTGAGTCATGGTGGGTCGTTTCAGTGATAATACGGATGCCATCATCGAACTCAATTTTATCTCCCCAGTCTCTTTCAATCAGTTTGTCACGCGGATAACCCCAATATTCGAAATGTTCACCTACACCCAGACCTGTAATGACATATTGGACCTTGTCTTTGAGTTTAACAATGGTGTCATAGTCCAGATGGTCATAGTGATCATGCGAAATCAGTAAATAATCAATATCGGGTAAATCCTCGACCTGATAGATATCCGTTCCTTTATAGGCGCGTGTGCCCCAAGGAAAAGGCGAGGCTTTGCCACTCATGACGGGATCAATCAGAAACTTTTTGCCATGCAGCTGCATGAACACAGATGAATGCCCAAACCAGACCATGACATCTTGTTGTGGATTCAGTGTTTTTAAATTGGTCTTAATCGAAGGAATAGGGTCAATCGGATTACGATGTGGAATGGTTTTGATAAAGGTCTTATAAAGTTCGACCACAATACTGGAACCTTCACTCATCCCCGATTTTTCAATTAAATTACGAAACTGGCCTTGGCGATAATTGGGAGAACTTTCAATCAATTGCAAGCGTTCGCCAGAAGGGCTTTTACCAAATAAGGGTTGTTGCGTATAGATGAAACTGCTCACAATAAGCAGCATCACAGCGATCGCAAAAAGAATAAGCATAAATGGAGTCAACCTTTTCATTTGAGCATTCGATACAACAGTAATAAAAAGTCAAAGCGACAAAATGATGAAATATTATCTAAAAGCCGACGAATGAAAGGTTGCCTATTTTTATTGAATATTTGCCTAAATGAATGAGATGTGACTTTTCTGTATGAGACTGAATATGTAATGGCGTGATTGAGCAAAAGGAAGCCATTTCGAGGAGGTCGGTTTATGTTAGACTATCGGACGTTACAGTATTGAAAATGACTGTAAGTGTAGACAATGAGTAGGTAAGATGATCGGGCAGCAGAGAAACGTATTAGCAACTTTAGGAATAGATGTCTGGATTCCTAGGGAAGTCGTATGTCAAAAAAATACTGCACCCAGCCTATGGCGAGATCAAGTGGTTGAAGAAATTCAACAAGTGCCTGTGCTTACCTTTGAGACTGCATCCGTTGCGCAAGAGATCCAAGTCACACCACAGACAGCATCAGTCACAGAAATTGAACGTCCTCAACAGGCGAAAGTCGTTGCAGAAGTTGTGGTTAAAGAAGCGGTCGCTGAAAAAGAACAGATCGTGATCACCGCCCAGATTCCAGCATTTGAATTGCAAATGTATGTCTTGGAAAACTGCGCCATTTTATTAGAAAGCAGTCAGTTAAACGATGCACAGCGCCAGTTATGGCAAAATATTCAAAAGGCCAGACTGGGACAATATGCCGAGTTGAAATGGCCATTTCCATTGGCTGCTTTTCAGGAAAGCCGAGGACTGGCTTCATATATTCAAGGTTTTCTGGACGCGACAGCCACCAGTAAAAAAATATTATGCTTAGGTCAACTGGACTTTATTCAGCATTCTAATATATTACATTTAGCGAGTTTGGAAGAAATGCTGGCTCAACCTTTATTAAAACGACGGTTGTGGCAGCTCATGCAATAAAGAGCGGAATTTAATAATGAAGAAAGTCGTTGTATTTAGCCAGATAGACCAGGACGTTATAGCGCAGTTACAGCAAGATTATCAGGTGGTGGTACTGAATCCCAAGCTTGGTGATATCAATGAACAAATCCGAACTGAAGTAGTCGATGCCGATGCCATGATTGGAGCAGGGCGCTTACTCAATGAAAGCAATTTAGCGCCAGCACAAAAACTAAAAGTGATTTCTACCGTTTCGGTAGGTTACGACAACTATGATGTAAATTATCTGAATCATAGAAAAATCTGGTTGGCCAATACACCGCATGTATTGACTGAAACAACGGCAGATCTTGCTTTTACATTATTGCTCAGCGCAGCGCGTCAAATTCCATATCTGGATGCATGGACCAAACAGGGGCAATGGAAACGTACCGTATCGACTGAACAATTTGGTGTCGATGTTTTTGGAAAAACCTTAGGTATTATTGGTTTGGGAAATATTGGCGCTGCCATTGCCCGTCGAGGTTTTTATGGTTTCAATATGAATATTTTGTACCATAACCGCCGTGAAAAAATTGAAGTTGCACAAGCCTTCAATGCCCAATATCGGGAGCTTGATCAACTGTTAGCACAGTCTGATTTTATCGTGGTCGCCGTTGATTTAAATACTGAATCGAAAGCGCTGATTGGCGCAGCAGAGTTTGATCTCATGCAGAAACATGCAGTATTCGTCAATATTGCTCGTGGTTCAGTGGTCGATGAAAATGCATTGATTGATGCATTACAGCAAAACAAAATCTTTGCAGCGGGGCTGGATGTTTATACCAAAGAACCTTTGCAAAGCTCTCCTTTATTCGAATTACCCAATGCTGTGACTGTGCCACATCTAGGCTCAGCAACAGCCGAAACACGTAAGAAGATGGTAAATCTTGCTTATCAAAACCTGATTGAGGCTCTAGAAGATCGGACGCCGCGTTATCTAGTCAATCCAAAATTCGAATAATTGCTTACAATGCTGAGCATTTGATTGCTGCATTATTGCACGAGTCGATCTTTTTAAACTGGTGAATATTGCTACACTTGCGCCCTTTGTGACTTCATCTTGGGGCGTCTGGTGTTTGAGAAATTAGCTGAACAAAGTTTAGGTTTAATGGGCTGGGAAATTGACAATCATTGGGATCTGAATATTGATCAATGTGTCATGATTGCTGCTCCGCACACCAGCAACTGGGATGCGCTTTATGCACGTTTGGCTTTAAAAGCGCTCGGCGTTAATGTGCGTATCACCATCAAAGATAGCTATATGAAGTTTCCATTTGGCCCTTTTGTACGGGCGATGGGTGGAATTGGCATTGATCGTAGTGTGAAGCTGGAAGGTCAGGAACGTCCAAGTATGGTTCAGCTCATGAGCAATCTGTTTAAGACACATCCTAAATTGGTCATGTTGGTGACACCAGAAGGAACGCGAGCAAAACAGGAGCAATGGAAAACTGGTTTCTATCATGTCGCGATTACGGCGGGTGTACCCATTGCCTTGGCTTATATGGACTATGCCAAGAAAAAGACAGGCGTGGGAAAAATTGTTTATCCGACAGGGGATTATGAAAAAGATATGACGGAAATCATGTCGTTCTATGCCGAGATTAATGCAAAATTCCCTGAAAAATTCAGTGTCGATCAGCGTTACATTTAGCCCCAATCATTTGTGTCACTTGCAAAAATCATAAAATAAGGCAGGATTTTTCTGCCTTTTATAACACATTGTTGCAAATTTCTCCTTTTTTCAATGCTATATTAAATTTCTTTATTAAAATCATAGAGAAACTACTTGAGATCGTTGCTGCTTGCATGTGGCTTGTTTGCCACAACTCAACTTACTCATACTCAGGTCTTTTTACCTACGGTGACGGCTGGGCAAACAGAAGTACCCGAAATTGGCAGCGGTATCGGTTTACTCGACCAACAAAAAGAAAAATTTATTGGTGAAAAAGTTTATCGTGAAGTGCATCGTCAAATGCCAACTGTGCAGGATGCATGGCTAGAAGATCAGTTTTTACAAGTTTTCTCAGGCATTTTAAGCCAGACCCAGTTAGGCCAGCCGATTGGTCTGGTGATTGTCAAAGATCCTCAAATTAATGCTTTTGCCGTACCAGGTGGACTATTTGCCTTAAACACAGGACTAATTACTTCTGCAAAAAATCTGGATGAGATTGCTGGCGTTATGGCGCATGAAATTGCGCACGTGTCACAGCGACATTACAGTCGTTCCCAAGAAGCATTCAAAGGGCAGGGTTTATTGGCATTGGCAGGGATTATCGTTGGTGCAGCCATTGCCTCTCAGGCTGATGGCGATGCTGGTTCGGCAGTCATGCTGGGAACGCAAGCTGCATTAATGGACAAGCAGCTCAGTTACAGCCGTAATCAGGAACGTGAAGCGGATCGTATTGGCATGCAATTTATGTATGCTGCTGGCTATAACCCACAAAGTATGGCGGATTATTTTGAAACCATGCATCGGGCGACCAGCCGTGTGAGTTTCTTGCCCGATTTCTGGTATACCCACCCGTTAACCACAGAACGTATGAGTGAGGCGCGTTTACGTGCCAATCAACTGCCTAAAGTTAAATCAAAAATATATGACATAGATTTTGAAATCTTGAAACTGTACACCTCTGTTGTTTCCAATCAGGCTACAGAAATCCAGTTACAGGCATTGGCGAACCAGAACAATACCGCGGCACAACTGGCGCTCAGCAAATTCTATCTAGAGCGCGGTGATTATACGCAGGCGCAGCAAAATCTGGATCTGGTAAAACAAAAATTGAAGAATCACATTCTGATTCCTTTGATTCAGACAGATATTTATTTAGGTCAAAATAAAATTGAGCAAGCCAGCAGTAGCATTGGTTCAGTACAAAGAACTATGCCTGAAAATCGGGCATTGTCCTATAAGCTGGCAGAAGTCTTGATTCGACAGGGGCAAATTGCTCAGGCACAAAGTCTGGTGCAACGTTTTATTCATAAGAACCAAAGAGATATTGAAGGCTGGCAATTATTACAACGCGCCACCAATCTGGATAAAAGCTCATCCCTACAGGCAATTAATGTATTGTGCTATCGTGCAGAAGCTGAGTATTGGTCGGGATATGAGGAAAATGCGATTAAATCGATGCTACATGCCCAGCGTTTAGCAAAAGGTAATTTGGCAATGTCGGCCAAAATCGAGTCACGCCTAAAACAAATGCAAGATGAACGGCGTATGAAAATCTAAAACCAGTTTAAAAATTAAGGAAAATAAAATGATTAAAGGGCAATGTTTGTGTGGTGCTGTGCAGTATCAATATCATGGGGAAATTGAAAACAGCATCTTGTGTTATTGCATTCATTGCCAGCAGGCACAAGGTTCAATTGCAGGTTGGAACAGTCCACTTGAGCAAAGTAAATTCGAGCTGATTTCTGGGCGTGAGCAACTGAAAGAATATTTTCATACGCCTAACAAGGCGCGTGTATTTTGCCAAAACTGTGCCAGTCCACTTTATTCCTATCGTATAGATTTGCCGAATATTATTCGTTTACGTCTGGGTACGGTGACTGAAGGTGTGCTACCTGCTCCGAAACAAGAATTTTTTCTAGAGCATAAACCAAATTTTATTGAATTGAGATAAGATGGCGGACGTAAGCAATTGCTGAGCACTTAGAACATTTATGAAAAAGATTTTAGTTTTAATTTTTGCATTAAGCACAGTGGGGACAAGTTCAGCAGCATCTGTTGAGCAGTATGTAAATGCGGTGGATAAAATTCGTAGTGCCTATGCGCAGGATATTCGTGGTTTTTTACGTGGCTTAAATCCACAACTTACACAGTTTACGCCTGAGCAGCAGGCTAAATATTGCCAGATTAATCAACGTTATATTCAGGATATGTCAGATGCAATTGAACGTAATCGTTCTTCATTGCCACCGCAATATGCGAGTATGGCCAAGCAGGATCTAATCAAGCAGGTTGCGGAATCGAAAGAGATGCAAATGCTTGCGAAATATAATGTTCAGTGTGATTTTAAATAAAAATAAAAATTTGGGTTCATTGTTGAAATGAATCCAGTTTTAAATTAAGCAGGGGAATAGAAAGGAAGTTAAGCAGATTAGCTTAATTTTGCTTTAATTTTAGAAGAGACTTGTGCAGGATCGGCACGCCCGGCTATGATCGGACGTAGAGAATTCATCACCTTACCCATATCTTTCATGCTAGTAGCTTCTTGAGCAGCAATCGTTTGCTCAATGATAGAATCAAGCTCTTCCTCAGTCATAGCTTCTGGTAGAAATTGAGAAATAACCTCAACTTCGGCTTGTTCTTTACTAGCTAAATCATCACGACCAGCGCCTTGAAAGGCCTTGATCGATTCTTTACGTTGTTTAATTTGCTTTTCAATGACCGCAAGAACCTGAGCATCGTCAAGCTCTATGCGCTCATCGACTTCGATTTGCTTAATTGCTGCCTGTACACCACGAATAACCGTTACTGTTGCCATATCTTTGGCACGCATTGAGTTTTTTAACACGTCAGTAATCTGGTTTTTTAAAGTATTCATAGTATTTTCAGCAGTCAATCACAAATTAATTAGTAAAGGCGAGTAGTACGTACAGATTCGCGAGTCAATTTCTTTTGATAACGCTTAACTGCAGCAGCTTTTTTACGCTTACGTTCTTGAGTTGGTTTCTCATAGAATTCGCGCTTACGAACGTCAGCTAAAACACCCGCTTTTTCGCATGAACGTTTGAAACGACGGATAGCTACGTCTACTGGTTCGCCTTCTTTCAACTTAACTTGTGGCATGTAAAATCCTCTAAGATTATGGATAAGATCTAACGCACTATGCACTAGATCGCAAGTGAAGGTCAGTATTTTACTCATTTACAACTCAGATCACAAGTCTATAATAGCTCAGATATTATTTTTGATCGTTGTAAAGGCAGTTTAATGATTGTTTTGGGCTTGGAAACTTCGTGTGATGAAACTGGGTTAGCACTCTATGATAGCGAGCTCGGCTTACGTGGACAGGTTCTATATAGTCAGATCAAACTGCATGCTGAATATGGTGGTGTAGTGCCTGAACTGGCTTCGCGTGACCATGTTCGTAAAATGATTCCCTTGATTAATCAATTGCTTGAACAAAGTGGTGTCACAAAGCAAGAGATTGATGCAGTTGCCTATACGCGTGGCCCGGGCCTTATGGGTGCGCTCATGACAGGTGCATTATTTGGTCGTACTTTAGCATTTGCGTTAAATAAACCTGCTATTGGTGTACATCATATGGAAGGTCATATGCTTGCACCATTACTTTCGGAAACTCCACCGGAATTTCCGTTTGTCGCATTATTGGTCTCTGGTGGACATACGCAATTAATGGCTGCTTACGGTATTGGTCAATATGAATTGCTGGGTGAATCGATTGATGATGCGGCGGGTGAGGCTTTCGATAAAGTCGCAAAAATGATGAAGCTCCCTTATCCAGGTGGGCCGAATATTGCGAAGTTGGCTTTACAAGGCGATGCACAAGCATTTGAATTCCCGCGTCCGATGTTGCATCAAGGCTTAAACTTTTCATTTAGTGGTCTGAAAACTGCGGTTTCTGTGCAGTTGAAAAAGTTAGGTGAAGAAAATCGCGATGCGGATGTGGCTGCTTCTTTTCAGGAAGCGCTTGTCGATACTTTAGTGAAGAAGTCTGTGAAGGCCTTGAAACAAACTGGTCTTAAGCGTTTGGTGATTGCTGGCGGTGTGAGTGCCAATGTTCGCTTACGTGAGCAATTGGAAACTTCATTGAAGAAAATTAAAGCACAGGTTTACTATGCAGAACCTGCTTTATGTACTGATAATGGTGCCATGATTGCTTTTGCTGGTTATCAGCGTTTAAAGGCTGGGCAGCATGATGGCTTGGCGGTCACAACGACACCTCGTTGGCCGATGACAGAGTTAAAGCCAACCTAAAATACAAATGGTCAGTGTTACTGGTTGCTAGGCTGCTGGTCAGTTTAGCCTATTCTCATATTTAAAAATCAGATTCTTGATTTATGTACATGGCGCAGGCTTGAAACTGGCGCTATGGTATAAAGTATTGGATATATTATTTATTTTGATGAGCTAAAACTCATTGTGGAGTACAAAAGTTGAAAATTTCTTATATTTTTACATGTGGCCGACTAGAATCTTTATTCAAGATTCTATGCCTCACTCAAAAAGGTGAGGAGAAGGTTGCATCAAAAGAAAAAGTAGTTGAACAATATAGAAAAGATATCGCTTTAGGGCGACCATTTGAAGAAACTGAACTTTATCAATTGATTGAACAAAGTGAAGAAAAAATTGTCATTAATCGCTTGCATAATATTCTTCGAGAAAAACCGACTCAGCAGAAGGGTAGCTTTGATGCGGATGAATATAAGACGGGTGCATGGTCTGAGTTTAATGATTATAAGTTGGCAGTTCGATTCTCAAATGCGAAAACCGAGTTAAGCGAAAAGCACTTTGCGAAAACGGGTGAGTATATGACCAGTCGAGGCATTGCAAAGCTGACAGGTTTTAATCCAAGTAACATTAAGAACATGTTGCATCATAAAAGAAGTGTAGTGAGAAAAATGCTTACCACTTTAGAGAAGTTGGCAAAAGAGTATTAATCTTTAAGCTCTATTTTCGATGCAGAGACAATGTCTTGCTCTGCATCGATAGGCAAGTTTATGCAGAATCACCCATATTAGATGGGGTTTTTGATATTAAATAAAATGGTTTACACACATTTTGATTTTTTTAAGTGCTAAATTCGTACACCCATGATGAATACATTTCTCTGCTGAAAATCCGTCGTGGCTAAGAACTGCCAGAAATTGTTTGACTGCTTTAATTTCATTGTCAGATAGAACATGATCTTTAGTATCTAACTTAATACCGAATATTGGGTATGGGTTCTCTGTGGGCGAGCACTCAAAATACCACCATTGCTGACATACTGAACATTGATAGGACGTAATAGAATAATCAAAATTAGGTATGGCTTCATCTGTAGGGATTTCTTCTTTGAAGTACTCTGGAAAGCTATAACTTGCCTGATAATCAAAACTGAAAAGATCAGTAAAATCATCAGGACATGCAAAAAAAGATTTTACCTTTTGACATTCACACATATTTAAGACTCTTACGAATCGGTTAATTATTTTTAGACAGCACCGCCAAACACACAAAAATCAAAGCCATACCGACCCAACCAATTGGTGCCAATTGCTCACCAACTAATAACACTGCAAACAATGCAGCAACCAATGGTTCAAATAGCGTCAAGGTCGTCGCGGTACTGGCTGAAATGGTCTTTAAGGCATATCCAAACAACAGATAACCAAGAAACATAGGGATCAGCATCATATAACCCACGACATATAGATTGACGGGTTCGTCGAACAGATTGGTTCCCGTAAAAAACAGTGTTGGTAATAGGATTAAAGCACCAAAACCAAAAATTAAGCCCATCGATGCTTTGGAATCAACGCCTTGATCAATCATTTTTTTGGCTGCCCAAGAGTATAAGGAGTAGGTCAGTGCTGCGATCAGTCCGAGAATAATACCAATCGTTTTCTGATCCGTTGCAATGCTTTGGCTTGTACCTTGGGAATGAGACTCTCCAATCGTTAACAGTAACACCCCAGCTACGCCAAAAATGAAACTGATAAACCATTGGCTAGAAAGTGCTTTTTTATCAAAGAATTTTTCCAGCAATGCGGTAAATAAAGGCGCTGAACCAATTGAAACCACCGTCCCAATCGTGATGCCAGCCATCCGCATAGAGGAATAGAAGGCCAGTGGATAAATAGCAACCGAAACCATGCCAATCAAAAGCAAAGGATAATAAGAGCGAATTTGTGGTAAGTGGCTGCGGATATTTTTATGGGCCAATAAGGCTTGTAGTAATCCACCACCGCCCATTGCGATTGCGCCTATGGCTAAAGGACTTAAATTCGGTGCATAGGAAGCAGCAGTTCCTGTTGTTCCCCATAAAATAGAGGCCACTAAAACCGCAATAAAGCCATAATGAGCTTTTAGGTTGATTGAGCTATTCAATTTGCAATCTCTTGTTCTAATAATCGCTGAACCATGTGTTTTGCGGCAAATACTTTATCACTAGAGCTTTCTAAACCTGCACGGGCGATCGATCCTTCCAGAATAAAAGAAAGCAGCAGGGCCAGTTCTTTGGCTCGCTCTGGATTGCTGGTTAATTGACTTAAATGTCCTACTAAAATTGCTTCAATTTCATCTTTATGGTTTTTGACAGCTAATCGCTCAGGACTATGGGCAGGAAACTCAGCGGCAGCATTTAATAAGCCACAGCCACGGAAACCTTTTTCATAGGCAAATTCAGCGTGATCCTGATAGGCATCAAAAACAGCCAGAATTCCATCTAAGGGTGTTTTAATCTGAACTTTTCTTTTTTCATATAAGTCGAGCCATTCCTGATGACGTGCTTCGATGTAGCAGGTGATTAGATCTGACTTGGTGGCAAAGTTATTATACAAAGACATTTTGGCCACATTGGCTTTCTCTGTAATGGTATTGATGCCTGTGTTGCTGATGCCATCGTTATAAAACAAGGTGGATGCTGCATCCAGAATTTTTTGTTTTGCTGATTTAGAACTCATTGTAGAAATTACTTATGTATACCGACCTACCTAATATTAGGTAAAAACTACTTAATTAGCAAGTATGAATGCTTAAGAAGAGAGCAATATTATCCAGATATGAAGCGAAGTGAGAAGTGAAAGAGCAAATAAGCCTTTGAATTATTTCAAAGACTTATTGATGCTATACACGTGTAGATAGATTTATTTTTGAAATGAACTTTGATCTTCAACATCAATATATTCAATATAACCACGTCCTTGGACTGGTTGTTCCAAATATTCACCTGTAAAAGTGTAAGCACTGGCATAACCAATCCCATGTCCATAACGGAATGGGCTATCGATTTCCGCAGTAATATTCAAAATGTTCTGATCAGCATTATCTTTGACAGACCAGATAAATTGTTGCGGTAGACGCATTTTCTTACCGCTTGGAGAAACATGAGCATTCGGCTGATTGCTGATGACCTTAAATTCAACATTGGTATAGATTTCAGCAGGTCGGTCGGTGTAGCGGACATGCAAAGTATAGGCAGCAGGTTGCCCAAGAATATCGGCTTTGGTCAGAAGTAGCTGAGTTGTTTCAGTTAGATTAATGATTTGATAAGTGAAAAAATCGAGCGGTAATTTATAGGCTTCTGGGAGCAGCTTTTTCACGACACCATGTGCACCTGCTGCTCGTGCATATTCGTAGGTACATAAGCCTTCAGCAGGGGTAACTTGACCTTGATATTCAAGCTGACCTTTAAAGTTTGCCAATAAACTAAAATGATCATAAATCGGGGTTTTGATAAACCATGAAACCTGATCGCTCACATCCAGATCAAATTCAAAACTTAAGCCGTGATAAGCGCCTTTGAGTTGAATATAGGGTAATGTCCCTTGAATTGAAACTTCTTCTCCAAGTTGGATGATTGATCCATTGTCTTGAATATTGGTATTTTCTGGAATGACGTAGGCTTTTAATAGATGCTCGTCGATTGCAGCTGTACTCGAAAAGAATGTTGCCGTTTTTCTTGGATCACCCAAAGTAATATCATCATGGTCGAATGCCAGCGCGCCAGGTGTGCCGAGCAAAATCATAATATTTAAATAACGATGTGGTTCAGGCAGAAGTGGAAAGAAAATCCCATAATGTGTCCATGTATAGAACTTTTCTTGTGTACGTGGTCGGATAATGTCGGGCTGGGAAAATGGCAGGGTTGAATATTGAATTGCTTGATCTAATGTACCCTGCGCCAAGAGTAGGCTTTTCCCCATGATTTTGCTGGTGAGGGAAGTGGGAGGCAACTGTTTTTTCATCTTGTTTCCTAAACTTTATCGAAGCTGAAAAGTAGGTTATGAAAAACAATTGCCCATGCTAAGCGGAAATAAGGACAAAGCTACGGCTTTTCAGGACATTTATGCAGATGCTTTGTTGGACAATTTTTCCAGATTTTGTGAGCCGATCCAGTGTTTTGAAAATTGATAGGCGGCACGGCCAGAACGTTGTCCACGAGCCTGACACCATTTCAAACTTTCACTACGGACCAAGTCGTTATATTCAAGATCAGCTTTCACAATATAGTGCTCTACAATTTGTAGATAGAGCTGCTGATCCATTGGATAGAAGGAAAGCCACATGCCAAAGCGATCCGAGAGTGAAATTTTCTCTTCAATCGCTTCCTGTGGATGTAGTTCAGTATATTGCGGTACATCTACTTTTTGCACAGGCGTATTTTCATGCATAAATTCAGGTAATAAATGGCGGCGATTACTGGTCGCATAAATAATAAAATTGCTTGAACCTGATTGTAGTGAGCCATCCAATACACTTTTCAGGCTACGATAATTTTCATCTTCAGCGTTAAACGCCAGATCATCACAATAGACAATGAATTTCTCGGGACGATTTTCAATGAGTTTCTGAATTTTAGGTAAATCAGATAAATCATCACGTTCGATTTCGATCAGACGTAAACCTTGCGCTGAATATTCAGTCAGGAGGGCACGTACAATCGAGGACTTTCCTGTGCCTCGCGAGCCGGTAAGTAATACATCATTGGCGGGTAAGCCGTTCAGAAACTGTAAGGTATTTTGGATGATCTTGTCTTTTTGGCGTTCAATCCCTTTTAAATCTTCCAGATACATCTTCTTTGGCTGCTGTATTGCGACCAGCTGCTGATTTTCCCAACGAAACGCAATTGCAGAGAAATCTGTCGGTTGTTTCGGAGCAGGAAGCACTTGCTGAAGCTGTGTTAAAACATTCGATAAGGACTGGATGATAGATTCTGGTAAATCAAGGATAGCCATAAATACAAACCAACTTAATGATGAATAGGGATACTAACATTGCTATTACTGAAATAAAGAAAATATCATCAGAAATATCGAAATAAATCGATTTTACCCTTGATTGTTACGGCAGCTTTTTGCATTGTATAGGTGCAAGAATTCAAAAAATATGCCGAAAATCAGGAACGCGAATGTTTAATAGAGTTCAAGAAAAAAAGAATACATATCAGTCGCATAGGGTTGATGTGTTGCAGGAACACTTACGACATGCAAGCTCTTATGATGAATGGAAAGAAATTGCACTAAAACTGGATGAAGACTCAGGCCATGAAGCATGGAAATATGACAATGAATCGCCTTATTTTGATGCAGAGATTTTGTCAAAGCGCTATAACTTATTAAAAAAGTATCGAACCCAGCATCGGACACTGGATCTGATTTATGTATTAAGAGAAGGATTGTCCTATGATTTTGCCAATATTGGTCATCCGATGTTATTTGCGGAGACTTATATTGGAACAAAAAAGATTATTGAAAATTATGTCGAGGAAATGAGCGATTGTTTTCGTTATCTTGCCTCCAGTGAATGCATTACCTTTCAGTTAAAGGAAAAAATCCAGTTTTTTGAAGAATGCCAGACTGCTTATGGACAGCCAGCCTTGATGTTTTCTGGCGGCGCAACTTTGGGTCTGTTTCACACTGGTGTGTGTAAGGCTTTGCTAGAGCAGGATTTAATGCCACGGGTGTTATCGGGTTCTAGTGCTGGGGCAATCATGACCGGTATGCTGGGTGTCTCTGCATCGGATCAGGTTCCTGATTTGCTCAAAGGTGAACATTTCTTTAGTGATGCATTCAAGTTCCGAAAAGTGAGTGAACTGATCAGAGGGCATGGCGGTATTGCGGATGTCATGTATTTAAAACAATTCCTGATGCAAAACTTGGGCGATGTGACTTTTGCGGAAGCTTATCAGCAGTCCAAGCGCCATATTAATATTGTGATTGCTCCGTATAACACGGCACAAAGCCCACGGATCATGAATGCATTGACCGCGCCGAATGTGTTGGTCTGGAGTGCCGTTCTGGCCTCCTGTGCCGTTCCAGTCTTGTTTCCCCCTGTGCATCTAACCAGTAAACGTTATGATGGGCAACATACGCCGTATCTTGCTAACACCAAATGGGTGGATGGTAGTATGCGCAGTGATTTTCCACAGGAAAAAATGGCTCGCTTGTATAATATTAATTACACCATCGCCAGTCAGGTCAATCCGCATATTGTGCCGTTTATGCAAAGTGATTCTGATCGCTTCCGTAGAGATGTATTGAGTTGGCCTGAGCGGATTGTACGTCGCCAAGGCAAAGCCATTGCACTTGAAGTAATGGATCTGACACGTAACTATGCAGGAAGTTTTTTCCCGATCCGTCGCGCTTTGGATCATGGTTATGGCATTTTGGGGCAGCGCTATTATGGTGATGTAAACATCATTGCCAAATATGGTTTGCGGCACTATAGCTATATGTTGAAAAATCCACGACCAAAACTGTTCAAAGTATTGCAGCGAGAGGGTGAGCGGGCGACCTGGCCTAAAATATCTGCAATTGAAACCCATGCAAGGATTGGTAAAACCATTGAGCATTGTTTAACATCATTGCGAAAGCAGGAAGAAAAGCAGCAGAATGAGTTTTACTACGTGGATCTGTGATCCCAAGATTGAACTTGAAAACTTGGCATTAGTGACCAAAGCCCAAAGCTATGCCTTTGGGCGACGCTTATATCGCTTTGAAATTCATCAGCAGCGTTACTGGCTTAAATTTCATCATTCAAATACACATGAGGGCTTTGAACAGGCGCTATTGCGCGAGCTAGATTTTTATCAGCATCGCCAAGACGTACAAGGCTTTTTATTGCCCCATCAGATCATTCAACTGAATCCTTTTAAACAGCAACTAAATTGTACTGGTGATGAAATTGGATTGGTCACCGTTGCTGCAAAAGAATTCTTTAGACCACTTTCGGATAGCTGTGACATTGAATTCATTAAACAAAAGATCGTTGAAGCTTTAGATGCATTGAATGGTTTACACCAAGCAGGCTGGATTCATGGGGATTTAAAGGCAGAGCATTTTCGTGTTCACGCTAACGCTTGCAAGCTGATCGACTTTGAACAGACTTTTAGAATAGGGCAATCCATTCAAACTCTGGATGCAACACCACATTATATGGCGCCAGAACTGTTTCATGGGGCAGGGAAGAGTATTCAAAGCGATTTATACGCTTTTGGAATTATTGTTTATGAATGGTTGACGCAAACTAAATTACAGGCTCAAAGTTATCATGAATGGGCGATCTTGCATTGTCAGCAACTACACATTCAGCTTCCAGAAAGATTACAATGCTTTTTGCCAGTGTTAACAGGCCTGTTGTCCAAGCATGTACAACAACGATTTAACTCTATTGAAGCGGTAAAAAGCAGTTTAAATGCCATCAATTTGCTTTAAAAGTAAACATAACACCTTGATTTGAATATTATATGTTCATTTGAGTGGTTTTTTTGCGAGAAAGACTTGTCATAAAGAAAGTTTCTCTCTAATATGCATACCCATCGGGGGCGTGGCGAAATTGGTAGACGCACTGGATTTAGGTTCCAGCGCCGCAAGGTGTAAGAGTTCGAGTCTCTTCGCCCCCACCAAATTTAAAAAGCAAGTTTAATCTTGCTTTTTTTATGGTTGAGTCTCTTAGGCTCTAATCATGCGGTTATAGAGGATTGGTGTAATGGTAGCATGACGGTCTCCAAAACCGTTCGTCAAGGTTCGAGTCCTTGATCCTCTGCCAAATTTGAAAAGGACTTTTTAAAAGTCCTTTTTTTACGTCTGTTGTTTTTAGTTGTATATTAAAAAAGCATTAGGTTTCATAGACATGATTTTTTTATAAAAAGGGCTTGTCATGGAGAAAGTTTCTCTCTAATATACACACCCATCGGGGGGCGTGGCGAAATTGGTAGACGCACTGGATTTAGGTTCCAGCGCCGCAAGGTGTAAGAGTTCGAGTCTCTTCGCCCCCACCAAATTTAAAAGGCAAGAACATCTTGCTTTTTTTATGGTTAGACCTGTTAGGCGCTAATCATGCAGTTTAGAGGATTGGTGTAATGGTAGCATGACGGTCTCCAAAACCGTTCGTCAAGGTTCGAGTCCTTGATCCTCTGCCAAATAAATAGAAGGGCCCTTGTGAAAACAAGGGCTTTTTTATTGTCTGAATTTTATCTCCTATTGTTATTCTAAAACTAACTTCTTTTACTACTAGTATTACTTGTAGTTTGAATTAAGAGTTACTGACTTATTTTTTGTGATCATATGGCTAGGGGTGTTATGAAGAGGCCAGTGATTTAACGCATTGTTTTTATGCCATCTCAACATATTTGAATAGAAATTATGTTATTAAAAACACTATTGTGAATATTTATGTACTATAGTATTTTTCTTGTGTTAAATTAATTTCTTTTAGAGAAAATTTTTGTCAGATTTTGAATGTAGATGTAGAGATAAAAAATGTTAAAAATTCGTATGTCACGTCCTGATGAAGGTGCTCAGATCCTTGCAATCTGGAAAAGCTCTGTTGATGCAACTCATCATTTTTTGAAGCCAGATGATCGTATCGAGATCGAAAAAGAAGTCATCGGCTTTTTTACAGAAACGCCAGTATGGGTTGCTGTAAATTTGGATAACCAGCCGTTGGGTTTTATGTTCTTGCATGAAGGGCATATGGAAGCATTATTTATTGATGCAGTAGCTCGCGGACAGGGCGTTGGAAAGTTTTTGTTATCGCATGCTTTAATGCTACATCCCAATCTCAGCATTGATGTGAATGAACAAAATCAGCAGGCAATTGGATTTTATCAACATCTTGGTTTCCAGATAACAGCGCGCTCAGAACTCGATAGCCAAGGTCGAGCATATCCACTATTACATCTTGGAATTGGCTCCAATGCTTAAATATTATTTTTATTGAACCAACAGATGGGATGAGTTGCATTAAATTGAAAGTATATGCTGATCATTCCACATGTATTCTATTTCTGGCTAAAACTCACCATATAAACACAAGGTTGTTGATCGTTGGGGTTGGTTAAGTGGCAATCTGCGGGAGCTGTTAGTGCGATACAATCTCCAGCTTCTAGGTGAAAGACTTGCGTATTAACTTGGATTTCAAGTTGCCCACTTAAAAGCCAAATGGTTTGACCACTGAGATGCTCGTATGCGCTTGAAGGGATATTGAGTTGACCTGATGCTGGAATTTCAATTTTAACCATCTCTGGAATTGCGCCAGCGGGAGAAATTGACCAACGAGTAATGCCCAGCTGGTGATCAGTCCAATATTGTTGCTGTTGTTTTTTTGAGACCATTACATGTGTATTTTGATTGAGCTCAGCTTCTGCAAACAGTTTAGATAGGGTGATCCCCAAAGCGCTTGCTAAGCGGCTGAGAATGGCTGCACTAGGGCTAGAAGCTCCGCGCTCAACCTTGCTGATCATTGCTTGACTGACTCCTGAATGCTGAGCTAATTCGGCAACCGTCCACCCTTTACTCTTTCTTTGCTTAAGCAATAAGCGAGCGATTTCAGTGTCTAGTATTTGGCTGTCAGCTTTTTCGATCATCATATGAACCTTTATTTTGAACTGACATATTATGCGATAGAAATGAGCTGGATGTTGTATGCAATGTCTATATTAATGTGCTTGATCAAAGTTCGTATTTAGGCAAATTCATTATTCTTGGTGTAGTGCCATGAATATGGTTCTCTAATAATAAAAATTTTTCACATTGTCACTGTCAATGAATAAATTGCTAAAAAACAGCTCATTTTTTGCTTAATTTTAAATTTTGTATGGCAATTAGTTTTTGAATAATAGAGTGATCAATCTGAATATGCATCTGGTGATGCTATTTGATTTTGGTTTCAGGTTGGTGAAAGTGGTCAAAAAAGACTTGCATAATTAAAGTCAGCTCAGCCGAAAATTGGCCTAGCTAGGGAAAATTTAATAATTAAGGAATAACAAATGTTGGTATTGTGCATGGTTCAGCAAGGAAAGCGTAATCTGGATGGCATTACGCAACGAGATCGTTACTGTGGGAATGGTTCATTTTTTAATGATTCAAAATAAGGACCAAATCGCATGATGATTATTCGTTATATCGAGCAGAAAGATATTCATGACCTTTACCATTTGGCGCAAAAAGCAGGTTTTGGCTTAACCTCCTTACAACCTGATATGGAAATGCTTGCTGCCCGTATTGATCGGGCTGTAAAAACAGTGGAAGGCAAATTAGATAAGTCGGAGCAGGGTTATTTATTTGTACTGGAAGATACCGCTCTCAATAAAGTCGTGGGCGTGTGTGGCATTGAGGTGGCGCTCGGGTTAAAAGAGCCGTGGTATAACTTCCATGTCGGTACACAAGTTCATTCCTCAGAGCCTTTGAATGTTTATAAAGCGCTACCGACCTTGTATCTCAGTAATAATCATACGAATTGCAGTGAACTCTGTACCTTATTCCTAGATCCTGATTATCGCTTAAACAAGAATGGGAAGTTCCTTTCCAAGGTGCGTTTTTTATTTCTATCCGCGTTTAGACGATATTTCGAAGAAACGATCGTTGCTGAAATGCGTGGATTTTCTGATGAGAATGGACATTCACCTTTTTGGGATGCAGTCGGCCATAAATTTTTTGATATGGATTTTGCCAAAGCGGATTATTTAAGTGGGACAGGTAAAAAAGTCTTTATTGCAGAGTTGATGCCACGCCATCCGCTTTATGTCGATATGTTGCCTGATGAGGCCAAAGCGGTGATTGGTGCAGTGCATCCGAATACGGTTCCCGCCTATAACCTCCTGATTGAAGAAGGGCTGCGTTATAAGGGTTATGTCGATATCTTTGATGGTGGTGCAACGCTACAGGCGGATATTGAAAATCTAAGAGCCATTAAAGAGAGTCATGTGGTTCAGGTGCAGGTCGAGCAATCCGATCTGATTGCTGTAGGAGATGAGCCTTATATCGTTGCCAATGATGATTATGATAATTATCGCGCCATCCTCATCTATAACCATCCAGAACATAATCAGGTGAAATTAAGTGAACAGCAAGCGCGTGAGTTGCATGTCAAAAATGGTGATTCGGTTCGGGTGTTAAATATCAATATTCATCACAAGTCATAAAGCGTGACCGCTTGGCTATTGGGCATTTATAAGCGTGAAATTTATTTGACTTGTATTGTATTTTTTATGGTGTGAATCTATCAGTAGAAATTTTTAACTTCTTATAGATAGGTAATTGCAAAGATTATTTACATAAAAAATCCCTCTAATAATTAAATATATTTCACGTTTAATTGCTTGCTAATTGAGCAGAAAAGCGAGGTCTGCTCCTAAAGTGGCTGATGAATAGGATATGATGCTTGCGCCTAAAATAATTTTGATCAATAAGAACAGATTTTAGTAGCTCAATAAGTAATACATGGAAAGGATTTATAGGTGAGGTGAATGAACTAAGATATTCATTTTAAAATAATTTTATTGAACGAAATGGAATTTTTATATTAAAGCAGCTTAAAAATATTTTATTTTTATCAAGTGCTTATAACGGTTGTTGTAAGTTGGAGTAAGGATTACATGAGTCATAATAAAGAAAAGCAACTTCAGGATGAAGACCTGCCAGAGAATCAGCAGGATGAGGAAAAGTTACAGCGCTCTTTGACCAATCGTCATATTCAGATGATTGCGATTGGTGGTGCAATTGGTACTGGTTTGTTTATGGGTTCTGGCAAAACCTTGAGCGTTTCGGGTACCTCCATTGTTCTAACTTATTTGATTATCGGCTTTTTCTTTTTCTTTGTGATGCGGGCGATGGGTGAACTGTTGCTGGCAAATACCAATTTTAAAACCTTTGCTGATTTTGCAACCGCGTATATAGGCCCTTGGGCTGGCTTTTTTCTGGGGTGGTCATATTGGGGGAACTGGATTATTACCGCAATCGCAGATGTCATTGTGATTGGTGGTTACATGCAGTTCTGGTATCCCGATGTGCCTGTCTGGATTCCGGCATTTACTTCGCTGGCGATTTTGACGATATTGAATTTTGTCGCCGTCCGGATGTTTGGTGAGCTGGAGTTCTGGTTTTCCTTAATTAAAGTCTCTGCCATTATCCTGTTTATCCTTGCAGGGATTTATTTAATTAGTACAGGCTTTACTTCCCCAAGCGGTGTAAAGGCTTCAATGAGTCACGTATTTGAAACTGAATCCATGTTCCCTTATGGCCTCACTGGCTTTTTGGCTGGGTTTCAGATTGCGATTTTTGCCTTTGTCGGGATTGAGCTGGTGGGTACCACAGCGGCTGAAACTAAAGATCCGCATAAATCACTGCCTAAAGCGATTAACTCTATTCCGTTACGTATCCTGTTATTTTATGTCGGGGCATTAGTGTGTATTATTGCGGTGACCTCTTGGGCAAAAATTTCACCAGAAAAAAGTCCATTTGTTGAGATGTTCTCACTGATTGGTTTACCGATTGCAGCGGGCTTGGTTAATTTTGTGGTGGCGACTTCGGCACTTTCTTCTGCCAATAGTGGTATTTTTGCGACCAGTCGTATGCTCTATGGTTTGTCATTAGATAATGATGCGCCTAAAAGTTTTAGTAAATTATCGAAAAGAAAAGTGCCGATTCGTGGTTTGGTTTTCTCCATGACTTGCGTCACCATCGGTACTTCGATTTTATTTGTTGTTCCCAATGTTATGACTGCGTTTACCATCATTTCAGCGCTGACTTCGATCTTATGTGTGTTTACCTTTATACTGATTGTTCTTTCTTATATTTGTTATCGTAAGAAGTTTCCTGAGTTGCATCAGCAGTCTAAGTTTAAAATGCCTGGTGGCTTAATCATGGCATGGTTTACGATGTCATTTTTGGTGTTTACCATTGTTATCTTGGCATTGGATCATGATACCTTGATTGCATTGGCGGTTTCACCAATCTGGTTTTTTGGTCTGTTTATTGCCTATCGCCGTAAAAAGAAAAAGATGCTGGAGCTGGATGTATTAAAAGCCAGAAGTATGGATTATGTTTAAGCAGGGTTGAGTAGAGCGGACCGAGTTTAAAACATAAAAAAGCAGAGCCGAAGCTCTGCTTTTTTATGTCATCAGTTAGATTTTGCTGATTAAATCATTAATCTGTTTTGCTTGTTCAGCTGCATTACCTGTGTAAGTTGCTGGTGTAAGCTCAGCTAGACGAGTACGCTCATCTTCTGGAACTTGAGCAAGTTCGTCACCTTTAACGAAGTTCACCATCATGTCGCGCGTCATAGCTTGACCACGAGTCAGGGCTTTTAATTTTTCGTATGGCTTTTCAACATTATAACGACGCATAACTGTTTGAATTGGTTCGGCAAGAACTTCTTGTGCTTGGTCTAAATCTTCATTTAAACGTGCAGCATTGAGTTCAAGTTTACCTACACCTTTTAAGCAGGCATCAAAAGCAATCAAGCTTTGCGCAAAACCAACACCCATATTACGTAATACAGTTGAGTCGGTTAAGTCACGCTGCCAGCGAGAAACAGGAAGTTTTTCACCAAGGTGGCCCAATACCGCATTGGCAATACCCAAGTTACCTTCTGAGTTTTCAAAATCAATCGGGTTTACTTTGTGCGGCATAGTTGAAGAACCAACTTCACCATCTTTTAACTTTTGTTTGAAGTAACCCAGCGAGATATAACCCCAAACGTCACGGTTAAAGTCGATCAGAATCGTATTGAAACGACGTAACGCATCAAACAATTCAGCCATATAGTCATGTGGCTCGATTTGCGTAGTATATGGGTTAAATGCCAAGCCTAAAGACTCTACAAATGCTTGTGCATGTGCAGCCCAGTCAATTTCAGGATAAGCAGAAAGGTGAGCGTTGTAGTTACCTACCGCACCATTGATCTTGCCAAGTAATTCAACATTTTCAAATTGCTTGATTTGACGTGCTAAACGGTAAGCAACGTTCGCCATTTCTTTACCCAATGTGGTTGGGCTTGCAGTTTGACCGTGCGTACGAGACAACATTGGCTGTTCAGCATGCGTGGTTGCTAAAGCTGAAATCGCATTGAGAAGTTGCTTCATGCTTGCAACTAAAACTTCACGACCATTTTTTAGCATCAATGCATGAGACAAGTTGTTGATGTCTTCAGAAGTACATGCAAAGTGAATAAATTCACCAGCATTTTTTAATTCATCAATGTTGGCAATTTTTTCTTTAAGGAAGTATTCAACTGCTTTTACATCGTGGTTGGTGGTGCGTTCGATTTCTTTAATGCGATTTGCATCTTCTTCAGAGAAGTTGGTCACAATCGCATCTAGCGCTGCATTGGTTTCATTTGAGAAAGGTGCAACTTCGATGATTTCTGCACGATTTGCAAGTGCTTGTAACCAACGCACTTCAACCGTGACACGAGCGTGGATTAAACCAAACTCAGACAAAAAAGGGCGTAGGGCATCGCATTTGCTAGCGTAACGTCCATCAAGTGGCGAGAGTGCGGTTAAAGCATTCATACAGATTCCTTAAATTAAAGTCTCTCCTTATAGGAGAGATTTAGAGAGGTTGTAAAACGACATAAAAATAAAATCGTTGGCGCATCGGCTATACCACCTGATACTGCAAACGAGCGAGAGCTTGAATATCTTGCAATAATTTGCGTTTACTAAAGATCATACTCCACGAGCTGCCGCCAGATTGTTTCCATAAATGGGCCAGCTGTAAGCCTGTAAACAGGCAAGCTCGAATACGGTTGGTATGATTAATGTCTTTAAATGCTTCCGCATTACCACGGACTAAAATGCGCGGATTAATTTGGCCTGCGGTTTCAACATAGGTTTGTGCGAGGTTGGCAATAATGCTTGGATGCAAATAATTATTATCGAAAAATGACAGTTGCTTTAAGATTTTTTGTTGGGCAGTTTCAATAATTTTGACGTATTCAGGATTGCTGTAGACTTTCTTTTCCAGCTGCAATAAAGCCATTGCATAGGACATTGGCAACTTGGCAGTCGACATTTTTGGAACGCGGGATTTCGGTGCAGTATTAAAAGGCTGGGTAATGCAGCCTTCTAAAGTTTTTAAACCAAGAGAAATGTCAGCAAGCTGATTAAAGAAATCGAGCGTTTGAGTCGCCTTATTTGAAGTTGGGCGAATGTTTAGGCTGGCCTTGATCAGTAATTCAAAATAAAAATTACCACTATCGCCAATGCTTTGTTGACCCGCCATCGCTGTCATATGCGTTAGCTGAGTTGCCTGAAAGACTGCCGCCAATGCCAAAGCACGGTTTTGTCTAACATTCAACGCTTGAGTGTGCTGAAAGGGTAACTCGACCATGCTTCGCTTCCAATTTCCTTAAATAAAATCTGGTTCAGGTGCATTAGTATGGTGAATCACACCACCGCCTAAGCAAACCTCTCCTGAGTAGAACACGACGCTTTGTCCTGGAGTCACCGCACGTTGCGGTTCATCAAATTCAACACGCACACCATTTTCAGTCTGTTCATCGCGGTAGATTGTACACGCTTGATCAGGTTGGCGATAACGGGTTTTTGCTGTGCAACGGAAACCTGTCGTTGGAATATCCTGCTCGCCAGCCACCCAGTCAATCGACTCACTCCAAAGCTGTGTGCTTTGCATCAATGGATGTTCATGTCCTTGTCCAATCACCAGTCGGTTATTGGCAATATCTTTATGTAGTACGAACCATGCGCCTTCTTGCACACCTTTCATACCACCGATACCAATACCACCGCGTTGACCCAGCGTATAGTACATTAAGCCGTGATGTTCACCAACTTCTTTACCTGATTCCAAAACAATTTTTCCAGCTTGTGCAGGTAAGTATTGTTTTAAAAAATCAGTAAAGCGACGTTCACCAATAAAACAGATACCAGTTGAGTCTTTTTTCTTGGCAGTTGCCAGATCTAGTTCTTCTGCAATGCGACGAACTTCTGGTTTCTCGATTTCACCTACAGGGAACAAGGTCTTGTTAATTTCACGACCATGTACTGCATGTAAAAAATAAGTCTGGTCTTTATTGTTATCGACACCACGGAGTAATGGCGCATAGGTTTCGCCACGCGAATTTTGCATGCTTGCACCACGACGCGCATAGTGACCTGTTGCAATAAAGTCTGCACCTAAAGTCATGGCATGGTCGAGAAACGCACGGAATTTAATTTCTTTATTACAGAGAATATCTGGGTTTGGTGTACGACCCGCAGCATATTCAGCTAAGAAGTGCTCAAATACGCGATCCCAATATTCCATGGCAAAGTTGGCAGTATGCAGTTTGATGCCAATTTTATCTGCAACGGCCTGAGCATCTGCCAAGTCTTCCAATGCTGTGCAGTAATCCGTACCATCATCTTCTTCCCAGTTTTTCATGAAAAGACCTTCAACTTGATATCCTTGTTGAAGTAATAATGCGGCAGAAACAGAGGAATCTACACCACCAGACATACCGACGATGACACGTTGTTGCATCTAATTAAGCATCCAAATGAGAAGTTAATGAGGGAGAGAAAGGGTGCTCATAAATAAGCGATAAAGGATATTTTTTGCCAGCAAGGGCATCTTCAATAGCTTTTAAAACCAATGGACTACGCGCTCGTGCAGATTCTTGTAGCTCATCCAGATTCATCCACACAGCACCCACGATACCTGTATCCAGCTGCGCATTTTCTACAACTGATGTGACATGCGCCAAGAAGCAAAAACGGTAATAGGTACGATCGGGGAACATTGGAGGGGTGTAGGTATAGATACCGAGCAGATGATCGACTTCAACATGATGACCTGTTTCTTCCAGAGTCTCACGAATCGCTGCCTGAATAATGGTTTCACCACATTCTACATGACCAGCAGGTTGATTAAACACGGTATGTACAAAGCCTTCGCTGTGTTCTTCAACAAACAGAAAACGTCCGTCTTTTTCGACAACAGTGGCGACTGTGACATGAGGTGTCCAAGCGGTCATAGAAAGCACCATGGTTTTAAAAAATGTATTCTACAAAATTTGACTGTTTTTGGCTACATAGGAAGGCTAATTCGCTAAAGTGAAAGAAAAATATTTGCTGCCATCCGTGTGTATTTGATGTGTTGAGAATCGAAAAGGAATTGCTTCAAAAAAACAGAATGTGCTAGTGTGTTTTTTGACCGCAAGGTAAAAATAATAATCTCCACCAAGAAAAGTCACGTTTGCTATGGCCTTTCAATGATTTAGAAGTAGAACAGATAATTAATTAGATTCATATACATCACACGGAGTTGAAGTCATATGCAACATATTAAAATTAAACCTGGCGTCGCTTTAGCAGAACAAGCAGAGATTGGCCATAATCGCTGGCATCCAGATATTCCATTTTTAACCTCAGTGAAACCAGGCGAAGAAATTCTGATTGAAAGTCTGGATTTTTTAGATGCCCAAATCAAAGATACCGATGATGTCTCCGATGTGAAAAATGTGGATCTCACCCGAGCACATCCATTGACAGGCCCCTTTTATGTTGAAGGGGCTGAGCCAGGGGATTTATTGGTGATCGATCTACTGGATATACAGCCCATCTCTTCGGTTGGCTTTTCTGGGGTCTTTGCCAAGGAAAATGGCGGTGGGTTTTTAGCTGATTATTTTCCTGAAGCAGATAAAGCGATTTGGGATTTAAAAGGATTGTTTGCAACCTCGCGTCATATTCCCGGTGTACGTATCGCAGGTTTAAAACATCCTGGATTAATGGGAACGCTTCCTTCGCATGAACTTTTAAAGGAATGGAATCGTCGAGAAGCGTTATTGGTGCCTAAGGGGCAAGCCAACCCACCCGATCCAAGAACTGCGGTGCTGAGAGGCGTGACAGGAGCAGAATTTGATCGTATGGCTATTGAAGCTGCCCGTACAGTGCCACCGCGTGAGCATGGTGGTAATACTGACATTAAAGATCTTGCTGCGGGTAGCCGTATTTATTTTCCTGTGTACCAAAAAGGTGCTGGCTTCTCAATGGGCGATTTACACTTTTCACAGGGCGATGGTGAAATCGGCTTCTGTGGAGCGATTGAAATGGATGGGGTAACTCGTGTTGGTTTTGATCTGATTAAAGGGGGAATGGAAAAATATAATATTGATTCACCGATCTTTGTTCCAAGTAATGTCAGACCTAACTACGATCAGTGGTTAACCTTTGAAGGGATCAGCGTTGAAAATGGGGTAAATCATTATCTGGATGCCACGGTTGCCTATCGTCAGGCCTGTTTAAAGGCGATTAAGTACCTTGAGAATTTTGGGTTTACGGGGTCTCAAGCCTATATGCTGCTGACCGCTGCACCTGTTGAAGGGCGTATTGGTGGCATTGTGGATATTCCAAATTGCGCCTGCACAATTTCGCTACCAACTTCTATTTTTGAGAAGAATATTTTACCGCAGGGCGCCTTAAACGAGAATAAGTTTTGGGGACATCGTTAGTCTTGCATGAATGCAAGATTGATCGCTAAAGAAGGATTTAAAGATGCCACTGTATGATTTTAGATGTGAACATTGTGAAGGGATTTTCGAGCAGAATGTCCCAATGGTCAGTATTGCAAGGGATAACACATCTTGCCCATACTGCCAGCAATCCATGTTGTTAAAGCCCATGATTACAGGGCATCAAAAGATCTCAGTCAAAAATAAATGGCGACCATCATCAAGTGCAGAGCAACTTGCGGGGCCGTTGGTTGAGGGGCCTGGAACAAGAAAAAAAAGTGCTCGGACGTCGGTGTTGCATAACTGCCGAGGTGTGAATTGTTCTTTATGTGAGGTTTGATATTTCACTATTCTTAGTGTTTAAGACTCATATGTAATCAGCATTTAACACCCTGTTAAATGCTGATTTTTAAGACTAATTCTTTTGATCTAAATAATTATCCTTCACTTTCACATAATGACGTGCTGAATAAGGTAAAAATTCCATTTCTTTTTCAGTCAGTGCACGCACTTGTTGTACTGGGCTACCGACATACAAATAACCGCTTTTTAACACTTTACGTGGCGGAACAAGACTACCAGCACCAATCATTACATCATCTTCAATGATCACGTCATCTAAAACAACGGTATTAATCCCGATCAAGACACGATTGCCAATGGTACAACCATGTAAAGTCACATGATGTCCAACCGTTACATCTTCACCAATCACCAATGGCGAACCATTCGGTTTAGACTGGTTTTTATGGCTGACATGCAACATACAATGATCTTGTACATTACTGTTTTTACCAATCTGAATTGAGTTCACGTCACCGCGAATCACAGCAAAAGGCCAGACCGAAACATTTTCAGCGAGTTTAACATCACCAACAACAACCGACATCTCATCGATATAACAGCTTGAATCAACATCGGGTTTTTGGTCGAGATAGGGACGAATGTTCTTTGGCATAGCAGTGTTCGCTTGAAAATTTAGGGGAATTATAAAATAAAAAAGCATTCATACCCAAGAGCATGAATGCTTAATCTAACGCTTCTAAAATTTAGAACAAGTTGCTAAAGAACATTTTGATATGGTCAAACATACGTGCGAAGAAACCAGCTTCTTCAACAGGTTTTAATGCAACCAGAGGTTTTTCAGCAATCACTTTACCATCAAGGCTTGCAACCAGTTTACCTACAACTTGGCCTTTTGCTAAAGGTGCATTGAGTTTAGGCTGAACCACAAGCTGAGTTTTGATTTTATCTGCTTGGCCTTTAGGCATGGTCACATTGAAGTTTTCTGCTAAACCAATTTGAACATCGTCTTGTTTACCAAACCATACTTTTGCTTTGGCAAGAACTTGGTTTGCTGGTTGAACATTGGCTGTTTCAAAGTTTGAAAAACCCCAAGCCAAAAGTGTACGTGTTTGATTGGCACGTTCATTCATGCTTGGTGTTCCGAAGATCACTGAAATTAAACGCATTGGGCCACGTTTACTTGAAGTGGTTAAGCAGAAACCCGCTTCATTGGTGTGACCTGTTTTTAAGCCATCAACGCTTGGATCGGTATAAAGCAGGGCATTACGGTTGCCTTGCTTGATGCCATTAAAAGCAAATTCTTTTTCTGAATAGATTGGATAGTATTTAGAACTGTCTTTAATGATGTGCTGTGCAAGGATTGCCATATCTTTGGCTGTTGAATAATGACCTTCAGCTGGCATACCTGTTGAGTTGATAAAGTGAGTATTCACCATACCAACACGCTTTGCCTCTTGGTTCATCATATGAGCAAAGGTACCTTCATTGCCCGCGATATGTTCAGCCATCGCTTTAGAAGCATCATTACCTGACTGGATGATAATCCCACGTAACATTTCTAAAACGGTTGCAGTGCCATTTAATGGAACATACATACATGATTCAGAGCTGCTACCACGACACCACGCAGATTCATTCATGCGTACCTGTTCGTTTTCAGTCAATTCACCCTTTAAAAGTTTCTGCTCAATGATGTAGCTTGTCATCATTTTTGTCATTGAAGCGGGTGCAAGTTTTTCATTTTCGTTTTTGGCAGCGAGAATCTGTCCAGTCTCGTAATCCATTAATACGTAGGATTTATTATTTAATTCTGGTGGAGCGGATAGGACAGTTGCTGCATATGAAAAGCTTGGCAAAAGTAATAATGCAGCAAGAGCGCTTTTGTGTGTCATTCTAGGTGGTTCCAATATCTTGTATGAAGCAGACGAGCCTAGCATTTTAGGATAAAGCAAAGCCGACTTCTACGGGGGAAATCGGCTTTTTCATGCAGTATTGTAACCTGAACCTTAATTGTTCATCTTATTTGGAATAATAATTACGGACATCATCGCAAATTTGACGATTATCACTGTCAGATGCTGCTTTTGCATCACTACGTGCTTCTTTTAAAGCCTCTTTAAAATCTTGACCTTTTACACGTTTATTTAAAGTTTCAACCGCTTTCGGGTCATTATTTAAATAAGCTTTAACCAGATTGTCATAGGCTTTGTTAAATTTTAAATCTTTGCCAATCAGGCTTGGGCAAATTTCAGAGAGAACATAGATCGCTGCAAGCTCTTGCTTGGTTACGCTATCAGAAGTTGGAGTCACTTCAATCTTTTCTGCATCCGTAGATTTTTTATCTGCCGCAAATGCTGTAGGAGCTAAAGCGCTAGAAGCGATGAGAAATGATAAACCTAGTGTTTTAAAAACATTTTTCTTCATAAGAAATCAAACTCAGAACAAGACTTAAAGAATTTGAATAACTTATAGCATAGAAGCAGGTAAAAAATTGTATGTTTGCTGTAGGAAACGTGGAGAAAGTGTGGGTTTAAATTTTCAGAATTGAAAATTCTTCAATAGATTTAAGCGATTTTCTCCTGCTGTATTCGTCCTGCTTTCGCTGTCGCAGAGGGTGGCATGAGTTCACTTGACATCCTGTATAGACTTAAACAAGATTAAAAAATAGCCATCAAGAAGTGAGGTGGAAAATTAAAAATGATGAGAAGGAATTGATAAAGAAAACAAGAGATGAATGTAAGGAGTAAGAGAATGAATAGATTTAATGGTGGTGTTGATATCGCACTAAAACTTCCACCTCATCAATTTGAAGCGACGGTTGCATTTTATCGGGATGTGATTGGTCTTAAACAGATTACAGAAAAAGAACCTGATATTGGTTTTGAATTCGGGCCAGTCAAACTGTGGATCGCCGCCGTGCCAGAGATGAGTCAGGCAGAACTTTGGCTTGAACTATTTACGGATGATTTTACTGAGGCAGCTCAATATCTAAATGAAGCGGGTGTTGTGCGTTGTGATGCGATTGAGCCTTTGCCCGAAGGTTTTAAGGGTGGATGGATTACCAGCCCTGCAAATATTATTCATATGGTTCGCGAGCCAGATGCGTGGTAATTGCTGTAGCGATATAAGGATATGATGTGGATGATGAAATGGAGAAGGTGTGGTTTTAAACAATCTAGATTTAAAACCACACTGATATTCCAAAACGTGATTAACCTTCGAAATTCAATACTTCTTCACATACAGCTTTTTGCTCAGCCTTGTCGACTTCAGTTGCCGCTTCATGGGCATCCTTCAACAAACTTTTAAATTCAGCATCTTTTTGCAAACTCTCAAGCGAAGCTGATTTGTCAGAATAGTTACTTAAATAAGTTCCGACCATTTTTTTGATGTTTTGATCAAATTTGGTATTTTTACCAATCAGAGCTGGACACATCTCAATCAGTACTTGAGCATTGGCAATATCATCTTTAATCAATGCATCTGCTTCTTTAACTGAAACCGCTTCATCTGCAAATACAACAGGTGCTGTAAAAAGCGTGAAACTCACCCCAAAAACTTTAAGAAAATTAGATAAATGTCTCATGGCTGCGTAAATTTTTAATACTAAGAAGCCATAAATATATATAATTCAAAGAATAATTCAATTGAAAAAACTGCTTAGTAACATTGAAGAGAATTGATTTTAGTGAATATTTTAATTGCAAACGATGACGGTGTGTTCGCGCCTGGCCTACAAGCTTTGGCTCAAGCATTAAAACCTTTGGGTCGTGTGGTTGTGGTCGCGCCTGAAAGTGAACGTAGTGGTTATTCAAGTGCATTAACGCTGGACCGTCCTTTACGTCCTGTTCAAATATCTGAAGATGTCTGGGCGGTAAATGGCACACCAGCAGATTGTGTTTATTTGTCCATGAATGGCTTATTTGATTTTGAATTTGATCTGGTGGTCAGCGGAATCAATAGTGGAGCGAATCTGGGCGATGATGTTTTATATTCAGGGACTGTTGGTGCAGCTTTTGAAGGGCGTTTAATGAAACATCCTGCGATTGCAGTATCTCTGGCGGGCGCGAATGTACGTGCATATGAGCATCCAGAACATTATGCAAAAGCAGCACAATGGGTACACGACTTTATTGCCAAAGGCTTACCGATTTTACCGCCGCGCCATATTTTTAATATTAATATTCCAGATGTTGAGCAGATTCAAGGTGCTCAAGTGACCTATCAAGGGCGCAGGGCACAATCGAAACCGATCAGCAGTCATGTTGACCCGCGTGGGCGTCAGGTGTACTGGATTGGATTGGCTGGTGAAGCGGTGACAGATCCGCAGCCTGTCTCGGATTTTATTCAGTCAGACTTCTTTGCTGTGTCAAATGGTTATGTCAGTATTACTCCAATCCAGATGGATGCAACCAACTATACGGTGCTGGAAAATTTACATGCTCATGTAAATGGATAATGGTGTGAATGTTATAACTTTGTGAATAAAGAAAGTGAGAACTCGTTTTTTCTCACTTTTTTGATACTCTTAGCGCAAATAAATTGAGGTTTTTTCGATGAGGGCGAAGATGCACTTAAACCATGTCTCGGTTTTTCTATCACAGAAAATGATTAAAACAATCGTTTTGTCTATGGCGGTTGCGACAGTGGCAGTTATGACAGGGTGTGCATCAAAACCGCAAGTCAATGGTGGAGCACGTCATACGATGCCAGCACCAAACTATTACACGGTGCGTTCAGGTGATACCTTAAGCGGGATCTCAAATCGTTATGGTTTGAACTATCTTAATGTTGCTGCACTGAATGATATCGCACCGCCTTATCGTATTTATGTCAATCAATCATTGCGTTTAAAAGGTTCAGTTGCTCAGCGCACTACATCAACGCAAGCGATGGCGCAAACAGCTCCAATCCAGCGTCAAAGCATTAATTTACCAACTCAGCAACCTGTAGCGCCAAAACCACAACCAGTTGTACCTCGTCCTGTCGTGCCGGCAGTTCCAGTGAATCCGTCATCTTCGACTGTCGCATCAAGCCTGCGTTGGGTTAAACCATCGAATGGTGCTGTGATTCAAACTTTCAATCTGGCGAGTAATGTAAAAGGTACACGCTATGGTGGTAATGTTGGCGATCCAATTTTTGCTGCTGCAAATGGGCAGGTGGTCTATGCGGCTGACGGCCTAAAAGAATATGGCAATCTGGTGTTGGTGAAACATATTGATGGCTATATCACAGCTTATGCACACAACAGCAAAATGCTGGTGAAAAGTGGTGATAACGTGACAGCTGGACAGAAAATTGCAGAAATGGGGTCTTCTGGTGCATCGCAAGTCATGTTGGAATTCCAAGTTCGCCTAGATGGCAAACCTGTGAACCCAAGCACAGTTTTACCAAATTAACTAAAGATTATTAATAAACTTTCAATAATTTATTAATAATCCCCTAGTCTAAAAATAGACTTCCTTGTATACTTAATTTGATTGCTTTCATTAGAACAATAAGCATATTAATAAATTAAGTTGAGAGGGAAGTCTATGCTAGATCAATTGCGTGCAATGGGGGTCTTTGCTTGCGTTGTAGAAAAAAGTTCTTTTAGTGGTGCAGCAAGGGAACTCGGAATTACAACCAGTGCAGTTAGTCAACAAATCCGTTCTTTAGAACAAGAAATGGATGTGACCCTACTTCATCGTTCAACCCGAAAACTCAGTCTTACAGAAGCTGGACAGGCATTTTTCCTCAGTTGTCAGGAAATGCTGGCTGCAGCTGAACGGGGCAAAATTCGTATTAATGAATTACGTGATGATCTGGTTGGTGATCTGCGTATTGCCACCACACCTGAATTGGGTGCATTACACGTCATTCCTGCATTGTCTCACTGGATGTCGGCGCATAAAGGGCTGGCGATTCATTTTGAAGCAGACCATCGTTATATTGACCTGATCGAAGAGCGTATTGATATTGCGATTCGAATGAGTTTGAAGATGGAAGATCAGCAATTGTCTGCTGTGCCTTTAGCACGTGTAGATCAGGTTCTGGTTGCATCTCCAAGTTATCTGAATCAGGCACAACCGATTACCCGTCCTGAAGACTTACGTCATCATGAGTTGCTTCCAATTACCTTAATGCAAAACTATCAGCATTTTACTTTCCGCCACGGTATTAGTGGGGATGTAGTCAATGTGGATATGAAAACTCGTTTAGGTACCAATAATGTATTCGTTGCCAAGGCTTTATGCCAACAAGGACATGGTTTGGCGCGTATTCTCTATATGGATATTCAAAAAGAGCTGATCAATGGATCTTTGGTTGAGGTTCTGCCAGATTGGCAACTACCAGCTTATACCTTGCATGCTTTAACCTCGAAGCGTGAACAATATCCAATGAAGGTTCATCGTTGTATTGATGCCTTGAAGCAATATTTTGCCCAGTTACCCGGTGGACGCTCCTTGCAGGGTGTCGCCTAAGTCAAAAGGCCATGTTCCGAAGAACATGGCCTTTTCTTTATTTACTTTTCTTTTTACTCAGCGATTTCAGCGTTTTCGCTTCAGCAGTGTTTTCTTCACTCGCTTTTGCTTTTGCTTCCACCTCATCTTTCTTGGCTTTTTTACGCTTTTTCTTTTTCTTGGGTTCGTCCTCTTCAACCGCTTCGCCGTCTTCGATTGCTTGCCAGTACTCAAGTTGTTCCATCACTGCAGCATAAATCGAGTTTTTGCTGTAGCGACCTTTTTTATCCAGCGTACCGACTGGACGCGCCATCAAAATTTCTAAAGCTTGGTCAATGGTGTCAATTGCGTGAACATGGAACAGTCCCGCTTTAACCGCTTCGCTGACATCTTGACGTAGCATTAGGTGTTGCATGTTTTGACGCGGAATAATCACACCTTGTTTGCCAGTTAGGCCTTGCAATTTGCAGGCATCATAGAAGCCTTCAATTTTGGCATTGACTCCACCAATCGGCTGAACTTGACCCAACTGGTTCATCGAACCTGTGATTGCCCAAGATTGATCAATCGGGATCTGGCAGATTGCGGAGATCAGTGCAGACAATTCTGCAACTGTCGCACTATCACCATCGACCTGACCATAGCTTTGTTCAAAAGCTAATGCTGCAGAGAAGTGCAGGATTTGTTCGCGACCAAAATGTGCTTTTAGGAAGCTCGACATCAACAACACACCTTTGGCATGTAGAGAGCCGCCTAGTTCGACACTGCGCTCAATATCGAGAATATCACCGCCACCCTGATAAACAGAGGCAGTGAGACGAGAAGGCAAACCAAACTCGACATCAGCATAATGAATCACCGAGAGGGCATTGATTTGTCCTAGACGATGTCCAGAGGTTTCAATCAATTGTGTCCCACGAGACAGATCCTGCCAGTAGAGTTCACGTAAATAGCCTAAGCGATATTGGCGGTGATGCAATGCGTGATTGACATGCTCATCGGTCACAATTTTATCGCCTGCCTTAAATGCATGGTGATGTGCTTCGCGAATTAAGTCACCCAGCGTAGAGGCATGCAAAGAGAGTGAGCTTTGGTCTTCAGCCTGACGACTTGAATCCGTCAGTAACGCTGCAAGTGCCGAGCGATCAAAAGGCAATAGCTTGTCAGCTTGTACATAATCCGCAATCAACTGCATATATGCCTGCTCATTACTGTCATTACGTTGTAATGTATCTGTAAAGTCAGCGCGAATTTTAAAGACACTGCCGAGCTCAGGTTCAACCTCTAAAATTTCATAATAAATTTCAGGCTCTGCCAATAAAACTACTTTAATATCAAGGGGAACTGAAGCAGGTTCTATCGAAATACTACCTGTTAGGGTCAACATGTGCTCTAGTGAAGACAGTTTAAGCTGACCAGATTTTAATGCGCGTTTCAAACCCTGCCATGCATAAGGTTGCTCAAGCAATTGCTCTGCTTCCAGCATTAAAAAGCCACCATTGGCCTGATGTAATGAACCTGGACGAATCAAGGTAAAATCAGTGGTAATGGTGCCGTTATGGGTTAGTTGCTCAACATGGCCTAACAGGTTGTAGTGTGTCGGGAAGTCTTCAAAAATGACTGGCGCACCGCTGTTCGGTTTATTCGATACAATGACATTGGCTTGGTAGCGTGATGGAACACGGTTGAATAAAGCTGGGGTAAAGTCATCCTCTTCTTGTTCAAGAATGAGCTCAACATTGTCAATAATGTCTTCTGCATAATGCTTTAAATATAAATCCAGACCTGTAACGTCTTTATTTTTATTTAAAATCGATTCTACCCGAGGTGTGACCACTTGCGTTGCGATATCTCGATTTAGACTTGAAACCTGATCGCGTGCATCATCTTCCAGATCACCGAGATGTAATCCGAGGCGCTCAAGTTTCTTCTCCATATAGCGAATATTTGAGGTGATTTCAGCACGCTCTTTGCTATTGAGTGTATTCAGGTCACTTTGCGTCAACTCATGATATTCATTATCTTTGAGTTGCATCGGAATAAAGACATGTTTGTCATTACGCGAAATCAGTTTTAAATCGAGTTCTTCACCTTCTTTGGTGAGTTCGACCAGTGCCTGCTGTTGGACATCACCTGTAGCCTGACGAATACGTTCAATGCGGTTGTGATAACTTTCGGCACTAAAGCGACGTTCTAATTGTTTAAGAATAATTTGCCATGTTTGCTGTAAGGCATTCTGGAATTTAACGCCTTGTCCTGCTGGAAAGCGTAAAGCAATCGGTTGGCGCGGATTTTTAAAATTATTGAGATATACCCAGTCGTCTGGGGTTGGCATGGTTTTGGCGTGTTGTTGCAGTAAACGCTTGATCATGGTGCGCTTACCCAGTCCAGCTGTCCCCACAGCAAAAATATTATAGCCAGAATAAGGCAGGGCAATACCCGCCTCAACCGAAGCGCGTGCGCGATCTTGTCCTAAGAAGTTATTAAGCGGCTTGATTCGTTTGGTTGAACTTGGTATTTCCGCTAAATCTGGAGTATGCGTGAGTTGGTCTGCACGTAGTGCTGTTTTAATCAGTGTTGGTTGTATGTCCGTCTGCTCAAAAGCGCTTGGAAATGAATTGATCTTCGCTGTAATCGTGTTTGTTGGTGTTAAAGATAAAGTTGTTGCAGTCATTTGATCAAGTTTTTGGGTCACTGTTGCTATCCAACAAATAAACGTAAGTTGAGTAATTAAAGGTATACAGTTTTGGACCTAAAGATCAAGCGAACTTGTGTTTTTTATCGACAAAACAAAAGAATGATTGCATAAAGCAACTTGCAAGCAAGAGCAAGAAACGATTGAATAAGCACATTTATAGATTATTGGAAAATAATAACCAATGACAACGCAAGCCACTGGGTGGGCTTCGGCATTTAAAGCATTTTTAGATCGCCGTGCCCTGATTATGTTATTTCTTGGTTTCTCTGCGGGGATACCAATTTTATTGATTTTTTCTAGCTTGTCTTTATGGTTAGGTGAGGCGGGCATTGAAAAGAGTGCTGTTACCTTTTTCAGTTGGGCTGCATTGGGATATTCCTTTAAGTTTGTCTGGGCACCACTGATTGATGAGTTGCCAGTTCCTTTTCTAACCAAAAGCTTGGGGCGTCGTCGTGCCTGGTTGCTGATTGCACAAAGTTTGATTATCTGTGCGATTTGTATCATGGCATTTTCTGATCCGGCACTTGGACAAAGTTATTTGATCCAGATGGCTGTGGGCGCTGTGTTACTGGGCTTCTCGGCGGCAACGCAAGATATTGTGATTGATGCTTATCGTATTGAGCTCGCTGAAACTGAAATGCAGACCGTGTTAGCGTCAACTTACAATGCTGGTTATCGTATCGGGATGATTGTTGCGGGTGCAGGTGCTTTGTTCTTGGCTGCCTATCTAGGTACAGCGAAAGGGAATTATATTTATGAGGCTTGGAAATATACTTATTTAACTATGGCCGCAGTCATGGTCGTAGGTATTATTACCACGCTTTGTGTGCGTGAGCCACAGGTCAATCGTATTCATAAGCACTACAAAACCACTGATTATTATCGCCTGGTCTTTGTGTTTTTTGTTGCAGTCGCTACATTCGTGGTGAGTTATATCTATTCAGGTAATGTAACAGAGGCAATTTCTAAATCAGCAGACATTAAAGACACAGCCGCATTATTTGGTCTGGAAGCCCTGCGCTTTTTAACCGCTACAGCAGCTGCGCTATTGATTGGTTTTGGACTGGTCAAAATCGGTGTTGTGAATCAGCAAATGGCGAAAGAAACCTGGGTTGCGCCTATTCTGGACTTCTTTAAGCGTTATGGTGTCAAGCTTGCATTGGTACTGTTATTGCTCATCGGCTTTTTCCGTATCTCGGACATCATTGCAGGGGTCATTTCCAATGTGTTCTATCAGGATCTGAACTTTAGTAAAGAACAGATTGCGGAAGCCGTGAAGATCTATGGCGTTCTATTTAGCCTGATTGGTGGTTTCCTTGGTGGTTTGCTGGCGCAACGTATGAACATTATGAAACTGATGTTTGTGGGTGCGGTGCTGGCAAGTTCAACCAATTTGATTTTCATTGGTTTGGTGAAATCTGGTAAACCACTGGATCAGGTACAAGTTCAGGTGGGTGAGCAACGCTATCAGGTACACACTGATGAGGTGGGCTATTGGAAGTTGCAAGTACCGAATGAGGTCTTGGCGAAAGCGAATTCAGTTCAGGTCAGTACCCAGTATCAGAATCAAGCTGATTCAAACATTCAACTTGCAGTGCCTTATTTAATTACTTCGCAACAGCCACAAATCCAGTTGTTGCCGATTAGTAATGACGATCAGTTAACGGCAAAAGAGTTAAAACAAAGTCTGGTGATTAAAGGGCAGTTGGCAGGAATCAAAGCTGAAGATTTAAATGCTGAACGTCCTGTTGTTTTAAAACTCGATGGTCAGGAATTTGTCGCGAAAGTTGATTCCAATGGTTTATTTACGGGTGCGGTAGACGGCAAACTGTTGCAAGCATCTAGTAGCAAAACCATTACTGCTTTGGCAAATCTGAAAAATAATGCTGGTCATGAATTACTGGCAACACGACAATATCGTATCGATACTGCTTCACATGCCGAGGCGCTAGATATTGATATTCAGCCTGTGGCGGTGATTGATCCGGGTCAGGCTGGAACTGTTGAACTCTCAGGTAAGGTGATTAAGAGCTATAGTTCTTTATGGTTGTATTTGGCGATTATTATCGATAATTTAGCCTCTGGTTTGGCAGGTGCGGCATTTATCGCCTTCTTATCTAGCTTAACCAGCGTATCATTTACAGCCGTTCAATATGCAATTTTCAGTTCTCTTATGACGCTCACGCCTAAATTGTTGGGTGGGTATTCGGGAACAATTGTCAGCAATATTGGCTATCCGAATTTCTTTTTAATGACGACTTTAATTGGTATCCCAATTTTAGTTCTTGTGGTTTGGGTCGCGAAACTTTTACGTGATCATGAAAACCAGACAACACAGCAGAAAGGTGAATAACTATGCGCATGTTACATACGATGCTACGAGTAGGTAATTTAGAACAGTCTTTAAAGTTCTACACTGAGGTACTTGGTATGAAATTGCTACGCCAACGTGACTATGAAGAAGGGCGTTTTACGTTAGCATTTGTGGGTTACGGTGATGAAAAAGACAATACCGTACTTGAGCTCACCCATAACTGGGATACTTCTAGCTATGACTTGGGCAATGCTTATGGTCACATTGCGATTGGTGTAGACGATGCTTATAAAGCATGTGAAGAAATCAAGGCGCGTGGCGGTAAAGTCGTACGTGAAGCTGGCCCAATGAAAGGTGGTGTGACGGTAATTGCTTTTGTTGAAGATCCAGACGGCTATAAAGTCGAATTGATTCAACAAGATCAGGATGCCTATAACAACTAATCTTGGCTTTAAAGTTCAAGATTTTTGGCCTAAAACGCTAGCTTTATTTAAATAGCCCAGTATGATGAGTAATTTGATCAAATGGTTGAATTATTCGCCATATTGGGCTTTTTCATTATTAGCGTGGATAGGGATAGTTATGTTGAAATTATTGGCATTGGACCGCTTTACAATTTTATTGGTTGTGATGGTGATACTGGCAACTTTTTTTCCAGTTTCAGGTCAGGTTGCACATTATTTTAATATTCTTACGACTGTTGCAATTGCCGTACTTTTTTTCTTGCACGGGGCAAAACTTTCACGTGAAGCTGTGGTTGAAGGCATGCTGCACTGGAAAATGCATGCTTTAGTGTTTGCTTTTACTTTCTTGGTTTTTCCAGCAATTGGGTTATTGGCAAAGCCTGTGTTAGAGCCATTATTAGGTCAGCAACTCTATTGGGGCTTCCTGTTCATATGCTTCTTGCCATCAACAGTGCAGTCATCAATTGCATTTACCTCTATGGCCAAAGGCAATGTGGCTGGGGCAGTGTGTAGTGCGTCTTTCTCTAATATTGTCGGCATGATGATTACCCCGATTTTGGTCAGCTATTTTATTTTAGGCCAAAGTCAGCATGATTTTGATCCGACCGAATCGATTCTGCAAATTACTTTGTTGCTACTGGTACCTTTTGTATTAGGTCAGTTGCTACGTCCTTATATTTTTCCTTATATGGTTAAAATGCCAAGTCTGGTCAAGGCTTTCGATCAGGGATCGATTCTGATGGTGGTCTATGGTGCGTTTAGTAGCGCCGTGATTGCTGGTCTATGGCAACAGGTGAATGGCCTGACATTGTTTTATTTAATCTTGGCATGTTCGGTACTGTTAACCATCGTGATGTTGCTGGCTTTATATGTGCCAAAATGGTTAGGCTTTACACGAGCGGATCAGGTTACAATTTTCTTTTGCGGCTCCAAGAAAACCTTGGCGAGTGGTGTCCCGATGGCGCAGATCCTGTTTATTGGACAGCCTTTGGGAATGATTGTGCTGCCGATTATGATTTTTCATCAAATCCAGCTCATGGTCTGTGGCATTATTGCGAATCATTGGTCAAAATCGAATCAAGAATAGTTCGCAAAATTTAATTTATTGGCGTATAATGCTCGCCACTTGTTGGCTTTGCTCTGACCGTTAGAGTCTCGGTGAGTCAAAAGAAATGGTCTGTTGTGGTGTTGATCTGCAAGTGTGAGAACACTTTGCTTTCCTCATGTTGAGAGTGATCAATTGCGATAACAGCTTAAGCCTTTCTTACTAAATAGGAGCATCGACCATGCGCGCCGATATTCACCCTAAATACGAAACATTAGTTGCTACTTGTTCATGTGGTAACGTTATCGAAACTAAATCTGCGCTTGGTAAAGAAACAATTTACCTTGACGTATGTTCAGCTTGCCACCCATTCTATACTGGTAAACAAAAGAATGTGGATACAGGCGGCCGTATCGACAAATTCAAACAACGTTTCTCTGGTATGTCACGTTCTATCAAACGTTAATATCAAGAAAGAAAAAACGGGCTATATGCCCGTTTTTTTATGCCTGTGGATTATTGGATTGAGGAACACTTGCAGCAGTTCCTCAACCCTAAGAAGGCGTTATTGATCCTGTACGTCAGTCAGGCGATCCAGTTTTTTCTGGAAATAGTTGCCTTGCAAAAAGCGTGCTTCAACATTCCATGCATTGGCAAACAGGTTCATATCGTTGAGTTCAGTTAAAAAGATTTCGACAGGTTTTTGCCCAATAAAGTGCAAAATCTTCTCTTGTAGTGTCGCCATCTCTTTTTCAGCGCTTAGCATTTGGGTGAGTTTGCTATGCAAGCTCAGATACTGAACATCGATTTGCTGCAACATCGAATCGCTGTAGAGAGAATCACCAAAACCGCGGATTGAAATCTCGGCACCGTGCTGACGTAATAAAGCGATTTGCGGTTGTGCCTGTGACAGATTTTGTTGCAGTGATTGTTCAGAGAACTGCAAAATTAAAGGATGAGCTTGTTTACTGCCAATAATGGTTAACAGCTTCGCCACCAGTTCTGGCAGCTTTTTATCATTCAGCAAGACGTGATGATTGAGATTTACAATCAATTTCGCTTTTGGATATTGGGTAATAAAGTTGTGTAACTGCTTGCAGGCTTCAACAAGAATCCAGCGATCGAGTTGAATAGAGAGCTCAGGATCATCTTTCAAGTCGCCAAGATCACTTAAATCCTGCCACTGATTATTATAGATAAACCCGCCAGATACTTCATAAGTGTGCGTGTGTTGATCCTGCTTATCATAGAGCTGCTGATATTTCAGATGGATATCGCCAGCATCAAGTTTCTTTTTCAGCTCTTGTAGCAGAGTTAATTGTACAGCAACAGGAATATGTTCTGTGGTCAGGCCAATATCTGCATCAATTTTCGGACTATTAAACACAGGTAGAGGAACCAGGAAAGCCTTGGTTAAAACCTGTTCAAAACGAACTTCATCTGCAATTGGTTGGATAATTTCACAATAGCCTAATTTTAAATGCAGCGGAAAGGTGTAATGATCGGTCACCACCAGTTGTGGTTTTTGTAAGCTATTCAAACCAATCAGGAGCGAATTGAGTACGCTCTTTGATTCCGCTTGAAATAATGAGACATACAAACCGTGTTCAACCTGACACACAGGGACGTTCACTTGTTCTTTAATGAAGTGAGGGATATTGGCAAAATACGCACGCGTCCCACGCCAATCGGTTTGAAAAACCTCACTTGGGCAATTGCTTAAGCTGAATAAAACCAGCGCATTGGCATTTGCAGGGTGATTGGTCAGCTGACGGTTAATGTGTTGTAAGGCACTGGTTAAACTCGACGCTTTTTCGGCAGGTGCGGCTGTTGAAGGCGTTGCTGCCGCTTGAGACGAAGTGCCACATTCAATATTGAGCTGGATTTCATCTTCATTGCCTGAAGGTAAGAATTCCAGATGAAGGGGATTTTGCTTCACCGTCGAGTTTTGTGTGCGAAGTTCAAAACGGCCTTGTTCAAACTGTCCTTGAGAAATCTTTTTAAAGCGCAGTTTAAACTGGCTTAAGTCTTCTGGCTGCAATACATCCAGAATCGGCAAGCCTACTAATTCTTCTGGATTGGCAAAACCAAATAGATTTGCATATTCAGCATTCACATTCATGTGAATACCTTCCTGCAAAATAGCAACTGCTTTATGGCTTTCTGCAACCAATGATTGCGCTTGCGTTTGTGCAGCTTCCAGCTCATTGAGCAAGCGATGTTCTGCTTGTACTAAGCGACTGTAAGAAAGCGCGCGAATAATACTGATATAGAATTTTTCTGGGGATTTTAGATTCAAGATATCATAAATGCCTTTATGGATATAAGCCTGATATTGATCGGCTTTATAGTCCTCAGGTTCGAGTAACAGAACTGGCAAACTTGGTTGCGATGAGGCTTGAATCAGGGAGAGAGTCTGTTCGATTTTTAAGTCGTAGGCCCGACCAAAAATAACGATATCCCAAGGTAAATTAAGCTGTTTTTCGAAGGTTTTAAGATCATCAAGCAAAGTTGCTTTGATTTGATGATCTTGAGCCGTAAATAAAGCTGAAATCTGATTATAACGAAGCTGGTTGTCATCAATAATCAATAAACGTGTTTCAGTGCGTTTTAATTTTTTAGAGAGTAAAGAATTTCTCACTTTAAAGCTTCCCATAAATCTTGATCAATGGTGTCCATATTCTTTTGTGCCATATATCGCTGAAGAATCGGTTGTTCCTCATCATTCAGCAGTTCAAAATCAAATTGAACAAAACTTTGGGTTATTAATTGTGCGTTTAATAAATACACTTTTACTTCCTCTTTCCCCAATCTTAAATGAACAGCTTGGTGTTCTCGAAAAATTTGTGAACCTGGTAAAATTAAAGTTGTTTTGGTTTCATCCAAATTCTGGTTTTTTAATAAAAGTGTAGGATGATAATTGCTGATGTGGCGATCTGCCTGAACACGTACCGCACAAGGGAAGATCTCCTGTGCCAGCACTTCTAAGCCGAGTTCCAGGCTTTTCTCGGTCGATTGTTTGAGCCAACGAATCACACCGCCACGCCAATGCCCATGCGATGTTTCTTTAACTAAAATATATTCACCTGTTCTTAAGTTCTTTGGTGCCTCCCCAGACCATTTAATACGATAACCGTTCACACTAATATCGAGGATATCAGCTTGGTAAACGGCTTTACTTTCACGGCTTAAACGTTGAATGGCCGATTCCTGATTGTCCGTTGAGCCTTTCTTATCCCAAGCAGACATAAATTTTGATTCATTTTGTAGACCGTAACTATGATCTAACAACAGTGTTTCTGAAAAATTTTTGGCTTTAGATAGGTAAAAGTGAGCAGTAAGTAAGCCAAAACAGATATGCAATTGAGCCGAATATTCATAACGCTCATGTCGACGTTCTGCTGTCGTGCCCAGAATGGTTTGCACATGGAATTTTAATGCAGGGGTTAAATAGATCTTCTCATTCTTGGAAACATATTCTGCATTTTTATGCAGGGTTGCTGTGACGTGATCCAGTAAGCTATGCGTACTAATAAAAATATTTGGATTAAAGCCAGAGCTTTGTTTTTTATTATAAATGGGCGGGTGGTCCTTGGTGGTGTCGACTACATATTTGGTCAGGTCTGTTTCTTTGGTCAGGATCTGAACCATTTTTGCCCAGTCAAAACTACACTGGAATAACGCTTGAATTTCGGATTGGCGAATTTGATTGGTATTAAAAATATCCATCAAAATCAATTGGGCATAGGCTTGTGAGATGTTGCTCAAAGCATTCGGTTTGCCTTGTACCTGATCCAGATTGGTATGCTGATATTTATGTGTCACTGCAGCATCATACAGCTGATGCGCAATCAGCCATTGTCCAGCCACAGGTTCGCTATACAACATATGTTGTTGATAGAGCAGTTGCGTCAGTTGTTGCAAGGACTGAAAAGTTGCTAGGGTACGTGCCGTTTGTAGATTTTTCTTTTGGTTTAGCGCAAAGATAGAGAATTTCTGTTGATCGAGCTGATCGTTACTACGGCGGACAATATTGATATAAATCGCTGCAAAATAACAGCGCAGTAACATGGCTAGTTCAATAATGTGCTCATTACGATCTGAACTGATCACGCCCTGATTGAAAAAGTTCTTTTCCAGACTTCCCAAAACATTTTCAATAGTTGGGTGCAACACCTGAACCAAATCAAAACGTAAAGTTTCAGGGCACTCAAGTTCGCTCAGTTCAAGTAAGGCTGCAAATAATGCTTTAGAGGTATCACCCAACTGCATGATGGATAAATTGGAAATCCATTCATTTAGACTTTTCGAATTGGTATCGCAAAAGCTGAGTTTGTCTCGTCTCAAGACAGTTGGAATTTGAAAAATATCCGAAAAAGCATTATTCATCATTGTGTTATCAATCTCAGAACGTTTGAACCCCAAAAAGCGGTGTTTTATTTTTTTCGCCCGCAATTTCCCTGACAAGTTTTGGTACCAGATAGCCTGGTAAACTTGCTAATACATCAGTGTATATATGATCTATCTCTGAAGATCTTAAGTCAAAATGCTGAGCACCTTTGACTTTATCCAAAACATGAAGGTAATAGGGCATTACTCGTGCTTCAAATAAACGGAAACTCAATGCATTTAAAGTTTCTGCAGAATCATTCACGCCTTTCAGTAAAACCGCCTGATTGAGCACGGTAATATGGTGGAGTGATAACTGTAATAACTTTGAGCAGGTGAAATCATCGAGTTCAGCTGCGTGATTTGAGTGTACCACTACTACAATGCGTAGCCTACTGTTTTTTAATATAGAAATCAGCTCTTCATCAATACGGTTCGGGATCACAATCGGAACGCGTGAATGAATTCTCAATATCTTGATCTGAGGGAGAGATGCTAGACGTTCTAGCCACAACGCAAGTTTTCGGTTACTTAAAGTCAGTGGATCGCCACCACTTAAAATCACTTCATTGATCTGTGGATTTTGTTCAATATAGGCTTTGATATTGATCCAGTCGTCATTTTTAGGCAGGTTTTCCTGATAGGGAAAATGTCGACGGAAACAATAGCGGCAGTGAATTGCACAGGCACCAGTCAAGGTGAGTAAAAAACGCGACTGGTATTTATGCAGAACTCCCGCCATTTGATTGGCTGCTTCCTCACCGAGAGGATCAGTCACGAACTCGGGATGTTCTTCCAGTTCCAGATGATGTGGCAAGACTTGAAGCAGCAGGGGATCAAGCGGATCGCCAATGCTCATTTTTCCGACGAATGCACGCGGGACGCGCAATTTAAACTTTTCAGAGGCGAGGATTGCCCCTGATAATAGCTGATCGGTAGATAACTCAAGCAGATTTAACAGCTCTAAGGGATCAGTAATTAGGTCACTGAGTTGTGATTGCCAGTTTTGCTCTTGATGTAAATAGTTTATCATGCCATACGTTAAAAATAGTGTTAGTGTCACACCTGTGCGTGTAGTCTAGCATTAATAGATTTGAGTTTTAAGTTTGGAGTGCGCCTTTCATGGCCTATTATTCTACAAATGATTTTAAAGCAGGCCTTAAGGTTATGCTTGATGGCAACCCATGTTCAATCATGGAAAATGAATATGTAAAACCAGGTAAGGGTCAAGCATTTAACCGTGTGAAATTACGTAACCTTCGCTCTGGTAAAGTATTAGAAAAAACATTCAAATCAGGTGACTCTTTAGAAGCAGCTGATATTGTAGAAGTGGAAATGGACTACCTCTACAACGATGGTGAAATGTGGAACTTCATGGATCCTGTATCTTTCGAGCAAATCGCTGCTGATAAAACAGCAATGGGTGATGCTGCGAAATGGTTAAAAGACGATTCAAATGAAAAATGTACAATTATGTTGTTCAATGGCGTACCTTTAACCGTAAGCCCACCGAACTTCGTTGTACTTAAAATCGTTGAAACTGATCCAGGTGTACGTGGTGATACTTCTGGCGGTGGCGGTAAGCCTGCGAAACTTGAAACAGGTGCTGTGGTACGTGTTCCATTATTCGTACAGCAAGAAGAAAGCGTTCGTGTAGATACCCGTACTGGTGACTACCTAGAGCGTGCATAATTGTGAAGGCGTAGCTGAGCTACGCAAGATATACAATTATCGAAGGGGATGATGAACAATCATCCCTTTTTTTATGCCAAAGTATTAGATAAATAATTGAAGCTAGAAGGTAAACTTACAAAGATATTTCTTCTACAGAAAATATAGAAAGGGAAAGCTAAATAACCACGCGTTATGTATTTGAGAGGTTTTGAATGGAGACAACACAAGCGAAGTCAACACTTTCCTCAAAACTCCTATGGAGTTTGGTTGCCATTGTTGGGGCAATTTCATTTGGGATATTGGCGGTTAGTCGTGGTGAGCATGTCAATGCAGTCTGGTTGGTTCTTGCTGCGGTCTGTGTATATAGCATTGCATATCGGTTCTACAGTTTATTTATTGCAAACAAAGTTTTTGAATTAAATCCTAAACGGTTAACACCAGCTCATCGCCTTGCCGATGGTCTGGATTATGTACCGACCAATAAATTCGTTTTATTTGGTCATCACTTTGCTGCGATTGCTGGAGCAGGGCCTTTAGTCGGGCCAATTCTTGCAGCACAAATGGGTTATTTACCTGGTACCATCTGGCTCTTGGTCGGTGTAGTAATTGCCGGTGCGGTACAAGATTTTCTGGTTTTATTTATCTCCACAAGACGCGATGGCCGTTCTTTAGGTGAGATGGCAAAACAGGAGCTTGGTACTTTTGCTGGTGTCATTGTGATGCTGGGTACGCTTGGTGTAATGATCATTATCCTTGCAGTATTGGCACTGGTGGTGGTTAAAGCCTTGGCACATAGCCCGTGGGGTGTGTTCAGTATTGCAGCGACGATTCCAATTGCTTTATTTATGGGTATCTACATGCGTTATCTCCGCCCGGGGAAAATTGCTGAGGTATCAATTATTGGCTTTGTGCTGATGATGGCGGCAATTGTCTACGGTGGTGATGTGGCAAAAGATCCATATTGGGGACAATTATTTACCCTCAGTGGAACGCAATTGACATGGGCACTGATTATTTACGGCTTTATCGCTTCGGTATTACCAGTTTGGTTGTTATTAGCGCCACGTGATTATTTATCAACTTTCTTGAAAATTGGTGTGATTGCAGGTTTGGCGATTGGGATTATCTTTGCGATGCCTGATCTGAAAATGCCAGCAGTCACGCATTTTGTGGATGGTACAGGCCCTGTATTTGCAGGTAGTTTATTTCCATTTCTATTTATTACCATTGCTTGTGGTGCGATTTCAGGCTTCCATGCACTGGTGGCATCAGGTACAACCCCTAAACTGGTCGATAATGAAGTCAATATTCGTATGATCGGCTATGGCGGTATGTTGATGGAATCATTTGTCGGTATCATGGCAATGATCTGTGCAACGGTACTTGATCCGGGTATTTATTTTGCAATTAATGTGCCAGCAGCAGTTTTAGGAACCTCGGTAGAGACCGCTGCGGAAGCAGTGCGTAATCTTGGCTTCGTGGTTAGTCCAGAAATGTTGACCTTACTGGCTCAGGAAGTGGGTGAGAGTTCAATTCTGTCTCGTACAGGTGGCGCACCTACATTTGCAATTGGTATGGCGCATATCATTTCAGAGATTTTCAATAACCGCTCCATGATGGCGTTCTGGTATCACTTTGCGATTCTGTTTGAAGCATTATTCATTTTGACTGCTGTGGATGCAGGAACACGTGCATGTCGTTTCATGGTGCAGGATACAGTGGGTATCGTGGTTCCAGCGATCAAGCAATCAAGTTCATTCTTTGGAAATATGGTCGGGACCTTTGTCGCGGTCGCAGGTTGGGGTTTCTTCGTTTATCAAGGTGTGGTTGATCCACTCGGCGGGATTAACTCGTTGTGGCCGCTCTTTGGTATCGGTAACCAGATTCTTGCATCGATGGCATTGATTTTGGGAACCGTCATTTTATTCAAAATGAAGAAAGAGAAATATGTTTGGGTGACCATTGTCCCAACGATTTTCTTGTTCATTACCTCAATGACTGCAGGCTGGCAAAAGATTTTCCACGAAAATCCGAAGATTGGTTTCCTTGCACAAGCGAATCGTTTTTCTGATGCAATTGCACGTGGTGAAATCCTTGCACCAGCTAAAACAGTTGCGGAAATGCAGACCATTGTGATGTCAAATCAAATCAATGCGGCACTTTGTGGCTTCTTTATGATTGTTGCGATTGTAATGGTGATTGCATCAATTGGCATTATACGCCGTGCTTTGGCAAGCCCAACACCAACCGCGAATGAAGCGCCAGCCGTTTATTCAGAAAGCCCGATGATTGCGAATAGCATCAAAGGAGAGTAGCGATGGATTTTAAAATTGCTCGGCAAGGTAGCGCGGTGATTGTGAAGATTATTAAATTCACCATCATGTCGCAAAAACACTTACTTTTGTCACCGAAGAATTGGTCGCGTATTGCTGTTTTATGGCAACGTTTGCAGCAGAGTTTCCGTCTGATGGTCGGTGTGCCTGATTATGAAACCTATGTGCAGCATATGAAGGCGCATCATCCAGATTTAACGCCGATGGATGCAAAGACTTTTTATCGTCATTGTATCGATGCACGTTATCCTTCTGCGGGTGGCAATATGAAGAAGTGTCCTTGCTAGAAATTATTTGATTTCTTTGAAAAAAAACCAAAACAGTGTATGTTGAACATACACTGTTTTATTTTGGGGGATAGAATAATGTGGGGCATGGAAAAGTCATCGGCTCAAGAGAAAACAAAACAGAATCAGGCATTAGAACAAGATATTCAAAGCTTTGCCCAAAAGATTGAGCAATTCTTATTTGAAGTAAACCAACTGATTTTAGATAAACCACAACAAACCAAATTGGCGCTAACTTGCTTGTTGGCGGGTGGTCATGTGTTGTTTGAAGATTTACCCGGCTTAGGCAAAACCACTTTAGCCAGTGCTTTGGCGCGTCTGGCAGGGCTGCATTTCCAGCGGATTCAATTCACCAACGATATGTTGGCGAGTGATGTGATTGGGATCAATATTTTTAATCAAAAAGAACATCTATTTGAGTTTAAGCAAGGGCCGATTTTTACCCAGATATTGTTGGCAGATGAAATTAACCGCTGTAGTCCCAAAACTCAAAGCGCCTTATTAGAAGCAATGGAGGAAGGGGCTGTTACCGTAGATGGTGTGCATTATGAATTGCCACAACCATTCTGGGTCTTAGCCACGCAAAACCCACTATTTCAAAGTGGTACCTATGCCTTACCAGAATCGCAACTCGACCGTTTCTTGATGCGTTTGTCGTTAGGATATCCTTCTCGACAAGCGGAAAAACTGTTATTGCAACAGCGTTCACGTCAAGTTTTGATCCATCAACTGGAGGCTGTATTTAATCAAGCTGATATTTTGCATTTACGTGAGCTGGCAAAACAGGTTTTTCTGAGTGAGGCTGTACTCAATTATATTTTGGACTTGGCTGCTGAAACACGGAAGCTACGTCATGGGCTGTCAACACGTGGAGTATTGGCGTTGAAGGCTGCGGCACAAGCTTATGCATTGGTTGAGGGGCGTAGTTTTGTAATGACAGATGATATACAAACTGTATTTGTCGCTGTGGTGGCACATCGTTTAAGTCTGAGTGACGTTGAAGTTGGGCAGATTTTACAATCGGTCGATGTCTTATAGTTGAGATCGGCATATGCAAAAAGGAGTCAAGCAGCAGCTACAACAATGGATTGCGAAGCGCTTTCAAGTGGAAGGCAGCAAGGTCTTATTGCAGAAAGATGTGTTGGTGTTTATTTATAAGCAAGGTTTCTTATATCTGGTTCTAATTGTCATTACATTTATTGCAGGGATCAACTATGCAAATAACCTGATTCTTGGTTTTTGCTTTTTAATCAGCGCCATTCTCTGTATCAACTTTTATCTGACTTTTAAGCAGCTGCATGGCTTAGAGATTGAACTGGTCGCGCCAGAGGTTGGGCAAGTGAGTCAGCCGCTAATCCTAAAAATTTTATTTAAACAATCTGTCCAGACGGTTCGATATTTGCGTTTGGATTGGCAAGAACAAGAACATTTTCTGTATTTGGACCAAACTCAGCATAGCCTAGAACTTGCTGTTCTGCCTGAACAACGAGGCAGATATAAATTGGATGCATTGAAAGTTTATGCGACCTATCCTTTGGGATTGGTCCGTGCATGGACGTATTTATATCCAAAACAAAAAGTCTGGATTGCACCGAAAGCCTATGATTGGCAGAAAGAACATAAGAGTCAGCTGACTTCGGCGCAGGATAGTCTGGATGAATTTAAAGAACTGAGAACTTTCCAGCATGGAGACTCTTATCAGAATGTGGCATGGAAGCAGGTTGCACGTGGGCAGGGTTTCTTTATCAAACTGTTTGAAGCGCAGGCCAATCATCAACATGTAGAAATTGACTATCAACAAATACCTGCATTAGGCCATGAGGAAAAATTAAGTTTTATGATGGGGCTGATTGAACAGTGTGAACAATTAGGGGATGACTATGCTGTGATTTTGCCGCATGCCAGACTGGAAAGTGGACAAGGCCAAACCCAATTAATGAAAGCCAGACTTTTACTTGCGCAGGCTTAAACATGACCAAAGCCATCTATTTTTGTATTTTAGCTGCTTTAGGATTGATCCTGATGGGTCAAGTCAGTTTTATTCCTGTCTCATTGAGTGGGTTATGGGGCATCGTTTGGCTGACTTTGGTATGGCGCTATCACAAGCAAAAAATCACAGCATTGCCTAAACTGCTTTTAGTGGCATTTACCTTATTGTCGATTGCATTGATTTATATTCAGTATCAAAGCTTGCTAGGTGTAGAGGCTGGGGTTGCATTTCTAACAACCTGTTTATTTGCCAAAAGTCTTGAATCTAAAAACACCCGTGATTTGCTGATTGTCTTTAACTTTGCCTTATTTGTCAGTGCAAGTTTGCTGTTATATAGCCAAGCATTCTGGATGGCCGTAGTTGTCTTTGTGGCATTCGTGATGTGCCTGATGGGCTTATATCGGATTCAAACTGATCTATTTAAACAGAAGAATCAGACCAGAAATCAGTTAAAACAAGATCTGAGGCAAATCCTAAAATTTGTCGGGATAGCCACACCATTTTTTATTCTGCTGTTTATTTTCTTCCCTCGTTTACCGCCGCTTTGGGCGATTCCCATTCAACAGAACCACGCGACCACAGGCATCAGTGATCGGATGTCACCGGGGGATATTGCTCAATTATCTCAATCGTCTGCCTTGGCTTTTCGTATCATCGCACCGATGTATGATTTGCCTAGCCGATCAGAATTGTACTGGCGAGCGTTGGTTTTAGACGAATATGATGGAACCACATGGAGTAGTAGTTTTTATAATCAGCATTTAAAGCGCATCCCGGTCTCATCGCGCCGTGTCAGCTATCAATATTTACCTGCGGATGAGCAAGCCAACTGGATCATGGGACTGGAATATTCGATTCCCCAAGAGCGTTATTTACAGCTGTATCAAGACGATAGTATTCGTCCTTCTAAATTGATTAAACGCAATCAACCTATACAGATGCTTTGGTTGGGGCGAACAGCAGCAGAGCCCGTTTTCCTGTCACCGCGTCAACTTGAACTGAATACTCGATTTGATGAGGGTAAAGATAAAAAAGCACAGCAACTGGCGCAGCAATTATTTGAGCAGAACCAGAGACAGGCTGAAAAATACTTACAATCAGTGCTGTCGTGGTATAGGAAAAATGGCTTTACCTATACCTTGACGCCAGGCACCTTGAGTGGAGATCGGATTGATCAATTCCTGTTTTCTAGTCGCAAAGGGTTTTGTGAACATTATGCATCTAGCTTTGTCATGTTAATGCGTTATGTCGGGATTCCTGCACGGGTGGTGACTGGTTATCAAGGTGGACAATTGGCGCCAGACAGACAAAGTTGGGAAGTACGCCAGCTGGATGCGCATGCATGGAGTGAGGTTTATCTGGATGGAAAATGGCAAAGGATCGATCCAACTGCAATGATTGCACCGCAACGAATTGATACGGGGATGCAAGATTATCTGGCGCAAGATCAGGCTGTATGGGGAGAGGGGCAAACTCAGGCTTGGCGTTTGCAGCAATTTAAATTTTTGAAAAATGTACGCATCTGGAGTGATTATTTAAGTTATCAATGGCAAAGCAAAGTGGTTGGCTATGATGCAGAAAAACAGAAAAACTGGCTATCTAGATTAGGTGTGGGTTCAAGTTATGGCTATGTGATTGTTTTAGTTGTTGGGATTGGAAGTATTTTAATCATCTATGCAGGATGGTACTGGTGGAGACAAAGAGGGCAACAAGATCAGTATCAACGCATGATTATGCAATTTGAAAAACAATTGCCCAAGCATTTGCATAAATATCCAGCTGAAACCTTTCAAAGCTGGATGCAGCGTATCTCTATGTTGGTTGAGGAGAAAGATTCATTTAAACAAGTGATTGTGTTATATCAAAAAATCGTATTTTTAGAGCAAAAGGATAAGGTAAATACCCAAGAGTTTAAGCAGTTGCTTAAAGACTGTGCGATTGTAATAAAACAGTCGCAAAAAAACTTGTGAAGCGTCAAAAAAATGAATATTATGCTTCTCATTCTAGGTGTATAGCTCAGTTGGTTAGAGCGCTACGTTGACATCGTAGAGGTCTCCAGTTCGAGTCTGGATATACCTACCAAGATTAAAGTTGAGTAAAATCAGCGTTTTAAGGCCGAATTTTTAATGAATTCGGCCTTGTTTTTATTGTCCTTCGGGTCAAATTTGAACCTTCAAAAAGTTCAAAAAAGGCATAAAAACTACTTTATATTCCGCTTTTGGGCGCCATTTTTAGCATCTAATGCTGAAGTATGGCTCTCGGATCGGGCGCCAACGGGCGAACTTTTTCGTTCCTCTTTGTTGCGCTTGATTTAAGCACAAATATTAAGAGGTTAATATGCAAAAGCCAGTCAAGCGCGGTAATTCTTATCGCATCCAAGTAAAATACAAACATCTCCGTGACGCAGCTACAAGAGACACCGCTAAAGAGTGTACAGATTGGGCAGCACGTCGACTTATGGAACTCCAGCTACAATACCAAGAAGAATTAAAAAAACTCGAACAACCAGATATCCCTTTTTCCGAACTATTCACCCAGTACTACGAAAATGTAGGTAAACATAAAAAAAGCTGTTCCTATATAAAGAACTATCTTAAACGTCTCAACTATTATTGTGGCCATCTAGCAAATACTTCAATTTACGATATTACTCCACAAGATATGGTTGCCCTCAGAGATCGTCGTTTAAAGGTGGTTAAATCAAGTACGGTCAGCCGAGAACTAAGTCTATGTTCAGCTGTATTCACATATGCTGTCAGTGAATTATTCTTATTAAAAGATAACCCTGTTCAAGTTATCAAAAAGCCATCTCTACCGCCGCCACGAAATCAACGAATCACAGATGAACATGTAAAAATCATTCTGGCAGGTTTAGATAATTACAATGAAGAAAAAGAACCGGTTACACCAGCTCAAGAGGTAGCCTGGGCATTTCTGTTTGCTATGGAGTCCTCTATGCGTAGAGGTGAGATCTTGGGTATTCATGACATCCATGATTTTGGGGATTATGTACATTTACCAGATACTAAAAATGGCAGTGCTCGGGATGTGCCTCTGACAACACGCGGACGTAAATTGCTGGATCTGTTAAAGGGTAGAAAAGGGAAGTTGCTTAAACATAACAGCAATTCATTTAGACTTATCTGGCAACGGAATTTAGCCAAAGTGGGCTTGAATGGAGTTATTACTTTCCATGATACGCGCCATGAGGCCATTACACGTCTGGTAAATATTCAGAAAATCCCGGTTGAGATCCTCGCTAAAATTACAGGTCATAAAACCATTAATGTGCTGGTGAACACTTACTATAATCCAAGTGCATCTGAGATTGCCAAAATGTTGAATGCTGCATAAAAGAAAAGCCCCTTGATAGGGGCTTAGTTTTTTCTCTTTGCACCGCGTTTTATTTTATGGCGATTATTTAACACTGGGATAATCTCTAAAGGATCATAGGAATACTTACCGCCCGAGCCTTTATTAAATGGTTTTAAAAATTCAATTACTGTGGTGCGAGCCATTTCATAACGTTCCATTACCCATTTGGTATCAACCCGGTGAGGGAGCTCCTCAGATTTCAATTCTAAAACTTTGCCCACTTGCGGTATCACATCTTGCAAACACACTCTTGGTGGTTTTTCTGATTCAACAACAATTATATATTTTTGCATAATGCTCATGCTTTTACCTGTTATGCAATGTTCTCCAGAAACAACCGCATGGGTCAACAATACGATCGCTTCTGGAGAACATTGCTAAGAATGTTCTCTTGTTTAGAAGTGTGGTTTTTAAATTTTAGGTCTAATAGGGTTTCTGAAATTCTTCATATTCCCATCTGCAAAAACTTTTAATTATTTAACTTTTCAAAAGACTGCGTGCGGGCAGCCTTCTGATTGGTTAACAAGGAGACTGAGACATCCTTAATCATTTCATTACCTTGCAGGACCTGTTGTTTTGCCTGGAGAGCTGTCGTAGCCTCTACACGTCCTCGTAAGCTGCCTTTGCCGTGAAGCTTGGCCACATACTTAAAGATGTAGGTTTTTACGCACTCCAACCCTCCATGTCCTTTTTTGCCTTGCAGGCCTGCACAATCTGGGCTTCATAGCGAGTGCCTTTAAATTGTTTATAGATCGGTCCCAGATCCACTTCTTTGTCTGCATGATGAATCGCATTTAAGGCCTGCTGAAAATCCTGAGTCAATTGCTGTGCAGCATTGACAGGGGCCATCTGGTTTTGTGGCTGCGGTTGTCGTTGTTGCTGAGCCGGTTGCTGGTTCTGATTGCGCTGCTGATTTTGAGCAGGAGCATTCTGCTGGTTGTTCCGGGCAGGTGCATTGGTCTGTTGATGGAAAGCATCCGTATCAGCATCTTGAGTATCATCAATCAGGAACAGACCATTCAATGCATATTTACGCGCATAAGAACTGGATGAGCCAAAAGTCTGCGCTACATCCATCCCTTTTTTATTGATCTCGACACCAGCATGAGCGGTGGTCATGGTTTGTTTGCCTTGTGCATCGGTAAAGACTGCTTTGGCCGTGATCACCACGACCGGGCCGATCTCTTGTACTTCATCAGTCACCACAAGGGTAGCGCCGTATTTTTGCAATAACGGCTTAACACCTTCGAGAATGTCCTCAAGACTACGGTAATGGAATTTACCGAAGCTGTTGTATTTGCTCTTTGGTGCTTTTAATTCAAGCTGGATAAGTTGTAAGGCATCAAGTGTGGTTGCCGATGCCATTTGCTGATTCACTGCTGCATTCATCTTAAATCTCCTTAGGCACCGTTGTACTGCGCGTTACGGTAGTCAATACGTTGTTCTTTGCTATAGCGTGGAGTTTGGCTTTTGGCACTGCGTTGAATGGCACGTTGGTAATTTACGAGCTTCTTGATATTACCTTTTAGCCAATACACAGATAATTCTTCCTCATTGATCGGGCGAGGCTCGCTATCTGGCGTTTCCTTAACGAGGATAGAGTGCCAGTCAAAAGCAGCAGCCTGAATGCCACCGAAGAATTCTGTATCAAAATCAGGGGTGTAATTTAACGATACGTTGACCAGATAAATTTTTGGGCCAAGGCGTACGTTGTAGTAGCCATTCATGTCTTTACAGATGAATTCTGCGAATGGTGTGGTATAGCGTTTCTTTTGCATGACAGGCTCCATATTACTGGTCTTACCCTGTGTATATGATGCTGAGTGCCCAGTATTTACAGGGCTTTCAAGACGCTGTGCGTCATAGCTTGTCGGTTGTATTTTGTACGTTTTTGAAGAATGAAAAGATGCTGGAGTATTCATTGAATAGACTCCTTTTCATCTTTGATTAAGTAATAGGTAGTGCATTTACAGCGGGGACAAACGGAATCCTGACAACTAACGCCATGTCGTTTGGCTTTTTTCCAGATACGATCACTTTCTAAATGTTTATTGCGGCAGCGGCAGCATTTGACCAGATTATTCTTTTCCATGACTTATCCTCCAAAGATGCTGTAAACAGCAGCAGAAAGGATTAGCCAGAGTAAGAAAACCACTAAAATAATAGGGAAGAGCTTAAGCGCATCTTTTAGATTTACTTTGATGATTTCAAGGGTACTGACCTGAAGATCAGCAGCAGTAGGGTGCTGGTATAAACGTTGGGACGTTTGACTAGGTATAGGCTTTTGTTTCATACTTATCTCGCAGTGATGCAAAGCACCCATGAGTTCGAAGGCAGGGGTGCTTTTTGTTGTCTGTGAGATAAATATTACCAAAAAGGTAATTTATTGCAATAGGTAAATTACCTTTTTATACGTCTAATGATTTGTGATCAGCAGTAAAAATCCTATTGTGAATAAATGGTTTTAGTAGATCATTTAAATGAGTTACTGAGGTAGCTAAAATAATTTGAGTTTTATGATCGAAAGAATCCACTGTTTCTTTAATGATTTTTTGCAAATTCATATTTCTTTCAGGTTCAATACCACCATCATCGATACCATCTAGTAATAAAAATCTTGGAAATCTTATAGTTTTAATTTGATCAGCTGTTTGTAGTAATGCTAAATGGAACATTTGTCTTAAGACTACCATTGAACTTTCACTAAATTTATTCTTATTGTTAATATAAATCTGATTATCAGTAAAACTGATATTAATATGTGTAGGGTTGATGAATTCTTTTTCACGAGGAATATCTTTTTTTAGCAATTCAGATAAATTACTATTTAGTTGCTTCATGGTTTTAGTTCTATGCTGATAACTAGCTTCTTCTAAATCGTGAATTTCAGACTCTAATGTAGTGATATCACTGCTTAAATCTTTAATTCTTTCTTCTAAAGAGTTTGATTCATCATAAAGTGGCAAAATTTTAGTTATTTCTTTGATCTCATTATCAATTTGTCCAATTGTAAAAGAAGCATTAGAAATATTTACTTTTTCTTCATCAGACCAATGCTCTGTTAAAGAGCTTAATTTATTAGATAGCGAACTAATTTCAGCATTAATATTATTTATTTTAATGGTGATTTCATCTATTTTACTTTCTCTATTTTTATTAATTTTTTTTGATTCATCAATTTGTATTATTAGCTCATTTTTCATTCTCAATAATGGACTAGTATCTGGATCATCAGATATTTCTCGGGCACATTTACATAAACTACAAGTATCTGATGGCATGCTATCTAATTTTGATAAACATGAAGGACAAAATTCAAAATCAACTTTTGAAATGTTTTGAATAAATTCAGATTCATCTAATCGATCAAGTCTATCCAAAAGCTCACTAATGAAAAATTGGGAATCCAGTGAATTTATAGATAATTGATTTTTTTCATCTTCTAAATTTTTCTTTTGAAGAACTAATTTGTTAAGATTTTTATTTAATATGTCAATATTTTTTAAGTTTTCATTCTCAATCTTTTTTGGAGTTTTCTTTTGATTGCTCAGTTCAGTTTTCTTTTTTAATAACTGATCTTCTAATTTTTCAATTCTATTTTTAGCAGCTGTTTTATTAGAAAAAGTGAATATAGATTTTTTAAAAATATTTTTTAAAAAATTTAACTCTGTAGTTACCTTATTTTTTTCTTTAACCTTTTCTTTTAACTCAACTTCTTTTACGTATAGTTCATTATTATAAAAACCAAGAAGATATTCACCAATAGTTTTTCTTGTGAGTGCATCGTCAAACATTGCTGTCGTAAGAATGGGTGAATGAATAAAAGGCTGTGCTGCGTAAATACATCTTAAAATTTGATGTACAGTAAGGGTTGATGAAGCCTCTATTTGAGCTTCTTTATTATCCATTAAATTAAAAAATATTTGCGAATAACTGATTTTTTCTGATCTATTTATTGGGAAAACATTCCACTCATAATCAGACACTTTTGTAATATCCAGCTTCTCAAAGGCAATAGATATTGGACGTCTAGATAATGTGGAAATTTCCCTTTTTAAAAGAACTATTGAATTATTAATTTTTATTTCTAGAAAAGAAGTATCACAAATAAGAGCCTCTTTCTTTAAAGGAACATCTTCCATGCCTAAAGTATAGGCTATTAAATCTAATATTGTTGTTTTTCCCGATGAATTAGAACCAGTGATTATATTTAAACCAGGCTCAAATACCCCATTGAATGCAATATTATTTTCTTTTAAAACTACTAGTTTTACAATTTCAATTGATGGTTCAATAATTTGCATACCGATATTCCATAAGTCCAGAACGAGCTTTTAAACCCTTTTCACCATTTAAGTCAATATTTAGGAGTGTAACTACTAATACTATAGGAAGTAGCTGATTTCCATAGAATGAAAAGTGTGAAAGATGCCTTTTCAACTCAGAAGTAAATCTTTTATCAGTTTTTTTTATGTAACCTTTTTTATAGTTTTCAACATCCAAAAAACCTTGAGAAATAATATTCATTAATGCTCTTTTTTGAAGAGTATTAATTTTTTTAAAAGTTTCATTATTGTTAATTGGATTTCTATATTCTTTTCTTATATCTTTGAAATTATTTTTAGTTTCACTCAAATCAAGTGGAAACTTAAATTCCTTTATACAAGCAGGATATGCAAGATAAAAATCTATAATTTGAATTTTATCAGTCTCTATTATTGTTTTCTCATCTAGCATATTAAGAATATATAATATTCTAAAAACACAATGTGATACATCAAATGCAGGGCTATAAATCAACATTTTAGATTGTCCATTTAATATGGCAATTACCAGCTAGATAATACATTAGGCCATACATTCTCTCTGTAGTTATAGATTTTCCAGTTCCATCAAGTATACTTAGAGCATTTTCTATAACCATATTATCAATAATTGCATCAATAGCATCCCTCGGCTTTTTCATTTTGATTGCTGGTATCACATATGCTTTATGCTTAGTAGCTATCGTTGAAAGAATATGAACTAGAATATAACGGCTAGCATTAGAAGCTTCGTACATTGTTATGAATTTTACAGTATCTTCTTTCAATTCTAAAGCATCTTCAACTAACTCTTCTCTATCAGCCTCTATAAGTTTTTGTTCAAGAGTCTTCATTTCTGATTTTGGAGTTAGGTATCGATATAGACTATTTTTAGTCTCTTGATATGTTTCATCATCAACAAAATTATCTGAGTTTTGCAGAATACGTAAATACATCTGTGCAATAGTTCTAGTGGTTTTATTAGGGATGATGTTTAAAGTATGTTTAGTACTATTATCATCGCCACCAACTAGTTTTACTTCACTAGCATTAATTTGATTTTCATTCTGATTAGTTGTTGAAAACATAATTTATTCTTTACTATTATCATCGCCGCCAATAAACTTCACATCTCCACGAGCTTTAACTTTATTGTTATTTTGGTTTGTCGTATTTTTATCTCTTTTATTAATTGTTTTTTGATAGGTAATAGTAAGTGCAATAGCAGAAACCAACCCTCCAATAAAGGTTAAAATTTCAACAAAATGCTCATTGATAAACTCAATCATAATTTTCTCCGTTAATTTAAACTTCTCTATAAAGACCAACTACTTTTCCAACCAGCTTACATCCCTCACGGAGCCCTATGATCTTTTCATGCCATTTAGGGTTCAAGGGTTCTAAATACATACCATTGCTTTCTACTATCAATTTCTTGAAAGTTGCTTCCGTTTCTCCTTCACAGGCAACAATAACCAAATCACCTGTTTTTAAATCATTTGCTTGAAAATCTGGATTTACATATATTTTGTCCCCTGGACGAAAGTCTGGAAGCATCGATTCTCCAACAACCTCTAAACCATAGCCGTTTTTTCCACATTTAGGATTAGGCGGTAACCATTCTTCGAATAATGTTCCCGTAGGTATACTTTCAGCAGTTGTCCAGGTTCCAGCTTGTATCCATGAAATTACTGGTATTAATCGACCAGAAATAGGAAACTGATTAGCTATATTGCTATCGAAGCTATTAATATTGTCTCTATCCTCATGTGGTATATCTAACCAACCATGGGGTTTACCAAAAGCTTCTTCTATTTCACGAGCTACTTTATTACCGATTCCTTTGATGGGAGTTGTCCCTGCAAACTGACTTGTTTGTGATTGGCCTTTATTAATCTTATTAGCAAAGTTAGAAACACCACCAACTTGGTCAACTAATATGCGGGTGTTGTTATATCTAATAGTTTTGCTGTCCATACATTAACTCAACTTTTTAGCAGTATTTGCTATATAAAATACCTAACAGGTAGTTTTTTAAGAAGAAAATACCTAGTAGGTGTAATTTTACTTTTATCACCTTAAAGGTAAACAAGAAAAAAGGTTGTATTTGCATTACCTAAAAGGTAATATTTAGATTGATTAAAGAGGATCAATCTATGCGATTTAGAGACTTCATTTTAAAAATGACTCCTGAGCAATTAGACAAATATGCAAAAGCTGCTGGTACAACAAGTGGTTATCTAAAGACACATCTTTTATATGGATATAAAGAACCACGTAGAAAGCTCCGTTCAGCTTTAGTTAAAGCAAGTGATGGACAAGTTTCAGAACAGGAAGTCCTGCAACATTTTGGATTGTATCCAGTTCAATCATTACCTAACCAAAATAGTAATGAAGTAGCCATCTAATAAACACGTTCAAAAGGACTCGCAATGAACATATTAGATGCGGCTTACCACACGGTTCACGACTTTAAAGGCGGGGCAAATGCGCTTGCATCACGTATGGGCATCAAAAGCCCGGCGGTGCTCAACAGCAAGGTCAACCCAAACACGGAAACACATCACCTGACTTTGCTTGAAGCGACAAAGCTGATGGGCATAACAGGGGATTTTCGGATACTCCAAGCGATCTGCGCAGAACATGGCAAAGCAGCTATCGATCTGCCGGATATACCTGAGAGCAAAAGAGACAGTTGCCTGATGGATACTTTTCTAAATATCGGTATTAAGAAAGGCAACGTAAGTAAGCAGTTTAGAGAAATGCTTGCGGATGGGCGAATAACAAAAGGTGAGGCAATCGACATGGCAAAGGTCATACATGACATGCATGTACTGCTTGCCACGCTGGAGCAGCAAATTAATGCCTGCATTCAGGACCAATAAAAAAACGTTTCCTGTTTTGAGCAGCGGAAGCGGTTTTATGACCTTTATTCATACTTGCTAAGCGAGAAGAAAATATGAACAGACACAATCTAGCAAAACAGGCTGGCAAAGACAAACAGAATTCTGATTATGTGAAAGGCGACGTAGTTGTTTATATCAGTGGTGGCAACAACGCACTTCATGAGATCTACAAAGTTCATAGCAACACTTGCGTTTCTATTAAACCGCTTAAAGGAAGTTTATTACTTCAACGAGTTACATCAACAGCGTTATTACGTCATGCCACGGTTACAGAAATACAGGCAGGTAAGCGATCAGGCAATACAGATTTAGTCATTCTGGATATGGGTGACGATCATGATATTGAAAACCACATTTCAAAAAACTGCCGTGTGATTAGCAATGATTTTTCTAAATTCCTGAGTAGAGCGCTGAATGCTCAAAAGGAGATGACATGAGCCACAACAACCAAACCAAAGTAGATGAAAGAATCTTCTGTGATCTCTGCCATACCAAAGAAATTTTTTATCCAATCCACCGTATGAGTCGGCGCATTTGCTTATGTGTTGAATGCGCCCGTGAAATCGCAAATTTGTATGTTTATGACTTCGAGTGCCGATGGATCGATCCAGATTATGCAGACAAGTATGAGAATTCTAAGAATGGAGGCAGGTCATGAGCAAGTTCGTACCAAACTCATTTCAAATTACGAATGCCTTTGTTGATGAAGCAATGAATAAACTCAGTGATGCATCTGTGAAGATCTATTTACTGATTGTGAGAAAAACTCGAGGCTGGGGGAAAGATAGTGATTCACTTTCATTAAGCCAGTTGGAAGAGCTTTCAGGCAAAAGTAGACCTACTGTTGTTAAATGCCTCAATGAGTTAGTCAAAGTCGGATTAGTAAAGAAGCATCCTCCTTCAATCTATGGGAATGTCTATTCGCTAATTGATAACTACAATATTGGAGAAAGAATAAAATTCCCTGGTAAAAAATTTTTACTAGTCAAAGAATTTAGCTTCACCAATACAAGCTATCCACGCGTACTGGTTAAAAATTTTAACCACCCTGAAAATTCTCGAAATCACGTCAGTCCAGAAACACCTAATAGTGGGGAAATCCGCCTCAAGTGTCATAGTAAAAAAACTTTACTAGTTAAAAATTTTAACCTCACTAGTAAAAATATTTTACCGCTGCTAGTTAAAAATTTTTACACACAAAAAACACTATCAAAAAAAACTAATCAAAATAAAAAAAAGAGCTGGTTGGTTTTGAAAAAATTGAAAGATCAGATTGCTTCGGCAAATGATTCAATTCCAGTTGAGAAAATTACTGACGCGAAGTGGTTCAAACGAGAACTTGAGGCATTTGAGAATTTCAATGCAGACAGGAACCATAATCCTGATTTCAAAATTTACTTGTTTGCAGACTGGTTGCTGAAGGCATATTTCAAATACGAGAAACAAGCTACTTCACAGTTGAAATCAGAAGGGCGAGTTCAAGTTCCACAGAATGCATCAAAGGGATTGAGCGACAAACAGAGATATTTCTTTGCAAGCAAGTTATCCCGGTTACCTGAGTTCGCTAAATATTCACATGGTAACGAAAGCTACGAACAACTGGCTAAGCGTTTGGAATCATTGCTTAAAGATCCTGCAAATCTCAAGAAGTGGGCTGAGTACCTGATCAACATAAGCAATGAATACAAGGGGAATGCAGCCTGATGAGTAGCATGAGCCTTGCCCAGTACCGGGAAGAAATCCTTAAGCTGTCTCGCCAAACAAAAGTGACCAAATCCAAAGCAAACAGGAAAACCAAGTCTAGAGCTAAATCCCAGCAGCAGGAACCAAGCGAAGGTGAATTAATCCTGATGCGAGATTTAAGAGCCTTAGGCATTGGCTTTGAACCTGAATACAAGTTTCATCCGACACGCAAATGGCGTGCAGATTTCCTGATCAGCAATACCAAGATCCTGATCGAGGTTGAAGGCGGGATCTGGTCAGGTGGAAGACATACACGTGGCACTGGTTACATCGGTGACATGGAAAAATACAACGCAGCAGCAATTTTAGGATTTCAGGTTTTACGGTTCAGCACACAACAAGTGAAATCAGGTTTAGCAGTACAACAGATAGTGCAATTGGTAAGAGGTATAAAATGACATTGGTGATTGAAAAGATGCATATCATGCAGGCAATAGATTGGTCACGATTCGATTTGGAAGGCTGGTTATACCAGTTCGGTGCCTGGCTCTATAGCCATACTGGTCCATGTGGCCAGAGTATCAATCCAATTGCCGTAGCGATGGATAACGCTGCTAAAACCCGACATGCCAAAAAGCTGACAAAGAAGAAAAGTAATCAAGTCATCGCTGACTATATTTCAGATGTTTCTCCTGAGCCAACACGACCAAAGCGAGGCAAAGTCACTTGTGCAATTAATGATAATGAAGCACGTGCTGTGCAGCGTTTAATACTGGATATGTTTGGCCGGAGCGAAATCATGGACGAATGGCTAGATGCTATAGTTGATCGCTACTTTCGAGGTCAGTCATGGTCTGAAATGGCAAATGAAGAACGTACTCAAAACGATGCCAGACAAGACGTTAAATGTGGTTTAGCAGCGTTGCATTGTCGGTATGGGTTTATTGGGTTTTAGCTTAAAACTAATAAAATATTTCAAAAATGATTTAGTAATTTGACTGGAAACGTTTAAGACGCGTTAGGCTAAAACCTATACCTAAATGTGTTAAATGTTTTCAGAATAATACTTAAAATATGGAATAATGCTTTTAAAATTTTACGAGTAAGCGCTGACTTATTTTTAGATAAAAATGTCATGGAGCTTTAAGCAAGTACTTACTTAAGTACTTAATTTTCTGGAAAAGGTATATGTCTGAATCAAATGAAGATCATCGTTTGACTCCTGAGCAACTTGAATCAATTGGTAAGTCTCTATATGGGACAAGTTTTAAGATTCAACTTGCTGACTTCTTAGGGGTCGATCGGCGAAGAATAAATCACTGGTTAGATGGTGATCGTCCAATTCCAGTAGGGATTACAACTGAATTATTAGAAATTGCAAGAAAACGAAAGGAAGCGATTGAAGGAGCAATTCATCTATTAGAAAAAATTCTAGAGTAGTAAGACTTGACTTGTGCTCAATATGGGCACAAAATTGGATTAAAACAGAGCAGTAGGGCGCTGTTACCATTAGGTGGTATTTCCATGAGCATATTATATTTTCAAAATTTCCAATCAATTTGGAAATTCATTTTTTTCATTAAAACAATTGAGATGGGGAGTGCATATTAAAATGAGATCCCTTAATCAATTGTACGACGCAAGCGATATCGCAGATGGCTATGCTTTGGCTTATGAGCAGGTAGCGGATCTAGCCGTAATGATAGGCGCCGTCCGGAATCTGTGTGAGAAGAAAATTCAATATATCAACAAAGTTTATGATGTACCTGAATCAGTATTCCTAGAATTGAAACGTATTTTTAATATCATTGATGGATTGATTCAGGAGTTTTTAGAGTTTAGTAAGGCTCAGGAAGATTCCTATAAGTGCTAAAAAAAAGCCTGTCAAATGACGGGCTTTTTAATAAGAATGTCATTAAAAAATTAGGTAAATAATCATGCATAATTTTTATTTACAATAATTAATAGACTGTATTTTTTCAACTGGATTAAAAATATCAATAGCTACTATTTCTCTTTCTTTAGGAATTCTGAACGATATGAAATGTGGAAGTGGCTCTTCTTTTTTTGAATTTATATTATTCAAACCTTTTGTAAAACCATCTTCAGTATTACGATAACATGTTTTCTCAATTAGCATGGGGGAGGTGTAAGGTAGTGCATTCTTGGCATGTAATCTAAACTCAAACGGATAATTTTTCATAATATTGTAATAATTTTTTTTGTAGTTTATTTGAACGTAAATAATTTTTTCTCTATCGTTTGGTAGCTCTGTTTTTAAATGATAAAAAGTAAAATCTTTATCTTTAGTTGATATGTTTTTAATTGATATAAGTTCTTTAATATCATAGCTTTTTTCTTCAATTAGCTTGAAGAAAGTTAGCCCCTTATCTGAAAATATACAGAGATTTTTTCCACACAATAATTTAAACATTTTTTTATCTTTATACGTAATATATTTTGTTTGATTAAGTACATCTTGAACGGCTGAATTTTGGCCACGCTCATAAAATTTGAGTACACTTAGCAAAACAATATAAAAACCAAACAATGAAAATACGAGAAAGAAATAGGATAGCATTAGATATTTGGGAAATTTTTTCCTTCTATTTTTTAAGTTGATTTTTAAGACTCTTCTAGCATATTTAAAAAAGAGTACTTTTTTATCTATATTTTTTCTTTTCTTTATATATTTAATCCAAAGTAACTTGAAAAGCCATTCTATTTTGATTTCTAAATGCTTTAATTTGTTTCTATAGATGTAAAGTATAAAGGCTATGATAAGAAAACAGATAATATAAATAATTTTAGGTATAAATATTAATAAATTTGCAAAAAAACCTATATGAACATAGTCAGCAAAATCAAAGTTTAAACTTAAATAATCATATCCGGTATTGTAGGTATAACCTTCAACAATTAATCTACCTGCTTCATACCAATATCCGACTAAAAGCGAAACACCAAAAGCTAAAAAGAATTCCTTAAAATTCATTGCCTTATTCTCATTTTAAATTAATATTTAACAGTTTTTCTCGGTCTGCCTCAGCATTCACAATATGCATCTTTTTATGACAATTCGGGCAAAGGGCAACAGTGTTCTCAACCGTATCAGCACCGCCATGTGCTAGCCATTCAATGTGGTGAGTCTCCAGGTAGGGCTCGCCATTTGCATCTTTAAAAGGAGCCGGTTGCTCACATAGCTGGCAAATACCATTGGCCAAACGTTTTGCTAACTGAGCAATAGAATCCGAACGGATGTAATATTTGGTCTGGGTATTACGATAGCTAACTTCTGTCTGTGCTGAAGCTTTGGCATCTGCGATAAGTTGCTCAGTCGATTTTCTTTTATATTTACGCTGTTTCTTCTGACTGGCTTTAACGATGGTCTCAGCGCTAATTGTAGTACGGGTATCTAATAGCTTAAGCGGGAAGATCCAAACGGTACGATCTTGTTTATTCGCATCCGGCTGAATCTTTTGATAGGGCTCACTAATGAGCGTAACAGGGCCCTGGTAAATATATTCTTTATCTGTGAATACTTCGAATAGATGAACTGAAACGCCGTTAGTATGGCTCTCAGCGAGCGTTTTATTCTGGCTTTTAAGCTCTTGGTTCCCAACTTGTCCCATACCCGTGTAATGAAGTTCATCACCAATCCATCTATCTTCATAGATTGATTCAACGTGATTCGAGATGATTACTAAGGTATTTGTCTTAAGAGACCGGCGCATTCCACCTTGTGGCGAACAACCAAAATATTCACAAAGTCCTGCATTATCTAAAACGGTACCAGGTTCTAAATTTTTAAAATCTTTTGTCATGCTTAAATCTTGTTATTTAGTAAATATTGGACAATAGGTAGATCGGCTGCAGCCCAGTCAAGTTGTTCTAACTCACCAATTTGGCACCACTTGATATCCTGGTGTTCATGTATTACCAATTTATTAATACCCGTGGCTTCACATAAATAAGTGGCCAGTTCAATCTGGAAATCTGGATAAGAATGCTCAACAGTTAAAAGATAACTTTTCACATCAATGGCCAGATTCAGCTCTTCATGGATCTCACGTCTAAGTGCTTGCTCTGCCGTTTCATTAGGCTCAACCTTTCCACCAGGAAATTCATACTTATTCGACAAATACGGGTATTTATGTCCACCTTTTAAAGCACATAAATATTTTCCTTCATGGATGATTACTGCTGCTACAACGCTTAACTTTTTCATGGTGCTGATTATAAGCTAATTTCTTGTTTTAATAACATGACTTGACCCTGCGCAGGGCAAATGCTATTTTTACGTTATAGTGGTCGAAGTATAAGTAGATCATAGAAATTAAAGCTCATCGGAAGGTGGGCTTTTTTATTTTTGATACAAATGTATTGTAGAGATTACAAGTTAGTGTTTAAAAATTACACTTTTTGACTGGTGTTAGGTTTACTTTAGATGGGTTGTTGTCGCATCAACAATTATTCTAGAGGGCGAGGAAATGCCTCAATACTTAAAAATTGCTGAAAAAATATATTCAAAACTTGAAGTGGAAAATAAATTTTCAACAGACCCGCAAGAATTATTGGATTTGATATTTTTACAGCTTAGGAAAGAACTTAAAGATACGGGACTGAAGCTTCGGTGTCATGATGTGGATGTTGAAGACTGTTTTAAGACCTGTACTGACAGAAAAATAAATCTAGATATCAGCATAATACCTCACCATAAACATAAAGATGAGTATAAGCTTTGGTTGGCAAGTTTGGTTGAGAATGTCACTGAAAGTAAGATTAAAAGAAAACCAAGGTATTTTGTTGATATAGGATCTGATATCGATTTTGATTCAGAGCTCAGGAAATTGCTTTGGAGTTATTCTAAATCCAAGTCTACTGAAGATATCGCTACTTACTTTAATAGTCAGGATTATAGAGATCAACATAATTAATCATCACTCACAAACAAAGGAAAAAAGAGGAGGGAAGAATGTTTATAGATTTAAAAAATGGATCTTGTATTAATGCTAGTGAAGTCCTAAGTGCCGCTTTTTCAAAACAATCAGAGGCTTATGTCGTCAATATAAATTTTAAGCCTCATAACAGCCTTAATAAAGAGTCAATCGCGATTAAGTTTGATGAAGCTTTAAAGGCAAATGCATACATTAAAAAGTATTTTAATATTGAGACATACTTCGATTAAATCAGACTAACTCTAAAAAAACCTTCTTCGGGAGGTTTCCTTTTTTGTGCCGCAACTAGCTGGTTTTTTTAGATTTATGTTCATTGAAAATAATTGTTTATATTAAATATACTTCCTTTGCTTTTATTTAATTTATAATAAAATTGATCTATATTTAATCAATGAAGGGTGTGGTTATGACTTTTTACATTGGTGGTCATATGTCTGGTTCCTTAGTTGAAACAGAGGAAATGGATAAAGCTCAAATACTTAAACCTTATAGCCCATACACTGGAATAGCTAGGCCTGTTTGTGTCTATGCCCGTAGGCAAATAAGCTTCCAAGGAACAGTAAAATCATTTTATATACTTGAGACAGAAGAACCAATTGTTCATCGTGATCAGATATTGGCATTGTGGGATCAAGTGGAAACAGATATTTATGTAATTTGAATTACTAATTTAAATTTAGCCCCTACCATTGGTGGGCTTTTTTTATTTTAACCCTTAATCCCACTAGGGCGAGGCCAGTCCACTAACAGAGAGTATTTCAGTATAAAGCAAAGCTATAATTATTAAGGATATTAAAATTTAATTCATAGATTTTTAAGAGGGTGTGATTACCCAATAACTATATTAACTGCACCAATCTTTAATAACTTTACTAACATTTACTCAAATATATAGTATAAAGAGTCTCCATAAGGAGATAAAAATGACAATTATCACATTAAAAAACATTGAAACAGGTGAGAAATTCCGTGTTCAGTCAATCATTGAACCTATTATTAATGCTATTAAGGAAGGAAATAATCAAATAATACATAAGATTAGGTGGTTATATGAAGATACTCAAATTGATGTTGATATAGAGTTTCATGATATTTTAAATCAACAACAGCTTAAAAGATTTATAGGTAGGCAGTATATTATTGATAAAATTGAATAAGGTGTGATTTTTCTTAAGCAGAAATATTTTTCTTTATAGATAAGTTGCTTTTATCTTAAGGAGGAGTTGCATGGTTGAATATATTCCAAATGAAGACCAAGAATTTCAATCCTTAATGATCGCCATAACCGAATCTGCTTTAGAAAAGATGAAAAAAAGGCAGAGAGCAGCTATAGTAAATACCAAAAAACTTAAAAATAATCAGCGAAAAACAAAAAGTGGATTTTCGAAAAAATGATATTTTTAGATTTTTTATAAATCTTTAGAAATGAAATTCATACGATCCAATTGTTATACTTTAAGTAATTAAAAAATTAAATTTATAAATTTGAAAGATAGAAAATCACACATCTTCATAGACATCACATTATTTGAAATGTAAGTAAAATCTAGATATGAAATATTTGGTTTTTTACATGCTATAGTGATTTTTTGTCAGAGTGCAACAGAATGAATATTTTTATTTCTGGTGTTTTGGATGGCCAAATTCTACCGATAGAAGAATACAAATCAGATAGTTTTAAAATTACCAATATAGATACGTTGGAATCTACAGAATATATCCGAAATGTATTTGAGAAGCATCATCTTAAACATATTTTTTGGATACCTGAGAGCCTGGATCGAAAGTATGTATATGAGCGAATTGAAAAATATCTACATGATAAGTAAGGTTGTTAGTTTGATTGGAATCATAATCCGCTAAGTCTTTTGTATTGTAAAAATATATTTGGCTCTATTTTCATAGTAATAACATGATTAGCGCATTATGAGAGTATTAAGATAGTTTTGGATTTGCCAAGATTTTGGTGTAGACGAACTTGCAAGTTATGATGAAGGTGTTCTTAAAAAATTAATTTATAAAATAACAATAAAAAGCCTTACAAAATACTGTAAGGCTTTATTTTTAAGTTAGATTTTTAGCTCGGTGTAGATGTATTGTGATTAGGTTGCACCCCTTTATCGTTTTGATCGGAAGCGGGGGTGGCAGTTGTATCTGGTTGTGGTTTGTTAGGGGTGGTAACTTCGGTATGTTCATTTGCTTGAACTTGCTGGTTTGCTTCATTATCTTTTGTAGCTTTTTTAGAAAAATCTTTAAAATCAGACATTTTAATCTTCTTTACTTCACTGTGGAGAGCCTATACTACGCTTTAAAAGTCGTTACACTACGGTAGTTTTAAGATCTATATGTGTTGATATGTGCTACAGATAAGATTTATCTCGATGAAATATTTCACAAATAAAATCAATTATATATAACTGCTTGAGTCTTATCAGTTAAAGGCCGGATACATGCTCTATAAATTTCAACTAGGTGTACATAAAGCACACATATATATTTTTGTTCAGGAATTCTTTTAAAAATTCTGCAAAATAATAAAAATTGATAGTTAGAAAATTATAGTTTGTATAAATGTACTTCTAGGCATACTATGATTGATTAAACTGGAGCATATTGATGCTAAAAGACATTACAGTTGTTGATTATCAGGGTAGCGAAAGAAGAGCACAGGCATGCTATCTAGAGGAAAATACTGAAATTACACTTTCAAGAAAACGGGTCCAAAGTTCAAAAATTGAATATATTTTGATAAAAGGTGAAATTATTTACCCGACATTAGATTGGGTTTTTAATAGCTCAGATGGTAGTAGCTACTATATAAAATGAAAAGAACCGCTTCGGCGGTTTTTTTTCATGAATTCATACATTGTTAAAAAAACCTTAATAAACTTGTATATTTTATAAATATGCTTTATCAATGCCAATGAGCATATGCGTTAAGGGACTAAATAAGTGATTAAATATATTCCAGATCTTGATCAGGAAGAAGAGACATTGATTACCGCTAAAGTTGATGCCGCCTTAGAGAGACTTAAAAAAAGGATGAAAGTAAATAGAATTATTTATTTGGATAAAGAATTGAAAATTTCTTTAACATTTAAAGTTGAAAGTCATCTTCGTAGTTAATCAAACTTAACTTATCAAAAGATAGTCTTCTTAATTGTACGGCGTTAATGCCTATCAACTAGCCGAGCATATGTCGTCACAAGAAGCCCTGTTAATAATATGTGTTAGCAGGGCTTTTGATTTTCTGTGGTATAAGATTGTATCCACTAATTGCAAGAGGGATATATGTCTGACAACTCAACTAAATGGTTGTGTGTGGGTGGTGTTTTAAGTGGAGAATGGCGAGATCAGCAGATGGATACATTTGATGTTGATCCTTGTGATTTAAATACTCATAGTTATGAACCAATGAGGCTTAGCAATCCTGTTACCAAACAAGAGCAGTATTTCTTTGTATACACAGAACTGAAAGAAGAAGCATATGAAAGGGCAATAAATTTTGCCTTATACAAAAATCAGTAATAGTAAGAGAGCACCTAGGTGCTCTTTTTTATGGGCAAAATTTATGGATAACCAAAAATATTTCCAACTCACCAAAAAGCATCCACCCAAAACCAAACCTAAAAGTAGGCCGCTGCCGAAAGCCAAACAAGCCTATCTAGATACCTTTCAAGATATGGAACGTGCTCTACAGATATTAGAGATCAAGTACGAAAAATTATTCCAATTCAAATCAACAAAGCATTGGCGTTATGACTTCCATCTTATTGAGCACCGGATCTTAATAGAGATTTCTGGTGGCCCTTGGTCCGGTGGACGTAAAGGTAAATTGGCAAATAAAGCTTGGAGCCTGGATAAATATGATGAGGCTTGGGAAAAGGGTTATACCGTTATACGTATTGAATCATCTACTCGATACAAGATTGATGAATCAGGACCAACGCAGATAGAAGCAAGTCATGCTGACCAATGGCTTAAAAGTTTAAAAAGGCATAAATTCAATGAGCCAGATCAGACCATTTCCACCGACGGAATTGATGGATAAAGCCGACGAGGAAGAAGCAATACGCCTTGCACCTGCACCGGATCTTATGGACTGGGTGGTAAAGAACTTTTTAACCATTGGTGGACCACTACATAACCCGGATCATGACCATATTGCTGAGCTCATGCACGATAGTGAAGAGTTTCTGGCATTTGCTTGGGCATCATCAGCATGTGTAGCCAAAAAGCGTATGGTGCTTGGTCAGTGCGAAAAGGTTATGTTTAACCAGGGCGGATGGCGTAAAGCCCGACAAGAGCAGCAGATGCGGGACTGGTTTGGTTATGTGCCAGTTTACCTCATCACAATTGATGCCAGTTTTTGCGAACAGGCCTCAGATCGGGACTTTTGTGCTTTGATCGAACATGAGCTCTACCATATTGGTGTTGAGCGGGACGAGGACGGCGAACCTTTATTGAGTGATATGACTGGATTACCTAAACATTATCTGACTGGCCATGACGTTGAAGAGTTTGTGGGTGTCGTTAAACGATGGGGAGCGAGCGAAAACGTGAAGCGACTTGTAGAAGTGGCGAAGCAAACGCCGTTTGTAAATGATGTAAATATTTCCAAGTGCTGTGGGACATGTTTAATAAGTTGAGCCGTTTGGCTCATTTTTTTTGCCATGTTTCCTTGACGTACCTTGACGGATAGAGAGAAATGGCGACGTTAAATAAAAAGCAAAAACTCTTTATTGTGCAATCACTTGCCGTCTTTAATACCCCACAAGAGACAGTGGTGCTCGTCAAGGAAGAATTTAACATTGATGTTTCACGTCAACAGGTTGAAACATACGATCCAACTAAGGTTGCTGGCCGAGATCTCAGTAAGGAATTTAAAGAGGCATTTGAAGCCATTAGAGAAAAGTATCTTGAGCAGCCGATCCATAAGATCAGTGGAGCAAACGACATCGTTCAGTTAAAGATCCTGAATGATCTGCTCTGGTCTAAAAAGAACAACGTCAGGATGACACTCCAGATTGTTGAGCAGATGCAAAAAATCATGAAGGGATTTTATGACAAGAAGGGTGGTCAGCCAACTCAAGGCAACGGCGGTGAAGCAGGTCAGACCAAAGCTGATGTAGAACTTGAGATTAAAAAGTTAGAACTGCAAAAGCTGCAGCGTGAAGTGAATCCACCGGAGCATCGTCCACCTGGTGAGGATTACAAACTTGTTTTGAATCCTGATGAGGAGATACCAGATGAGCCAATTCTTTAATCCTCCAGAAGGTTCAGTTCAATTAACCCCAAAACAGGCCAATATCTATTTATGGGGCTGGCAGAAAGAAGCGCGTTTTCGTGATGCTGTATGTGGCCGCCGTTTTGGTAAAACGTTCTTGGCCAAAGCCGAGATGCGCAGGGCAGCAAGACTGGCAGCTCAATGGAACGTGTCGGTTGAAGATGAGATCTGGTATGCAGCACCGACCTTTAAGCAAGCCAAGCGGGTATTCTGGAAACGGTTAAAACAAGCTATTCCTGCCTCATGGAGAGCAGGCAAGCCAAATGAAACCGAGTGTTCAATCACTTTAAGAAGTGGCCATGTTATTCGTGTGGTTGGTCTGGATAACTATGATGACCTTCGTGGATCTGGCTTATTTTTCCTGATTATTGATGAATGGGCCGACTGTAAATGGGCAGCATGGGAAGAAGTACTTCGACCAATGCTTTCAACCTGTAAGTACGTGGTCAACGGCGAACAGCGGGTTGGTGGAAATGTTTTGAGGATTGGTACTCCTAAAGGCTTTAACCACTGTTATGACACGTTCATGGATGGGCAGCCTGGACATGAACCAGACTGTAAAAGTTTTTCCTATACATCACTTCAGGGCGGGAATATTCCTGAGTCAGAGATCATTGTTGCGAAACGCAAGATGGATCCTAAGACATTTAGCCAGGAATACGAGGCCAGCTTTGAAAGTTACCAGGGCGTTATCTTCTATTGCTTTAATCGAACGCTAAGCGCATCGAATGAAACGGTTAAGCCGAATGATGTACTCCACATCGGCATGGACTTTAATGTCACTAAGATGGCAGCAGTGGTCTATGTTCGCCGTGGTGAGCAGATGCATGCGGTCGATGAGTTTGTAAACCTATTTGATACACCAGCAATGATTGAAGCAATTCAGGAACGCTATCCGGATCATGAGGTTGCTGTTTATCCCGATGCTTCAGGTGAGAACCGCAAGTCTAGCAATGCCAGTGAAACGGATCTGGCATTACTCAGAAAGGCTGGATTTAAGGTCCACGTCAACAGCAGAAACCCTGCTGTGAAGGATCGAATCAATTCAATGAATGGCATGCTCTGCAATACCTTGTCTGAGCGTCGATTATTCGTAAACGTAATTAAGTGTCCACACTTTGCAAAATGTCTGGAACGTCAGATCTATGATGATTATGGGCAACCGGATAAGAAGTCTGGCTTTGACCATATGAATGATGCAGGTACTTATCCAATCGCATATTTATTCCCGATCGACAAAAAGTCAGCAGGAATGCGCAGGATCCGAGGCATGTCTTAACCAACGCACCTTACAGGTGCTTTTTTTATGGTGTTTTTATGGCAGTTACTGATAGACATCCGCAGTATAAGGCTGCACAAAAAAGCTGGCAGATGATGCGTGATTCCATTGCTGGCGAAGAGCAGATTAAGCAGGCCACAACAAAGTACCTCTCTAAATCAGCAGGCATGATTGAGGCCGAGAAGCAGGGTGACACTACAGGTGAGATCTATAAGGCATATGTGAACCGTGCTCAGTATCCATTATGGGTTCAGGATTCATTACGGACCATGATCGGGTTGGTCTCAAAACTTGAGCCAGATATCGTGATTGAGAGTTCTTTGCTTAAAGGGCTGATCAATAACGCGACCAATGATGGTTTTGGGTTAAAGCAGCTATTTATCCGTGTATGTGTTGAACTGCTTGAATGCGGTCGTTGTGGCTTATTGGTGGACGTAGATGGTGATGGCGTGCCTTATTTCGCTATGTATGATGCGCTTTCCATTATCAACTGGAAAGAGAACAGCATTGGCGGCCGTAAGGATCTCAAGCTGTTGGTGCTCGAGGAGCAATTTGATAATAGCGAAGATGAGTTTGGCCACGAAACTAAAACCGTACACCGTGTTTTATCCATGCAGGATGGTGCTTTAACGGTTCGGTTATTTGATGGGGCTTTACCTGAAGATAAAACGCCAGATCTAGGCGGAAACCAGCTTTCTTTTACGCCGTTTGTATTCTGCGGTACCACAGACAATTCACCGCATGTCGGATCGGTACCACTATTAACCATGGCCAAAGCTGCTTTGAAGTATTACCAGTTGAGTGCGGATTATTACCAGTCCTTGCACCATACAGCGCATCCTCAACCTTGGATTAGTGGTTTAGATGAAGGAACCGATATTAGTGTGACTGGAGTCATGGCCGTTTGGGATCTACCAAAGGATTCAACCTGCGGATATTTAGAAATTTCGGGTGATGGTATTGATATGACCAAAAAGGAAATGGATGCCCAAAAGAATGCAGCGCTTGAAGCTGGTGCAAAGGTGATTGATACCAATAGCCAGGAGTCTGGTGAAGCCCGCCGTGCACGTCAGGATGATCAGCATGCCAGCTTGCACAGCATTGTGATGTGTGCTGCTGAAGCTATTGAACAAGCTCTTAAATATGCGGCTCAGTGGCTAAAGCTGGATCCTTCTAAATACGCATTTACAGTGAAGCCTGAATTTGTCGTAGGGCAATACGATATCAATCTTGCTAAACAACTTTACGAAGGTGCACTAGCAGGCAAGAATTCTTTCCAGACATACTGGGAATATCTGGTGACTGGGAAATTACCAGCACATGAATATAAAGATGAATTAGAGCGTATAGAAGTAGAACAGGAGAGTGCGCCACTATAGAGGTAACGTTTTATGGCAAATCATGATGAAAAAATTCTGTTTAATGTTCTGACCCAGCATCAGGCATATTTATATCGTGCTTCTTCGAGATCCGTGAATGAACTGCTAGGTATCTTTAACGATGCAACGATGGATATGCTGACCCGATTAAATGGTTTGCTTGATGAATTAAGTGATGCCGAGAAGATTGCGCTTGCTGGTGGTCAGTATACAACTTCAAATTTACGCGAAGTTCGGGATCTCATTAACCAGTGGTTTACGTCAATTCATGTTGCTATACCAGAGACGTTCGCCATATCAGCCATTTCATTTGCAGTTTATGAAGCCAATTACACGGCAAAGCTGTTTGGCCATTCAAAGAAAGCTCATAAAGGAGAACAGCTTTATAAAGCAGCGAAACAGGTCCCTTTAGCAGGTGGAGCGCTTGTTGATGAACTTTTATCTAAAATCGCAGAAACTGCCCGTCAGAGAGTGGAATATGCGATTCGTGATGGAATTAATACTGGGATGACGAATCACCAGATTATTAAACGTATCCGTGGTACCAAACGACTTCAATATGAAGATGGGCTTTTAAACAGTACCAAAACTGATATTGATCGTACGGTGAGGACTATACGTACTCATGTCTCTAATCAAGCCTATTTAAACAGCTTTAAAGATCTAGATATTCAATATGTCAGGTTCATCAGCGTACTTGATGGAAGAACCTCAAAAGTTTGCGCTTCATTAGATGGCACTGTATGGGCGATAAATGATCCTGCAAAGCGTGTACCGCCACTTCATCCAAACTGTCGGAGTACTTTGGTCCCAGTTGATAAGGATGGGCAACTTGCTGGTCAACGTCCTTTTGTGATGGATGAGCGCAAAGTTAAGGACATACCTAAAGATGAACGTGATCAGCTGATTGGCCAGCTAGATGCAAATACCACCTTTAAAGAGTTTTTCAAAAAAACAGATGATTTCTTTCAAAAGGAATGGCTAGGTCCTAAACGCTACAAGCTCTACAAAGAGGGAAAGTTTGATTTTGAAAAGTTCTTCGATCCTGAAGGTGAGCTTTATACATTAGAGCAATTAAGACTTCTGGATGAACGAGCTTTTAAAGAGCTGGGTATTTAAAGTAAGGAAGGTATTTAAAATGTCTAAATTATCAATCTGCGAATGCAAAAAGCGCAAGGAAGAACTGGAAAAAGCTCTAACGGTTCAGATTGCAGAACTGGTCAATAAGTTTGAAATCGAAACGGGTGTCAATATTCATGATATTTACCTGAATTTTACTGATGTGTCTGAAATTGATCGGCCTGATCGTTATGTGTTTACGAGCGTCACAGTCAAAACGCTAGAATCTGATTAACTATTTTCATTAATCGTAAGGCACCCAAAAGGGTGCTTTTTTTGTGAGTAAAAGAAATGTCAAATACCGAGCAACAAATTGAAAATGAAATTCAAAGTAAGGGGCTAAATGCACCTCGCTTAATACCGAGTCATATCGATTCAGTTATTAAACATGTTGCCTACTTTACCGCAGGTGATGGCTTTGTTGGAGCAATTACTGGTTCCGCAGAATTTAACAATCTTCCTGAAGAGGAGCGTGTGGTAATTACTCCTCAGGAATTAGACCTACTGACATTTTGTGTAATTATACTTAAAAATGGTTTTACGGTTACAGGTGAATCTGCATGTGCAAGCCCTGAAAACTTTAATGCTGAAATTGGCCGGAAAGTTGCGTATGAAAATGCCCGTAATAAAATTTGGGCGTTAGAGGGTTATTTGCTTAAGGAGAAATTGCAACAACAGTAAATCTCAACAAAGTTCTAAATATTTATCAATTCAAGCGTCCTAAGGGCGCTTTTTTTATTGCCTTGAGATAAGGCACAACTTAACCAAACGAGAGGTTTGAACATGTCATTGCCATTTATTGTAGATTCATTGGACCAGATCCAAGAAGAACATCGTGCTTTGTATGTTGAGGAGGACGGGAAGTTTCGCTTTGACTTAGAAGGTTACGAAGATCCCAAAGGCCTAAAAACTGCACTTCAAAGCGAGCGTGATGCCGCTAAGACTGCACAACGCGAATTACAACGGCTGCAGAAACAGTTTGAGGGTATCGATCCTGAAACCGTTAAAAAGTTATTTGCCCAACTGGAACTTGATGAAGATGCAAAGTTAATTGCTGAAGGCAAGGTTGGCGAAGTCATCCAGAAGCGTACCGAGAAGATGCGTGAACAACATGACAAATTACTGAATGCTGAAAAAGAACGTGCTGATCAGGCCGAAGCCTATGCCAATAAGTTTAAACAGTCCGTAGTTCAAAGCCAGATTGTACAGGCTGCTCTTGAACTTGAAGCCCTACCAGAAGCAACTGTCGATATCGCATTTCTTGCCCAGTCTAAATTTGTATTAGATGAGGATGGTAAAGCGGTCGCAGTCGATTCAAACGGTGACGTCGTCATTGGTAAAGATGGCAAGACGCCATTATCACCAAAGGAATGGGTCGAAACCTTGCGTGAACAAAAACCTTACTTCTGGCCAAAAGCAAATGGTTCGGGTTCACCTGGCAGCACCAATACAAAAACTCAGGTCGATATCACTAAACCTGATGGCTCGGTGAACCTCACCAAACTTGCCCAATTAAGAAATGAAAATCCGCAGCTGGCCAAAGAGCTTGCTGCAAAACACGGTATTAAACTTTAATTAAGGAGAAGGCCAAATGGCTGAAACAAAAATTGCTGATGTAATCGTTCCAGAATTATTCACTCAGTATGTTCTAAACAAAACTACCCAGAAGTCTGCTTTATGGCAGTCAGGCATTGTCGGTGAGCTGGATGTTGAAGTGGCATTTGGAACCCAAGGTGGTTCTACCGTAAATATTCCATTCTGGAATGATCTGGATGGTGAGTCTGAAGTTCTTTCAGATAGTCGTGCTTTAACTGTAAATAACATTGCAGCAGGTCAGGATATTGCGATTTTACATGCCCGTGGTAAAGCATGGGGTGCCAATGACTTAGCCAAAGCATTGTCTGGTGATGATCCATTGGGTGCGATTGGTGATCTTGTTGCAGATTATTGGGCTCGTGAATTTCAGGGCTTTACCGTGAATACGCTTAAAGGTGTGTTTGGTTCTGACAGTATGGCCAGTAATATCCACGATATTTCAGCGGGTGCAGGCGCAGCTGCGGTGATTGACGGAGTTTCTTTTATCGATGCGTCTTATAAGTTGGGTGATGCTGTTGATAAATTAACTGCAATTGCTATGCACTCAGCAACGATGGCTGCATTGGCGAAACAAGGTCTGATTGAAACCGTTCGTGATGCAGATGGTGTTGTGCTTTATAAAACTTTTATGGATCGCCGTGTCATTGTTGATGATGGCATGCCTGTTGATGGTGATGTATTTACTTCATTCCTGTTTGGCCAAGGTGCAATTGGCTTCCAGGATATCGGTGCACCAGTAGGTGTGGAAACAGACCGTGACAGCTTGGCTGGTTCCGATATTCTGATTAACCGCCGTCACTTTGTACTGCATCCTCGTGGTATTAAATGGGCTGGAGCAATGGGTATTGCACCGAACAATGACGGTCTTTCGACAGAAAGTAACTGGGAGCGCGTATACGATCCAAAGCAGATTCGCATTGTGGCATTCAAACATAAGGTCAAATAACGAAAAGGCGGGTAATCCCGCCTTTAGTATTTTTGCCTTTCGGTAATTACGGGAAGGCAGCCCATAACTTTATTTGGAGATCCTCACATGGGACTTTCATCATTTAACCGGGCACGGGAACGACAAATGACACAAGACAAAGTAAATGAACTTGAAGAACAACTAGCTGGCATCAAAGGTGAGTTTATTGCATTCAAAAACGATCCTGATGCAATGAAGGCACGTATTGCTGAGCTGGAAGCTGGTACGGGTGATCAGAACCCAACAGGTGCAGGTAATAACCAGTCGCAAAATGATCAACAAACTGCTGGTGATAACCAAGAACAGGATAAGCCTGTTGATTATTCATCACTCAAGGTTGATGAAATCAAAGCTGTATTGATCGAAAAAGGTATTTCATTTGACGGCGTTACCCGTAAAGATGACTTGCTAGCACTTATCCCACAAGAGTCAAAGGAATAATCCATGAGCTTTATCACTGAACATGAAGCGATTGAACATGTAAAAGGCTTTGATGCTTTATCTACCAGTGATAAGGCTGATTATTTGCAAAAGGCCGAAGCCTATCTGATTGCCCGAAATGTGAAACCTTATGAAGATGTAACATTAGTGCCTAAGGCATTAAAGTTGGCTTCATACGAAATCATTAAGGGCATCATGAAGGGTGAGCTGTACCAAGGGCAGGAACAGGCCTTAAAGCGTAAGCGTGTGAAAGCTGAGGTTGAGTCAGAAAAGGAATACCAGGATGGATCAGTAAAGCTGAATGCCACTGAGCAATACATTCTGGATCTGATTAAGCCATTCACCAAGCGCTCTTCAGTATTTTTTATCCGGAGGATCTAATGGGTTTGCGTGACGAGCTGCAAGCAGACATTGCCGAGGCGTTTAATGAGGATCTGGCAGATGCCGTTCAATCCTTTTCGTGTGAGCGGATCATCAAAACTGATTGGGATCCTCTGACCGAAATGCATAAGACGATTAAAGAGAACTATTCTGGCCGTGGTGTGTTATTTGGCTCATACAATCAATATGAGATCCAGACGCTCGGTGTCTTGGCCACTGATAAAAAGGCTGTTGTTCTGCAGAATGAAGTAACCATGGTTCCGAAAATTGCTGATGAGTGGATTACACCACTTGGTAAGTTTCGAGTCATGCATATTCAGCAGGATCCAGCGGAAACAATCTGGAAATGCCAGTTGAGAAAGGTTTGATATCTTGATCTAATATCCTTCTAAATTAGGGGGATATATGGCAAAGAAAGCGCTTAATGAGAAAATTAAAATTATTGGTTTTTGGACATTTTGTGGAATTTTTTGGTATTTAGTAATTGCATTCTTTTTTAAAAGTGAATACCCACTTTTTAATTACAAATTCAATCCTAAAGATGCATATGATGTCTTAAAAGATGCCTTAACACTGGCAGCTGCTTTTCTGGCTCCCGTTGCTGCTTTTATATTATTTAGTGATTGGAGGGAATCGCACGTTGAGATTCGTAATGAAAATATTGGGTTGGAGTTATATCATTTCATAATTAAAACCAATAATGATTTAGATAGGATAGATATTAAATTTAGATTTAAAAGTTCAAAAATTGAAAGGCCTGAGGACGTTTTACAAAAGGCATATGACATCAAGTTATTAATACTTGAAAAAGGAATGATTGCTTCTTCTTTGGATTCAGATAACTCAACGAATGAGTTAAGAGAGTTTGCTAAATTAACACATTTGTTAATTATGGATATGTGGATGTTCGTTAATTATTTAATTAATTTGGCTTCCTTGAAAGTTCAATTACAAAATATTGATAATGCGGAAAATGAAGGAGAATTACTAAATTTGTATACAGTGCATTTTGATATTTATAAAAAGAAATCAGTAAGCAGAATGCAAAATTATGAAGAATTACATACAGAACTTATTTCAAAGTTAGATGCAATAAAAGTTCAAAATTGACAAAAAACTCGCAACAGCGGGTTTTTTTATGTCTATAAAATAGGAGAATCCATGGTAAATACAAACTATGTGCCTGAATGGTATATGTCACCATTTCAGCACATCCAATACACATTGGCCCGCAATCAACTTCACATGGATCTGTTATTTGATGACATGCAAGAAGCAGATCAGTTCCTCTCGATAGATGGTGCTGCAGCGCAAGTTGATTATTATCAGGCAGGGACTTATGCAGTTGTTCAACTTGGTGATACTTCAGATCGTGATCTTATCGAAGTGTATGGGCTGCTCTTACATGAAGCGGTGCACCTTTGGCAGCAAGTTCGAGTATTGATGGGTGAACGTGAGCCGAGCACTGAATTTGAAGCTTATTCAATTCAAGCGATCGCTCAGGATCTCTTCGAGATGTACCAATCAAGTGAGGTGAAGGATGGGGTGGAAGGGTAAAAAGCCAACTGATTTCGCCGTGCAGATCGTCAGCGATTCAGAAGCGCATGTAAAAAATATTGTGATGGATTCAGTTCAATCCTTGGTTGCTTCGAGTCCAGTCGATACCGGTGCATATCGTGCTTCTCACATTGTCTCTATTGGGTCTGCTGATATGGGTGTCCGTGGACCTGAGGTAAATGCCGATCAGGATGCTGCAGTACAGGCGGTTAAAATCAAGCTGGGTAATCTGGTCTATATCCAGAACAATCTGCCTTATGCTGAACGTCTGGAAAATGGCTGGTCAGATCAGGCACCGCAGGGCATCTATAGCACGACGTTTAACTTTATTTCCCAAAAGTACGGTGGCTGACATGGCAATGACATTAGAGCAGGCGAGACAAGCCATCATTGCTCGCATGCAGGGCTTCACTGGTATCGATCAAGCACGAATCCAGTATCCTAATACCCCAAGCTTTAAGGCGCCTGAAACTGGCTTGTGGTGCCGTTTAACGATTGCTGGTGGATCAAGCTTTATTTCAGGTATTGCTGACAAGCCTTGCACACGGCGAACAGGCACTATTATGATTCAATGCTTTGACCGACTGCATACTGGAGAGAAAGCGATTACCGAGCTCAGTGATGCATTACTGAATCATTTCGAGTATTTTAATATTGATCATCTGGAGTGTCTGCAGGGGCAAGCACTTAATACTGGCAAAGATGGTGATTTTATCCAATATAATGTTGTGATTGGATATAAGATTAATTAACTCAAGCGATTAATTAAAAAAATTTAAATGAATTTTAAAAACCATTCTTAATGTATACTTCTTGTTCATGAAATTATAAATTATAACAAAAGGTAAAAATGAAGAATTCAACATTAGGTTGGGGAGCTGCAGGAATTTTTGCTTTAGCAATTTTCGGTTCTGGTAACGATGATCATTCCAGTAACAATTCCAGCACTGAAAGTTCAACAAATACTGCAGAAGAGATTTTAGAGTCTAAATATATAAACACCAATTCTTTAAATATTAGAGATAAGCCTAAAGGAGGAGTGGTTGGGAAATTAAAGCGAGGTGAAAAAGTTGATATTTATGAACGGAAAGGTAATTGGGTCCGTATTTCATTAACTCCAAACTCACCTCAATGGATTTCTGAAAAGCTCTTATGTGAGATGGAAGAGTGTTATAAGCAAAAAGCTAATGTTTCAAAATCTTCCAATTATCAAACTTTAGGTTCCCAAAGCAACTACTCGAATAGAAGCTCTGAAAAAACGTATTATGATGATAATGATTGTTCTTGTGCTGTAGTGGATTATTGCGTAGGGCCAAGAGGCGGACATTATTGTATTACGAGTGGTGGTAATAAAAGATATAAGCCAAGATAAAACCACATAGATTATTTAAATATACGACCTCCAAAGTGGAGGTTTTTCACTTTAACCACTACCACCTCATCGGTGGTTTTTTTATATCTATAGGAATCACTTATGAGCAATTTTGTTTTTAAGCGCGGTGACACCTTTAACCTGAATTTGCAGCTTGTCGATATGGACGATGCTCTGCAATTTCCACCAGATGATGTGCGCCGTGCGATTAACCTAACTGGATATGTTTTTGGTTCACAAGTTAAAACTCTCAATACTGGTGAAGCCGTAGCCGCGCTGACATGTACAGCTCTAAATCAGACGAACCAGAAAGGTTGGTTAAACGTGAAATCAAGTGCAACTACAAGCACATGGCCACTGGGACTAGTTCAGATGGATCTTAAAGCTGTAGTCGGTGGCGTGACTCAACATTCTGAAACTTTGACGTTTCAGGTAATTGAGGGAGTAACATCTTAATGGCCAATCTCGTTTTTAAGTTTAACTGGGAGCATCGACCTTTTCCCTATAACTTCGCTCAAGGTAAGCAACAGTTTATGTTGCCTTTTGCCTCTGGTATTCCAAATCTGACACCTGATTGGACACAAGTTCAAGGTGTAGGAAATGCGGCAACTAAAACAATAGGCGCAGATGTTGGGAATGTGCCCGAGTATACTAATTCTGGCCTTTCCAGTTTTGGTTATGGTGGTATGGCACCGACAAGCTCTGAAACTGATTTAGATGTCTGGTATCGAAATACACCCCAAAGAACAGGATTTAGAAATGCACCTGGAACCATTTATAGAAACCCGCTTGTAGCGGGCTATGCACCCTCAATTGTTGTAGCAAGAACAAATAAAACAGCAACGGAATTATTTTTACCCTATTACGCATCTACTCGAGCAAATCAAATGGCTGTTATTGCTTGGACACATATTGCAGCTACAGATGTCCTGATGAAAACAGAACAAATCGTTTATACCAGTCAGAACCCGGTAATTGCTACAACCAACAATAGTGAAACAAGTGGAAAGCTGGTAACCGTCGAGGGTACGGGGGAGTTGCGATCTAAAGGTTTCACCGTTGATTCAAACGGCGTATTTAAAGCAGCTTCACCAATTGCACGATTATTTGCTGATTCGCTTGAGCTGAATGATGATGCCGCTAAGCAATCCATTACTTTTGAAAAGATGGATGTAGGAGACTATTTAATTCAAGGTTCTTTAGGCTTTGCTCAAGAAGGCTGGTATATCGAAATGCCAAAGGATGCCAATGGTAATGTCATCGTTGCAGTTGCTTATGAGCAGTTAGAAAATGGTGATATTTCCATTAAGACCTATAAGAAAAAATTCGATATTGAATCAGCATCGATCGTACCAGATTATACAAAGCCGATTGATATTCCAGAAACACGCTGGATTGATATTCGCTTGCATCAAGAGCCTGAACCAGATCCTGATCCTGAGTATGAATCACCTTATGGTGAAACCCCAGCTGAGTTCCAGCCTACGAACTTGTCTCAGGCGGTAGCTGCAGCCTTGGAGGGTGTAGAGCCACCAGAGATCCAGAACGAACCCTCAAACGAATCACTTTAACAACCCGCTCTAACAGCGGGTTTTTTAATGCCTAAAATTTGGAGAACAATAAATGAGTTCAGGCGCAAAAATCCGGTTATATGCTTGTGAAGAAGCAGTACTCGGTACAACTCCAGCAAATCCAGTTTGGTACACTGTTCGCCGTGTATCAGATGGATTATCAGAAAACGTTTCTACTGAACAAAGTAATGAAGTGGTGGATTCACGTTTCCGTCAGGGTGCATCTGTTACTGAAGCTGAGGTGACTGGCCAACTGGAATTTGAACTATCCCTTGGTACTTTTGATTTATTCCTGAGTGTACTAGCCTTTAATAACTGGGCGGCCAATTCCCTAAGCTTTGGCGGTGGTATCCGTAAATCCCTGACCTTGGTTAAGGTTTTTGAAGATATTGGCCAAGTCTTTATTTATCGTGGTGTACAGGTCAACACTGGTGAGATTACGATTCAGACTACAGGAAAGATCACAGGTAACTTTGGTCTGGTCGGTAGTTCGTTTACCCGTCAGCAAGTGAATCCAGTGACTAATCCGGTACCAGCTTCAAGCCGTCCAGTGGTCAGTATGCCAAACGTTGAAAAGTTACTGATCAACGGTCAGTCGATTCAGGGGAAAGCTTGTCTACAGACACTCACTATTAACTTTAATAACAACCTCGAAGCAATCCGTTGTATTGGATCTGGTAAATACACCCCAGAGTTCTACTTAGAGAAAATGATGGATATCGGTGTAAACGGTAATTTCATGTTCTCTGCGACATCTGCCGCATGGATTGATGCAATCAAAACCCGTGATGTGTTTACCTTAGGCTTTGATATCACGGACAACAAAGGCAGTAAGTACTCTCTGAACTTCCCGCAGCTGGAAGTCATGGAAGCCAATCATCCAGACGGCGGTGGTGATGACATCATCACGGTAGACATCAACTTTGCCCAGGTGCGTACCAGCCCAACCATTGTGCGTGCGCTGTTGTAATAAGCGCGTACACAAGTATTCATTTAATTAAAACCAAGCCTATGTAGTGCCATGGGCTTTTTTATTGCTTAAATTTTAGAGGTCGTTATGGCGTTAAAAGTCGGTATTGTACAAAGTTCAGAAGTATCTAAATGGTGCCAGTTCAAAAATGTTGAAGGAAAAGTTCAGGCTGAATTCAAGATCCGTGGCATTGCCTATAAACCGTTTCAGGTCGCGATCGAACGTGCTGGGAATCAGATCACATCCAAAGGCTATGACGTAATGACCATAGATCCAGCTGACAAGCTTTATCATGAGTTATTGATGGATGCCTGTGCTGCGCATCTGATTGAAGACTGGAAGGGCGTATTCTTCGCTGAGGCAGTGAACGGTAAAACGGTTGAGACTGATATGCCTTATACAGCCGAGAACGCTTCCAAGCTCTTTAATCTTGGTGACATTGGTGTGGCCATCTGGTTATTCATTAAAACGGAAGCTCAGAAGATTCAGGAAAATGCGGATAAGGATAAAGCCGTTATCCTGGGAAAGTCATTGAGCTCTACAAGTACCAAAAAACCTATGCGACGAAAACGCCGCACGAAATCGAACAAATCAAATTCTTAGGTGGACATATTCCTGAGCCACCAGAATCATCCTATGCAGCTGAATCAATTCTGCTGGCCTTCAGCACGATTTGCAGATCCAGACGATATGAGCAGGGTATGCCGCTCTCAATAGACCAGCAGGCTATCAATGTTTATGCTGAGCATAATGATGTGCCCGTTGGTCCTCATATCTTTAATGACTGTATTTTTGCTTTGGATGATCTGTTTCTGGAAGAAGCCTATAAAAAGGTGAAGGCGAAAAGTGACAGTGGTCGGGCTAAGTGATGCTTTTATCGTGATTTGAATCACTATTTTCGCTAAAATATGTGATAATTCACGTAAGTTTTCAAGGGGTTGAAAAATATGGATATTGTTAAATTCTTAAAAAGCTTTAATACGGTTGGGTTCTATCTAACTCTAGCCTGTATTTTGCTGGTAGTTCTTATTTTGTATTTCTATTTTATAAATCCTTAAAGCTTCTAGCCAGTTTGAAATTACCTCCTTCGGGAGGTTTTTTAGTACTTTTATTTCAATATAAGAAAATTTTAGCTACATTCCAATCATCATTGAAACAATTGAATTACAACGGAATTAACAAGAGTTACAGTTGATTTGATATAAAAATTATAAATAAAAAGGATTGATAATCATGCTAATCAAAATAGATTCTGAAAACTCTATTAATCCAGCACATATCGTTGCTGTCTCTACGTTTACATCACCTGACGGAATGGTAAGAGTTACGATTGATACTGTGCCTTCTGCAAGTGGCCATGGTTCTTACCAGATAATCACGATGAATGAAGAAGAGGCTGCTCGTTTTATAAAGCAATTATCAGAGAATTAAAGTATTCCGTTCAATATTATTTGAGATAAATGAACCTGCCGTGAGCGGGTTTTTTAATGACTATATGGAAAGTATTTGATAGATTACCTTTAAAAAAAATGAGGATAAACTTATGGGGAAATTAATTACTTTGGTTTTGATCGTATTTCTATTAAGCTGCTCAAAAAAACCACAAGAAAAGTTAGATAAAGATATTAATGATATCGAAAAACGTACCGTTGAGATTGTAAAGGGAAATCTTAATAAACCTGAATCAGCAATATTTAGAAATTTGAATGGTGTGTGCGGTGAGGTGAGTTCTATAGATGGTAATGGTAAACAATCTAAATTTATCAGATTCGTTTTAGATACCGAAAAGCATATCATTAATTATGATTATGGAGCTGGATCGTCAGATCCAGAGTTTGAAGCTCATTTTCAAAAGCTATGGAAGCAAAACTGTGTTCTTAGATAGTTAAAACAAACTCGCCGTGTCTGGGTTTTTAATGACTTCGATTCAACCATTTGATAAATTAGCCCTAAATATAGGATTGTATTTATGGAAAAAATTCTTTTTGCTAGTTTTATTCTTTGTTTATCTGGTTGTGCCAATAAACATGAAAAAATTATGAGTAGTAACTCAGATTTACATTTGAAAAGTAAATCATATGTTGATGTGCCAACTTCTACACACGTGATACCTGCAACTGCAGTAATTTATTGGTTAAAAGTTCCATCATTATCTATTTCTGCTGAAGAACTTGCAGGTAAAGATAGACTTATAATTGTTGATGTGGAAGCTGATAATGGGGGATATATTACTAAGGCAAGTATAAAAAGAAGTTCAGGTCTCGTAGATCTAGATCAAAAAGTTTTAGCTTCCGTTAAAGTAGCTAGGCTGAAGCCCCATAAAGTGAACGGAAAATATCTGCGATTTAAAGCTGATCTTCCTTTTGAATTTACACTTGTGAACTCTTCTAATTAGCATAAATTAATTGTTTTTTTAGCCTAATCTTCCAATTGTTTTTAATGACTTCAATTCCACCATTTACTAAATTACCCTCAAATATGAGGGTTTTTTATAATTTGAATATGAGCTTTAAGATTATATTAGAACAATATTTAGTAATTTTAAGCATTTGTTTTTCATCGTTTTTTGGTTGACTTGTTACCTGTATAATTGTTTATTAAAAGAACAATAAACAAAATATAAGGATTAAAAAATGTCAAAAGGTTATGAATTTGAGCTTTCTGATGGAACCATCTTGCAAGTAGTCCCAAATGATGGGGTTAGTGAATGTTCAGTAAGTTTTGGAGATACTAAAATTGATATCATCACAGATAAGTTTTCTTTTAAAACAGTCTCTCCAAATAATCAGGCTTTTGGAAGCGCTCTAGCAGTTGTGAGATTTGAGCAGAAAGAGTTAACAGTGGAGGAGTGTTCTGATTCATTAACTTCGAATGAAAAAGATCAACCACATATTATGCGAACATGTTCTGATTGTAATGGTCGATATTGCTGTGCTACTAACGGCTGTATTAATTGCGGTTGTGGTTGGGTTTGTGATAGGTAGAGGTTTGAACTAAAGTTTATTTTACATAAGTGTAAATTTTAGCAGAAATGAATTTAGAAAAGCCCCGAGGGGCTTTTTCTAATCATTATTAGGCCTGTTCTTAATAATTAAATCATCAATTTTATAGGTTTGAACATTTTTACTCTTATTTGCTATTAAGCATGATCCTTGGGCACAAAATCTTGTTAGGTGGTAATCTTTAAGTCCCTTTTCAGATTTAGATTCAACTAGTGGGAAAGGAGGAAGAGCATTTACATTCTTAGGTACAAAGGTATCTACAAAATTAAGTTGAGCGTCTTGATACCCTCGTTTAATCGATTTATCACCACTATAAAAAACCCAAAGAAGCAAATTAAGAATGAAAATCAACATAAAGAAATATAGAACTAATTTTAAAAGATTCTGTGTTTCTGATGTTCGCTTTTCATGACCGTAAATATTATATGAAATAGCTTCGCTGGTCATATTTTGCTCGAACATAATCGATTTTGTAAAATTATAAGATTCTTGATTTAACTTTAAAAGCCAACTTTTAAATCCAGATTTCCGTGAAGTTGTTTTTTTCTTTTCACTTTTTGATTCGCTATTAGTAGGCTCGAAACTTAGAAATTGAGCATAGTAAGTTGATATAAATTGGAATAATTGCTCTTGAAAGTAAGGTATTACACGCTTGGAAAAAATAAAGTATATAAGAATAATTCCATTTGCTGTCCATGCACTTAACTTTGTTACACCAAAGTCCCATTGCTTGGAAGAGAATCCGCTAAGGAATGCTATCAAGATGAAAGTAAGCGTTAAATACAGAGTTTCTTCTATAGCTATAAGCAGACCTGTTATTAATGTAGGAATTATGGAAAGATCGTATGGGCTAATTGGATAATTGAAAAACTCTGTATAGCCATAATGGTACCAGTAGCCACACCAATATAAATAACCAGTGAAAATTGAAATAATTATTGCAAGATCAAAGTTAAATGTGAATTTCATAGTATTAAATGCTATTAAGTTCTATTTGTAATTTACCAAAGTCCCATCTGTGTATGGGTTTTTCAGTTTGGAGAAACAATGAAGCTAGAAAATATAGTATTTGTCGAAAATCGTCTACATGAAAATTCGACACAAATGCATATTGAAAATATAGATTTGGATTGTAATGAGTTCTATGTACCTGTGGGTGATTATACTCAACCAATAGGATTTTTAAAGTTCAAGCAAATTGCTAAGAAAGGCTGCTTTGAATTATCCGAACTAGTGTCCCTAGATTGTCCCAACCCAAATCCACAATTTTCGTTGTCAGGTGTTTTATACTCTCGGCAGAAAGCGATCGAAGCCCATCAATCAATTTGTGCTTATCAGCAGGCGGCAGGTCAGTTGCCATGATTTTTGATTCAAGTAACAGTTTGAGTTGATCAGCTTCAAACTTAACTGTAACAACACCCAGTATAGCTGATAGGCCGCCATCATCAGCCAGGAAGTCCAAACCGTTTTGATTAATTGTAGGTAGGTGTATCTGTGGTTTTTTCATCCCATTCATTGATTTGGCGAATAGTAAGCTTCTTTCTTCTACTAGATCATGCTGGATAAGATAAAAGAACCATAACCACTCGAATGAAAAACAAGCCTCGCAATAGCGAGGCTTTTTATTGTCTAAAGGAAAGTGAACATGACGCAAGAATCCCGCTTAGTCATCGTAATTGACTCCCAAAATGCTGAACGCAATGCCAAAGCCTTGGCTGATGAAATGTCTAGAATTACTGAGCATGGCGATTCAGCATCACAATCTACAAAGGACATGGGCAAACAGTTTTCTGTGACCAATAACATTGTCCAAAACTTTAATACTACGGTAAGCAATGCCAACTCATCCGTACGGAAAACGGTTGAAGTCACCAAACAGGCAACTCAGCAGAATCAAAAGTTTTCACAGGAAATAAAAAACACATCACAAGAGCTGGATAAACAGGAAAAGTCGATTCATTCTTATGGGGCATCGATTAAAGCCTTGGCCGGTTTTATGGTGGGTCTTGTTACTGTAAATGAAGCAATTGCCAGAGCTGATGGTGCGACTCAGATGGCCGCACGTATTCGTAATGCAACAGATAGTGCTGCTGAGTTTGATCTTGTTCAGGAGCGTCTATATGAGTCTACAAAAAGCACTTACCGTGCATTAGGTGAAGCCCAAGAGGTTTATTTAGGCTTGGCGGGTGGGATGAAAGCCTTAGGTTACGCCACCAATGATACCTTGGATGTGTCTGACTCACTTTCCTTTTCATTTACGGCAAATGCAGCACGTGCTGACCAGGCGCAATCAGCAATTGATGCATTTTCTAAATCTATGGCCAAAGGCAAAATTGATGCTGATGCCTGGATCTCGATTGTTACCGCTGCCGATAACATTATTGCAGATATGGCCAAAACCACAGGTAAGACTGAGGTACAAATTCGTGAGCTGGGTGCAACCGGTAAAATCTCTTTAGAAGATCTGATCAAGACATTAAAAGCCACCAGAGACTCAAATCAGGAATTAGCGGATGCAATGGAGAATAGTCTGGCAGATGGCCTGACTACATTGTCAAATGCCGTGACCAAATTGCTTGGTGAAATCAATCAGAGTACGGGTGCAACCAATACTGCAGCAGCAGGCTTGGGACTATTAGCCGATAATATTGATATTGTGATGAATGCTGCAATGGCGGGCGGTCTTGCTTATTTAACCAAGACCATTATTGCCAAAACTGTTGCCACCGATACGGGGATTATCTCAACGATCCGCAGTCGTCAGGCATCTGTTGCAAATGCTCAGGCTGAGGTTGCAGAAGCAACAGCAACACTTAATGCGGCTAAAGCACATCTAGCGAATGTCCAAGCGACCAATGCTGAAGCACAGGCTAAATACGGCGCTACGGCAGCGGCAGCACGTTATGCTCAGGCTCAAGCTGCCGTCACTGCGGCTACGAATGCGCAAACAGCAGCGCAAGGACGTCTTGCGGCTGCATCCATCAATGTTGGAAGATTGGCTAGTGGGGCATTTGCCTTAATTGGTGGACCAATAGGTGCAATTACCTTAGGTGTCGCTGGTTTGACTGCAGCTTACTCTTATTTCAATGGTAAGGCAGAGGAGGCAACGGCAAAGTTAAAAGAACAAGCTGAGGCGGCAAAGTTAACTAAAGATGAAATCAAGGCGCTGAGTGAGGAGCAACGTAAAGAGAAGCTTGCTGATCTCGCTGCAACACTGGATGATCAAAACAAGAAGCTGAAGCAACAAGAGCTGGCGGTCGCATCTGCATTAATTGCGATTCAAAACTATGCACAGGGTAATGTAAAAGTTACCGATATTTCAAATAAGGCCCGCCTTGGTACCATTTCATATACTGAAGCGATAGAGCAACTGAAGGATCAGAAAATCCCTTCTGATCTCAGGGATGCATTGCTTAAACAAGTAAGCGCCTATGATGTGGCAGCTGAAACTGCCAACAAGACCAAAAAAACCTATAGTTTGTTTGGGATTGAGGTAGCTCTGGCAGGTAATAAAGCTGAAAATGCGATCGTTGGTCTTGATAAAAATACCAAGTCATTAACTGAAAATGAAAAGGCTGCTTTGGCTGCAAAAGATGCTCAAAAGAAATATGCCGATTCATTATTTGATCGTGATTTTGATGCCCAATTATCACAGAGACTGCTTGCCAAGAACTACACTCCAGCTCAAGTAAAGGCATTGTTAGATTTGGCAAACTGGGCGCGAAAAAATGGTGTGCAGATTACCACTGAGATGTATCAGGCAGCGTTGAGAGTTCAAGCTATTGAGGAGAAAAATAACGAGGTTATAGAGGCTAAAAATAAAGCACTCAAGGAAACGACTGACGAGTTATCTAAGCAACAGAAGATTCTCTCTGTAAATGCCAAGGTTCAGGCCAATGCAGCAAAGTTTGGTTTTTCTAATATCGAATCTAAATACAGTCTGCCAGCGGGAACACTATCTGCGATTCACATGATCGAATCCAGAGGGAATGCCAAAGCATATAACAAAGACACTGGTGCAACAGGTGGCTTTCAGTTCTTATCTGGTACAGCCAAGCAATACGGCGTTAAGGATCGAACTGATCTGGCCCAATCTGCTGAAGGTGCGGGTAAGTATATGTCTTACCTTCTCAAACTGTTTAAAGGCGATTTGGAAAAGGCTGTACGTGCTTACCATGCCGGTGAAGGCAACGTTCAGAAAGGTAAAGGTATTGGTAAATATAACAATCAATACTGGAAAGACTTTCAGGGCTATATGGCAGGCATCAATGGATATTCAGCTGGTGATATTTCATCAAAAGATTTTTCTAAGATGCTTCAAGATGGCACAAAAATGGCCGAAGAGCAGGCACGTTTAAGGGTTCAACTTGAGAATGAAGTTGCTGATCAGCAAACCAAGATTCGAAATGATCTGGCTCAAAAATTAGAGGAGGTTGATAAAGCCAACTTTAGTCCTGAGCGTAAAGCGGAGATTGTTGCCGAACTTAAAGCTCGTGCTGATATTGATATTGCAATCGCTCAACAGGCTTTACGAACCAAACTGGATGATTACAAGGAGTTCCAAAAAACTGAAGCTGAGTTGCTTGAAGAAAGCTTTGCCCGTAAAAAGTTCAATGCTGCCCATGATACTGAGCTCAGCAAGGCTGAACAGAAACAGGCTGTTGAATTGCTGGAGCAACAATATCAGCAAGAGCTAGGGTTGATGCAACTGGCACAAGAACAGCATCTGTTCCAGGCTAAATTAGTCTTGATGTCTGAAACTGAAGCTATGCAGGAACGGTATCGATTAGAACGGGAGGAAATTCTAAAAAATACCAAGCTCAGCATAGAAGAGCGTCAAAAACTGATTACGTTCTCCAAAGCCAATCAGGAAAAGGAGATGCGTGACAAGATTACTGGAGCTGTCGACAACTGGGGCGGTATTCAGGCCGACATGAATGGTACCAGTGATTTCTATAGACAGGATCAGGATCGTTTTAGCCGCCTTGGTGCAGCTCAGGATCTGTTTGATAGTAAGTCAGCAGCGGTTGATTACAACGAGCAGAGTGGTATTGAGGATATCAACTCAAAACTACAAGCTGGTCTTTTATCACAGCAGGACTTTGAAGATCAAAAAACCGCAATCATGCAGGCGGCTCTTGAGCAACGAAATATCATCTATGATGAATATGCTCAAAATGCCCAAGAGATTGAAAACAAGTACCAACAAGATAGACTGAATGCTCAAATTGCTCTCGGTGGGCAAATGATTGGTTCAGTAACATCGATGTTTGGTTCTATGTTCGGTGAGCAATCCAAGGCCTACAAGATCATGTTTGCTGCAGATAAAGCCTATGCCATTGCAGCAGCCGGTATTGCAATTCAACAGAATATTGCTCAGGCGGCGAAAATTGGTTTCCCTCAAAACTTGCCATTAATTGCAGGTGCGATTGCTCAAGGTGCCAGCATTATTAGCAATATCCGTGCAATTAAGGACCAAGGCTTTGCTGAGGGTGGTTATACGGGTAAAGGCGGTAAATATCAGGTTGCTGGAGCTGTGCATAAGGGCGAGATCGTATGGTCACAGGATGATATTAAACGCTGGGGTGGTGTCAATTTAGTCGAGAGTATGCGTAAGAGCGCGAACCCTGAAGCATTCCTCAAAAATAACTCGGCTGACAATATTATGCGCCGTGCACTGATGAGCTCAAATGCCTTTATGGAAAGCCAGAAGAAATCAAACATCTTCAATCAATCGGGAGATGGCCAGATTATCTATAAGGCGAACCAGACTGCAGAGACTCCAAAGATCTCTACTGGTTCGGATCTGTACCATGACGGAAAAGTGTATTTCTCACCGAATGGTTTAGTTCAGGATCGGTCTAATCTTGAGGATGTTTATGATTTCACTCTGGGCAGATCTGCACGGCCACAGGCTGAGGCCATGGCTTCAGTTCAACCGTCAGTACCGACAATCAACTTTAAAATTGAAGTAGTGAACCAGGTGAAAGGAGCAACTGTCGAAGCAGAGCAACTGGATGAGAGTACAGTCCGGCTTATTGTTAAAGATGAGTTGAAAAAGGAGCTTCCACGCGAGGTGCCAAAGATCGTCAGTGATCAAATTAAGGAACCTAGCTCGCCAATCAGTCGGGCTATTTCAACCAACACAACAGCACGGCGTAATCGTTAACCATGTGTTGCCACTTTTCGAGGTGGCTCTTTTAATCTTTAAACTCCAGAGTTAAAGAAAAAGTTGAAAAGTTTTTAAATTAATCATACACTTATTTTTAGGGCTTAAATGAAACACTCTTTTTATTCAAAGTAAATTTATGAAATATTTATCCAATAAGAGAAGAAAGTATTTTGCAAGGGTTAAATATTTTCGTGAAATGCCAATACGGAAAAAGAATGCAATAGCAACTCGCAAAAGAAGATTGAAAAATAAAGCTGAAGTAAAAACTATTGAAAGGGTTACTATTGACTTAAAATTACCCTCTCACATCAATATTCTTAATCCGAAAGCAAGAAAGAGATTAAGAAAAGTAACGAAAAGATTCCGTGATTATTATCATCGTAACGCTGTGTGTCTAAGGTTAGACTTTAAGGATACAAAAAAAATGTATTCTGATGGTACGCTTTATTTACTTGCTGAATTAGAGACACTTACATTAATAAACTCGGAAATTACTTTCAAGATCATTCCATCAGATGAAAAAATTGTTAATCAAGTTCTTGAGCAAACAGGTATTCTTAAGCTTTTAAAGCAAAAGTTGAAATTTGATGATGACGAGTTTGATGAATCAGTAAGGTATTGGAACTATGCTAGTGGACATAATTCTGAAATTGATTCTGCTGACTCAATGTTGGATGACTTTGATGAAATACTTTCTGAAGATACAAGTAAAAATATTTTTACATCTTTAACCGAGGCGTTAACAAATTGTCATCATCATGCATATCAAGAAAAAAGATATCCTAATGAAACCAAAAGTATCAAAAAGTGGTGGTTGTTTTCTCAGGAGAGAGAGGGAAACCTTACAGTATGTGTGTGTGACTTGGGTATAGGCATTCCTCGATCTTTATTAAGAAATACTGAAAATGTTAAAGAGGACTGGTTTTCACGTTTGAAAGATTTTATAAGTGAAAATAGAAGCAAGTATGATAAAGATAGTGCAGCTATCAAAGCAGCTATTGAAATTGGTAACACTAGAACCAATCTCCCTAATAGAGGAAAAGGTTTAAACCAAATTATAAACAAGATTAATACAATGTGTGGACATAAGGCATCAATTGCAATTCACAGTAACAAAGGATCGTATATAATTAATAGAGGGTTCGTGACGGATCTGCCTACTACTGATATCATCAATGGTGTGGCCGTTCCTTATAGTGAATCTATTGATGGTACCCTTATTGTATGGCAAATACCGCTGGATAAGCAGAAAATTGATGAAGCTTTGGTAAAGTCAGATGAGTAAAAGTGTTATGAGAATTAATGTAGCTAAGGATTTTTCTAAGAATCCTTCTGGTCGTTATATCAAAGACGGAAAAACTTCAGGTGAAGTATTTCTAAAAAACTTACTTTTGCCTGCTGTTAATACCCACGACCTAGTCGAAATTAACTTCGATGGAGTACGAGGTTATGGTTCTTCATTTTTGGAAGAGGCATTTGGTGGTTTTATTCGTGAAACTAAGATGTCTCTTGTAGATTTTTTCAAAAAAGTTAAGATCATTACCCAAGATCCTCTTTTAGAGCAAGAAATTAAAGGATATCTTGAAGATGAAGTTCATCGCTTAAGTGTTTAGATGCTTAGATGAAAAATTTCGTTAAGGATATAATTTTACCACTATTACCATCCGCTTTAACCATTATCGGATGGTGGATTGTGGGTACTAGAGATAACAATTCAAAGAAAAATGCTATACACAATAAGAGGGTAGAAGCGGCAACGGAATTGATTGATAAAATTCTAGACGATGCAAAAAGTTTTTATTTACAATCGGGTAGTACTCCTGCAGCTCAAAGTACTAGATCTTTAATTATAAGTAATTTTAAAAAATTAAGTTCAATAATTAATCTACTCTTGAAGGAGTTAAATCCTTCAGATAAAAACTCATTGTCATCTACTTTTATTGAATACAAGAAAATAGTTACAGGTGGGGAGTTTGAAACCCCTTCGAGAAATGCTGTCGCTAGTTCTAATCAGTTTTATTCAGATATTGATAGTTTTTATAATGAGCTTTATATCGAATTAGAAAAAACATATAAAATTTAAATCACCTCTTAATTTAATATTAAGTCAAAGAACCCGCGAAAGCGGGTTTTTTATTGCCTAAAGGAAAGTTTATGTACAAGTTAAAACTTAATCCTCAAACGAGCGGCTATGGCGTGACACCAGGTGATGATGTGAAGCGCCAGCAGTTTGATGGAGGGCGTGGCCGTTATTACATCGATGTAAAACGTAATAGCCACATCGTTGACGTGAACTGGAGCTTAAGCAAAGCCGACTTCAATAAGATGATGGCTTTCTGGCGGGTTTACCAAAATCAGCCAGTATCCTTCTATGTGGATCTGGTGATCGATCAGGGCACACGTCAGCAATACCTGTGCAACTTCATGCCAGGTACTTTCAAAACCAATGAGGTTAACGGCAATTTGTACCGTGTTAATGCCCAACTGGAGGTTGTACAGAATCAAAAAGACTTGGCAGCTGATCAAGCGCTTATCAATGATTGGGTGGTGTGATGGATCAGGAATATGCAAAGTTCTTTCTTAATCGTACGGTCGATATTTATCAGCTGGAATGTATCGAGCTGACACATCCATCATTCATCAATACCTACCGGGTAGTCCGTAATGATGATCAGGGTGTTTATGTTCGGCACAAGGAGAATGACAGCCAGCTGTTCTATGAATATCTGCCTGCCGAGATCCAGCGATCAGGCATGTTGGGCGATCTGGACCAGTCCTTAACGATTTCAATTTCAGGGCTTGGTGATGTGCTGCCAGATGAGTTTGAGCGGGTGATGGAAGGGCAATATCCCGATATTAAGCCAACGGTAAATTACCGGCTCTATAGCTCAGACAATCTCAATGCACCGATGTATTTCTTGCTTGGCCTGCAACTGTCTGGCGTGGCCATGGATCACAAGGCAGTCACTTTCAAAGCTGAGTCACCGCGTTTGAATACCGCCAAGACGGGCGACATTTTTTCGCTGGATCGCTTCACTGGTCTCAAGGGGGCATTATGAAAGGTCATGACCATTTACTTGATCGGCAATACGATCAGGAACGTTATAACTGTGTTCACTTTGCCCATGAAGCCGCACTAGACCTGTACGGGATTGATCGGGGTGAAGCACTGGAACTGTTTATGCAGCCTAAAGGCAGTATTGAGTTCAAGCCATCCAGAATAAAGCTCTTAAATCCGCTGCCCATGCCCAAGGAGGGCTGCATAGTTGCTTTCCACCCAAGACTGAGAAACAAGCCCCCGCATGTGGGGCTTTTTCGTGGGGGGAAGGTTTTGCACCTGATGGAAAGCGGAGTGTCTTATTTATCTGAACAAGTCGTAATGGTAATGGGGTTTAATCGGGTCAGTTACTATGATTAAGATTATTTATAAACAGGATCCTTTATCTGAAAAGAAGGTGGTAGAACGTGCTCCTACCTTAGGGCAATGGCTCACATCAAAGTATGAGTATATGCCCGAGCACCTGCGTATCTTCCACAATCCGAGTGATATGGAGCATGCTGAAATTTCGGTGGCCAACGAGGTTACACCGAAAAATGCCCATGATCTGAAGCAGCTGGATTTTCTACCTGGCACATTCATTGTGATTGAGAATCCGAAGGGGATTCCTGCATTGATTGCTGCAGTGGTATCGTTAGTTGTTGGCCTTGCTGTTGCATTACTGATGCCAACGCCTTCGATCGCACAGACCAACCAGAATAACAACCAATCCTCATCCGCCAATAACGAGCTTTCAAGCCGTGAGAACAAGATGCGGGTAAATGGCCGTATTGTGGATCTGTTGGGTGCTGCAAACGATACACCTGACCTGGTGGCTGTGCCATACAAGATATACGAGAACAATGTCGAGGTTGAGCATATCGTCGGGTGTATTGGTCGTGGTCATTACCATATCAATAATGCTTTCGATGGCGAGACCAATATTGTCGATATCGCAGGGGCATCTATTCAGGTTTATCGTCCTGATGTCGACATTGTTACTGGTACCCCATACTTTGCTCTCGGCAGCGAAATCACGACGCTACCTTTGTCTGCACAGCAGCAAAATTCAGTCAACGGCCAGATCATGCGATCTGCTGATACACAAACAGCGGAAGGTTCTAATTACCTGCATTTTGGGTATCCGAATGAACTGTTAAGAGCTTCCGCGGATCAAACGGATTTGACATCCAAGTTTGTCAGCAATGACCAGGTGCGGATCAGTAATGCTTCATTTACGTTCAATGGCCAGACTTACGATTTAAACGGTACATACAGCGTTCTATCTGTGGCTGACGACCGCATGGCGTTATCTAATCCAGCAGCGGTCAATCCCAACTGGCTTAAATTAAAAGAGCTTGCGAATCAAAAGACCAGTGCATTATCGCCCCGTATTAGTTCAATCGGTGAGAAGTGGATCGGGCCATTTACCCTAGACAATGTTGAGCGCAACCGTGTCCTGTGTAATTTCGTGGCAACCAATGGCCTGTATGCCGTTTATAACGGCAATATTCAGGGGGCCTTGAATATCACCCTTGAGGTGGAGGTGACGCCGGTCAATAGCGAGGATCAGCCGATAGGTAATCCAATGGTTCAGCGCATTACCATGAAAGGCTCAACCAAGTCGCGTCAGACCGTGGGCGTTACGCTGGACATGACCACATTTCAGGGCCGTTGCAGTGTCCGTGCACGTCGTGTAACCGGCGCAATCAATGCACCAAGTGTCGTTGATGAAGTGAAGTGGCAGGCACTTTACGGGGCTTTCCCACTACAGAGCACCAAATATCACAGCGAAACTGTTTTCCGTGCCAGAACCTATGCGACCACAGGCGCTCTATCAGTCAAGACACGCAAGATCAATTTTGATCTGCAGCGGATGTTGCCGACTTATAAAAATGGCGCGATGACCACTGAGTTGTACCCGACATCGAGCTTTGCTGATGCGCTGGTTGCAATGGCACTGGATGAAAAGATCGGTCGTCGTACTATTGATGAGCTGGATCTCGAAAATATCTATCGGACTTACTTTGAGATAGTGGATTACTTCGGTACACCGCTGGCTGCCGAGTTCTGTGCAACCATTGATGATACCAACCTGTCTTTTGAAGAGCTGGTGACCAACGTTTGTGATGCAGTGGGGTGTACGGCATATCGCCAGAATAACAAGCTCAAGCTGTATTTTGAACGGCCTACGGATAACTCGGTACTGTTGTTTAACTTCAGGAATATTTATCCAGAAACCTATCAAAGGGATCTGAGCTTTGGTGTGATGGATGACTATGACGGCCTGATCTATGAATACACGGATCCTGTTGACGATAGCCGTATCAATATCTATCTGCCAGACAAGGGTGCCAAGAATCCTAAAGTGGTGAAATCGGTCGGTGTACGTAACAAGTGGCAAGCTCACTTTAATGCGTATCGGTTGTGGAACAAGATGCGCTTCCAGCGTCGATCGATTACTTTTGATGCTGCATCTGAATCTGAACTACTTGTTTTGAGAGATCGTATTGCAGTAGCAGATTATCGTAATGGTGTTCACCGGAGCGGGGATGTACTTCAACAAGAGGGTTTAATCCTCACTCTCAGTCATGATGTGGAGTTCATTGCAGGCAAAAGCTATGTGATTTATTTGCAGATGAGTGATGGTAGCGTGGATCTGATTCCTGTGACTGCAGGTGCGGCTTCAAACAAAGTCGTGTTGGGACGATTACCGAATAGTCCACTCAAGCTCAATCCTGAGGATTACATCAACACGACTTATATCGTGGTGAATGATGATACTAAAGGCTCGTTACCTTATCTGGTGGCCAAGAAAGAACCTGTAGGCAAGACGAGCAATAAAATCACCGCCATCAACTACGATGAACGCTATTACATGAACGACAAGGACTTTACTGACGCACCAGTGGATGACACGCCTCTTTACATCCGTTATGACCAGCTTGATATCAATCTGGCTCGTCTATATCAGATGCAACGGGGGGATTTGCCAAAGACTGGGGAAATCACTTTTATTGTTGAGCCTGGCATTCTTATTTTAAGTTCGAGTGCTTATCGGGATGAGCTGAAACTCATTTATCAACACCGACCTGATATGCCTAAATCTGTCTATACGGTTCCTGCGATGAAGGAAGTACCTGCAATCGATACTGGTCAGTTCCCGCCAGATCTGGTGGTAAACCTGATCATTAAGGGCACGGTCATTGGTCGAGGGGGTGATGGTGGTGTAGCTCATGCCGCATATCGTAGCGGTACATCAAACACTGCTGATGATGCCTATACAAAAACACGGCGCGATGGGTATGCAGGTGCACCTGGCTTGGTGAACCAGCACAGCAAAGTAAACCTGATCATTGATGGCGGCATCGTGGCCCGTGGTGGTTCTGGTGGAGGGGCCACGCCAAGTGGTTTGAGCAACAGATATGCTTACGGGCTTATGGGTGTACCAGGCGGTGGCGGTGCTCCGTATGGACGGGTTCTAACCAACGTACCAATTGCACAAGAGGTACCAAGATTCAGGGCATTCTTTGACAACAATTATATTGTCGACAAGGTGAGTGATGCCACTTTTGATACACCAGGAAAAGGTTATCAAAAACTGGATAGCGATTATTCATCACCTGTTTCTGGTGGCGGTGGTGGATGGGGCCAACGCGGTACCAACTCAGTGAATACCGGCACATGGAACTGGAGCTATCATGGAACTCTTGAAGGGCTGGCAGGGCCAGGTGGACCAGCAATTATTGGAATCCCATTACAGACATTAGAAGTTATTAACGGAGGGCAAATCTTGCAAACGCTCTAACAGCTTTAATTCTTATTTAAGCACCCAATCGGGTGCTTTTTTACATTATTAATTATGTTCAAAAAACAAAACCCCTAGTTCCAGAAAACTAGGGGTTTTTAACTTCAACTAGTAGCGCTGACTTCTAGCTAGAGCTGAGGTAATTATACATTCTTTGAACCCATTTTTGTTGGGAATAACTGAAAAAAGTATTAATCCGACTTCCTTAGTTGGTTTTATTTCTTAGATATCTGGAGATAGACATGACAGAAAAGCAGGGGGCTGTTGAGGCTGCAGCAAATGCAGCCGCAACAGCAACCAAATTTAGTTATACAACATACACAAGTGCAGGGGTGAGCGTGGTGTCTTGGTGGGCTTCAATTGACTGGATGGCGGTACTTGGTGTTGTAGTGGCCGTGGCAACATTCATTTTAAATCTCTATTACAAGCGTAAAGAGAACCAGCGTGCCGATGAAATCCACCAGTTGCGTAAGAAGCAATATGAACAAACGAAAGAAAGATTAAAAGGGGATTGTGATGACAAGTGAACAGACTCGGGCTTATTTGGCCTTTGCTCTCGTTGGGTTGATGTTTGTATTGGTGATTGCTTTATTTTTCGTGGACATGCCACGAGAGAACAGCAACCTAATCAATACAGCACTGGGCTTTATTGCTGGAGCAATGACAACAGCCTGTGGCTTCTACTTCGGTAGTTCAGAACAGGAAAAGAAGAAAGAAAAAGATTTCTAGATTTGATAATCAATAAACAGCCGCCTTCGGGCGGTTTTTATCCATACAAGATTTTTTATTATTTTATAGGAGAATATTGACTTCATTTCACAGAAATAGAGTGTTAAAAATAAAGAAGGTTATTTTATTCTACTCAAGAATAATTGATTATCAAAAATAGAATTTAAATAGATTCTTAGATGAAAATAAACGAGCATAAATTTAAAAGTGTACTTGTTTATAAAAATTGAAGAGGTAAGATATGAGTCTAATTAATAATACAAATAACAATTATTATGCTACACCAGAAGATTTTGGTGCTATAGGTGATGGTATACATGATGATCGTTCAGCTTGGCAAAGTCTTCTAAATACTAAACCTGTTAATATTAACTGCAATCCGAATGCAACTTATTATCTCAGTGGTGAAGTTTTCACTAGAAATAGTGTCAATATTTATGGCAATGGAGCTGTTTTTCTAAGTTCTAGTCCATTGTGTTCTAATAGCATGAGCTATAAAGACATTATAGGGACTTATAGTAAAGGTGATGTAGTATTAAATCTTTCAGATACTATTGATATCGCTGTTGGAACGCGTGCACTAATTTATTATGGTTGTGATAATAACGATAGTTGGTACATTGCAAACCAGCGCAACCCAAATGAGTTAGGAATAACCTCTCAATTGGTTACAGTGGAAAGTATCAATGGTTCTCAAATTACAATCAATAAGGGTTTGGACCAGCCTCCTTACCAGGGATATGCATTTAGATTACATTTGATTAATGATGAACAGCCTATAATTAATGATTTAAATTTTCATATACAAGGAAAAAATTATGCAAATAAATATTCTTGCAATATGACGTTTAATCGCTGTTCTTTCTCATATGTTGGTTCGGAAGATAGATTAAGTGTTCGATTTCAAACTTGTTTCAATATGATCTGGAAAGAATGTACTTTTAATGAATTAACACAATTAGGTATAAACTATGGTTCGTCTAATTGTGTAGTAGAACAATGTACATTCTTCGATGGATATCCACATGACGGATTACTTGTCACGTATGCTGGTTGTGTTCATATCTTAAGCAAAAAAAATAAATTTCTACATAGAAACGGACCAATATCAAATACTGTTTCAGGCGTATATTTTGGTGCTAAGAGTAGATATTGTGCTTCAGAAGATGACTATGTAGATGGAATTGGATTAGGTTTCCGAGCCATGTTCGGATGCTTATATACGACATTTTCCAGATTCATTTCAAAGCATACAGTTGCCACATATGCTGCAATCATTTCTTGTGCACAATATACGACAATTAAGAGTTGTAAGATTTACGGAACGATACGAACTTTAGATGTTGATCATTTATACATCGTTGATAATTATTTGTTATCTAATTACCATGGGGTGGGAACACCACCATTGATGATTGATTTAAATCGGATTGACTCGGCAGTAAGAGCCAATGATTATGCAATTATAGGTAATATTATTCAGGGAGAACTACGCTCTTGGGTATCGGTCGACAATCTAATTGTGGAAAGAAATAAGGCGGAAATTTTTAATACCGTAACAAATGGATCCTGTGTAAATGTAAAAATCTCAGATAATACATTTGGTTGGTTACGTTTGTATGGTGTTCTTGGGGGATCAATAACAGGGAATAATATTGATTACACCACATTGGATGACTCTGCTTTAAGTAAACCAAGTGCTGTTGAATTTGCGCAGCATAATTATTTAGAAGATTTTTCAGGTAATCGGATCAAGCATCCAGCTTTAGGGATCTATCGAGGAAATACCTCTCCATTATGTGCAATTAATTTCAGCACAGGTAACAATGTTATTGCTCCAATAGATTGTAATCTTGGTGTTACTTCTGCTTCTTCACCATCGAATGAAAGTGCTGCATCAAATTATATCAGCGCGGGTGGAAAGGCATGTCTAGATGGTTATGGTGCAAAACATCAGCGGTACTGGTTATGGTTAGGATCGGAATGGGTACTAGCAGATAATACTGGAATTATTGCAACTTATAATCTCTCCTTTAAGCCAAACGCTAATGGCATATTTTCCGCTTCACCAAGGACACTTAAACCGATTTCTATTGGTGATAGAGTGATTGTTAACTGTCCAATGTTAAATCCGTCAGAAGGAGAATACCTTGCTGAAGTTACAGCTCAAAATACACTGCAAATTTTTTATAAAGATTATACGGGAGCACCAAGTGTTGTGAACCATACGGTATACGTAACAGTTTCTAGATAAGTGACTGTAAGAAATCTTTGTTTAAAATTTTAATTAGCTTAAATCTAAAAAATATTACCCATAACCGGCCTATTAAGGTCGGTTTTTTATTACCTATAGGAAAGTGAAATGAATAGAAAACCATTCTTTGATGAAGCACGTAAGTTGGCTGGTGGTAAATTAACACAGGCTCAAGTGGATGAATTAAACAAAGTAGTTGATAGTCTAAATCCCTCAAAAGGAAAGACTACAAGTCAGGTGGGTATCAATCTGATTATCAGTTTTGAAGATTTGAAGCTTGATGCCTATGATGATGGTGTAGGTGTCTGGACGATCGGCTACGGTACCACGGTATATCCAAATGGTGTGAGAGTTAAGCAAGGAGATAAGTGCACATTAGGCCAAGCCAAGGTATATTTTGCGCATGACTTAAACCGTTTTGAGAAAACAGTGAATCAAAGTGTGAAAGTTTCAATTAATCAAAATCAGTTTGATGCATTGGTCAGTCTCACTTACAACATCGGTGAGCAGGCATTTAAAGATTCAACTTTATTGGCCAAACTAAACAAGGGAGATTATCTCGGTGCTGCCGATCAGTTTCCACGTTGGAATAAGGGCGGTGGCAAAGTACTGAAAGGTCTTGTTCGTCGACGTGCTGATGAACGAGAGCTTTTCTTAAAAAAGTAATTTATCACTGTAGGCGCTCAGTGATATCGATCATATTTAGCGTCTGTATTTTTGTTCTTTTATCTGGCTGCTCGGCGCACACGATCAACAATAATATTCATGTTGGGATATGTGTTAAAGCCCTCTGAAGAGGGCTTTGTTATCTTAGAGATTAGTAATTATATTTTTAAAAAACCATCAGTTATATCGACCTTTCATTATTTTTGAAAAAATTAAGTGATATAAATTTATAATAGAAGTCGTTGCATATTTTCCATACTTTTCCCAGAGAGGGGTTCCTAATAAGTTGAGTAAAAATGCAATTGTAAAAGCGCCTATCATATCTAAAGGAAAATGAACTCCAAGATAAATTCTCGAGAAAGCAACTAACCAAGCTAGAACTAAGAATAGATAACCTATACTTTTTTTACAAAATAAATAGGAGAAAGCAATAGTACTAAAAAAGAGCATATGGCTACTTGGAAATGAACCACTCGGAGCATGCTCAATGAGTGTTCGTCCCACTCCCATAACGAAAGGGCGTGGATGGTAGAAATAACTGGAAATTATTTTTCCTATAAGAAAGGCTAATAAAGTAAAAATCGTTGCTTTAATGATCTGTTTTTTAACATCATAATTACCTTTAAACCATGAAATTAAAAAAAATAAAATAATTATATAAAGCAAATCATTAGCGATGAATATAGCAGCTTTTACGGCCCAATCGGTAGCGATATCTGAAGCATTTAAAGAATGAAATAAACTTAAGTTAAATTGTTCTAAAAACATATAATTTCCCTAAAAAACGGCAAAATTATATCAATTTTTGTTAATGACTTTAGAGCCAAATTGCTATGACTTTGTTAAGACTGCAGATCTGAAATAAAAGCTTTTTCTCTTCAAATTACTGCGACTTATTGATCAGTTGTGATTTGGTATGAAGTAAGGATCTATCCCATCTTTTTATGTCCAAACTTTTAGTGAACATATTCCATAACTTTGGTAGGGCTTTTTTGTTTATTAAAATGAAAGATTGTGAATTACTCATGAATATCTAATTTGGTTGAAAGAATTGATTTCAACAACTTTATAAATTTTATTTTTAAATTTGATTATTTTGTTCAGATAAGCACTATCTAGCTCCTCCCAAATAGAAAAATTGAAAAACTCATAGGTATCAGCATAGATCCATAGCCAATTTGAAACTTTTTTTAATTCAATAGAGTTAAAAGCTGTATCTTTGACTTTCTTGAGCTTATGCAAATTCATATCTTCATCCTGAAGAACTAGCTCTATAATTTCCATAATTTGAACCACTAAAAAAAGGTGGTCTAGCATAACCAATCTTTATACCTTTTTTCATCTCATATAAGTCTTTTATCAGAAATCCTTAAGTTATTTTTAGGTGCTGCAGGATAGAACTTTCAATGGATTGATCAACCGATCCGACACGTCTTTAAGGATTCAGCCCAACTATGATGTTTACACCGAGTACATTCCTGATCGATTGCATTCAATATTTTAGTCTCGCCACATTTCATGCAAGAATAAAAGGTATTTAATTTAAGCGTCGTAGCTTTACAGTAATGTTCCGGGAAAAGAGGTAATCCCCATTTAACATCTTTATTTTCATAGTACAGCATACTCAACGCCCCATCTGTCTCTAGCAGTGCGGTTCTGACTTGGCCTAAATGTTCAACATTTTGTTGTCGCATTTCTGAAAAAAACTCATCATGAGAATAGCTTTGTTTAAGAAAATCTTTATAGACAAGGAGGCCTTCCTTAACTACACAAAGAGCTTTTCCTTCTAATAGGTCCTCTATCTTTTTTTGTTTTACCATGCTCCAGGTTGTCAATCGGTAGAGAGTTAAAATAATAATAAATGCAGTTACCGCATGGATAATTGGAAGATCTTCAGTAAACATAGGATCGCCTGCTGCCGAACCTAAACATAAAATAATCGCAAGCTCGAAAATCGAAAGCTGTCGAATACCCCGTTTACCGGATAATCTTAAGAAACTAATAATGACAAAGAACATAACAACACAGCGTACGATGATTTCTAAAAGGAAGATCCAAGTAGTATCACCAATAAAAATCTTAAAAAGATCCATTTTTTCTATTCCTATTCCAGAAAGATTTCTTATCTAATTAATAAAATAAAGGTTTTTAAGTAAAAAATAGTGGAGATGAGTAGTAATTTATTTATCTTGGTTGTAGGAGTATTAAAAAATATAATTCATTGATTCTAAGATGGAAATAAATAAAGTTTGTTGAGGTATAGCGGTAAAATACTATTTTACTTTTTTAAAGTAGACCTTTATACTTGGTTTTAGATATAAATTTTCAAAAGAAGTTGAAACATTTTATTAATTGGAAACTTAAATTTTACTTGTTGCATCACAAATAATAAAAATAATGTGACTTATATTGTTTTTAATTTACATTAAAACTATGGAAGAAACATATATCACCTAAAGCTTTACATTTATTAATACATGAAAAGTCATACTTAAATCTGGATAATTTAAATACTTTAGGATAATAAAAATGCCACAATACCTACGCTTAGCTGACAATCTATATAACGTATTTGAGCAAAAACAGTTGTTTACGTATGACTCTCAAGAGTTAGTTAATTTAATTTTTAGGGAGTTGAGAAAGATTCTGAAAGATACAGATCTTAAGCTTCTGGTAAATTTTATTGATATGGAGAAAGGGCTTATAAAATCTCAGGAGGGAGATTCAGGTTTTGATCTGAGTTTAATTCCTAATTATAAAAATAAAGGTGAGTTTATACTTTGGCTAGCTGGATTTATTGAGAAAATAACAGAAGGTGGAGTTAAAAAACTTCCTCCTTTATACAAGAATATACCTGAAGATTTTACTTTTACATTCAAGGAAATACAAACTTTACGACAAGTTGAAGAGCAAGAAATTTTTTCAAATAATAATATTAGCCAAGCCCAAGAAGAAATCATCGCATATTTTGACAGTGTAGAATTCAAAAAAAATAATAGAAATATGTGAAGCTTAGACTAGGAGGGGAGTTTAATTTCAATATATGGTATTGCGGATATATGGAAAATCATATATAAAATACAAGAATAAGATCAAAAGTGTCTACTCTTATGGCAACATCATCAAATGTGAGAATTTATCACAACCCAGCATGTGGAACTTCTAGAAATACATTGGCTCTAATTCGCAATACAGGGATTGAGCCAATCATAATTGAATATCTCCTTACACCGCCTAGTCATGACGAATTAATTAAATTGATTCAGGATGCAAAATTAACAGTAAGAGAGGCCATTCGCCAGAATGTAGCTCCCTATCAGGATTTAGACCTTGATCGTAGTGATTTGAGTGATGAGCAGTTACTCGGTTTTATGATTGATCATCCAATATTGATTAATCGACCATTTGTTGTTACTGAATTAGGTACTCGCTTAAGCCGTCCCTCAGAAGTTGTTTTAGATATTCTACCACTACCTCAGAAGGGGGCCTTTACGAAAGAGGATGGTGAAAAAGTGATTGATGAAAAAGGTCAACGAGTGAATTAAAAAATTTAATTTTTGTATATGATTATCCGTATATCCAAATAAGTGAATAGGAGTTATGAATGGACCAAGTTAATTTTTTTAAATGCTTATCAGATGAAACTCGACTCAATATCGTGACTTTAGTCGCTGAGAATAAAGAATTATGTGTTTGTGATTTGACTGAAAAGTTGCAACTGAGTCAGCCAAAGATTTCTAGGCATTTAGCTTTATTGCGTTCTTCTGGTCTCTTACAGGACAGAAGACAAAGCCAATGGGTGTATTACAGCATTAATCCGCAGTTACCAACGTGGTGCCATGACGTTCTGAATCTTTTGGTAAGCAATCAAACCATTGTGAATAAAGACTCCCCAAATATCCAAATAAATAGTTATTGTGAGTAACAGAATATGAAATTTCTTTTTTTGTGTACTGGAAATAGTTGCCGTAGCATCCTGTCAGAAGTCCTTTTTAACAGCCGTGCGCCTGAAGGATGGAAAGCCTACAGTGCAGGTAGTAAGCCATCAGGGCAAGTACATCCATTGACTATAGAAACTTTAGAAAACCTTGGTCTTTCAACAGATGGTTTGTGGAGCAAAACCATTGATGACTGTGAACAATATCAACCTGACGTGGTGATTACTGTTTGTGATTCAGCAGCGCAAGAAGCGTGTCCACTTTATTTGGGTGGAGCGATCAAGGCACATTGGGGCTTAGCTGATCCTTCACATTTAGATTTGCCGAAAGAAGAAAAGCTCAAAGCTTTCCAAGTGACAGTCGATCATATCAACCGCCGTTTAGATGCTTTACTTGCACTTGATACAGCGCATATGTCTCGCCCAGAGTTGATTGCAGCAATCAATCAAATTTCGCATATTGAATGAGAATATCATGGCTCAACCAAGATTATCCTTTCTAGATCGCAACCTCACGCTATGGATTTTTATTGCTATGGCGTTGGGGATTGCGATAGGTGTGTTCTTTCCACAAGCTTCGGTTGTTTTGGATCAAATGAGTGTGGATTCCGTCAATATCCCGATTGCAATAGGGTTAATTTTGATGATGTATCCACCATTAGCTAAAGTGGACTATGCCGCTTTGCCACAAGTGTTTAAAGACAAGAAGACATTGACGCTTTCCTTAGTGCAAAACTGGGTGATAGCACCAGTACTAATGTTTGCATTAGCCATTATTTTTTTGCATAGCTATCCAGAGTACATGACAGGCTTAATCCTGATTGGTTTAGCTCGTTGTATTGCAATGGTCTTGGTCTGGAATGGTTTAGCCTGTGGTGATAACCAATATGTAGCTGCATTGGTGGCATTCAATAGTATTTTCCAGATTCTGTTTTTTAGTGCCTATGCTTGGTTGTTCTTGACCTTCTTACCGCCATATTTTGGCGTTGCGGGGCAGGTGATTAATGTCGATTTCTGGACCATTACCCATGCAGTATTGGTGTACTTAGGGATTCCATTCTTCCTTGGCTTTATGACGCGATTTACTCTAGTGAAAGCGAAAGGTCTGGATTGGTATCAAAATGTCTTCTTACCTAAGATCAGTCCACTGAGTCTTCTGGCTTTATTGTTCACGATTGTGGCGATGTTTAGCCTAAAAGGTAACGATGTGGTGAGCTTACCGATGGATGTCTTGCGGATTGCGATTCCATTGACGATTTACTTTATCGTGATGTTCTTCATTAGCTTCTTTATGAGCAAATGGATGGGTAATGACTATCCTAAAACAACAGCAATTTCGTTTACTGCTGCGGGGAATAACTTTGAATTAGCGCTTGCTGTCGCGATTGCAACTTTTGGTTTAGCTTCACCAGTGGCTTTTACTACGGTAATCGGACCATTGGTTGAAGTACCTGTGTTGATTGCTTTAGTCAGTGTGTCTTTGTGGCTAAGAAAAAAGTTTTTTAAAGAAGAGGTGTAATTTCTATGACTCTCCCGAATGTAGATATGAACCTTTTGGATCAACCTACTTTAGAAAAAGTACAAGCTAAACAGCTGGATCATCCACCACGTATTTTGCTGCTGTATGGTTCTAATCGCGAGCGTTCATACAGCCGATTGGCGGTGATGGAAGCAGGGCGTATTTTGGAACAGTTTGGTGCTGAGGTTAAAATTTTTCATCCTAAAGGCTTACCCTTACCAGAAGATGCGGACATGGAGCATCCTAAAGCCAAAGAGCTACATGAGCTTTTGGCATGGTCAGAGGGCATGGTGTGGTGTTCGCCTGAACGTCATGGCTCGATGAGCTCTATTTTTAAATCTCAAATTGATTGGATTCCATTGGCTGGCGGTGCGATTCGAGCAACCCAAGGAAAAACGTTGGCATTGATGCAGGTTAGTGGTGGTTCGCAATCTTTCAATAGCGTGAATCAAATGCGTATTTTAGGGCGTTGGATGCGGATGATCACCATTCCAAATCAATCTTCCATTCCTAAAGCTTTTTTAGAGTTTGAAGAAGATGGACGAATGAAACCATCGTCGTATTACGACCGTATTGTTGATGTGATGGAGGAGCTTTATAAATTTACCTTGCTTACCCGTGGGCAAAGCCAGTATCTAACCGATCGTTATTCAGAGAGAAAAGAATCCGCAGAAGAGCTGTCTAAAAGAGTAAATCAAAAAAATATATGATCTGATATAGATGTGAGCCCTCTGAGGAGGGCTTTTATCATTGGCTAATTTCTTTGCAAATTTTCTTAATTATCCTTAATTTTTGTTTTTTAAGATTAGGCTATCTTTTTCAATCTTTTCTGCTGCTTTCCAACTCGGAAGAAGGCTCAAACGTTCAACATAGCTTTGAAGATGTGGATAATTTTCACCTTGGGCCATATTATGGATTAAGCCATGAAGTCCGAATCCCATCATAAAGTCTGCTCCAGTTAAACGATCGCCTACTAAAAATTCTTTATTCTCTAGATAATTATTTAAAAAACCAAAGACTTTATCAAATTCAACTTGAGCATAGTCTTCTAGAAATGCCAATTTGGTTCCCTGTTTCATTTCTATCGCATTAAAAGTTTTTAGTAGAAATGGGACCATGGCTGAGCTTTCAGCGAAATGAATCCATTGTAGGTAATCTGCATATGCAGCATCATTTATATCTGGTGCTAGGTGAGGGGCAAGCTTTTGAATTAATAACTCTACTATAGCACCCGATTCTGCAATGACTTTACCTTCCCACTCAATCACGGGAGATTTTCCTAAAGGATGGATCTTTTTTAATGACTCAGGAGCCAAATGCGTGGTTAAGTCCCGGTAATAGCACTTCAACTGATAAGGTTCTTTAATTTCTTCAAGTAACCACAAAATTCGAAAAGAGCGTGATTGATTTAAGTGATGTAATGTAATCATGATAATTCCAATTTTAAAAATTTATGGGTAATTTCCCATGTCCTAGTCGTATCGTAGAGCTAGCTGTTGCTGTAGCAAGGTCTTAGACAGAGTGGTAACACCATACAGTTAAACATGAGTTGTTCTTAGGAAGTTTGATTAAACTCTCAAATATAGAATAATAGTATGTATATTGACCTTCTAGCACTGCTAATCACGATTAAGCTTGCTTATGAATGGTAAAGAGCCTATAAACCTAACTCGTCGGTGCGGGATGGAGCAGTCTGGTAGCTCGTCGGGCTCATAACCCGAAGGTCGTTGGTTCAAATCCAGCTCCCGCTACCAACCGATTTAATTAATTTTGCTCTTTGATGTATTTAAAGTTGCTATTCTGGAAAGAACAAATAGCAATTGAAATTAGCTTATATAATCCTAAATAAAGCTATATATTATTAAATTCTAGAAACTCAGTTATTATCTCTTATCTGTCTAGCATGTAGTAAATAAAATCAATCATTTGAGCTCTTAAGTAGAGTGATTTTGTGTTAACAATTATTAATGACTGGCGCGTAGCCAAAGCCATCAATGGCAATGAAATTTGTGTGAAAATTATCCCTTTGAAACGTCAACAGAGTACGTTGCAAGGTTTCAAATGGGTAGAGGTTGGAAAAAGAGTACTACTAAATTGTGGCCAAGAAATTGACTTTAATTTAGATGGAAATAGTTTCTATACTGATGTTAATCAACTTTATCGATTAATCTAACTAATTCACACATTTGTAGTATCTTTTTAATAAAGATGAAATGGATTAAAGCATTTTTAAAATTATGATTTAATCCCTAAATAAAGTATATAAGGTTTAAAATATGTCTGATACATCTACTGGTACAGTTAAGTGGTTCAATGAAGCTAAAGGTTTTGGTTTCATCCAGGCTGATTCTGGTGAAGATTTATTTGCTCATTTCAGCGAGATTCAAAGCAGTGGCTTTAAAGTTCTGAATGAAGGTCAACGAGTAAGTTTCGTTTCTGGTCAGGGTAAGAAAGGTCCACAAGCTACTTATATTAAAGCTATTTAATTTATAGAAAAATAAAAAGCTCACTATATGTGGGCTTTTTATTTTCTTACATACACAAAATTATGTAATTTAATATAGACTTTCCTCCCCCGGGGGACGAGTCTTAAATCTACGGTGGAACCACATATATTGTGTAGGATACATGCTAATTTGGTTTTCAAGTATTTGATTAACTCTAGTCGCATCAACTAGTTCATCGGTACTTGGAAAATTGTCTAATGCAGGCTCTAAGAGAACATGATATTGGGGGTTCTTTATATCACCTGTCCTATAGAAATATAATGGAATGGCAACTGCGTCTGCAATTTTCATTAAACGCCTATGAGCTGTCAGGGTGGCTGCAGGAACATTGAAGAAAGGGGCCATTACACCTTGTTTTAAACCGAAGTCTTGATCTGGGCTATACCATATAGCATGACCTTGCTTTAAATTTTTGATAAGCTCCTTCATATCATTTTTCGGAATTTGATTCTGATAAACTCTAGAACGCCCTCTAATGATCAAGAAATTTAAAAGAAGGTTATTTTGCGGTCTATACACAACATCTAAATTAAAGAAGCAACTACTTACGAAACCTCCAGCATCTAAAAGTGTAGTATGACTCCCAAGGAGCAGTATACCTTTGTCTTTATGCTTTTTAAGGTGTTCTAATCCATCTATATGAATTCTATTTGCAAACCATTTAGGTGAGTACCAAGAATTTATAGCCTCAAAATAACCAAGCATTCCATTAAAAAAAATTTGTTTAGCATCTAATTCAATTTGATAGGACGATTTCTGAGGAAAACATAAGTGTAAGTTACGAAGAGTTGTCTTTCGGCGAGATCCTAAAGTCTTCCATGCTATTTTTGATAAAATTTCTGCAAGACGCCATTGAAGCGCCCAGGGCAATAATGCCAACACTAATAAAATTCCAATAGAAACCCAGATAAACCAATATTTAGGTAGCAAAAATGACCAGAGAAACGTACCTGCGATATACGGATATGTGTAATTCATAGCAGAGTGTTTCTTAAGAAGAGTCTTGTATAGAGTAGCATAGATAATTTTTATTCAGTTATTTAATTATGACACGATAATCTACTGGTAAGATTAATGAGTAGTGCTAATTAACCTAAATGAAAATAACAGCTTATAAGAATTGGTATTATATTAAATTACTTGAAAGTGGGATTTTATAGTTACATATCTCAACTAGCATAGAATAGTTTTGGGTTTGATTGTTATTGCTATAAGTTTTTCGATGTATTCCCAAGCATATCTATTTTTTACGTAGTTTGGTTGGGTATTATCTTTTTTATCGTTAATCAGGCTTGTATTCAGTTTTCTTAAGAAAAAGTTTTTATAAAGGTTAACTTGGTAACACTGAACTCAAGAATAATATGATCTGCCTCTTGAAATATATGAGAGTCCATTAAATAAAACTAATCCTGCTTGTATAATGTCTTCTTTTTAAACATTTTATTATTCTTGTAAAAATAAAGTATTACAATTCAATGGCGGTTTATAGACTTTTTGTGGTGATCCTGAGTTAAAATAATATAACTGTATATTCAGTATCGTTTGGTGAGCTAGCTATGAAAGATGGAATTTACTTACTAACATTTAAAAGCAGTGATAAAGATTTTGGAAATGGAATACTTGTTGTTGATGATGAGATAGCTGATGGAGGAGATACAACCTATTCTTACAATGGGTATATTGAAGAGAATCGGCTAATCTTAAGTCTCAGCAAGCACAATATAAATGTACATTCTCTTTTTGGAGGTTCTGGATCACTAAAACTTAACTTAACTTTTCAAGAGGATAATCAAGGCTATATGTTGCATGGGAATGTTGAAAATTTACAGACTGTACCTTTACTCGTCCAAGCAAAACTAATTGGTAAAAAAAGTTAGCTTTTTCATTGCTTAAAGTTTTTCTTAAATTAGAAAGCCTATTTTAGGCTTTTTTTAATAAAATAATTTCAATAGCTTGAACTTTAAAGAATTAATTGAGTTTATTGGTTAAATGTGTTTTGAAAGAAGTTATTAATACTAATCTGAAGCTTAAGCTCAAACACCTTGATTTTAATTAAGGGTTTAATGAGAAAGGATTTAGAGATAATAATATAGGTGTAAAACTTTAGGGGTGTAATTTCATATTTATTAGTTAATTGTGGTTTTTTGAATTTAGTAGGAATTAATTAATTACAACTTAATGCAAGTTCGTGCTATCTATATATCAACTAAAGGCTTATTGTGAATGAGTGATAGATAATTATCTACACATCATTATACAGGAGAGACACTAATGTCTCAGAATCAAGATAATTCAAAACAACAGTCTAATCAACAAAATCAACCACCTGGACAACAACAGCAATCTGACCCTAAACAGAACCCCCTTGTACAGCCAGATTCACAACAGCCGGTGATTAATCAGCCTAAAGAAAATAATGAACAATCTAAATGATCATTATTGATTTAGAATTTTAACTATTTAGTATAGTTAATAAGTTAGCGTTAGAGAGCTATAAATAGCTCTCTAATTGTCGTTTCCAGTTTGTTGATAAAGTGAGTGATTGTGGATTGTATATATAAGAGTAAAATAATATGATTTTGGCCTTTTTTATAATAACAGTATTGTTATGGGTGCTATATTTTAAGTTTGAAAAGAAGATAAGAAAAAAAGGTAGGATACAAGAAATGCCTAATACCACGCTAAATATTCTAGGAAAAATATTTAATGAAGCAGGAGAAGAGTATGCACATGAAGTAATAGTTATACTTTATCAAAATGAATTAAAAACAGTGATAGGGATAGAAAGTGAAGAGTTTATTAAAGTCAAAAAGGATGCAATTATTGCTCAAGAAGCTACAGGAGAGGTTGGGGTATATATTGATACTTTAAGGGTCGGATATCTAAATGAGAGTAGCGCCAAAGAATTTTGTAATTTTATAAAAATAAAAAGTTTATCTGAACATGACGCTTTTGAGGTTGATGCAATCGTCATTGGAAATCCAAAGGGTGATAAATGGTATGTAAAACTAAACATGCCACATGATATGCAAAAATTTAGATATAAACTTTATTAATTAAATTTTATAAGATTGTATCTTATATATCCAATTGAATAATAATTATAAAATTAAAAATATGTAAGTTATTGTATTAATTGGGGATTGCAAATAAAGACATTACTTAAACTTAAGCCCTAAAAGAATAATCTGATCTTTTTTCCTGATAAGGGCTTTATTTCATTCATGTGATCCGAACTTGAGTTTTGAATTAACATATAGTGTTGGTCGATTTTCTCTATATTGGCCTAAAACAATTTCTTCTATTTCATTCATTGGCTCTAACTCTTTATCACTGAAGCACTAGGTGGGCTTGTTCATCGCCGTGCAGCCAAAAAGGACCTTTTCTTAAAAATGGGATATGTGTAAAAGCCCTTTAATGAAGGCATTTCAAGATCACATGAATTAATACTTAATTTGTTAAGAATTGTTCAAATAAATAGATTTAGTATTATTTAGCTTATAAAACATTAGTTATTATTTTAACAAGTATAAGGTTAAATTATGTTTGAAAAGATAAAATTATTTTTTTCAAATAAAACGGGTTATGAGCTTGAGTTTTCAAATGCCTTCAAAAATACGTTAAAAAATGGTTTAGGCACATATAAATCATTTAAAAAAATCAATCAACGGCTTGTAACAGATGAGTCCTTGCTAGAATTTCATGATTATATAAAACACTTAAATTTAACACCGGACCTATTAGTTGCTCAATGTCTTGGGGTTCACTATGCTTTAAAACCTTATGTAGATGAATTTTATGGGGTTAATAGTATTTTAACAATCGGCCATATTGAAAGAAAAGTTGGAGGTAAAGCTTTTTACGAACCTATGGAGGAACGAATTACATATTTTAGTCAACCACGCGATATTATGAAACCGACCAATATTCATGTTTGGCTAACACTACCTACTCTCGAGATTTTAGATTTTACACTACCAACTACTTTGTCATATGTGTGTGGAATAAAAGAGTGGGAAGGCGCAGTTATTGCGCAACATGGAGATGATGAGAATGATCATTTTTATAAGCCCGAATTTGTTGGTATAGAATTCTTGTATAAAGCGGGATTACTAAAGGTGGAGTTGACAGAAATTTTCTAAAGGAGTTTTGTGTATTTTACTAGGCATATTTCACACGCAGCTATCATCTTAATTAGTTGTAAAATATTTAAAGAATGCCAATCTAAGTTGGCATTCTTTTACATCATTATATTGTAGCTACTTTAAATGATGTGATTAGAGTGTTATGTACAGACTTCAACAAAATTTTTAGCGGTTTGCTCTTTACTATCTCTTAATTTGATGACCTTTTCCCTTTCTTCATAGAGTCGATGTACATCACTTAGAGTTTCAACTTTAAGATCTTTTTTATACTTCTCACCAATTTTGCCTACATAGTTTTCCATATAGACTGTCATCCAGCATATCGTATTGAGATCTGCATAATCGAAACCATTGTGGTCTAAACCTTCCACCCAATCAGGATACTCTTCACTTAAAAGACTACGAGCAGTTTCCAGCTTTACGTATGTATTATTAAAAAGCGTTTCTTTTAATGCAGGATCATTAGAGAAGTTCTTATTAGCTTCGATAAAAACTCTGTAGTTATCAGTTGCATAGTTTTTCAGATCTACTTTTACAAATTGATCAATATCATCTTTATCAGATGATGCTTTACAAGATGTTAAGAATAAACATGAAATAGCTAGTACGGGGATTAATGTCATTTTCATAGTGAAAAACGGTTTTTAGGTGGAGTGTAGTTGTAGTTTTGAATATATTGAGAAACTGTTGCTCTATCATATGAACGTCCAAAGACATTTTGATACATATATTCATTAATTCCAAAAGGGCCATTGTTGGTAAATACTGCCAGAGCATTTGCTGCAAGAACAGGCTTGCTTGCATTCGATAATGCTAAATCAATGATTTCACCAAAATTTTTCTTAGCAATTGCCATTCGAGCAGAAAAAGAATCTTTTGCTAATTCTAAGATCATTTCTGCCCCTTTATTTCTTGAATGCTTTTGTGCATACAAGGTGAACTTTAAATACATCATTGTATGAAAAGAATAGCGTTCTAATACCGTATCGCTAAACTGGCGCAAGTCATACTCAAGTCCAAACCGAATAGCTAAATCATGCTCAAAGGGATATTTCTGTTTTACCCAGTCCCATTGAGCTTGGTTCATCATAAAAGTGTAAGGTACCGTTGTATGATAGTTAAGTACTTTAACGATACTATTACAAAGTAAAGGATCTAATAATTCATCTGCATGGCAGACTTTGACTTCATTATCTAAGGATGGGATTAGAGTAGGCGAAAATATTCTATCTTGTGTCATATTTTAGATCCTTATAAGGGTGGTAACGGTTTTGAGGCATCAATTGTTTGAAACTCAACTTCATCAGGTGAGTTAGCATTGATAATGTGAGTTTTACCTTCTGCGTCCGTCCATCCAGTTTCTACTTTCCCATTCTTCTTATAGATGATCGAATATGGAATTTCACTAAACGTTTTCTGCGTCTGTTCATCCTTTAATTGGAATTGTATCCCATATTCTTTATCGGGGTTTTCCTTAACAAAGCTATCCTGATTTGGGGCCACGGCAGGGGCAATGCTTTGGCCACTTCCAACGCCTCCACCGTTATCTTGAACGACCAGACTCTGCTTAGGTAGTAACTTACAGCCACATGATAAAGAATCATTGACTCGTGCAGCAGCTTTACCAAAGATCTGCATGTAGGGATCGCCAGAGATAATCGTTGCGACCGTTTTATGCTTGGGACATGTTGCCTTGTCTCCCACACATGCTACGGGTATGCCTTCGATCAGGAACATACTGTTGCCTGATATAACTTGCCCGCCGCCTGTAGTAGGGCCGCCAACCACAATATATGGTGTCGCCATCGTTAGTTTTTACCCTCTGTTTAATTTTTGTGAGGGAATAATAACAGTCGCTGTACAGAACATACTGTTTAGTTTTTTTAATGACTAACAATCAAAAGCGGATGCATGGATTGAAATAGAAAAAGCCCTCAAATGAGGGCTTCTTAAAATTATGGAAACTCTAACGTAATTGGATAGGGATCCATTTGTTTTGATTCATTCTTCGAATAACAAGGACTATCCAATAGACTTAGGCGTAGTAGATTTTATACTTTTATTTCTTTAATTTTGTTACTTGAATAAATTAGATATAATGCAAAACCTAAGAAAATAAGTGCTCCCAATCTATATGTGGAAAAGGGTAGCGCAGCATTACCAAGCCAACCAAAGTTATCAATAAGCATACTCATTAAAAGCTGCCCAAAAATTACAGCAATAGTGGCTAAGGCAGTCCCAATTCTTTGTACAGCTAATACCATAATTACAATGTAAGGAACCCCACACATCGCACCTAATAGTTGCCATTTGGGCACTTCTAAAAGTGTTACAGTTTGCTTGGGTTCAAAATAAAAAATCAATAATGCTGTAATCAAAGCCCCTACAGAAAAAGTTAAAAAGGCGCTACGAAATACACCAACCTTGCTTCCAAGCTGCCCATTGATTGCAGCCTGAACACTAAGAAGTGCACCACCAACCACGGCTAATAAGATCATTAAAATAGTCATATTATTTTCCTAAGCTTTTGCTACTAGTAAAAGGGCGATCACAATCGAAATCAGTGCAAAAAGACGTTTACGATCAACTTTTCTTTGCGGGCTACCTAGCAAGCCGTAGTGATCAATGATAAGACTTTTAAAGACCTGTCCCGCCAAAATACCAATCATTGTCATTGCAATGCCAATGATAGGCGCAGTAGTTGTTAGGATAATGACGTAGACTGGACCAATTACACCTCCTGATAATTGCCAAGATGGGAGTGAGAAAAATGAGGGGCTGTTGCGTGGGCTAAAAAATAACATTAATAAAAAGGTGAGTGCAGCTCCTACTCCAAAAATACTAAAAGTTGCCCATAATATTCCAACCTCTGTACCTAATGGGCCTAATAATCCAGCTTCTACGGATAGGCCCATTCCTCCCAAAATTGCTAGAAATAATAATAAAATTTGCATTCAATATTGCCTCATCTGGTCGAGGCGATAAATTTTAGAGTGGTTAATTGAATAGAAAAATAGCATAATTCATGAATCACTATTGCAGAGATTGCACAAATGAATCTTGCAAATTCAATTGATATCCGTACCCTACGTTTTTTTATAAGTGTTTATAACACCCAAAACTTCTCTGTTGTCGCAAGAAAAGAGGATGTTTCTGCCTCAATGATTTCACGTACAATCCAGCAGCTTGAAGATGCACTGGGGCAGCAACTTTTTTATCGCAATACAAGGGCTATCACGCCAACAGAATCGGGCAAATTATTTTTTGAATATGCTAAAAAAATAACAGAGCAGTTTGATGAGGCTCAAAAAGCATTACATGATAAAACTATTGAGCCCTCTGGTCTGATAAGGATTAATGCACCTGTTTTTTTTGGACAGAGACATATCGCTCCTTGGTTGCCAGGGCTATCAGAACGTTACCCACGATTATTGATTGAATTGATACAGACTGATGAATTTATAGATCCATTTCGGGAAAGTACTGATCTCATTTTCCGTATAGGAACGCTTACTGACTCTTCCTTTCATGCACGTATTTTTGGAACACAAAAATACCATTTGGCTGCTTCTGCTCAATATATTAAAAAATATGGAATTTTAGAGAGCCCTGCACAAATAAATGAGCATAAATGTTTGGTATATAATGGGTTTGAAGGCCCAAATAGATGGCTAGTAAAAATGCATAAAGATGAATGGATACACTATCCAGTTGCACCAGTATTTTCTTCAAATAACGCTGAAAGCTTAATGAAAGCAGCACTTGGTGGTATGGGGATCGTTTTATTTCCTGACTGGCTAATTGGAGAGGCTTTAAAAGAAGGGGGACTTATTGAGCTTTTACCTCAGTATGAAGTGTCAATTAAGCCACAAGCACAGCATATAGCAGCTATTTATCCGAATGTTAGACATCCTCCACTCAATATTAGAGTAATAATTGATTATTTTTCAGAAGTCTATGGTTCGCCACCTTATTGGCAGAAATAAGGTAATCTTTTTTCTGTATTGAAAAATATGATGAAATCTGCAATCAGTAAAAATAAAGTGATGTTCAAAATATGAACGAATAATGTAACAAAAATAACGGGCTAAAACAGGGCGCCGATTAGAATTAAGTAATTGAATTTATTGAATAAGCGCTACGTTGACATCGTAGAGGTCTCCAGTTCGAGTCTGGATATACCTACCAAGATTAGCTGATAAATCAGCAACTTAAAAAACCGCCTTAATCGGCGGTTTTTTTATGGAAGTTCCCTGCTACTGAATTTTTTCTGAAATATTTTTACAAGATATACATTACTTTCATGACTGAATGTGCAAGATTCAACATTAGCAAGTAGATTTGTTTTGTCCTTTCAATTCATCAATAACAATTAATTTCTAATGCTTTATTTTTTTGATAAATTCTATGCATCTTTTCCTTAAGAAATTGAAAGTAATCCTCTGTGTAATCTGGTTGATTATATATTAGAAGTAATGAAAGTTCAGATGCTATATTATATTCGTAACTACAACTATAATAATTATACTTTTTTGTTTTCTCTTTGATTGTTTTCAACTTAGGGAGATAGAACTGATCAATTTTTTCATCTAATAATTTTAAACGAGTGATAAATTCTTTCGGCTTAAGCTCTTGAAAAATAGTAAATTTGTTTCCGTTTGGTAGTTGTGGAACTGATAAGGGGCATCATAATTGTCAAAGGCATATACATTCGTATAAATAAAGAATAAAAGTAAAAAATTAAATTTTAACATATAAATTAATGTCTATATTCAGATATGATGTAGATAGTGAGTATAAATCAATATTGTAGTTAGTTTAAAAAATATTTTAATAGACTATAGATCTTAAAGTTTATTTATAGCTTTGGTTTAAAAAAATAAAAAATTATGGATTAGATTGGTAGTGGGTTCTTCTGATGTCATTAAATTTGTAATTTTTAAAGTAAGTTCTTTATATATGCTCTTTTTAAAAACCTAGATTTACTATGAAGTGCAACACCATGTTCTTGCCAGAATATCTGACTAGGACTTCTAAAGCCGAGCCTTTTTCTTGGGCGCTAATTTAACGATAGGTGATCTCTGCAATATATTCATTCGTGTAGTGATTCAGATCACTTCTTTTTCTAATATTTTTACGATTGCTGATTTGTCCTTGTGTTTCAGGATGCCCATATTTTCTTTTACGTTGATTGAGAAAGTGAAGATGTGTGTAGAAAAAACCGCCTGCTATCTTATCTTTTTGTATGCAGCGGTATATGGAAGTGAAGCTGACCCCAATCTGCGAGGATATTTGTTTTGGGCTCCATTGGATGTTTAAATACTTTTCGACGTCATACCAGAGATTGGGTCTGATCAATGTAGGATTTGATTTTATACATTCACATGCAAGCTTATGGGCATGCTTTGCAAAGTAGCCATTTCGATTGCGGTTACGTTTAATTTCTCTTGTAATTGTAGACGGTGCTCTACATAATCTAAAAGCGATATGACGTTTGGAAAAACCCTCACGCAACAGGGCGTAAATCTGATATCTCTCTTTTTGCGTAAGATGAGTATAGTTCATAGTGCAACTTTGACTTTGATCGGTCGGAAGCAAAATGCTAGCTCATATTGCTTCTTTACAATAAATTAATCTCTGTTGCACTTCATCTAACAATTAAAAACAAGCTTGGGTACACCGACAAAAGAGTCAATAGGGATAGGCGAAATTAATAATAGAATCTGTGAAGCTGTTGTGTTTTTGTAGTTTAATTTTTGATTTTAATGAAAAAATTATAAATCTTGTCTGTTGTGGACTATTTCCCCTGTAAAATATTAATGTCGTAGCTTGATTCTCTTGTTATAAGGATGTGAACAGATTCTACGATAACGTTTTGGAATTGTGTTTTTTTTATAAAGACTCAAGCGCACTAAAAAGCGCTGTGAGGATAGCGAAATTAATGAAAAATTTTATTTTAAAGAGTGTAGCTGTAATTTTTGCAGTCTTTTCTACACATACGATGGCTGCTGATTTTGTTGCAGGTAAAGATTATACGGTTGTACAAAATCCAGAAAAAACGTCCGTGCCCGATAAAATTGAGGTACGTGAATTCTTTTGGTATGGGTGTACCTATTGTTTTAAATTAGAACCACATATGCAAAGCTGGTTAAAGAAAATTCCAAATGATGTGTATTTTCTTCGTACGCCAGCGGCAATGACTCCAATGTGGGAGCAAGGTGCGCGTGCATATTATGTGAGTGAGGCCTTAGGGGTACGTAAGCGTACACATTTACCGTTATTCCATGCTAATTTTTCAGGCAACCAAAAAGTTTTGCAGAAGGATGCTTTTGCTAAGTTCTTTACAAAATATGGTGTGCCTGAGAAAAAATTTAATACCATGTTTGATTCTTTTGCAATCACTGCAAAAATTGCCGAATCTAATCAATTGGCCCGTAAATACCAACTTACAGGTGTGCCAGCGGTCGTGGTAAATGGCAAATATATTGTGCAGGGCGGTGATGAAAAAGTGGTTCAAGTCGTTGAATATCTAGTAGATAAAGAACGTAAAAAGAAATAATTTTTACGTTTTCTCGACGACATTATTTTGATTTGCAGACAACAATCAGAAAGTTTGATGTAACGTGGTCTAGGTATGTTGACTTTAGTTTTTTTAAACATGGAAAGGATGCTTGACCCCGTTCGAGATTGGTGCTAATTTAATCAATAAGGAAGTCATATACTATTTGGGATTTAAGAGAAATCTTGCCTAAATGCAAAAAGATATGATGACCTGAATACACAGCTAACAACGAACGAAACAATTTAGATTGTTTTTAAAAATGTTCAAGGTTGTAGAAAAGCCCGTTAATCGGGCTTTTTTAATGTCTATCTTTTTTTAAACATAGACTCAAGATATAGTCGTTTCTAAAGATTGGCAGGGTACTCAAGATTTCTCATGCTGCTATTTATTATTATATTTATTGTCATTGGCTTGATTTTATTCATTTTCTTGGTAAAGAAAACGCGTGCTAGGCAAGCTTCTTCTGACTCGAGCCATTCATATTCGCCAACACCTTATATCAATGATTCATCTCAACCTAATGATTCCAGACATACAGATCACTGTAGTATAAGCGACGGTAGTAGTTCGGATTCGGGTAGTTGTGACGGTGGGGGAAGTAGTGATTAAAAAGCTCGTACCCCCGAGGGAGGAGTACGAGTTAAACTGGGGTTTAAGGTAGATCAAACCAAATCATCTGACTGTCTTGTAGTGCGGTAATGGTTGCTGTTTCATCAAATAGCAAGGCATCACCAGCTTTTACTAAATGATCTGCAATCATCACTTCACCTGAAATTACATGTACATAGTTCACTTTTTTCTGTGCTGTAATGTCTAGATGTTGATCCTTTTCAATCACTGCGGTTTTTACTTCAGCATTTTGACGAATCGACATTGGCGCAGATTCATCACCTGCAATCAAGTGCCATTGGTTTGGATGGTCTTTTGGATTGAGCTGAATTTGCTGATAGGTTGGTTCAGCATCTTGTACATTCGGTTGAATCCAAATCTGTAACAGATGCACCGCTTTATCGTGCTTGTTCATTTCACTGTGGGTCACGCCTGTACCCGCACTCATCAATTGCCATTCACCGGCATTGATCTGGCCTTCATTGCCCATGCTGTCTTTATGGGAAATGGTACCATCCAGTACACAGGTCAGGATTTCCATGTTGTCATGGGGGTGAGTACCAAAACCATTATGTGCAGCAACCGTATCGTCGTTAATTACGCGAAGGGCACTGACACCCATGTATTTCGGGTTATACCAGCTACCAAATGAAAAGCTATGATAGGTGTCTAACCAGCCAGCTTTGACATGACCACGATTTTCACTGCGATGTAGATAAGCATTCATCTTTCATCTCCCAAATTATTATGTTCTGCTTGATGCTTATATTATCGATTCATAATAGGGATAAATAGTCTTTTAATGCGACGTGTTGTTCTATAAATGGAATGATTGAAAGCGTGTATTTTTTGATGTCCATAAAAAAAGGCTGAATCAAATATTCAGCCTTTTCAGAATTTGATACCAGTGTATCAAACGCTTATTTTGATTTGTTTTCCAACTGTGGAATCGCAGAGCCTTGACCTACAGAAAGTAGACCAGTTTCTGTGTAGATACCAAGTTTTGCACGTGTATCTGTGATATCAAGGTTACGCATAGTTAACTGACCGATACGATCCATCGGGGTAAACATCGAATCACCTTTCTCCATCGTTAAACGCTCAGCTTCATAAGTGAGGTTAGGAGATTCAGTGTTCATGATGGTGTAATCATTACCACGACGTAATTCGAGTGTCACAGTACCTGTAATTGCCTTAGCAACCCAACGTTGTGAAGTTTCACGAAGCATGAGCGCTTGTGAATCGAACCAGCGACCTTGGTAAAGTAAACGACCTAAACGTAAACCGTTAATGCGATATTGTTCAATCGTATCTTCGTTATGAATACCCGTAACTAAACGCTCATAGGCAATGTGTAACAAAGCCATACCCGGTGCTTCATAAATACCGCGAGATTTCGCTTCGATGATACGGTTTTCGATCTGGTCAGACATACCTAAACCATGACGACCACCGATACGGTTTGCTTCTAAAATGAATTCAACTGGATCTTCGATGCGTTGACCATTTAATGCAACTGGCATACCTTCTTCAAAAGTAATGCTCACTTCTTCTGGTTGGATTTCAACTTCTTCTTTCCAGAATGCAACACCCATGATTGGATCTACGATTTTAATACCAGCATTTAAGTATTCTAAATCTTTTGCTTCATGCGTCGCACCCAACATATTTGAGTCAGTTGAATATGCTTTTTCTTTTGACATTTTATAGTCAAAGCCGTTGTCGATTAAGAATTGCGACATTTCGGCACGACCGCCTAACTCATCAATAAACTGTTGGTCTAACCAAGGCTTATAGATTTTGAGAGCCGGGTTGGTCAATAAACCATAACGATAGAAACGCTCAATATCGTTACCTTTATAAGTTGAGCCGTCACCCCAAATGTTGACGTCATCTTCTTTCATTGCGGTAACAAGCATGGTACCTGTCACTGCACGACCCAAAGGTGTGGTATTGAAATAAGGAACACCACCCGTGCTGATATGGAATGCACCGCATTGAATCGCTGCAATACCTTCAAGCGCAAGTTGTAAACGACAATCGATTAATCGAGCTTTGACTGCGCCGTACTGTTCAGCTTTCTTTGGAATAGCATCATAGTCATCTTCATCAGGTTGACCCAGATTTGCAGTATATGCATAAGGCTCTGCGCCTTTCTGTTTCATCCATAATAAAGCTGCTGAAGTGTCTAAACCACCAGAGAAGGCAATCCCAACTTTTTTACCTACTGGTACATTCTGCAAGATCGTTGCATTATCAGTCATTGCTAGTCCTAACTATTTCGAAATAGGCACCCTAATACATCGGTGACCAAAGAGAATTTATACGCTCAGTACTATATCACTTTTCAAATCGATTTTTTTTGTGTTAGGAAAGGAATTCTTTTTTTTTCATTTGAAAAATAGATTAACATCAGAAAAATATAAAGTTTTACGATAAACATAAAGTTTTTATTAAGATTCTAAAAAGGGTGAAAGAATAAAATGCTAGAAACGAACAATCAGATTCTCTCCACATTACATCGCATTGTAGCGTTTATCTTAATTTCAGATCTCGTCTATGCGATTTATAACTTGTTTATGCATATGCCTAAATATTTTATTGGTGGTCTGTTGGGGCGTATAGCCTTGATTGTTGTTCATTTTCTATGTGCAAAAAGTGTTAGGACTGGAAGTACAAGTAGTCGTATTGGTTCAATCTTAATGACGGTCTTTATGCTAAATATGTTCCCCTTAGGAACGGTTGTAGCAGTTGTCATGTTATTTTTCTCTGTATTTAAATGGGAAAAAGATTCAACTTTGAAATTACCCACTAAACTGCAAAAAAGTTAAATCTTTATTTTCAAATTAGCTCAGAGTGAATCATTTAAGCCAATAAATTGCTTCTCGATCGGTGTAAAGACATGGTCATTGCGTGCAATCAGATATAAGCCTATGTCCCGATATTGTTCAGGTGTTTCCCGATAATATTGAATTTTGTATTTCTCGATCAAAGATTTGGCGATCATGGAAATGCCCATACCCAACTGGGTAAAGTGAATTAAAGCTTCATGATCGTAAATATGAGTGAGTTCACCTTTGATGAGATTGTAGTCTGTATAAATGCTATCTAAAGTTGTGGCATAGCAGCATTGTTCAGAAGCCAGCAAGATATTTTGGTGATTCAGACATTCCTCAAGATTGTCATGGTTAATCATATTTTTGCCAATAATCACCAGTTGGTCATCTGCCTTTTTTATATATTGCAGATTCTTTTGTTTGGGATGACCCAGTGCATAAGCTATATCCAGATTGCCCGCTAGAATTTCATCTTCTATATAGCCTGTAGAGCCAGTTTTCATAGTGATGGAGAGCTCTGGATAAGCTTCATATAATTTGCTAAATGAAGGATGAAAACGCATCCCGCCGAGACTGGTGTTGGTTCCAAAACGTAAGACACTTTCTTGTTGATAGATTTTATTTTCAGTTTCTTCCCAAGTGAACATCATCTTTTTGTATTGGGTATACAAATTCATGCCTGATTCAGTCAGCTCAACACCTTTGGGTCTACGAATAAATAACTGGCGTTTGTAATGATTTTCAATTTTCTTGATTTTTGCAGTCATATTGGATTGTAAATAATTGAGCTTATGCGCCGCCGCCGTAATGCTCTTAAGCTCGGCCACAGTAACAAAAGATCGGATATCATTAATATCAATATTCACGGCAATTCCTCAATCATTCCAGCTCATCTATTCCAACAGATAAAAATCAAAAAGGAGAGGTCGCTGAATGGGTATCAAAAAAAATGATGTATCTATTAAAACATAGCATTATTCATGATGTCATTTATTTTATACACTAATATGACTTTCCAAGGGTTGAGTACAACACGTGAATATTCGAGTCGTTAGCGCAATCGCGTTGTTATGTTTGGTCTGGGGCTCTTTATGGGGCTTGGTTAAACATATTTTGCAGGTATTTCCACCATTCCTGTTTATCTCTACGCGTTTGATTCTGGCTGCATTGACCTTAATGGTTGTACAACGAATTTTGAAGAAATCGATTTTGCCCAAACAGGCTGAATGGAAACCGCTCATCATTTTAAGCTTGCTGATTTGTCTTGGTTTCTATGCAACGCAAACTTTTGCTATGCAATTTGTAGATTCGGGATTATCGGCAGTGCTGGTATTTACCATGCCAATTTTTATTGGTGTGCTGGCACATTATTTCTTAAATGAGCGTTTGAATAGCCAAAAAGGCATCGGACTTATTTTAGGGACGCTGGGACTGATCGCTATTCTTTGGCCGCAACTTCAGCATATCCATATGAATACCTCATTGCTTGGGCAAATCTTGTTAATTGGTTCTGGTTTCTTCTGGGCCTTATCAACAGTGTTTATCAAAAAGAATTTTGCGACGTATGACAAAATCAAGCTGACCATTTGGCAACTATTGCTGGGTGGAGCTGTTATCTTTGTCGGTGCTCTAGCTTTTGAACCTGTAGATGCCCAATTGTGGCTTAATCCTTTAAATGAATCGGCCTTATTTTATATTGCAGTGATCGGAACGGGATTTGCGTTTGTACTGTGGAACTGGATTGTGAGTCAGGTGGATACTTTTATTGCTTCGATCTCGATCATGTGTATTCCTATTCTCAGCTTGTTGTTTGGTTCTTTGATCTGGCATGAACCTTTAACACTGAATATCCTGATTGGTGCGGCATTTATTTGTTTGGGGATTGTGATGAGTTCACTCAAAGTGAAAAAGCCAAAAAGTCATTTGGTTTATTCAGGTAATCAACAGCATTAAGCTTTCATTTTCAATATCAGAAGAGCAGTCAGTTAAATGGCTGCTTTTTTTATGCGTTTGCCTTGGAGAATATTTAAAGGGTTTCAGCTAAATTGACACTTTCAACCATTAAAATTCGATTTACAGTCATCCCAAATCAATAAAAAAGTATTAAAGTACTATGCAACAAGTTGCAAAGCCAAAATTAAAGAAGGAATACCATGACTAGCTATGCAAATATCTTAAAACCATTACATTTGGGTTTTACTACAATTAAAAACCGTGTCGTGATGGGCTCAATGCATTCAGGTTTAGAAGATCGTTTTTTTAATTATCCTAAACTTGCAGCTTATTTTGGTGAGCGTGCAAAGGGCGGTGTTGGCTTAATCATTACTGGGGGGATTTCTCCAAACCGTCAAGGCTGGTTGTTACCTGCAGGCGGTACGATGAATAGTCTGGCAGATATTCCGCATCATCGTCTGGTCACGCATGCAGTACATAAACATGGTGCAAAGATTCTCATGCAGATTTTGCACTCTGGGCGTTATGGTTATCATCCTTTTTCGGTATCTTCTTCTCCAATTCAGGCACCGATTAATCCATTTAAACCGCGTCAAATGTCTGATTCTCAGATTTTGGCAACCATTGATGATTATGCACGTTGCGCAAGTCTGGCCAAAAAAGCAGGCTATGATGGCGTAGAAATCATGGGCTCAGAAGGCTATTTAATTAATCAGTTCCTGAGTAGCCACGTGAATAAACGTACCGATCGTTGGGGCGGCGATATTGAAAACCGTATGCGTTTTCCTGTAGAAATCGTTAAGGCAATCCGTGCCAAAGTAGGTGAGAAATTCATTATCGCATTCCGCTTATCATTGCTGGATCTTGTTCATGACGGCAATACCATGCAAGAAGTGATTGTGGTTGCCAAGGCATTAGAAAAAGCTGGGATTACCTTGTTAAATACAGGCATTGGCTGGCATGAAGCGCGTGTACCAACTATTGTAACCTCTGTGCCACGTGCAGCATTTGTCGATTATACCGCTGCTGTGAAACAGCATGTGTCGGTGCCTGTGATTGCATCGAATCGTATCAATATGCCCGATGTTGCTGAAGAAATTATTGCTTCAGGCAAGGCCGATATGGTGCAAATGGCGCGTCCATTTTTGGCTGATCCGTATTGGGTCAATAAAACAGCCACCAATCGTGTCGATGAAATTAATACCTGTATCGCTTGTAATCAGGCGTGTTTAGATCATGCTTTTAAAAACCAGCGTGTCACTTGTCTCGTCAATCCACAGGCATGTTTTGAAACGGAACTGGTTTATATCAAAACCAAGAAACCAAAACGCATTGCAGTCGTTGGTGGTGGTGTGGCAGGCATGTCGGCTGCGACTGTAGCTGCAAGCCGTGGTCACGCCGTGACTTTGTTTGAAGCAAATGAAGATGTCGGCGGTCAGTTTAATTTAGCAAAAGTGGTTCCGGGTAAAGAAGAGTTCCACGAAACCATTCGTTATTTTAAAGTGCAATTGAAACAGACTGGTGTTGATGTACGTTTAAATACACGGATTAGCCGTGAACAGTTAGAGCGAGAAGGCTTTGATGAAGTTGTGGTGGCAACTGGTGTGGTACCACGTGCCTTAAAGATTCAAGGCAGCACAGCACCACAAGTCCTGTCTTATGCAGAGGTTTTGCGTGGTGCAGAAGTAGGACATAAAGTTGCTGTGATCGGTGCAGGTGGTATTGGCTTTGATGTTTCAGAGTTTCTGTTAAAACCTCCACATCAACCTCAGCCACAACCGTTAGCAGAGTGGCAGCGTGAATGGGGCGTTGATCCAGATCCTGATTATATTTCAGAAGGTGGGATGCAGCGTCCAGAAGTTGAAATGCCAGTTCGTCAAATCTATTTGCTACAACGTAAAACTACACCATTGGGTATCGGCTTAGGTAAAACTTCAGGCTGGGTACATCGCGCGCAACTTAAAAAACATGCCGTGCGTATGCTGCGTGGTGTGCAATATAAAGCAGTCACCGATGAAGGGTTATGGGTTGAACATAATGGGCATGATCAATTGTTGCGCGTAGATACCATTGTGGTCTGTGCAGGACAAGAATCGGTCAAAGATTTGATGCCAAAAGAAGGTGAAAGCACTTTAGCAAACTATCATATTATCGGTGGAGCGAAGCTTGCAGCAGAGCTTGATGCGAAGCGTGCGATTCGAGATGGTGCTGAATTAGCCGCTAAACTGTAAAATTGATGAAACAATATGCATTTGAATACATTGCAGTTAAATTTCTCTTGTATAAACAGGGCAAGCTTTGTATTCTTACGCACATGGAAGCGTGGCAGAGCGGTTTAATGCACCGGTCTTGAAAACCGACGAGGGTGTGAGTCCTCCGTGAGTTCGAATCTCACCGCTTCCGCCAAATATCTTAAAGGGAATCAAATACATAGTTTGGTTCCCTTTTTCTTTGGCACAATTTTGGCACTATTCGAAATTTTAGCTATCTCTTCTTTGTTCTTATCTGAATTAATCCACTTCGCATAACGTTTCATGAGCATCACCAACTATGACCTAACTGTGAAGCCACATAGACTGGATTAAGTTCATTCATTAAGCATACAGTCGCATATGTATGACGAGTGTTATAGGCAGGGCGATAGCGTATGCCATTTCCAATTGTTATAGATCTCATTTGCAAAGGATAGAGAGATAGGCACTTCAGAATATAGGCAAATGTCACTTTTATCTCTTCGGCCTGATGAGCCATTTGATTGGAATAGCTATCTAATTCATCAAGTCCTATTGCTTCAGAGAGAATGCTTTTTAATCGGGTAGTTTAAATTTCATTCTCAATTAACTTGCTTTTTAACCGCTTTGTCTAAATTTTGACTGAGTTGGCGATAAAACTTAGTCAAAATAGAGAAATAAAATTGCGTTAAATCCACGAGATATTTTTGTACTCAGAAAAATTAAGCGACAATAATTGGCGTATCATATTTAAGTAATTCATATATACCCTGCCGTAAAACTTTAAAATAGTGTTAAATACAGGCATTAAAAATTTACGCTTTATTTTGGGTTCTTATGGATCATTCAGTACATAACAAATTGGTTTCATTTATCTGGTCAATCGCTGATGATTGCCTTCGAGATGTCTATGTACGCGGTAAATATCGTGATGTGATTTTACCGATGGTGGTATTACGCCGTTTAGATACACTTTTAGAACCAACTAAAGATGTAGTAATTGAAGAAGTTCGATATCAACAAGTCGAAATGGAACTCACTGAGTTTGATGATGTAGCTCTAAAAGAAGCATCAGGTTATGTGTTTTATAACACATCAAAGTGGACATTACGTTCACTCTACACAGCGGCATCGAATAACCCTGAAATTTTATTAGCAAACTTCGAAGAATACTTAGATGGTTTTAGCGCTAACGTTAAAGAAATTATTCAATGCTTTAACCTATTTGCTCAAATACGCCACATGTCACATAAAAATGTGCTTTTAGATGTTGTTGAGAAATTTCTATCACCGTATATCAATTTAACACCTGAAAGTGCTGTAGATCCTGACGGTTATCGCTTGCCTGCATTGACCAACTTAGGTATGGGCTATGTGTTTGAAGAGTTGATTCGTAAATTTAACGAAGAAAATAACGAAGAGGCGGGTGAGCACTTTACCCCACGCGAAGTGATTGAGTTAATGACGCACTTTGTCTTTGACCCAATTCAAGAGAAATTACCTTTAACCATTACAGTTTATGACCCTGCATGCGGTTCAGGTGGGATGTTGACTGAATCTCAAAACTTTATTGATGAACGTTATGCCGTGGAAAAAGGCAACCGTGACGTGCTTTTGTATGGTAAAGAGATTAATGACGAGACTTATGCCATTTGTAAGTCAGACATGATGATTAAGGGCAATAACCCTGAAAACATTCGTGTTGGTTCGACTCTAACCACAGATGAATTTGTTGGTACGAAATTTGACTTTATGTTGTCAAATCCACCGTATGGAAAGAGCTGGGCATCTGAGCAGAAGTACATTAAAGATGGTTCAGATGTGGTTGATCCACGTTTCATCGTGAAGCTAAAAGACTATTGGAGCAATGAAGAAAGCTGTGATGCCACACCACGTTCAAGCGATGGACAGCTTCTGTTCCTGATGGAAATGGTTAATAAGATGAAATCGCCTGAGCATAATGGCATTGGTAGCCGTATTGCCTCAGTTCATAACGGTTCAAGTTTATTTACGGGTGATGCTGGAGGCGGGGAAAGTAATATCCGTCGCTACATCATCGAAAATGACTTACTGAATGCAATTGTACAGTTACCAAATAATCTGTTCTATAACACAGGCATTACCACCTATATTTGGTTGTTGTCGAATAACAAACCTAAGCATCGTAAAGGCAAAGTGCAACTGATTGACGCAAGTTTAATGTTCCGTAAGTTGCGTAAAAATTTAGGTAATAAAAACTGTGAATTTGCCCCTGAACATATTGCGGAAATTATGCAGACTTATCTTGCAGGTCAAGATGTAGAACGTCAGCTTAACGAGCAAAATGATCCTGTTGGTATTGCAAGCAAAGTGTTTGATAACCAAGATTTTGGTTATTACAAAGTCAATATTGAGCGTCCAGACCGTCGTAGAGCGCAGTTTAGTGCAGAGCGTTTGCAAGGCTTACGTTTTGATAAGTCATTGTCTGAGCCGATGGAATATATGTATAGCACTTATGGCGATGATATTTATACTGAAGCGAAGCTTGATACGGTAAAAAAAGAAGTATTGGCGTGGTGTGAAGCACAGGAGATTATGCTGAATAATAAAGCACAAGCCAAGCTATTTGATGTTAAGCATTGGGATGCATTAAAAACAGCTTTGTACAATGCTTTAAGCATTATGAAACAGGTCGGCACAGACGAGTTTTCTGACTTTAACTTGTTTAAAAAGAAAGTCGATGAAGCGATTAAAGCCTTAAAAATTAAGCTGTCGAATTCTGAAAAGAACAACATTTTAAATGCAGTGAGTTGGTATGACGAAAGCGCAGAAAAAGTGGTGAAAAAAGTCGTGAAGCTGAATGACGCTGAGCTTGCTGACTTAGTTACACATTTGGGTTGTGTAGAAACTGATTTAGCTGACTTTGGCTATTATGCAACGGTGAAAAAAGGCGAATTTACCACTTATGAAAGTAACAGCGACTTACGTGATAGTGAGTCTGTACCGATAAAACAGCAGATTCATCAGTATTTCTTAGATGAAGTAAAACCGCATGTGGCTGAAGCGTGGATTAATCTGGATTCTGTGAAGATTGGTTATGAGATCAGCTTTAATAAGTACTTCTACCAGCATAAGCCGTTGCGTTCTTTAGAAGAAGTTGCTCAGGATATTTTAAGTCTTGAGAAACAAGCCGATGGTTTGATTGCACAGATTTTGGGTCTTTAAGGGGATGCATGATGTTTGAAAAATATGATGCTTATAAAGATTCTGCATTACCCTCATTTGGAAATGTTCCAAAACATTGGGATATAGTTCCTTTATGTTCCATTACTACATTGAAATCCATTACTAATGTAGGTAACGAAGAACTTCTTTCCGTCTATTTAGATAAGGGAGTTATTCGATTTGATGATGTAACGGAAAAGAGAACAAATGTTACGAGCCTTGATTTAAGCAAATATCAGTTGGTTGAAGAAGGAGATTTTGTATTAAATAATCAGCAAGCATGGCGTGGATCTGTTGGTGTATCAATATATCGTGGCATTATAAGCCCTGCGTATTTGGTGCTGAAGTTAAGCCCAAAAGTTGATGCTAAGTTTGCCAATTATTTTTTTAGAAATTCAGCAATGGTTTCGCAATACTTGATTAATTCAAAAGGGGTTGGAACGATACAACGTAACTTGTATTGGCAACATTTAAAACGCTCTGATGTAGTACTTCCTCCTACGGAAGAACAAATTGAAATCGCAGAATTCTTAGATCAAAAGACATTTGAAATCGACCAAGCGATTGCAATTAAAGAACAGCAAATTGCTCTACTTAATGAACGTAAGCAGATTGTGATTCAAAAAGCAGTCACTCAAGGTTTAGATTCAAATGTTGCTATGAAAGATTCGGGTGTGGAATGGATTGGTGAAATTCCTGAGCATTGGGAAATTAGAGCAAACAGAACCATGTTCAAAGAACGCAATGAACAGGGTAAAGAGGGCTTACCACTTTTATCTGTTTCAATTCATTCAGGTGTTTCGAATGAAGAAATTTCCGAAGAAGACAATGTACGTGGTCGTGTAAAAATTGAGGATAAATCTAAATATATCCTTGTGAAAAAAGGCGATATTGCTTTTAACATGATGCGAGCTTGGCAAGGTGGTATTGGTGCAGTTTCAGTAGATGGAATGGTCAGCCCAGCCTATATTGTTGCCAAACCAAACGATTTCATCAATTCAGAGTTTTTTGAATATCAGTATCGTTGTCCTGAGTTTATTCAACAAATGGATCGTTATTCCAAAGGTATTACAGATTTTCGTAAACGCTTATATTGGGATGGTTTTAAACAATTACTCACTGTTGTTCCTCCTATAGATGAACAACTTAAAATTGTTGAGCAGATCAAAGCAATTGAGCAACAAACGAATGTAGCGACTCAAATTAAGAATCAGCAAATCGAAAAGCTAAAAGAATATAAAGCAACACTTATTAATGATGCCGTCACAGGCAAAATTAAAGTGGCATAAAAGATAAAACCTAGCGAACTTCGGTTGGCTAGGTTTTTTAATATTTTTTTGGGGGGAATATGAGTTTATATACAGTAGACACAACCAATAAAAAACTTAAACCATTAGACGGTACAAAACTCAGCGAACAACAGCTGACCGAGCGTTATGACTTGCAAGAATGGTTAGTCAGCCATCCTGAAGCATTGGGCGAAGAACTGCTGATTATCCAAAAAGAATTTGATGGCTTTGATGGGACTGGGGAACGCTTAGACCTTTTGGCATTAGACACGAAAGGACAGCTTGTACTGATTGAAAATAAGCGCGATGACAGTGGACGTGATGCCGTGTGGCAGGCACTGAAATACGCGTCTTATGTCGCGCCGTTTACATCAGATGATATCGAAGATGTCTTTGCAAAATATTTAATGAAAAATAAACCTGTATATGCAGATTTAGATGATCATGCCTTTGATGCCGACCAAGTCAAAAATACTGCCAAAATATTGATTGAACGCTTTTTAGAAGAACATCAGGAAATGGGTGTGTCAATTACGACACTTAATCCACGCAATAGCCAACGAATTATTTTAGTAGCAGGTGAGTTTCGAAAGGAAGTGACTAATACTGCACTGTGGCTGCTTGACCGTAAGATTGATGTGAAATGTGTAAAGGTTTCACCTTACAAGTTAGCAGAACAATTGCTAGTTGATATCCAGCAGATTATACCTGTACCTGAAGCATCGGAATATATGGTAAGACTCACTCGAAAAGAGGATGAAGAAACCATCGCCAAAGTAAAACAAGCTGATCATACCGATATTCGCTACCAATATTGGGAGCAATTGCTTGCTCATTTTTCACAAAGTGATAATTCACTTTATAACAATATTAGTCCGAAGACTGATCATTGGCTGAGTTCGGCAACGGGTATATCGCAATGCACTTATCATCTGATTTTCTTGCAGAAAGCGATACGAGTAGATATTGAGTTTGCGAGAAAGGACGCCGTAGAGAATAAACAAATGTTTGATTTCTTTTATGAGCGTAAACATGAGATTGAAAGTAAGTTTGGTCACTCACTAGATTGGCTCAGATTAGATAACAAGAAATCATCTCGCATTGAATTTATTTTACATACTAACGGCCATAATCAAGAGTTATGGAATAATCATACGGCTTGGCATTTGGAGCATATTCAGAAGCTTGAGCAAGCCTTTAAGCCATATATGAATGAAGCGTATCAAATCATTAAGTAAGAAAGTAAAGATTTAAAAATGGTGGTATAGGGTGAATACGGAAAATTTATTGGTACAGATTAGCCAGCTTTTAGAAGACAAGCCAGATTTATCTGAAATTGCAGATGATCGATTAGAGAAACTTATTTCTTATTTAGAGCAAAAAGAAAATTCATTGGAGCTGAAAACCATCAGTGAATTACAGAAGGCTAATTTTTTCGTAGATAGTTATCAACGAGGCTATAAATGGAAACAGCAACAAGTTACGGAACTGCTAGATGACATTGATGAGTTTGAACCAAAGCAGAAAAGCGATTTCTATTGCTTGCAACCTGTAGTCGTTAAAAGAAAAACTGAGGGCACACAATACTATTGGGAACTCATCGATGGTCAACAACGTATGACCACAATTTTTATTATTTTGACTTATTTAACCAATGAGGAATATTTCTCTCTTCGTTATGAAACTAGAGAATCTAGTACAGAGCATTTAAATAACTTAGCTGGACTCACTGAAAATAACCTACCAACGATTGATGCATATTATTTCTATACGGCTTATCAAGCTGTAAAAAAATGGTTTGAGAAAAAGGGTACAGAATTTAACAGGGAACGTTGGAAAGATAAGCTCCTGCATCATACAAAAGTCATTTGGTATGCCGTACGTGTAGATCGGGATCAAGATTCAAAAAAGCAATCTATTGAAATCTTTAGCCGACTGAATCAGGGTAAGATTCCATTAACAGATGCAGAGTTGATCAAAGCATTATTCTTACAAAAAATTGCGAAAGCTTATGGGAATGATCATCTTGCAGTTCAGAAACAAACTGAAATGGCGAATCAGTGGGATGCTATAGAGCAAGCGCTACAAAATGATGAATTTTGGGCATTCTTAAGTCCATCACAACAAACCAATAAACACACACGTATTGAACTCATTTTTGATCTTATTGCGGATAAATCGACTGATAAAAAAGCGTTAAAATTGAAAGTGGATCATCAAACTTTTATCCATTACGCCAATAAGTTTAAATCAGCCCAAGATGTGAAAGATTTAATTGAAACAGAGTGGCTAAAGGTTCTCTCAGGATTCCAGTATTTAAATGAGTGGTATGAAAATGATCGTTTATATCATTTGATTGGATACCTAATCGGTCAGAAATATAAAACAATCCAAGAGATTTGGTTAGTTGCACAGGGCTGTAAACGAGATGAATTTGAAGCGAAGCTAAAAAATTTTATCCAACTTGAATTAAGTAATCTTTTCAAGAAAGACAAAAATGCCAAAGAATTAGATTTTGATCATATCTTCTATGATGTAGATGACACCTCATGCCGCCCAAAAATTAAATCTATTCTCATATTATTTAATATTTTTAGATATGAGCGACACAACACACGTTTTTCTTTTAAACGCTATAACCAAGTAAAGTGGGATATTGAGCATATCCATGCCCAGCAAAGTGAGGAACTATCCAACAAGGATGATCAAATCAAGGTTTGGGTCTCTGAGCAAAAGGCATTATTAGGAGAAATAGCAGACATTTTTTCAAAACAAAAGCTTAGAGCGATACTAAGCCAATATGAGACAGTCTCTGATCCTACACAAAGAGAACTTTTGTTTAGTGAATATAATGAAATTTTAGAACTCTTGATTGGTAGTTTTTCAGAAAATATTCAGACACTTGATAATTTATGCCTTTTACCAGAAAGCGATAATCGCTCTATAGGGAATGATCCGTTTTTTATTAAAAGAAAGAAAGTTTTACAAGCAGAAAAAGAGCTGTATGAATTAGCTAAAACTAACACAGCGAACTTTATTCCTTTGGCATCACAACAGGTCTTCTCTAAATATTTTAGTGACGATGTAAACCACATGCTGAAGTGGGATATAGCGGACAGGAAAAACTATAAAAAAGCATTGTTAGACTGCTTTAAACAATATGGTATTGAATTTCACGATGAAAATGAGGGGTGATCAAAATGGCTAAATTGACATTGTGGAAAGCATTGGAACAATATCATATTGTTATTCCTACAATTCAGCGTGATTACGCGCAGGGTCGAAAGAATGATCCAAAGATTACTCAAATCCGTAAAGCATTTTTGCAAGCCTTAGTACAAAGTTTGACTGAAAATCAAGAGCTTGAACTTGATTTTGTCTATGGGGCTTTAAATCAAAAAACACTTGAATTGTTAGATGGGCAACAACGTCTAACGACTTTGTTCCTTTTACATTGTTATCTTGTGAATAAAAATAAAGCAAATATAAATGAAATTGATTTAATCAAAGAACAATTACAGAAATTCAGTTATCAAACGCGTACAAGTTCTAAGCTGTTCATTTCTCAATTGGTTGAGAAGTTAGTCGAAATGGAATGGATCGGTAAGCCTTCCGTGGCGATTGAAAACGAAGCGTGGTTTTTAGCAGTATGGCGTAAAGATCCAACCATTATTTCAATCTTAACGATGTTAGATGAGTTGGATTCATTACTAGGGTCAAAGACGGCGGATGAGCTTGAGAAATTATGGGTGAGTTTGAGTAGTCATTCAGTTCTGAATTTTTATCTGCTACCAATGAATGAGTTTTCATTAACCGATGAGCTATATATCAAAATGAATGCCAGGGGGGTTCAACTAACAGAATTTGAAAATTTTAAAGCATGGCTCCAGGGTTTTCTTGAAAATAAAATAGATACAAGCAAAGCAAATGCTTTTTTTCAGAGTATTGACTCAGAATGGACTGATTTAATCTGGACTGCTAGTAATAATAAAGATTGGAATAAGTCTTTTGATGTGAGTTTTATTCACTTATTTAAAATTTGTCTGTTATGTGAGTACAGAGCATATTTATCCAAAAATCAAAAATCTGATTACACGGATGAAAAAGATAGTGATAGTTTAGTGAGCCGTTTGAGACTGAATTTATTTATTTCGCAAATTGAATATATAGATCTATTCTCAAATGATGTTAGCAATACGATTGATCACATAACAGCGCTTTTAGATTTTGCTATTGTAAAGCAACAAAGCCAAAACAATATTCTTGAAATCTTAAGTAAAGATAAGCCTTCCTATGAAGAGCAAGCAAACTTAGCAACTACTTATTATTTTACTAAGTATATTCAAAATATTGATCAATTTGAGGATTGGAACAGAATTAGTGGGTGGTTAGTAAAAAATGCTAAGGGTTACTATAACTCTGAAAAATTGATGCTCTCAGTACTCGAAGCGCTAGAACAATTAGCAATCTATATTGGTCATGAAAACGTTCTACAAAAAATTAGCACTTTGCACCAACAGCAAGACATCATAGAATTTTGTAGTAAAACTGCTTTTGAAAAATCACATATTGAACATGAGATTGAAAAAGCCCAACTCATACTTCAAGATCAAGCTTGGAAAGAATTGTTAAATAAATACGAAAAGCATAATTATTTCCACGGTCGCGTTGATTTCTTACTTGATTATGCAAAGGCAGATGGTGACATCATTTGTATGAATAAGTTTGCTTATTATGCTGAAATTGCGGAAAAGTTATTTACAAAAGCCTTTATCGAAGACAAGGAATATCGATTACATCGATCATTGTTAAGTTTAGGAAACTATTTTGTAAAATACGGGAGAAATTTAAGTTTTTGTTCAGATTCGTATAATTCTTATCGTGATAGGGCTGAAAATTGGAGGGCTGTATTTGATAAAAATAGAGTGTCTGAAGAAAATAAAGAGCCACAACTTAAAATATTATTTGATTTGTTAGATGATGATGTAAGTTTTGCGAAACTTGAAATTATTAGAAATCAAAAGTTGGCTCAAATCTATGATTGGAGAAGATATTTTATTCTTGATAACAGAATATTTAGCTATTGCTCATATGCTCTCATTAGAAAGGAAAGCAATGATCTTATTTATCTTTTAAAAACATCGGTGCTTAGAGGCAAACACGCTGAACTAAGAAGTTATGTTTTATATTTCACCTTGCTGTCACCAGAATACGGTTTAGCAAAAACAGATCTTGATTATTTATCTGTTTCCAACAGAGAGACAATGCCAAGTTTAAGGGTTAAAAATAAGCTTCGAATCACGTTTAAGAACGGTGAGTTTATCAATGAAATCATTGAGCAAAATTTAGAAGATGTTGATGTTTTTAGACCAGTAACAAGTGAAGAAATGTACGAGTTTAAATATATCATCAAAGCACAACAGCAAGTAGTAGATGAAATTAAACATCCAGAAAGAGAAGAGGTTGCCTAATGGTCAGTTTAACCAATGAACGTGCTTTAGAAATGGCAATTGAAAAGGCACTAACTGGAACATGCCTTGAGAATGTCAAAGCAGGTTTAACAGACATTGCTCTACCTCATCATGGTTTTGTGTCAGGTTCACCTTCAAGTTTTGACATGTTGTATGCACTAGATACCCAATATTTTTGGCAGTTTCTAGAGCAAACGCAAGCTGAAGAATTGGCAAAGATTCAAAAATTTAACCCACACGATTGGCAAAGAAAAATCTATGAACGCTTTGATCGAATGATTTGTAAGCATGGGGTAGTTCATTTGCTTAAAAAAGGTCTCGCCGTAGATCAAGCGCATTTTCAGTTGATGTACCCAGCACCGTTAGCAAGTAGTTCTCAGAAGATCAAAGATCGATTCAAGCAGAATATTTTCAGTGTGACTCGCCAATTACGCTATTCAAAAGCTAACCCACTGCAAGAAATTGATATGGTGGTGTTTGTTAACGGTATTCCAATCATTACCTTTGAATTAAAGAATGAATGGACAGGGCAAAATGCTCGTCATCATGGGCAGAAGCAATATAAACAAGATCGAGATATTACTCAGCCATTACTCAACTTTGCACGTTGTATCGTGCATATGGCTGTAGATACTGATGAAGTCTATATGACTACGAAGCTAGCAGGTACGAATACTTTCTTCTTGCCATTTAATAAAGGACATAATGCAGGAGCAGGGAACCCACCAAATCCAGAAGGTCATAAAACTGCATATTTATGGGAAGAACTGCTTTCTAAAGATAGTCTAGCTAATATCATTCAGCACTTCGTACGACTAGATGGCGATGAGAAAACCTTATTAGATAAAAGGACTCTCTATTTCCCGCGCTATCATCAGCTCAGCGTAGTACGACGTCTTATTCATGATGTTTCTGCACATGGCGTAGGGCAGACATATCTCATTCAGCATTCTGCAGGTTCAGGTAAGTCAAATTCGATTACATGGGCGGCATTTCAGTTGATTGAAGCCTACCCAGAAGAAGAAGACATTGCAGGAAGCCGAGGACTAGAACATCCATTATTTGATTCAGTGATTGTGGTGACGGATCGCCGTATTCTTGATAAACAGCTTAAAGAGAACATCAAGGAGTTTTCTGAGGTTAAAAATATTATGACGCATGCTCATAAGTCCTCAGAATTGAAATCTGCTTTAGAAAATGGCAAAAAAATTATTATTACTACAATCCAAAAATTCCCGTTCATTATTGATGGAATTGCAGACTTAAGTGATAAGCGTTTTGCTGTGATCATTGATGAGGCACATAGTTCTCAATCAGGTGTTGCACATGACAAAATGAATGAAGTTATGGGCAAGGCTAACGAAGACGTTGATGGTGTCGATGTTCAAGACAAAATTCTAAGTGCGATGTTGGCACGTAAGATGAAAGGCAATGCATCCTATTTTGCCTTTACTGCAACACCAAAGAATACGACTTTAGAAAAGTTTGGTGAAAAGCAAGCTGATGGTTCTTTTAAACCTTTTGATCTGTATTCGATGAAACAGGCGATTGAAGAAGGATTTATTCTAGATGTCTTGTCGAACTATACGACCTACAAGAGCTTCTATGAAATTGAAAAATCGATTTTAGCTAATCCGTTATTTGATACGAAAAAAGCGCAGAAAACATTAAGAAGTTATGTAGAGAAAACACAGCAGACGATCGATATCAAAGCTGAAGTGATGCTTGATCATTTCATCCAGCATGTTGTAAATACCAAGAAGTTAAAAGGTAAAGCAAAAGGGATGATTGTGACTCAAAATATTGAGTCTGCGATCCGATATTATAAAGCGATTGACCAACTCTTAGAGCAAGCAGGTTATCCATTTAAAGCAATCGTTGCATTCTCTGGAGAGAAGAAAGTCGATGGGATTGAATATACGGAAGCCATTCTCAACGATTTCTCTGATAATGACACCAAAGATATGTTCGATTGCAGCTATATTGGTGAGAAAAAGCCTGCTGGGGTGAATGAAGATCAATATCGGTTATTGATTGTTGCCAATAAATATCTAACTGGTTTCGATCAACCGAAGCTTTGCACGATGTATGTTGATAAAAAACTGGCTGACGTGCTGTGTGTTCAAGCACTCTCTCGGTTAAATCGTTCAGCACCTAAATTAGGTAAGCGAACTGAAGATTTATTTGTGCTAGATTTCTTCAATGAAATAGAAGATATCAAACAATCATTTGATCGTTTCTATACTTCGACTACATTATCACAAGCCACTGATATCAATGTACTCAACGAACTAAAAAGTGAGTTAGATGGTGTTGGGGTATATGAGGTATCGGAAGTGGAAGAATTTGCCACAAAATACTTTGATTCAGTAGATGCAGAAAAACTGAGTCCGATTATTGATATCGCCGTTGCACGTTTTGACTTAGAATTGACTGCTGGGGACAAAGCAGATTTCAAAATCAAAGCAAAGCAGTTTGTGAAGATTTATGGTCAGATGGCATCAATTTTACCATATGAAGTTCCAGCTTGGGAAAAGTTGTATTGGTTCTTAAAATTTTTGATTCCGAAACTTAAAATCGAAGACCCTGAAGCAGATGCATTGGATGAGTTATTAAACTCAGTGGATTTAAATTCATATGGATTACAACGTAAAAAACTCAATGAACAGATTGAATTAGATGCCGAAGAAACGGTTCTAGATCCGACAAATCCTAATCCACGTGGGGCTCATGGCGGTGAAACGGAAGAAGACCCATTAGATGAAATTATTAAAACATTTAATGAACGTTGGTTTGGTAGTTGGGCCGCAACTCCTGAAGAGCAAAAAGTGAAGTTTGTGAATATATTAAAACAAATCAAGGAACATTCTGATTTTGAGAGCAAGTACTTAAATAACCCTGATCCACATACCAAAGATTTAGCCTTTGATAAGATCATGAATGAAGTCATGTTGCGTCAAAGAAAGGTTGATATGGATATGTATAAGCAATATTCAAAAGATACTGCTTTTAGAATGTCATGGAAATATAGCCTGCAACAGGGTGTTATGCGATAAGGACAATATATGTGGAGTTGGATACAAGGGGAGTTTTATACATTCCTGATGGTTATGGATCGTTATCCAAAGGTTTGGGTACTTCCTTGTATCTTTTTCTTATTTTGTATTGGTGTTATTGTGTGGCTCAATTATCAACTAGGTCATTATTTTGAGACACGTAGTGTGACGCAGATGACACCTTTTCTGGATCAATTCATTGTGAATTTTTATGCTAAAATTCGCGGGAAAATAGTGAATCGGTATTTGATACTGGGTACATTTGTGTTGTTTGCTATTGGATATCTGAAATATCGTAAAAAGATTTATTTCTAGATCAGAGAAATCTAGCCAAAGATTGTAAGCGTACTCTTGCGTATCAAAAATTTTGGTTGGGTAAAAGATGGATCAAAACTGAATAAAAAAATCTCAATAAAATTTTGTCTTAATTTACCATTTAGTGTGAGTTAAACTGCCACCATCTCAGAAAATATTGTAGCAGATGATAGAAATATTATAACTACATATAATACAGATAGTAATATAGCTTCTTCACTATTCATACAAACTGACTCCTAGAGGGGAAATATGGGCACAACGTCATACTCAAGTATGGTTACAGCCATTAAAAAATTAAAAGTTGGCATGAGTAAAGACTTAGTAAATTTAGAGCCATTGAGAATTAAACAGGATGGAAGTCTTAGTTGTTACTATATTCCATTTGATTATATTACGAAGAATGCAAAGGTTGTATTGGTTGGTATAACTCCAGGAAAGACTCAATTATTTAATGCTTTGTGTTCGGTTCAGAACTCTTTGGAAAAAGGTTTGAGTGAAGAAGAAGTACTTAGAGTTGCTAAGAATGTAGGTGCGTTTAGTGGAACACTACGCAACAATTTGATCAAGTTATTAGATTATATTGGCTTACATGAAAAGCTGGGCATCTCAAGTACTGCAGGTCTTTTTGATAAAGATGCACATTTGGTGCATACAACTTCTGTATTAAAGTACCCCGTATTTATTAATGGTAAAGACTATAGTGGATCAACACCTAATATGCTTAAACACCCATTATTAAATGAAATGATTGATGCTTATTTAATGGAAGAAATTCGCCAATTGCCGAAAGCAATTTATATTCCTCTTGGTCCTAAAGTTAGCCAAGTTTTTGAATATTTAATTCAACAGGGATCATTAGAAGATCACCAAGTTTTATTTGGATTGCCACATCCCTCAGGTGCCAATGCAGAAAGAATTGCGTATTTCTTAGGAAATAAAGCTCGAGAATCCCTAAGTGTTAAAACAAATCCAGATTTGCTTGATCAAGCTAAAGTAAAAATTTTAGAAAAGTTATCGTTAAACTTTAATTAGTTTTTACAAAATATATTTTCTTCCTATTAGATAGAATGAAGAAGATATATGTAGAGTGATTTATTTGATATAATTTTCTAATTGTTATTTATAAAAATATTATGGGGTTTGTAGTGAGTTTTTTAGCTATTGCAGAGTTTTTACAGGGTTTTTATGTCATTCCAATAGCAATGGCAATTTTCGTTTCTGTAGTGATGTTTTTCTTTGTTAAAGAATACTGGACTCCGGCCAAACGCTTAGCTAAAGAGCTTGATGATATTATTAAAAATGTCGATGAAGGAGTGAATTTTCAAGAAAGTAAAAATTCACTAAACAGTCTTTTGTCAGCGAATCCTACTCTTAAACATGCGTGGGAAAATTATAAAAACTCTTTACATGATATTAGAGAAGAAGTTGATGGTGAGTTTCAGATAATTTCATCGAGGTCAACGGTCTCAAGTGACATGTTTTTTTCTCAAATAGCAATTATTGATACACCACTAAAAGTTGATTTTTATAAACATATTCCAGGAATTATTACTGGTGTAGGTATTATTGCAACATTTTTAGGTCTTTTATTCGGTTTACTCGCATTTGATCCTGCTGGCGATCCTGCGAAGGTACAAAGTAGTCTTGCTCTACTGTTAGGTGGGGTAGGTGAAGCATTCATGGCTTCTGGATTAGCAATTTTGATAGCTATGCTCATTACATGGAAAGAGAAGTTTTGGTTAAGAGAGTGCTATGAGAAATTGGAACAGCTAACGACTGTCATAGATTTAAAGTTTGAACCTGATGAAACAAGTGAGGAATACTTATCTCAATTACTAAAATCATCACAAGCAAATGAAACTAATGCTCGTCAATTAAAAGATAGCCTAGTTAATGATTTAAAAACTATGATGACTAATCTAATTGATGAAAATAAGAAAAATCAACTAGCGTTTACTGCTCAATTAACGGAAAGTTATAGCAAGACAAGTAAAGAGATGGCAGATCAGATAGGTCAATCTATTTCGGATCATTTACAAGCCCCATTAGAAAAAATTGCTTCCAGTGTCCAGCAGGTGAGTGGTGATCAAAGCTCTGCCGTTCAGGAATTAATGACAGATGTGCTTACAGCTTTCATGACAAAGTTAGAATCCACATTCGGTTCTCAAATGACTGGTATGAGTGAAATGATGACTCGATCGGTATCTGCCATGAAAGAAATGCAACTAGGTTTTACTCAGTTACTTACAGATATGAAAGTAAATAGTGAAAGTAGTACAAAAAATTTAGAAACTCAGATGAACAAAATGATTGAAGATATTCAGTCAAAACAAAATGCAATGGCTGAGCAAATGAATTCAATGGTAGATCATTTAACGAAAGGGGCTGAAAAAATTGGCGAACAAGGTCAACATGCAATAGATCAATTAAATGGTAAGGTTTCAGAACTTATTGAGCATATGGGCGGAACAATGGCCAATGTGATGGCTGATATTGCTAAACAACGTATACAACAAGATCAAGTCATTGCAGATAATCAGCAAAAACTACATGACCAGTCATCAACTTTAATTAATGATTTGGGCTCAGAGATCAAAGAATTAATTGTACATAGTCAAAATGCTGTTGATGCATATAAAGATAATATTCAAAAACTGACACATGTGACTACTGAAAGTATTACAGGGATGAACAGTGGTGCAGAAAAAATGCGTCTCGCTTCAGAACAATTTAATAGTGCAGGAACTTCATTGATTAGCGTTACGGATAAGACGTCACAGCTTATCTCAGAAGTAACAGCTACTTCTACTCATTTAACTAGTGCAAGCAATAATCTTCTTTCTTTATTAAGTGATTATAAGAACTCACAGGATGCTGTTAATAAAGCAATAGGGGCTCTTGAAGGTCTAATTCAACAAGCGCAATCTGAAGCTGGCATGAGTACGAAAATGCTAGATGATATGAGTCAAATGACAACCGCATTAAATCAAGTGAAAAAAGAGATACAGGACTATCTTGAACAAGTTAGTGGTGTACTATTTAAAAGTTTTGAAAGTTTTGGGGCTTCTGTCGAAACAAGTCTTAATCATTCACTAGGGATTTATGATAATACACTTGATCAAGCTGTTAAGCGCCTTTCGAGTGGAGTTGAAGGATTAGGTAGCTTCGTCGAGGAGCTAGAGGATCTCGTTAGACAGAAGAAAAGCTAAATTTGGAGTATATGAAGTATGTTGGGTAATCGGTACTCTAAAAAGGCACGACATAAAGAGGAAGCTGAAAAACCATTCTGGATTTCATTTGCAGATTTAATGACAGCTCTAATGACTCTTTTTCTCGTGGTTATGGCTGTATCGCTGATGATTGTGACGAAAAAAATTAATGAAGCTACTCAAGCTGAGGATCAACGAAGTGCAGAAATTTTAAATATTTGCCAGAGTATTAAGCATAGTGCGAAGTTGAAAGACGCAGGAATTGAAGTTGATTGCAAAAATAATCGAATAAATTTTGGCGAGGCTGGACGTTTTTCACATAATGATTATCGGTTAAATGAAGTTGGTCAAAATCGACTCAATACAATTGTGCCGATTATTCTTGAAGAGGCGAATAACCCACAAGGTGAAAAGTGGTTTAAGCAAATTGTAATTGAAGGCTTTACAGATACAGATGGTTCGTATTTATATAACTTAAATCTGAGCTTACGTCGTTCGGAGTGGGTTATGTGCAGTTTACTTGATCCCAAATTTAGTTCAGGACTATCTTTAACTGAACAACAAAAAAATCAAGTGAAACAACTATTTCTTGCTGGTGGTGTGTCTTTTAATTCAGCTAAAGATAGTAAAGAAGCTTCACGTCGAGTAGAGCTAAGAATGCAATTTTATGGCTTAAAAGAGAAGGAGTCCTCTGAACCTCAACCTCATTTTGTTTCAGCTCCTATTGAAACATGCCAATTAGCGAGGTAATGAGTGTGAGTATTGAAAATTTAAAACTACGCTTAGAACAAAAGCTCAGCGATTCTTATAATGAACAATATATACATTCAAAATTTCTAAAACCTCAGCGACTAATTAGAACACTTCACATTCTTGAACAAAAGTTTGATGATTTGGAGAATGCGATTCCTTTAGATGAAAAAATTTTTAGAACAATTTCTAAATTAGAGCATTCAGGTTTTGAGCAATTTACACGCAGAGATTGGAAAAATTTAGCTTGGGCTTTAAGCAAGATTGTACCTGATACAAATGAAAAACTACTTTTTAGTGAAATAGGTAAAAGGATTATTCATCATTTTCAACAAGCGGAAATTAATCTTATAGGATTGGTGTATTTTCCGTTATTATATAGCTATTTTGCTCTAGAAGACAATGATATAAAAGAAAAGCCAGCAATTTGGGTTCAGTTAAGAGAAATACTGAAAACACACAGATCAAGCGTTTATAAGGGTTTAAAGCGACCAAAAAAATGGATGAATACACTTGTAGATTATTCCGAACTCTTATCAGAATCACCTACTAAAGCATTTGTAAATAGATTTATACATGATCAAGATGCAACTGGGATTCAAAGTGATCTAGAAAGTTTAAAAATAGCCGCTAATAGCTGGTTTTGGGATGATTTAATTAAAAACTCTATTCAAGCTGTCAAAGTAATGGGTGAAGATGAGTATTTAAGAGTTATTCCTCGCTTCTTAAAATTAGCTGAACATAATATTTTGTATACCACTAACATTCTTGTAGCTTTATTAGAGAGATATGCCAGAACTGCAAAAAGAGGAGCAGTGCATGAAGATTTAAAGCATTTAGCTTTAAATCAGTGGGGAAATCCACAATATGATTCTTCTGCTGGCTGGAATAATGTAAATATAGATACAAAAAAAATGGTCATTCAATGGTTTGTACGAGCTGACCTAGAAGCTTTTTTTAAATTATTTAGTTCCTCAGCAGATGTAAATCGTTTCGATTATTGGATCAAATTTATCGATCAGATTTCATTTTCTCAAATTTTCTTAGGGCCAAGTGCATTACAATCAGTACAACCACAGCATAAAAAATTTCGTGATTTAAATAGAGGACGTTTGAAGGATTTAGTAGATTCAACTTCATCTAACAACGCTTTTATGTTAAAAATTGGTAACTTATATATTATCGATTTTTCTGATACTGGAAATGCTTGTTTTATATCTCCGAAATTACCATATAAAGATAATAAACGACGTGTCTCTATTTTTGAGTTAAGAGCAGATCATATTGAACGTTTGATTCATACTAATGGTTGGCAAAAAAGATTTGATGAGAGCTTAGCAAAAAGAGGGATTTTTGCTAAATCTTTAGAAAAATCTTCCCGTACTTCGACTTATAGATAATTATGTAAGAGTATTTTATGAAATTAGCATTTTGGAAAAGAAAGAAAAATACTGATGTTGTAAAAGATGATGAGTTGAAACATATTTCAAAGCTCTTCAGTTATAACGAGCTTGGTATTACTTTTTCAAGCTCACAAAATGCTAAAACAGATGCAGATTTCTATTGGCAAAGTCTTGAAGAAGAGGAGTTAGCTTATCTGGTAGATGGGCACTACGTACTTCCTTGGGAAGAGCTCTTTCAAATTCTACAGGATGAAGAGCATAAAAATGTTATTAGTTTGCTTAACCTGCCAAAACAAACTTCTTTCCGGCCAGTGATTAAAAGCGAAGGTGGTTTAAGTGATTCGAATTTTAAAATTATTCTAGACGGCTGGTTAAATGAAAATAATGTTAAGATTAGAAATATTCTTCAGCGTAAAGGGAGTATTTTAATAATAGATGGAGTAGAGTATCTATTAAATGAACAGAGTTTTAGGCTTATTGAACAATTAAAAGAGTTTTCAAGATTAGAAAATAAAGATAAAGAGTTAAATCAGAAATATTGGGCTAAGATTCGAAATTTAGCACACAAAGCGAATGCAAATTTAGATGAATTTTTAAGAAAGACGGTAGTTCTTGCACCTGAGAAATTACAATTAAATCTTCGTAAAAATTTAATAAGCCAAGAATCTGTTGTTGAGATTCAACCTACATTTGATGAAGCTCCATCTAAATGGTTAAATACATTTGATCAATATAATCATGTTCAGGATCAATACAGTATCAGTCTACCCGATGGTGGTATTGCACACGTTGTAATTCCTTCTACAGTAAAGCAAGTACTGACTGAAATAAAAAAAATGCCAAGTAGACGTGTTTCGGGCGAAAGAGCTCAGGCATTTTTACATAATCCATTTGCTCAATTAGGTGATGATGCTGTTGATGTTATTTCACCTGAAAGTTTTGAAACTTCAAAGCAGGAAGCAGAAATTTATACTTATACATTACAATTAGAAAAAAAATATGATGAGTTAAAGCATTACATATCAGCAAAATTAGAGCTTTATGAAAACTCTGAAAGAGAACAGAATCCTATTCTATTGGAGCTACATAATTTAGATCAGACTTTATATTTTATTGAAGCTTATGAGAAAAAATCTCCATTTTTTTTGTGGGCTGGATATGAAATAGAACGAAATAATTATTTAGATCATCAAATTCAAGATTTAAAAAATGATCTAAATGTAATAAAGCAATATGAAGATGAGCTTCAAACAAAACAAGTGCTAGATTTATCTAATTACAGTGACCGTGTAATTGGTATTGGAGAAGCAGAAAAACTTAACTCTGAATTTATTAAAAGAGATAGTGGTGAATCAGAATGGTTACCACAACATTTAATGGATTTGGAGCAGCAGTTGCAAGATAAAAATATAGAGCAAAATATAGAGCAACTAGAAAAAAGTATTAGACACGCAGAAAAAAATAATTTAAATGAAATTATAGTACCAAATACGGATACAAAATTATCTCTCGAGCATGCTCGGACTCTATTAAATCAACTACGTACATCAAAAAGTAAAGATCAAGATGAAAGGTTGGAAGAACAGGAAACTACACAACCTAAGAAAAAAAAGGATACCTTGTTAATTGCGAACAATATTGATGAGGCTGAATTTACAAAACAACGATCCAATCTATTAATTTTTGATGAACATAATTCTCCATCAGCAAGGTTGCCGACAAGTTTTAGAAACACTGAATTTAGTTTAAAGCGGCATCAAGCATATGGAGTAGCATGGTTACAGAATTTACATAAGTATGCGCCAGAACAGGTAAGTGGATGTTTATTAGCAGATGACATGGGGTTAGGTAAAACACTTCAATTATTATGTTTTATTAGTGAATATCTAGAAAATGCTGAAGCTAAGAAACCCGTATTGGTAGTCGCTCCAGTTTCATTATTAGAAAATTGGGAAGCTGAAGCTAGTCGATTTTTTAGTAATAGATTTCCAAAAATATTAAGTTTATACGGTGATAAATTAAAGGAAAGAAAAATTCCTAAACATCTAATTTCAGCACAGCTTAGAGAAAATCATGGTATTACAAATCTTTTAGAGGAAGATTGGCGTGGTGAAGCAGATATTGTTCTAACAACATATGAGACAATGCGTGACCTTGAGTTCTCTTTGGCAAGAGAAGACTGGAGCATTATGATATGTGATGAAGCACAAAAAATTAAAGTGCCAACAGCTATGGTAACGAAAGCGGCTAAAGCTCAGAAGGCAGATTTTAAAATAGCATGTACGGGTACTCCCGTTGAAAATTCTTTAACTGATCTTTGGTGTCTCTTTGATTTTATACAAGAAAACTTGTTAGGCCCACTTAATGAGTTTGGAAAAGTATATCGCAAACCTATAGAAAACGTAGATGGAACTGATGAAACGGCACTTATAAAACTGCGTGAAATCATTGCTCCTCAAGTCCTAAGAAGAATGAAACATGATGTCGCAGATTTACCTGCTAAAGTTGAGATCAATAGCTGTAAAGATATCCCAATTAGTATATTGCAGAGACAATTGTATATTGATGTAGTCAACCGATTCAAAAAGTTGACTGCTGAAGGTAATCAGGGAGCAATGTTAAGTTCTTTACATAGTATGAGGATGATATGTGCTCATCCTTTACACTTTTACCCAACTGCAGGTTTAAAAGATTCTCCAAAAGTAGATTGGTTGTTTAAAACATTAGAATCAATAAAACAAAAAAATGAAAAAGTAATAATATTTACTGAATTTAGAGATATACAAGTTTTTCTAAAGAGAATTCTAATGGAGCGCTTTGGATTAAATATTACAACGGTAAATGGTGATTCTAATACCAGTAGCAAGAAAGGGTTAACCAGACAAAACTTAATTGATAAATTTCAAGAAAAGTCTGGGTTTAATATTATTATTCTATCCACTACCGCTGTAGGATTTGGTGTAAATATACAACGTGCTAATCATGTGATCCATTATACACGTAGTTGGAATCCAGCAAAGGAAGATCAAGCGACAGATCGTGCATATCGTATTGGTCAAGATAAAGAAGTATTTGTTTACTATCCTACTATATCTGCTGCTAAAGACTTTGATACTTTTGAGGTGAAGTTAGATAGACTTTTAGAAAGTAAGAGAGAGCTTGCAGATGATATGCTTAAACCGAAAACAGATGTTGGTAAAGAGTTAATGCAATTAATAGATTAAATTACGAAGATTAATTTTATTTATTAGAAATTTTTAATAGTAAATTTTAATTATAATAGTCAAATAGCAGAGTTAATGATTATTAGCTTTAGTAAGAAAACGATAGTGATACTGCCAGAATTTACTACCAGATGGGCGGACTTCTATATAGAGTCCTGAATGATCATCCACGCGGTCTGATTCTTCACGTGGTTTTAATCTTTTTTTTAGATCGTTTAGCATATGTTTTGAGTAGTGCTATTTTTGAAAGTACTTACTCACAAAAATTGGTAATTGCATGTATCACATTGTTATTGAAAGTTATAATAAAAATATTTTTAAATCAATTGGATAGATTGCAATATAATATGTGTTTAGAGAAAGTCAGATCGCTAATTGGCATGATGTATTCCATCCATTTGGTCATGTGTTTGTACTTAATTCCGCTTTGTACTTCATTTTCTGCCCTTTGACTTCAATGTTTTCACCAGAGCGAAAAGTAGTTCTCTAGCTTTCGGGGAAATCTCTTTTCTCTGTAGTAAATTTATTATGAAAAAATTTAACCAGTCAAGAAATATACAAAAGAGTAATGGGTCAAAATGGGATAAATTGCAACCCTTATAATAATTAAAGTTAAATAAAACAGTATGTTATTTATCTGACTCTACTGCTATCATCACCAACAAATTTTTGTTATAAAAAGCATTACTTAAAAAAGCAGTTGGCACAAAATTTGGCACAAGTTATAAAATCTATAAGATTCTATTAGATTTTAATTATTTGATAAATAATGAATTAAACCTAGATAGAATCTATTAAAAAGTTATTTACAGAGTTCGAATCTCACCGCTTCCGCCAAATATCTAAATAAGCCCTTGTTATTACAAGGGCTTATTTTTTGTCTGCAAAAATCCTTCAATGTGATTCTTTTCAAATATCTCATAGCCTTGGCATAACAAAAAAATGAGTTCCAGTTCGTGTTCAAATCGATGTTCAGAGATATGTTTAATCCTGAAGATGTGCTGTTACAACATGTATAAATTGCTAGATTCTCCCATAAGATTGTTTCAGTATAGATCAAGGCATTCGACTTTACAGGACAATGATCATGGCAATAAGAAACCGCCGCTTTTTAAAATATCTTTCTGTTTTGGGTTTTGTAGCAAGCTCTGTCATTACAAGTGTGACGTTCGCCAGTTCGGAGCAGGCTTGGAAAAAGCATGATCAGGATATCAAATCGGCTTGTATAAAAGTCAGCCAGCTTAAAAATGCCAAGCCAGCGAGTAATGTTATGTTGTTTGATGATCGCGTTGGATATTCTGCACTTTTGATCCAAGGTCAATATCCGCAAGCGCACATGAAAAATAAAACGGGCCAAGAGCTTTGTTTGTGGAATAAGACCACCAAGAAAGCCTATTTATCAGAAGCAGATATGAAATTACGTTGATGTGGTTATCAAATACCTAGTGCTCTAAAAATAATAGGTTGATGTCTTTTAGTAAAATAAAGTCATGCAATTTTAAGACTTTTAATCAACAGTTTATTTCTTTAATTTGAGTGTCACCGCTTCCGCTAACTGTCTAGCTAAATATTTGTTATTACATGGGATTGTTTTTATCTGAAATTTGTACTTCAACTTAACCCACATAAAAACTTGGATTGAATTACATGGGATAGGACTAGTAAAGAATAAAGAGGAAAAAGTTAATGGTCAGTTTGAAATTCTACTCTCAACCTGAAGTCACTTATCCATGAGATTGAGCTCGTGTCCGTTTATAGAAAAGCGGTTTGATATGCTTTAAATCATAGTCGGAATGATTCAGTAGCTTATATGAACCTTAAGGAAGATTCTGTTTCACTTTAGACGACTCGCGATGGCGATAGTCTCACATTATTTTTATGAGTAAGACTAAATCCTAAATCTAATGAAGATATTAACAATTGCTCACATTGCGCGGGCTGTGTTAAATTGCCATCGTTTCAATATTGAAAAGCCTATTTTGAGAGTTGCTCTAGTCTTTGCCTTCATGGCAATGTTCCTGCAATCCGTTGTATTTATACAACCACTTTTACCAGAACAATATCGTATTGCACTGGTCTGTGTCACCATTTCTGATGCTTTTTCCAATACCATAAGTGCTACTCAACAACATAGTTCCCATCATTTATCTGATCACTCTCATCAGCACCATATGATGAAGAAAGATCAAAAAGTTCAGACTGTTCAAAGCACCCACCAGCATGAAGCTGGACATGAATGTCCATACTGTATGGTTTTTGCTAATTTAACTACAGGTCTGGACTTTAATCTTGATCAGGTACTTGACCGCCTTTTTGTGCGGATGTTGGCATTTGAATATCATTTTCAGCATATTTATTTTGCTTTACAGCGTTTATATCTACTTCCACAGGGTAGAGCGCCTCCTTTATTTGCCTAAATTCCAAAGTTTTTATATTTATGGACATTCCTGCAATGTCTTAGCGGAAATTTATGCTTTAAAGGAATTGAAATGTCTCAATTCAAGTTAAACCCATTCTTAAATGGGAGCAGTTTTATTGTCTCAAATTATGTCGTACCACAGATAAAATTTATAAATGCTAGCTTTGCTTATCGTTTGAGTATTACGTTATTCGCTTATGGAATATCTGGTTCAACTACATTTGCCGCAGATGATTTACAACAAGCCCCTCAATTTTCAACAAACATTGTTGCAGCAGAAAATGAGTTGAGCGTAAATTCTAAAGTAGAGTTGTTACCCACCATAACGGTTACGGCTGAGAAACAGGATGAGAGGCATACTTCCTCGCAGGCGATTACACAATTTAATCATGACTTATTAGAAGTACCTTTTACCAAGTCTCATGTGTCGGGAGAGGATATTCAAAACCATAATGTTCAACGTATTAGTGATGCCTTGGCATTTGTAAATGGCGTGGTCTACCAAGACAGTTACGGTGGTGGTTTTTGGGATAATTATTCATTTCGAGGATTTAGTACTGACCCAAATATGGGAACGATCTATATGCGTAATGGTTTAAGTTCGGTGAGTGGGATCCATACTCCACAAGACATGATAAGTATTCAAGCAATTGATTTCTTAAAAGGGCCAATGGCAGCGATGTATGGGCAGGGCGCAATTGGCGGTATTATGAATATCACCACTAAACAACCTGAATGGCAGTCTAAAAGTACTTTAAGTTTAAGTGGCAGTACTTTAGATGAATATAGGTTCGCGCTTGATACAACCAATGCAATCAGTGATGATCTTGCCTATCGACTAGGGGCTGCTTATGAAAATAATAAGAGTTTTAGAGATCATGTAGATAACCAGCACTATTATCTTGCACCACAATTGGCTTGGAAAATTTCAGAACAAACTCAGTTGAATCTTGATACGGAGTTTGCTGAATACCAAGGTGTTTTTGATCGTGGTATTCCAATGGTTGATGGCAAGGTTGCGGTAAATAAAAAAACGTTCTTGGGAGAACCAAGTGATGGTGATATTAAAATTAAAGATCAGATGTACCAGTTACGTTTGAATCATGAGTTTGAAGATAATTGGAATAATACGACTGCAATTACCTACAATCATGGGCAGCGTGAAGGTACATCAACTGAGATTGGTTCAATTGCAGAAGATGGCAGAACCGCAAATCGTTTCCGACGAGCTCGTCAATTTGAGACGGAAACAACACATTTTCAGTCAATTTTACGAGGTAAGTTTAGTACTGGCTCGCTTCAACATGAATTGGTAACCAATGTAGAAGCTGGGCATTATACCATTGATCAGACTCAGCTTCGGAATGCTGTCGGCACTAACAGCCCAATAGATATTTATGATCCGATTTATGGTGAAAATCTTTTGCCTTTGACCCGAATCACTAAAGACACTACGGAAACTCAGGATATGCTGGGACTGAACATTCAGGATCAGATTTCCTTGAATGATCAGTGGAATATATTATTGGGAGGTCGTTTTAATCGTTTAGAGCAGCGAATTGAAAACCATCAAACAGGAAAATCATCTCAACAGCTATTTATGCCATTTACACCAAGAGCTGCTATTAATTTTAAAGCGACAGAAAAGCTGTCTTTTTATAGTAACTGGGGGAAGGGCTTTGAACTAAACACTGGGTTGAATAAGGATAATGACCTCTATGAACCTGAAAAGACAACAAGCTGGGAAGTTGGAACAAAATATCAATTTCAACCGCAGAGTTGGTTTGGATTAACTTTTTTTGATTTAGATAAGCGTCATTTACTCACGGAAGGTATTACAGATAGTTATGTTGATAATGGTCATGTGCAAAGCAAAGGCGTTGAGCTTGAACTACAACATCAATTTAATGATAACCTGCGGGTGAATGCAAATTATACCTATACGGATGCTTCTGTCATTGCAAGTGAAGTAGATGAAACTGGATCCCGACTTAAAAATATTCCTAAACATACAGCAAATCTTAGTGCTGATTATCAAATGAATGTTTTTGGACGTAAGGCTGGATTAGTTGGAAACATTAACTATTACGGACAACGTAGCGCGAACTATATTGATAATGGAACAACTTTACCTGAATTTACGGTAGTGAATATTGGTGGCTATTTACAGATCCGCCCTGATCTGCGAGCCCAACTCAATATAGATAATCTTTTCGATAAGGATTATTACGTTGCGAGCTATACAAATTTCTGGGTACAGCCTGGCGAACCATTGAAAGCGACCTTGCGCTTTGATTGGTCTTTCTGATTTTTATGCGAAATTAAACAGATTAAGTTGAACAGTGATGAAGAAAAGATTATTGAGCTCTTTCATTTTCGCCAGTGTAATGATGGGCTGTGGTCAGCATGATCAGGCGGTGAAGGATGAGAAAGCAAATTCGGAAGTTAAAAGAAATTTTGATGCCCAACTGCAAAAATGGGTTGGGCATTATGAAGGCGCACTTCCATGTGCTGGATGTTCGGCATTTTGTGAAGGCTGTGACGGTATGAATGTAGATTTAAAAATTTATGCAGATCAGACTTTTCGGTTAGAGCGGACAAGTAATAGTGATCATAATAAACATGAGCTGTATGCCGGAAATTTTAGTTTCTTAGATAATGGGAAAGTAAAAATCCAATTACAAAGTGTGAAAGAGCGAAATCAGCTAATTTTAGGTCATGGTTATGTTGAAGTTTTAGAGACTAAGACGGGATTACCTTATCAGCTATTTGAAGATTTCCAACTGGATAAAATTGCCTAATAGAGTTGCTAGGCACTATTTTTAGTGCCTAGCCAACCAATTATAACAATCTGCATTGATACTGTTTAAGCATGATGAAAGCAATAGCCACGGCTATGCTGATTGCTAAGGTTGGCAAACAAATTAGAAGAATAACCAGAGACAGAAGAAGAAAAAGTCTCTGTTTTATGTTGCCGGCTCCCCAAAGTTGTAAGCTCTGATTTACGAAATTGGAGGTTGTCTGTTTTAAATTAAATGTACGGCTCCACAGCCAGAAAGCCAAAAGAATCAGAAAGCATAGAGCAAGTGCATAGATCATTAAGATCAATTGATTGACCCAACCAAATAAAACACCAATATGCGCATCAACACCCCAGCGTGTGAGTTTTGCCGCGATTGGAAAATCTTTAAAGTGTAAATGATCAATAACCTTATTATTTCTAAGATCAATAGCGATACTATCTGCTTCTGTAGGCCAACGACGACGTATTTCAGAAACTGTCCATGCTGTATTTATCGTTGTCGGTGGTTTTATTTGAAGTTCAGCACTGCGAATACCATTTTGTCTGGCAACCTGTAGCACTTGATCAAAATCTTCTGCTTTTATAAGTGGCTGATGGTTCATTTGACCCATATCGCTATGATGATGTGCATGACTATCAATCGAATGCGTACCCGAAAGAGAGCTAACGAGAGCTGGTGTTTGCCAATTCAAGGCTTGGCGAAGTATGCGGATATTTTCTCCTGTCCATTTAGACCAAGTTAGTCCTGTAATCGCAACAATGAGTAATAATGGGAGCAAGACTATTCCAATTGTGCTATGCCATTTTAAAACTTTATTGCGGATGGTCTTGCTCTGATTAAAATGTTTTCTAAGCATATACCAATGATAAAGTCCTGACAGACTGAGAATGGCTAACCAACTTGCTGCAAGCTCACTATAGAGTCTTCCAATGTCACCCAGTAGTAAATTGCTGTGGAGTTGATCGATTAGCGTTCTTAAAGGAAGTACACCGCTCGTACCATAAACAGGTAGTTGCCCCATAACTTCTAATGTATATGGATTCACAAAAACTGCTTGGTTATTTAGTTTATTTTCTGGATCAGCATAAATAACCCGAGTGGTTTGATCCGATGTAGGTGCTGGACGTAGCTCAGTAATTCTTGCTGATTCTGCCATTACAGATTGAGCTGCAAGAACTTGCAGACTCAGTTGTTGTTGAGGGCGATTTTCACTGTGTACATACAACTGCTCCTTATAAATATATTGCTCTAATTGCGGACTGCTGACATACAGAAAACCCGTAAATGCGGCAATAAAAATAAATGGCGCAACAAATATCCCTGCATATATATGGATTAAGCGGAATAGATTTCGCCAATAAGAAGGTTGTTGGGGCATGGCAATCAGAAGTTAATGATGAGCGATTGGGGGGATGAAATTATAACTGTTTAAACCCTATAGCACGACAAGGTAATGTTAATGCGTATTATAAGGTTGGCGGTTATATTCGATGCTGACAATATGTTTACACTTTCATAAGTTTAATGGTTAAGGCTGTATCAGCTTAGCTAGCCTTAACGCATTCATTCAAACATTTTAAAATTTCCATTGCACTGCCAATGATGCATTCAACGGTTCACCAGGCTGTATCCACATCTCACTATAACTCGCCGTGTAATAGGTTTTGTCCAGAAGGTTATTCAGGTTGAACTGATAACGTATTTGCTCACTTGGCGCATAGTAAGCATTTAAATTAATTAATGTATATTCAGGAAGATTGAATCCGTTATCAGTGCTATGACCGCTACGTTTCCCAACATAAACAGCTGTTGCCCCAACGACTACATTTGAGTTGTTAGATAGCATCCATTCATAGTTTGTACTGATTGAACCGCTATGTTTAGGAACGTTGCTTAGGCGCGAACCTTTAGCAAGTGTTTGATCCTTCTCAATCTGAGCATCTGTGTAACTATAATTGGCGCGGAGCGATAACTGGTCATTCAGTTGTGATTCGACATCTAGCTCTATCCCTTGGCTAGAGACTTCTCCAGCAGTTATCTGGAAGTTGTTATCTATTCGGTCTGTTGTGAGCACATTTTCCTTATCCATTTTAAATAATGCAATACTGATCAGACTTTGTGGGTTGAGTTGGTATTTACTGCCGATCTCATAACTTTGACCTTTTTCTGGGTCAAAGGTTTGATTATTGCGATCCATTCCACTATTAATTGCAAATGATTGGCCATAATTGGCATAGACTGACCATGCATCACTCAAGCGATAGTTCAAACCAAAACGTGGACTGGTTTGTTGTAAGTCTTTTTGATTTGAGGTCGTGGCAATCTTATTCACAAATTCTTGTGTGACATGATCAAAGCGTAGACCAAGTAAAACACTCCATTGATCATTTAAAAATATCTGATCTTGGACATTGAAGGCGAAGTATTTTTGTCGATCCTCAGTGTCAATAAATAGGGGAAGGTCTGGTAAATATGTTCCATAGGTAGGTTGGTAAATATCAATGGTGTTGGGTATATCTGAACTGTGATTACGGCGTAGCTGCAATTGGCGATATTTCATTTGTCCTGTTTCTGCGCTCAACAATATTTCATGTTTTGCCCAGTTTTGTTGGATCGTGCCTAACATTTCTGTTTGGAATAACACATCATCACTTTTATTATCCCGATAACGTCGCTGCCGCTCTAAAGTACGACCATCGCTTTGTATACGACGAGGTTCACTAGAAAAACCTTTTAACAAACTATCTTTCACACTCACAGCACTTTTGACCTTCCAATCGTCATTTAGCTCATGCGTGAGCCGAATTTGATAAAAATTATCAGTTTGTAAATGATCTCCATCGCTTGGTTCACCTGTATAGGTTTTTGGATTCATCACAATTTGCTTCTGATAAGCACTAATACCACGATCAAATAATCCTTCTACACGAGTGAATTCTGTGTCTAAGTCTAATTGAGTTCGATCGGATAACTTCCAGCTTAATTGCGGAGAAAAAAACCAGCGTGAATTACTCACATAGTCCCGAAAACTCTGATTATCTTCATGTGCAATAGCAAAACGATATGCTAATTGGTCATTAATGGGGGCGGTATGCTCAAAGCTAGCACGATATTTTTCTAGACTATTCGCTCGTAAATTGATTTCACTAGATGATTCCCATGCTGGCTTTTTCGTATTGATATTGAGTAAACCACCTGTTTCTCCTCGTCCATATAGTGCAGCCATTGGGCCTTTGAGAAACTCTAAAGATTCAATATTGACCATATCCCGAGACGCACTGAGACCCCGATTTACACTTAATCCATTTCGAATAATTTGCGGTCCGATATTCGGATCTGTACTAAATCCACGAAATGAAAAATTATCCCAGAAGCCACCACCATAATTGGTTTGGCTGAACACGCCACTGACTTGATTTAAAGCGTCATCTATACGTTGTACATCTTGCTGTTTTAAAACTTCCTGAGAAAGAAAGCTACGACTGGAAGGGGTATCAAGTACATCATGCGTAAATTTAGTTGATGCAGATGTTGTTAAGACATCTTGATCTGTTTTTTGTGCTTGTATGATGATTGTTGGAAGGGGCGTCGTCGAATCAGATGTTTGTGCCCAAACAAAGTTTGACAGTAATGAACATGAAGAGATTAGATAAAATTTGGAAAGCATAGTAAGAACATACAAATCAAATGTAATGTTATATTATTACATTAAATTGTATTTTGCATTTTATTTCTTAAATATTTCAGAAGATTGGAAGTGATTAGTTTTGATTGCCACTTTCCATCCCGAATTTGAAAAGAATTAAAGTTTAGAGTGATGTAAAGAGGGAATCGTAGAACACAAAGCCATCGTATATATATTTATGTGGCTTTTGCTAGATATGTGAGGGCTTCCTCTACATAGCGTCAAGTGTAAAAATTCTGATAATGACATCTATGAAGCGGTAAGAGAAAGTAACTTAAATCGTATTGCCCATAAGCTGTAAAATTTCAAAGCAAAAGATTGAATAAACCATATAAACAATAATAATTATCATTTTGATTGTGTTTTATTTAACTTTTGTTAAAATTCACGTGCATTTTTAAGCGAATTTTAATATTAGTCTGATTTTAGGTGGGAAAATGGCCAAACACATAGCTCGACAATCTCTACTCGCAGTTTCAGTCTTAAGTAGTATGATGGCCTTTGCCCATGCTGCCGAAATGACAAATGAAGAGAGTAAACCACTCGATAAATCAGATGAAACTGTTAAATTAGAAACGATTGTTGTGACTGCGAGTGGATCTGGCGTTAATGTTAAAGATGCTCCAGCTTCGATTAGTGTAATTACCGCTGAAGAAATAGCAAAACGTCCTGTTTCTAGTATTGCGAACTTACTCGGTGAATTACCAGGGGCAGTGGGTGGTTATTCAAATGTTGGGCCGGGTTCAAAAATTGCATTTCGTGGTGCCCCTGACAAATATACTTTAATTCTGGTCGACGGTAAGCGAGTTGGTAACTCATCGTTGCTAGGCCATCGTCCTGATACAATTTCGCAAGATATTGACTGGATTTCTCCAGAAATGATTGAGCGAATTGAGGTGGTACGAGGTTCAATGTCAACACTTTACGGCTCTGAAGCTGCGGGTGGCGTGATCAATATTATTACCAAGAAAATTCCCAATAAGCTTACGGGTTCATTAAGAACTGATTATAGCCAGCCTGATGGTAGCTCTCGAGGCGATACCATTAATGTAGCTGCAAACATTGCAGGGCCAATTACGGATAATTTAGGTTTTAGACTTGGCGGCAACATCAAAAAAAGAAATGCCGATGAAGGTATTCAGAATGGTACTGGCGAGAATCAAGAGCAAAATATCTCCAGCCGTTTAAACTGGAAAATTTCTGATAACCAAGATTTTAACTTTGATCTAGGTTACGGCGTTGAGAAGAATCCACAGTTGAGTGAGGCTGAGCAAGCTGAATTAGGTACAGAACACTTTGGTGCTGACAAAATGGAGCACTACAATGTTGGTATTGGTCATGAAGGGCGTTTTGCTGATGGTTTAGTCACAAATGCAGACCTTTACTATAATCAATATGAAAATAAGACACCTGCATTTGCTGTAGACGGCGGTTCTAAAAGTAGTGAAACAGTTCTGGATCTAAAAGCCAATAAACCTTTAGATCTTTGGGGCCGTAAAAATGATCTGACCCTTGGTGCACAAGGAAAATATGAACAGGTCTCTAATGCATCAAACATCGGGAATCAATTGGTTCCTGATGAAAATGGCAATATCCAGACACCGGATAAGAATCCAGATGATTATTCTTGGTCTTTGTTTGCTGAAGACCAAATCCATCTACAAGATAATTTTATTTTAACTCTTGGCGGCCGTGTTGACGGCAGCAATGATTATGATCCTAATTTTAGTCCACGTATTTACGGGGTCTATCATCCAACAGATGCCTGGACTGTCAAAGGTGGTGTTTCGCGTAGTTTCAGAGCGCCCAATTTAAAAGAACGTTCAGGTTCATCTGGCACAAGTTCAATGGGAATGGGCTGTACCAGTTTAGCGCCTTATGGTTGGCAATCGGGACAATCATGCTACATGTTAGGTAATCCAGATCTTGATCCAGAAACCAGTACCAATTATGAAATTGGTTTTGGTTACGAAGAAGATGGGTATGGTGTTGATTTCACCTACTTCCTCAGTGATTACAAAGATATGATCGTAAATAACTACTACGGGCGAATTAACGGGATCTGGTATACACGTCAATCGAATGTTGAAAAGGCACGTACAAGTGGATTGGAGTTGACTTATAAATTCCCATTGAATGATTATCTACGAGTGACGGGTAATGCCACTTATATGATAGAGTCAGAAAATAAAGCAACAGGTCAATCATTGGCCCAAGTTCCTGAGTTTACTACCAACTTGGCGGTATATTGGGATGTTACAGATCGTCTGAATACATTTGCCCGTGTACAATATCTGGGTAAACAGGCATTTACGAAAGCTGATCTCGTTGCAGGATCGGGTTCAGCAGCTAAAGAATTATACTTCTCAAATGCCACCACAACGGGAGCCGTGGGGGTGAATTTTGATTATAGTGATTCACTCAGCTTGAGAGCTGGTGTTGAAAATATCGGTGGTGATAAAGTCAACAAAGGAAGTGTCGATTATGGTGATGCTCCGCCAGCGACATACTACGTAGGTTTCACCACTCGATTCTAGATCGATATTTGAGTAATGAAACAGATCAGCTTATTTCAGTAATGGGCTGATCTATTTTTTGAATTATTAGATTATTCTGCTTAGGTAAATTGAATGAGTTCTTCGCAAGACGGTTATATTGTAGATGTACCTTATCCAACATTTGTACATAGACAAACGATGCCGTTGTGGCTGAATATGGTTGTTCAATCAAAAGGCTTTTGTGCTCCTGATCTTGTAAAACCCTATCGATATTTAGAACTTGGCTGTGCAATGGGAATTCATTTACACCTCACAGCTGCTGCAAATCCTTTGGGACATTTTGTGGGCGTTGATTTTAATCCACAGCATTTGATGGTTGCACAAGAAGGTTTAGAAACGACCAGTATTGATAATATTGAATTTATTCATGCGGATTTTGAAAGCTTTTTAAATGCTGACATAGAGCCATTTGATTTTATTGTAACGCATGGGGTCTGGTCTTGGATCTCATCAGAAAACCAGAATATTGTGACGCAAATTGTTGATAAATTTTTAAAAAAAGACGGGGTTTTATACTGTAGCTATATGAGTCATCCTGGTGCCACTTCTTTGGTATCAGTCCAGAAGTTAATATTGGAAACGTCTAAGAATTTGCAAGGGGACTCAGCTACCAAAGCCGTACAAAGCCTGAATTTAGTTCGGCAAATTGGTGCATCGAAGAGTGGATTATTTGAAAAAATTCCAGGTTTGAATCAAGAGTTATCGGAACTTGCCCAAGATAAGCCAAACTATATTGCCCATGATTTTTTATCGGAACATTGGCAACCACAGCATTCTGCCGATATGATCCAACGCTTTGGAAAGTTAGGACTTTCTTATGTGGGGGGAGCTGGGATTATTGAAAACTTAGATAAGATCAGTTTGCCACCAGAAGTTCAAAAAGTGGTAAAAAGCTTACCCTTAATTACTTTACAAGAGACCGTTAAGGATATTGCGCGCTATACCTTGCAGAGACAAGATATCTATGTAAAAAATAGAACTCAACTTAATCAACAACAGTTAGAAAACTATTATTCAACGGTGAAATTTGGACTATTACCTGCGGCTCCAGTTGGAAAGGATTTAAGTCTGGATGCCAAGCTCGGTAGAATAAAAGATGCCATCCAAATATTTGAAAAGATACTTAAGTTACTTAATAAACGGGCGCTTTCAACGCTTGAGTTGTCCAGCCTGCTCAAACAGAATCTATCTTTAAAACAGCTTACAGAAATTTTATTGGTTTTGATGTGGGCTGGTTATATTCATCCGTGTCAACACAGTGAAACTCAGCCTAAGTTTGAGCAGTCTATGAATCAATGGCTATCGGATCAACAGTTGAATTGGGTATGTCTGGCAAAATATGGTACAGCGATTCAAATATAAGCAAATCATGATTTCTTACTGTTGATACGGCTACGATAAATTTAATAGGCTCTTGTTTTTACAAGGGCTAATTTTTTGTCTGAATTTTCGCAATTTCAAGAAACAAGTCATCTTCTAATAACCAAAACAGTAGATTAGATGATCAACTTAGTCTGTTTTTCATAAGATTTGTGACTGTTAAAACGAGAATCAAAAAGCTTATTGTAGAATGTAGGGAAATGGATGGGCTTGGTTTATATTTCCTTTATTCATCTTAAATTAAAAACAACGGTTTCAACTTTTTGAAGGACACTTTATGTTTGTACTTGAGCCAAAGCATGTACATATGAATCTGCGTGCCAAGGATAAGGCAACAGCACTACAATGTTTAGTTAATATTCTGGTTGAAGATCAATTAACAACGGCTGAATATTTAACTGGCTTAGAGGCTCGTGAAGCACAGGGCGCAACCTATTTAGGCCAAGGAATCGCTATTCCTCATGGTACCCCTCAATCGCGTGAGTTTATTAAAGAAACAGGGATTCGACTTGCGCATTTTCCAGAAGGAGTGGTGTGGGATGGTGAACATAAAATTTATTTGGCTGTGGTAATTGCTGCAAAATCAGATGAGCATTTACAGGTTCTGCAAATCTTGACTCGTGCTTTAAATCACGATGTTAGTATTCAGGTACAAACGGCAACCACGGCTGAGCAAATTATTGATATTTTGCAAGTTCGCCCAGATTCTTTGGTTTTGCACGAAAATTTAATCCAGACGCAGGCACATGTTGAAGATATTGATGAATTTTTCTGGGCAGCAACCAAGTTATTAAAACAACAAAAACTGGTGGAAGCGGGCTTCATTAGCCAGTTAGATCCTAAAAACCTGATTCAGATTCAGGATGCCATCTGGACGATTTCAGGAAAAAATTACGTTTCAGAAGCCGCCGTGAGTATTGTGAAATCCGATCAGATTTTAAGTTTTGCTCAGGGGCAAATACAAACACTAGTCTGCATTGCCCAGCATGAGCAACTTGATACCGTACAGTTGAATCATTTAATTGATCTTTTATTTCAGTCAAATATTCAACAGCAACTTCAATCTGAACAAAGTCGCCATGAAATCGCCAAGCTGATTGGTGCAGAAATTATTCCAGACTGGCCTTATCAACCTGTGGTGCTTGCCAATAAGCATGGCTTGCATGCTCGTCCTGCCACACAACTGGTCAATATTAGTAAAACATTTAAAGGTGACATTCAGGTTGCGGTAGACGGTGGGCCTTATGTGTCTGCCAAAAGTCTAACCAAATTATTGGCTTTGGGCTGTCAATATGGACAGACTCTGACCTTTATTGCTGAGCCGAACACCGATGCCGTAGAAGGATTAACTGCGATTGTACAGGCCGTTAAAAATGGTTTGGGCGAAGAGGTTGAAGCGCTTGAGCAATCTGAAACAGCTTCACTTGTTCAAGCAGAAACTGCGTGGGAAGAAATTCTTGAGACCGATTTGCCTGCACAGGGAACGGCTGCATCTTCGGGGCTTGCCTTTGGCCCAGCGCATGTGATTAAACCGAAAAAATTTCAATATGAACGTTTTGGACACAACGTTAAGGCAGAAAAAGAAAAACTGGAAATCGCTCTGTATAGTGTCAAAAACACCATTCACCAGTTGATTCTAAAAACCGAGATTGATGAGATCAGGCAGATCTTTAAGGCACATCTGGAAATGCTGGATGATCCAGATCTGATCCAGCAGGTGCATCAGGGTTTAAATCAGAATCTAACGGCTGCTGCTGCATGGCATGACTATATTGAACAGGCTGCACAAACGCAGGCAGCGTTGAATGATCCGCTGTTGGCAGAACGTGCAGCCGATTTAAGAGATATTGGCGACAAGGTTTTAAGTGTGCTGTGTGATGAAGTCATGCAGCTTGAACCTGAGCAACCTTATATTCTGGTGATGCATGATCTTGGGCCAGGGGATGTGGCACGTTTAGACAAAGACCGCGTTGCTGGGATATTAACAGCGGTTGGTGGTGCATCGGCACATAGTGCGATTGTGGCACGTGCATTGGGAATTCCCGCCGTGGTCGGTGCGGGTGAGCAGATTCTAAATATTGAGGCACAAACCACGGTATTGATTAACGGGGATACAGGTGCAATTGATATTGATCCAACGCCTGAGCAGATCGAACAAGCGATTCGCGAGCGTGAGCAACAGAAACTGCGACGTCAGGAAGCGGAACGCCATTGTCAGGAAGCAGCCGTCACCGTAGATCAGCATCAGGTCGAGATTGCAGCGAATATTGGCAAGATTCTGGATACTGCAAAAGCCGTTGATCATGGTGCAGAGGCGATTGGTTTATTGCGGACCGAACTGGTGTTTATGGCCCATCGTCAGGCACCGAATGAAATCACACAGGAAAAAGAATACCGTCATGTGCTGGATACCCTTGCAGGGCGTCCATTGGTGGTACGGACACTGGATGTTGGTGGTGATAAACCTCTACCTTATTTACCGATTGCTGCCGAAGAAAATCCATTTCTTGGTTTACGCGGGATTCGACTGACCTTACGGAAACCGCAGCTATTGCGTCAACAATTGATTGCTCTAGTAAAAGCAGCGGATGGTCGTGCTTTACGGATTATGTTCCCAATGGTTGGGCGAATTGAAGAATGGCGGGCAGCCAAGCATATTCTGGATGAGGTTTTAGCCGAATATCCATGTGAAAATCTTCAAGTGGGAATCATGATTGAGGTGCCTTCAGCGGCTTTATTGGCTCCATTATTGGCCAAAGAAGTGGATTTCTTCAGTATCGGCACCAACGATTTAACTCAATATACGCTGGCAATTGACCGTGGCCATCCCGTATTGTCTGCCGAAGCCGATGGTTTGCATCCAAGTATTTTATTATTGATTGATCAAGCTGTTCGTGCAGCACATGCCCATCAGAAATGGGTAGGCGTATGTGGAGAACTTGCCGCTGATCCCAAGGCTGTCCCGATCTTACTGGGATTGGGCGTCGATGAACTGAGTATGTCGTCATCCAGCATTCCATTGGTGAAAGCACAAATTCGTACTTTGAATTATCAGAATTGCCAGCAGCTTGCTCAACGCGCTTTACAGTGTGAAAGTGCCACAGCAGTCCGTGATTTGGTGGAGTTGAAGCATGGCTAAAATTTTAACAATTACTTTAAATCCTGCAATTGATGTCACGCTGGAACTAGATGAATTGCGCTTGGGTGAGGTTAATCGCCAGCAACAGGTGCAATATCATGCGGCGGGTAAGGGACTCAATGTTGCACAAGTGCTGCATGATCTTGGGCATGACCTGATTGTGTCAGGCTTTTTGGGTAAACAGAATCGGGCCTTGTTTGATCAGCATTTTCAAGCGATGCAGTTTGATAATCAATTTGTCTATGTTGAGGGTGAAACCCGCCAGAATATCAAGATTGCAGAACAGTCTGGACGAATGACCGATATTAATGCGAAAGGTTTTCTTGTCTCTGAACATGACAAAAAAGCATTCTTTGCGCGTATTGAGGCATGCTGCCAAAACGTTGATTATGTGGTGATTGCTGGGAGTCTTGCGCAGGGTTTTAGCATAGATGATTTCAAGTTTTTAATTTCTATCTTACACAAACAGCAAAAGCACGTTGCAATTGATAGCAGCGGACAGGCACTGGTTGCAGCGATTGAAATGAATCCATGGATGATTAAACCGAATACGGATGAGTTACAGGAAAGTTTTGGTGAGTCTGTAGAACAGTTTTCACAGCAAGTTGCCTTGTTCCAGCGCTTAAATTGTCATATTGAACATATTGTCATTTCGATGGGCGAAGCAGGTGTCAACTGGATCAATCCAGCACTGGCGTTGCATGCCAGCCCACCTAAAGTCACCGTAAAAAGTACTGTGGGTGCTGGCGACTCATTACTTGCAGGCATGGTGCATGGTCTGGTAAGTGAAATGACGCCTGAGCAAACCTTAAAAACTGCTACGGCCATTGCCAGTCATGCGGTGAGTCAAATCGGCTTTCGTGTGCCTGAACCTGAGCGATTGGAAGCTCTAAAACAACAAACCATGATCAACACTTTGGATAATTCTGATGCAAACAATTAAATCTCTTTTATTTGTGATCAATTCGCAACAGTATGTCAATGCGTTGATTCTGGCAAAAAAACTGGCGCAGATTGCGCAACAGCAAGGCTATGACAGCGCGATCATTTCTGTGCAGGATGAGCTTCCTGAACAAGATTTTGATACGGTTGTTTTTATTGGGCAAATACCATCACAACTCGATGCTTTCAATGATTATGCTGTTGCAACCATTTCACTCCAACAAGCGATGGATAATGCCGAGCAGTCTTTACAGGAGGCTTTGAGCAATCCCACGACGGTTGCACAATTGGCAACACAACCCAATGATCAGCGTCAGGCACAGAATTTTGTTGCGGTGACGGCTTGCCCTACGGGTGTGGCGCATACTTTTATGGCTGCGGAAGCATTACAGCAGGGTGCAGCCAAATTGGGTTATCGCATTCAGGTCGAAACGCAAGGTTCAGTCGGTGCTAAAAATATCCTGACCGATGAGGCGATTGCTGCTGCGGACATTGTGATTTTAGCCACGGATATTGAGGTTAATACGGATCGCTTTGTCGGAAAACGTGTTTATCGTTGCGGGACAGGCTTTGCACTGAAACAAACCGACAAGGCTTTTGCAGAAGCAATGACGGAAGCCAAGGTTTTAGAATCATCTAAACAAAATAGTCAAAAGACCAATCAAGACGCCAATAAAGAAAAAACAGGTGTCTATAAGCATCTTTTAACTGGCGTGTCGTTTATGTTGCCAATGGTGGTGGCGGGTGGTTTGCTCATCGCGCTATCCCTTTGTTTTGGACTGAATGCGGCTGAGGAGGCTGGAAGTCTAGCCGCTGTGTTAAAGCAAATTGGTGCGGCTGCTTTTAGTTTGATGGTGCCAATGCTGGCTGGCTATATTGCTTATTCAATCGCTGATCGTCCAGGCTTGGCACCGGGTTTGGTTGGTGGTCTCATCGCAACTCAATTAAATGCGGGCTTCTTGGGCGGGATCGTTGCTGGCTTTTTAGCGGGTTATATTGCCTTATTCCTTGCCAAAAAAATTAAGCTTCCAACCAGTCTGGAAGCCTTGAAGCCGATTTTAATTGTGCCCTTATTGGGAACATTATCGGTCGGTCTGATCATGTTCTACATCGTGGGACATCCTGTCGCACAAATTTTTGAGATGATGAAAGATTTTCTCAACAATATGGGAACCACCAATGCCGTGCTGATGGGGATTGTGCTGGCTTCAATGATGTGTATTGATTTAGGTGGCCCGATTAACAAAGCCGCTTATGCTTTTACAGTCGGTTTGTTGACCACCAACACCTATATGCCGATGGCTGCGACCATGGCTGGGGGAATGGTGCCTGCGATTGGGATGGCGATTGCAACTTTATTGGCTAAACAAAAGTTCAACCAAAGTGAGCGAGATGCAGGTAAGGCTGCCTTTGTGTTGGGGCTATGCTTTATTTCTGAAGGGGCGATTCCATTTGCTGCTAAAGATCCGATTCGGGTCATTCCAGCTTGTATTGCAGGTGGGGCAGTGACTGGTGCATTGGTTGCATTATTCCATTGTGAATTGGTAACACCGCATGGTGGAATCTTTGTGTTGCTGATTCCAAATGCGATTAGTCATGCCTGGCTTTATCTTGCAGCCATTGCAATTGGAAGCTGCATTACAGGTGTAATTTATGCGTTATTAAAACGCCGTGAAGTGATTGAGGTACAGGCAGCCTAGGTTTTAGTTCCTATCTGCTAAAATATAAAGGTAGATTGTTGGGCACAATGATCTACCTTTTTTATTAAGAATTGCATTGTATTTGCAGGAGAAAGCATTTAAAAAAAAGCCAAATTAAGCGCACTTAACTTGGCTAAAATCATATTTACTTTAAGTTTTGATTAAAGAAACGAGTCATCTTATCAAACGGAATTATGTCAACACGGTCATACAGGTCAACATGATTGGCATTTGGAACTATATAGAGTTCTTTCGGTTGTGCTGCCGCTTCATACGCTGTTTCACTAAAGTAACGTGAATGGGCCTTTTCACCATGAATAAAAAGAATAGGGCGCGGTGAGATTTCTTTTATATACGTTAAAATTGGCATATTCATAAATGAAATTGGTGTCGTCACTGACCAGGCATTGCCAGAATTGACTGCACGAGGATGATAGCCACGAGGCGTCATATAGTAGTCATGATAATCGACTAGGAATTGTGCCTCGCCACCTTTTAATACATTATAAGGTGATTGAGAAGCTGGCTCGCCATTTTTTGCATCGATCCAACGTTGAGCACTGAGTTGTTCTAGGGTTTTGTTACGCTGTTCAGGTGTGACACTGTCATTATATCCTTTAGACATCACTCGGGTCATATCGTACATCGTGCTTGTAACAACGGCTTTGACACGTTTATCTACCGCAGTCGCATTGAGTGCCATACCGCCCCAACCACAGATTCCGATCATTCCAATGCGGTTTTGGTCAACGTTGGGTTGCAGTCCGATAAAGTCTACCGCGGCACTAAAATCTTCGGTATTGATATCTGGCGAAGCAATATTACGTGGCTCACCACCACTTTCACCTGTATAAGACGGATCAAATGCAAGCGTAACAAAACCGCGTTCCGCCATTGTTTGTGCATAGAGTCCAGAAGATTGTTCTTTTACAGCTCCAAATGGACCACCAACCACGATCGCTGGAAGTTTAGCTTTAGCATGTTTAGGGATATACAGATCAGCAGCGAGAGTAATGCCATAACGGTTTTTAAAAGTCACTTTCTGATGTTCGACTTTGTTACTTTGCACAAAAGTCTTGTCCCATTTGGTAGTGAGCTTTAAGTCCTGATTGGCCAATGCGCCTTGGTTCATAGATAACGCTCCAATACTCAGGCTAAGAATAGCAAAAGTTTTTTTTAGAAAACGGTGTGGTGTTGCAGGTGCTTCAGAAGACATAGGGTTCATTCCTGTTATTTTGAATCAATTGAGATCGTGACCTTAAAGGGCTTATTGTCTGAAAATGCTTTTGGCAAAGTATTGAATTTGCCCAGATAAATGAGGTTGTTGGCAACACCATCGAAGTCTTTGTAAAAGATCACGAGATTGCCCCAAGGGGCGTAATAGGCAATATCGCCAGTCTTGGCTGGATGTCCCTTTGGAGCTCCCTGTGAGGTCAGTTTTTCAGGCAGATAGGCAATTTTTTCTGTTGCTGCGTAATCAGTCAGTTCTAAACTAAGAGGAAGCTGTCTAATAAAGTCCTGTGTAGTCGGTGAATCTTTTAAGCGAACAAATACTGGCTGAGCTGAGCCTTCGATATCAAAACGAATATTCATACTGGAAACCTTTTGTGAAGCAGATTGTTCTGCATGGGTTTTGGCTTCTGTACGTGCACTGATTCCAAGTGTCAGGACAAGTAAAGCAATGTTACCGATAACCCAAAAGTCAGGTTTAATTTCTTGCATCATGTTGTTTTCCCAATCAGGTGGCAGTTAACGTTTTAAACGTCAGCATGAACTTAACTTGTCTGCTGAAATGATTTGTTCATCAGTATAAAGGCGAAGATAGCCAAGGATTAGCCCCTAAAAATGGTATAGTCCTATGAATCTCATTCATAAATTCAGGGTTAAAATAATTTTTATTCTGAAGAAATTGCTTTATTGAATCCTAATTGATGAATTAGGCTCATAACTCTATTCTTGGGAAGGTACTTATTCAGGTGATGCGGTATCTTTATCATGGCTGTCTGATTTTTATAGAGAGAGCCTATGACATCTCAATCTTCCGAGATAGAGCAGCAGCCCACATACTGGAGTGGCGTATTTGCCATGACCTTGTGTGTATTTGCATTGATCGCCTCCGAATTTATGCCCGTCAGTTTATTAACTCCGATTGCCAAAGATTTAAGTGTTACGGAAGGCTTGGCTGGATATGGTATTGCGATTTCAGGTGCATTTGCGGTTATCACCAGTCTATCGATTTCACGTCTAGCAGGCAGCATCAATCGTAAAATCTTACTGCTTGCCTTGACCGCATTAATGGCAGTTTCAGGAGCGGTGGTTGCACTTGCTCCTAATTATTGGTTCTACATGTTTGGTCGGGTTTTAATTGGTGTAGTTGTGGGGGGCTTCTGGTCAATGTCAGCAGCAACGGCGATTCGTCTTGTACCGAACAGTCAAGTGCCGAGAGCCTTGGCAATTTTTAACAGTGGTAATGCCTTGGCAACGGTGGTGGCACCACCTCTGGGAAGCTATTTGGGGGCAATGATTGGCTGGCGTGGTGCATTCTTTTGTTTGGTGCCTGTTGCGATACTTGCTTTTATCTGGCAATGGATCAGCCTTCCCTCATTAAAAAACAAAGCTTCTACTTACAGCTCATCAGCAGGGATACTTCATCTGTTGCAGCAACCTATTGTCTTGGTTGGCATGCTAGCAACGGGTCTGCTGTTTATGGGGCAGTTCTCGCTGTATACCTATATCCGTCCATTTCTGGAAACGGTGACGCAGACCAGTGTATCTACATTATCTTTTACTCTGTTTGTGATTGGGGTCATGGGCTTTGTCGGTACGCTGTTAATCGGCTTTGTATTAAAACGTCATTTCTACGGAACTTTAATTGCTATTCCACTTCTCATGGCAGCCATTGCATTCACATTAATTGGCTTTGGAACATGGACCGTTTTGGTCATCGTGATGCTAGGGCTATGGGGCCTGCTTGGAACATCCGCACCTGTGGGATGGTGGAGCTGGATTGCCCAGACTTTCCCGAATAATGCCGAAGCAGGCGGGGGCTTATTCGTCGCAATTGTTCAGCTATGTATCGCATTGGGTTCAACTGTTGGCGGTCTATTATTTGATCATGGTGGCTATCAGACAACTTTTGCGATGAGTGCAATTCTTTTAATTATTTCTGCTGCTTTAACACTTTGGGTTTCACGCTTGAAAGTGGCATAACAATTGATATCTTAAGGAATTATTTATGCAATATACATATTTAGGACGTACAGGTTTACAAGTCAGCCGTATTACACTGGGTACAATGAATTTCGGAGAGTTAACTGATCAAGCCACCAGTTTTAAAATCATGGATGAGGCGATAGAGAAAGGAATTAATTTCTTTGATACCGCAGATGTGTATGGTGGGCCACAATCACCCGATATGGAAAAGGGTTTTGGGACATCAGAGGAAATTATTGGTCGCTGGTTAGCTCAAGGCGGGCGTAGAGATAAAATTGTTTTGGCAACCAAAGCGTATCAACCGATGGATACAGGCCCAAATGATCGAAGATTATCTGCGTATCACATCAAACGTGCTTGTGAAGCCAGTTTGAAGAGTTTAAAAACAGATCATATTGATCTCTATCAAATGCATCATATTGACCGAAATACACCATGGGAAGAAATCTGGCAGGCCATGGAGCAGTTGATCCGTGAGGGTAAAATTACTTATGTGGGTAGTAGTAATTTCGCTGGTTGGGACATCGCCACTGCTCAATGTACGGCCAATGCTCGTCATCAGCTCGGTTTAGTATCAGAGCAAAGTCTGTATAACCTGACCCAACGTAGTATTGAACTGGAAGTGATCCCGGCATTACGACATTATGGTATTGGTTTAATTCCATGGAGTCCGATAGGTATGGGCACATTAGGTGGGGTTTTTGATGAGCTTCCACAAGGTAGTCGTAGAGCAACCCCAGCACTACAACAGAGAATCCAAGCACTGCGCCCACAACTTGAAGCTTATGAAGTTCTGTGTGCTGAACTAGGCCAAAGCCCTGCATTGGTCGCTTTGGCTTGGTTATTACATCAACCTGCTGTGACTTCCGTGATTAGTGGCGTTCGTACCGTAGAGCAGTTACAGGAAAATATCAAAGCATTGGATATACAGCTTTCAGTAGAAACAATGGCAAAACTTGATGAGATCTGGCAGCCTTGTGGAGAAGCACCGCAGGCCTATGCTTGGTAACAATTGCTCTGTTAGATACTGGTCTAGCAGGGCTTTTTTTATTTTAATAGACATGATTCATAAGCAAAAGAACAGAAGGTCTGTGTGTAAAAATTAATAGAGTTATGCGTGTATTTTATGAATAATAGATTCCATATAAAGTCCAAAATAAGTGGACGATACGTATGCTTATAAAATGAATTTGATGAGGAAACAGCCTTGATTAGCAGAGAAAATTATAACGATTTACATGCTTTTCTAATGGTAACAAGAGAAGGAAGCTTTACCAAGGCGGCGGGCAAACTTGGGGTTTCTCAGTCTGCCCTGAGTCATACGATTCGGGGTTTAGAGGAGCGATTGGGAATATTATTGTTAAACAGGACGACACGGAGTGTTTCACCCACAGAAGCTGGGGAACGTTTAAGACAAACCATTAGTGCCAGCTTTGACCAGATTGACAATGAACTGACATTACTCAATACGTTTCGGGATACGCCCGCAGGTAGAGTGAGAATCAATGCCAGCAGCCACGCTATACAACATATCTTGATTCCAAAACTGGCAAAAATTGCGCATCTTTATCCAGATGTTGAAGTAGAGTTCAGTGCCAATAATGGGATGGTCGATATTGTGGCGGAGCACTTTGATGCTGGAGTGAGATTTGGTAGTCGTGTCGCTGATGGTATGGTGGCCGTTCGTATTGGCGAAGATGTTAAAATGGCTGTGGTTGCAACACCTGAATATTTCCAGCAACATGGAATGCCTCAAACCCCAAAAGATCTAGACCAGCATCAATGTATTGGTTTTAGATTAATGACCCAAGGTGGAATCTACGCTTGGGAGTTTGAAAAAGAAAAACAGGAATTTAAAGTTAAGATTAATCCGCAATGGGTATTTAATGAAAGTTTTGATATTGCCCAAGCTGTGAAAGCGGGTATGGGACTGGCCTATATCCCAAAAGACATGATAGAAAAAGAAATCCAGCAGGGTGATTTAGTTCAGGTCCTGGAGGAATATAGTATCCAGTTTTCAGGTTACCATCTTTATTATCCTCACCGTAGACAACAATCTTCTGCATTCAGGCTCGTGATTGATTTACTGAGAATTTAATCAGATCAATAAAATTAACTGACTTCGAATAACTGCTTTAATATCCCCTAATTTTTTACCATCTATTTTATTCACCTTATATTTATTGTTATGATATAACATATCTTTATTTTGTTTTTTGATTTTATGTCTGCTTTATCTCAACGTTTACAAGCGATTGATGCGCTCAGAGGGTTGGTGATTCTCATCATGATGGTTGATCATGTACGGGAAACATTCTACTTACATCATCAAGTCCCAGATCCGATGGTTATTTCTGAAACAGAAGGATCACTATTTTTTAGCCGAGTCTTAGCCCATCTTTGTGCGCCAGTTTTTGTGGTGCTTACGGGTTTATCTGCTTATCTCTATCAAGCCAAGAACAATAGTCTTGCAATGACGCGCGAATTTTTATTGAAGCGTGGTTTATTTTTGATTGGACTTGAGCTGCTGATTGTCAATTTCGCATGGACAGGCCAGTTCCCACCCGATGTGATTTATTTACAAGTCATTTGGGCAATTGGTTTTAGTATGATTGCCTTGGCATTATTGGTTGGCTTGCCGCAAAAATTGTTGTGGGGCATCAGTTTGCTGATCATTTTTGGACATAATTTAATGGACAATATTTCATTCGCACAGGGTTCTGTCATGAATGGGATATGGTTGGTCTTACATGAGCGGGGCTGGATAAACTTTGGAGATGTGCTACGGGTTAGAACATCGTATCCTGTCTTGCCCTGGATTGGCGTGATTACTTTAGGTTATTGTCTTGGCCACGTCGTTTTTGGCAAACTGAAAACGACTCAGCAAAAGAATCGTATGCTCATCACTTTTGGTTTGATTGGCATTGCCTTATTTCTCATATTAAGGGCGCTCAACATTTACGGTGACCAACCTTGGGAAATGATGCCAACGTGGAGTGAAACAGTGATGAGTTTCCTAAACCTGACCAAATATCCACCTTCATTATTTTTCATTTTATGGAATGTCGGTATCGGACTTATTGTTCTGGTGTTACTCCAGAAGGTTGAAACCAAAAACTGGATTAAGCCTTTAATCATATTTGGCTCTGTGCCTATGTTCTTCTACATCGTGCATTTATTTGTACTTAAAGCGTTATATGTCATTGCTGTAGGTATTTGGGGACATAATTATGGAGATTATTATGGCGTGGATCATATGGCTACAGTATGGGGAATCGCGATAATCCTAAGCATTCTGTTATATCCAGCGATGCTGAAATTCTCCTCCTTTAAACACCGCAATAAGCATATTCCTTTGCTTAAATATTTTTAGTTTTTTGAAAAATAGATGTCTAAATCATCTTTAGATCTATTTGGATTAAGCATTTGAATCTTAAAAAACCTCTTAGCCAGCTAAGAGGTTTTTAATTGTTTTATTGCAACTTATCCTGCGTTTTGGTTTCAAAGTCACTGGCATCATGTCGTTCATGCAGTTGGCTAGCTAAATCGCCAAAGGTGCGATTTACCATACGCCCACGTTGTACCGCAGGACGTGCCAAAATGGCATCGGCCCAACGTTGCACATGTTTATATTGATCGACGCTTAAAAACTCATCCGCATTATAAACCCAGCCTTTTACAACGCTGCCATACCACGGAAAAGCTGCAATATCGGCAATGCTATATTCATTACCCGCGAGGTATTCGTGTTTTGCCAGATGCTGGTTTAATACGTCCAGTAAACGTTTAGTCTCCATCGCAAAACGGTTAATGGCATATTCAATTTTTACTGGTGCATAGGCATAAAAATGTCCTAAACCTCCACCAATATAAGGCGCGCTGCCCATTTGCCAGAATAACCAGTTTAAACATTCGGTACGTGCAGCAAGATCAGTGGGAATGAAGGCCTTAAATTTTTCAGCTAAGTAGAGCAAAATTGAACCTGATTCAAACACTCTAAGTGGTGGGTTTTGGCTATGATCTACCAAGGCGGGAATTTTAGAATTTGGGTTAATTTCAACAAAGCCACTACCAAATTGTTGGCCTTCACCAATTTTAATTAACCATGCATCGTATTCAGCTTCTGTATGTCCCAATGCCAGTAATTCCTCAAGCAGAATCGTTACTTTTTGCCCGTTCGGGGTGGCAAGCGAATATAGCTGGAGTGGATGTTGTCCAACAGGTAATTGCTGATCATAGCGACTCCCTGAAGTTGGCTGATTTAAATCGGCTTTGTCTCCAGTCCATTGCCAGACTTTGGGTGGGATGTAGTTTGAGTCATTCATTATTATTTGCCATGTCACGAATCGATTGATTCAGTGTAGGTCAGCCAGCCCTATGTTGGGTAGTTTTTTTGTGGCAAAGCTTTAACTGATTTTGAATAAATAATACGGCTCTGTTATTCACCAGCTTTTGAATGAATCACCTGAAAGTGTTGATCAATCACGTTAAGCCACGCCTGTACTGCGGGAGAGACGGGCAGGTTCTTTTTCCATGCCATAGCGAGATGCCACTGAATATTGGGCTTTTCGAGCGGAATGGCTGCAAATAATTCAGGATCGAGCATGTCGGTATAATATTGCGGCAATAGGGCAATCCCCATACGCTGTAGCACCATATCTGCTAGCAAATTCCATTGACTGGTACGGCAGGCAATGCTTGGGTAGAAACCATGTTGCTGGCATGCATCCAGAATAATACGATTGAGCGAGAAATTTTCAGGAAACATTAAAAAGGATTGATGTTGTAATTCTTCCAGATTGATTTTCTTGCGTGTGGCCCATGTCGCATCTCGCCGTAATAGCACCATCAACGGATAATCACACAATTCGATGCTATTAAAGATCTGCTGGTCGAAAGGATGTAACAACACACCCACATCCAGTTCATTATTCAGTAAGGCCTGTTCAATCCCTTTGGAACCGACTTCAAGAAAGGAAAGTTCGATCTCTGGCCATTGTTGATGATAATCAAATAGGGCAGTGGTCAGCAGTTGAGAGCCTAAAGGTGGAACCCCAAGCTTTAAAGTGCCTGTTTTTAATTGCTGGTAGTTTTCGATTTCCAGAAAAATATTTTGTTCTGCCTGCAAAAGCTCAAGCGCATGCTGATAGATGCGCTGGCCAATTTCCGTCAGTTCAACCTGTCTCTTGCGGCCATGTTCTGGCTTTACCAACAACTGTACCTGTAGTTGTTGCTCAAGCTGCTGCAAGATTTTACTGATGGTTGGTTGCGTCAGATAGAGCTGTTCTGCGGTACGGGTAAAGCTTTGGGTTTTGACCAAAGTGACAAAGCATTGCAGTGATTTGAATGAAAGCATGATGAATAAAATATTATTCCATTTTGGCATAATTTTAACATGAATAATTCATATTATGCCAATAGCACTGGGATAACATAATGATGTAGTTCACCATCTTATTTGTTGTCATGAGCACTGATTCCGTTTCTGAAACGTCTTCCCCAAACAGCTTCTTCACATTGGTCAAACAGATTTTAATTCTGGCGGCTTTTTGGGGTGTTGGTTATGTTTTGCATCAACAATTAGGTGTCCCGATCTCCGCAGGGATTTTAGGCATGTTGCTGCTGCTAATCTGTCTATTCCTAAAGATTATTAAAATGGATCAGGTGGCGATGGGCGCTTCGGTCGTTCTCGGCGAATTATTGCTGTTTTTTGTGCCTGTAGTTGTTGCCGTAGTTCAGTACAAAACCCTGTTTATGACCGAAGGCTGGCAAATTGTACTGAGTATTTCACTAGGGACGATCTTGGTGATGTTGAGTACCTGCTTAACCATTCATTATTACAATCGTCTCAAAAGCTATTTGCAAGCACGTAAACCTTTCCAGCATAAGCATATTTAAAGGCATTTCACATGAATATCTGGTCAATCCTCTGTCTGATCTGGACTTTGGTCGCCTATGTGGTTGCAAAACGCCTCTATCAGAAACACCCTAAATTATGGCTTTCACCCGCGATTAGTGTGCCAGTGCTGACAATTGTATTAATGGCGATTTTTGGTATTTCTTATCAAACCTATGCCCAAGATACGCAATGGATCGTCAATTTACTTGGGCCTGCAACGGTTGCCTTTGCTGTGCCTATTTATCGTTATCGCGCTACCATCCGTAAAAATATCGGTGTTTTATCCATCGCGATTATTGTTGGCATGAGCGTTGGGGTAATGTCGGCTTATGAGATGGCACAGCTCTTTCATTTCAGTCCAGAAGTCACCAATAGTTTGATGGCTCGTTCTATCTCAACACCTTTTGCGATGATTTTAGCTGAAGATATTCATGGTTCAGCAGCATTGGTATCGCTATTTACCGTGATTACAGGTTTGGTTGGTATGATTTGTGGTGATGCCATTTTAGCATTCACCAAAATCCGTTCTGCTGTGGCAAATGGTGCTGCATTCGGTAATGCTGCTCATGGTTTTGGTACCTCGAGAGCCCAACAACGGAATAATGAAGAAGGTGTGATTGCCAGCTTAACCATGGTGATTGCTGGTATCTTGATGGTGCTGGTTGGGCCATTCGCCATTCATTTGTGGTTATTACTCTAACCACCTCGTTGACTGGGTTTAGATAGAACGATGGATAACAGAAATTATGAGAACTGATTCATAAGTTCGTCATAACCACATGAAATAATCTTTTTTATGAACTACATTTCTTCAATGATATATAGAAAAGTTTTATGACTGATGAGCTGTTTATTAATTTTGAGAAGTCAAAGATCATAGAAAACAATGAGCATGGTTTATTGGAAGGGTATCACTTCTATTTGTTCATGGATGATCGGATTGATGAATATATCAGTCGATTGAATTACATCAAAAAAAATATTCCTGAATCCGAGTATTTATCTTATGGCGCTATAAATATAGACCAATTGATCATGAAGTTAGCAGTATTATATAAATGCAGAAGAATGAGCTGACCTTTCAGGTCAAGCTATGAAACATAGTCAGACGATGGCTAGTCATCCTTAAATGTCTCGTTTAAGGCTTGTTGTACTGCATCGACTCTGGATTTACAGGCTTTGTAAGCCGTCATTGACTCTTCGACGATTTTCATCAAATTATCAATGTCAGGTTCTTCCTGTGCTTCGAGCAGTTCGGCATTCTTTTTTAATAAAGCATAACCATCTTTAAAGCTTAATTCTTTCTTCGTCATGATCAATCACCTCGGTAAGCTGGGCATGGATATAGCCATCTTGCATTTCAATAGATAGGGATGAACTCGCTTGATGGATTGAGCGAATCGCTTTATTTTCATTGCGGACAATGCCATAACCCTTAGCCAGTACATTTCTCGGGTTTTGCAACAAGGTTTCCCGCATTAATGTTTCGATTTGAGTTGAAGCTGTTTTCAGTTGTTGCTTGGCAAAATATTGCAGTGTTGATCTGGCAACTTGAAGCTGCAAATAGCTGGTACTGATTTGATTTTCAGACTGTGACTTGATGCGACTGATCAATTGGTCATTCTGGCTTTGATAAGCAGTAATCTGATGTTGAGACAGCAATTTAATGGTTTGAAAATGTTCCATTACTTCTACAGAACGCTCTGAAATCAGATTACGAATACCTGCAATCACCTTACTTGGCGTATCGAAAGAACGATGGGCAATCTCATCTAAAATAGTTCGATCTTTTTCATGTCCAATCCCGACCCAAATCGGCACTTTGCGTTTACACAGCAGGGCGGCAAGATCATAGTCATTTAAATACGCCAGATCGTTGACTGCACCACCACCTCGAATGATTACGATCAGGTCGGGTGGAAAGTTGTAGTCTGCTGCCCATTGACGTAGTCCCGCACCTAAGGATTCCATGATGCTGTGCGCAGCGGTATTTCCCTGAAAAGTTGCGTTGTGATAGACAAAATCACAGACGCCAGCTTGATGTAATGCATCGGCATCTTTCTTAAAGTCACCTAATCCAGCCGCATTTTCGGGCGCAATCACCAACACATGCTCAATATCAAACGGCGTAGGAAGGGTTTTATTCAGTGGAAGCAACCCCTCACTGCTGAGTCGTGCAAGGATTTGCTGATAACGTTTGGCAATATCGCCTAGAGTAAAACTAGAGTCGATATCTTCAATATTGACTGAAAAACCATATTGAGGGTCAAAGCGAGCTTTGATTTTAATCAGTACATTCAAGTCTTTGGAAAGTTCAATGCCACTTTCACGCTCGAACTTCAGCACAATTTTTGAAGCAGTGAACTTCCAGATGGTGGCTTTACAGCTTGCGATGACTTTGTCTGTGTCTTGTTCTTTTTCAGCCAGTTCAAGGTAGTAATGTCCACCTTTGATACTCAGATTCCGAATCTCGGCTTTTACCCAAACAGGTTCGTCAAAGGTCAGGCGAATGATTTCCTGTACCGTTGCTAGATAATCGCTTAGAGAGAGTTGCGGTTCAGACATTGGATCAGACGATGAATAGGATAGGGCTATAGTAGCAAATGGATTAACCTGATAACAAATAAGACCTATCTTGTTTTTATTTATTTTTGTTTTGAGTAATAACGCATCCACAGTTTATTTTACAGATTGCTGTAGATGCGTATTGTAGGTTAGATATTTAGAGGGATTTATTCCATTTCAAGAATTTAAATAATCCAAACATAAACATGATCCAGACCGGAATTAAAATCACTGATTCCTTAAAGCCTTGCGTCCACATAATGTATAAAATCATCACGATAAACGCCAAAACCAAATAATTACTAAATGGCGAAAACAGTGCAGGGAACTTTACCGTTAGACCTTGTTGTTGAACGGCGCGCTTAAACTTTAAATGGGTAAAGCTAATAATCGCCCAGTTTAAAACCAAAGCCGCAACCGCCATATACATCAAATGACTTAAGGCCTGTTCTGGTACAAAATAATTCAGTAATACACAGCCAAAAATTAAAATCGAAGAAAAGATCACCGCAGGCATCGGCACACCTTGCTGACTGACTTTTGCAAAAACTTTTGGAGCATTGCCTTGTACTGCCAACCCGTAGAGCATACGGCTATTGGCATACATACCGCTGTTATACACAGAGAGTGCCGCCGTTAGAATAATAAAATTCAGTAAATGTGCAGCCCAATCAATCCCAAGTTGGTTAAAAATCATCACAAATGGGCTTTTATCCAGACCACCCAAATCCAGTTGATTCCATGGAATCAGTGACATGATGATGGCAAGCGAAGCCACGTAGAAAATCAGAATCCGGAAGATCACCTGATTGATAGCTTGCGGAATACTTTTCTCAGGATTTTCTGCTTCAGCAGCTGTCATACCGATCAATTCAATGCCACCAAAAGCAAACATTAAAAAGGCCAGCATATAAAACAGACCTGAGAAACCATGCGGAAAAAATCCGCCGTGTTGCCATAAGTTGGTAAAGCTTGCAGTCGAATCAGCACCAGCAGTCAGCAATAGATACAAACCGAACAGAATCATGGAAATGACAGCAACAACCTTAATAATGGCTAACCAGAACTCTGATTCACCATAAAACTTCACATTGCCTAGGTTTAAGCAGGTTACAACAATGAAGAAAAATAAAGTCGAGATCCACGCAGGAATATGTGGCCACCAATAATGGATATATTTGGCAATGGCTGTCAGCTCAGTCATTGCCACTAGAATATAGACGACCCAATAATTCCAACCCGATAAGAAGCCAGCAAATCTTCCCCAATATTTTTGTGAAAAATAACTAAAAGAGCCTGCAACAGGTTCTTCTACAATCATTTCACCCATTTGTCGCATGATGAGAAATGCGATGAGACCAACGATGGCATAGCCCAAAATAATCGAAGGGCCAGCAGACTGGATCACTTGAGCAGAACCTAGAAATAGTCCAGTACCCACCGCACCGCCCATAGCGATCAGGTGGATATGACGATTTTTAAGCCCACGTTTTAATTGGGGAGAGGAAGTACTCAAAATAAGATGCGCTGAACAAAAAAGAAGTGATTGTAATGGATTGTGAGGGGGGCGACTAGTTTGAAAGCGAGAATATAGGCCTAATTTTCTCATAACTTTTTTACTAAAAGATTTAAAGAAGGCAATATTTTGTTGAAAATAATGCCTTGGCTAAAACCATCGATTTCTTCAGGGACGGCTGTTTATAAAGGTGCTTCTAATGATGATATTTATACAGCTTTTAAAGAAATAGCTGGAATTAGAACATTACCGAGTACATGTAGTCCGATGTATCAAACGATTAAAGGAAAACATCTTTATGTGGTTAACCAAGTTATATTATTCGTGTACCAGAGCAAGATGGAAGTACGGTGGTTAAGGAATTTCTCTTTATCCCAATATGTTTCAAAAGCGAGATTTACAATTGAAATTTAAAAATCAAATGGACAAAAAGTAATGGAGATCCGTTATGAAAATTAAGCCTTGGATTGAGGATAATGCCCCCCTAATAGAAAACTATGGTTTGTTAAATGAACATGAGTTAAGTTATTTTTTAAATTTGGTTGTTGAATGGAATGATGGAGCCTCTATATTAAAAACAGATATTAATGAAGTTAAGAATGGTATCCAATTATTAGATTTTTTTGATTATTCTAATAAAAGTTGTTATCTCTCTTTATTCGAAAAAATATGCTTATTTATGAGTGGAGAAGATGAATATCTGTATTGGATTCCTTTAAGTGATACAGAAGATACAGATTTCAAAAAATTTGAACCATTAATGATTGCTAAAACATTATTAAAAAAAGATAGCCTAGCATCTGTAAATAGATCATTTATGCAGATGTTAAATGGTGGTTATATGTTGTTCGATAGTAAGTGTAGATTCGTGGGAGTAGTGATTGATGGATATTATATGCTGGCCTTCATGAAAGAGGAATTTATGAGAGAAGAAATGAGTGAGTATATAGCGAATTGGAGAAAAGTCGATGATATCTTAGACCCATTATTAAGTAAGGATTTGAAACAGAGATTAGATAATATTTTTAGTTAAAAATATATGATATATTTTATTGTAATTATAAGTACTAAAGTTTAAAAGGAAGCGTAAGAGGTGAAAGTGCACTTGTTATACAAGCAAGTGACAGTCTGAATGTGAAGGATTATGCTAATAGGAATTTTAGTAAAGCTTCGGCTAATGATAACTAAATTATCGATCAGATTCTCAGTCGCAATTTAGTCTAAGTAAATATTTAAAATAATGCTGGGAAAGTCCCCAGCATTTCTTATAAGCTGAATTGATATGAAATAAAGTCCATCATCCAAATTTCAGCAAAGCTTAGCAAATAATAATATTTTATGTGAATTTTCAACCAGATTAGACTCATCCAAAGATAAATAACAACAACGTATTTATCAAAAGAATCAATTTTTCATTCGGATGTTTTCTTTGGATTGGCAGTATATACACAGTGTGCTGCCGCAGTTTTATGCGGCCACGCTTATGACCTTAAAAATCTCCAGTATTGGTATCGTACTCTCTATTCTGCTTGGACTCATCTGTAGTGTGATCAGTACCTATCAAGTTCGGATACTCAATAAAATCGTCAAAATCTATATCGAGGTTTCCCGCAATACACCGTTGCTTATTCAGCTCTTTTTTCTTTACTACGGTTTACCCAAGATCGGGATCAAACTGGATGGTTTTACATGTGGTGTGATTGGTCTGACTTTTCTCGGGGGCAGCTACATGGCAGAAGCCTTCCGTGCAGGCTTACAGTCAGTTGCACAAGGACAGATTGATTCTGCCCGAAGTGTGGGGCTCAACGCCGTGCAAGTCTTTCAATATGTGGTGTTTCCTCAAGCGTTATCACTGTCTATTCCTGCGATTGGCGCAAACTGCTTATTTCTGATTAAAGAAAGCTCAGTCTTGAGTGCGATTGCAGTGGTGGAATTGTTGTTTATGACCAAAGACCTGATTGGCATGGATTACAAAACCACGGAAGCTTTATTTCTATTAATCATGGCCTATCTGATGATCTTGTTACCTGTATCTGCTTTAACAAGTTATCTGGAATACCGCAGTCGGAAGGTGAGCCATGGGACTTGAGTATTTATTTCAACCGAGCCATATCGAACGTTTACTGCATGGCTTATTGCAAACCATCGAAATTGCCTTTCTTTCAGTGTTTTTATCGGCCATTTTCGGGACGGTTTTTGGGGTGATCATGACCTCAAAAAATATGCTGATTAAAATCCTGTGCCGTTTCTATCTGGAAACCATTCGGATTGTGCCGATTCTCGTCCTATTGTTTGTTTTCTATTTCGGTTTTGCAACTTGGTTTAACTGGCAGTTGTCATCGTTTTGGGTCTGTATTTTTGTATTTACCTTATGGGGTACTGCGGAAATGGGCGATTTAGTTCGGGCCTCGATTACTTCGATCGATCAGCATCAACGTGATTCTGCTTATGCCGTAGGTTTAAATCATGTACAGGCTTTGACTTATGTGATTTTCCCACAAAGTTTAAAACGGGTGACACCTGGGGCATTGAATCTGTTTACCCGCATGATCAAAACCAGTTCTCTGGCGGTATTGATCGGGATGGTGGAAGTCCTGAAAGTCGGGCAGCAGATTATTGAAAATTCATTATTAACCGTCCCAAGTGCATCGCTGTGGATTTATGGTTTCATCTTTATTCTTTATTTCCTGATTTGTTATCCATTATCGCTTTTAGCAGCGCATTTAGAAAAAGTGTGGGAGAACGCATGACTTTGTTATCGATACAACATGTGCAGAAATTTTATAAACAAAGTCATATTTTGCATGGCATTGATTTGGAAGTGCAACAGGGTGAAGTGGTGGTGATTTTGGGGCCATCGGGTTGTGGCAAAAGTACCTTATTGCGTTGTATCAATGGATTGGAACCTATTCAGCAGGGAAAAATTCAGCTCAAAGATGTGGGCGTGCTTGGGCAGGACTTGCCGTGGGATAGCGTGCGCCAACAGATTGGCATGGTGTTCCAGAACTATGAATTATTCAAGCATATGAATGTGATTGATAACATTTTGCTTGGTCCTCTAAAAGCACAGAAACGCCAACGTGCAGAAGTGGAACAATTGGCAGATCAGCTATTGCAGCGAGTCGGTTTGCTTGATCGTAAATATGATTATCCATCCAATTTGTCAGGCGGTCAGAAACAACGAATTGCAATTGTCCGTGCCTTAGTAATGAAACCGAAAGTGATTTTACTGGATGAGATTACCGCAGCGCTCGATCCTGAAATGGTAAGGGAAGTGTTGGATGTCGTGCTGAAACTTGCACAGGAAGGCATGACCATGCTGATCGTGACGCATGAAATGGGCTTTGCACGTAAAGTGGCAGACCGCATTATTTTTATGGATAAGGGCAGGATTATCGAGCAAAGCGAGCCAGAGGCATTTTTTCAGCATCCGCAGACGGAAAGAGCCAAAACCTTTTTAAATATTTTGAATTATTAAAATGAAAATGAGGACTTTATGAGATTGAATTTAGCAGTTAGGCAACATCACCATTCTTCAAAAACAAAAATGTTTGGTCTGGGCATCATTTGTGTAGCGATGGCAGGCGTGTTGACGGGCTGTAATCAACCAGCGTCTTCTGAACCTAAAAATACAGCACAAGATACTTCACTAGAACAGATACGGAAGAATGGTTTATTGCGGGTTGGCGTATTTGCGGACAATCCTCCTTTTGGTTATGTCGATAGTGCGGGCAAAAATCAGGGCTTTGATGTAGTGCTGGCTAAACGTGTCACTCAAGATTTACTCGGCGATGAAAATAAAATCCAGTTTGTGGTTGCGGAAGCTGCCAATCGGGTTGAGTTTCTAAAGTCAGGAAAAGTTGATGTGGTTTTTGCCAGCTTTTCGGTGACGCCAGAACGTCAACAGGTGGTTGATTTTTCTGAGCCTTATTTAAAAGCTTCCTTAGGTATTGTCTCTCCAAAAGCCAAAGCCATTACCGATGTTAAAAGTCTTGAAGGCAAAACCTTAATTGTAAATAAGGGTTCAAGCTCGGAGATTTATTTTAGTAAAAACTATCCCAAAATTCATTTATTGAAATTTGGACAAAATACCGATGCCTTCAATGCATTGATTGATGGTCGGGGGGATGCCATTTCCCAAGACAGTACTTATGCACTGGCATGGGCAGCCCAGAATCCGAATTATGTGGCGGGTATTCCTCAAATTGGCAATCAAGATTTTATCGCAGCAGGCGTGAAGAAGGGCAATACCCAATTATTGCACTGGCTCAATGATGAAATTAAACAGCTCAGAACGACAGGTGAAGTTCAAAAGATTTATGACCAAACCTTGAAGCCGATTTATGGCGAAAAAGTGAATCCGAATATCTTTCTGGATGTCGATATTCCTAAGCAATAACACAATTTAAAACGTTAAAAATAGGTGAACTTATGCAAACAATAACATTTTCAAATATTCAAAAATTACTGCTGGCTTCTGTACTGAGTTTAGGGCTAGCGGCTTGTAATAAGAATCCACAATCCACTGAAAAGAGCACGGATTCAGCCACACAAGTTTCCAGTATTGAACAGATCAAGAAAAACGGTGTAGTGCGTATCGGGGTATTTAGCGACAAGCCGCCGTTTGGTTATCTGGATGCTCAAGGTAAAAATCAGGGCTTTGATGTTGAAATTGCCAAACACGTTGCCAAAGATTTATTGGGTGATGAAAATAAAGTTCAGTTTGTTCTGACTGAGGCAGCCAATCGTGTCGAATATCTGAAAGCCAACAAAGTCGATATTATTTTTGCCAATTTCACTGTGACACCTGAACGTGAACAGGTGGTAGATTTTGCCAAACCCTATTTAAAAGTCGCTTTGGGTGTGGTGTCTCCTAAAAATAAACTGATTACCGATATTGCCCAGTTAAAGGATCAGACTTTATTGGTAAATAAGGGCACCACAGCAGATTCTTTCTTTAGCAAGCAACATCCTGAAATTAAGTTGCAAAAGTATGAGCAGAATACGGAAACCTTTGATGCTTTAAAAGATGGTCGTGGCGTTGCTTTGGCACATGACAATCTATTGGTACTGGCGTGGGCAAAGGAAAATCCAAATTACACAGTCGGCATTACCAATTTAGGTGAGCAAGATTTAATTGCACCCGCAGTGCAAAAGGGTAATAAAGAATTGCTGGATTGGTTAAATCAGGATTTAGACAAATTGGCAAAAGAGGGTGTCATTCATCAAGCTTATGAAAAAACCTTAAAACCGGTTTATGGTGATGGTATTCCTGCTAAAGATTTGATTGTTGAATGATTTAAATTACCTTCAATAGTATAAAAGTATATGTTTTAAGTGTTTGTATATTAAGCATCATTTTTCTGGTAAATAATTTAAAATGCCCTGACTTTTTTGCTGGGGCTTTTCTTTAATATTTTACTCTTCAGTATGAAGGGATAATCATATTTTAAAAAGCTGTCCTATTTTTATCATTATAAATAATAGATTCGTACTCACTTTATAAGTACGTTGCGGAATAATATAGATGTTCAATCGATTGCCTGTACCTGAAAACCTTCCCTGTAGATTAACTGATGCCTTTTACCGCATTCATCAATACTTACCAAAAGGAAATGTGAAACAGCGAGTTAAGCTGGATGATGCACTCAATCAGATCAATACTGATGATCTTTATGCATTACAAGATTTTCCACTACACAATTTTTCTGCCTATGAAGGCTGGGCGATTGATTCGAATATCACTCAGCAGGTTAGTTCAAAAAATCTGGGGATAGAAAAAGATTTGTATTTCTGGACACAGCAGTTATATCACTCTATTAATCCTTATAAACTTGATCTGGACAGATATATAATCAAGATCCCTAAATTTACCAGACTTCCTGAAGGGGTAGATACTATTATTTTAGAACAGGATAAGCGCTTAGATTTCTCTGGTAAGAGCAGCGGTGTAAAAATAAAAAAAACAATTGCGCCGATGCAAGGTGTTATTCAACAAGGCAGTGTGTTTAAACAAGGCGATTTAATCCTTGCAAAAAATCAGAAAATTACACCTGAACGGTTAATCGCATTAAGACGGGCGGGTATTACAGAGCTTTCTATTTATCGACACCCTAAAATCCTGATTGTTAATATGTTTCCTTTCGATCAAGCGGGGGAAATCAGTGAAGAATGCTTATACCTCAAAGATTTGTTAAAAACATGGGGGTATGGTGAGGTTGAGATTAAACCACATAAACCAGCACGTTATGACAGGGCATTTAATTCCCATCAAGAAGCTGGACATCCCGCATTAGATGGAAGCTTGACTTCCGCTTGGGACGAATATCATCAGTTTTTTGATGAGCAAATTCCTGAGTTTGACATTATTTTATGCTGGTCACCTTTAAATCATTACGGTTCTGGATTAGGGCTTTCAAAGCTGGCTAACTTTTATCAAGGCAATGGTGATGGTCCCGTTACGACATGTTGTGTGCCAGCCAGTGAATTCCGGATTTTTCAGAGTAATGACCGAAGCCCTAGACTCACTCAGGTCGTAAGCCGTTATGACGAACGTGGGCAGTTAAGGGAAATGCGTACAGAGATCACTGAAGATCGAACGACAATTATCAGTCTACCTGGCAATATGCAAGATGTTGCATTGTTGATGCACGTATTTGTGAAATATATTTTAAATAAGCATGATCCTGATTTTTTTGAGAATCTGTATTTGCAAGGCAGGATCGACCAGCAACTTGAGCCTGATCCAAAGTATAGAACATTATTATGGGGACGCTACCAGTTTGAAGCAGATGGTCAATATTCGCTACAGATCATTCCACAACAACCTTTTCAGATTGATGGTTTTGCTTCTGCCAATTGTATTGTGATTGTGCCATTTGCAGAGCCACCGATTCAGTCTGGTGAATCAGTGTATTTTATTAAAATAGATCAAGTCTGAACAACTTTAACGTTTTTCAACCCAGACAACAGTCGAGAGTGGCTGTTGTCTTATAAGGAATATAAAAATTACTTTTTAGTGTTTGGCAATAACGCAGTCATAAAACCTAACAAAGGTAAGAACGAGCAGAGTTTGTAAACCCAGACAATACCATGTGTATCCGCCAAATGACCTAAACCTGCTGCACCTATTCCACCAATACCGAACATCAATCCAAACATTAAGCCCGCAACCATGCCAACCCGGCCGGGTACAGCTTCCTGTGCATATACCACAAGCGCAGAGAAGGCAGAAGACATCACTAAACCAATAATAATGACCAGAATGGCTGTCCCAGTTAAACCAACATAAGGCAGCATCAGGGCAAATGGCGCGATACCTAAAAAGGATACCCAAACCACGGCTTTACGTCCGATACGATCACCGACTGGTCCGCCTGCAAAAGTACCCAGTGCTACAGCGCCTAAAAACATAAATAAGTAGAGCTGCGATGTCTGAATTGAAACATCAAAGCGTTCAATGAGATAGAAAGTAAAATAATTGGTAATGGCAGCGATATAGATAAATTTGGCGAACAGTAAAATACAGATGACGGCCATGGCCTGAATCACCTGTTTACGCGTCAAGGTCGAAATGGCACGTTGGCTGGCGAGGCGTTGTGCAGGTGCTTGTTTGACCAGCCATTTGGTTACGCGTAATAAAACGAAAATAGCCAGAGCAGCAACTAAAACAAATAAGCCAATTGCACCTTGTCCGTTGGGAATAATCACGGCTGCAGCGACTAAGGGACCCAGCGCTGAACCGCTATTTCCTCCCACTTGGAACATGGATTGCGCCGTACCAAAACGTCCACCCGATGCAGTACGGGCAATACGTGACGCTTCAGGATGAAAAGTGGATGAACCTATACCAATCAGTGCAGCTGCAAAAAGTAAGCTGTGATAACTTCCTGCAATCGCCATTAATCCAATGCCGATCAGTGTGGCGAACATACCCGCAGGCAATAAATACGGTTTTGGGTGTTTGTCGGTATAGAGTCCAATCCACGGTTGTAATAATGACGCGGTAATTTGATACACCAACGCAATCCAGCCAATCTGGGCAAAGCTCAGTGAAAACTCTGCTTTGAGCATGGGATAACTTGCAGTGACGACCGCCTGAATAGAGTCATTTAATAGATGGGCAAAGGCAACTGCACCGACCACACGCAACACGAATTTTTGAGGTTGATCTTGAGGTGGAAATTGCTCTTGTGGAAAGGTGGTCTCAAGAGTCCCTGTATGATTTGCCATACGTGCTCCAACAGGTTGTATCAGCTTAAATTGAGATAATGAAGAAGGTTTGTTTTTCAGCATTTTTATCCTAAACTGAACTGAAAGCGGCCCACAATCATATTTGGGACAGATAGTATCGATTTCAGGCCATATTGAGAGACGAAGCTAATGCGTAATATTCAGGTCAATGATTATCAGGATGTGGCCCGTAATGTCATGGCAACGGGCAATGATTACGAGGATGGGCAAATTCTCGCAAGTCATCGTCATGCCAGAGGGCAATGCTTGTATGCGATAACTGGGGTATTAACGGTAACCACCAATACAGGCAGTTGGGTGGTACCACCGAAACGTGCGTTATGGATTCCAGCAGGGATTGATCATGAAGTGCATATGGGCGGTATTACCAAAACCCGCAGTGCCTATATTCTTCCAGAAATCGCGCGCAAAGCAGGTTTACCCATTTATTGTGCAGTGATCAATGTATCGCCGTTATTGCATGAATTACTCTCGACAGCGGTTGATCTGCCTGCCGAATATGAATTGGGTGGACGCGATGATTATTTAATGCAATTGATCATCGCCGAAATCGCTTTGATGCCTGAATTACCATTGAATGCGCCTTTACCACAAGAGCCACGCTTGGCTGCATTATGTTTGCAATTATTAAAAGCACCGACTTTAGACCATGATCTGGATCAGATTGCGGAACAGGTAGGGATGAGCCGTCGCAATTTCACCCGAATTTTTCGGCTACAGACAGGTATGAGTTTTAGCCATTGGCGGCAACAGGCATGTCTACTGAATGCGTTGACTAGAATGGAATTAGGACAGCCGATTACCCGTGTGGCGATGGAGCTTGGGTATAGTAGCAGTAGTGCCTTTACTGCGGCCTTTAAACGTTCTTTAGGTGTGGCTCCACGCTTTTATTTACAAGGAAAATGATTCGGTGAATGTGATAATGTGAGATGAAATCAATTCACTCATTTCACGACCATTTGTATGGTTTGAGAACATAAGATCAACGATAAATTTATGCTGTCATTATTAAAAGGTTTGGCCTTGTCCCATCAAGGTCTGGAAAAAAATAATACATTCGGTGAAGGATTATCTGGAACACTGAACGCGATTGAGCATCTCGGTTATGTGCAAATAGATACTATTTCAGTGGTTGAGCGTGCGCATCATCATGTCCTATGGAATCGGGTGCCAGATTATCAGTTGAGTCATTTAAATCAGTTAGTGAAAGATCAGCTTATTTTCGAGCATTGGGCACACGCAGCCTCTTATCTGCCGATGCGGGATTATCGTTATGCCATGCCCTTGATGAATGCGATACGAAAGGGTGAAAGTCGCTATTTCAAAAGTGATCCGCGTTTGATGAAGGAGATTCTGGCTCAGGTTAAAGCAGAAGGAAAAATTCAACTGCGAAATATGCAGAAGGAGAAGCGGGAAGGCCCAGCAGGTTGGTGGAATGCTGGTCCAAGTCGTAAGGCGCTTGAGCAGTTATTTATGCAAGGTGACTTGATGATCTGTGAGCGTAATGGCATGGAGAAAGTCTTTGATCTGACTGAACGCTGTTTGCCACAAGGGATTGATCTCAGCACACCGACGTTGCATGAATATGCGCATTATTTATTGAACATGAACATACGCGCACACGGTGTATTTACATGGAAGCAGTTATTGCATTTAAAAGGAAAAGCGTTACGTGAGGTGATGCGTACCGTATTGGATGAACATATCGATGCAGGGTTAGTAAAGCTCCTGAAACTGGAAAATGGACAAACGATTTATGCAGCCAGTGCAGTATTAGAACATGACCCCATTATTCAAGCACAACTCAAAATATTGTCTCCTTTCGATAATCTGGTGATTCATCGAGAGCGCTTGAGTAGCTTATTTGACTTTGATTACCGTATTGAATGTTATGTGCCAGCTGCGAAAAGACAATATGGTTATTTTTGTTTACCGCTGTTATATGCAGATCGGTTTGTTGGGCGGATGGATTGCAAAGTGCATCGCCGTGAAAAGAGATTAGAGCTGATTCATCTGCATTTAGAAGATCCGAAGATGCAGGATCGAGAGGCATTCATCAACGCTTTAGAGCTGGAATTACAACGTTTTGCTGTGTTTAATCAGTGTACGAGTGTGGATGTAGGGGAAATTAGACATTTAATAAGCTAAGCTGTTAAATAATTTGGGGAGTTTATTTTTAAACCTAGCCCTCGAGAGGACTAGGTTTACCTAAAAAGCTTAATCGAAGAATGAGAAACACTCTAACGTTATTGGGTAGGAGGAGTATTCTCCTGCATGAATACATTTAATATTTAAGCGTATTCAAGTCATCATGCATTTTCATGCCACCCCATGATGTTCTGGAATATCTTATTTAAGAATTTTGTGGGTCATATTGTTTTTCCTTAATAAATAGTGCTGGAATCACACCACAAATCAAGTAAGCAGCACCCATCACCACAAAACCTAAACCAATAGAACCGCCAGAAGCCAAGAAACCAATGGTTGCAGGGGCAAGTGCTGCGCCTAAACGGCCAACATTATAAGCTCCGCCAATAGCTGTACCGCGAATGGCTGTAGCAAAGCTTTCGGTCATATAGGTCGCGTTTACGCCATAAGGGATACCATAGAGGAAACCGAAGGTCACCAGTAAATATAGAATGTTGCTTGGAGAGTTATAAAAAACAATCAAGGGTAAGAAAATAGCAGTACCAATCGCGCCAAAAGCATAGGTAAAACGACGACCTAATTTATCCGCCATCATTCCAGCCAGAACTTTGCCGAGAATCATTGCGGTATAGGTGCCCACCATATAAGCGGTCATTTCCTTAAACTTCATACCCAGTTCACTTTCCAGATATGAAGGCATCCAGTTATTCACGCCGTAATAACCAAATTGTAGGAAACCTGCGGTTAATGCCCATAAGATAAACATATTACGATTGCGTTTATCTTGAAAAATCAGTTTAAAGGCAGAGGTTTTTTCGGTATTGGCTGTTGCATCGTATTGTTTTAATCGAGACTGTTGCCATGCTTCTGGTTCTGGAACAAACATATGCATTAATACAGCAATAATCACTGGTACAATTGCCACGTAAAACAGCATACGCCAACCATGATCTGGAATAATCCAGCCTGCTAGCAGGGTCGCCACAATATATCCGACGGTCCAACCTGCCTGTAAGGTTCCGAGTACAGTTGTGCGATAACGTGTTGGTACATATTCCGCCATGAGGGTATTACAGGCGATATAGAGTGAACCAAGGCCAAGTGAGGCAAAAAATCTTAGGATTCCGAATTGCAGAAAACTTTGGGTAAAACCTAAGCCACAAGTTAATAGCGAAAAGGTGAGAATAGAAATAACAACGATGCGGACACGTCCAAACTTGTCACATGCCCAACCACCAAAAATCCCGCCGATGGCCATACCAGCCAAAGTAAAACTACCGAGCATACCTGCCTGAACTGAGCTTAAGCCAAAATCTGCCTTAATACTGTTTAAGCTGTAAGACAGCAGCATAAGATCCGCACCATCGACCAACAAAGCCAGAAATGCAAAAATAAAAGCAATTTTCCAGGTATGTGCTTGTATTGGTGAGCGAGGTGTACTGTAGAGTGTAGCCATAATCCATTACCTACATTTGATTTAAAGCACCTTAAGTCGTTTAAAGTGCTTGGGAGTCATGAAGAAGCTGCTCGAATCATGTTTCGGGCAATAATTATTTGTTGAACTTGCGTGGTTCCTTCATATAAACGGAACAAGCGGACATCTCGATAAAAACGTTCAATCGCATATTCACTGATATAGCCTGCACCGCCGTGAATCTGTACGCAGCGATCTGCAACTCGGCCACACATTTCAGTGGCAAACATTTTGGCGCAAGATGCTTCTGTACTGACGTTTTGTCCGATGTCACGTAATCGCGCAGCGTCAAGCACCATACATTTGGCCGCATAAATTTCAGCTTTAGAGTCAGCGAGCATGGCTTGAATCAGTTGAAATTCGGCAATCGGCTGACCAAATTGTTTACGCTCCATGGCGTAACTCAATGCATCATCCAGCATTCGTGTGGCTGCCCCGACACTAAGTGCCGCAATATGGAGTCGGCCTTTGTCTAGAACTTTCATGGCAGTTTTAAAACCAACACCTTCGATTCCACCAATTAATGCCGAAGCGGGAACACGACAGTTTTCAAAAATCACATCACAGGTATGGGCACCTTTTTGCCCCATCTTTTTATCGCGCTTACCAAGAAAAATCCCCGAAGTTTGACTATCGACAATAAATGCAGAAATGCCACCAGCACCTTTAATATCAGGATTGGTTCGCGCCATCACTGTAAAGACGCCAGCATGGGGTGCATTGGTAATAAAGCGCTTGGTACCATTTAAGACATAGAAATCGCCATCTTTCACTGCCGTGGTTTTTAAGGCTGCTGCATCTGAACCAGCGTCTGGTTCGGTTAAGCAAAAAGAGCTAATCACTTCACCACGTGCTAAACGAGGCAGGAAAAAAGATTTTTGTGCTTCTGTGCCATCAATAATTAGACCGCTAGAGCCAATCCCATTGTTGGTGCCGATCAGAGAGCGAAAGGCTGGGGAAGTACGGCCAAGCTCGAAAGCAATATAGACTTCTTCTTCCATCGTCAGCCCAAGACCATCGTACTGTTCTGGAATGGTCAATCCAAACAGGCCAAGCGCTTTCATTTGCTCAATAATATCTTTTGGAATTTCATCTGTTTCAGCGACTTCATTCTCACGAGGAATTAAAACACCTTCAACAAACTGCCGAATCATATCGACCAGTTGGTTCAGTGTTTCCTGATCTCGAATCATAGTCATATCCTTTGTACAAGCAGCTAAAAACAAAAATACGATGTTCGTAAAATCATCAATATTGATGCGATAGTAATCAAAGGAATCGCACAAAACAATATATTTTGAAAATAAATTTCGCAATGCGATATATTGTTTGTGTTTAATGGTTTCTAATCTGTTGATTTAATTAATCTATATTTATTGAATAAAAATCATATTTTTTGATAGAAAATTAAGGTTTGATTTTTTAAAATCTTGTTTGTATATTAAAAATATATATCGCTATGCGAAACTTATATGAAGTAAGTTTTCCTATAGGAAATTAAGCACAGGTGAGTGGGATAAACATGGGCGCTTTAAATGGAATTCGTGTACTTGATTTGAGTCGGGTACTGGCTGGACCGTGGTGTGGGCAGATACTTGCTGATCTGGGTGCGGAAGTGATTAAGGTGGAACGACCAAAGGTGGGAGATGATACCCGATCATGGGGACCCCCTTGGATGAAGGATGATGCTGGATCTGACACGCGAGAAGCGGCTTACTATCAGTCGACAAATCGTAATAAGCTCTCAGTTGCAATCGATATTGCCACTTCTGAAGGACAGGAACTGATCAAAGCTTTAATTCAGGATACAGATGTTGTCATTGAAAATTATAAGGCTGGTTCGCTGAAAAAATATGGGATGGATTATGCTGCATTGTCAGCAATCAATCCGGGTCTGGTCTATTGTTCGATTACGGGTTTTGGACAAGATGGTCCACGTGCAGAAGAGCCTGGCTATGATTTTATTATTCAGGGAATGGGTGGGCTGATGTCCATCACAGGTGAAAAGGATGATTTAGCAGGGGGTGGCCCACAAAAAGTAGGTGTGGCATTTTCTGATCTGGCGACAGGACTTTATTCGACCATTGCTATTCAGGCGGCTTTACTGAACCGCCATGCGACAGGTTTAGGTCAGTATATTGATATGGCGCTGCTGGATGTGCAGATTGCCACTATGGCCAATCAGGGAATGAACTATCTGTCCTCTGGGAAAGTCCCTGTACGTTATGGTAATGCACACGCCAATATTGTGCCATATCAGGTGTTTAAAGCTGCTGATCGTGATTTTATTATTGCGTGTGGCAATGACACTCAGTTTATTCAACTCTGTCGAAGTATTGGTTTACCCGATTTACCAAATGATGCGCGTTTTACCCGAAATGCGGACCGAATCAAGCATCGTGATGAAATTATTGGGATTTTATCAGCGCATTTTTTAACAAAGACAGCAGATGAATGGGTTGCTGCTATTTATGCAGCTAAAGTTCCTGTTGGAGTGATCAATAATCTGGCACAGGCTTTTCAAGAGCCGCAAGTGATTGCAAGAAAAATGCTGGTTGATATGCCGCATCCGCAACGTGAAAAGCTCACCGTGATTGGATCGCCGATCAAACTTTCAAGAACGCCAGTTGAGTATAAAACTGCGCCACCTTTATTGGGTGAGCATACTGATACTATTTTAACCCGGGTTCTTTCTCAGGAAAAACTGGATGAATTAAAGCTGAAAGGAATTATTGGATAACGAATGTAGCAAAGTCAAAATGCATCTGTATTTTGACTTTGCTTTTTGATTGTACTTAACTTTGTTGTTTAGATATTCATGGATGAGCTTTAACTGTTTATTATAGAAAAAATAGATTATAATTTTCGCAGTGCGAAACAAATATTTAGATTGGTAAAATCATGAATGATGCCGTAGATGCAGAACAAACAGAAAAATTATTAGCGCCTTTAAGGCATGAGTTGTTACATCCGATTGAAGACATGCAAGATGAAAATGACCGCCAATTTATTACGGCTTTAGCTCGTGGTTTAGAGCTGCTACGCTGCTTCACTCCAAAACACCAGCATCTGGGCAATCAGGAATTGGCACAAATGACAGGTTTGCCGAAGCCAACGATTACTCGTCTCACGCATACTTTGTCTCGTTTGGGATATATCAAGCAAGTCCCGAATTCGAGCAAATTCCAGCTCTCTGTGGGTGTCTTGGCTTTTGGTTATTCCATGCTGTCCAATGTATCGATTCGTTCTATTGCGCATCCTTATATGAAGAATTTGGCTGACTATGCAGGTGCTGCGGTTGCAATGGCAACACGTGATCGTTTGAATATGATTTATCTGGATGTGGTACAGGGCAAAGGCAATATGACCATGCGCCGTCAGGTCGGTACTTATTTACCGATTCATTTGAGTTCGATGGGGCGTGCTTGCCTAGCTGCAATGCCTGAGGATGAACGAGAATTTTTACTTGATGCGATTCGCAGCAAGCATAAAGAAGACTGGATCAAGATTAACCGTGATTTAGATAAAGCCTTTAAAGACTATCAGGATTTTGGCTATTGTTTTTCAGTGGGTGAATGGCATAAAGATGTCAACTCGGTTGCTGTTCCATTAATTCATGAACAGCATGGTTTACTGGTATTTAACTGTGGCGGTCCAAGTTTTATTATGAACCGTGAGAAGCTTGAAGAAGATATCGCACCACGTCTTTTACATATGGTGAATAATATTCGTACCGAAATTAGTTAAGCACGTTCTTCATTTTAAAAAAGCCAGCATCATATTTATGCTGGTTTTTTTGCATCACACAAACAATAATAAAGACATAGCACGGCAAAAATTAAGCCTAAAATACAGACACCTATCCATCCGAAGTGTTTCCAAGCATAGCTTCCCGCTGTTGTGCCTAATGCGCCGCCAGCAAAGTAACCTGTCATATAAATCGCGTTAAATCGTGAGCGTAATTCTTGATTAAGTTTAAATACAATACTTTGATTAGTAACATGAACAGCAGAAAGAGAAGCGTAGAGAATGAGTAAAGCAATAATATAAAAGGCGAAATGATAGGGTAACAGTGAAAAAAGTATCCAACTTAAAATTAGCCCAATGCCGCAATAAATCGAAATTTTATGAATATAGCCTTGATCAATAAATTTGCCTGAGAAATTGGCAACGAACGTTCCTAACACGCCAACAAAACCGAAAAGGCCAATGGTAAAGTCGCTAAAAAAATAGGGTGCTGGAGCCAGAAGCAACGACATGGTGGTAAAGGTTAAACTCACACAAGCAAATGTAAAACCACCAATATAAGTTCTGGTTCTTAAACGCCGATTTTGAATAAAAATCTGTGGTAAAGAGCGAATAGTTTTTACATAGTTTTCAGATTTGGTTGGTGGAAATAACCCGATATTACGATGCAAAATAAAGGCAATAACAAGTAATAGAAAACCACTGACCAAATAAATAATATTCCAAGCGAAAAGTGTAGACATAAGCCCTGAAAGGGAACGGGCGAGTAAAACACCCATCATCAGTCCGCTTAGTAAAAAGCCAACCACACGGCCGCTTTGTTGAATCGGAACCAGACTTGCAGCAAGGGGCAATAACAGTTGGGCTGAACTGGAAAATAGACCAGTAATGACGGTGCCAAGTAGTAAAAGATAAATATTGTGCGAAAAACCGCTAATAATTAATCCACTTGAAGCCAATAACATAAAGATAAATAGTAGCTTGCGCTTTTCTATTATGTCCCCTAATGGCATTAAGAAGAGTAAGCCACATGCGTAGGTGATTTGGGCTAGAGTGGGCACCCACGCTGTAGTTGTTTCAGTTAAATCTAGGCTTACACTAATTGAGTGAATGAGTGGCTGACTAAAATAATTTCCGCCTGTACAAATGCCTGCAGCAATTGCCATTAAAATAATGGTTGGGGTATAGAGTGCGTTTTTCATCATGCCTTAGTCATAATGAAAGTGGAATTTTAATCAACTCAACCATGATTGTTTTAAGCACGATTGTTAGTGCGTTTCATTCAAGGCATCTTGAATATTGTGCACCATGTGGATTAAACGTGGTCCAATTTCACCTTCAAGTTTTTCTGGATTTAAATGAAAACTTGGCGCACCACAGTTAAAAACATAAAGACCGTGTTTGGAGCTGACCAAAGGTACAGCCACCGAGTTCACTTCTTTATGCCACTCGCCTAAAGACAAACAATATCCATAATCTTGGTAATCACGGAAAGCTCGTTCTAAAGAGCGTTTTATGGCTGGCCAGTTTTCGGAATTCTTTTGTTTCAGTGCATCGAGTAGAAAGTTGCGTTCACGTTCAGGAGTTGCAGCTAAACAAGCTCGACCCATTGAACTACTATGGAGTGGTAAGGTTGACCCAATTGGACGGCGCATATTTAATGCAGTTTCAATTTGTACAACATCGATATACACCATATTTAATCGGTCACGCGTTGCCATCGCCACAGGAGCCTGAACATACTGACTCAATTCTTCCATATATTGATGAGCAATATTACGAATCGAGATATTAGATAATGCTGCATATCCTAAAGATAAAACACCAATGTCTAATGTGTATTTAGTTGAGTTAGGCAATTGTTTTAAATAGCCTAATGACACAAGGGTATTGGTAATACGTGCAATGGTCGGTTTAGGTAAACCCGTCATTTTTGCTAATTCTTGGTTACCAAGCACCTGATTATTTGCAGAAAAGCATCTTAAAAGTTCTAAACCGCGTGCTAAAGAAGCAATAAATTGCGGGTTGTTTTCCCGATGTATATGCGAAATAGGATCTAAACGTATCTCATCAAAATTTATTGGTTTTTCAGTTTCCATGTTTTGAGACATTCGATCCTCAAATATAATTAAAGCAATAGTTTTGCCATTATATTTCGCTCTGCAAAATAAATCCATTCATCACTGCGCTGTTGTGATGAATGGATATCGGGTTCAACGTTTATGCAACGTTTTCAATCACCATTGCAAGACCTTGACCTACACCAATACAAAGGCTCACCACAGCATATTTCTTTTTACGGCGAATTAACTCACGAGCTACTGTTAAGCTAAGACGAGCGCCAGATGCACCAAGTGGATGACCAACCGCAATCGCACCACCGTTTGGATTTACACGTGGGTCATTAAAATCAACATTTAAGCCTTTTAAACAAGATAAAACTTGTGAAGCAAAGGCTTCATTAATTTCAATAATATCCATGTGATCTAAAGTAAGACCAGCACGCGCAACGGCTTTCTTAATAGCTTCGATTGGGCCTGCACCCATAATGCGCGGTTCAATACCCGCAGCTGCGGCTGATAAGATTTTTGCCATTGGTTTTAGGCCATATTTTTGACCGGCAGCTTCTGAACCAATCAAAAGTGCTGCTGCACCGTCATTAATCCCTGAGGCATTACCAGCTGTAACCACACCACCTTCAAATAGAGGTTTTAACTTTGTGAGTGCTTCAACAGTTGAGCTTGGGCGAGGGTGTTCATCTTCTGAAACGAGTTTAGGCGGTAATTTTTTGCCTTGGAAAACCTCAATTGGAGTAATTTCATCAGCAAAGAAACCTTCTTCTTTGGCTTTTTGATATTTGGCTTGTGATTGAGCTGCAAATAAATCAGCTTGCTCGCGGCTAATACCAAAGTCGGCTGCAACGTTATCACCCGTTTCAGGCATTGAATGTCCGCCGTACTGAGCAATAATTTTTTTATTTGGAAAACGAGATCCAATGGTAGTGTCATAAATTTTTGCATCACGGCTATAAGCACTTTCGGCTTTACCCATTACAAAAGGTGCGCGCGACATACTTTCTACACCACCTGCGATATAGAGCTCGCCTTCACCACAAGTAATTGCACGTGCCGAGTCAATTACGGCACCTAAACCACTAGCACATAGACGGTTTACCGTCTGGCCCGGTACAGTGACAGGTAAGCCGGCAAGTAATAATGCATTTCTCGCCACATTACGACTATCTTCACCCGCTTGATTGGTGTCCCCTAAAATCACATCTTCAATATCCGCGCCCGGCACACCAGTTTTTTCTAGTAGTTTTTGAATGACAGTTGCGGCTAAATCATCAGGACGAATTGAGGCAAGTTCACCTGCATGACGGCCAAATGGACTGCGTAAACCATCATAAATATATGCATTTAACATTGAGAAATTCCTTTTCAAGACTCGTGAGTAAAAGTAAGAGGTAAATGAAGTGCGACACGACGCTGTAACCACGGACTAGGGCGATAGCGCGGGTCATGCGTAAGTGCTGTTATACGGTTCAGAATGAGTAAGATTTTTTCGCTACCGACTTGATCGCCCCATTCAATTGGTCCAAACGGATAACCTAAACCAAGACGCACCGCGGCATTAATGTCATCTACCGTGGCAACATTTTGCTGGGCAATATCACAGCCTAAATTAATGACCATTGCTAAAACGCGCTGCGCAACAAAGCCAATACTTTCATTAATCATGCTCACCAGATTTCCATCTAAATTGAAAATAGAGTGAGCTGCCTGACGATATTCAGGTTTGGTAATGAGTGAAGGCATTAAGGTACGATGCTTTGCAGTGCCATAAAGCATGTCTATAGCAACGGCTTGTTCTGGGTTAACCCCTAGGCGGATCGCCGCTTGGGTTGTGTCTTCACCGTAACAAGCGAGTAAACATAAGCTATCTGTTTGAGGTTTGGGGTTGATGTCTAGAGCAATATTTTGCTGAGTTAAATAATCTTCGAGCTGTTTTTTATCATCTAAGAAATCTGCCGCAATCCAAACTTTGGGATATTGCGTTAAACGCTCTACAAACTGAGCAGGTTGTTCACCTGTTTTTGAACCAGTTTCATAGTTATAAAAACCTTGATTAACCTTACGTCCAAGTTGTTTGGCATCTAGCATTTGCTTGGTCAGCGGGTTCGGTTTGTAGCGCGCTTCTTCATAGTACTGGTGATAAATCGACTCCATGACGGGATGAGAAACGTCAAGGCCAGTTAAGTCGAGTAATTCAAATGGACCCATTCTAAAACCAACGCCGTCACGTAAAATTCGGTCAATTTCACTAATGTCACAGACGTTCTCATTTAAAATTTTGAGCGCTTCGGTTCCATAAGCTCGACCAGCGTGATTAATAATAAATCCAGGGGTGTCCTTCGCTACAACAGGGCGATGACCAAATGCGCGAGACAGATCGTTTAATGCATCAATAATAAGTGGATCAGTTTTTAAACCACGAATGACTTCGACTACTTTCATGAGCGGAACTGGGTTAAAGAAATGATAACCCACCACACGTTCAGGTTTTTTGCAGTTTGCAGCAATGGCTGTAATAGAAAGAGAAGAGGTGTTTGAGGCTAAAATAGTATTATCCGAAACAACGTCTTCAAGCTGCTGCATTAAGCTTTGTTTGATATCGAGACGTTCAACAATTGCTTCTACAATGAGGTCGCAATTTTTTAAATCTTCAATTTGATGAGCAACAACTAAATGGTTATTTGCCGCTGCTGCTTGCTCAAGTGTAATTTTATTTTTGTCGACTAACTTTTGAAATGTAGCAGCCAGTTTTTCTTTAGCCTGTTCTGCTGCACCTGCTTTGGCATCATATAAATAAGTGGTATGACCTGACTGTGCAGCAATTTGAGCAATGCCACTGCCCATAATACCGACACCAATCACAGCCATACTTTTAATATCATAAGTCATGTCGATCATCCTGATGATTAATCTATATTTGAAATTAAACGGAAAAATAGGGTTGGGTGATTTAGCTTAAGCATTGTTTATCACCATCAATCGGTAAGATTTGACCTGAAATAGAGCGTCCGCTATCTGAGGCTATAAATAGGCATAAATCTGCAATATGCTTTGGATTTACAAAATATTTGAGCGACTGATTTTTCAGTGCGTTTTGAGTCACTTCTTCAAGTGAAGTATGAGCTACATCGGCACGTGCCTGTAATACACGTTGAACTCGATCACCATCTACCGCACCCGGAAGAATAGCGTTAACTCGAATATTGTCTGCACCGAGTTCCATAGAAAGCGTTTTGGTAAAACCAATTAGCCCCCATTTTGAAGTGGAATAAGCCAATCGGTACGGATAGCCTAAGCGGCCGGCAATAGATGACATATTAATAATCACGCCTGCTAGTGCTTTTTTAAAATAGGGAATGGCTAACTGGGTAATTAAAAAAGTGCTATTCAGGTTTAAATTAATCACCGTGTTCCAATCATCAAAACTTAGTTCATCTGCTGCAACAGTCGGGCCCGAGATGCCTGTGTTATTGACTAAAATATCAATACCGCCAAGTTTCTGAATTGCTTGGCTAAACATCAGTTTAATTTGCTCATGATCAGCCAAATCACACGTATGTATATGCAGCTTAGGATAATCTTTCTGAAACTGTTCTAGGCTTTTAGCACTAATATCACAAACAAAAACTTCATCATTGTTGTTTAAAAATGCCTCGGCAATGCATCGTCCAATCCCTGAACCACCTGCACTAATTAATACTTTTCTACTCATTTTCATTCCTTTGTTATTATCGTTTTAAATTATTTACCTTGATAAGACGGCTTACGCTTCTCGATAAAAGCTTGAACGCCTTCATTTTTATCTTCGGTAGAAAACAGTAACTGGAATGCTTTCCGTTCTAGAGTTAAGCCTGCATTTAATGGCACGTCTTCGCTCATGAGTGCAACTTCTTTAATTTGTTGCAGGGCAATAGGAGGCATTTTTGCGAGGCTCTGTGCCATTTGAATCGCAGTTGGAATGGTTTGGTCGTCTTCTGTGACTTGTGAAACAAGACCAATGATAAAAGCTTCTTCGGCTTTCACCATGGCACCCGTCATAATCATGCGCATGGCATGAAATTTACCAACTGCGCGGAACAAACGTTGTGTACCACCAGCACCTGGCATTAAACCGACTTTAATTTCCGGTTGACCAAAGGTGGCGCCTTTACCTGCAATAATAATATCGGCATGCATTGCAAGTTCACAGCCGCCACCTAATGCATAACCATTTACAGCAGCAATCACAGGTTTAGGGCACTGGGCAATCGCGTTCCAATAACGTTCTGTATGACGCAATAACATTTCTGTGGAGGTTGCGGTTGCCATTTCTTTTAAATCTGCACCTGCGGCAAAGACTTCCTCACCACCTGTGAGTACAACAGCATTGATCTCATCATTAAAAGTTAATTCGGTAAAAGCTTGTGCTAATTGTTTGCGAAGCTCTGTATTCAGTGCATTTTTTGCTTCAGGTCGGTTTATTTTTACAATCGCTACTTTTTGAATAGAAAAGTCAACTTCTACGAAATTATTCCCTGTTAATACACTCATTTTTGAATTCCTTGTTTCGCATATCAAAACTATATTCCCTTTATGATGCTTATTTTGGAATTTATTTCAAGTCTTATTTAGCTTGTTCTAACGATTATGAATTGTGAAACAATCTAAGTGTTTGATATTGCGTAATGGTGTGTTTTTAAATTTCGTTAAACGAAATTAATTTTCAAAAAAGCTTGAAATTTGTGTTTTTGTTCTCGTACTATGAAACGCATCCACAGTAAACAAGATTTAAAACATGGTATCCAGACAAGCTGGAGATAGCTGATGGGTACGATGGAAATACATAAAAAAGGAGATCACAGATGATCCGTGATGAAGGGATGTTGGAACAGTTACTTTCAACAATTCGAGATTTTGTAAAAAATGAATTGATCCCTCGTGAAAACGAAGTGGTAGAGAAAGACAAAATTCCAGATGACATTGTGCAGCAAATGCGTGAGCTAGGTTTGTTCGGCCTAACAATTCCCGAAGAATATGGTGGCCTAGGCATCACCATGGAAGAAGAAGTTAGAGTTGCATTTGAACTTGGACAAACTTCACCGGCTTTTCGCTCTTTAATTGGCACTAATAATGGTATTGGTTCTAGTGCGATTTTGATTGATGGCACAGAAGAGCAAAAGCAAAAATATTTACCACGTTACGCAAGTGGCGAAATTATTGGTTCATTTTGTTTAACTGAGCCTGAATCTGGTTCTGATGCGGCTTCTTTAAAAACCAGTGCCATAAAAGATGGCGATTTTTATGTATTAAACGGCACCAAGCGTTTTATTACCAATGCACCTCATGCTGCAACTTTTACCGTAATGGCTCGAACCAATCCTGAAATTAAAGGGTCTGGTGGCATTTCAGCTTTTTTAGTTGAGGCCAATACACCAGGCATCACGTTGGGCAAAATTGACCAAAAAATGGGGCAAAAGGGTTCGCACACCTGTGATGTCATTTTTGAAAATTGCCGTGTGCCTGCTTCTGCATTGATTGGTGGGGTAGAAGGTGTCGGTTTTAAAACGGCCATGAAAGTGCTTGATAAAGGGCGCTTGCACATTGGTGCATATAGTGTGGGTGTTTCTGAGCGTATGTTAAATGACGCATTGCACTATGCAATTGAGCGTAAACAATTTGGTCAGCCCATTGCGAACTTCCAGTTGATTCAGGCCATGCTTGCTGACTCAAAAGCCGAGATTTATGCGGCCAAATGTATGGTTTTAGATGCAGCCCGTCGCCGTGATAATGGCGAAAACATTAGCACAGAAGCATCTTGCGCGAAAATGTTTGCAACTGAAATGTGTGGACGCGTTGCTGACCGCTGTGTACAGATTCACGGTGGTGCAGGTTATATCAGTGAATATGCCATTGAGCGTTTTTATCGCGATGTACGTTTGTTCCGTTTATATGAAGGAACCACGCAAGTTCAACAAATTATTATTGCCAAGAACATGATTAGGGAAGCGACTACCTAATAAAAAATAAATGCCATGAGGCATTGGATGCCTCATGTTCCTTCAGAGGATATGGACATGACAACAGAAACAGTTGCACAAAATACGGTTAGCAGTGAAGCTATCCAGACACCAAAAAAAATTTGGATTACCGCATTTATATTCTCTTTTTTAACATTGTTGTGTGATGGGGCAGACTTAGGTTTTTTGGCATTGAGCCTGACCAGTCTTAAAACAGAATTTCATTTAACCGGTGTACAAGCTGGAACGTTAGGCAGTTTAACACTTTTAGGTTCAGCAATTGGTGGCCTGATTGGTGGTTGGGCATGTGACCGTTTTGGACGGGTCCGCATTATTGTGTTCTTTATTGCTTATTCTTCAGTTTTAACCAGCGCACTGGGTTTTACTGATTCTTATATGCAATTTGCAGTTTTAAGAACTTTTGGAGCGATGGGCTTAGGCGCGCTCTATATTGCTTGTAATATTTTAATGTCAGAAATGGTGCCAACCAAACATCGCTCGACTGTTTTGGCTACTCTCATGACGGGTTATACCTTAGGTTCTTTGTTAGCGACTTTATTGGCAGGGCATATTATTCCTGAACATGGCTGGCGTTTCCTGTACTGGATTGCAATTACGCCTGTAGTATTGTCAGTTTTAATGCACTTTTGTGTACCTGAACCTGAATCATGGAAAAAATCTCGTCAATTAAAAGCGCTAGAAGTCGCTCAAAGTAGCCAACCTAAAAAACGTCAAAACCCATATCTTGAAATTTTAAGAGATAAGAAACATGGCACCATGTTTGTGCTTTGGATTATTAGTACGGGCGCATTGCAGTTTGGCTATTACGGCGTAAGTAACTGGTTACCTGCTTATTTAGAGTCTGATCTTGGCATCAAATTTAAAGAAATGGCCATGTATATGGTCGGTACCTTCCTGATTATGATGTTTGCCAAAGTGATTGCAGGGATCGTTGCCGATAAATTAGGACGTCGCGCTGTATTTGCTTTCGGAACCATTGGTACAGCCTTATTTATTCCAGTCATTGTCTATTTAAATACACCAACCAATATTTTATGGATGATGCTGTTCTTCGGTTTCCTTTACGGTATTCCATACGCAATTAATGCCACCTATATGACAGAAAGCTTCCCGACGTCTATCCGAGGTTCGGCAGTGGGCGGCGCTTATAACATTGGCAAAGTGCTTTCTATTTTCTCTCCATTAACAATTGGTTATTTATCACAGAACGGTTCTATTGGCTTAGGGCTTTTGGTGATGGCTGCGGCTTATTTTATCTGCGGGGTAATTCCATTGTTATTTATCAAAGACCGACTATTTAACCCGCAAAAGGCAGAGTGACAGATCAATCTGTCACCTTAAATTAAGGATGAAAAGGGACAAGTGAGATGATAAATAAAATCACCAGTGACATTGAACCGATTTTAAAAGCGATTCCTGATGGAGCAACCATCATGACAGGTGGGTTTGGTGTAACGGGGCAACCTGCTGAATTAATTGAAGCCTTAATTGATTTAGGAAAAAAAGAACTCACCATTGTAAATAATAATGCAGCTTCTGGTGATCGTGGTCTAACCAAGCTCATTATTGCTGGCTGTGTTAAAAAAATGATTTGTTCATTTCCAAAATCTGCTGGATCAACCATTTTTCAAGACTTATATCGAGCGGGAAAAATTGAGTTGGAACTGGTTCCGCAAGGTAATTTGGCATGTCGTATTCAGGCAGCAGGTGCTGGCTTAGGGGCTATTTTTACTCCGACTGGCTATGGCACTAAAGTTGCCGAGGGTAAAGAGACCCGCACCATTAACGGTAAAAACTATGTACTTGAATATCCACTTGAAGCTGATTTTGCACTGATTTATGCCGATAAAGCCGACCGCTGGGGCAATTTAACTTATCGTAAAGCAGCCCGCAATTTTGGCCCAATTATGGCAAAAGCCGCCAAGACCACAATTGTTCAAGTGAATGACACCGTAGAGCTAGGAACGCTTGATCCAGAGTGCATTATTACACCGGGAATTTTTGTTCAGCACGTTGTAAAAGTAGGAGATATCTAATGTCAGTTCAAAAGCGTTCTCGTGAAGATATTGCCAAACTCATTGCCAATGACATTCCGGAAGGTTCTTATGTCAATTTAGGCATTGGCTTACCGACCAATGTTGCTAAATTTTTGCCAAAAGACAAAGAAATCTTTTTACATTCGGAAAATGGTGTCTTGGCTTTTGGTCCACCACCACAACCTGATGAAGAAGACCAAGATTTAGTCAATGCTGGAAAAGAACTCGTCACTTTATTAGATGGTGGTTGTTTTATGCACCATGGCGACTCGTTTGACATTATGCGTGGTGGTCATCTGGACATTTGTGTGATTGGTGCATTCCAAGTTGCTGTAAATGGAGACTTGGCAAATTGGCATACTGGTAAAGCAGATGATGTGCCGGCAGTTGGCGGTGCTATGGATTTGGCAGTCGGCGCAAAAACGATTTATGTCTATATGGAACATGTCACTAAAAAAGGTGAGTCCAAAATTGTAAAAGAACTGAGCTACCCAATGACGGGTGAGCAGTGTGTCAATCGTATTTATACCGATTTATGCATTATTGAACTCAAAGACCAAAAAGCTTATGTCACGGAAATGGTGGAAGGCCTAAGTTTTGATGAATTACAAGCAGTCACAGACTGTGAACTAATTGATGCACGTGTAGCCTAAATACACATGGAAAAAACGCTTCTTTAAGGATTAAAAGATGAAAAAATTAATTTTAGCTGCAGCTTGCGCTGCGGCCTCAGGGACTATTTTTGCAAATTCTTCAGACACCACAGAACAAAGAATTAATTTGCTAGAAACCGAGCTGCAAAAATTAAAAGCAGAACTTGCTGCTCAAAAACAAACTCAAAATAATTTACAGGTCAAACAGGTAAAGATCGAAGAGAACATCGAAAAAACTAAAGCGACTGTCACAGAGAAGCCCGTTGCTCCTTCGTGGGTCACTTGGACGGATAATGTGAAGGTTTACGGTATTGCCCGACTAGATGCAGCAGTTGATTTTAAGTCTTCTCCAGATTCAGGCGGTAGAACCACAAATAGTATCTATCGAACTCCATTTGAAAGCGCGCAACGCTCAAACCATTCCCGTTCGGATGCCATGATTAATGCAAGCCGATTAGGCGTTTATTTTAATAGCCCAAATAAAGATGTGACGGGAAATATTGAAGCCGATTTCTTTGATAGCTCTAACATGGGAACTGGTGATGGGAAGTTTCGTATTCGCCATGCTTATTTTACCTATAAAGACTGGACCTTTGGTCAAACTTGGTCATTGATGTCTAATATGGAAACTCGAACGGAATCGGTCGATTACACCCAGTTTATTGGTACATCGTATACACGCACACCTCAGGTGCGTTATGACTGGAAAATTGATCAGAATCATGATTTGAAAGTGGCATTTGAATATACGGGGTCACGTGTTTCCGCTTTTCCAACATTGACGGGTCGATATACATTTAAGCAAGGACCGTTAATGGCATTGGCCCAAGGCTTTGTGAACGAGAAATCTGTAGATGTGGCAAAAGACACGGTTAAAAAAGTGAGTTGGGGTGCCGGTGCGGGACTTAAATATCAACTCACACCACAACAGTCGGTACAAGCAAATTATCAATATATTGTCGGCGATCAAAAATTTATGCCGTACACCACCCAAAGTGGTTTGGCAAATTCAACAAATTTAAATGCCGCGGGGGATTTCTCTTTAGATCAGGATAAAACCGATTTAATGATGAATAAGCTAAACAGTTTTAATCTTGGTTATTCGTATAAATTCAATGATCAATGGCGTGCCAATGTATCAGCTTCGCTATTTGAATATGATGACAACACTGAATATGCCAAACTGAATCAGGATGCTAACAAACGCTTAACCGATTACGCTGTCAATGTCTTCTATTCACCTGCCGAGCAAATCGATATTGGTATGGAATATCATCAAGGAAAACGTGAGGTATTTGATGGGAGAACGGCGGATGTGTCACGCCTTAACTTTGTGTCGATGTATAAGTTTTAAAAATAAGGCAAGGGAACATGGATAAAATAGCTCGGCTAGATACAGACGCGATATTGTCAAAAAGCTTTATTTTTATCATGGCAATGACATGTGGAATTTGTGCGGGTTCAAACTATTATAACCAGCCCTTAATCTATTCAATTGCAGAAGCATTAAAAGTCAATGCCGATCAAGTTGCTTTAACCATTGTGATTAGCCAACTGTCATATGCAGTTGGCCTTTTTATATTGGTTCCCTTAGGAGATTTTTTTGAAAAGCGAAGTTATATTTGCTTGCTTATGTGTTGTACAGGCCTTGCACAAGTAGGGCTATCCTTGAGTCAAACCTTGCCAGTTTTATATGGCTTTACCTTCTTAGCAACATTCTTTTCTATTGCAACTCAAGTTTTAGTTCCTTTCGCCGCAGGTTTAGCTAGCCCACAAAAAAGTCCTCAAGTTGTAGGCACTCTCATGAGTGGTTTGTTTTTGGGAATATTATTGGCACGTTCTATTGCTGGCTTACTTTCTACAGTTTGGTCTTGGCATGCGGTTTATTTAATTAGCGGAATCGTCATTTTGGTGTTTGCATGGGTGATGTGGATGAAGTTGCCAGTTGCGCGAAAATCCCACCAACTCAATATTCTACAGATTTATGGTTCATTATTTTCATTAGCAGCTCATCAGCCTCATTTGCTACGCCGTGGTTTTGCCGGAGGAATTGGCTTTGGAATTTTGGCTCTGATTTTTACCACGATGACTTTTATTTTGGCGAATGCGCCTTATCACTTTAACGATTTCCAGATTGGTTTATTTGGAGTTGTTGGACTGGCTGGCGTATTTGCGACCCCTTGGGCAGGTAAGAAAATTGCGGCAGGGCTTGAAAATAAAATTGCAGTGATTTGTATGGGGCTATTAATAAGTGCATGGATACCACTATTTTTTGCCCAGCAGTCTCTGGTGGCTTACGCTGTTGGGGTTGTTATGGCTTATTTCGGTTTGTCGGCATTTCATGTTTTAAATCAAAATCTAGTCTATCGAATTTCGGCGGAAGCGCGTTCCCGTATTAATTCAATTTATATGACCTTATATTTTGGTGGAGCCGCCTTAGGTTCTTTTATTGCAGTGTATGCGTGGAAACATTGGGGATGGGAAGCGTGTGCTGCTTTAGGTATGGCGATGGCAATAACGAGTTTCTTGATTGATCGCTTAGATTTTTATGAAATGGGCAAGATTGCAAAGCAAGAAAAAGCTCCATAAGCAGGAGCTTTAAAACTTTATTATTTGCGAATAATCATTAAGGTTGCCGAGGCAAAGGCATACACTTTGTCATTCTCATCTACGATTTTACCTTCGGTACTAATAATATTACGGCCTGCATTAATCAACTCGGCTGTCGCATAGTAAGACGTGTCAACTTGCATGGGGCGAATCATTTTTACATTTAAATCAATGGTTCCATAGCCAACGCCATGTTCAAGTAAAGTGTGAGCTGCACTACCTGTTGCTGTATCTAAAGCTGTGGCACAAAAGCCGCCGTGTACACCGCCTTGTATATTTCTATGTTCTTTGCGAGGGGTAACTTTATAAGTCGCTTTACCTTCGGAAACTGCAACGAGTTCCATCGGTATCGTGTGAGCCATAGGAGAAGGAGATACCTCACCATTTTTTAAAGCGGTTAAAAACTCAAGACCTGTGTATTTCGGGCTTTCCATGAATCGTCCTTGGATGATTAAGCAATCTAACCACAATACTATAAATTGTATTTTTACGGAATAAAATTTTGCAATACAAAATTTAAAATTATTCTTATAAACAATATCCGTTATTTTATTTCTAATATTTGTACTTTAAAACATGAACTTACATTTTATACCTATATTTGGGTGACAATAATTTTATTAAATTAGTGAAAATATATTTTGCTATAAGAAATTTTTTGATATTTTGGTGAGATTGAAACAATAAAAGTCTATTCAAGGAAAAAACGATATCTGCTTATCACACAGGCAGTAACGTGAAAGGGAAAAACTATGCCTTTATACAAAGCTCCATTACGCGATATGCAATTTGTGCTGCATGAAATGCTTCAAACAGAACAGAACTATCAAGGTTTAAGTAAATATCAGGAAAGCGTAAATCGAGAATTAATTGATCAATATTTAGAAGCAGCAGCAGATTTTTGTGAAAATGAGTTGGCACCGATTAACCAAAATGGTGATCAGGAAGGGTGTCATTTAAATCAAGGCGTAGTCACAACGCCAAAAGGTTTTAAAGAAGCCTATCAAAAATATGCCGAGCTTGGATTTACCTCATTAACTGCTGACCCAGAATATGGTGGGCAAGGCTTGCCTACATTGTTGCGGATCGCTATTTCTGAAATGTTATGTGGTTCTAATTGGGCGTGGGCAATGTATCCGGGTTTGTCTCATGGCGCAATGAGAACCATTGAGCATCATGGTACTGAGCAACAAAAACAGCAGTATTTGACTAAACTCATTAGCGGAGTCTGGACTGGAACCATGTGTTTAACCGAATCACATGCGGGTTCGGACCTTGGATTAATTAGAACAAAAGCAGAACCAAATCCGGATGGTAGCTACTCCATTACGGGGGAAAAGATTTTTATATCGGCGGGTGAACACGATCTTTCTGAAAATATTATTCATATTGTTTTAGCTCGTTTGCCTCAGGCACCCGCAGGGACTAAAGGTATTTCTTTATTTATTGTGCCTAAATTTAATATGGATGATGATGGTAATTTAGAAGACCGTAATAAAGTCGTCTGTAGCGCGATTGAACATAAAATGGGTATTCATGGAAATGCCACCTGCGTACTGAATTTTGATGGTGCGAAAGGTTATTTGATTGGTCCTGTAAATCGCGGGCTCAATTGTATGTTTACCTTCATGAATACCGCCCGTATTGGAACCGCAGTACAAGGACTCGCTGCTTCTGAAATTTCATTTCAAGGCGCTTTAGCTTATGCAAAAGATCGCTTGGCAATGCGTTCTTTATCTGGAGCAAAATGTCCTGATAAAAATGCGGATCCCATTATTGTTCATCCTGCTGTACGTTCCATGTTAATGACGCAAAAAGCATTTTCAGAAGGTGGACGTGCATTAGCCTATTTTCTGGCTCAGCATGTCGATATTGTTGAGACTTCAGATGATCCCGAGCAGCGGAAAATGTCGGATGAGTTATTGGCCTTTTTAACTCCAATTGCCAAAGCATTTTTAACTGAATCGGGGAATGAATCTGCCAAGCATGGGGTGCAGGTCTTTGGTGGGCATGGGTTTATTGTTGAACATGGGATGGAGCAAATTGTACGTGATGCAAGGATATCCACCTTATATGAAGGCACGACCGAAATTCAGTCTTTAGATTTACTGGCGCGCAAAGTACTGAAGTCTGATAGAAAACTGCTAAAAAACATGACCGATTTAATTGAACAGTTTATTGCGACGAATCAATCAAATACAGCATTGTCTGCTTATACGGAAAAACTGGCTGAATTGAAGCAGCAGTGGTTATCTATTACCGAAGACGTTGCACAAAAAGCCAAGCAAAATCCTGAAGAAATTGGTGCCGCTTCAGTCGATTATCTGTATTTTTCTAGCTATGTGGTATTCGCCTATCTTTGGGCACGTATGGCACAAGTTGCCCATGAAAAACTGGCTGAAGGCACGCAAGAACAAAAATTCTATCAGGCCAAACTCAGCACAGCGAAGTTCTTCTTTCAGAAGCTATTACATCGTACACAAGCACATGCGGCTTCTATTGCTTCTGGAGCAGAGTCAGTGATGGAACTTGATGAAGACGCCTTTTCATTCTGAGTCTGGTCCACGGATTGTAAATTTTTTCAGAGAGTAGCGAGAAATGGATTTTGAACATATTTTGATTCGTCAACACAACCGTGTCGGGTATTTGACGCTTAATCGCCCAGAAGTGCTGAATAGTTTCAATGAACAAATGCACCTTGAAATTGCGGCAGTTTTAGACCTGTGGGCGGTTTCTAAGAAAGTAAAAGTTATTGTGATTTCTGGCGCAGGCAAAGGTTTCTGTGCTGGACAGGATTTAAGATCAAGAAGTCATGATGTCATTGCTGCACAAGATTATGATGCAGGCGCGGCTTTAGAAAAATTCTATAATCCGCTGGTACTTAAAATTACAGATATGACCAAACCTGTAATCGCTGCTGTGAATGGTGTGGCTGCTGGTGCTGGTGCGAATTTGGCTTTAGCCTGTGATTTGGTGGTGGCGAAACAATCTGCTTCATTTATACAGTCTTTTTGCAAAGTTGGTTTAATTCCTGATGCAGGTGGCACATGGAATTTACCGCATTTGATCGGTTTGGCCCGTGCAAAAGGGCTCACTATGTTGGGTGATAAGTTATCTGCTCAAAAAGCCTTGAATTGGGGATTGATTTGGGAGGTTTACGAAGATGAACTTTTCGAAGCGAGTGTTACCACATTGGCTGAACAGTTAGCTGAGCAGCCCAGTAGTTCGATTGCATTGATTAAAAAAGCTTTAAACTGCGCAACAGACAACAGCTTTGTTGAGCAATTGCAGCTGGAGCGTGAATTTCAACGTATTGCAGGACAATCAGATAACTATAAAGAAGGAGTGACTGCCTTTATGGAAAAGAGAAAACCAGACTTTAGCTAGAAGTATTAGATATTAATAATATTTAGTTCTGGAAAATGAAAACGGTACTTTAGGTCGGAAGTACTTCAAATAGGGATATAACATGAGTCTAAAAGAGATTGTATCGACAAATGAATGGGATGCTCGCTGTCAGTTAGCAGCCTTATATCGGTTAATTGCTTACTATCGGATGACAGATCTTATTGATACCCATATCAGCCTACGTGTACCAGATGAGAATGGACATTTTCTGATTAATCACTACGGCATTCCATTCGAAAAAATGAAAGCCTCTGATTTGGTTAAAATTGATGGTGAAGGCAATATCGTAGAGCATTATGATGCAGGTAAAACGGTTAATGTTGCTGGTTTTGTTATTCATTCAGCATTGCATGCCGCTCGTCCCGACGTTCACTGTGTGATTCATACTCACACCGCAGATGGAATTGCAGTTTCAGCACAGAAGCATGGTTTGTTGCCAATATCGCAACACGCACTAAAATTTTATAAAAAAGTCAGTTATCACGAATATGAAGGTGTCGCACTATCGACTGAAGAGAGGACACGACTGGTGCAGGATCTGGGTGATCATCGTGTCATGATTTTAAGAAATCATGGATTGTTGGCAACAGGAGATAGTGTACAGCGTGCATTTCATGAAATTTATTTTTTAGAACGTGCATGTCAGGCGCAAATTAAGGCACTTGCAGGTGGGGCAGAATTGCATTTTCCTTCCGAACTGGTATGTGAACATACAACCAAGCAGTTCGAATCAAAAGGTGTGGAACAGATTATTTTAAATGCCTGGAATGCGGCCTTGTCTTTAATTGAACAGCAGCGTGAGGAATACTGCGCATGATTGTGATTTCCACTACTGTACCAAAAGTTCAAAAATGGCTTGAAGATGCCTTTTTACAATACGCACCACAAGGCTCCTATTGCCTAGCCGACAGCGAACAGGCGATTTATGCAACGACTGCTGTGTCGTGGTTTCCAGATTTAGATCATTTAGAAAAGTTGCCTGAATTAAAATTGATTCATTCGATGGCGGCGGGCGTTGAACACCTCAATTTAGATCGAATTGGCACACAATATAAAGTATGCCGGGTAGTTGATCAGCTTCATCAAAAGGGAATGTTCGATTATTTGCAATGGGGCGTTTTATATTATCAACGTTTTTTTGATCAGGCATTTGTACAAAAGCGGCAACAACGTTGGCGGCAGTATCCGCAACGAGAACATGCTGAATTGAAAATTGGAATTATGGGCTTGGGGCAAATGGGTGGATATATGGCCGAGCAATTTGCTGCGCTCGGTTATCAAGTGTCTGGTTGGTCTCGTAGCCCGAAAAATATTGCACATGTGAGCTGTTATGCAGGTGATGAAGACTTTGACACGTTTTTAGGACAGGCTGAAATTCTTATTAATTTATTGCCACTTACGGAAAGTAATCAAGGTATTTTATCAAAATCTTTATTTGATCAGCTTCCTGAACAGGCCTGTATCATCAATTGTGGCCGTGGTCAGCATCTAGTTGAGCAGGATTTAATAAATTATCTGGATTCTGGACGTTTACGTGGCGCGATTCTGGATGTTTTTAGCAAAGAACCCTTAGTTGAAAATCATCCACTTTGGCAACATGAAAAAGTGGTGATCACGCCACATGTTGCTTCACATGCACCATGGTCGGTTGTGGTGAATCAAATTTTAGAAAATGATCAGCGTGTTATTCAAGGGCAAGCATTATTAAATCAGGTGGACACTTTGAAGGGGTATTAATGGATAAATATTCTCAGTTCAAATCATCAGTCAGTCCTACCAACTTTTAATTATGAATCGACTGGCTGAGCCTATCATTTGTTATTTGACATGCCCAGTCAGTGATTTATTTTAAGGCATTAGCCTTTATTGCTGAGTTCTTTAGATAGCTCATCCCAACGTTGATTTGCGCTTTGCATCGACTGCATTTTGACATGACCAAAGCCGCGTACTTCTGCAGGAAGCTCGGCAATTTGTGCAGCTACTGTCAAATCATGCTGTTGTGGTGCTGCAACAAGTGCTTTCACAAATCCAATGTAACGATCACGCCATGCATGTTCATGTTGGCGTTCTTCTTGACGTGCAAATGGATCAAGAAAAGTTTCACGCAGCCATTGTAAGCGGGCAAGTAGCATCATCGGGAAACGCATCCAGTAACCAAAAATACGTTTGCGTACATTGGTACCTAGTGTCGGTGGTGCAAGGTGATAGGATAAACGCACACCACGCCCGAATTGTGATTCGATTGATTTTTTAAAGCTAGCACCTGTCAGCAAGCGGGCAACTTCATATTCATCTTTATAGGCCATTACACGATACAGCTGTGTGGCGATTGTGGTTGCAAGCGCTTCAGGCAACATTTTGGACGCTTGTTCTGCAAGATTTCTGTATGTATCAGCATAAGCATCATTCCAATAATCTTGTAAACGGACTGAACGATCATGAATCAGTTCTGGCAGCGTTTGCGGCGCATTCTGTTTTGGCAAACTGTCGAGTAGACGCTTCGCCAGATCTGGATCGCTTGCAAGATGACAACCTACGCGAAAAGCTTCCAGATTCTTTTCAACTGCTGTGCCATTCAGTTGAATGGCTTTTTCAATACTTTCGCGCAGTAATGGAATCTGACCAGATTGCCATGCCATTCCCAGTAAGATCTGATTGGCAAAGATGGCATCACCCAAGACTTGGGTGGCAATACGCGCAGCAGGTAAAGATACTAGTTTACCTTGGTCGACATGACCACGAAGACGATTGATCAAATCCGTAATTGGCGCAAACCAGTCACGTTTATTAATGAAGTCAGATGTCGGTGAGCCATCTTCATTGACAATGACCATCGCATTTGGTTTTAAACGTGACAAGGCTGCATTACTGCCTGCCACCACTGCATCAGCACCAATAAGAAGGTCACATTGACCCGCAGGGATTTTAGTTGCGGAAATTTGCTCGTCATCTGAGGCCAATTGAACATAGGAATAAACTGTACCACCTTTTTGAGCCAGTCCTGCCATGTCCATGACGCGTGCTGATTCACCTTCCAGATGCGCGGCCATTCCCAATAATGCGCCGACGGTGACCACACCAGTACCACCCACACCACCGACCATGATTCGGCTTGGTGTTGTATCAAGTTGAGGAAGAATCGGACGTTCAGGCCAACCCGTAGCAAAACCCTCAAACTTGGCTGGACGTTTCATATCACGGGTATGTACCGTCACAAAACTTGGGCAGAAACCTTCGACACAGGTAAAGTCTTTATTACAGCTGCTTTGGTTAATTTGACGTTTGGTGCCCAAAGCCGTTTCTACTGGCTCAATTGAAAGACAATTTGATTTTTTCGAGCAATCGCCACAGCCTTCACAGATATCACTATTGATGTAAAGGCGTTCAGCAGGGTCAGGGTAAGCATCACGTTTACGGCGACGACGTTTTTCACTGGCACAGGTCTGAACATAAATTAAAGCGGTGACACCAGAAATCTCACGCAATTCACGTTGCACGGTGTCCAAATCATTTCTGTGGCGGATTTCTACATTGGGCGCAAGGTGTTCTTCTGCATGAATCAACGCTGGTTCATCCGTTACGATGATCTGTTTTTTAATCCCTTCCGCATCAAGCTGGCGAGTCAGTTGTGCGACACTCAAATGTCCATCGACATGTTGTCCGCCAGTCATGGCAACTGCATCGTTATAAAGGATTTTATAGGTGATATTGATATTGGCTGCAATGGCTTGTCGAATTGCCAAATAGCCTGAATGGAAGTAGGTTCCATCACCGAGATTGGCAAAAATATGCTTTTCATTGGTAAAGTGCGATGCACCCGCCCAGCTCACGCCTTCACCGCCCATTTGCGAGAAAGTTTCCGTTCCGCGATCCAGTGACACCGCAATATAGTGACAACCGATACCGCCTAGGGCGCGACTGCCTTCTGGCACCACGGTGGAGGTATTATGCGGACAACCGCTACAGAAATAAGGTTTGCGGTCTGCCAGATCCAGCACACGGCGTGACTCTTGTTCTGCTTTTTGCAATAAATCGATGCGATTCTGAATTTGTTGTCTTAAATTCTCTGGTAAATCGAGTTGTAGAAAACGTGCTGCCAGCATTTTGGCAATCGGTTCGGGTTGGAACTCATAATGACCAATCAGCGGTGCCTCCTCGATGGAGGTACTCCATTCACCTTTACCATGAATTGCTTTGCCAATGACATGTGGACGTTTCTCATCAGGCAGGGAATACAGTTCATCTTTGATCTGTGATTCAAGAATAGGGCGTTTCTCTTCAACCACAATCAGCTCTTTTAGTCCTTCGGCAAATTCACGAATACCTTGCGGTTCTAAAGGCCAGATCAACCTAACTTGATAAACCCGTAGCCCAAGCTGTTGCGCCGTTTCATTCTCAATTCCTAAAATGCGTAAGGCTTCAATGGTATCGAGATAGCCTTTACCACTGGCAACAATCCCGATGCGGGCATTTTCACAAGGCCAAGTGGTCTGATTCAGCTGATTGGCACGTGCATAGGCCAGCACAGCAGGTAAGCGATGTTGATACAGGCGTTGTTCTTGCTGAATGCCATGATCAGGCCAGCGGATATTGACACCATCGGCAGGGAAGTCCACATCTTCTGGAATTACGGGAACGACCCGATCTAAATCTACATTGACGGAAGCCGAAGTTTCTACAATTTCACTGACCAGTTTCATTGAGGTCCATACCCCAGCAAAACGTGACATTGCCACGGCATGCACACCAAGATCAAGAATATGTTGTACTGAGGTTGGATAGAAAATCGGAAGACCACAGCCAATCATGACATGTTCAGATTGGTGTGGAACTGTAGATGATTTACAGGAGTGATCATCACCAAATAAAGCGACCACACCGCCATATTCAGAAGTTCCTGCCAGATTGGCATGACGCAGCACATCACCTGAACGGTCTACACCCGGGCCTTTGCCATACCACCATGAGGTGACGCCATCATATTTTCCCTGGCCTGCGAGGTTGGCTTGCTGCGTGCCCCAAATGGCCGTTGCCGCGAGATCTTCATTAATACCGGGTTGAAAGACGACATTGTGATCTTTAAGTATGCCTCCAATTTGCCAAAGGAAATTATCATAATTACCTACAGGGGAACCGCGATAACCTGAAATGAAGCCAGCTGTATGCAACCCGTTCAATTCATCACGGCGAGTCTGTGCTAGAGGTAACCGAACGAGTGCCTGAATGCCGGTCATGTAGGCTGAACCGTGATCACTGATATATTTATCATCCAATGATACATCCTTAGTAGCGATCATTTTTGGAGTAACTTTTGTCGCTATATTCATTTATATCTCCTTAGAATTCTCGTAGTTTTGACTACTTGTTTTTTCAACATCCGGTTGAATATTTGGAGTAAGTACATAACAATTAAAAAGATTGAACAGTTCGGGATAAAAAAAGACCTGATCAATGTATGTACATTAATGTCATTGTGGTTGATCCAAACTGGTGCAACAATGCGTAATTTAGAAAAAGATATTTACGTTATGCGCAAAAATCTTGATGGTGGACTCTTGCATGCAATGAATGCCTTCCTGAAAGTGATTGATAGCGGGAGTTTCACGGCTGCCGCTGAACAGATGGAACTGACAACTGCGCAAGTTTCGCGATTAATTAGCGAATTAGAAGGGCGTTTAGGTACAAAACTACTACAACGATCAACCCGACAGCATGCCTTGACCGAGATTGGAGAGACCTATGCCGAGCAGTGTCGTCAGGTGCTTGCCATGGTGGAAGAAGCTGAAGCACAGGCAATGGGCATGGCAACAAAACCGCAAGGGCGTTTACGGGTACTGAGTATGGCCAGTTTTGGTCATCACTATCTTGCACCGATGATGGCGGAGTTCTGTCAAACCTATCCTGACCTGACGGTTGAATATCGAACCTCACAAAATGTACCTGACCTTTTAGGTAAAGGCATTGATGTGAGTCTCTATTTGACTGAATCTCTGGCGGATTCGAGATTTGTGGCCCGTCGCATTGGTACGATTTTTTCGGTGTTATGTGCTTCACCTGCTTATCTGGAAAAGCATGGCGAACCTCAATCGCTGGATGATTTGCAGAAGCACGCCTGTTTACGCTTGGTCAATCCATCCATTACTCCGCAATGGCATCTGACCAGTGAAAATAGCTGTTCGTATCAGATTGATATTAATGGCCCACTCATTGCCGATACGCCTGAGTTGTTACTGGATGTAGTTCAACAAGATATGGGCATTGCCTTATTGCCAACTTTTTCATCGATTGATGCAATCCGCACAGGGCGATTACGCCGTATTTTACCAGCGTGGCGTTCTCCTGATATCGGGGTGTATACCTTATTGCCTTCACGGGATTTTGTGGATGTAAAAACGCGGACATGGTTGGAGTGGGTTGAGCAACATATTTCTCCAAAAATACAGCAAGATACGGATTATTTTTTATAAGTAATTTGAGAGAGCGTTAGAAAAAGAATAATAAGGTTTAAAATTAAAAGTAGAAAATGCTTCTTTAGAAAGAGGCATTTTATACCGATATAAATAATAGATTTTAAAAAAATTACATGAAGCATTTAGTCCCAATTCTTGAGCAGAATGGGAGAAAGTTGAGCTCTGATCAAGCTTAATTGATTAAGCATATTGCCTGACAGTAAGAGAATACAAATCTATATGGCTAAGCACATTTTGTTTGCCAATAGGCATTGGCATAATTTGACAAGCTTTTTCGGTTGAGTACATTGCCAATATTTTGGCTGGCTTGCATCAGCTTTTCTAAGTCAATGCCTGTTTCAAAGCCCATATGTGATAGCAAATAAAACAGATCTTCGGTCGCAACATTGCCAGAAGCGCCTTTAGCATAAGGGCAACCACCAAGACCTGCAAGAGACGAGTCAAAAATGCGAATGCCTTGTTGTAAAGACTGATAAATATTGGCAATTGCCATGCCGTAGGTATTGTGGAAATGCCCAGCCAAAACGGTGCTGTCCAGTTCAGCCAGACAGGCTTGCCAAACCTTTTGAACGCGATCTGGTGTTGCTGTGCCAATGGTTTCACCTAAAGACACTTCATAGCAGCCCATGTCATAGAGCCGTTTAACCACTTTCACCACTTGCTCAGGAGCAATTGCGCCTTCATAAGGACAATCGACAATACAAGAGACGTAACCACGCACACGGATGTTATGTGCTTTTGCAGCAGCCAAGACATCGCTAAATTTCTCAAAGCTCTCGTCGATTGAGCAGTTAATATTTTTACGAGTAAAGCTTTCAGAAGCTGCGGTAAACACCGCAACCTCTTTGCATCCTACTGCTTGAGCAGTTTCAAAACCTTTGATATTGGGCGTGAGCAGGCTAAATTGCACATCGGTTATTTGCGGTAATTGCTTAAATAGCTCGTCACTCTGCGCCATTTGTGGTACCCATTTTGCTGAAACGCATGAACCGACTTCAATTGATTTCAGGCCTGCATGAATCAGGTCGTTAATAAAGTTTAAGCGTTGTTCAACAGTTAAAGCCTGTTTTTCGTTTTGGAGGCCATCTCTGGGACCGACCTCTACGATTTTGACAAACTCACTCATGCAACTTCCTCCTGAGCAGGCTGAAATTCCACAAGCTCATCGCCAGCTTTGACCTGATCACCGACTTGGAAGTACGAGTCTATAATCAAGCCGTCTTTAGGCGCACGGATGGTATATTCCATTTTCATGGCTTCAAGCGTCATTAAAATATCGTCTTTCTTCACGCTATGATTTGCGCTTACTAACACTTGAGTGACCACACCCGGCATTGGTGCTTTTAAGTGACCTTCATCGGCTTGGTGATCTGCTTGATTAAAGTTTTGGCGAATGTAAGCAAACTTATAGCTTTGACCATTCTGGAACAAGGTAATGCCTTGCTGATTTTGGTTAAAAGACAGCTTTTGCTGAGACCCGCCAATTTGAACAGAGGCCATATGAGCATCAATCAATTGGCCAGAAATCGGATAGCTTTGACCGTTATATTCTGCGGTGAAGCCATCTTTATTTGAGGCAAATTTAATTGTAAGGGGCTGATCTAAATAGCTCAGTTTAATACTGTGCTGATAAGCAATATTTAAACGCCATAGGGGTTGAGCTTGCCAAAGCTGTTTCTGGCTTGAGCAATTGCTATCAAGTTTGCTGAGAAACTCAATAAATGCTGCTGCGACGATAAGCTCAGGTTTTGTCTGTTGCGTGTTAAACAGAAAATCATGTTCACGTTGAATCAGGTTGGTATCCAATTTGGCTTGTTTAAACGATTCGCTACGAACAATTTTTTCAAGAAAAGCAATGTTGTTGCCTAAGCCATCGACATGGAATTGGCTTAAAGCATGTTGCATTTGAATAAGCGCAGCTTCACGGTTTTTACCCCATACGATCAGTTTGGCAATCATTGGGTCGTAATATGTCGTGATTTCATCGCCTTCAACGATACCGCTGTCGACACGTACATATTGGTTTTGAGTTGGGTAGTGCAGATAGTCAATTTTACCAATGGCAGGTAAAAAGCCTTTTTCAGGTTCTTCGGCGTAAATACGTGCTTCAAGCGCATGTCCGTGAATCTGTAATTCATTTTGTAGTTTAGGTAATGGTTCGCCATAAGCCACACGAAGTTGCCATTCAACCAAGTCTTCACCGGTAATCATTTCAGTGACAGGGTGTTCAACTTGTAGACGGGTATTCATTTCCATGAAATACGCGGTTCCATCTTGCTCCACAATAAACTCAACCGTACCTGCGCCGACATAATCTACCGCACGTGCAGCATCAATTGCCGCTTGGCGCATTGCATCGAGCTTTTCGCTTGGCATTTGTGGTGCAGGGGCTTCTTCTAATACTTTTTGGTGGCGGCGTTGTACAGAGCAGTCGCGTTCAAACAAATGCACATAGTTGCCATGTGTGTCGCCAAACACTTGAACTTCAATATGTCGAGGTTGAATCACATAACGCTCAATCAAGACATCATCATTACCAAAGCTCGATTTAGCTTCACGTTTACAAGAGGCTAAGGCATGCAGAAAGTCTTCACTGCGTTCAACCAGACTCATGCCTTTACCACCACCGCCAGCACTTGCTTTAATTAAAACGGGATAACCAATTCGGTCGGCCTGTTGCTTTAAAAAGTCGGCATCTTGGTTGGTTCCGTGATAACCCGGTGTTAAAGGAACACCTGCTTTTTCCATTAAAGCTTTCGAGGTCGCTTTTAAGCCCATCGCTAAAATGGCATCGACTGGTGGGCCAATAAAGCAAATGTTATGTTGTTTGCAAGCGAGTGCAAACTGGTCATTTTCTGAAAGGAAGCCGTAGCCCGGATGCACCGCTTGGCTGCCTGTTTCAATGGCAGCTTGAATAATACGATCAGCTTGTAAATAACTTTGCGTTGCAGGGGACTGACCAATATAAATCGCTTCATCTGCAAGTTTGACATGTTGCGCATTTGCATCAGCATCGGAGTAAACAGCAACCGTTGCAATACCGAGTTTTTTTGCAGTACGAATCACACGGCAAGCAATTTCGCCACGGTTCGCAATTAAAATCTTTTCAAACATGATGATCGTCCTTAATTGTTGTTATTCGAGTTAGAAATCCAAGCAGGCTGTTGCTTATTTAAAAAGGCACTCAGACCTTCTTTTGCTTCACTGCCTTGACGAACTTGAGCAATATGATGTGCTGTCTGTTGCAGCAAGTCATTGCTCATGGTCTGGTTGCTCACCATTTGAATGAGTTGTTTTGAGGCCGCTTGAGCATGCGGGCCACCGAGTAAGAGTGCATCAATAATTTCTTGAACTTTTCTGTCTAAATCTTCGGCATCTGCAACTTCATGGGCCAAACCGATTTGTTTGGCTTCACGTGCTGAAATTCGCTCGGCAGTTAAGAAGTAACGAGAGGCTTGTCTTGCGCCAATTGCACGAATTACATAAGGACTAATGGTAGATGGAGCAAGCCCTAAACGAACCTCGGATGTTGAAAACTTGGCATCAGTGCTGGCAATGCAAATATCACATGCTGACGCTAAACCCATACCACCACCAAAGGCAATGCCATGCACTCGGGCAATAGTCGGTTGTTTAAGGGTTGCCAGTGCATCCAACATTTGTGCAAGTTTTAATGCATCCGCTTCATTTTCTGCTGAAGAAGCCTGACCTGCCTGTTTCATCCAGTTGAGGTCGGCACCTGCCGAGAAGCTTTTGCCACGACCCGCTAAAACCACAACACGAATGTCATCGCGTGTATTAATTTGCTTAAAGCAAGCATGCAGCTCTTCAATCAAGATTGTATTAAAAGCATTGTGCAATTCAGGACGGTTCAGCCAAACATAGGCAACCTGATCTTGTTGTTCGAGTTGTAAAAATTGATAGCTCATATACGCCTCTTACATGCGGAACACGCCAAATTTGGTTGGCTGGATTGGGGCATTCATCGCAGCGGCAAGACTTAAACCGAGTACCTGACGAGTTTGCGCTGGGTCGATTACACCGTCATCCCAAAGGCGGGCAGAAGCATAGTACGGATGGCCTTGGCGCTCGTACTGTTCACGAATCGGTTGTTTAAATTCGTCTTCTTGTTGCGCTGACCACTCGGCACCTTTTTGCTCAATCTGATCACGTTTTAAAGTCGAAAGTACGCTTGCCGCTTGCTCGCCACCCATGACTGAAATACGAGAGTTTGGCCAAGTCCATAAAAAGCGTGGTGAATAAGCGCGGCCACACATCCCATAGTTACCCGCACCAAACGAACCCCCAATAATCAGGGTAAGTTTAGGTACATTTGCGGTGGCAACAGCCATCACCAATTTGGCGCCGTTTTTTGCAATCCCTTCATTTTCATACTGGCGACCAACCATAAAGCCTGTAATGTTTTGTAGGAATAACAATGGAATATTGCGCTGTGTGCATAGCTCAATGAAGTGTGCGCCTTTTTGTGCAGACTCAGAAAATAAAATCCCGTTATTGGCAATAATGCCGACTGGCATACCATAGAGTGAAGCGAAACCGGTAATGAGTGTTGAACCAAAGCGTGCTTTAAACTCATCAAAACGCGAGCCGTCTACAATACGGGCAATCACTTCACGCACATCAAAAGGTTTGCGCGCATCGCTTGGCACCACGCCATAGAGTTCCGATGCATCAAATAATGGTTCATCAACTTGTTTATTTAATTCGTTTGGCTTTTTATTGAGATTCGCAACAATGTTCCGAGCAATCGCAATTGCATGTTCATCATTTTCAGCTAAATGGTCAGCTACACCCGAAAGACGTGTATGCACATCACCGCCGCCTAAATCTTCACTGCTCACGACTTCGCCTGTTGCCGCTTTTACCAGAGGCGGGCCGCCTAAGAAAATCGTCCCTTGATTACGTACAATAATGGTTTCATCCGACATGGCTGGTACATAAGCACCACCTGCGGTACAGCTCCCCATCACTACCGCAATTTGGGCAATACCTAGGCTCGACATGCGTGCTTGGTTATAGAAAATACGCCCGAAATGATCACGGTCTGGGAAAACCTCATCTTGCATTGGCAAATAAGCACCACCTGAATCCACCAGATAAATACAAGGCAAGTGATTTTGTTCGGCAATTTCTTGTGCGCGTAAATGCTTTTTAACCGTAAGTGGATAATATGTTCCGCCTTTAACCGTTGCATCGTTGGCAACGATCATGCAGGCTACACCGTTGACTTGACCAATACCCGCAATCACACCAGCCGCAGGAATATCATCTTCATACACCTGATAGGCCGCCAATTGACCAATTTCTAAAAAAGCAGTACCGACATCAATCAATTGATCAATCCGATCGCGTGGTAATAGTTTGCCTCTTGCCAGATGCTTTTGACGGGCATTTTCACCACCGCCCAATGCCACTTTTTGAGCCACCTGTTTTAGATCTGTGACCAAGGTTTGCATGGCTTGCTGGTTGGTTTTAAAGTCCTCACTGCGAACATTCATCTTGCTTTGTAATTGGTTCATACACTGCGTCCTTATTTATGATTATTATTTGGTTTCATTGAACAGTTCGCGGCCAATCAGCATGCGGCGAATTTCAGAGGTTCCTGCACCAATTTCATAAAGTTTGGCATCACGCCATAAACGGCCCGCAGCGTATTCATTGATATAACCATTGCCGCCTAAGGTTTGAATGGTTTCACCCGCCATCCACGTGGCTTTTTCAGCAGCATGTAAAATGGCACTGGCCGCATCTTTACGTAGACTACGGTTGTGATCAGCTTTGTCACAGGCAGCACCCACGGCATAGACGAGGGCTTTACATGCCAACCAGGTTGAATACATATCGGCAAGTTTGCCTTGCATCAATTGGAATTCACCTAAAGCCTGACCGAATTGCTCACGTTCATGTAGGTAAGGAATAACCACATCGAGACAAGCATCCATAATCCCGAGTGGGCCAGCGCTGAGCACCGCACGCTCATAATCCAGACCACTCATCAGCACTTTGGCACCATTACCGACACCGCCCAACACGTTTTCGGCAGGCACTTCGACATTGTCAAAAAATAGCGGATAAGTATTTGAACCACGCATACCGAGTTTGTCTAAATGGCTGCCATGACTAAAGCCTTTCATATCTTTTTCAATCAGGAAGGCGGTCATACCTTTGGCACCCGCTTGCGGATCTGTTTTAGCATAAACCACCAATACATCCGCATCACCGCCATTGGTGATCCACATTTTCGAACCATTGAGAATAAAATGATCACCTTTTTGTTCAGCACGCAGTTTCATACTCACCACATCCGATCCTGCATTCGGTTCCGACATCGCCAAAGCACCGACAAAGTCACCTGAAATCAGTTTTGGTAAATACTTCTGCTTCTGCTGTTGGCTACCGTTGCGGTTAATCTGGTTGATACACAAGTTAGAGTGCGCGCCATAAGAAAGTCCGATAGATGCCGATGCACGTGAAATTTCCTGTAGCACGATGATATGTGCCAGATAGCCTAAATTGGTGCCGCCGTATTCTTCAGAAACGGTAAGACCGAGCAGGCCCATATCACCAAATTTTTTCCAGAGATGCGCGGGGAATAGATTGTCCTGATCAACTTGTTGAGCAATTGGTGCAATCTCCTTTGCACAAAATGCAGCAACTGAATCTTGTAGTGCAATTAACGTTTCATCCAGACCAAAATTCAAGCTACGTAGGTTCATTGTGTTGTCATCCCATTGGTTATATTTGTTGTTCCAAAAAGCGTTGTTGTATGTGCTTAAGAAGTACCATACAATGATTTTTTGAAAAAGTGAATAGTGATTCATAAAATGATTTACAATTCATTTTATTTGGTAGAGAATAAAATTCATGAGCTATAAACGATCATCTTTGATGCAGGAGAGGATGGAACAAAATCGCAAAGCGATTTTGAGTTCAGCCAGAAAATTAATCTCGGAGGGAGGGTTTAAAGACGCACAAATACAAACCATTGCAGAGCAAGCAGGCGTTTCAAGTGGTCTGGTCTATCGCTATTTTGATAATAAAAGTCAGGTACTGATTGAGGTTTTGTCCGAGGCCATTAACACCGAACTATTGGTGATTGATTCAATTACTGAAAGTAATTTATCGGCAAAACAGAAATTACATAAAGCAGTAACCACCTTTGTAAAACGGGCGCTGAATAGTCCTCAGCTTGCATATTCACTCATGTTTGAACCGGTTGATTCAACAGTTGAACATGAGCGTTTTCGTGTGAAACAGTTGATTAAACAAAGTATTAAGAAAATCCTTGCAGATGGAAATGCGAGTGGTGAATTTGTTCTGGATGATCTCAATACCGCAGCATTGTGTGTGGTGGGTGCCATGACTTATGTGGTGGTTGAACCCTTAGATCCAGCGCAAAATACCAAGTTTGATCAGCAGCATAAAAACTATTTTTCCAAACAGATTGCTGACTTTTGTGTGGATGCAGTGCAGAAGAAATAAGGCAAACACAATCATTAAAATTGCACAACAGGATGTTGGAAAAGTAGTCGTACTCACAATAATTAAATGACTGAAGAACAGAATTACAAAGAATCAAGGAGAGTGATTCAATGCAACAACAACGGTTAAGCTATGCCTCTGGAACAAGTTCGCAGCCTCTGTTGGGGATGACGATTGGAGAAAAATTTGATCAGGCCTGTGTGCAATATGCTGAACAGGAGGCTATTGTCAGTGCGCATCAGAATAGACGATTGACCTATAAGGCATTGCAGGATGAGGTGAATGCCTTTGCGTGTAGCTTGTTGAAACTAGGATTAAAAAAAGGGGATCGCTTAGCCATCTGGTCTCCAAACTGTGTGGAATGGACTGTGACCCAGTTTGCAGCCTCAAAAACAGGTATTATTCTGGTCAATCTGAACACGGCTTATAAAAGTCATGAACTGGAATATGTGCTGAACAAGGTTGCCTGTAAAGGGTTGGTAATTGCAGCACAATTCAAGACCACAGATTATCAGGAACTACTAAGCAAGATTGCACCTGAACTGGCTTCGAGTACGGATAAGGTACTCAATTCAGCGCGGTTACCGCATTTAAAATATGTCATTAAAATTGATGAGCAGCAGCATACTGGTATTCACCGTTTTAGAGATCTAGTCGGACAACCGACACAACAGCAATTAGATCAGTTGCATGCTTTAGCCAAGCATTTGCAGTTTGATGAAACCATTAATATTCAATTTACTTCTGGCACCACAGGTAATCCGAAAGGAACCATGCTGACCCATCATAATATTCTCAATAATGGTTATTTTGTTGGTGAAGGTATTGGTTTAACGTCAAAAGATCGGGTCTGTATTTCTGTGCCATTATTTCATTGCTTCGGCATGGTGATGGGCAATCTGGCCTGTATTACACATGGTGCAACCATGGTTTATCCAGCCGCCGTCTTTAATCCGCTTGAGTCTTTAAAAACCATACATCAGGAAAAATGTACTGCGTCTTATGGTGTTCCGACCATGTTTATTGCCATGTTAGAGCATGAGCAATTTGCTGAATTCGATTTATCCAGCTTACGTACAGGCATCATGGCAGGTAGTCCATGTCCTCGTGAAATCATGCAGCGTGTCATCGACCGTATGCATATGTCTGAAATCACCATCTGTTATGGCATGACTGAAACTTCACCAGTCAGTGTACAAAGTTATATCCACGATTCGATTGATAAACGCGTGAGTACCGTTGGGCATGTCCATCCGCATTTAGAAGTTAAAATTGTCGATCTAGAGGGTGACATCGTTCCGCAAGGTGTATTGGGTGAACTTTGTGTACGTGGCTATTCGGTGATGGCTGGTTATTGGGATGAACCTGAAAAAACCAAAGAGGTCATCGACGCAGCAGGCTGGATGCATACCGGCGATATTGCCGAAATGGATCAAGATGGCTTTATCAAAATTAAAGGCCGCATTAAAGATGTGGTGATTCGTGGCGGTGAAAACCTGTTTCCGAAGGAAATCGAAGATTTCTTATATACCCATCCAGATATTTCTGATGTTCAGGTAATTGGTTTACCAGACAGCCGTTATGGTGAGGAACTCTGTGCCTGTATTATTTTGCATGAACATCATCAATGCGATGAAGATGCGATACGTCACTTCTGTAAAGAACATATTTCACATAATAAAGTGCCACGCTATGTCAAATTCTTCGCTGAGTTCCCAATGACCGCTTCAGGCAAAGCGCAAAAGTTTAAATTACAGGAAATCATGCGTGCGGAGTTAAACCTGACAGCCGAAGTCTTTGACTAAAATTGGGGTGCTTAGATCATTCAAGATTTTCTCTATTGCTGAGTGTGACGCGATTAAAAACAGGGGATAAAATGGCCAAAGATTTTAACAGCCAGAAAGTGGTGGAGCGCTATGACGATCATATCCGTCAACTGATTCCAGCTTATGAATTGATGCATCAGCAAGTCGATGCCATTTTACAGGCAAATTTGAGCAATGATGCGCATATTCTGATTGTTGGCTGTGGCACAGGCTATGAGCTTGAATATTTATTACAAAGGCATCCTGACTGGACTTTCACGGCTGTTGATCCTTCTTTGACAATGCTGCAAAAGTCACAAGCGCAGATTCAGGCGATGGGGCAGCAAGCACGCGTTACCTTTGTACATGGAGAGACAAATTGTTTATCCGAACTGCCAGTGTTTGACGCTGCACTTTGTATTCTCGTTGCTCATTTTATTCCGCATGCGTCCAAGCCTACTTTCTTTTCTGAGATTGCAAAACGCTTAAAAAAAGATGGAATTTTAATGACCTATGATTTGATGCGTTGTGAAGATTCTCTGCAAATGAAAGCCTTGCCGTTGTTATGTCAGGCTGCTGGACTGAGTGAAGTACAAAGCCAAGCAATGATGGATCGTTTGAGTCAGGACTTCTTCACGGTCTGTTTACAGGATTATCAGCAACTGCTCGATCATGCAGGTCTTGGCAATGTCCATGTTTTTAGCCAGACCTTGACCTATCAAGGCTTGCTTGCACAGAAAAATTAAGCTGATCAGTTGCTATTGTCGTGTTGAGAGCATTTTGCTTTTGCTTGGTTTTGTCATTTTAAAATAATAGAAAGACCTAAAAAAGGACTGAAACAGAGGAGGTAAAACAAAATAAATCAAATGGTTTTGATTTTTTAAAATAAAAAATGTGCTGTGAAATTGCGATTCAGGCAAAGGAAAAAACACAAATAAAGAATGATCTTAAAAGGTATTTGAGATCTGCGAACAAGGAAATTGATTTAAATGGATAAATTTATTTTAACGGTACAAAAAAGCCTATTGGCAGTGTCTGTTGCAATGGTGATATCACCTGTTTATGCAGCAACGGATCAGGCCGAAATTGCGCAACTCCGACAGGAAGTGCAAGAGTTAAGAACGATGTTGCAGCAATATGTGCAGCAGAAAGCACCGGTACAACCTATTACTCAAGTGACTGTGGCGGCTTCACCGCAAGTGACAGAGACAACAGCACCTAAGCTGAATCTGAGTAAAGGCGGTGCAGAGGTCAATTTATATGGTTATATCCGTGCCGATGCTTCTTATCAGGCCAAAGGTGCATCGACCATGTATAACAATATCAGTGGTGTGCCGCTGGAACATACAGTAGAGGAAGCGCAACAAAAAGACCGTTTGCACTCAACTGTCAATGTTACGCGTTTTGGACTCAATTTTAAAACGCCGAGTGTCGCGGGTGAAGTGGGTGGTAAACTGGAAATGGATTTCTTCGGCGGTACAACGCGAGATCAATTTCGTATCCGTCATGCTTATATTACCCTTGATCAATGGCTGATTGGTCAAACCTGGTCGACGTTTATTGCACCTGAATATTATCCAGAAACCGTAGATGCGGGCACTTTTGTTGGTAGTGCCTTGCTACGTTCACCGATGCTGCGTTATAGCGATAACCTCTCGGCAAAAACCAGTTTTGCTGTCGCAATTGAAGATCCAAAATATACTGCAACTTCTGATCCAGACAATGAAATGCGTTTGCCAGCCTTGGTTGGACGCCTGAACCATAAATTTGATAATGGCTCGCTACTGTCAGGCCGAACGTTTATGGCTGAGAAAAAAACCAGTCATGACAATGAATGGGCATGGGGTGTCGGACTGGGTGGAAAATATCAATTGAGTCCGCAAACCTTCTTAAAAGCCGATTATTACCATGTCAAAGGGGATGGGCGCTTTCTGCTCTGGGCCAATAATAGCTATGTGATTGATGATAAAAATAATATTCAAAGCAACGAGTTCGATACGATTTCTGCGGGGATCACCCATCAATTTAATTCCCAGCTTCGCTCAACTTTAGGTTATGGCTATATGAAGGCCAAGGACGACAACAGTTTTGCTGAAATCCAGAAAACCAATATCACCCAGAATAAAGAATTATGGCAAGGCTGGATTAATGCGATGTATAACCCGTACAAGCCGATTACCTTCGGCGTCGAATATGTTTATGGCGAGCGTGAAACTTTTGATGGCCGTAACGGGATTGATAATCGTGTGAACATGATGGCGAGTTATGATTTTTAATACATCTGAGAAATGATTATTACGGGTTGATACTTCATTGATATTCATGCATCAAGGTAATGATGAATATCAATGGAGGGCATCAGTTGGGTCAGGAAATTGACGGGGCTGCTGGTATAATTTTTTGCTTCAAGATGTCCATAAATGCTTTCAAAACCATATTGTAATTTTTGCCCTTATGCGTCGTCAGGCAGATCGGGGTACTGTAGTACATGACTTCTTGAAGAATAGGTTGCATAAAGCCATCTTCGACCCATTTCTTGGCATAGTGATCGGGTAAAAAACCGAGAAATTTCCCCGTCAGGATCAGAAAAGCAATCCCTTCGCGGTCACTGGCCGTGGCCGAACAATCCAGAAGTTGATGTAGTTTTGATGCTTCAGCAGTAATTGCATAATTCGGAAGCACGGCTTGCCAGTTGTTGAGATCCTTCGATTTGATCTCATTCAGATGGTTAAATAAAGGATGATTTTTGCCACAATACAGAAATGACTTTTCCTCATATAAATGAAAATAATCCAGTCCAGACAATGGCGTCACCAAAGGAATCACGCCTGCATGTAAACGGTTGTCCAGTACCCGACATTCGATATCTGAGAGGGTACTCATACTGATATTAATCACGACTTCGGTATTTTCTTCTGCAAGCTGTGCCAGCGTATTGGTGATATACAGACTCGGCATGGTCACCAGATTATTAATAATCCCGATATTAAATTCGCCCTTGAGCTGGTTGTGCATCTGATTGATTTTGGCGCGGAAGTCTTCGATAGAAGCAGTCAGTACTTCTATATACTCTAAAATTTCTCGTCCTTCATCGGTGAGGGCAAAGCCAGCACGGCCACGCTGACAGAGCCGAATGCCCAAGCGATTTTCCAGATCACTCATATGCAGACTAATGGCAGAGCGGCTAATCCCGAGAATGCTTTCAGCGGAACTAAAGCTATGACAATCGCAAACCGTTTTAAATATTTTGAGAAGTTTTATATCAAAATCAGTCACTTGATTTAATTTTTTCGGTTTCATTTAGTTTTGCTTTTTTATATCTAAACTCAAGACAATTTGAATTTATCAAAACTATTCGGCTCTGTACACTCCAGATATAACCACAAAATAAGAAGAGTGATTATGTTTGATATCGACACAACAAATGACCGTGATGATGCATTGGAAGCGACACAGCCAAGTGCTCAGATGAACCTGAATTATCAAGCACACTGGATGCCATTTTCTGCCAACCGTAACTTTCATAAAGACCCGCGTATCATTGTTGGGGCGAAAGGTGCGTATTTAGTGGATAGCACAGGCCGTGAAGTATATGACTCCTTATCTGGCTTATGGACTTGTGGTGCAGGTCACACGTTGCCTGAAATCCAGCAAGCGGTCAGTCATCAGCTATCAAAACTGGATTATTCTCCAGGCTTTCAGTTTGGACATCCATTGTCATTTCAACTGGCTGAGAAAATCATTCAGCACATGCCTGAAAAATTGCAGCATGTGTTCTTTACTGACTCGGGTTCAGAGTCAGCAGATACCGCGATCAAAATGGCTCGTGCCTATTGGCGAATTAAGGGTAAACCCAGCAAAACCAAGCTGATTGGTCGTGCGAGAGGTTATCATGGGGTCAATGTGGCAGGAACCAGTCTTGGGGGGATTGGCGGTAACCGTAAAATGTTTGGTCAGTTGATGGATGTTGATCATTTACCTCATACCTTGCAACCTGATTTAAGTTTTACCAAAGGCTGTGCAGAAACGGGTGGTATTGAGCTTGCAGATGAGATGCTCAAGTTGATCGAATTGCATGATGCATCCAATATCGCGGCTGTCATTATTGAACCTGTTTCTGGTTCGGCAGGTTGTATTGTGCCACCAACGGGCTATTTAAAACGACTTCGGGAAATCTGTGATCAGCACGATATCTTGCTGATTTTTGATGAAGTGATTACGGGCTTTGGTCGTATGGGGAAATGGACCGCAGCCGAGTATTTTGGGGTAGCCCCCGATATTTTGAACTTTGCCAAACAGATTACCAATGGTGCAATTCCATTGGGTGGGGTTGTAGCAAGTCATGAAATCTATGATGCCTTTATGCAGCAAGACTTACCTGAACATGCTGTTGAATTTACGCATGGCTATACCTACTCAGCACATCCAGTCGCATGTGCAGCAGCTTTAGCGACACTGGATGTGTTGGAAAAACAGAACTTATTGGCTCAATCTGCTGCATTGGCGCCTAGTTTTGAAACGCTTCTACATGAATTAAAAGGCGCACCACACATTCTGGATATTCGTAATTGTGGACTGATTGGCGCTGTACAACTGGCACCACGCGATGGCGATGCAACAATCCGCGGTTTTGAACTTGGAATGAAGCTTTGGAAAGCCGGTTTCTTTGTCCGTTTTGGCGGAGATACCTTACAGTTTGGCCCAATGTTCAATAGCACCGAAGCACAATTATCCAGATTGATGAATGCGGTTGGCGATGCACTTTATCAGGTCAAATAAATTCAATTTTTAACTAAAAACCAAATCAATCGGAAGAAATGATCCCATACAAGGAACAAGAGATGAATAACTTAGAACATTTTTCAAGTGAAACGACGCAGAGCAATGATGGTCAAGCCGCACAGGCAACACAAGTGGTTGGACATTTTATCAATGGAAAGGTGGTTTCCAAGTCTGCCAAAAGACAGCCTGTTTATAATCCTGCGACGGGTGAAATCAGCAAAGCAGTTGAAATTGCAGATAGTCAGACAGTGAATGAAGTGGTTCGTGTGGCAGAGCAGGCGTTTCCAGCATGGCGTGATACACCTGTAATCAAGCGTGCGCGTGTGATGTTCAAGTTCAAACAGTTACTCGAAGAAAATGCTGACAAAATCTGTGAATTGATTGGACAAGAGCATGGCAAGATCTCTCATGATGCAAAAGGGGAATTGCAACGTGGGATTGAAAATGTTGAATATGCATGTGGTGCGCCAGAGTTACTCAAAGGTGAATATTCGAAAAATGTCGGCCCAGACATTGACTCGTGGAGTGAATTTCAACCTTTAGGTGTCGTCGCTGGAATTACGCCATTTAACTTCCCTGCAATGGTGGCGTTGTGGATGTTCCCGATGGCCTTGGTGTGTGGTAACTGTTTTGTATTAAAGCCTTCAGAAAAAGCGCCGTCAGTCGTATTATTCTTGGCTGAATTATTGAAACAGGCTGGCTTACCTGATGGTGTATTTAACGTGGTAAACGGTGATAAAGAAGCGGTAGATGCTTTATTGCATCATCCAAAAATTCAGGCCATCAGTTTTGTCGGTTCAACGCCAATCGCTGAATATATTTATCGTACCGCAACGTCGACAGGTAAGCGTTGTCAGGCATTGGGCGGTGCAAAAAACCACGCGATTATTATGCCCGATGCAGATATTGATAATGTGGTGACTTCATTATTAGGCGCTGCTTTCGGTTCTTCAGGTGAGCGTTGTATGGCACTTTCGGTTGCTGTCGCAATCGGAGATGAAATCGCAGATATTGTGATTGATAAACTGACTCAAGAAATGCAGAAATTAAAATTTGGGCATTATGCTGATAGCAATAATGATTTTGGGCCCTTAATCACGCAAGTGCATAAAGATAAGGTACAAGCTTATATTCAAAGTGCAGAACAGCAAGGTGCAAAAATTGTGGTAGATGGTCGCGATGCCAAACCCGCAGGTTATGAAAATGGTTTCTTTGTCGGGCCGACCTTGATTGATCAGGTCACACCGAAGATGACCAGCTATCAACAGGAAATCTTTGGGCCTGTCTTGCAAGTGATGCGAGTGGATACCATGCAGGAAGCCATGCAATTGATCAATGAGCATGAATATGGCAATGGGACGTGTATTTATACCCGTGATGGCGAAGCAGCGCGTTATTTTAGCAGCCATATTCAGGTGGGGATGGTCGGTATTAATGTACCTTTACCTGTTCCGGTTGCATATCACAGCTTTGGTGGCTGGAAGCGTTCATTATTTGGCGACTTACATGCCTATGGTCCAGACGGTGTCCGTTTCTATACACGCCGTAAAACCATTACCCAGCGCTGGCCATCTGCACAGGTCCGTGAAGCCAAACAATTTGCAATGCCAACTTTAAACTGATTTTTTGCGTCAAAGGGAAAACCGCTGGTTTTCCCTTTTTATTTGAATAGGAATTTAAACATGTAGTTAACAAACCCAAATTATTTTAAGGAATAAAATATGGATAGTGTTAAAACAAAAAAATTAGGCGAAGGACTTTCAAATCGCCACATTACAATGATTAGTATCGGCGGTGTTATTGGTGCAGGTTTATTTGTTGGTTCATCGGCAGCGATTGCCAAGGCAGGCCCAGCGGTCATTCTTGCTTATCTGACCACCAGTATCATGGTGTTTTTGGTGATGCGGATGCTGGGTGAAATGGCAGTACTCGAACCCGATACTGGCTCATTTTCAACTTATGCGCGTAAAGCGATTGGCCCGTGGGCGGGATTTACCATTGGCTGGTTATATTGGTGGTTTTGGGTATTGGCGATTCCTGTTGAGGCGATTGCTGGCGCTCAAATTTTATATTCATGGTTTCCTTATTTTTCAGTTTCTACTTATGCTTTCTGTTTTATTGTTTTTTTAAGTCTGGCCAACTTTTTCAGTACCAAAAGCTTTGGTGAATTCGAGTTCTGGTTCTCTTTAATCAAAGTGGTTGCCATCATTGCATTTATTATCATTGGCGTATTAGCGATTTCCGGTTTTTGGCCTTTAGCACAAAATGTGAGTGGGGTTGCTAATTTATATAACAATGCGGGTTTTATGCCACATGGTGTGGGTGGGATTTTAGCGGCGATCCTGATTACCGCATTTTCATTTTTTGGCGTTGAGATCGTTTCGATTGCTGCTGCAGAATCTTCGAATCCACAACAAAAAATCAGACGTGCCACCAATCTGGTGCTGTACCGCATTATTCTTTTCTTTGTGGTCTCCATGTTTATTGCGGTTGCATTGGTCGACTGGCGTTCACCCGATTTGCAAAAATACGGAACCTTCCAATATGTGCTCATGAGCCTGAATGTACCGGCTACTAAACTCATTATTGATGCTGTGGTGTTTATTGCAGTTGCGAGTTGTATGAATGCGGCTATTTATACATCATCTCGTATGTTATTCCGTTTAGGCACTAGACATGAAGCGCCAAGCAAAGTCACCAAGATTAATTATGCTGGTGTGCCAGCTGTGGCTGTCTTTTCATCAACATTTATTGGGTTAATCTGCTGTATCATCAACTATGCATTTCCTGGGAAGGTCTTTGGACTGTTACTCTCAAGCACAGGTTCAATTGCATTACTGGTTTATTTGGTGATTGCATTCTCACAATTGCGTCTCAGAGCAAAACTGGAAAAAGCAGGAACAGAAGTCCCATTTAAAATGTGGCTATTTCCTTGGCTGACGTGGTTTGTGATCATTATTATCCTGAGTGTACTGGCTTATATGTTCTTTTCACCGCAATATAGTTATGAAACAACATTATCTTTAAGTGTCACGGTCGGTGTTGTGATCTGTGGACTGATTGTGACGCGTAAGCAGAAAAATAACAGGGCAGTTGTGATGCATTTGGATTGACTTAAATAACAGCAAAGAATAAGGCCTCATCGTTATAGATAGAGGCCTTATTTTTTACGTCTCTATTGTTGAGTTGGATAAAAGGATGGATGTAATCGGAAATGATATTTATAGAGATTGGATCTCAGATCTAAAGCTATATTTTTTAAAAAAAACATTTAGTATAAAATAAATTTGCATAAAAAATAGTGGGCTAAGAAATATATATTGAGTCATAAATAATAATTTATTTTAAATTTGTTGTTTATTTTTGCCAAATTAAGGCTTTATTTTTCACTGTATTTTTTATTTTTACTGTAATTAATTTGTAATATTTGATAGAATTTCTTTTGGAGAGGGGTAGGTGCTTATATTCTTTTTAATAAAACAAACATTGATTTAGCATGATTTTGACTTTGGATGGTTTTATTTTGAACTGCTATTAAAGTGATTAAATTGTTTTTATCAGTATTATATTGAGTTGTTTTTTGTTCTTATTCACATTTAGGTGAATTTATTTAGAACCGAATAAATTGGATTTAAATCCTTATATTTAAGGTCGATTACATAAGAAATCTTAGGTTGAGCCTCAATCATTTTTATAATGAGAATAAATGTATCCTGTGGATTGAGTAGGTCATGATAAGGTTGCGGCTCAATCAAGATCTCATTTTTAAGATGTACAAGGTGAACCTGATCTGAAATTTCCTTCATCTGTGTAATTTGATAATTGTGATCTCTATCGTTGATATTTTCTAAGAAAAAATAAATCATATTGATAAATTTATCTTCTTGCTGATCGATATAGCAAAAGTCTTTGGTAAAGAACTTTTCTGCAATAGAATAGTTTTCTATCGTCAAACTGGTGAGATGCCCTATAAGCGCTATTATTGATATTTTTTCTAGGGAAGACATTTTTTAAAATCCATATTTATTATATTTTTCAATTATATTTTTTATTCTTTTAAATGTTAGTTTTTTTTGATATTTGTCCCATAGTGTTTTTATTTTTAAATTTTTGTGTTTTTGCTTGATTTTTCAGAAATGAATATACTGGTAATTTTAATTGCTTTCTGTGTTAATTATTAAGTTATGATTTTTATTATACTTTCTTTTATTTTGAGATTGCAAAATGAAGAAATGGGTGTGTAGGAAATGTGGTTTATATAAAAAAATTAATCCAGTTGAGATAACCGCAGGACGAAAAGTATTTTTCATTAAAGTTGATAGCTATATTAATAAGGTGAAAGAGGAGATAGCCAAGGGTGTTATCTTAAGTCGAAGTGGAAGCTCTTTAATTGTATTGTCTGATAACCTTTTGTTTATGGTGAAAGATACGGAAGTCTATCCTGAAGATGCACCGGTCAATTTTGTCTACAATATGTTTGGTGCATGTGAGTGTTAAACCCTGATCTTAACCTTATGATATCCAGGCGTTAACCGACTCAAAGATCATGTATTTATTATGCTTTTTTGGTCATAACGGGTGTATATTGACACCGTTATGGTCATTTTAGCTACTTATGCTCAAACTTATATCACAATGAAAACACCATCAAAATCCAACTGTTTACATTAATCTATTTTCTAGACTTCGTTAAAAAATTAAAAACTTATTCATCCTTCTAAATGAATTTTAATCTCGCTAAAACAACAGGATAATTTTTCTCTCTTCTTTATATTGAATAAACTCATTGGTATTCAGGATTAAAAGCGCTTACATTTTTGAATGACAACGATGTAGTGATCTAAATACTGAACTGCTGGAGAAAAACAATGAATTTAAGCAATAAGACCATTATTATTACAGGTGCTTCAAGTGGGATCGGTGAAGAAGCCGCACTTCAACTCGCTCAAGCAGGTGCGAAAGTTTGTCTTATTGCCCGTCGAGCTGAAGAGTTACAGCGCATTCAGGCGAAGATTCAAGCTCAGGGTGGAGATGTTTCGATCTATCCAGCAGATATTACCGATCAGGAACAACTGGAGGCTTGCGTAACCCAGATATTGTCAGCGCATGACAAGGTCGATGTATTGGTAAATAACGCTGCACGTTCAATTAGACGTCCTATTCTTGAGTCACTTGATCGTTTACATGATTATGAACGCACCATGCAGATTAATTATTTTGCTGCTGTGAATATGACACTGCATTTATTACCTCATTTTATGAAAAATGGTGCAGGGCATATTGTGAATATTTCGACCATGTCGACGCAAGTTCCGATTCCTTTGTTCTCGGCCTATCTCGCCAGTAAATCTGCGCTTGAATCTTTTTCCCGTTCTTTGTCGATGGAATTAAAGGACAAAGGCATTGATGTCAGTATCGTGTATTTCCCAATGGTCAGAACGCCAATGTCGTCGAAAACAGCCATTTATAAACATATGAAAATGCTGGATACGCCGGCCGCAGCGGGATGGATTGTAAAAGCCATAAAAGGGAAATCTTATAGGGTCAGCAGTAAAGCGGGGCTGGTTGCCAATGCATTATTAAATACGACACCGACATGGATGATGAATCTGTCCCGACCAATGTTTCAGTTAATGGATAAGCGCTTAAAAAGTAAATTAAAAACGGAGGTTTAAGCACAAAAGTTAGGTTATCGATTTTTTGATAAAAGAAAAGCAGCGAAAATTGCTGCTTTTGATTATTAATAAATAAATTTAGAAATTTTTTCTGCAGTTTGAATGACCGCCTCGGCAACATCATTTCTAAAATAGTGTTCATCATAACTACCGAGTGGGCAACTCACGGATAAAACGGCAGCCATTTTATGGGTAGATTGTTTATAAATCGGAGCAGCACAGGCAGCCATGTCGTGATTGTAATGGCCCCAACTCACCATAGAGCGTTGGGTTTTAACGAAACTCAGGCGTTGTAATAGTGCTTTAAGATTGGTCGGGGTTAGCTCTGAAAAAGTGTCCCATTGATTAAAACCTTTATAGCGCTCTTTAATTTCTGTTTCGGTCAGATCCGCTAACAGCATTTGTCCAATCACGGTTGCATGGGCAGGCCAGCGTGTGCCTAGGCCAATATTACTGGTAAATGTGCCATTGGATTGAATATTGTTAATAAAGACAATATGCGTGCCTTCTAATATAGAAAGATGCACGGCAAGTTGAGTCTGATCGCGTAACTCTTTCATTAGCGGTGTTGCCAAGTCCAATAATGACTGTTTGGCTAAGCTATTAAAACCAAGCTCCATGACCTTCGAATCCAAAGCATACGTTTTCTGTGAAGCTTTGCGTAGAAAGCCACAAGACTCCAGCGTATAGATCAGACGGAAAGCACTGGAACGGTTTACATCGAGAACTTCGGCAATTTCAGTAATAGTCATTTCTTGGGTTTGCTGGTTAAACGCTTGCAAGATTGCCAAACCACGTACTAAGCCAGGGACTAAATAGCGTTCCTCATTTTTTATCGCATCAGATTCTTGGGAGTCTGTTTCAATTGTTGAATTCATGTGTTCAATTTTCCTATCAAAAAATCGCAAATCAGTACATTTCGTTTTCTTAGGATTCTATTGTAACTGCAAATAGATTGTTTAAATATTTTTTTATATATAAAACAAAATTTTTTTAGTAAAACGTAAAAGAATGTGTTCTAAAAATCAAGTTATTGAATTTTAAAAATATATTTAATTTGACAGAAAAAACATCATGGGAGTATTCTTATCTAAAGTTTGTTATATCAAATAATGTTTTATATATAAAACAAATGAGGATGCAAGGATGAGTTGGATCTCAGTTTGTCAGCAAGACGACATCACCGAAGACGAGCCGAAAGCCATTGAAGTCGACGGTAAGAAAATTGGCGTATTTTTCATCGATGATAATTACTTTGCCATCGAGAATGTTTGCCCACATGCCTTTGCCTTGTTAACAGAAGGCTTTATCGAAGATCAAACAGTGGAATGCCCATTGCATGAGGCGATCTTTGATATCCAGACAGGTGAGTTGAAGAGTGGACCAGGATGCCGTGATTTGTGCACCTATCCAGTACGTGTTGAAGGGCAGGACGTTCAAATTCAACTATAAGTTTTATTTTAAAGGATGGAATCTCATGAAAACTTTTAATGAGAAGCTAGCGAACTGGATTCATGCCACGCCAGCGACCGAAGCAGGGATTAACAATATTCAGATACCAGGACAGGCAGAGCTGCTGGTTTGGCAAACACGTTATAAAGAGCCAACTGTCTATGAACAGGATTTTGTTCAACATCTCATCAAAGCCTTTTCTACAGGCGTCACTGAACTCACTGATTTAGTCCAGTCTTTAAACCAGCAAGGTTTTCGCTGTGAATCTGGTGAGCTTTGGACTTCTGAAAAATTCTCAGAAGAAATGCAACGTTTAGGTTATTAATTCAAGGAAGAATAGTGATGAACGCAGCAGTATCAGTTACTCCAAGTGTAGAAGAGTATTTAGATTTAGGTTTACGTGATCAGTGGCATCCTGTGTTAGCAAGCTGGGAAGTGGCTGCAAATCCAGTCGGTATTACCCGTTTAGGTGAAAATATCGTGGTTTGGCGTGACGCAGAAGGTCAGGTTCATGCTTTGGAAGATCGCTGTCCGCATCGTGGCGCACGTCTTTCTTTAGGCTGGAATCTGGGCAATCGTGTAGCTTGCTGGTATCACGGTGTTGAAGTTCGCCATGATGGCGTTGTGGAAGATGTGCCTGCGGTACATGATTGTCCAATGAAAGGTACTTCATGTGTCAAAAGCTATCCTGTGATTGAGCAGCATGGTGCAATTTTCATGTGGTTTGGTATCGATGCCAATGAAGCGCCTAAGCCGCTAGATTTTCCTGAACAACTGGCAAGTGAGGAATGGAGTTCATTCTTGTGTCAGGCGGACTGGAAAGTAAATCATCAGTATGCGATTGATAATGTGATGGACCCGATGCATGGTAGTTATTTACATTGCACGTCACACTCAATGGCAGAGGGCGACCGTACTGCGGAAATGAAACACCGTTCAACCCCCAATGGTTTTGTTTTTGAGAAAGAAGGCCAAATTGGCGTAAATTTTGACTGGGTTGAATATGCCAATACGGGTGCAAGCTGGTTACGCCTCTCAATTCCGTATCGTAAAGACTTTGGCCCAGGCGGCGAGTTCTGGATCGTGGGTTATGCAACGCCAATTGATGCCAACAATACCCGTGTATTTTTCTGGCGCTGCCGTAAAGTCAGTGGCTGGCAACGTAATGTCTGGCGCTTCCTTTACCGCAACCATTTAGAAAAATTGCATTGGGATGTATTGGAACAGGATCGCATTATTTTAGAAAATCTTGCGCCGAATGCCCGTCAACACGAATTCCTTTATCAGCATGATGTTGGTCTCTCTCGTTTACGCCGTTTAATGAAAAAAGAAGCGGAAAAACAGTTAAAGAAAATTGCAGCATTGAATACCTCAAACCGTATTGAAATGCAGGAAGAAGTTCATGGTTAATGTCGCATTGTTACAGGACAAAAAAGTCCTTGTCACAGGTGCGGCAAGAGGCTTGGGTCGAGACTTTGCACAAGCGATTGCGGAAGCAGGCGCTCAAGTGGTCATGGCTGATATCTTGACTGATCTGGTACAAGAAGAAGCTGCTGCTTTGCAAGCACAAGGCTTAAAGGTCAATGCTGTAAGTATTGATCTGGCAAATGCAGACTCGATCCAGCAAGCAGTTCAGCAAGCAGCTGAGCGCATGGGCGGAATGGATGGTTTAGTGAATTGTGCCGCACTTGCAACCAATGTTGGCGGTAAAAGCATGATGGATTATGACGCAGATCTTTGGGATCGTGTTATGAACATTAATGTGAAAGGGACTTGGCTAGTGACCAAGGCCGCGGTGCCTTATCTCAAACAGTCCAGTGCAGGCAAGATCATTAATGTGGCTTCGGATACAGCGTTGTGGGGTGCTCCCAACCTCATGGCCTATGTTGCGAGCAAAGGTGCATTAACCGCAATGACACGTTCCATGGCGAGAGAACTTGGGCCATTCAATATCTGTATTAATACGCTTTCACCGGGATTGACTCTGGTTGAAGCAACAGCTTATGTGCCACAAGAACGCCATGATTTATATGTGAATGGTCGTGCGATTCAACGTCAGCAATTACCACAGGATTTGAACGGAACAGCCCTTTATTTACTATCAGATTTGTCCTCGTTTGTGACAGGACAGAATATTCCAGTAAATGGCGGTTTTGTCTTTAATTAAGGAGTAATCTCATGATTACAGGGATTGAGATTTTAAAGTTTGGCGTTGAAGACAGAGCTGCTTCGAATAAATTTTTGGCAGATTTCGGTCTCAAGCAAAGTCAGTCAGATATTGAAGGGACGGATCTTTACCAGACACAAAACGGTAGCAAGATTTACTTATTTGATTGTGATGATCATCGTTTACCAAAAGCCATTGAGTCAGGTTCAACTTTACGTGAAGTGACTTGGGGGCTAGATGATGTTGCACTGGATTTGGCAAATTTAGCACTTCGTCTAAATGATGTAGAGGGTTATCAGGCGACTGCGGATATGGTGCAGTGTCTAGATCCGAATGGTATGACGATTCGCTTTCAGAAAAGCTTTACCCAAGATCTACCTGCATTAAAAACAGAAGGCATTAACCAGTACGGCAATGTACAACGTGTCAATGCAGCAAGTCCTGTATATGACAAAGGACAACCTGTTGCGATTGGTCATGTGGTGTTTTTCACACCTGATTTAGCAAAGACGGAACAGTTCTATATTGAAAAGCTTGGTTTCTTCTTGTCGGATGCTTATCGCAATCGTGGTGCATTCTTACGCTGTCGTGGTAAAGGTTTCCACCATGACCTGTTCTTGCTTTCAGTACCAAATAAACCTGCTGGACTCAATCACGTTGCATTCGTGGTGCGTGATATCCATGAGGTGATTGGTGGTGGATTGCACATGAACCGTTCTGACTGGTCGACTTTCATTGGTCCAGGACGTCATCCGATTTCTTCAGCTTACTTCTGGTATGTCAATTCACCGCTTGGTGGTGCGTTTGAGTATTACACCAACGATGACTATCTGACCGAAGAATGGCAACCACGCATTGAAGAACATCGTCTGGAACTCTTTACAGAATGGGCGATTGAAGGCGGTCTGGATGATCATACCCGTCGTCAGGTTAAACCTGCATAAGTACAGATCAGGCAGGGAGAACAAGCTATGGAAAGAATCGTAATTGTGGGTGCAGGACAAGCCGCGGGTTGGGCAGTCAGTACTTTGCGCCAGAATGGATATTCAGGTGAAATTCATGTGGTCTCAAATGAAGACCGTGTGTTTTACGAACGCCCACCATTGTCAAAACAGGTACTTTCAAAAGAAGCTACTTATGAAAGCTTGCATCTGTTTTCTCCAGAGCAGGTGCAGGATTTTAATATCCAATGGCACAAGCCAGCAGTTGCTACTCTGGTAGATCGCCAGCAGAAGCAGGTGGTTCTGGAAAGCGGTCAGGTTTTACCGTATGACAAATTGTTGATTGCCACAGGTAGCCGTGCGCGTGTTCCTGTGAATACGTGGCAGTTTATTCCCAATGTGGTGACTTTACGTAATGTTCAGGATTGTGAGCGTTTAGCCGAAATCTTGCAGCATTCGCAAAAGTTAGCCGTGATTGGTGGTGGCTGGATTGGTCTGGAAATTGCAGCGACGGCACGTAAACAAGGCAAAGAGGTTCATATTTTTGAATATGGCGGTCGTTTGTGCGCGCGTAACGTCAGTCCCGATGTCTCTGAGTTCTTGAAAAACATGCATGAGCAGCAGGGTACCCAGATTCATTTAGACAGTAAAAATCTGCATTTGATTGAAGCGGGTCAGCAAAAAGTTGAAGTGGTCAATCATCCTAATGCAAGTGAGCTGTTTGATTGTGTGGTTGTAGGTGCAGGTGCTGATATTGCCAAAGAGCTTGGTGTCAATGCGGGCTTGGACGTGAAAGATGGCATTGTGGTGAATTGTTTTGGGCAGACTTCTGACCAAGATATTTATGCCGCAGGTGATGTTGCGATTCATCCGGGGCTTGGGTATTGCATCCAGTCATGGGCCAATGCACAGAATCAGGCCATTGCCGCTGCAAAATCAATGCTGGGTATTGAAACCGAATATAGCGATATTCCGTGGTTATGGTCAGATCAGTATCATTTTAATATTCAGATTTTAGGCACTTATCAACCTGAAAAAACAGGGCAGATTGTGGTTCGAAAAAGCGCAGATGATCAATGTAGTTATTTGTACTTAGATGATCAAAATCGTTTACTCAACATGATCGCAATCAATGATTCAAAACTGGTCAAACTGGCAAAGCGCTGGATGCAGTCGAATACCGAGTTAGACCCAAAATTATTAGCAGACCCTGAATTTAATGTAATGAAATTAAAACCATAAAGCTTAGGGTCTTTTGACGTTTAAACCAACTGTGAAATGTCAACAGATCCTAGATCAGGTTCATGACTCAATCGAAGGGATGAAGTATGAGTAATGAAGAAAAAAGTGGATTAAAGCATTGGGTTCCTGCTTTCGTCCTGATGGTATGTGTCGTTCTGGCATTTTTCGACAAAATCAGTATCGCGGTCTTGTTTGCTGACCCACACTTCCAAGGTGCCATGGGGATTGCACAAGATAAGGCAAAACTCGGATGGCTCATGACCAGCTTCTTGTTGGCTTATGGTTTTTCCTCGGTCTTTTTGAGTTTCCTCGGCGATATCTTTAATCCGAAGAAAATGCTGTTCTGGAGCGTCGCATCGTGGGGCATTTTAATGTTCTGTATGGGATTTACCACCAACTATACCGGTATGTTGATCCTACGCGTTTTGCTCGGTTTGGCTGAGGGACCCTTATTTGCATTGGCGTATGCCATCGTGAAGCAAACCTATACCGATCGCCAGCAAGCGCGCGCTTCGACCATGTTCCTGCTAGGTACGCCGATCGGTGCATTTCTGGGTTTTCCAATTACCGCCGCAGTGCTTGCGAAGCACGACTGGCACACCACTTTTTTTGTGATGTCAGGTTTAACAGTAGTTGCACTTCTGGCGATTGCATTTGGTCTACGTAATTTACAACTCAAGAAAACCATTGAACTTGAATCAACCAGCAAACGCCTGAATTTCAAAGGTCATATTCACAACACCAAAGTGCTATTACAGAACCGTGCGTTTTGGCTGGTGTGCATTTTCAATATTGCATTGATGACTTATCTCTGGGGCTTAAATAGCTGGGTGCCTTCTTATCTGATTCAGGACAAGGGCTTTAACCTCAAAGAGTTTGGTGTTTATTCAAGCCTTCCATTTATTGCCATGCTGATTGGTGAAGTGATCGGTGCTTTCCTTTCAGACAAGTTAGGCCGCCGTGCTGTTCAGGTTTTCAGTGGCCTATTGGTGGCAGGCATCTTTATGTATGTCATGGTCATTATGACTGATCCGATTCTCGTGATCGCAGCAATGTCTTTAAGCGCAATGGCTTGGGGCTTTGGTGTCGCAGCAGTATTCGCTTTACTTGCCCGTGTAACAACTGCCGATGTTGGTGCAACTGCGGGTGGAATTTTCAACGGAATGGGTAATTTTGCCAGCGCAATTGCACCTGTTCTGATCGGTTACATCGTGATGCAAACACATAGTTTTAATTTAGGAATTACCTTCTTGGCAGCCGTCGCTGTGATTGGGTCGTTCTTCTTAGTTCCTTTATTGAAACGTTATTAATCAAAATATTGAACAAAACCTAGGAGTTAAAACATGACTACTCAACAATTCGAATCATGGACACAACCTGAAGGTACAAATTTACAAGACTGGTTGAATACACGTATCGCACGCTTTGAAACACGTAAATATGATTTTGATGCCTTGAAGTTCCAAGCGGACTATGACCCGAAATATCGTCGTGCACAAATGCGTTATATGGGTACTGGTGCAACAGGTGTGGTTAATGATGGCAATACGGTTCCAGCTGAAAACTTTACCTTTTCAACCATGGTTTTACCTGCGCAATGTGAAGGGCCTTTGCATATTCATCACGATGTTGAAGAAGTGTTTTTCATGTTGCGTGGCGAAATTGACCTGTTCATTGAACATAACGGGGAAAAATTTGAGACCAGATTGAAAGAGCGTGACCTGATTTCAATTCCACCGGGTATTTATCGTGGTCTGTTCAATCCGGGTCAGGAAGATGCCTTGATGTGTGTGATGTTGGGTGCTGGTAAACCAACCATTCCGAACTATCCACCTGAGCATCCATTGTCTCAAATCAAACGTTAATCCGATTGATCTTATAAATGTTGAAGGAATGACATGATGACACTGATTGAGCGTTTAACTCATTATCCAGTCAAAACCGTTGCCGTAAATGGCGCTGTGCAAGCTTATCGTGAAGCAGGTCAAGGCCAGCCGCTGATTTTGCTGCATGGAATTAGCTCAGGTTCAGCATCCTGGGTCAATCAGCTGGAGACACTCAGTCAGCATTTTCATGTCATTGCCTGGGATGCACCAGGTTATGGCTTATCCGATGGTTTAAACACAGATCAACCCAATGCAGCCGATTATGCGGAGCGAGTATTGGGCTTGATGGATGCATTGAACATTCCCAAAGCCATTGTAGTTGGACATTCATTGGGTGCCTTACAAGCCAGTGCTTTTGCCCATCTTTATCCTGAACGGATACAGACCTTAATCATTGCCAATGCAGCACAAGGTTATCAACGTTCCGATGAAGATACCAAAGCACAGGTTTATCAAAAACGCCCGAATATGTTGAAAAGCTTGGGCAATGCAGGCATGGCTGCCAGCCGTGGACCGCATTTGATTTATAAACAGGAACCTCAGGCACTGGCTTTGGTCAGTGAAGTGATGGGGCAACTGACATTAGATGGTTTTACCCGAGCATCTTATTTGCTGGCGTATGACGAAATTCGAAATTATTTAATAGCACTTACTGTTCCTTGTGTGGTGATTGCGGGTGACAAGGATGGAATTACGCCTGCGCAAGCGATCAAGGAACTTGCAGTAGAAATGCAATTGAGCCGATGTCATCTCATTACAGATGCAGGTCATCTGAGTTATGTCGATCAACCTGAACAGTTTAACGACATTGTTTTATCGGCACATTAAGACTTAAACGAGAGATATGGATATGAGCTTCCAAGTTGAAGGAAAAGTAGCAGTTGTAACAGGTGGCTCGTCAGGCATTGGTTTGGCTGCAGTCGAAATTTTAGTTGCAGAAGGTGCCAAGGTGGCGTGGTGTGGTCGAGATGAGCAGCGTTTGGCGGCATCAAAACTGTATATTTTAGAAAAATATCCGCATGCCAATATCTTCACCAGTATTTGCAATGTTTTAGATAAAGAAGATGTAAAACGCTTTGCACAAGAGGTCAACCAGAATCTGGGCAATGTCGACATGCTGATCAATAACGCAGGTCAGGGGCGTGTGTCTAATTTTGAAAATACCCAAGACGAAGACTGGATGAAAGAAATTGAACTGAAGTATTTCAGTGTATTACATCCAGTACGTGCTTTCTTAAACGATTTAAAACATTCGGCATATGGGTCGATTACCAATGTGAACTCTTTGTTGGCACTGCAACCTGAACCGCACATGATTGCAACGTCATCTGCACGTGCAGCATTGCTGAATCTAACCCATTCACTTGCGCATGAATTTACCCAGTACGGTGTTCGTGTCAATTCAATTCTTTTGGGCATGGTGGAATCAGCACAGTGGAAACGCCGTTTTGAAACCCGTTCTGATCCAAATGCAACATGGGAACAGTGGACAGGCAACATTGCCAAAAACCGTGGCATTCCAATGCAACGTTTAGGCAAGCCAGAAGAGCCGGCACGTGCCTTGGTGTTCTTGGCATCGCCTTTGGCATCCTATACCACAGGTTCGACACTCGATGTCTCTGGTGGATTTAACAAACATTTATAAGGTGTTCACATGAAACAGTTGATGATGATTGGTTTTGGAGCGATGGCGGCAGAAGTGTATGCCCACATGCCACAAGACCTGCAACTTAAATGGATTGTGGTCCCTGCACGCAGTGTAGAAAAAGTACAGGCGCAGGTTGCGGCTGATGTGCAAGTGATTAGTTCAATCGAACAATGTCAGGGGACACCTGATTATGTGATTGAAGTGGCAGGACAGGCTGCGGTGAAAGAACACGCGCAAAAAGTCTTGGAAAAAGGCTGGACCATTGGCCTGATTTCAGTGGGGACTTTGGCGGATAACGAATTTTTAATTCAGCTGAAAAAAACCGCAGAACAAAACGATGCGCATCTGCATTTATTGGCAGGTGCCATTGCCGGGATCGATGGGATCTCTGCGGCCAAAGAAGGTGGTTTGGAAAAGGTCACCTATAAGGGCTGTAAAAGTCCAAAAAGTTGGCGTGGCAGTTATGCAGAGCAATTGGTTGACCTCGATCAGGTCAGTGAAGCAACAGTTTTTTTCCGTGGTACAGCCAGAGAAGCAGCCTTGAGGTTTCCAGCCAATGCCAATGTGGCAGCCACGATTGCACTGGCAGGACTTGGCATGGATAACACTATGGTTGAGCTGACGGTTGATCCGAGCATCAACAAAAACAAGCACACCATTGTGGCAGAAGGTGTATTCGGTGAAATGACCATTGAACTGGTCGGTGTGCCATTGGCGAGTAATCCAAAAACCTCAACCTTGGCTGCATTAAGTGTGATTCGCGCTTGCCGCAATAGTGTTGAAGCAATTCAGATTTAAAAGGATTTGATCATGGTAAAGGAAATTTATATCGCAGGTGAATGGCGATTAGGTAAAGGCGCTACGATTCAAAGTTTATTTCCAGCAGATCAATCGGTGAATGCTGAAATTTCAACGGCGAGTCTGGAAGATGTCAATGAAGCTATTGAAAAGGCAGATGCGGCTTGGCGTAAAGCTGAGTGGCGCAACAGCATGCCGCATGAACGTGCCCGTATTTTATATAAAGTAGCAGACATTATTGAAGCGCGTGTCGATGAGCTTTCAAAGTTGCAAACCCGTGATAATGGCAAGCCCTTGGCTGAAACCCGTGCCTTGACCATGAGTGCGGCAGCAACTGCGCGTTATGTAGCAGCAGCCTGCGAAACCTTGAACGATGAGTTGACCACGCAACGTGCCGCAGATTTTATGACCATGAGTGTGCATGAACCAGTGGGCGTAGTCGCTGCAATTACCCCGTGGAACTCGCCGATTGCCAGTGAGGTACAGAAATTGGCACCAGCGCTTGCTGGCGGTAATGCAGTGATTCTAAAACCAGCAGAAGTCACTTCTTTGATTGCGTTGGAACTCGCCAAAATCTTTGAAGAAGCGGGTTTACCGAAAGGTTTACTCAGTGTATTGGTCGGACGCGGTTCGGTGATTGGTGATGCAATCGTAAAGCATCCTTTGGTACGTAAGATTTCATTTACGGGTGGGACGACCACTGGCCGTCATTTGGCACATTTAGCAGCCGATAAATTGATCACGACCTCTTTGGAGCTTGGTGGAAAATCACCAACGATTGTATTGCCAGATGCAGATATTGAATTGGCTGCCAAAGGTGTGGCTTACGGTATTTTCAGTTCGGCTGGACAAGCCTGTATTGCGGGTTCGCGCCTGTTTGTACACAGCAGTATCTATGATCAATTTCTCAGTCGTCTGGTTGAAATCACCAAAGGCTTGCGTGTTGGACATCCTGAAACCGCAGGCGTACATCTCGGCTCTTTGATTAACCCGAAGCATTTGGCTTCTGTCGATGACTATGTAAAGCTCGCGAAACAAGAAGGTGGACAAGTCCTTGTGGGTGGTCATGCCTTAACCGAAGGTGAATTTGCCAAAGGTAGCTATTACTTACCAACCATTATTACGGGTTTAAGCAATTCAGCACAAACCTGTCAGGAAGAGATTTTTGGTCCTGTGCTGGTGGTAATGAAATATGACGATGAACAAGATTTGCTTGCACAAGCCAATGACAGTTGTTTTGGTCTTGCCGCAGGCATCTGGACTGAAAACTATCGTAAGGCATGGCAAATTGCCCGTGCTTTAGAAGTCGGTACGGTTTGGATCAATACCTATAAGAAATTCTCGATTTCTGCACCATTTGGTGGCTTTAAAGAAAGTGGTATCGGGCGTGAAAAAGGTCGTTTAGGCATTTTGTCTTACATGCAACAAAAAAGCATCTATATGGGATTAAGCGAGCAGCCAAATCCTTGGGCGAATTAATACATTCATGGAATGAACAGTTTTTGAGGAATATACAAATGACAGAACGTGTAAATGTCGGCGAAGCCATCGCCCGTGTTTTAGAAGCACACCAAGTAGACAGTATTTATGGCGTGATCTCGATCCATAACTTACCGATTGCTGATGCAGTTGGTCGCCGTGAAAAAATCCGTTTTGTGGCGGCACGCGGTGAAGCAGGCGCGGTCACGATGGCAGATGGTCACTCTCGTTTTAAAGGACTCGGTGTGGCGCTCACCAGTACGGGCGCGGGTGCAGGTAATGCAGTCGGTTCACTGATTGAAGCAATGAATGCTGGTAGTCCAGTATTGCATTTAACAGGGCAAGTTGAGCGTGAATATTTGGATCGTGATGCCAGTTTTATTCATGAAACCAAAGATCAGCTGACCTTCTTACGTGCATCAAGCAAAGCTGCTTTCCGTATCACCAGTCCTGACAATGCGGTGGGTGTAATTCGTGAAGCAATTCGTGTAGCAACTACGGTACCAATGGGGCCCGTGAGTGTTGAGTTACCGATTGATGTACAAGCAGCAGAAATCGATTTGCCACTGAACTTAGGGCCAGTAAAAGCCCTTGAATTGCCACAAGCTGAACAGGTCGAAGTCGACTTAATCGTTGAAGAACTGAAAAAAGCCAAACGCCCAGTGTTCTGGATCGGTGGTGGTACGTTGAATAGTGTCGCAGAAGTCAAAGCCATCGCTGATCTCGGCATTCCTGTGGTGTCATCAACACATGCCCGTGGCGTATTGGCCGATGATCATCCACGTAGTTTAGGCGCATTCCATAACTCGGCTGGCGTAGAGCAGTTACTTAAAGATGCTGATCTATTAGTAGTGGTGGGTTCACGTTTACGTAGTAATGAAACCAAGACCTATTCAGTGCAATTCCCTGACAATATTATCCAGATTGATGCCAATCCAGTCGCACAACAGCGTAATTACAAAGTTCGTAATTTTATCTGTGGTGACGCCAAAGATGTGTTGCAACGCGTATTGACGGGCTTGCAAGGTATCTCCAAAGTCGACGCAGATTATGATGTAGCAGTGGCTCAGGCAAAACAGGCTGCGATTGATGCTTTACGCAAGCAGCTTGATCAATATGCCTTGATCTGTGATCACTTACGTGCCGCATTACCGCAAGACGGTATTTTTGTGCGTGACATTACCATGTCAGGAAGTACTTGGGGCAGTCGCTTATTCCCAGTACAGGCGCCAAACCAGAATATTCATTCTCTAGCAGGTGCCATTGGTCTAGGTCTGGCAACTGCGATTGGTGCCTCGATTGCCAATCCTGACAAGAAAGTGATTGGCTTGGTGGGTGATGGCGGTTTGATGTTAGGCATCGGCGAAATCGCAACCATGGCGCAAGAAAATACCAATATGGTGCTGATGATCATGAATGATGGTGGTTATGGCGTGATGCGCGGTATTCAAAATAACTACTTCGGTGGTCGCCAGTATTTCAATGAATTGCATACCCCAGACTATAAAGTCTTAGGCGAAGCAATGGGGGTGAAGAGCTGGAAAGTGGGTAGTGCGGATGAATTCAAGACCGTGATTCAGGAAGCGGTTGATTTCAAAGGTCCAAGCGTAATTGAACTGGACATGAATTCAATTGGGCCATTGAACTTTGCAGGGCCACCACAGAAAAAATTGTACTAATCCCGCTGAGCATTGGCAGTCAGTGCTGATGTGAAGACCGCTTTATGGGCAAATTTTTTTGCCCATAAAGCGATAAAAACTATGTTTTATAGGTAAAACAAAAAAGCTAGCCAACAGGATCGTTGGAACAAAAACCAAGGAATCAAGAGATGAAAAAGACCTCTATAGCCATGCTATTTGCTGCATTTTATTTGGGTAGCAGTTCAAATGTATTTGCACAAAGCTCAGCCCTGGAATGGAAAAGTGCAGATGGTACGGATTCAGTACAAGTCGGCGGTGTGGTACGACTCAATCAGCGTTATGAAAATTGGGAAGGACCGAATGGTGGATTTGGTAAGCTGTATTTCGATATTTTTCGAGTGGACTTAAAAGGTAAATTTGATGATGCCTATTTTAATGCCAGTTACCTGTTTCAAGATCAGGAAAAGCGTTCGGTCGAGAAAGCCTATGTTGGCTATAACCTAGATGAAAATAACAGTATAGAAGCAGGTTTTGTCTATAAACCTTTTGCGATCTATCCCTATCCGCAGAATGGTTGGACTTACCATATTCCATTCTTCCTCGGTTACGGCAATAACGTTGCGCCAGGTTTGAACTGGAATTTTCATAACAAGGACTGGGATGTAAAACTCGGCTATTATCCGCAAATGCTGGAGACCAGTCTGCGTTACTCGCCTGAAAGTGCAACCTATGACGATCTTTCAGAAAATGCTTTCCCGAATCAGAAAGCCTATCAAAACGAAAAGCGTCATCAATTTAATACGCGTATTGTACGCAAGCTGGAAACCGAATTCGGTAAGCAAGAGTTTGGCGTTTCAGGTGCGATTGCGCAATTGCATAATAAAACGACTGATAAAAATGGTCAGTATTATGCGGTCGGCCTACATACCGATAATAATTACAAATGCTTTAATTTACAAAGTTCTGTGATTCATTATCAATATGATGCCAAAAACCCAGATGGGGTTAGTAATGATGTGACCTTGATGGGCAACAATGGATTTACGCCTGCATATTTTATTGCTTCGGAAGCCACTGTTGCCAGTTTAAATCTTGCTTATACCTTGCCTGTGCAGGATATGGGTAAACTCAAAGCCATCCGTTTCTATAATGACTATAGCTATATGAACAAGAAGCGTGATGATTGGTCAGCTTCACAAATGAATACCACAGGGATGATGTTTATTGCTTCGCCGTTTATGGTGTGGGCCGATTATACCTGGGGTAAAAACTCCAATATTATTGGTGGTGCTTCCAATGCAACGGGCTATACCTCAACTGTTTCACCGTATAGTGACCAATGGCTTTACCGCATCAATTTAAATATTGGATTTAGTTTTTAAAGCATTTCCGATCTTATCTAAAAGGGCAAATCGAAAGGTTTGCTCTTTATATTTTAAGGATCATTTGAGTTTTTGATTCACGCTAACGATTTAATTTTCTGTTTTGGACATTTCAAAACGTCTTTGCAGTACAGCGGTCATTTGCTCCACTAGCTTTGCCACCAATCCGTCCTTATCCCAAGCATAGATCGAAACTGTCATGGGATTGGCCTTACCTAATGGAAGATATTCACGTACCCGATAGCCTTTGGTGGTTGCAACAGGTAGCAACGAGAGGCCGAGTCCAGTTTCGACGCCGACCAGTACGCTGGCTAAACTATTGCTGGTAAAGGCAATATACCAATGTCGCCGATCACGTTCGATTCGTTCAAACATGTCTTCCCGATATAGCCCACCTTGTGGAAAGGTCACCAGTGGAATCGGATCTGACCAGTTTCCGCCATGATCAATACTTTCAAACCAAGCCATTTCTTCAGGGAAAGTCGCATGATGATCCGCGCTGGCAAGCGTTTCCTTGACAATGACCAGATCAAATTGTCCATTTCGATAGCCTTCCATCAGATCACGGCTCAGTCCTGCGGTCACATCAAGGCGAATACTCCGATGCTGTTTGCTAAATGCACTTAATGCCAGCGCCATATCGGTATTCATAATATCTTCGGGTAAGCCGATATGAATCGGGATGGTGCCCGTCGGATCACCGAGAACATTTTGTGCCTCTTGCTGAAGTGCCAGAATACGTCGAGCATAGCTAATCAGATATTCGCCTGCGCTGGTGAGTTGCAGGGGGCGGGCATTCCGATCAATCAATTGTTTGCCCACAGCTTGTTCCAGTCTTGCCAATTGCTGACTGACGGTCGATTGGGTCATGTGTAAGCGTTCTGCCGCTAAAGTAAAACTGCCCGCTTCAATAATCGTGACAAAGGCGCGTAACAAGCGTGGATCAAACATCGCAATAACTCATTGTTTGGAATTATTTTTCCATTTAAGACTTAAATGACTATTCATTATCTTAATACATTTGATTCAATAATTTAATTTTTAAATAGTTGTGAATCTCGTTATGCTCAAGTCACAAGTTGATTGATTGCAAGGATGATATTGCTACAACTCAAAGCGTTGTCTGCATCTTGCTGTCTTTTCGGTATTTGTATGGAGGAAGTCGATGAACAAGTCCCTAATCGCTGCTGCTTTAGTGATGACATTATCCGCATGCGGTTATGCAAGCTCAGGAGATCCAATGCACAATGATGCGTTACGTCAGGCTGCTGCGCAAAATGATGTGGCCCGAATCGAGCAACTATTACCTAAAACTGCTCAAATAGATGCGCGTGACCAAACAGGTTCAACCGCATTGATGATTGCGACACGTGCCAACAGTGTTCAGGCTGCGCAAGCTTTGATTCAGGCTGGAGCAGATGTCAATGCCAAAGATAATATTCAGGACAGTCCTTATCTCTATGCGGGTGCAAGAGGGCATTTAGAGATTTTGAAAATGACGTTGCAACATGGTGCAGACCTGAAAAGTACTAATCGTTATGGCGGTACAGCATTGATTCCTGCGGCTGAGCGCGGTCATGTCGAAACGGTCAAAACACTGATTGCAGCAGGCGTAAAGATTGATCATGTCAACAATCTGGGCTGGACTGCATTGTTGGAGGCCATCATGTTGGGCAATGGTGATAAGCAATACCAGCAAATCGTCGACCTTCTAATTCAGGCAGGTGCCAATGTCAATCTCGCTGATCGTGAAGGAGTAACGCCATTGGCTCATGCTCAGGCACGCGGTTACAAGACAATTGAAAATGCATTATTGGCGGCTGGTGCAAAATAAGGCTGAGAGTATGAACATGAATAACGATACAGATTTTCTTCGGCAGGCCATTGAACTGGCTTATCAAAATAGTGAGGCAGGTGGACGTCCATTCGGGGCTGTGATTGTCAAGGATGGGCAAGTGATTGCTTCTGGCGTCAACCAGATTCTCAGCACCAATGATCCCACCGCCCATGCAGAATTACAGGCCATTCGTGCTGCCAGTAAACAGCTCAAATCAGCCAATTTAGAAGGATGCACTGTATTTGCCAGTGGCCATCCCTGTCCGATGTGTATGGCTGCGATGCGTATGGCGGGTATACAGGCTGTGACTTACGCCTATTCAAATGAAGCAGGTGAACCCTTTGGCCTATCAACCGCCGAAATTTATGCAGACCTCGCCAAGCCTTTTGCAGAGCAAGCGATGCAGATTCGCTATGTTCCGGTACGGCTGGAGCACAAACCAGATTTATATGCGTACTGGAAATCACTGGCTTAAATCATGATGACCTCTTTTAATCATCGTCCGATGCTGATCGCAACTGTGGCATTGGTCGGACTCAATTTACGGCCTTTTATGACCAGCATTGGGCCAGTTGCGAATCCGATACGAACAGGGACTGGCCTGAGTTTGCAAGGGATTGCTTTACTCACTTTAGTGCCTATGCTGCTGATGGGAATCATTGCCTTTGTTGGGCCTTCGATACAAAGTGCGTTGGGTGAGCGTAAGGCCATTCTGACGGCTTTAGCGATTATCTGTCTGGGATGTGCATTACGTTTTATTGTGCCGAATGGTGGATTCCTGATTTTGACTGCTGCCATCATTGGCTTAGGTGTGGCGATTGTACAGGCCTGCTTTCCAAGTGTGATCAAAAGAGAATTTGCGGATCATCTAGGGCCGATGATGGGGCTGTATTCAGCCATGTTGATGGGCGGCGGGGCTTTGGGTGCTTTAATTGCGCCGATGGTCACTAGCATGAGCGGGGACTGGAAAATTGGTCTATCGATTTTCACTTTACCCGCAATTGCCGCATTGCTGTTTGCCAGTTGTTTTTTGGCTCGACCTGCAAAATCTCAATACAAACTTCCATCGGTTGGCGTGTTTATGAAACAGCCACGGACATGGTTGTTGATTTTTTGCTTTGGGCTGATCAATGGTGGTTACAGCTCAATCGTGGCATGGCTGGCACCGTCCTATCAGGAGCGGGGCTGGAGTGCAACAGCGAGCGGTAATTTAATGGCGCTACTGACACTCAGTCAAGCTGCGGCAGCACTGCTATTGCCTTATTTATCCCGCACTAATAAAGACCGCCGGATCTGGATTGGTTTAACTTTGCTCATGCAACTGCTTGGATTTGCGGGCTTGGCTTTTATCCCTGAATATCTGCCTTATCTATGGGTCGTGGTTTTAGGGGCAGGCTTGGGTGGCAGTTTTGCTTTACTGATGATTGTGGTGCTCGATCATCTGGCTGATCCCGCACATGCAGGTCAGCTTTCTGCCTTAATGCAAGGTGGTGGTTTCTTACTTGCAGCCATTGCACCTTGGCTACTTGCTGTATTTCACGGTCTTACAGGTGGTTATACCCTTGGCTGGATTTGGCATTTGGCAATGGTAGTGGTGGTGAGCATATTGGTGATCAGGCTCAACCCAACACATTATGCAAAAGCCATCCGCTTGGTAAAATAAATCATCTGAAGCTAAGTTAAAGAAAAACAAGGTGTTTATTTTTTAACTTTTTTAATAAGGACGTATCGCGTAGTTAACAAGGAAGTTTAAAAAAATAAATAGAATGTGACATTTATTGTCATCTATAGACAGAACTGTATAGACATTAAATCGTTTTTTTGAGTAAAATATGGCAAATTTAATGAAATGTTCTATAAAAAATGTTGAACAATATTTTTAAGGCTCTGGAAAGTTTAGGCCTCACAGCACAGAAACGTGCGATCCATATTCAGTTTTCAAATCAAAATTTAAATTCTCAAGTCTTCCTGCAACGTATTGATGGCCAGCATGAATTAAACGCTGGCTTTAAGGCAGAGCTGATCTGTTTATCGACCAATGCCACCATTCCACTTAAACAATTTATTGGTAGCCAAGCCGCAATTGATACGGTCACGGATCAGGGCCAACTGAGCCGTGTCACGGGGATTATTACTCAAGCCTTACAAGGCCAGTCTGACGGTAGTTTAACTCTCTATAAACTGACACTCGAAGACCCAACTGCACTGTGGAAACAACGCCGTAACAGCCGTGTGTTTATGAATAAAAGCGTGAGTGATGTTGTTGAAATCATATTCAAAGAATGGCAACAAAAAAGCCCCTTATTTGCATCGAGCTTAACGCTTGATTTAAGCGGACTTAGTCAAGACTATGACGTCCGTCCCTTTATCATGCAATCCAATGAAAGTGACTATGACTTTCTGACCCGTCTGATGCGCAGTGAAGGGATTAACTGGCTGGTTGATGAATCAAAGCTAAAAGTCGCCAGTGCCAGCGAACAGATTCAGGCCCAGAAACTTCGTTTAATTGATGACAATAGCCAGTACCAAGCCTTAGACCGTCGCCATATTCGCTACCACCGCAGTAGTGCCACCGAACAATACGACAGCATGACCAGTCTGGTCGGACAGCGTAGCCTGCAACCCAGTGCGGTGTATGTACAACGCTGGCAAGCCGATGCACTGGAACAGGAAGAAGGTGCAGGTAGTGTACAGAGCACACACAAACATAGTGAACAACACGATAATGCCAGCCTTGGTTTAGAACAGGCATGGCACTTCTCACCAGCATGGATGCAAGACCTCAATGGTGAAGATGGCGCAACCCAATCTGGCAATGCACAAATTGAAAAGCTCAATCAAAATTTGGGTCAATACTACGACCAACAATCAAAACAGTTCGTGGCGAAGAGCACCGTCCGAGATACCCATGTCGGTTACTGGTTTGAACTGGCAGAACACCCTGAAATCGACCAGCACAGTGGCGCAGACAAAGAATTTCTGATTACAGGTAAACAGTTTTATAACCAGAACAACTTACCCAAAGATCTGCAGCAGCAGATTAATCAACTCTTAGCACAAAGTCATTGGCAGCTCACCCAACAAAGCAACACAGAAGAACGCCAAGCCAATCAACTCACACTACAACGTCGCAACATCAAAACGGTTCCTGAATACAACCCATTACAACACCGACCAGCGGCATCTCCACAACGTGCCAAAGTGGTTGGCCCAAGTGGCGAAGAAATCCATGTCGATGAATGGGGACGAATTAAAGTCCGCTTCCTGTTTACCCGCAATGAAGACCACAGCCATGATGGTGGTGCAGGTGCCAATGACAACGACACCGATTCAGCTTGGGTTGATGTGCTGACGCCTTGGGCAGGCGAAGGCTATGGTGCACGCTTCCTGCCGCGTATTAATGAAATCGTGGTGATCGACTTCTTTGATGGCAATATTGACCGTCCGTTTGTGGTGGGTCGTATTCACGAAGCACAACGCAGCCCAACCAAGTTCGACAATGCAGGCAAGCTGCCAGACACCAAGAAACTGGCAGGGATCAAGTCCAAAGAATACCAAGGCGAAGGCTTTAACCAACTGCGTTTTGATGACACCACAGGACAAATCAGTGCCCAACTACAAAGCAGCCATGCTGCCAGTCAACTGAATCTAGGTAAACTGAGCCATCCTAAAGACAAGGCAGAAAGCGAAGACCGAGGTGAAGGTTTTGAACTACGCACCGACCAATGGGGTGCAGTCCGAGCTGGAGAAGGTCTACTTGTTTCCACGCATAAGCAGGATCAGGCACAAGGCGAACACCTTGATGCCCAACCAGCCAAGCAACAGCTGGAAGGCAACCAGAGCAATGCCAAAGCTTTAAGTGAAGTGGCTAAGAACCAGCAGACAGATGAGATTGAATCGCTTGATCAGCTCAAAGAGTTTGCAGAGCAGATTCAAGAAAAAATTGCCCAATTTAAAAAATCACTGTTATTACTTAATTCACCTGCTGGAATTGGTCTGAGCACCAATGAAGATATTCATTTATCCGCAGATGGGCAGATCAATCAGTTTGCAGGCGATAGTATCAATTTGAGTACGCAGAAGAATCTGATTACGCATGCGCAAAACCGAATTAGCCTGTTTGCCGCACAAAATGGGATTAAACAGGTGGCTGCCAAAGGTAAGTTTGAAGTTCAGGCTCAGTCAGATGGAATAGATTTGCTTGCCAAGCAAGGGATTCAAATTATTTCAACCGAAGATCGTATTGAAATCAGTAGTCCGAAAGAGATTGTGATTACCGCGGGTGGTTCTCAGATCAAGCTGAATGGCTCAGGTATTTTCCCTGTGACCAGTGGGAAATTTGAAGCGAAGGCTGGGCAGCATTTGTTTATGGGTGGCGCAAGTGCAAGCAGCAATGCACCACAGTTACCTCAAGCTAAATCATTGAAAGGCGCATTACAGCTATTAAGAAGCTATGGCGGTAATAATTTCTTTAAACAAAACAGCTATAAAGTCATTGATTCATTAGGTAAGCAAATTACTGGCAAGCTCGATGGAAATGGCTTTGCTCAAGTCACAGGTATCGCGCCTGGTGCTGCTAAAGTTATTTTTGAGAAAGATGAAACCAGTGCATGGGCACAAAGTAGTGAATTTAAACGTGATTATAAGTGGGCTGAACCTGTGGAGAAAGTTGCAGCTTCATTAAGCAGTGCCTTGGGACAGAATTTGAAGCAACAGTTGACCAGTGGTTTACTTTCAATGGATAAAAATAGTCTTAAAAATATTGGAAAAAATACTTTGAACGGCTTGGTTGATCAGACAGTTGGGCAAATTAAGGACCAAGTCAGCAATACTGCTTTAAGTGCTGTTTCAAAACAGTTAAATCTCAATATTTCGCCAGATCAAATGAAAAGTCTTGCGCAAATTGCCAAAAATCCGAGTCAGTCTGTTGATATGCTCAAGGCACAGGGCATGGATTTTGTAAAAGATCAGGCTTCTAGCAAATTAATGCAAGCAACCAAAGTGGACGCCATACTTCAGCAAGGCATCGTTGACCGTTTTCATGGCAAGAACAATGGTTAGGATCAAATTTAATTAACGCGTAACGATTTAAAAAATAGACGTATTGAAATGAATTAAGGTTTAAGTTTAATGGCTACAGAAAATACACAACAGACAACAGATAAAAAAGCGTCGAAGGTTGAACTTGCTGTTTTTAATTTGGACAGCGTAAACACTGTGACTGACTTGCAGATGATTGCCCATCAGATCCAGCTTTATTTACAGGTATGTGGTAATACCAGTTTAGAGCAGCTACAGGGTAATGCCAATGTTCCGACGGTAGCCAATATTTTTGCCTTAACAGGTAGTGTACTCGATCTAGTTCTTTACGCTACAGAGAGTAAAACCGAGGATGCGGGTGTACAACAGGGTGCTTTGCTAGCTGCAAATTTAATTGGATTATTTGCAGAGCCAAGTAGTGAAGCACATGCACGAATGGCTTTACGTCCGATGTTCGGTTTAATGTCTCAATGCTTATATCCTGAAAATGGAAAGATCCAAGAAGCCGATATTAAGCGCTTGGGCTTACATCTGAATGCAATGGTGGCAGGCGATTTAGAAAAATTCTTACAAGAAACACAAGCCAAATTAACGACTTTACTCTCACAGGCGACAACTTTAGGAAGCAGCATTTTAAAGAGCCTGTCCGTGCCTGCTACAGCGGTAAGCACGAGTATGACTGCCACATTGGTAGGTGCAACAGCAGAGAAGAGAGATCCAAAACTTAAATTCAGCAATTGGGCTGTGCCACTCATTGATTTAATGGGTAAACCAAGTCAGGCCGATTTAACGCCGAAGATTCAACCAACGATTAAAACGCGCTTACAACAAGAAGCAGCGCAAGCCATGACGGCCTTAAGTCAGACTTTACAACAACAGGCAAATGCAGGACAAAAATATAGTCTGGCTTGGTTATTACAAGAGACGTTGAAGGCAATTAAAGCGCTACAAAATAAAGGTAATGCCAGTGTGCCGATTAACCAGACGGGAGAATATGAGCGTCATACCAAGGGGGATACCTTAGAGTTTGTGAGCTTACAGGCCAATGCATTAAATGCACCCCCTTGTGAAGGTAAAGGCACAGAAACGGGCCAAAGTATCAGTTATTCGATTGGTGCAGAGCGGGTTCAGCACGCCGATTTCTATTTACCGAAAGTTGGTTTTGTATTTAGTCGCCAATATAACTCACAAATGGATGAGTTTAATCAGGGGATGATGGGCGCTCGTTGGATGATGCCTTTTTCCAATGTGATCCTGCCAAAAGAACAAGGCTATATCTTTATTGATGCCAAAGGTCGTAAACATGCATTACCATCTACGATTTTGCAGCAAGCTTATACTGTGCCTTATGAAGGAATGACAGTTTACCCAATTGAAAATGGTGATTTGCTATTAAATTTTGGTGGTGATTGGAACTTTCATTTCCACCAATTTAATCTTGATCAGCCCTATCATTTAGTTCAACAATTTAATGAAGATACCAATGAAAAAATTAGCCTAAGCTATCTTTTGTCTGATGGTATTGCATATTTACAAGCAATTGATTTTCAGTTTGAACAGGCACAGCATCAACTAAAATTTGCTTTTAATGAGCAAGTTAAGATTATAGCCGTATTTGTGGATGAGCAGATTGAGCCGTGGGCACGCTATGATTATGATGCTCAAGGTAATTTGATTACAGCTTTTGATCAAAATGGGCATGCACGTCAATACGAATATAATCAGGCGCACCAATTAACACGTTATACCGATCGTACAGGTCGTGGACAAAATATTCGTTATGAATCGACGTTGCCAAATGCAAAAGCCATTGAAGAATGGGCAGATGATGGCAGCTTTCATACCAAACTCAAATGGCATCCGCGTTTACGCCAAGTTGCAGTTTACGATGCTTATGATGTGCCAACCTACTATTATTTCGATCTGGATGGCTTTACTTATCGTACCCGTTTAGCCGATGGTCGAGAGTCTTGGTATTCTCGTGACGGTGAAAAACGCATCACCCGACAAATTGATTTTGAAGGTCGAGAAACTCAACAAGAATATAATGATCAGGGTCAACTGGCGAAAATTGTACAGCCTAATGGCGGTGTGATTCGCTTTGCTTATGATGAACAAGGAAATTTAACCGAAACCAAAGATCCAGAAGGCAATATCTGGAGACGTGAATATGATGCACAGGGCAACGTCAGCAAAGAGATTAATCCTTTAGGTCATGTTACCCAATATAAATACAACAGCAGTAATCAAGTTGTAGAAGTGATTGATGCTAAAGGTGGTATCAAAAAAATCCAGTACAATGATCAAGGACAAATGCTGTCTTATACTGATTGTTCAGGCAAAAGTAGTACATGGGAATATGATGAAGAAGGTGACCTAAGTGCCCAGCAAGCAGCGAATGAGCAGAAAGTTCAATATCTGTATAGCATGCAAGGCAAAGATAAGGGCCAGCTTCAAGCAATTGTTTACCCAGATGGATTAAAAGAGCTGTTTGAGCATGATGAAGAAGGTCGCTTGCTTAAACATACGGATACCAATGGCCTAATTACTCAATATCAATACAATAATGTCGGTTTGCTCGAGCGTCGGATTGATGCCAATCAGCACCGTGTTAGTTATGTATGGGATAAACAAGGGCGTATTCAAAAGCTCATTAACCAGAATCAGGCTGAATACCAGTTTGGCTATAACAAGTTTGGTCAGTTGGTTCGCGAACAAGCATTTGATGGAGAAGAAAAACACTATAGCTACAGTGAAAATGGTTTGTTATTCCAGATTCGCCAACCTAATATCTTGACTGAATTTAGCTATCATGATGATGGACAGATTGCTTCAAAAACTTATACCAACCTGCATACCCACCAAAGCCAGACAGAGCATTTTGAATATAACTTAAATCAACAATTAAGCTCAGCCAGTAATGCTGAGAGCCAAGTTCAAATGTATCGTAACCAGCTTGGGCAATTGGTGCGTGAACACCAGCATTATAAAATGTTAAATCTAACCGCTGTATTACGTTATGAATATGATGAATTAGGTAATCTGGTTAAAACCATTCGTCCGGATGGACAGGAACAGACTAATCTAAGCTATGGTTCAGGGCACATCTACGGAATTGCGTTTAACCAACAGGATATTGTTTCTTTTCAGCGAGATGATTTACATCGTGAAACGGTACGTTTTCTGGCAAATGGTTTGATGCAAACCAAGCATTATAATGATGTCGGATTATTGATTTCTCAACAGATTGAGCCTGAGCAAGAAACCTCAGATCGACTCCGTTATCAAGCGCATAGACATTATCAATATGATAAAAACTATTTGCTCACCCAAGTCGAAGATAGCCGTTTAGGACAGCTGAATTATCAATATGATCCGATTGGACGTTTGATTTCAACCAAGAGTCAGCATAAAAATGAAAGTTTCAAGTTTGATCCAGCGGGGAATCTGGTTGATCCAATCAACCAGACAACACATGCCAAAAACAATTTAATCAAACAGTATCAAGGCAAGCATTATCAATATGATGTGCAAGGCAATGTGATTGAAACCACGCAAAATGGTAAAACTTTAAAGCTGACGTGGGACAATCATAACCGTTTGATCCAAAGTAACTTGAATGGGCAAGTGACTCAGTATGGTTATGATGTCTTTGGACGTCGTTTATATAAGAAATCATCAAACCAAGATCTCACCTTATTTGGCTGGGATGGTGATTTGATGATTTGGGAATCAAGCCAAAATTCGAGCCATTCTGAAAAAATTTATACCAAACATTATGTTTATGAGCCTGACAGCTTTGTACCGTTAATGCAGGCAGGGTATCAGGGTTTTATTCAACTAATTGAAACACCTGATTATAGTGAATACCTCAACAAGCCTTATTCTATTTATAAAGATCCGATCTGGAGTACAGATACACGTAAAAATCGTGTGGCTTTAGAGCAGACCGCTTTTTATCATTGTGATCAGGTCGGAACACCGCAAACACTCAGTAATGCCGTAGGTGAATGTGTCTGGGATATTACTCAGGATACATGGGGGACTGCACTCGAGATTCAAATGCTCAATAAGGACAATCCATTTGAGCAGAGCAATCTTAGATTCCAAGGTCAGTATTACGATAATGAAACAGGACTGCATTATAACCGTTATCGTTATTATGAGCCGTATAGTGCAAGGTATATGAGTAAAGATCCGATAGGGCTTGAGGGAGGTATAAATACTTCTGCATATGTAAGTGATCCAACTCAATGGGTCGATCCGATGGGGTTGCAGCAAAGAAATGGCTCATTCTTAAATTTAGGTTCTTATGATAATGTTAAACAAGCCCGGGAGGTTTTTGAAAAATATAAAGATAGTAAAAATGTCAAAGAGGTTGTGGAAAAGTATGCGACAGGTAAATCTACAGGTGGTTCTTTAACTGTTGGTGTAGGTATCGGTGGCGCAGCACATTATCATGGAGATGGACAGCGTTCTTTAACATTAGAACAGAAAATTGGTGTGGGATATGACTATGGAGTTTTTGAGCGAGAAGAAATATATGGGAAAAGAGAATTAAATAAACAATATGTTGAGGGGTGTGCGGCTAAGGGGGAGACAAAGTATTGTGTTGGTTCACATACCAATAAACTTTCACCATATGTTTATCAAGATAATTATGAACTAGGTGGTAAGGCTAGAGGAATAACAATTAGTAGAGGAAATCAAATGGCAGGCAACCCTAATGGTCCTTCAATTATTCACAAGCCTGTGGGACATACGTGGGATCTAGGAGCACATGGTTTTCCATCAAGTTATTAATTGAATAGAATGAAAGCTGATAATTTTATTTTAGTCAGCTTTCATCTCAATAATCTTGTTGTTGTTTATATTTTAATTAAAATGGGTTAATTCGTCTTTAGCAAAAGAATTCCCATTTTTTACTGCTTCTTCAAACCAGGTCCTTGAAATAGATAAATTTTTATCGACACCTAATCCATCTTTGTAAATTTTACCTAAATGGTATTGTGCATTACTATCCCCTTGCTTTGCAGCTTCTAAGAACCACTTTCTTGCTTCTGAATAGTCCTGTTTAATATGATCGCCAGTTAAATACATAAGTGCAAGATTGTATTGTGCACTTCTTATGCCTTGTTGGGCTGATTTATTGAACCACTCAAAAGCTTTTAATTTATCTTGAGTTACTCCTCTACCATGTAAAAACATAATCCCCATATTGGCTTGAGCATCTGGATCTCCATGGTTTGCTGCTATTGAATAGTATTCCATAGCTTTTAATTCATTTTTTTCTCCTCCTAGCCCTGTACTATATATATAGCCTAATTTATTAAAAGAAGGGATGTCACCTTGGTTTGCCGCTTTTTTGTACCAAAATTTTGCTTTTTCGTAATCATGTTTAATACTGGGATTACTACTATATAAAAAACCCAAATTATATTGAGCATTAACATTCCCTTGTTTAGCAGAAGATAAATACCATTTTATAGCTTCATTTATATTTGGTTGAATATCTTCATACCCATCAGCATAGATTACACCCATATTATATTGTGATTCAGGATCACCTTTTTCCGCTTTGCTTCTAATATCATCTATGTCAATGTTTGAATTGTTGGAACTATATTGCTGATTATTGGTGTTAGTGTTATATTCGGTTGATTTTGCACAACCCGAATTCAGTACACTAAGTAAACAGATTGTTAAGAAAATTTTTTTAGATAACATATTTTATCTCAAACATAAATAATTTGATAATTTACTATAAAGAGGCTTTTTTTTCCTTATATTGAACGTAAAGTTAACATAAGCAGAGAAATTTAGGTTAAATTACTATTTCAAAACAATTTGCTGGGGTGTTACATGATGAGTTAGGTAAATCTGTCAAAACTCTACGGGTAGATTGATTAGGTTTATAGTTTAGTCATATCAATAAAATTACTTAAAAAATTATCTGCTAGCACATGAGGAAGACTTTTAAGTGTATTTTAGCTGATGTTATAAAGAGATAGGTTAAATCTGCCAATAAATTAATAAACCTCTATAAATACAATTATTTATGTTAATTAATGTTTTAATTGTGTTTGAGTTCTAGTTAAAATTTAGCAGATATCATTTAAAATAAGCGTTATCTTAATGAAGTTAAAATTAATTTTTGTTGTTTTAGTAGTCTTTACATCTGCTTGCAGTAAGGGAAGTAGTCAGACATTAGATTCTCAAGCATCAAAGTCAGGGTTTTCATCTCAAAAAGAGTTAGAAAAAGCTGCTCAAAAAGGTGACTCTAAAGCTTTATTTATACTTGCATCTAGTTATGCAACAAATAGTGATAGTTTTGATGATCAGAAAAAGGCATTTCATTTATTTGAGCAGGCTGCAAATCTTGGTAATGATGAGGCTATGTTGCAGCTTGGTCTTTTATACCAAGATGGATCAAGTTACGTAAAAGAAATTGATAATCAAAAAGCTTTATTGTGGTATAAAAAAGCAGCAGAAAAAAATAATATCGTTGCTTTACATAATATTGGTGTAGCTTACTATGATGGTGTGGGGGTTACTGAGAATAAGAGTAAAGCGTATCAATATCTCCAGAAAGCAGCAAAATTAGGATTTTTACAATCTCAGAAAATTATAGCTTATCAACTATATACTGGTACTGGAGTAAATAAAGATCTAGAGCAGTCTTTTTATTGGTCTATGAAGGCGGCTGAGCAAGGAGATATTAAGTCTCAAAATAATGTGGCTCTTAATTTTGAAAAAAGGTGAAGGGGTTGTAAGAGATCCTATTCAGGCGATGAATTGGTTTTTAAAATCAGCTAATAATGGTAATCCTGAAGCACAATATAATGCTGCTCTTAAATATTATACAGGAAATGGTACTCATCAAGATCTAAGTAAATCTATTGAATATGCAGAAAAATCAGCAATGCATAAAAATAAACCAGCAATACAGCTTCTGGTTGATATTTACTCTGATGTACAAAGTCCAAATTATAATACTGAAAAAGAAAACCACTGGAAGTCTAAGCTCTAATATTATTTATTAAAAAAAGGCGCTTAATATAATGGTGTTTGGTGTTTTAAATATTTTTAACTTGAATGGAGGTTGGTTTTATTGATGAAATAGTTAACTAAGGATTTTAAATTAGAAGCAGAAAAATTACTGCAACTAGATAGTTAGGTAGTTAAAAAAATATTCGGATTTAAAGAGTCGAGATAATATATGAATCGCAGTAGATGATTTTTCTAGTAAATGGGGAATTTTGGGTGAAGAGGGTTATTTGAAGAAAAATAATAAATAATATTTGTTTCTAATAAAACATTAAGAGGATTTGTTTTGATAGTTAACCAACGGATGAGATTATTAATATTCTTGTGCATGATGAAATATCTAATGATGAAGATGTATAAATAGTTATGAAAAATAAATTTTCTGTTTTATTGTTTTTATTATTCTTGATTTTGGGGTGTGGTAGTGTAAATACTAATAAGAGTAATCATAATGATCATATAAATAGTGATATTGCTAAGGTAGGAAATGCATATGAGGAATTAAAGTTGATTGCAGAAAATAGTAATCAAGTTATTCAGATGTTATGGATAAAATATTATGAAGATAGTTTAAATAGTTCTCAAACTACTTATGAAATTTATCAAGAGGGAAAAGTTATTTATGGAGGAGTTTTAGGTTGTAAAGGAATAGCCAAACCTAGTTTTACCAAAAAAATGAAACAGATAATGGCTTAGAAATTTTTATAGAGTATGAACTAGTCGTTGAAGAGAAAATATACTTAGGGCCTAAAAATGAGTAAAATATTCTTATGTTAATTTTTATTCAGTTTTGTTGGGATTACGCTCATACTTACTTTTCCAGAGTAAAAATTCCTTTTCATTTTTTTGCTCTCTATAGGCTATAGCAAGATTGTATTGTGCAGTAGCATTACCATCCTCTGCTATTGGTTTGAGTAAGTTGATAGCTTTTTCTATATCCTTCGATGTACCTTTACCGTTTGCATATAAATTTGCTAACTGAATTGACGCAGCCTCATAGTTTTGTTCAGAAGATTGTGTATACCATTCAAATGCTTTTTTATAGTTTTGTTTTACGCCTTTACCGTAGTAATAGGCTTGTCCAAGATTAAATTGACCTGAGGCGTTGCCGTGCTCAGCTGCTATTTTAAATTTTCCAAGTGCTTTGGTTGAGTCTTGAGGAAAAATAATACCATTTATATGATATATACCAATATAATTAACTGCTTCATAGGACCCCAGTTGAGCTGCCTTTTCAAAAAGGGTTAATGCTTTTTGATAGTCATCTTCATTTTTTGCTTTATTAAACGCTATTAAGCCTAAGTTATGTATTGATGGGGCATGGTTTTGTTTGGCTGCTAATGTATACCAATGAATAGCTTTTTCATCATTAGTTTCACCATTAAATCCATATTGGTAACTTGCACCAACATCATTCTGAGCAACTGGATTCCCTTGTTTAGCAAGCTCTAATAGAATCGGAAATGCTTTATTATATTGATCATTGTTGATGAAATCTTCTGCTTGTTTAAGCTTTTTATTGGTTTCTTGATCATAGATATACACGTTTTCTACATCTGAATTGTTTGTGTTTGAGGTGGAATTTTGTTGGGGATTGCCACATGAGATCAAGAAGATAAGTGATGTGAGAACTAAAATATTTTTCATTTAAATCTAAGCTGTTATTGAAATTTAAATGAGCTTATTTTAATGTTAGTTCCTTGTTTTAACAATAATTAATAGGTGTGATTTAATTATTTTTACAATTAATACTATTTTAGACTTTATGGTCTTTTATTTTTAACATAACGGGATTGTATTTTTATGAGTATTTCTATGTTAATTAAAGACTTGTTAGTAATTTATTTATTATTGTCGGTTGTGGTGTGGGCTATATTTCACCAATTGGCAGCAAGATATGTGAATCGAAATGAAGCTTTGAAAAGTATATTTTATGGTGGCTTGTATAAAAGTAAATCAATGGATGTGGCTAATATTGAAGCAGTGATTTTAGGTGTTATTTTTATTAATACAATTTTCTTATTTTCTGAGAAGAGCTTAAAAAGATTTCTGAAAAAAAGAAAACTATTCTATGGCTTAGATTTGAACTCGGCTAAGAGCGTAGTAGAGCAGCATAAAAAGTTATGGTTTTATATTCAGTTATCTGTTTTTTTTGGTTTTACGATAGTTATAAGCTCAGTTATGCTCTTTTGGCTTTAATTCAATTATTAATGACTTTATCTATCTAGAAAGGATATTCCATACTTGTCTGAGCTTAATCCTGTTCCATTAAACACACTCTGTAAAGACCGACTTTATAGTTTAACCATTGTTTGTGAGCATGAATTTCTTCATTTTCATATAAGGTTAAACAAGGACGTACAACAATGAAAAAAGCACTGCTTCTCTTAGGTTCAATGGGTGTCTTGGCAAATATGCCTGTCTTGGCAGCCGATTTAAGTATCGGTGACCCGAAAACACAATCTGGTGAACTGAAACTTACAGGTGCAATCCGTACCCGTTATATTCATAAAGATTATGTTGTTGAGGCCAATGAAGGTTCCAAGAACGATGACTGGCGACTAGCGGATATCAAAGCGGTATTGAGTTATGAAAATCCAAATTGGATTGCCTCAATGGATTTGCGTTGCTATCAGTATGATCGCTTATGTGATGCTTTATTTCTAAAAGATGCTTGGGCAGGCTATAAATTTTCAGATCAGCAACGCGTGACAGTCGGTTTGCAATCGGTTGATTTTGGCTTTGGACGACTGTGGGGCAATAGCTATTATGAAACTTTGCTCAATACCGTTGGACTGGAAGATATTCAAAACCTTGGAGTGAAGTACCAGTTTAAGGACAACTTATATAATTTCATTCTCGGTTTTTATCCAACAGATGGTGGAAATTATAAAGGAACATCCAAGGATTCCAGTCGTTATAGTGGTAACTTTGTTCGAGCTGATGATTTGACTCAAGGCACCGATATTGATGAAAAGAATATGTGGGTGACGCGCTTATCTAGAAAATTTGATATCGATCAATCGCAGAATTTCTCGACGGAAATTGGCGGCTCTTACTGGTATTCGGAACTGGAAAATAATCGCACCAATCGAGATGGACATCGTAGTACCTGGAGTGTCTTTAGCACCACCAATTATCAGGCATGGCAATGGTTGTTCTTGGCAGGCGAGCAGGACGTTAAAAATGCAGATGATCTTTTACCGAAAAGTTCGACGATTGGGGCATTTGATTATCCCTATCAGGTGGCCAATAAAGGCAAATATATGGCCAATGAAATTAATTACACCTTTGCCAAGCCATTCCATCAGTTAGAAAATATTAAACCTTACGTATCTTATAGCCGTTTTTATAAAGATGAATCAGGCTATCAAGATTCGGATCGCTTAATCGCAGGTCTGTATTTTAACTATAAAAAAATTGGCATACAGGGCGAATATATCTGGAGTCGCAATGACCCGATGACGGGCAGTGGTGCAGATGGCCTTGCTCAAGGTGACAGCAATCAATGGAATAAATTGTTCTATTTATCGCTGGGTTATTATTTCTAAATTCGATATCGAAAATAAGCCAGTCTATTCGTCATGGACTGGCTTTTTTATTTAGGCGATTCTTAGGATCAAAGCGCCAATTAAAATGAGACATGAGGACATAATTCGTACTGCATTGATGCGTTCTTTCAGAATAAAAATCGAGATTAGTGTGGCAAATAAAATTGAGGTTTCACGTAATGCCGCGATAACGGCAACGGGTGCAAAGGTCATCGCCCACAGTGCTAATCCATAAGAAAAAAATGAACCAATGCCACCGATTAAGCCTAAATGCCAATTCAGGCGGAAATATGCACCCATCTGGCGATATTGCATTCTCAAGGCAAACATAAAAAAGATCAGACCTGAAAGTACGAAGCTCCATAAGATATAAGCAATGGGTGAGCCAGACAGGCGAATCCCATGACCATCCAGCAACGTATAACCTGCAATCAGCACTGCATTCAGTAGGGCCAGACCAATGCCTTTACGTCCAGTTTTTGGGGCTGCCAAGATCATGGATAAGATACCGACGGAGATGGTGATAATGCCAATCCACGTATTAAATTCCAGTTGCTCATGCAGCAAAAATGTACCGAATACTGCCACAATGAGGGGTGCAGTGCCGCGCATTAGTGGATAGGTCAGGCCCATATCTGCGACGCGATAGATTTTGGCAACCAGTCCAAAATACAGAATTTGTATTGCCGTTGAAGCCAGAATATAAGGCCAGCTATCACTGTGTGGTATTGGAAAAAAGGGTAACAGGATCGCGGCTAAAATTGCTGCTGAGGCAGTGACCAGTACCGTGGTTAAAAACTTATTTGTCCCTGCTTTTACAATGGCATTCCAAGTGGCGTGGCATGCTGCTGCAATTAAAATAAGGACAAATATTGCCGTGCTCATAGGCTGCCTGCTGATTCATGATCTCGCTAATGTGCATGATATTGCTGAAAAAAGAAAGCACGCAGCTTATCGCGATTATAGAAATACTTTTTCAGTATTTGGATTGATTGGCTCAACTGGCTGAATCAGCTTTCCTCGCGTCAGATTCTGGATATGTTGTAAACGGTTAATCAGTTCATTTTGAATAAACAGAATACAGGTCTGTAATTTTGACGAGCTTTTTAAACGCGAAGGATAGACCGCCCAGACATCGGCATCTTGCCAGTATTCAGGCAAAATGTGCTGCAATTCACCGCTAATCAATTCATCTGCCACGTCCCAGATCGAACGTAAGATAATGCCATGTCCTTCAATGGCCAACTGGTGAATAATCTCGCCATTATTGGAAATGAAGCGCGGTGTGACATGGACGGACATATCTTCCGAGGTATGACGCAATTTCCATAAGACTGAGGACTGATCACGTTCACTAATGGTCAGGCAATCGTGGCTGCGTAAATCTTCCAGATTTTCAGGCATCCCATGTTTCAGCAAATAACTTGGTGCTGCACAAAAAATCCGAAAATTTGAAACCAGTTTTTTGGCAATCATATTCGGGGCAATATCATTACCAATTCGAATATCCAAATCAATGCTGTGCTGAATCAGGTCTTTGGTGTTGTCGATAGTGTCGAACTGGATCTCAAGTTTTGGATACATGGTCAACAGTTTAGACAGAATCGGCGCAACATGTTTTCGGCCAAAACCAAAGCTGCTGACAATGTCGAGATGACCCGTTGGCGTGCTTAAGGGGTTATTGACCAGCTCACTGATTTCATCGAATTCATCCAGAATATTGGAGACCCGATCCAGAATCAGTTTGCCATCCTCGGTCAAACTGACATGACGGGTACTACGATGGAACAATTTGCAGTTCAGGTTGGTTTCTAAAATATTGATGCGTTTACTGATAAATGCAGGTGAAACGCCCAGCTCCTCAGCTGAATCGACAAAACTCTTGCGTTTGGCGACTGTACAAAAAACCTTTAAATCCGATAGGTTAGGTAGATTATTCACGATCCGTGTCCATTGGGGTGATAGTTTTCTTATTGATCATTGTTGCCGAAAACAGCATGTTTACAGCTCAGGATATTAACCAAAGGTGTAAGGGAGCGTTATGGCAAAAAAGTATAAAGTTGCCACGATTGCGGGCGATGGAATTGGCTTAGAAGTTCTACCAGAAGGCATCAAGGTTGTAAAGGCAGCGGCAGACAAATATGGCATTCAACTTCAAATGGATAGCTTTGATTGGGCCAGCTGTGATTACTACCTAGAACACGGCAAAATGATGCCGGATAACTGGTTTGAAGTGCTGCAGGAATATGACGCAATTTTCTTTGGTGCGGTAGGTTGGCCTGAAAAAGTGCCTGATCATATTTCACTGTGGGGATCATTGCTCCAGTTCCGTCGTCGTTTTGACCAGTATGTAAACTTACGTCCAGTACGGTTAATGCCGGGGGTGAAATGTCCACTGGCTGGCAAGCAACCGGGGGATATCGATTTTTATGTGGTTCGTGAAAATAGTGAAGGTGAGTACTCTGCGATTGGTGGTAAAGCCTTTGAAGGCACAGATCGTGAGTTTGTCTTGCAAGAAGCAGTTTTTACCCGTCATGGTGTCAATCGCATTTTGAAATATGCATTTGAATTTGCAGATCAGCGTGAGGCGAAAAAAATCACGGCTGCAACCAAGTCTAACGGGATTGCGGTGAGCATGCCGTACTGGGACGAACGTGTCGATGAAATGGCAAAACGTTATCCGCAAATCAAGGCAGATAAACAGCATGTCGATATTTTAGCGGCACGGTTTGTATTGCAACCTGAGCGTTTTGATGTGGTGGTGGCATCGAATTTATTTGGTGACATTTTATCGGATTTGGGACCTGCCTGTACGGGCACGATTGGTTTGGCGGCTTCGGCAAACTTAAACCCCGAACGTAAGTTTCCATCCTTGTTTGAACCTGTACATGGATCAGCGCCTGATATTTATGGACAACAAATTGCCAATCCGATTGCTGCAATTTGGTCGGGTGCGATGATGCTGGATTTCTTGGCAGACGGTGATGAACAGGTCATTCAGGCTGGACAGGAAATCATGCAGGCGATTGAGTATATTTTGGTGCATGGCCCTAAAACGCCAGATGTCGGTGGAACTGCAAAAACCTATGAAGTGGGCGATGCAATAGCATCCTGTGTGACTGAGCAAAAAATGGATTTATTCGCGATGGAGTAAGTACCCCTTAGGGAATAGTCACTATCCGAGATGGATTGAATAGATATGGATAATCAAATTACAAAACCTTATACAGATAAGACGCTTGCGATCACCAGTCTTGCCGTTGTGTTTACATCGGTGGCTGGTCTAGCAATTTACTCATCTGAATCGATACAACTGGCTGCAAAATGGATGCAGTGGACTACGTCGGTATTTACCACGCCAGTCCTTTTATTTGCTTTTTTATCAATTATTTTTACCTTCGGTTTGGCTTTTAGTAAATACGGCAAAATCAAGCTCGGTGAAGGCAAGCCCCAATACAGTACCATGTCATGGATTTTCATGTTCATTCTATCTGGGATTGGGTCTTCCACCTTGTACTGGGGCTTTTTGGACTGGGCTTATTATTACCAAACGCCAGGTTTAAATTTAGCACCTGAATCGGCAGCAGCGCTGAAATACAGCGTGGCTTATTCCTTCTTTCACTCGGGTTTGAGTGCATGGTCGATCTATGCTTTGGCGTCGATTTCACTGTGCTACAGCTATCATGTCAGAAAGAATAAAGGCTTGAGCTTGGCATCCGTGATTGAAGCGGTGACAGGTTTTAAAGCAACGGGTCCAGTTGGTCGTGTGGTTGATCTGATGTTCTTGTTGTGTATGTTTGGTGCCTTGACCATTTCACTGGTACTGACGGCTGTGACCTTTACCAACATTCTGTCGCAACTGACTGGTATTCCAAATACCTTCATGACCAAAGTCATCATTATTTTAGCGGTATCCATTTTATTTGCGCTGAGCTCTTATGTGGGTATGGATAAGGGGATGCAACGCTTAAGTCATATGGTGTGTTTGGGGGTGGTGCTGTTCGCGATCTATGTGCTGTGCTTTGGCCCAACCCAATTCATTATGAATAATTCGTTGATGAGCTTTGGCCTCATGGCGACCAACTTTGTGGATATGAGTCTGTTTACTGACCCGATGGGCGATGGAAAATTCACTCGTGAATGGACTGTGTTCTATTGGTTATGGTGGATTTCTTATGCACCTGGTGTGGCCTTATTTGTGACTCGTGTATCCAAAGGACGCACTATTAAAGAAGTGATTCTTGCCATGGTCATCGGCGGTAGCGTTGGTTTATGGTTCATCTTCGGTGTATTTGAGAACTACAGTGTCTATAGCTTTATTCACGGTATGGTCAATGTCCCGCAAGTCTTGAGTCAGCAAGGCGGTGAAGTGGCGATCGGTCAACTGCTCGGTTTACTACCAGCAGGCAAGCTGATGATGTGGTTGTTCCTTGGCATTATGGTGATTTTCCTTGCAGCACATATGGATGCGGTCGGTTATGCCGTCTCTGCAACCTGTACTCGCGGTTTGCGTGAAGGGCAGGATCCGTCTCCAAATGCGCGTTTATTCTGGTGTGTGATGTTAACTCTAGTGCCAATTGCGATGATTTTCTCGAAGGCGCCGTTAGACACCATGAAAACTGCGACCATTGTGACTGCCTTGCCGTTTATTGTGATTATTCTGGTGCAGACCTATGGGCTGGTGAAGTGGCTGATTGAGGATTATTCCAAGGTGCCATCGCATTTGATCGAGCAGAATAGCTTTAATGACTTGGAAGCGCTTGAGCATACGGATTCAAATCAACAAATGCAGATTGATATCGCGGCAACAGCAGTTGCACATAAAAGTAGTCAAAAGGAATTGTCATGACACAGCAACCGAATACGCGCTATGAGTTAAGCGAAGAAATGCAAAGTCTGGTGTATTGGAGCAGCATTTATTCAGCAGCGGATAATGATATTGATTCAATTCGTGCAGCCTACGATGCCATGTGCCTGCATTACACCTTACCACGCGATGGTGCGGTCAATATTCAAGATAAAACCGTTGCGCATACCACTCATCCCGTCAATGTTCGGTTGTATTCACCACTGGGCGAGGCCCCTCAAGCGGGTTGGCCTTGTATTCTGTTTCTCCATGGGGGTGGCTGGATGCTGGGCAATCTGGATTCGCATGAATTTATCACCCGATATTTATGTCGTGATCTGAATGTTGCAGTACTGAGTGTCGATTATCGTTTAGTGCCAGAACATCATTTTCCAGCCGCTTATGAAGATTGTGAAACGGTTTATCAGTGGCTACGCGGGCATGGCGCAGACTGGAACATTAACCCGGCACAGATTGCGTTAGCAGGTGACAGTGCAGGCGGTAATTTAGCTGCGGCACTGGCGGTTCAGCTACAGCATACAGGTAATCAGGCCTGTGGTTTGGCCTTGATTTATCCTTGTTTGAGCAGCAGTTTTGATACAGCGTCTTGCCAGCAGCATGCACATGCGCCGTTACTGACGCTCGAGGAAATGCATTATTACTTGAAGGAATATGCACCGAATGAAAGTGATTGGGAAGATACACGTTTAGCGCCACTGAATGCACAGGATTTTTCTGACATGCCGCGCAGTTTTGTTGCGGTTGCAGAATACGATCCACTGAGTGACGACGGACGTATTTTTGTGGACAAGTTAAAACAAGCCAATATTGCCGCCGAGTTTTATCTCGGCAAAGGATTACTGCATGGCAGTTTACGTTTAGTACGTGATTGTCCTGTGGTGCAGGATTTATATCAGCACATGCTGAGTTCGTTAAAGCAAATGTTCAAGTGATTTGAACATCAGCCAATTTTGATAAAACGGTCGTTAGGACAAAAGAGTTTAATGGAGTAAAACCATGAATGCAGTTGAAAAATTACCAGAAGATTTCTGTTCAAACCCAAATGTGGCGTGGACATTTCCAAAAGTGTTCTATACCTCATCTCAGGTATTTGAGCGTGAAAAAGAAGAAATTTTTGCGAAAAGCTGGATTTGCGTGGCACATGGCAGTGAAGTTGCCCAAGCCAATGACTATATTACCCGTAAGGTGATTGGTGAAAATATTATCGTGATTCGTGGCAAAGACAGCGTATTACGTGCATTTTATAATGTCTGCCCGCATCGTGGTCATGAGTTGTTAAGTGGCAGTGGCAAAGCGAAAAATGTGATTACCTGTCCGTATCATGCATGGACATTTAAGCTGGATGGTAGTTTGGCATTGGCGCGTAACTGTGATCATGTTGAGTCTTTCGACAAGCAAAACTCAAGCATGGTGCCGTTAAAAGTTGAAGAATATGGTGGTTTTGTCTTTATCAATATGGATGAAAATGCCACTTGTGTTGAAGATCAATTGCCTGAATTTGCACAGAAACTCAATGAAGCTTGTGCTGTGATCAAAGACTTGAAACTGGCTGCGCGTTTCGTAACGGAAACGCCTGCAAACTGGAAAGTGATCGTGGATAACTATTTAGAATGTTATCACTGTGGTCCAGCGCATCCTGGTTTTGCAGACTCGGTACAGGTGGATAAATACTGGCACACCACCCATCAAAATTGGACGCTGCAATATGGTTATGCACGTTCTTCAGAGAAGTCCTTCAAGCTTGATCCATCAGTCAAAGACCCGACTTTTAGCGGTTTCTGGACATGGCCGTGCACCATGTTTAACGTGCCACCCGGTGCAAATTTCATGACTGTGATCTATGAATTCCCGATGGATGCGGAAACCACTTTGCAGCACTACGATATTTTCTTTACCAATGAAGAGTTGACCCAAGATCAGAAAGATTTGATCGAATGGTATCGCAATGTCTTCCGTCCAGAAGACCTTGAACTGGTTGAAAGTGTACAACGTGGCTTGAAATCACGGGGTTATCGCGGTCAGGGCCGTATCATGACCGATAAGCAACGTTCAGGCATCAGTGAGCATGGTATTGCTTATTTCCAGAATCTTGTTGCGCAGTATCACAAATAATTTTGTATCAGGCTCATTAAGGGTACGGTGGAAAAAGCCGTACCTTGCTTTCAATTGATAGGATGATGACATGTCAAGTTTGCAAGGAAGTCAATTATTTCAACAACACGGATTGATTAATGGCCAGTGGGTTAATGCGCAATCTAGTGCCACTATTCCTGTGACCAATCCAGCCACGGGTGAAGAAATTGGCTTGATTCCGAATATGGGTGCTGCGGAAGCTACTGAAGCGGTTGAAGTGGCGTATCAGGCTTTAGCAGCATGGAAAGGATTAACGGCACAAAAACGTGCAGATCTGTTATTGGCTTGGCATCAACTGGTTTTGAGTCACGCTGATGAACTGGCACGGATCATGACCATTGAGCAGGGGAAACCTTTAGCTGAAGCATTGGGTGAAGTGAAATATGCGGCTTCATTTATTCAATGGTTTGCGGAAGAAGGCAAACGCGTTTATGGCGATGTGATTCCGACCACCAATAGCCAACAGCGTTTTATTGTGACCAAAGAACCTGTTGGCGTGGTTGCGGCGATTACGCCGTGGAATTTCCCGATTGCCATGATTACCCGTAAAGCGGCGCCTGCTTTGGCGGCGGGTTGTACCATCGTGATCAAACCTGCCAATGAAACTCCATATTGTGCGCTTGCGATTGCCAAGCTGGCTGAAATGGCAGGCATTCCAGCAGGTGTTATTAATGTGGTTACAGGTAAATCGCAAGAAATTGGTTCGGTATTTACCAGCCATGAAAAAGTCAAAAAACTGACTTTTACAGGTTCTACGCCTGTCGGTCGTTTATTGATGCAGCAATGTTCAGATACCATCAAAAAACTGGCACTTGAACTGGGTGGCAATGCACCACTGATCGTGTTTGATGATGCTGATTTGGATAAAGCAGTTCAAGGCGCAATCTTTGCCAAGTTCCGTAATGCAGGGCAAACCTGTGTCTGTGCCAATCGAATTTATGTACATGACAAAATTTATCAGGCATTTACCGAGAAGTTTGTACAAGAAGTACAGAAATTCAAAATTGGTAATGGTTTGGAACAGAATGTACAGATTGGCCCGTTAATCAATGAAAAGGCTGTGCTTAAAGCCCAACAGTTAATTGATGATGCCTGTAGCAAAGGTGCCCAAGTGGCGTGCGGTGGCAAACAACATGCACTTGGACAAACCTTCTTTGAACCGACCGTGTTAACCGACGTATCGCGAGATATGGACATTGTTCAGGAAGAAATCTTTGGCCCAGTCGCGCCTTTAATTCGCTTTACAGATGAAGCCGATGTGGTCGCACAAGCCAATGATACGATTTTTGGTTTGGCTGCCTATGTGTATAGCGAAAACATTTCACGGATCTGGCGTGTTGCTGAACAGCTGGAATATGGCATGGTCGGGATGAATTCAACCGCTATCTCCAATGAAGTCGTGCCATTTGGTGGCGTTAAACAATCTGGTGTGGGGCGTGAAGGTTCTAAATACGGTTTAGAAGAGTTCATGACCATTAAATATATGTGTTTAGGATTATAGCAACAATGCCTGTTGGGACTCTCTTCATCGAGGGTCAACAGGCAATATGCAGTTAAAATTAGAAAATGCTTAGATGAGCAGTATGCGGTAAAGAGGATTTAGACATGGCTAGTCATTATGAAATGTTCCCATCAGTGGTCACTCGTGTAGAGCAACTGACCCCATTGATTAAACGGTTCACATTTAAACGTCAGGACGGACAAAATTTTCCTCAGTTTAATGGTGGCAGTCATATCATTGTCAAAATGAATGATCAACTGTCCAATGCCTATTCACTGATGAGTTGTGCTCAAGATCTTTCGACTTACCAAGTCTGTGTACGTAAGGATGTCGAAGGTAAAGGCGGCTCCGTTTATATGCATGATCAGTGCAATGAAGGCTGTGAAATTCTGATTTCTGAACCAAAGAATTTATTTCCGTTGGCGGAAGAAGGTGAGAAACATATTTTAATTGCAGGTGGTATCGGGATTACGCCGTTTGTACCGCAAATGGATGAGCTGGCAGCGCGTGGTGCAGACTTTGAATTGCATTATGCCTACCGTTCGCCAGAACATGCTGCATTGTTAGAAGAACTCAAGCAAAAGCATGGTGAACATATTGTTAGCTATATTGATTCAGATGGAAAATATCTTGATCTCGATCAATTGATTGGGTCTCAACCTAAAGGTACGCACGTCTATGTGTGTGGTCCGAAACCGATGATTGATGCAGTGATTGATCGTTGTAATTACCATCGTTACCGCGATGAATATATTCACTGGGAGCAATTTGCATCTACCGTACCAGAGGAAGGTGAAGCATTTACGGTTGTTCTGGCGAAATCGAATCAGGAAGTGGAAGTTCAAGGGAACCAGACGATCTTGCAGGCGATTGAACTCCTCAACATTGATGTGGAATGTTTATGTCGTGAAGGTGTGTGTGGGACTTGTGAAACCATGATTCTGGAAGGTGAGGCAGAGCATTTCGATCAGTATCTGAGTGATGATGAAAAAGCATCACAGCAGTCCATGATGATCTGCGTGTCACGTGCCAAAGGCAAGAAATTGGTACTTGATCTGTAAGCTGTCTGACTGATTGCCTCAGCGTGTTTTTTAGCCACTCAAATCAATGTAGATGTGAAAGGTTTAAAATTAATATTCATTTAAGCTGGGGCAATTAATTTAAAAGGACGGAAATAACCGTATACACAGTACACCTTTCGCCACATTCCAGATGTGGCATTTTTTTGCCTTAAGATTTTGAATTAAATCACTTGTCGTAAATCACGCGCCGTTTCCTGTAATAACGGCAGAATATGGGTAATTAAATAGTCTTTGGTGGTGCGCATGGTCGGGGACACAATATTCAGTGCCGCGACTACGCTGGCATTGGAATCATAAATGGGTACAGCAACTGCATGTACGCCCAACTCATGTTCTTCACAAGAATAACACCAATCTTGTTCCTTGATTTCGTGGAGTAAATCCAGAAACTCTTCACTATCGGTATGGGTGTATTTGGTCAAACGTTTTAATGGATATTTTTCTAACCAGCGTTTTTGTTGTTCGGGCGTTAAATGTGCCAGTAAAATCTTGCCAGCCGAAGTGGCGTGGGCGGGGAGACGATTACCCAAATGCAAGCCATAAGGATTGACCCGATCAGTTTGTTGATGGGCGGCACTACGGGCAATGGTAATTGCTTCGTAGCTATCTAGCACCATGACTGAATAAATCAGTGAAGTCTGATTGGTTAAGAGATTCAGTAAAGGTTGACAGATTTTCGGGAGAGAGGAGCCATCGAGATAAGCTCCTGAGAATTTTAAAATTTTTGGAGATAAATAATAATAATGACCATCAAAATCTAAATAGCCTAAGTATTCTAGCGTCAGTAGGTGACGTCGAGCCGCAGCACGGGTCATTCCTGTTTTTTCAGCCGCCGTACTCATATTCAGGCGGTGGCGTTCAGGCCCAAAACATTCCAGAATGGACAGACCTTTGGCAATCCCCGCAATAAAATCCTCATGGCGAATGGTTTTTTTATTTTCACTATGATGAATGAGTCGCGGACTTTTATCTTGATCATTTTCCATTGTTTAGATTATCCATTTCAAATCCTTTGACGAAGAATTATTCTAATCCAATCACGACTAATTTACTTGGATAATGTTCGATGATCGAACATAAAAAATAATAATCGAACAAAAACCATTTTAAAGCGTAGAAGTCAGCGCAGAATTTATCAAGAATAAATAGAAGAAATCCGAACAAAACACTCAACTTCATTTTATCGGTTTTTAGATGGATGAATGGGTGATGCACAGTACAGGAAGTAGTCAGATGATTGATAAGAGTACCGCCTCATTGACCGAGGCACTGTCACAGATCAAGGATGGAGCAACCATCATGATTGGTGGCTTCGGCACCGCAGGACAACCCGCTGAACTGATTGATGGACTGATCGAACTCGGGATCAAGGATCTGGTCATCGTCAATAACAATGCTGGTAACGGTGATTATGGTTTGGCCAAACTGCTGAAAACAGGTGCAGTACGTAAAATCATTTGTTCCTTCCCACGGCAGTCTGATTCATGGGTCTTCGATGAACTGTATCGTGCAGGCAAGATTGAGCTGGAACTGGTGCCGCAAGGCAATCTGGCCTGTCGTATTCAGGCTGCTGGAATGGGCTTAGGTGCGGTATTTACCCCAACAGGTTTCGGTACGCTTCTGGCTGAAGGCAAGGAAACCCGTCATATCGATGGCAAAGACTACGTGCTTGAATACCCAATCAAAGCAGACTTCGCACTGATCAAGGCACACAAAGGCGATCGCTGGGGCAATCTGGTTTATAACAAATCTGCTCGTAACTTTGGCCCGATCATGGCGATGGCAGCGGATGTCACTATTGCACAGGTCTCTGAACTGGCTGAACTCGGTCAGCTTGATCCTGAACACATTATTACCCCTGGGATTTTTGTACAGCATGTGGTCGCAGTTGATGCGACGACTGGCGCAGGAGCATAAACATGAGCTATCAAAAATTAAGCCGTGACCAGATTGCTGAACGTGTCGCACAAGATATTCCAGATGGCGCTTATGTCAATCTCGGCATCGGCCTTCCAACCAAGATTTCAAACTATCTTCCAGCAGACAAAGATGTATTCCTGCATTCGGAAAATGGCCTACTGGCATTCGGTCCACCACCAGCCCAAGGTGAAGAAGATCCTGAGCTGATTAATGCAGGTAAAGAATACGTAACGATGCTCACTGGTGGCAGCTTTTTCCATCATGGGGATTCCTTTGCCATGATGCGTGGCGGACATTTGGATATTGCGGTACTCGGTGCGTTCCAGGTGGCAGCCAATGGTGATTTAGCCAACTGGCATACTGGAGCAGCGGATGCGATTCCTGCCGTGGGTGGAGCAATGGATCTGGCTGTGGGTGCCAAGAAAGTATTTATCACCACTGATCACACCACCAAGCAAGGTGAACCGAAGATTGTTGAAGCGCTTTCATATCCAGCAACAGGGTTGAAATGTGTCGATCGGATTTATACCGATCTGTGTGTGATTGATGTGACTCAAGATGGTTTAAAAGTGATTGAGAAAGTGGATGGTCTGAGCTTTGAGGAGTTACAGGCGTTGACGGGTGCTCAATTGATTGATGCGACTCAAGGATAATGTTTACACAGCCAGTCATTACGGGTTAAAGCAGAGACTTTTTGTATAGGCATTGCCTTACTTTTTAAGGATAAAAAGTAACAAAAATCCTTTGTTGGGCTGATGGTATATCCATATACCACAGCCCAACGGGCGGCATCCATGCCGCCGCCGCGAAACGAGGCATTGCCTACGCAAAGGAAGAATGACTAAACCCGTAATTTGTGGCAGTGATCACAACAGATTTAGAAATGGAAATGTAAGAATATGAAAAACGCTTATATCATTGATGCCATCCGTACCCCATTTGGTCGTTATGCAGGTGGTCTTGCACCAGTACGTGCAGATGACCTAGGAGCCATCCCACTTCAAGCCTTGATGCAACGCAACCCAAGTGTCGATTGGCAACAAGTGGATGATGTGATCTATGGTTGTGCCAATCAGGCAGGTGAAGACAACCGTAATGTCGGACGTATGTCCGCATTATTAGCGGGCTTACCTTATCAAGTGCCAGCCACCACCGTTAACCGTTTATGTGGTTCATCACTGGATGCCATTGCGATGGCTGCCCGTGCCATTAAAGCCAACGAAGCCGACCTGATTATTGCAGGTGGTGTGGAAAGCATGAGCCGTGCGCCTTATGTGATGGGAAAATCTGACAGTGCATTTGGTCGCAGCCAAAAGATTGAAGACACCACCATGGGATGGCGTTTTATCAATCCAAAGCTCAAAGAAATGTATGGCGTGGACACCATGCCGCAAACTGCGGAAAACGTGGCAGAGCAATTCAATATCAACCGTGCTGATCAAGATCAGTTTGCTTTAAACAGCCAGCAACGTACTGCAACTGCCCAAGCCAAAGGTTTCTTTGCTCGTGAAATCATCCCTGTGACGATTCCACAGCGTAAAGGTGATGCCATTGTGGTGGATACTGATGAGCATCCACGTGCATCAACAACTTTAGAAGCTTTAACCAAACTTAAAGGTGTGGTCAAAGCAGAAGGTACTGTAACCGCAGGTAATGCTTCTGGAATTAATGATGGTGCTGCTGCCTTATTAATTGCTTCGGATGAAGCGGTGGAAAAATATCAACTCAAACCACGTGCCAAAATTATTGCAGCCACCACAGTGGGTGTTGAACCCCGCATTATGGGCTTTGCACCTGCACCTGCGATCAAGAAACTACTTAAACAAGCCAATCTGTCTTTAGCGCAGATGGATGTGATTGAGCTAAACGAAGCTTTTGCTGCACAAGCTTTGGCGGTGACCCGTGATTTAGGTTTGGCAGATGATGATGCCCGCGTCAATCCGAATGGTGGTGCAATTGCCCTAGGTCATCCATTGGGTGCTTCAGGTGCGCGTCTGGTGACCACAGCTTTAAACCAGCTTGAACAGATCAAGGGACATTATGCCTTGTGTTCGATGTGTATCGGTGTCGGTCAAGGCATTGCATTGATTATTCAACGTGTTGAGTGAGGTCTGCTATGAGCCAGTTATACGCCAGCTTATTTTATCAGCCTGATGTCACTGCAATTTTTAGTGATCATGCTTTATTGGGATATATGGTGCAGGCCGAAGTTGCTTTAGCTAAAGCTCAGGCACAGGTCAACGTCATTCCTGCTTCAGCGGCAATGATCATTGAACAGGTTGGTCAAAATGCTGTAGCGCAAATCGATATGGATGCTTTGGCTACAGCAACGGGCTTGGCTGGCAATATTGCAATTCCATTTGTAAAGCAACTGACCGCTTTGGTGAAACAGCAGAATGAAGATGCATCTCGCTATGTGCATTGGGGTGCGACTAGTCAGGATATTATTGATACAGCAACGATTTTGCAGTGTCGTGATGCCTTGGCATTGATCGAACAGCAAGTGCAACAGGCCTATCAGGTGAGCTTAAAGCAAGCACAACAATATCGTGATCAGGTCATGATTGGGCGTACTTGGCTACAGCAAGCTTTACCGATTACTTTAGGTCATAAATTTGCTCGTTGGGCAGGTGCTTTTAAGCGTGATCTTGATCGTCTGCATGCAATGAAAGAACGCGTATTAACTGCACAACTCGGTGGCGCAGCAGGCTCATTGGCATCTTTACAAGACCAAGGTTCGGCTGTGGTTCAGGCTTTTGCCGCGCAACTTAATTTAACAGTTCCAGCATGCACATGGCATGGTGAGCGCGACCGTATGGTTGAGATTGCCAGTACGCTTGCTTTGATTGTTGGGAATGTTGGCAAGATGGCGAAAGACTGGTCATTGCTGATGCAAACCGAAATCGCAGAAGTTTTTGAACCAGCAGCAAAAGGGCGTGGTGGATCATCGACCATGCCACATAAGCGTAATCCTGTGGCAGCAGCTTCAATCCTTGCTGCAGCCAATCGTGTGCCAGCCTTAATGGCAAGTGTTTATCAAAGCATGGTGCAAGAGCATGAACGTGCTTTAGGTGCATGGCATGCGGAATGGCTTGCAATTCCAGAAATTTTCCAGCTATGTGCAGGTGCTTTAGAACGAAGCAGTGAAGTGCTTGAGCACATGCAGGTCAACGCAGACGCGATGCAACGTAATCTTGAATGTACAAATGGCCTCATCATGGCGGAGGCTGTGATGATGGCGCTTGCACCAAAACTTGGACGGTTGAATGCACACCATCTGGTTGAGCAGGCTTGCCAGCAAGCGGTTACCCAGCATCAGCATTTAAAAACCGTGTTATCCAACATGGAGCAAGTGAATATCCATTTCAATGATCGGGCATTAGATGATCTGTTCAATCCTGCATCTTACCTAGGCAATATTCAGGCACAAATCGATGCAGTACTACATGCAGCACAAGGAGAGTAAGCACATGGTCACTCATATCAATAATCGTCAGGGACATCCGCTGGCTGTTCAGGTTCAAGGGCGCAAAGATGCACCTGTGATCATGTTCTCTAACTCTTTGGGAACCGATCATGGTATGTGGCAGGCGCAAGTGACAGCTTTGGCTGAGCACTATCAGGTCATTACCTATGACACACGCGGACATGGTACAAGCACTGTGATTGCTGATACGACCTTGCAAAATCTGGCTGAAGATGTCGTGGATATTCTTGATGCTTTAGCCGTTGAAAAAGTACATTTTTGTGGCATTTCGATGGGCGGAATCACTGCTTTGGCTTTGGCAATTGATCACGCTGAACGTTTTCACAGCATTACTGTTGCAAACTCGGCAGCAAAAATCGGTAACGCTGAGACATGGAATACCCGTGCGGATAGCGTAGAGCAAAACGGTTTGGCTGAACTTGTGAAAACCACACATACCCGTTGGTTTAGCGAACATTTTGATTATGCACACGATGTGTTGGCGCAAAAAACCATTCAGAGTCTGGCTGTGACACCTGCACAAGGCTATGCCAATGCATGCCGTGCCTTAGCCGATGCCGATGTTCGGGAGCAACTCGGTCAGATTAAGCTTCCAACTTTAATTATCGCAGGGCAATACGACCCGATTACAACGGTGCAGGATGCAGAGTTTATGCATCAACACATTGCAAACAGTCAGCTTGAAATCTTGGCAGCTTCTCATTTGTCCAATATTGAACAGCCACAAGTGTTCAAACAGGCATTGTCCAAGTTTATTCAAAACATATAACCGCAAGGGTTAGAAAGGAATTCGCCTACAAGGAGGCAGTTATGGCACAGGAATTTGCTGCATCGAAAAATAGCGTAGATGCACAAGCATTAATTGATAATGCGCCAATTAGTAAATATCAGTGGATGATCGCAATTGTTTGTTTTCTCATTGTATTTGTTGACGGTATTGATACCGCTGCAATGGGATTTATTGCACCTGCATTGACTCAGGACTGGGGCATTGACCGTTCCCAGCTTGGGCCAGTAATGAGTGCGGCATTGGGTGGCATGATCATTGGTGCGCTGGTTTCGGGTCCAACAGCTGACCGTTTCGGGCGCAAGATTGTTTTAACCGTTGCAATGTTGATTTTTGGTGGTTTTACCTTGGCATCGGCTTATGCTGACAACCTGAATCAATTGGTCGTATTACGTTTCTTAACAGGGATCGGTCTCGGTGCGGCGATGCCGAATGCAGCGACTTTATTCTCTGAATATTGCCCGACACGGGTACGTTCATTGATGGTGACCTGCATGTTCTGTGGTTATAACCTCGGTATGGCGACAGGTGGTTTTATCAGTAGCTGGTTAATTCCAGCATTTGGATGGCACAGCTTATTTTTATTGGGTGGCTGGACGCCTTTGATTTTAATGGTTCTGGTGATTTTGTTCTTGCCTGAGTCTTATCGTTTTCTGATTGTCAAAGGTCGAGATTCAGCAAAGATTCGCACCATCTTAACCCATATTTCGCCTGAAAAAGCACAGGCTGCGGAGAGCTTCCATATCCCGGAAGAAAAATCTGCTGTGGCAGAAAAGAAAAATGTGTTTGGCATGCTGTTCTCTAAACAATATGCCAAAGGTACGGTTTTATTGTGGACCACTTATTTCATGGGTTTAGTGGTGGTTTACCTGCTCACCAGCTGGTTACCAACCTTGATGCGTGAGACTGGCGCAACCATGGAACGCGCGGCGTTCATCGGTGGCTTGTTCCAGTTTGGTGGGGTACTCAGTGCCTTATTCATTGGCTGGGCAATGGATCGTTTCAATCCAAACCGTATTATTTCAGGTTTCTATTTTCTCGCTGGTCTGTTTGCAATTGCGGTTGGGCAAAGCCTCAGCAATCCAACTTTATTGGCGATTCTTGTGTTATGTGCAGGCGTTGCGATTAACGGAGCACAATCTTCAATGCCAGCATTAAGTGCTCGTTTCTATCCAACGCAATGTCGTGCAACAGGTGTGGCATGGATGACAGGTATTGGCCGTTTTGGTGCCGTATTTGGTGCATGGATTGGCGCAGTGCTATTGGGTAATGACTGGTCATTTACCGCCATTCTCAGCTTGTTGATGATTCCTGCTACGGCAGCAGCCATCGCAATTTTTGTTAAATCTCTAGTTGCTCATACCGATGCAACCTAAGGCTCATATTTTCAAGATGAGGAGCAACGTTCATGAATGATGAACAGCGTTATCAGCAAGGACTGAAAGTCCGTACCGAAGTACTGGGTGAAAAACATGTCGGCCGCTCTTTAGCGAACCTTAATGATTTCAATCAGGATTTCCAGAATTTTATTAGTCGTTTTGCATGGGGTGAAGTCTGGTCGCGTGAAGGCTTGCCACGTCATACCCGTAGTCTGGTCACGATTGCCATCTTATTGGCATTGGGCCGTGAAGACGAACTCAGAATGCATTTACGTGCCTGCTTCAACAACGGTGTCACTAAGGATGAACTGAAAGAACTGATTTTACATAGTTCTTTATATGCAGGTTTGCCAGCAGCAAATGCGGCGATGCATATGGCAGAAGAAGTCTTTAAAGAACTTGGCATCGACGTGCAACCCGTTGCGGCACAACCACAGGATTAAGGAGACAGGCATGTTAAAGCATACATTAGGTGCATACCCACAACGTAATACTGATGATCATCCGCCAGCATATACACCCGGTTATAAGACCAGTGTATTACGCTCGCCAAAGAATGCATTGATTTCTATTAATGAGACGTTGACTGAAGTCACTTCACCGCATTTTTCACCGAATATCTTTGGCCCTAAAGATAATGATCTGATCTTGAACTATGCCAAAGAAGGTCTACCTGTTGGTGAACGTATCATTGTGCATGGTTATGTACGTGATCAGTTTGGCCGCCCTGTAAAAAATGCCTTGCTTGAAGTATGGCAAGCCAATGCATCAGGTCGTTATCGTCATCCGAATGACAAATTCATTGGTGCGATGGATCCTAACTTTGGTGGCTGTGGTCGTACTTTAACTGATGAAAATGGCTTTTATATTTTCCGTACCATCAAACCGGGCCCATATCCGTGGCGTAACCGTATTAATGAATGGCGTCCAGCGCATATTCATTTCTCCCTACTTGCAGATGGTTGGGCACAGCGTCTGATTTCGCAGTTCTATTTTGAAGGCGACACCTTGATTGATACTTGCCCGATTTTGAAAACTATTCCTTCGGAAGATCAGCGTCGTGCCTTGATCGCACTGGAAGATAAAAACAACTTCATCGAAGCAGATAGTCGTTGTTACCGCTTTGATATTCATCTTCGTGGTCGTCGTGCGACTTATTTTGAAAATGATTTGACTTAAGGGAGACATACGATGAATGCATGGAATTTTCAGGAATTAAAGGAAACCCCATCACAAACAGGTGGTCCTTATGTTCATATCGGTTTATTACCGCAACAAGCCAATATTGAAGTATTTGAGCATAACTTTGATAACCAGTTAGTCAATGACCACACTCAAGGACAACGTATTCGTCTCGAAGGTCAGGTGTTTGATGGTCTTGGTTTGCCATTAAGAGATGTATTACTGGAAATCTGGCAGGCGGATGCAAATGGTGTTTATCCAAGTCAGGCCGATACTCAAGGTAAAACTGCCGATCCACATTTTCTTGGATGGGGGCGTACAGGTGCCAATTTTGAAACAGGTTTCTGGAGCTTTAATACGGTAAAACCGGGCGCTGTTGCTGGGCGTAAAGGTTCAATTCAGGCGCCGCATATTGCTGTGGCAGTGTTTGCGCGCGGCATCAATATTGGCTTACACACCCGTGTTTATTTTGAAGATGAAGTGGATGCCAATGCCAATGATCCAGTGCTAAACAGCATTGAATGGGCAGTACGTCGTCAGACTTTAATCGCCAAACGCAGTGAAGTGGATGGTGAAGTGGTTTATCGCTTTGATATTCGTATCCAAGGTGATGATGAAACCGTGTTCTTTGATATTTAAATATATTCAAGAAGCGTATGTAGAAATTAGCTACTCGGGAATGTCATCTGCAATCTGAGCGAAGATAAACAAAGCAACGCTTTGTCTGAGCGCAAGACGAGTAGCTATGCTACGAATGTGGTATCGGAAGTGAACCTTACGGGATGACAATGCTTTTGCCCTTATGAAGCTTCAAGCTCTTCTCAGGGCGAAACCAAAGTAAGTCCAGCCGATGGCCTATCCTATCATTTAATCAAAATTCGCTAAGACCCCGCTGAATGAGCAAATCTATTATTAAGGACGATACAGATGAAAATGAAAACACTGGCAACATTGATGCTGCTTGTTAGCCCTCTATTGATGGTTCAAAGCGTACAAGCACAGGACAATCTGCACAAACAGGTTGAATTATCTGAACTGGCAAAACTGCCTGTGAAAACTATTGTGCCAATTACGGCCAAAACCAAAGAGCAGGCGATTGCACAGGCAAAAGTGATTGCCGCCAATGTTGATGCGGATCTTGCTGAATTCCGGATTGATTTACTGAGCTTTGCCAGTGATAGCAAGCAAGTGATTGCCTTGGGGCATGAATTAAAACAGATTCTCGGTACTAAGCCGATGATTGCTACCATTCGTACTCATAATGAAGGCGGGCAACTGACCATTAGTGATGCAGATTATGGCAAGACCTATCAGGCTTATTTACAGCAGCCATTTATGGATATGCTGGATGTGGAAATGTTCCGCGATCAGCAAATTGTGAAGAATACGGTCAAATTAGCACATGCGAAAAAAGTGCTGATTGTGATGTCGAATCATGATTTTCAAAAAACACCCGCTGAGGCTGAAATCATTAAACGCTTGCTTAAGCAAGATGAGTTAGGGGCAGATATTCTTAAAATCGCAGTCATGCCACAAAGCAAACAGGATGTATTTACCCTCATGAATGCGACATTGAAAGTCAGTCAGCAATCTAAAAAGCCATTACTTACCATGTCAATGGGTAAACTTGGGACGATTTCCCGTATTGCGACGGCCAATATGGGCGGCAGCTTCAGTTTTGGCATGATTGGTGAAGCTTCGGCACCGGGTCAGATCGACGTCACGCAACTGAAACAGTTTTTAAAAACGGTTCAACCTACACAATAATTTAAAAAGGATTTTTAGACATGAAAGCAATTTACTTACGTTTAAGCACTTTAGCGATGGCGATGGCGGTTTCGGGAATGGCAGCAGCAGAAACTTATGTTGTTGATCGTTATCAGGATGATAAAGATAAAGGTTCTTTGCGTTGGGCAATTGAACAAGCCAATAGCAAGCCGACTGAAGCCAGCGAGATTCTGATTCAGGCAGTAGGCAAAGCGCCTTATGCCATTAAGGTCAACAGTCCATTACCTGAGATCAAAGCGCCTGTAAAAATCATTGGGACGCAATGGGCAAAAACAGGTGAGTTTATTGCAGTCGATGGATCGAATTATATTAAAGGAACAGGTGTTGAAGCTTGCCCTGGTGCAGTTGAAGGGCAGTTCGGAACCAATGTCCGTACCACGACTTTACCTGGTATTGTATTGCGCGATATCAATGGTGTAACCATTCAGGGGCTGGAAATCCGCCATTTCTGTATCGGTATTCTGATGAATCGTGCCAGTAATAACCTGATTCAAAATAACCGTATCATGCATAACTACGGCGGCGCAGGTGTGATGCTGACGGGTGATGATGGCAAAGGTAATCCAACAGCGACCACAACCAATAACAACAAAGTGCTGAATAACTATTTTCAGGACAATGGTGATGGTCTTGAGTTAACTCGTGGTGCCGCATTTAATCTGGTAGCTAACAACCATTTTATTTCAACAGCAGCAAATCCTGAACCCTCACAAGGGATTGAGATCCTGTGGGGCAATGACAATGCGGTGATCGGTAATAAATTTGAAAATTACTCAGATGGCTTACAGATCAACTGGGGCAAGCGTAACTATATTGCTTATAACGAGCTAACCAATAACTCCAACGGCTTTAACCTGACTGGTGATGGCAATATCTTTGATAGTAATAAAGTACATGGCAATCGGGTCGGCATCGCGATTCGTTCCGAGAAAGACGCGGATGCACATATTACATTGACTAAAAACCAAATCTGGAATAATGCTAAAGAGATTAAACGTTGTGAAGCAGGCGGAAGCTGCGTACCGAATCAACGTGTAGGCGCGATTGTTTTTGATGTTCCTGGACTGGAGCATGCGCATTATGTGGGTTCGCGCGGTCATGGCGTCAAGATTGATCCTGCCAACTTGCAGAAGACCTGTAAACAGGCCAATGAGCAAGGCTGTAATGCACAACCGAACCAGAATATTCAGGCACCAAAATTAACCTTGTCTAAAGGGCAAATTGCAGTCGAAGTAAAAGGGCAGCCGAATCAGCGTTATCAGGTCGAGTTTTTTGGAAACTCATCGGCAAATTCAAATGAAGCAGAGTTTTATTTAGGTTCAGCGGTTGCTGCAACCAATGCACAAGGAACTGCAACGCTGACTTGGAAACCAACAGCGCAAGTTGCTTCAGTGACAGCAAATATCACTGACCGTGTAGGTGCGACATCTGAACTCAGTTCAGCTGTGAAACTGAAATAAACGGCAAGGAGGCTGAATATGAAATCGAATGCATTATTGCTCAAAATGAGCTGTCTGGCAGTTGCAGTATGTGCTGCTCAAGCTAGTTTTGCGGATCAGCCGTGGTCACAGGATCGCCAATGGCTACTGGGTGACTGGGATGGCCAGCGTCAGCAACTGGAAAAAGAAGGCTATAAATTTACGGCCTCGATCATGAGTCAAAGTGCCACTAATCTGGATGGTGGGTATGACGATAACAATACTTTTAAAAATGCAGCGCAATTGTCTTTAGGCGCCAATTTTGATTTAGAGAAAATTGCAGGCTGGAAAAATACTAGTGCCAGTCTTTTAATCACCAAACGTGATGGTAATGCGCTAACGCTGGATCGGATTAAAGATCCTCGCTCTAGTGCGCTAGGCAATTCACAGGAAATCTACGGTCGCGGCAAAATCTGGCGTTTGAGTCAGGCATGGGTGAAAAAGGGTTTTGTTGACAATACGGTGCAGTTCAAGATTGGCCGTATGGGCATGTCAGAAGATTTTAATGGCTCGCAATGCGAATTTCAGAACCTGTTACTGTGTGGCGGTCAGCTTGGAAAGTCGATTGGTTCAATCTGGTACAACTTACCTGTTGGATTATGGGGCGCCAATGTTAAATATCAATTCGCACCTGAATGGACACTGGGCGTAGGTGTCTATGAGGTCAATCCAGACAATGTTAAAACTGATGGGAATAGTGATGGTTTTAATCTGGATATGGACCACGTCAAAGGGGCGACCATTCCTGTAGAACTGGCATGGCGACCAAAACTTGCTGTCTTTAATGGCTTGTCTGGTGAATATAAAGTCGGGGCACTGTATTCAACTGCTGAAGCAAATGATATTGCGACCGTGGGCAAGGTACATGATGGTAAACATAGTTTCTGGCTCAATGCACAACAACAACTCAGCCAAAAAGGCGACGATCCAAAACGTGGTTTGTACGTCAGTTTCAATGCCGTGGTGAATGATAAAGCCACTACAGCAGTCAACAGTACCCAGCAACTGGCACTCTGGTACAAAGGGCCTTTTGATGGTCGTCCAAATGATTCAATTGGTTTTGGTATTGCCAATTACCTCGTAAATGATCGTTATAAAGATCGTCAAATTGAAATTAACCAGAGTCGTGGTTATGACCAATACGATGCGCTTGCTGCAGATTATGTACCCGTTCAGCGTGATGAGCTCAATGTTGAGCTGAATTACACCTATCAGTGGTCACCTGCGGTCATGTTAAGACCGAACCTGCAATATATTCATCAACCTGCTGGTGTTAAAGAAGTTGATGATGCATGGGTTGCAGGGTTGAGCATGCGTGTGAATTTCTAATACAGGAGTATGACAGATGTCTGAATCTTCAAGCTCGCATACCATATTGAAAATATGGTGTTTTATTTTAGGTCTGGTTTTATTACTGACAGGACTGTTTTTTACAGTCGGTGGGGTAAAGCTGGCGACCTTAGGCGGATCATGGTATTTCGTGATTTCAGGTGTATTAACGCTGATCGCGGCATTTTTTATTTTTAAGAAAAAAGCGCTGGGTGTCTGGTTATTTACATTGATATTTGCGGGAACAATAGTCTGGTCGTTGTTTGATGCTGGCTTGGAGTTCTGGCCTTTATTTTCTCGACTGATGTTTCCCGCAGGCTTATTTGCGGCCTTGATGTTTACTTTACCTGCCATTCGTCGTTATCAATTTCAACCAAGTGCAGATTTACCTGCTTATGGTCTCGGAATATTGACGGTTATTGGCATGGTGATTGGCCTTTATCAGATGTTCCAGCCACATCCAACCGTGACGGCTTCTGGTGAGGCATTACCACTGATTCCTGTAAAAACGGATATGAAGCAGACCAACTGGGCGCATTATGGTCAGGATTCAGGGGGTAGCCGTTTTGCTGCACTGGATCAGATCACACGCGATAATGTGCACCAGTTGAAAGAAGTCTGGCGTTTCCGTACGGGTGATTTCACCACAGGTTCAGGAAATGGTGCAGAAGATCAGATGACGCCGCTACAAGTGGGCAATAAGATTTTTCTGTGTACGCCACATAACAACATTTTCGCGTTGGAAGCTGATTCAGGTAAACAACTCTGGAAAGCGGAAGTCAATTCCAAATCGGATGCATGGGAGCGTTGCCGTGGTGTTGCTTATTTTGACTCAACGCAAGCATTGGTTCAGCCGACTCTAGCGGGAGCGACCCCTGTAAAAGCAGTGGCAAACAATACCTCATGCCTACGTCGTGTTTATACCAATACACCAGATGGTCGCTTAATCGCAGTCAATGCAGATACGGGCGAACGTTGTAAAGACTTTGGTGTAGAAGGCACCGTTGACTTGCTCAAAGGCTTGGGTGAGGGAACCACAGCACCACGTTTTGAAGTCACTTCAGCGCCAACCATTGCTGGTACGGTGATTGTGGTAGGTAGCCGTATTGCCGATAACTTTGCTGCCGATATGCCAGGTGGTGTGATTCGTGCATACGATGTCATTACAGGCGAATTACGTTGGGCCTTTGATCCACGCAATCCTGATCCAAACTATGTGTTGAAGGATGGAGAAACCTATAAACGTAGTTCAGCAAACTCATGGGCAGCGATGTCTTATGATCCGCAGATGAACACGGTATTCTTGCCAATGGGTAGCTCATCTGTCGATGTCTGGGGCGGTAATCGTCAACCACTGGATCACAAATACAACTCATCCGTTCTTGCTTTAGATGCAACTACAGGTAAGGAAAAGTGGGTCTATCAAACGGTGCATAATGACCTCTGGGATTTTGATTTGCCAATGCAGCCAAGCTTGGTGGATTTCCCAATGAAGGATGGTAGTAATAAGCCAGCTGTGGTGATTGGTACTAAATCAGGCCAGTTCTTTGTATTGGATCGCGTAACAGGTCAGCCATTAACAAAAGTGGTTGAGCAAGCGGTGAAGCCTGCGGATATTCCAGGAGAACAATACAGCCCGACACAACCACGTTCGGTAGAAATGCCACAGATTGGTAACCAGACCTTAACTGAGTCTGATATGTGGGGGACTACACCATTTGACCAATTGATGTGTCGTATCAACTTCAAATCAATGCGTTATGAAGGCTTGTTTACTGCACCGGGCACCGATAAATCATTGAGCTTCCCAGGTTCTCTAGGCGGTATGAACTGGGGCAGTATCGCTTTTGATCCAAGCCATCAATACATGTTCGTCAATGACATGCGCTTAGGCCTATGGATTCAGTTGATTGAACAAACACCTGAAGATCTGGCTGTTCAAGCCAATGGAGGAGAAAAAGTCAATACCGGTATGGGCGCGGTACCGATGAAAGGAACACCGTACAAAGTCAATAAAGATCGTTTCTGGTCGAAATTGATGATCCCTTGCCAAAAACCACCGTATGGCACCATGACCGCAGTGGATATGAAAACCCGTCAGGTTGCATGGCAAGTGCCAATGGGAACTGTACAGGATACTGGCCCGATGGGAATCAAAATGGGCTTGCCTGTTCCGATTGGTATGCCAACCATTGGTGGTCCAATGGCAACTCAAGGTGGTTTAGTGTTCTTTGCTGCAACTCAAGATTATTACTTGCGCGCACTGGATTCATCTTCGGGCAAAGAGCTTTGGAAATCACGCTTACCAGTGGGCAGCCAAGGTACACCAATCAGTTATGTGTCACCGAAATCAGGTAAGCAATATGTATTGATTACTGCGGGTGGCGCGCGTCAATCGCCTGATCATGGAGATTATGTGATTGCGTATAGCTTGAACTAAATCTTTATTTACCGTTAAAAACATAAAACGGCAATCCTCAGTGATTGCCGTTTTTTTATTTGGATATCCAGCTCATTTTTAATAAATGCTATTCAAAGCTCCACACATAATAATTGGCATAGTCATTGCTTAATTTAATACATCTGGTCTGACCAGTCAGACAATGCGTTAAATTGGAGCAGCGATGCAGCTAGAAACATTCAATCAACTGGACTCAGTGGAAGCAGGGCGTGTGTTACAAGCGTGTGTACATATCCCGACTTGGGGTTCTGAACTGGTACAACAACGTCCTTATCTATCTATAGACCAGCTTTATCAAGTTGCCGTTGCACAAGCCCAGACATGGTCATGGTCTGATATTGCAGAAGCTTTGGCACAACATCCGCGCATTGGTGAGAAAAAAGCAGCATCGGTTTTGTCTGAAAAAGAACAGCAATTTTCCCAACGTGAACAAGCTCAAGTTGAAACAGATGCTGTCGTACAACTGGCGCTATATCAGGGCAATTTAGATTATGAGCACAAATTTGGGCATATTTTCCTGATTCGCGCTGCGGGTCGTTCGGGACAACAGATCTTGTCTGAACTACAACGTCGATTACTCAATACGGTTGAACAAGAGCAAGCCGAAGTAAAACAACAGTTGGCTGAAATTGCCTTGATTCGTTTAAAACAGGAGATTCAATAATGGCGGGTATTAGCACACATATTTTAAATGCATCCCTTGGTCAGCCAGCTCGTCAGGTATTGGTGAAATTACGTCAGGAAATCAATCATCAATATATTTTACTGGATGAACAGTTCACAGATGCAGATGGTCGTATTCCTGCATTCAAAATCGACTCATTCATCCAAGCCAATTATCAATTGATTTTTGAAGTGGGGGATTATTTTCAGGCTTTGAACACAGACAGTTTTTATCCAAGCGTCTGTATCGATTTTAAGGTCGTGGATACGCAACAGCATTATCACGTGCCTTTATTGATCAGTCCTTTTTCATATTCAACTTATCGTGGCAGCTAAATCAACGCAAGCAATGTGGACCTTATGAATTTAATTTGAGGAATTAACCATGCATCAAGACAACACCCATCCAGAACGAGATGAACTTATCTCGGCAGAACATCAATATTTAGGCATGAATAAAAACATCTTATATGGTTTACAGCATGTGTTGACTATGTATGGTGGAATCATTGCACCGCCATTGATTATTGGAGCCGCAGCAGGTCTGGAAGCTTCAGAAATTGGATTACTGGTCGCTGCTGCCTTATTTGTAGGTGGTCTGGCGACGGTTATACAAACCATAGGTTTTAAACATTTCGGGGCAAAATTACCGATTGTACAGGGTGTTTCTTTTGCAGGCGTTGCGACCATTCTGGCTATTGTGAGTACGGGTGGAGGATTAGCATCTGCCTTTGGTGCTGTGATCGTCGCCTCTTTAATTGGTTTATTGCTGACGCCATTTTTCGCAAAAATCATTCGCTTCTTTCCACCTGTAGTGACGGGTTGTGTGATTACCATGATTGGTATTTCACTGATGCCTGTTGCGATCCGCTGGATTATGGGCGGTAATCCTAAAGCTGAAAACTGGGGTGATCCAGCCAATGTCGGTTTGGCGGTGATGACGCTGGCGATTGTGATTATTTTTAGTATGTTGCGTAGCCAGATTTTACGTCGGCTCGCAATTTTGGCAGCAATCATTCTAGGGACTGTGCTTGCTTATATTGCTGGATTTACTGATTTTTCAAAGGTTGCTGCAGGTTCTATCTTTGCATTCCCTAGCTTCTTTCATTTCGGTTCTCCTGTATTCGAGTTTTCTGCCATTCTTTCCATGACAATTGTGACCTTAGTGATCATGACGGAAACCACGGCCGATATTATTGCGATTGGTGAAATTGTTGGAACTAAAGTGGATTCGAAACGTATTGGTGATGGTTTACGCGCGGATATGTTATCGAGTGCAATTTCTCCGATCTTTGGTTCATTTATGCAAACGGCTTTTGCTCAAAATGTCGGGTTGGTTGCGATTACAGGGGTGAAAAGCCGTTTTGTGGTGGCGACTGCGGGTGGCATTTTAATTATTCTGGGATTATTGCCGATCGTGGGGCGTCTGGTTGCCTCGATTCCCATGCCTGTTTTGGGCGGTGCTGGCATTGTGTTATTTGGTACAGTTGCCGCAAGTGGTATACGAACCTTAGCCAAAGTTGATTATAACGATCACAAAAATCTGATTATTGTGGCGACTTCACTGGCAATTGGCATGATTCCTATTGTCAATCAGGAGTTCTATGCACAATTCCCAACTTGGGTAAAAACCTTATTGCATTCAGGCATTAGCTCGGCTTGTATCACCGCCATTTTGCTTAACATCATTTTTAACCACTTACCATTGAGTAAAAAGTCTGTTGATGTCGCAACAGTGCCTCTAAATTCAGGGCATTGATCGAGATTGATTTGGAACTGATTTTTTAACCTAACCACACTTTTTATTCGAAAAATTTAAAAGTTGCTTATTCAACACTGAATAGGTCTAGGGGAGTTTTTGTCTTGAAAAAGCCAAAAACAGGATTTTAAAGACCTAAAGCGATTTTTAAATGAAATCTTATGGGGAATTTTATGAGAAATTTTAAATTAAAATCAGCAATGCTCATGTTCGCTATGACCTCAGCCATGCAGGCATGGGCGGCTGATACCAGTCTAAATCATCTGTTGAATCTGCAACAAGATTGTCAGGCGGGTGATGGACTGGTTGCGGCATTTGCCTGTGGAAGTGTTCATGGCGCAGTGAAATCGACCTATTACTCACTCAATAATGCTTATTTTGTGGATAATCTGAATCAGGATACGGCTGTCATCGGCGGCTATATTAAATATGAAACAGCGCCTTTTTATGGCATACAGGCAGGTGTTGGATATGACATACAACGCCGTTTAGATGAGAAAAATAAAAATGACGAAGTACCTGAGCTGCAAGAGGATCGAGATGGTCTGGCAGAAGCTTATTTAAGTTGGAAGAATGATTTAGCCAGAGTGACCATTGGTAATCAGCGTCTCAATTTACCGTTTATGGGGGATTATGCAGACCGTCGTGTTTTGATGTTTTTATATCAGGCAGCCGATGTCCAGATTGGGAACAATGACGATTTCTTGCGTCTGACCAAAGTCAATAAATATAAAAGTTATGGCGAAGATGAGTTTACAAAAAGCTCTCGTCAAAACTCGAATCTGGAAACCGATGGTGTCTGGTCAGTGGGTGTCGGGAAGCGGTTCAACTTAGCCGAAGATCGAAGTCTAAAAACGCAGTTGTGGTATCAAAGTTATGATGGCTATACCCGTTTGATCTATACACAAGCTGATTTGGCAATGCCGAAGATTAAATATGCTCCTGAATTTTCACTGCAATATATTTCAGGTAAAGATCAAGGCAAAGCTTTAGCTGGTGAGGTAAATAGTCAGATTTTTGGTGCACAGGCGGCAGTTAAGCTATTACCTAAGGCGACTTTAAAAGTTGCATATAACTATATTAAACCGGATCGGGAGGGGTATTTGAATGGCGCACTTTTAACGCCTTATGCTGCCAAAACCTCTTCAGGTGAAATTTTTGCTCAGCCATTTTTTACCAGTACTCAGGATTTAGGTGCGGGTAATGCCTTCATGTTGTCTTTGGAAGGGAAAGTGTCTGATCAGGTGATTGCTGGAGCGCGTTATTCATTTATGGATTTAAAGGAAGCAGAGCATGTTGCCAGCCGAAACCAATCTGAATATATGCTGTTTGGGATTTATAATTTTACAGGGGCTTTAAAAGGTTTTAGTGTCAGTAATTTTGCGGGTATCCAGACTTCTCCACGTTATGACAAGAATTTCTTACAGAACCGTTTTGCATTGACTTATAAATTCTAAGGAATCAGCTGTTCAATCAATGCATATTTCAATCGAGATATGCATTTTTTATGTCTTAAAAGTCCGTTGAAAAAAAAGCCCCCTCATTAGGGGGCGACCATTAAAAAAGTTCTAATCCAGTGGGTTCCCAACGATATTGCTTATAATGCCTTGCATGATATGTGAACCTTGTTCCTGATAGAGAGACTGATACCATTCTTGGGTGACTTGAGGGTCTTTCATATGAGTGACATCGCAGCGTTTGCGTGCTCTTAAGACCATTTCCTTGGTACGATCATTACGTTTGTTTTGATAACGTGCCAATGCATCTTCCAGACCAAAGGTATTAATTTGCAGGGCACGAGCAAGATAAATCGCATCTTCCATTGCCTGACAGCCGCCTTGTCCAATATCAGGCGTGGTGCTATGTGCTGCATCGCCTAATAACACGACACGTCCTTTGTAGAAGTCCATAAACGGTTCAATATCGTGGATTTCAACACGGTTGGTTTTATGTGCATCTAAACGGTCAATGAGTTTTTGTACAGGTTCACACCAACCTTTAAAATGGGCCTTTAGCTCTTGTTTGTAATAGGCACGATCATTTGTTAGCCCTGCATCTAATGGCACATCAAAAAAGAAATAGAAACGGTTTTGTGCAACAGGCATCAGCGATACGCGTTTACCTTCACCAATATAGGTTGTCCATTGCATGGCAGGTGCAATGGTTTCATCAATTTCGACCAATCCGTTCCAGTTTACATAACCTGCATAACGACGTTCGACTTGATAGCCGAGTACAAATTGTCGGGTGAGGGAATGTGTACCATCTGCACCAATCAGTAAATCAGCTTTGATTTGAGAATCATCCTGAAAATGAATGGTCACCTCATCTTGATGCGTTTCAATCGCGGTCATTTTCATGCCCAGTTTGATATCTTCCAGACCAAATTGCTGCATTAATAAATGCTGTAGATCGGCTCGGGCAACAGGATAGGCACGTTGCCCAACTTCCTTGTATAAAGGCGACAAGCTGAATTGCGTCATGGTTTGCTGACTGAGACCATCAACATAGGCCAAAGATTCCATTTGACCGCCTAAGGCTTGAATCTGGTCGGTTAAACCTAAATAATTAAGACACTTCACGCCATTTGACCAAAGTGAAATCGCTGCACCTACAGGTAAGATCTCGGCTGCTTGTTCATAGATGGTAACTTGATGCCCAAATTTTTTTAAAGCGATACCCGCAGTTAGACCACCCATACCAGCACCAACAATTGCAATATTCATTGTTCAGATCCTAAATATTTAAAAAAGTTTCTAAACAGTTCTAAGCGAGAAGTGTGCCAATTTTAATAACTGGTTTAACTGGTCATACCAGATGTTTTGCTTTATTAAAATGCATAATTATTGAGCTTGCATTGATGTGGTTCGGGACATGATGCAAAGTGGTGCAGGGTGATGATTTAAGCAATTAATTTGAGTTGTTTGATGATATTCAATTGTCATGTCGAGAGAAATATACGCCTGCTCGTTGTGCCGCACCAATAATATGTGCTTGCATGGCTTTTTCAGCCGCTTCTGCATCTTGTCTAAACAAGGCTTGTAGAATCAGCTCATGTTCCTGAATGGTTTTAAATGCCAGATTAGGCTGAACAAAAGGAAGAATCTGACTCTTTTTAATCCATTCGGTATGCATTTTAAGTGTTTGAATAATAGATTGATTGTGGCTCAATTCAATAATGTGCTGGTGAAAAGCATAATCTGCCTCAGAAGCTGTTGTCCAGTCTTGTTGTTTGATTGCAGCGGCAAGCGATTGGTAATGTTGCTCTAAGGTCGATTTATCATTTTCAGTTAAATATTCACAAGCTAGTAGGGCACAAAAACCTTCCAGTACATAGCGTAATTGATAGAAATCCTTGAGTGAAACGCGGTGTTCACCCTCCCATTGCTCGGCAGCCTGACTATGTTTTGAAATAACGTAAACGCCTTTGCCAGCCTTGATTTCCAATAATCCCAAGGCAGCAAGACGTGTTAAAGCTTCACGCAAGGAAGCCCGACTGATGCCTAACTGAACTGCAAGATCGCGTTGCGAAGGGAGCGTTGAATCGACAGGATAAGTACCTTGCTGAATGCGTTGATGAATCACTTCCACAGCTTGCTCAGTCACCTGAGATGATTTTCCATTGAGCATTGCTTGTGGACTCATAAGCCACGTACCTTATCTTTAAAATGAACAATTTGATTCTACACAAAATTTCTATTTTTGTTGTTGTTCCTGATAAAAAATCGCTATATTTTGATAACAGGTCAGACCAGTTGGACTGGTTTTTGCATAATAGAATAGAAATGAAATGTTCAGGATTGATCGATGACAGTGCATATTGCCAAAACAGTAACTTTACCGAGCCATTTTCAAGCGTTAACCAATCTTGCTGATGCCCGAATTGGTGCAACGATTGTGAGCTGTTCAGATGAGTTCTTTGCACAAGCAGAAAGAATGTTGCAAAGCACGCCAGCTCAATTTGTTGAGGGAAAATATGATGACAATGGTAAATGGATGGACGGATGGGAAACCCGACGCAAGCGTGAAGCTGGTTATGATTGGTGTATTGTCCGTCTAGGTGTGGCAGGGCTGGTATCTGGATTTGATATTGATACTTCTTTCTTTACAGGCAATTATCCAGCTTCTGCCTCGGTAGAAGGGTGTTATGCACCAGACAATCAATTAGACAATATTGAATGGATACCCTTATTAGAAAATTCGGTTTTATCCCCAGATCAGCATCATTTTTTTGATTGTAGCGCGCAGAAAATTACGCATATCCGCATCAATATTTTCCCGGATGGAGGGATTGCCCGTTTAAGGGTATATGGCCGTGTGGTGGTCGAAAATGTAGATACATCTCAGCAGATCGACCTGATTGGTTTAAAAAATGGTGGGCGTATTGTGGCTTTTAGTGATGCACATTTTGGGCATCCAAATAATTTGCTCAATCCTGATCGTGGTTTAAACATGGGTGATGGCTGGGAAACTAAACGCCGTCGTGCACCTGGTTTTGATTGGTGCATTATTGCTTTGGGACAAGCTGGATCAGTTGAAAAAATTGAAGTCGATACCGCATATTTCAAAGGCAATTTCCCCGCATTTTGTTCAATACAAGCGACTTATATTGAAGATGCAACCGATGCACAACTGATTCCACAGAGTATGTTCTGGCCATTTTTATTGGAACAGCAACCTTTAACGATGGACAATATTCATGAATATCTAGCAGAAGTCATTCAGCATCAAAAAGTGAATTATATCCGCGTGAATATGATTCCTGATGGTGGAATTAGCCGGATTCGTTTATGGGGAAAAGTAGTTTAGTAATTTCTCATGAGTAATCGCCTCATTGTGATTCAATGGGGCGATAAGAAATGGCCGAGAATAAATATATGCATGAAAAAAATATTGAGATTCAACCTTTAACTCAGGACAGCTTTGCTCCCTTTGGCGATTTGATTGAAAAGAACGGCAAAGACTTTATCCCAATTAATCAGGGACTCACTGAACGTTATCATGCGCTTTCACTGGCACAAATTTCAGGAGAGCAGGTTGCGGTTGGGATGAGCATTTTTCACAATTTATTTGCAACTCAGATTCCATTCCAAATTGAGATGTTAGAACGGCATCCGTATGGTTCGCAGTCTTTTATTCCTTTACAGCAGCAGAAATTTATTATTGTTGTGGCGTTGCCATTTGACCAAACACGACCTGATGAGCAACGAATTTATGCGTTTATGAGTAACGGACAACAGGGGATTACTTATCATCAAGGTGTATGGCACCATCCTTTAATTACCTTAGAAGCAAACAGTGATTTTTTAGTGGTAGATCGGATTGGTGGCGGCAGTAATTGCGATGTGCATCATTTATCACAATCTTTATGGATCACTGAAGCTTTAGCTCAGTCAGAGATCGTCAATCTCTGACTGTATATTGAAAAATATATTGACTTTAGAATATTGGAAGGAGATTCATTTTAATTTAGAATCCTCAAGCATATTAATATTCGAATCTTTTTATTTTTTAATTAAGATTTTTTGTATATAACCTAAATATTTATTTCTATTTTTTATGTCAACAAAACGCTATGTAGCAAGAGAGTTGCTTGAACAGCATACAAAGCAAAAGAAGCAAGAAAAATTAGAACAAAGGCGTTTGGCGCTTGAACAACAAGCTAAAGAAAAAAGGCAAACGAAAATACATACCATATTTTTGATTATCGTATTCGTTTTACCACTCTTTTTATTTCCAGCATATCCACGCAATCAGTGGCAGTATGAGGTTTATCGCTATATTACAGAGCAGATGCTGATTACGGTGGGAACTAAAGGGCCATTGCCATTTTTTACTATTCTTTCAAGTATTTATTGTACTGTTTTAGCCTTTGTTTTGGGTTGTTACATGTGCCTGTTATTTATTCAGAAAGTAGGCGTGAACAAAGCATTTCAGGAAAAAATTTATCGTAAATTCTTTCAAGCTGAGTTTGAGGCATCGAAGAGACATCCGTGGCTGGAGAAGCCATTGATTAAAAAAACAATTGTTTCAGGGATATTTTTATTCTGCTTTATCATGGGGATGAGCCATTTTCTTTTAGAGAATATCACCTTTCAGGATGGTAGTCGTAGAGGTGCCCTTATCCAGTTAGGTTATAATTATCGGATTGGTGTACTTTTTTGGGAAAGTACATTTAGTGTCTTTACCATATTCCCGTTTTTTTATTTTGGTTTATTATTTATTTATCTTTTTAATTATTTTGTCAGAGGTTTAGGTACGGGAAAAGTCATTATCCCTCAAAAAAGACCCAAGAAAAGAAATCAGAAGAGATCGCAAAAAAGTCCGTAAACACCACCATAGATGATAAAAATAAATAGACTAAAGCTGAAATAACAGACAGAGACGATCTATCTCTGTCTGCAAAGAATAGAGGATTAATATTTACCTTTGAAGTTGGCGCTGATGCGTTGTTTTAAATATTCTTTCGCCGTGATTGCAGGATATTTCTTTTGTGGGCTTTCAATGATCACATCTTCATTGGCTTGGCAGAAGAACGCCAGACTATAACGCGGCCCTTGATATTCATTGGCTTCTGGATTTTTGACGCGGTGGAAATTAGAAGGTAATTGGTCATCACTCCAACGCATCAGCATATCGCCAATATTACAGGTAATCACATGATCAAGGGGGGCGATGCTGGTCCATTGCTGTTGTTCCATATCCTTGCCAGGACAGACTTGCAAACCACCTTGTCCTTGACGTTGGAACAGTAGGGTTAAACAGTCAAAATCGGTATGCGCACCTGCACGCCATAGTCCCAATTGATCTTTCAGTGCAGGATCAATCGCGTAGTAATGTAGCATTCTTAAGGTACTTTGATAGCTGTCTTGCTCAGGATCATGTGCCAGTGCAAAGAAGTTATCGGCAAAACCCAGTTTATACGCAAAGCAGGAGAGGATTTTCATACCGACTTGCCAGCATGCCTGTTCAAATTCCAGCATGGTATTTTTAAAGTTCGGTAATTCCTGCTCACTTGGGTAAAGTCCTTCCATCCGGGGACGAGTGATTTGGTAGGATTCTTTTTGATCTGGCGTACTGGTCGAAGGACGAACTTGTGCTTTACTTTCCCAACCTGCATTGCGATTCAGTGGATAACGCGCTTTGACAGGTTCAGGTAAAGCAAAAAATTGCTGTGTCATGTTGAAAGCTGTTTGAATCTGCTCCAAAGGGATCCCATGATTTGCGACCTGAAAAAAACCGATATCCGTTGCTGCTGCCCAAAGCTGTTCTGCAATCTCATACTTTCGTTGTTCAAAGTTGGATAAATCAATCACCCGAACTTCACGTTCAAAGGTTTCTTGTCCCAAAGCACCCATACGGGCTTCTTTTTGTAGTTCTTCTAAGCTGTAGTCATTTTCAGCGATTGGAGTCATGTTAGCGCTATTCATATTTCAACCTCATCTTTTGGATAAACCGTGACCCAATCAAATGAACTGAAAGAGACGGGGTCACATTCAAAAAAGAGCCGCACTTTCTCCAAAAGATATTTTCTCATGAAGAGTGTGAGCTGATTTCTGAGCAATGACCCACATAGCAGTTGGTGTGACTGTATGCTGAACGCTTCTACTCTGACATAAACACATAAGCATTTTTTATACCAGTTTATAAAGCAGCTCGTGGAGGGCATTCAGCACAAACAATTTATACAATGGGCTTGAGCGTGAAATATCGGGAAACTGATAAAGGTTTGTTGGTTGAACAGTTGTGTCGAGATGAATAAGCAATCTATAAAAGATTGCATTGAAATACTTATTTGGATTTAAATCGTCAGCATAAGTGACTCATTTCTGCGCATTGAGCTGTTTTAAAATAGTGCATTTTTAATACAGTCTTATTTTTATGGCCTACAAAACAAGATAATGAATACGGTTTATTCATCTAAAAATAATCAAAAATAAATTCAAACTAGATTATACCTATGAAAAATAAAATGAAATCAATCTTGGCACAGAGCTTGCTAAATCATTACTGAGTATAAGCGGTCAGTGTGTATCAAACACGCGGGACATTGCTCTACAGCGTTTGCTGTTCCTCTTTCGGGGACAAAGCCAATTGGGTTTGGCTTTGAGAGAAATGTGTAGCTTATACATTGATTGACCCCCTAAAAAGAATAGCAAGATGAATCCATACAGATTTAGGGGTGTTACTTATGAATATTCAGCACTATGTAGGCAAAGGACGACGTACTGTTATCGCGAGCGCGTTATTGGGCTTTGTCACCGTTCTCAGCTCAACCAGTTATGCAGCAGATAAACTTGTGTTACAAACCACATGGTATGCGCAAGCTGAGCAAGGTGGATATTATCAGGCACTGGCACAAGGAATTTATAAAAAATACGGCCTTGATGTCGATATTAAAATCGGTGGGCCACAAGTCAATAACATGACTTTATTATTATCAAAACGTGCTGACATTATTATTAATTATGACCTACAGGTCTTAAAAGGCATTGAAAGCAATTTTCCGATTAAAGCGGTTGCGGCGCCATTTCAGTTTGATCCGCAAGGTGTACTAACCCATAACGATGTAAAGTCTTTGGCCGATCTGAAAGGAAAAACGATCCTGGTCTCGACCAGTGGACAAGCAAGCTGGTGGCCTTGGTTAAAAGGCAAATATAAATTAGATGCAGCACAAGCTCGCCCGTATACCTTCAATATGCAGCCTTTTTTAGCAGGCAAAAATGTCGCACAACAAGCCTATGCGACCTCTGAAGTCTTTCAGGCCAAAAAAGCCGAACCATCAAGTAATTTCTTTTTATTTGCTGATGCTGGCTATCCAGCTTATGGCGGTATTTTAGTGACACGAAATGACGTGATTCAAAACAAACCTGATGTGCTGCGTCGCTTTGTTCAGGCGTCTATGGAGGGATGGAAAAACTATTTAGCTGATCCGCGCTTGGGCAATAGTGTGATTAAAAAAGAAAATCCAAATATGAATGATGAGTTACTCACTTTTGCTGTAGGACAAATGCGGAAATTGAAATTGATTGATGGTGGCGATGCCAAGACCCAAGGCATTGGCGTCATGACGGATGCACGTTGGAAAGCAACGCGAGATTTTATGGTGAGTGCAGGGTTGCTGAACACTAAAACCAATTGGAAAACCGCTTATACCACGCAATTTATTAAACCAGCCAAATAATCTGGAATGTCGATCAGGTTTTTTTAGGGTTAAAAAAATAGGGCACTGGCACAAAGGGGAAACCATATGAATTCTGCTTTACCAATGGATACGCCAATCCATGAATCTTCAAGCTTTGTCACGCCAATGATCATGGCCAGAGGCGTAGAGAAAACTTATCCGAATGGCACCAATGCATTACAGCGTTTAGATTTAAATATTGCACGTGGTGAGATTGTTTCATTACTTGGGCCATCAGGTTGCGGTAAAAGTACCTTACTCAAAATGTTTGCTGATCTGGAGCACCCATCTGCCGGATTGGTGCGCTGGAATGGTAAAGCTGATATTCAATCCCAATGCAAAATGGCTATGGTGTTTCAAGAAGCAACGCTCATGCCGTGGAGCAATATTGAAGACAATGTTCGTTTGCCTCTCGATTTACAACATATTTCAAAATCGATTAGTACCCCGAAAGTGATGGCGGCTTTAGCAGCCGTAGGTTTAGAGACGTTTAGCAAAGCCTACCCACGCGAACTTTCAGGGGGTATGCAAATGCGTGCCTCGTTGGCTCGGGCACTGGTGACGGAACCAGACTTGTTGTTAATGGATGAACCTTTTGGCGCATTGGATGAGTTTACCCGCCATAAACTGGATAGCGATATTCGCCAATTATGGTCTGAACGTGATTTAACCGTGGTTTTTGTCACGCATAGTATTTATGAAGCGGTGTATTTATCTTCGCGTGTGATTGTGATGGGCGCGCGACCTGGGCGGGTGGTCGCCGATCTGGAAATTGAAGGGCCTTATCTGCGTGACGAAGCCTTTAGAAGCTCAGACATCTTTATTCAACAATGTTCGCATCTATCGCAATTATTGGCTGAGGCAAGTGGAGGACATCACCATGATTAAACCTTTGATACAACATCCAACTGTACAACGTATTGCTGCGCCACTTGGGCTTGGTTTGATCTTCCTGTTGTTTTGGCAGTTGAGTTTTCAACAGCTAGAAGTGCCTATTTATGTGGTGCCAAAGCCGAGTGATATCGTTATGGCGATGGTCAATCAGTCCAGTGTGTTATTTGGCAGTTTATGGGTCACGCTAAAAATCACCTTATTGGCTTTTGTGTGTGCGGTGATTATCGGCACATTGGTGGCTTTTGTGTTTGTACAAAGTCGTGTGGTCGAAGCCTGTTTTATGCCTTATGCCATTTTATTTCAGGTCACACCGATTGTTGCGATTGCACCATTGGTCATTATCTGGATTCAAAATACAACTTTGGCATTGGTGGTCTGTGCCATGCTGGTTGCGGTTTTCCCGATACTGACCAATACCACTTTGGGCTTGCGTAGTGTCAATAAAGGCTTGCTCAATCTTTTTCAAATCAATAAAGCCAGTCGCTGGCAAATTCTGATGCGCTTACGTGTACCGAACGCTCTGCCTTATTTCTTTGGTGGCTTACGTATTTCCTGTGGCTTAGCGCTGATCGGTGCTGTGGTGTCCGAATTTGTTGCTGGAGCGGGTGGAACCAGTGCAGGTTTGGCTTATCAAATCTTGCAAGCAGGCTTTCAGTTAGATTTACCTCTGATGTTTGCTGCATTATTCCTGATTACCTGCACAGGTTGCGGTTTGGAAAGTGAGTTGCCACAAGCATTACGTCCTGAAAAGTTTGAAGACTATATGATGGATATTGAGCGTTTGGTGCAGCAATATCATCAATCAGGTTCAGATGCATTTCGAAAAATTGTGATGGCACCGACTTCAACCCTGCATTCGACCACAGCGGCACAATTGCGGGAAAGTGCCAAAATTGCCAGACAATTCGGGATTCGGATGCATAGTCATTTATCCGAAACGGTGGACTATCTGGATGCCGCAAAAGCCAAGTTTGGTATGACCCCCGTCCAGTTTTGTGCTGAACAGGACTGGATTGGAAATGATGTCTGGTTTGCGCATCTGGTGAAATTATTACCTGAAGAAATTCAGTTGTTAGGCCAAACTCAAACAGGAATCGCGCACTGTCCGCAGAGTAATGCACGTTTGGGCAGTGGTATTGCTGATCTTGTTGCTCTGGAACAGGCAGGCATGACCATTTCGATTGGCGTTGATGGAGCAGGTTCTAACGAAGCCGCAGATATGCTGTCTGAAATCCATGCGGCATGGTTATTGCAACGGGCCAGAAAGGGCATGTTGGCGACACCACAGTATGAGGGTGGACAATTTGAAGGTGGGGCAGATGCTGCCAGTATTGAGGATGTGATCCGTTGGGGAACGGCGGGTGGTGCCAAGATATTAGGGTTTGATCAAGTCGGTACAATTGAGGTCGGGCAACAGGCTGATTTGGTGGTGTATCAATTAGACGATCCACGTTATTTTGGTTTACATGACATGGCGATAGGACCTGTGGCGAGTGCTGGACGAGCACATATTAAGGCCATGTTTGTTGCTGGGAAAATGGTGATGGAGAATGATCAGATTCCTGATCTGGATATGATGGAGTTGGCTTGGCAAGCAAAGCAAGCCGTAAAGCTATTACAGCAGCGGAGTATGGACATGGCAAAAATAGCCTAAACAGATGGAGCGATATACAGAAAATATGATACTCGGAAACGTCATTTGCAACCTGCATGGTATCAATAATATATAAAGTTTTATACAGCTAGTTAGTATATGGTAGATACAAGAAGTGGACAGGTTTTGCAAATGACAATGGTTTTGCCTACTTTTCCCGAAAGAAAAGTAGGGCGAACCGCAGGTTTATCTTGAAATTGGATGAGGACTCGGCAAGACCCCGTTAAGATTATTATAATTATTTGTATATCAATAGATTGTTGGTAAGACTGCTTATCCTTGATAAGGATGATGCGTATACCAATGCTCAGCAATTTGTTGACGGGTACAAATCCAGACCCGATCATGATTTTGCACATAGTCTAGAAAACGTTGTAACGCCTTGAAACGGGCAGGTCGTCCTAAAATCCGACAATGCATGCCAATCGAAAGCATCTTCGGACTCGTTGCACCTTCCGCATACAGTACATCAAAAGCGTCTTTTAAATATTCAAAGAAATCTTCACTACGGTTAAAACCAGTCGGTGAAGCAAACTTCATATCGTTGGTATCGAGCGTATAGGGAATAATTAAATGGGGACGTGTGGTGCCCGTTTCATTATTGAGTGTTGTCCAAAAAGGTAAGTCATCGCCGTAATAATCACTGTCATATTGAACATGATCATATTCAGCCAATAATTGGCGGGTATTCGGACTATCGCGTCCTGTGTACCAACCTGTTGGCATTTCTCCAAACAGGTCTTTGAGGATGTACATGGCTTCAGCCATATGTTGTTTCTCGGTTTCAATATCCATATTTTGATAATGAATCCAGCGTAAGCCATGTGAGACCACATCATAATTGTGCTGTTTAATCGTCTCGACGACCAGTGGATTTCGTTGCAGTGCCATCGCCACAGCAAAAATAGTCATGGGCAATTGGCGTTTGGCAAATTCTTGCTGAATCCGCCAGAAACCGACCCGTGAACCATATTCATAGATTGAGTCCATTGAAAGGTGTCGTGCAGGATAACTTTCGGCACCACTGATTTCAGACAAAAACTGTTCTGAACCTTCATCACCATGCAGAATATGTTTTTCTCCACCTTCCTCATAATTCAGCACAAACTGGACAGCGATTTTTGCTTGATTGGGCCATTGGGCGTGTGGAGGGCGATCAGCATAACCGATCATATCCCGCGGATAATTGGCAGTAAAATCAATGTCTGTATTGGACTGAACCATAGCAATGCCTAAATTGTGAAATCATTGAATCTTCACATCAAATTACTCGATAGAATAATCGGGTGTCAAATATTATATTTATTAAAATCAATAGCTTAATTGATTTGTTTTGGTGCAAAAATACAATTTTATTTGCTAAATATGTTTGTACATGCGCAATTTTAGTGCTTCCATTTCTGCAATGATCTGATTCATCATGATTTGCGCAATTCGGGAAAGTTGCCGTTTTGGTGCAACGCATAACGCAACCGTAATCGGATGCAGTCCATTATCGTCAATTTTTCTAAATACACATTCACCATTTTCAATGTATGGCGCGGCATCCAGATAACTCATCAGGCCAATACCTAGGTTTTGTCTGAGTAAGGCAATCATCATACGAATATCATTGCATTCAATCTTATGCTGTGGATGAAAGTCCTGTTTTTTATATAGGGCCGTAACATGATCATGAATAATCAAAGGTTCGGCAGGCAGAATATGATTGAACTCCAGTGTATCCGAGAAATAGATTTTTTCTTTATGGGCTAAATGATGTTGCTTTGGAACCACAAAGCCTAAGGGCATTTCTATAAATGCACTGATCTGTAATTGGTGCTGATGTTTAGGATTAAGAATCAAGCCAAAGTCGAGATCTGCATTCATTACCAGATCAGCCACATTGTCACTGTCCAATACACGAATTTGAAAATTAATCCATGGATATTGTTGGTGAATTGACTGAATAACGGTGCTGACAAAGCTTTCGCTCAATGCAGAAATCATTCCAAACTCAATTGAGCCACGCTGCAAACCCTGAATTTCACCTAAACGTTTTTGCGTGATTTGAAAGCTTTTTTGCCAAGTACGTAAATCGGCATAGAGCAGTTCACCAGCCAAGGTGAGTTTTAATCCATTTGGTCGCCGTTCGAATAAACTCACGCCAAGTTCTTCTTCCGCCAGAATAATTTGCCGATGGACTGCGGATACAGAAATGAAAAGTTGATCGGCTGCTTTTCTCAAGCTTCCTGTTTTGGCTACAGCCATAAAATAATCGGCAAAACGTGAAAATGGCAGGGCCATTACGTGCTCTCAATATAAAAACTGGTGCAAATACAAGAGCAATTTTAATGCCGATACTGTTCTAATTTTTAGAATGATGCATGTAATTCATTCTAATAGACGAAAATAATGATCTATTCCACACTGCAAGCAACAGAGAAAACATTAAAAATGAGCGCAGGATATGAACGCAATTCCATTCATCAATCTTCCAAATAAGCCATGTCACAGCCAATTTAATGATCAGGATTGGCAAATTCTTGCGCAGCATTGGTGTCCAGTCGCACGCATTCAAGACGTAACTCACAAACCACAGCAAGTCACTTTATTGGATATGAATCTTGTGCTGTATCAGACTGAAACAGGACAGATTCATCTGGCTCGGGATATTTGCCCGCACCGAGGTGTGCCGTTGAGTAAAGGTTGGGTGGAAGGTGAAACCATTATCTGTCCTTATCATGGCCTACATTTTAATGAAGAGGGTAAATGTACCAAAATCCCAGCTCAACCTGATTTAACGAAAATCTCAGAGCGTTTTTCTCTGACCAAATTTCCTGTGGTTTTAAAATATGGATTGGTCTGGACCAGTATTCTTGGCAGAGATGAAAGTTTGGCTAATTTTCCTGTGTTGGACACATGGGAACAGGAGGAGCATCAAGCCATTTTACCGCCGTCCGTGGATATTGCTGGCTCAAGTGGTCGTCAATTAGAGGGCTTTATTGATGTCGCACATTTTGCATGGGTACATCATCAGGCCTTTGCAGATCGAGATAATCCAGTCGTACCCAAATATTCGACTGAACGTACCGATTATGGCTTGCATACAAACTACACCAGCAATGTCAGCAATTATCCGCATGGGATGCAGCATCTCGCGCCAGATGATTTTGTGTGGGAGCGGATTTTTGATGTTTATCCACCATTTTCAGCGGTATTGACGATCCATTTTCCAAATGATGGTGTGCTCAAGATTTTAAATGCCTGCTGTCCAATCTCACATAACAAGACCCGTTTGTTTGTACCTTTAACCCGTAATTTCGATACCACGGGAGATTTACAGGCCGTCTATGATTTTAATGCACAAATTTTTGCGGAAGATCAGGAGATGGTGGAGGCACAAAAGCCCGAAGAATTGCCTCTGGATATTGGTATGGAGGCCCATTTTGAAGCAGATCGCTCATCGACCATGTATCGCCGTATCTTGGCAGAATGGGGTTTAAGTAAACGCTATACGGTATAAGTTAAAACTCTTTTAGACTAGATAACTGACCCTGTTTTCAAAGTTGCAAGGTATGATGAAAATCAATCTATATTATTTTAGGACGAGCATCCGAAATAATGTAGATTGATTTGAAAAACATTCAATATGATTTAAAAAAAGGTAACTTAAGTTTATTTTTGGAAAAATCATTTATACTTTCTAGATCACATAGATTTTTATTATAAGTCATGCTTAAAAAACTTACGCTTGCCATTTTAATCACTATTCCTACAATTACTTATGCAAATAATACATCTCTTATTAAAAATGCTAAGCAAAGCATTAGAGATAGTATAAAAGACCCGAGATCAGCACAATTCCAACATATTCGAGTGGTGAAGAATTTAAGAGGGGAAAGGGCTGTCTGTGGCGAGGTAAATGCAAAAAATGCTTTTGGAGGTTATGTCGGTTTTACACCATTTATGTATGTCGATGGGGCATCCTATCTCGCGTCAGGCGATGAAGATTATCAAGAGGATTTTTATTACGTCTATATACTGAGTGGTTGTATGGGTGTCTCAGATGAAAAAGAATTTAGAAATCAGCTTTACTATGAACAAGTTCAACAAGAAGAGCAAATAAGAAAGGAGCAGGAAGAACAAGCACGGAAGGAACAAGAAGAAGAGCTTGAGCGGATTAAACAGATTACTGACCAAAAATTAAAAGAGGTCGAAGAAAAAAATGAACTTGATCGACTGGCAATACTCGAGAAGGACAGAGAGTTTTATAAAAGAAAGAAACTTACAGCGACTGATACAGAGCGGCGTGAATATAACAAGCAAGTAAAAACATTCTGTAATTTTCTATATGACTACTATACAAATAGAATTAAGCATGGTTTCAGCCATGAAGATGCTTTTTTAACGGTTACTGCGGCTTATAACAATATGGGCTTAAACTCAGTTTACGATAGTCTGGATGCCGTTGAAATTATATTACAAGATGGTTTTGAACGCCTTCAACATAATAAGGAGGATTATAATAAGTTTGTCAAAAATCGAGCATTTTTTCAGGGTTGGATGAAAGGAACATGTATCGTTCAGCGCAAGATATAATCAAATTTATTATAAAGAGTTGAATGTATCTTGTATCCCTATAGCTTTTCTAGCGATAAGGATGGGGTGATAAATCAAATTGATCAGCTTATAATCTAATCAAGATAATAATATTGGTATGACAATTTTAGTCTTGGTGCATAAATTAAAAACATATCATTTATTTGTATAGGCTTGTATATACAATTTGCATTGATTCAATATACAATGACTTAGAATATTTAGTATGAGTTTTAGCCAATGTCAAGAGTGACAAAGCAAAATGATTTGGATTTGTCTCTAGAAGAAGATAGTCCAGTTCCTTTGTATTTACGTGTGAAACAAATGATTTCGCAAAAGATTTATGAAGGAACATGGACGGTTAATAAAAAGATTCCTTCTGAAAGTGAATTGGTCAATTTACTCGGTTGCAGTCGTATGACCGTGAACCGTGCCTTACGTGAACTCACCAGCGAGGGTCTGTTGGTGCGTATCCAAGGTGTCGGTTCTTTTGTTGCCGAAGGACAAGGTCGAACGGCTTTATTTCATGTCAATAATATTGCCGAAGAAATTATTGCCCGAAATCATAAACATCACGCCGAAGTGTTGGTACTTGAACAGATTCAGGCCAATGCTGAACAAAGCATGTTGATGCAGATTCGGGAAGGCCAAAAACTGTTTCATTCGATTATTGTGCATTATGAAAATGATGTGCCTGTACAGATTGAAGATCGTTTGGTCGATCCAATGTTGATCCCAGATTACTTGGCACAAGATTTTAAATCCATTACACCCAACGCCTATCTAATGTCAAAAGCACCTGTGACGGAAGGTGAGCATGTAGTGACCGCGATTCTAGCCTCAGCGCAAGAATGTAAATGGCTGAAAATTAACAAGACCGAACCGTGTTTATTGATTCGTCGCAGAACATGGTCGAATAAACAACTGATTTCCAGCGCACGTTTGATTTATCCGGGTAGCCGTTATTATCTAGAAGGTAAATTTACCCAATGATCAAGCAGTTAAGCAGTACTGATTATCGGCAGATGCTGTGGAAAAATGGTGCAGGTTATACGGTTGAACTGGCGCGTAGTGCGGGTGAAAATCTGGATACTTTTGACTGGCGTATTTCCATGGCAGATGTCAAAAGCGCAGGCGATTTTTCCCGATTTAACGGGATGCAGCGTATCTTAACCGTATTGGAAGGTCAGGGCATCGAGCTTTATATTGACGATGAGTATGAATCTCTAACGACATTGCAATCGTTACAGTTTAGCGGTGACAGTGCGACCCGTTGTGAATTGATTGATGGTCCGATTCGGGATTTTAATCTGATTTATGATCCCAAGCAGTTTCATGCACGTTTGCAGTGGTATTTTGAGCCGACAAAGACCGAGATTTTTAGCTCAGCCGATCTGATTTTTATATTTAATCAGAGTACAGAGCTGTTAGATATTGAAATTGATGGGCAGATTTTTCAATTGCAGCATCATGAAAGTCTTCACATTGAGCAGGAAAAATCACTCAAAAAGGTGGTTCTAAATCCACAGCTTTTAAAGCAAACTTGTCTAATTGAACTCATAAAAATCTAGTTTTCTTGTATTTTTGAGAACACATACAGTCTTAGGTTGTATGTGTTTTTTTATTGTCTATAAAAAATAAATCGATTTATTTCATTAGCTTGTGACTTATTTTCATAAAAGATTTGAAAAGCATCTTTTCAATAGAAAAGTTTTGTGTAGTATATGGATGTATATACAAGTTAATACATTGCTATACAGTAAAAGCAGATTAATTTGCAGATTCAAACTCAATGGAAGGAGTCCGATTGTGACAACAACGACAACAAAATTTCGTGATGTAGAAATTCGCGCACCGCGTGGTACACAGCTCAATGCCAAAAGCTGGTTAACAGAAGCACCACTGCGTATGTTGATGAATAACCTAGATCCAGATGTCGCAGAAAACCCAAAAGAACTCGTTGTTTACGGTGGTATCGGTCGTGCTGCACGTAACTGGGAATGTTTCGACAAGATCGTAGAAACGCTCAAGAACTTAGAAACAGATGAAACTTTATTGGTTCAATCGGGTAAGCCAGTAGGCGTATTTAAAACTCATAAAGACGCACCACGTGTTTTGATTGCTAACTCGAATCTTGTACCACATTGGGGAACTTGGGAGCATTTCAATGAATTGGATGCCAAAGGTTTGGCAATGTACGGTCAGATGACGGCTGGTTCTTGGATCTATATCGGTAGCCAAGGCATTGTACAAGGTACTTATGAAACTTTCGTAGAAGCAGGTCGCCAACACTACAACGGCGATTTAACAGGTCGTTGGGTCTTAACGGCTGGCTTAGGTGGTATGGGCGGTGCGCAACCTTTGGCTGCAACACTTGCAGGCGCATGTTCATTGAATATTGAATGCCAGCAAACCAGTATCGATTTCCGTTTACGCACCCGTTATGTCGATGAGCAAGCAACTGATTTGGATGATGCGTTAGCGCGTATTGAAAAATATACCAAAGAAGGCAAGGCAGTTTCGATTGCACTGCATGGTAATGCTGCTGAAATTTTACCTGAGTTGGTTCGTCGTGGTGTACATCCAGATATGGTGACTGACCAAACCAGCGCACATGATCCATTAAATGGTTATTTGCCAATTGGTTGGACATGGGAAGAATACCGTCAACGCGCGAAAACTGAGCCAGAAGTTGTAGTGAAAGCAGCGAAACAATCAATGGCGCAGCATGTTCAAGCGATGCTGGATTTTCAGAAAATGGGTGTGCCAACTTTTGACTATGGCAACAACATCCGTCAAATGGCACAAGATGAAGGCGTAGAAAATGCCTTTGATTTCCCAGGCTTCGTTCCTGCCTATATTCGTCCATTGTTCTGTCGCGGTGTTGGTCCATTCCGTTGGGCTGCACTTTCAGGTGATCCAGAAGATATCTATAAAACAGATGCTAAGGTAAAAGAACTCATTCCAGATGATGAACATTTACATCGCTGGTTAGATATGGCGCGTGAACGTATCAGCTTCCAAGGTTTGCCAGCACGTATTTGCTGGGTCGGCTTAGGTTTGCGTGCAAAACTTGGCTTGGCGTTTAATGAAATGGTCCGTAGTGGTGAACTTTCAGCACCTATCGTGATTGGTCGTGACCATCTGGATTCAGGTTCAGTCTCTAGTCCAAACCGTGAAACCGAATCAATGAAAGATGGTTCAGATGCTGTATCAGACTGGCCATTATTGAATGCCTTGTTAAATACCGCTGGTGGTGCGACTTGGGTGTCATTGCATCACGGTGGGGGTGTCGGTATGGGCTTCTCTCAACATTCAGGCGTGGTGATTGTGTGTGATGGTACCGATGAAGCAGCAGCACGTATCGCACGTGTACTGACCAATGACCCTGCAACAGGGGTAATGCGTCATGCCGATGCGGGTTATGACATCGCAATTGACTGTGCCAAAGAGCAAGGCTTGAACTTGCCAATGATCACGCAATAAACAGACAAGGACATTACGATGCTTTTTGCAATTGTGTAAACAGCATCGTAAGAGAACAATAGAGTGCAAAACAGGACGCCAACAATGGAACTTCTAATTCAACCCGGCAAACTTACCTTAGCAGATCTCCGCCACGCTTATTTAAATCCAATCAAAGTGAAACTCGATGACAGCGCCTCTGCTGGCATCAATGCAAGTGTTGCTTGTGTCGAAAAAATCGTCAATGAAGGCCGTACAGCCTACGGTATCAATACAGGTTTTGGTTTACTTGCTTCAACTAAAATTGCACCAGAAGATCTAGAGCAATTACAGCGTTCATTGGTACTTTCCCACGCTGCTGGCGTAGGTGAGCCGCTTGATGATGCGATGGTACGTCTGATTATGTTGCTCAAAGCAAACAGTTTGGCACGTGGTTTTTCTGGGATTCGCCGTAAGGTGATTGATGCCATTTTGGCATTGATTAATGCGGAAGTTTATCCACATATTCCATTAAAAGGTTCTGTGGGTGCTTCAGGTGATTTGGCACCACTTGCACATATGTCTTTGGTATTACTGGGCGAAAGTAAAGCACGCTATAAAGGTGAATGGTTGCCAGCCGTTGAAGCACTTAAAATTGCAGGTTTAGAACCTATTTCTTTAGCGGCGAAAGAAGGTTTAGCACTGTTAAATGGTACGCAAGTTTCAACCGCTTATGCTTTACGTGGTTTGTTCGAAGCAGAAGATTTATTTGCTGCTGCAACCGTATGTGGCGGTCTAAGCGTTGAAGCAATGCTGGGTTCACGCGCGCCATTCGATGCGCGTATTCATGAAGTGCGTGGTCAACGTGGTCAAATTGATGTTGCTGCTGCCTATCGTGACTTACTGACTGAGTCGAGTGAAATTTCACATTCACATGAAGATTGCAGCAAGGTACAAGATCCGTACTCACTACGTTGCCAACCACAGGTCATGGGTGCTTGCTTGACGCAAATCCGTCAAGCGGCAGAAGTGCTGGAAATTGAATCAAATGCAGTGTCAGATAACCCATTGGTATTTGCAGCAGAAGGCGATGTGATTTCGGGTGGTAACTTCCATGCGGAACCTGTTGCAATGGCAGCGGATAATTTGGCATTGGCAATTGCAGAAATTGGTTCACTGTCTGAACGTCGTATTTCAATGATGATGGACCGTCACATGTCACAGCTGCCACCGTTCTTGGTTGCCAATGGTGGGGTCAATTCAGGCTTCATGATTGCTCAAGTAACAGCCGCTGCGTTAGCAAGTGACAATAAAGCACTTGCACATCCTGCCAGTGTTGATAGTTTACCGACTTCTGCAAATCAGGAAGACCATGTTTCCATGGCGCCGAATGCTGGGAAACGCTTGTGGTATATGGCTGACAACGTTCGCGGCATCCTTGCAGTTGAATGGCTAGGTGCATGTCAGGGCCTTGATTTCCGTGAAGGATTGAAGAGTTCTCCCAAACTTGAGCGTGCGCGTAAAGTGTTGCGTGATCAAGTGCCTTACTACAGTGAAGATCGTTTCTTTGCGCCAGATATCGAGCAAGCAAGTGAATTGCTCGCGAGTGGCTGCCTGAACGAATTACTCATTCCGAAGCTATTACCGAGTTTGTCTGAAGTGTGATCAATAAATCGGTCACATGGAGTGGCCGAATCTAACTAAATTTCCTCAAGGATTGGAGATTATAATGTCACAGCACTCCACATTACAGCGGGGGCTAAACACCCGCCATATTCGTTTTTTGGCATTGGGTTCAGCCATTGGGACAGGACTCTTTTACGGTTCGGCAACTGCGATCAAAATGGCAGGCCCGTCCGTATTACTCGCATATATTGTTGCAGGGATTGCAATTTATATCGTGATGCGCGCACTCGGTGAAATGGCCGTACACAACCCGGTATCGGGTTCATTCAGCCATTATGCTTCTCAATATATTGGCCCGCTTGCAGGTTTTACCACAGGCTGGACCTACGTTTTCGAAATGATCATCGTTGCACTTGCGGATGTGACTGCATTCGGGATCTACATGGGATTCTGGTATCCCGATGTACCACGCTGGATCTGGATTTTGTCACTGATCATGTTCTTGGGTGCAATCAACCTGATTCACGTCAAGGTCTTTGGCGAGCTTGAGTTCTGGCTTTCAATCGTCAAAGTCACGGCCATTGTGGCCATGATTGTCGGCGGTTTGGGGCTAATGTTCTACGGTTTCCATGCTGACCACAGTGGTTTTACCACAGGCATTCAAAATCTATGGATTCATGAAGGCTTTATGCCAAATGGCATTGCAGGTTTGGTTGCATGTTTATCTGTGGTGGTATTTGCTTTTGGTGGGATTGAAATTATCGGGATCACTGCTGGTGAATCGCAAGATCCGAAAACTTCGATTCCAAAAGCGATTAACGCCGTGCCGGTACGTATCCTGTTGTTCTATGTTCTGACGATTTTTGTATTGATGTCGATTTTCCCGTGGAACCAGATCGGTAGTCAGGGCAGTCCATTCGTACAGATTTTTGAAAATCTGGGCATTGGATCAGCGGCAACCGTTTTGAATATTGTGGTGATTACAGCGGCTGTATCTGCCATCAATAGTGATGTGTTTGGTGCAGGACGTATGTTGTACGGGATGTCAAACCGTGGACAAGCGCCAAAAGTATTCCAGAAAATTTCTAAGAACGGTGTGCCTTGGATGACCGTGGTGGTGATGGCAGGCGTGTTGTTGATCGGTGTATTGCTAAACTATCTCATTCCAGAAAATGTATTCATCATTATTGCCTCAATCGCAACATTTGCGACCGTTTGGGTCTGGCTCATGATTTTGCTTTCTCAGGTTGCGATGCGTCGTAAGTTGTCTAAAGCTGAGATCAAAGCTCTGGATTTCCCCGTGATTGGTTGGCCGTATGCACCTGCCTTTGCCATTGCATTCATGCTGTTTATTCTAGCCATGATGGGTTATTTCCCAGACTCACGACCTGCAATTTATGTCGGTGCAACTTGGTTAGTTTTACTCTGGATTGCCTATACCATTTGGGTGAAACCCAAGCAAAACACGGTAAAAGAAAACACGGCTTTGCAACAAAACATTGAGATGGAAAGCTAATAATCAAGCTGCTCAAGTGTTAACAGCACTTGAGCAGTGAGAGGAATTTTGAATGAAAAAGCTTTGGAAAAACTGTCATATCGCCACCATGCAAGCGGGTCAATATTCCAGTATTGAACATGCTGCAATTGTAACGCTCGGACAGCAGATTCACTGGATTGGTACATTTAAAGACCTTCCTGCCGATGCTTATGCAGAAACCATTGATCTGAATGGGGCATGGGTGACACCGGGTTTGATTGATTGCCATACCCACAGTGTATTTGGTGGTAACCGTAGCGTTGAGTTTGAAAAACGCTTGCAAGGTGTGAGCTATGCGGAGATTGCAGCGAGTGGTGGTGGTATTGCCAGTACGGTTCGTGCCACTCGCGAAGCCAGTGAAGAACAGCTACTTGCATCGGCACTAAAACGAATTCGTTGTCTGCTTAAAGATGGTGTCACTACCATTGAAATTAAGTCTGGTTACGGTCTGGACTATGCCAATGAACGCAAAATGTTGCGTGTGATTCGTCAGATTGCAGAAACTTTGCCGATGACGGTACGCAGTACCTGTTTGGCGGCGCATGCTTTACCGCCTGAATATCAGGATCAAAGCGATGCTTATATTGAGTATATCTGTAATGACATGCTGCCAAAACTCCATCAAGAAGGTCTGGTTGATGCTGTTGATGCGTTTTGTGAATATCTGGCATTTTCTCCTGCTCAGGTTGAGCGCGTCTTTAAAACAGCCCAGTCTTTACATCTACCCATCAAGTTGCATGCAGAGCAGCTTTCTTCGCTCGGTGGCTCAAGTCTGGCTGCGCGTTATCAAGCTTTGTCGGCAGATCATTTAGAGTTTATGACTGAAGATGATGTGAAGGTGATGGCTGCTGCGGGAACAGTTGCCGTGTTATTGCCAGGCGCATTTTATTTCTTGAGAGAAACCAAGTATCCGCCGTTGGAAAGTTTGCAGCAACATGGGGTACGGATTGCCTTGTCCAGTGACTTAAATCCGGGCACATCACCAGCTTTATCTTTGCGTTTAATGATGAATATGGGCAGTACCTTATTTCGTTTAACACCTGAACAGACCTTGGCCGCCGTGACCATTCATGCAGCGCATGCATTGGGCTTGCAAGAAACGCATGGCAGTCTGGAGCAGGGTAAAGTTGCAGATTTTGTTGCATGGGACATCGAGCATCCATCAGAAATCGTTTACTGGTTAGGTGGTGATTTGCCAAAACGCATCATTCAGCATGGCAATGAAGTTTCGATCTAATCTCAAGACTCATTTTTAAAGCGTGGTATTTATAATGAATCATTCATTTAAATGGCAAGGACGACATGATGGCGACGGTGAAGCGCACTTGCGTCTCCATCAAGTGGTCAATACGCAACAACACGCTTCATTCGCTTTCATCGGTTTTAGCTCCGATGAAGGTGTAAAACGCAATAAAGGGCGCTTGGGTGCAGCTGATGCACCTGACATGATTCGGGCGCAGTTGGCAAATTTACCAGTCCATCAACCTGTCACGATTGCAGATCTTGGCACGGTAGTGTGTGACAATGGCAAACTGGAACAGGCGCAAGCTGAACTGGCAGATCAGGTTGAACGCAGCTTAAAACAGGGAATGAAACCGATTGTTTTAGGCGGTGGTCATGAAGTCGCTTTTGGTAGCTTTTCAGGTTTGTTCCAATATCTACAGAATAATGAGCCAGATAAGACAATCGGGATCATTAATTTTGATGCCCATTTTGACTTGCGTGAAGCGGAACATGTCACCTCAGGCACACCTTTTTTAAATGCAGCAAGACTGTCTGAGCAGTATCAAAAGACGTTTCATTATCTTTGTATCGGGGTTGCAAAACACTCAAATACCAAAGTCCTTTTTGAAACGGCAGACCGACTAAATTGCAGTTACATCTACGACTTTGAATTACAACCGAAAAACGTTGAAATTTTACTCGAAAAAATCACAGCTTTTATCGGAAAAGTTGACTATTTGTATATTACAGTTGATCTTGATGTATTTAGTGCTAGCATTGCTCCAGGTGTAAGTGCACCTGCGGTAAAAGGGATTGATTTATCAGTCTTTGACCCATTACTAGAGGCCATTAAGGAAACCGGAAAGATTAAAGTTTTTGATGTGGCGGAATGTAATCCACGGTTCGATTTGGATAGTAGAACTGCCAAGTTAGCCGCTTATATAATTTTTAACTACATATTTTATTGATGGATCATGTGAATTCATCAAAAGGTTAAAACATGTCTAATTTATCTTATGTCTCTCAAAATGACGGTCCATGGGCAACTTACCTCGAGCAGATCGAGCGTGTTGCTCCGTATCTAGAAGGTCTAGAAGGTTATGTGGATACATTGAAGCGCCCAAAACGTGCTTTGATCGTTGACGTGCCAATTGTTATGGACGATGGCACAATTCGTCATTTTGAAGGTTATCGTGTGCAACACAACTTGTCACGTGGTCCGGGTAAAGGCGGTATTCGCTATCACCCAGATGTAGATTTAAATGAAGTAATGGCTCTTTCAGCATGGATGACAATTAAGACTGCGGTGGTGAATCTACCATTTGGCGGTGCAAAAGGCGGTATCCGTGTTGATCCACGTCAACTTTCTCCACGTGAATTAGAACGCTTAACACGCCGTTATACCAGTGAAATCAGCCATATTATTGGCCCACAAAAAGATATCCCTGCACCAGACGTTGGTACTAATCCAAACGTAATGGGCTGGATCATGGATACTTATTCATCTGGTCAAGGTCATACTGTAACAGGTGTGGTAACGGGTAAACCAGTCCACCTTGGTGGTTCTTTAGGTCGTATTAAAGCAACAGGCCGTGGTGTATTTATCACAGGTCAGCAAGTTGCTGAAAAAATCAAATTACCTTTAGAAGGCGCTAAAATTGCGGTTCAAGGTTTTGGTAACGTCGGTAGCGAAGCTGCATATCTATTCGGTGATTCAAAATCTAAAATCGTGACCATTCAAGACCATACGGGTACGATTTACAACCCTGAAGGTATTGATCTTGCTGCATTAAAAACACACATGGAAACTAACCAAGGTGTGGGCGGTTTTGCCGGTGCTCAAGTGATCAGCGATGAAGAGTTCTGGACAGTAGACATGGATATCTTGATCCCTGCTGCTTTAGAAAGTCAGATCACGGTTGAACGTGCGAAAAACTTATCAGCAAAACTGGTACTTGAAGGCGCGAACGGTCCAACTTATCCAGAAGCAGATGACATCCTCGTTGAACGTGGTATCACTGTTGTTCCAGACGTAATCTGTAATGCGGGTGGTGTAACCGTATCTTATTTCGAATGGGTTCAGGATATGTCGAGCTACTTCTGGTCTGAAGAAGAAATTAACGAAAGACTCGATAAGTTAATGATTCAAGCGATTAATGATGTATGGCACAAATCTAGTGAAAAAGAATGTACTTTACGTACAGCTGCTTTCATTTTAGGCTGTGAGCGTATCTTAAAAGCACGTAAAGAGCGTGGTATCTTCCCGGGTTAATACTGCGGAATATCATTGAAAACGACCTTAAGGTGAATGCTTTAAGGTAGTTTTTTTATGCTTTATTTAATCTAAGAAGAAATCTTTTTGCAGTTGGTGATTACCTGCAATACAAGCGTATTGAGCAAAATCAGTGATACCGATACGCGTTAAAGCTTGTTCATCAGTCAGGCTTTGTCCAGTAAGTTCACCTTTGGCTGTGCTATAAATGGCAAAAGCTGCATCTGCCATGATTTCCGGTTTTCGGCTGAGCTGTTGTGTATTTTCTTCACCTAAATTTTTTGAGACAGCAGCTGTTGCAATGTAGGTTTCAGGCCACAGAGTATTACAGGAAATACCATATTGACGGAATTCTTCTGCCATACCTAAAGTCAAAATCGTCATCCCGTATTTAGACAGAGCATAAGGTGAGAGCATGCCTAACCATTTTGGTGACATATTCACAGGAGGGGATAAGCTTAAGATATGTGGATGTTCCGCCTGTTTCAAAAAAGGAAGAGCAGCTTGTGCACAGATAAAAGTGGCACGATGATTAATACTTTGAATCAGGTCATATTGTTTTAAGGATGTTGCTTCTACACCTGTGAGCGCAATGGCACCAGCATTGTTAATCAGCACATCAATACCGCCAAAGTGTTGAACTGCTTGCTGGATGGCAGCATGGATTTGTTGTTCATCTCTTACATCAAGCAGTAAGGGGAGTGCTTTGCCACCTACGGCTTCAATCTCTTGTGCCACGCTGTAAATCGTGCCTGTTAACTTGGCAGTTTCGATTTCAGTTTTAGCTGCAATAACGACATTTGCACCCGCATGCGCTGCTTTAATTGCAATTGCTCTGCCAATTCCTCGACTGCCACCAGTAATAAAAATGGTTTTTCCTTGCATATTGTTCATGAGAATTTCCTATATTTAATTTTTATAAAAGTGGAGTTAAATCATAAAAGGATGTGCAAATTTTTCAGGATTGTACAGTTGACGCTGTTTCGCAATGTCGACAATACGATGGCGTAACTGACGTTTGATCACGGCATAGGTTAAGCGATGCTTTTGTGACATATCTTCAGCAAATTTAAAAACTTCGGAATTTAACGATTCTACGGGATGAATTTGATGGACGACTTGCCTGTCTAAACATTCAAGCCCTGTCATCGATTTTCCCGTCAATGACATTTCCCAGATCGTATGCTGATTGGGAAGTAATTGCACAATTTCTGCAATCACATCGGTGAAGGGAATGGTTAGTTTGACTTCGGGAAAGCAAAAGCGCCCTTTGTCTGCTCGCATAAATCGAAAATCACAAGCCGATGCTAAAATTGCACCACCAGCATAGGCATTGCCATTAATTTCAGCGATAACAGGCAAGTTGAGCAAGGCCAAACGCAATAGCATATTTTCCAGTTGTAGAGTAAAGGCTTTTTTATCTTCTATGGATTGGCTCATGAGCCATGCTAAATCCAAGCCATTGCAAAACGTTTTTGGATGGTCACTTTGAATGACCAGACATGCATTTTGTTGATGACTTTCAATTTCATTAAATACTTCGATATATTCATTCAATACATCTTGATTTAAGACATTTTCCTGATCGCCATTGGTTAATGTAAGAACATAAATGGACTGCTGTCGATCAAGCTTCATGGTTGCCATTTAAGTACATCCTCATTGTGAAATTGTTTATTATTGAAGCTATTATTTCGAATAAAACACTCGCACAATAGGTGGGGCTATGCCATATTGATGATCATTTTAGGACAGGATGTCTGTCATGCGGGATCCATTCGGATTGTTTCAGGAAACGATTTCTGTATCTTATGCACATATCTTATTAGAAATTGTGTATGACTATGGTATTGATACTCAAAGTATTTTCAATGGTACTGGGCTTAATTCGAGCGAAATAAATAAGGCTGATGCCAAAATGAGTGCGCATCAATGGTCGAAACTAGTAGTCAATGCCTTAAGCTTGACAGGCAATCCACGGCTTGGGATTGAATATGGTTTTAAATTACGTCCCACTTCGCATGGACCTTTAGGATTTGCATTCCTCAGCTGTACGGATGTGGAAACAGCGCTAAGCCTTTGCCAGCAGTATTTTTGTACACGAATACAGAACTTCACGCCAGAATGGTGCATCAATGACAATTTTGTCTATGTTTATCTTGATGATGTGCATCCAGTAAAATTGGGGAACGAACAACAATCAGTTCAATTAAGACATTTTCTGATAGAAAGTCTGTTGTTTGGTGCGATTCATTTTTTGACTTTGTTTTCTGGACGTATTGCCGAAAACTGTGAGGTATTTGTAGATTGGGCTGATGCCCCGAATTATAAAAAAATTGATTTATCCCAGATCAAGATTCAATTTAATCAAGCTCGTAATGGTTTACGTTTTCCAAAGCAATATCTGCACTGTAAAAATCCAAACGCAGATCAAGTCGCTTTTCAGCAAGCAGTGCTCTATTGTGAAAACGACAAGCTCAAGTTAGTGAAAGAAGGGGCTCGTGATTTGCAAAAAAGTATTCGGTCTGAATTGTTATATCACTCAAGCAGTACTTACCCAACTTTGCCCATTATTGCACAGCGCCTGAATATGTCGGAGCGAACCATCAAACGGCATTTACAGGCTCAAGGGACAAGTTTTTTACAGATTTTGGCAGAGGTTCGTTTTAATCAAGCGAAGAAATTACTGCAACAGCAGCAATACAGCATTCAAGATATTGCGGGTCTAGTGGGTTATGAAGAAGCCACCAATTTTATTCGTGCTTTTAAAAAGAATTTTGGGGAAACACCGAGCCAGTATCGGAAAAGGTGTTTGCCCCAAGTCGATTAATCTGACACAGCATTTTGAACCGTTTGAATAAACAATTCTAACGAATGCTCAATTTGCTCGCTCCATTCAAAAGAACAATTCATACGAATAAAATGTTGATGCGAGGGCAGCACATTAAATAATGTACTTGGCGCAACACCGATCTGTTGCTGAATTAGGTGCTCATAGATTTTCATACTGCTGACCTTGTCAGGCAGTTGAATCCAGAGAAAATAGCCGCTTGGATAATTGTAGACCTTACAACCTTTAGGCAAATGCTGTTTGAGATATTGAAAGAACTGCTTCTTATTTTTCTCCAGAGCGCGTCTAAGCGTTCGCAAATGCTTTTCATAATGATGATGGGAGAGAAACTCAACCAACGCATTCTGAATCAGTGCGTTGGCTGAAATGGTGCTCATCAATTGTAAATGCTGAATATGCTCGGAAAATTTACCTGCATAGACCCAGCCCATACGGAAACCTGAACCAAGCGTTTTGGAAAAAGAAGAGCAGTGCAGCACCAGATTTTGCTGGTCAAAATACTTCATCGGCAAAGGTTTGTGATTGCCATAAAACAATTCTTCATAGACATCATCTTCGATCAAATGGATCTGATGTTCGTGCAGCAGTTTAGCGATTTTATATTTAATTTCCTCACTGACCGTGAAGCCAATCGGGTTGTGTGCATTGAGCATAAACCAGCATACTTTGATTGGATAATTTTTGATGACTTGCTCAAAGGCTTCAATATCGAATCCATGTTGCGGGTGCTCAGGAATGGTAATCACCTTTAAACCCAAACGCTCAGCAGCCTGCCATGCGCCATAGAAGATGGTTTGCTGCAATAAAATATAATCGCCAGGTTGAGTGATCGCTTGCAGTGAAAGATTCAATGCTTCTAGGCCACCAGATGTAATGACAATGTCATCAGCATCGGTTGGAATGCCTTGCATACAATAGCGTTGAGCGATCAGTTTTCTGAGTGCCAAATTGCCCGGTGGCAGATTGGTGGTTTGATCATAGCTATGCCGATTACGCGAAAGCTGTCCCATGATCTGAATCAGTTTGGGAGGATAGAGCAACTGACTGTCAGGAAAAGCTGAGCCTAATGGACTGACTTGCTTGGATTGAATTGATTTAAGATATTTAAAAACCAGTGAGTTAATTTCAATTTTAGGATTTAAAGACACCACTGAGTAGGCTTGCGGAATCTGGATATGACTTTGCTCAGCCACAAAATAACCCGACTTTTCTTTGGAATAAATCAGGCCCTGTGCTTCCAGTTCCTGATAAGCATTCATGACCGTGATGAGGCTAAAGCCTGAGCGCTGTACCTGTTCACGCAAAGATGGCAGTTTGGTATGCGGCTTCCATGTCCCATTTTCAATGAGAAGTTTCAGGTTATGTGCTAACTGTTCTGATTTATACATAAAATAAGGGTAATCCGTGCGAAGGAACAGCCTTGATCAAAAGACTGTTCCATTCATCGTTCTAATAAGCAAACATCAACAGCAATCTAAACAGACCTGCAATAATGGCGAGTGCAAAAAATCCAAGTAACCATAAGATTATAAACCATTGCGTTGAAGTTAAATGCTGAGATTTTATTTTCATGCAACGTTCCTCCTTAGTGATAACCTGCATCACCCACACGTACTTTATCTCTAAATACCCAGTATGAAAGGACCGTATAGGCAATGATAATCGGGATGAGAATAAGGGCACCGACCAGCGCAAATTTCTGACTTGAAGCTGGTGCAGCAGCCTCCCAAATCGTCACTGATGGCGGAATAATATGAGGCCATAAACTAATCACAAAACCTGTGAAGGCTAAAAACACCAGCGCTAATGTATAGATAAATGGTTTTAAATCCTGACGGTTTTTGCATGCTTTCAAGATTAAAGCAGTAAATAACACGACTAAAACAGGCACAGGGCTAAAATAAAGCAGATTTGGCAAAGCAAACCAGCGTGCTGCAATTTCAGGATGAGTCAGAGGTGTATAAAGACTGACGCCCGCAAATACCACAAACAGTAGAATGATCAGCTTCGGCATTAAACGATACATTTGATCCTGTAGCTCATGATCTGTTTTCATAATCAGCCAGCCACAACCGAGTGCTGCATACATGGCAAGTACCCCTAGACCTGTAAATAAGGCAAAAGGTGTTAGCCAGTCTAGACCCGAGCCTGAGAAAATTCCATTGGTGGTTTGAATCCCTTGAATATAAGCCCCTAGAATCACACCTTGGAAGAAGCTGGATAAAATCGAGCCCCAGATAAAGGCTTGATCCCATAAGTGCTTAGTACGATTGGCCTTAAAGCGAAATTCGAAGGCGACACCTCGGAAAATCAATGCAATCACCATCAAGGTAATGGGCATATACAAGGCGGAAAGTACGGTTGAATAGACCAATGGAAAAGCTGCGAATAAGCCTGCGCCGCCGAGCACCATCCAGGTTTCATTACCATCCCAGACGGGCGCGACGGTATTCATCATTACATCGCGTTCTTCTCGGTTTTTAATGAAGGGGAACAGAATACCAATACCGAGATCAAACCCGTCCAGAACCACATAGATCAGTACACCCAGACCAATAATACCAACCCAGATCAGAGATAAATCAATCATGGCGTTTCTCCTTACTTTGGTCTTGCCCGTCAATGCTTTCATCGACTGCGCTGAGTGGGCGCATAGGTGTTTTGAAATGACCGGGACCCGCAGGTTCAGGTTCAATCGCATCGATAAATTCAGGACCTTTTTTCAGTAGTTTCAGCATGTAGTAAATACCGCTACCAAAAACAATGGTATAGACCACCACAAAGATAATTAAACTAATCCCGACCTGATCGGCTGTCACGCTATGTGATAGACCATCTTTGGTACGCATCACACCATAAATCACCCAAGGCTGACGACCAACTTCGGTGGTCACCCAGCCTGCAAGCAGAGCGATATAACCCGCAGGGCCCATCACAAAAGCGAACTTGTGAAACCATGAGGTGCCATAAAGTTTGCCAGTTTTACGCAACCATAAAGCAACCAATGAAAGCAGTACCATCAGCATGCCTAGACCGACCATGACGCGGAAACTCCAGAACACAATGGTCGCATTTGGACGATCTTCAGGGGCGAAGTCTTTTAAACCTGTCACTTTGCCATCGAGAGAATGGGTCAGGATCAGGCTGCCGAGGTGGGGAATTCCGATTTCATACAGATTTTCTTCTTTATCCATATTCGGAATTGCGAAAAGCAGCAGAGGCATGGATTCGTTATGATTGGTTTCCCAATGTCCTTCAATTGCTGCAAGTTTGGCTGGCTGGTGCTTTAAGGTATTTAAACCATGATTATCACCAATGACCACTTGCAGACATGAGGTGACCAGCACCATCCAGAGTCCCATCGAAAATGATTTTTTAACCAGTTCATCACGACGGCCTTTGATTAAATGCCATGCGGCAGTACCCACTACCAAAAGTGACGATACTAAAAATGCGGCAGCAGCCATATGTGCTAAGCGATAAGGAAAGGATGGATTGAAAACAATGGCCCACCAGTCGGTTGGGATCACAATACCATTTTCAATAATAAATCCTTGTGGTGTTTGCATCCAGCTATTGGAAGACAGAATCCAGAACATGGAAATACAGGTGCCGATGGCAACCATCAGGGTGGCAAAGAAATGTGCTTTGGGACTGACCCGTCCCCAACCAAATAACATAATGCCAAGGAAGCCTGCTTCCAGAAAGAAGGCACTCAATACTTCATAGGTCAGTAAGGGGCCTGTAACACCACCAGCGATTCGGGAAAATTCACTCCAGTTGGTTCCAAACTGATAGCTCATCACGACGCCTGAAACCACGCCCATACCAAAGGCAACAGCAAAGATTTTGATCCAGAACTTGAATAGATCTTTATAAATCGGGTTTTGAGTTCGAAGCCATTTCCATTCCAGCATTGCCAGAAAGCAAGCCAAGCCAATTGAGGTAGCTGGAAAGATAATGTGAAATGAAACAGTAAAGGCGAACTGTATTCGGGCTAATTCTAAAGCAGTGAGACCGAGATCCATATATCCTCTCCTATAACAGACGAGTAAAGCAGTCGCTAGGAAAATGTGAAAGAAGGGGCTTAAACGATTAAAAATAAACAGAACCTTAAAAATGTTCTCGGCGTATTTAAAACCTTTTAAGTTTTATTCATCATCCAGTCTTCTGCTGTATATGAGTAGGTACAATTTCTTCTTGTTTTTTTATAACAGATACGGAAACGCTAACTCATCTGTTATATTTTTTTAGCAAAATTCTGTAGCTATTCAGTTGTATGTTGCTCATTCAAAATAGCATAAGCAACGATACAATGTGTTAAATATTGATCAAGCATTGTAAGTCGTTTGCATGATAATACTTCTGACTGAATGGCGTTTAATTATGTTTGTCACCCCAGAGCTTTATGCGCTTACCCGACTTTTTCAAGGCAAGATACCGTCCCAATCAGTACAAGAACAGTTACATCTTGAATATGTCAATCTTGAAGCAACTTTATTAAGAGGTAAGGTGCTTAGAGATTTTTCTAAAGACAAAGTGACCTATATTGCGCAGGCGAAGATCATGGAAAATAATCGTCATCTGGGCTATGTGTTTGCGCCATTGATTATTGCGAATCTAAACCAGCCCGTGATCTATACCACGCCTGCTACAACGCCAGTTCTGTCAATTTTTAAACAATATTATCAGGCAGAGAAAAGTATTCATCTCAAGATTGAAGATGTTCTTGAGAGTCTCAAGCTTTATATTGAACTGGTGAATGATTCAGGAAATGAGGAAGATTTTCTTTTTCGTAGTCTGGTAAAAGCGCTTTGCAGAACGGATCTTTCCCATCTTTTTCTGGTCACAGATCTGGCGATCGATATGCATAAGCTTAAGGTGTTGCAAGATTTCTTTAAGGTCAAAATCACGATTATTCATACCGATCAAGATGAATCTCAAGTGGATCATGCATTGATCAATATGCGCAAACTGTTATTTAAAAATAAAGATGATTTCCATAAAGAGATTTGTACGTTGTTCTCGCATCTGAATGCCCAATTGATTGCCAATATGGGCCAATTTTCCGAACAGCAGGCAGCGCACTTGATCGAAGATATGTTTTATTCCGAACACATTTTCGAGAAGTTATCGGTCTATGCGGAATATATGCAAACCCGTATTCAGAATGGCGCCAGTTTTAAGGTTTTATCGACGATATAAATAAGGTTGAGAATTTCTTAATTTTTAAACAGGAGCAAATCGAATGTCTCAAGAGCAATCAAAATTTCCCTATTTAGCGGTGGGTATCAGTATTTTACTCGGCTGTTTATTTCTGGTGTTTTTCTTTCTGGCAGTAAGTAATCAGCCTGATTATATGCCTTCACAACAAAAGCAGAATTCAACTCAAGCACAACATTCCAGCCATACCAATTCATAGTTGATGCCACGTTTATTTAGCTTATTGCTAAGTATTTGCTAGCAATTTTTTGTCTTGATTTCTGGGTTAAATGAATGCCGATTTTAAGTTTCATGTTGATGGGATGTGACAAATCAGGAATAGAAAAATGCCCAGATTCGTGATACTTCTAGTTGAGTAAGAAATGAAAATAGCTCAGCTGAGGGCGACGCAATGGATAATTCAGAACAAACGGTTCATAAACAAGAAAATAATGGCTACGCGAGAATTGAGCCTTATACCCAGCCCGCTGGTGGATGGGGAGCATTGTTGAGTGTAGCGCGCAATCTCAAACGACAAGATATTCTCAAAAAAGGTTCGATTACTTTACTCAATATCAATCAGCCGACAGGTTTTGATTGTCCTGGTTGTGCTTGGCCTGAGAAAAAGGATGCCCATGCCTTTAACTTTTGTGAGAACGGTGCCAAAGCCGTTGCCTTTGAAGCTACCAGTAAGACCGTTACGCCGGAGTTTTTTGCCCAGCATACAGTGAGCTGGTTGGCAGAGCAGAGTGATTTCTATCTGGAAGATTTGGGGCGTTTAACCGACCCAATGCGTTATGATCCTGTTACCGATAAGTATGTTCCAATTTCTTGGGACGATGCATTTCAACTGATTGCCAAACATTTACAAGCTTTAGAGCATCCTGACCAAGCGGCTTTCTATACTTCTGGTCGTGCCAGCAATGAAGCAGCATTTTTATATCAACTCTTTGTCAGAAGCTTTGGAACCAATAATTTCCCAGACTGTTCTAATATGTGTCATGAAACCACCAGTGTCGGTTTAAAAGATGCAATTGGTCTGGGTAAAGGTACGGTGATTCTGGATGACTTCGATCAGGCTGATGCGATCTTTAGTTTCGGGCATAACCCGGGGACCAATCATCCACGTATGTTAGCTACCTTGAGAGAGGTCTCAAGACGTGGGGGTAACATTGTTGCGATTAACCCGATCAAAGAACGTGGTCTAGAGCGCTTTCAAGATCCGCAAGCGCCTCTGGAAATGATGACCAATGGCAGTACACCAATCAGTCGCTATTACTTCCAGCCAAAAATTGGCGGTGACTACGCGCTGATGTTCGGGGTAATGAAGCATTTACTGGAGTGGGACAAAAAAGCCCTTGCCAAAGGCGAGCATAGTGTTTTTGACCGCAGTTTTATTGAGATGAATACCATCGGTTTTGATGAGATGCTGGCGGAAATTGACCGTACCGCATGGTCAGAAATCCACAAGCATACTGGACTTTCAGCTGAGCATTTAGAGTCGATTGCCAAAATGTATCTGGATGCGAAAACGGCTATTTTCTGTTGGGGAATGGGGATTACCCAGCATCGTCATGGTACTGCCAATATTCATATGCTGGCCAATTTGATGCTGGCGCGTGGACATATCGGACGACCGGGTTCGGGGCTTTGTCCAGTCCGCGGGCATAGTAATGTGCAGGGCGACCGTACCATGGGTATCAATGAAAACCCAAGTGATAAGCTACTCGATAGTATTGATCGCGTATTTGGCATCAAGTCGCCGCGTAAACATGGTTTTGGCGTGGTTGATACTATCAAGGCAATGTACGAAGGTGATGTAAAAGTCTTTATTGGCCTAGGCGGTAATTTTGCCGTCGCAACGCCTGATACTCCTTATACCCAAGAAGCTTTACGTCGTTGTAATTTAACCGTCAATATTACCACCAAGCTAAATCGTAGCCATCTGGTGTGTGGTCAGGATGCATTGATGTTGCCTTGTCTAGGTCGTACGGAAGTGGATATGCAGGTGCATGGACCACAAGCGATTTCTGTAGAAGATTCGATGAGTAATGTGCATCTTTCAGCGGGACGTAATCCACCGATCTCTGAAAATATCTTGTCTGAACCCGATATTGTGGCACGTATGGCGGAAGCCGCGTTGCCTGAGAGTCATGTGAAATGGCGCTGGTATATTGAAAGTTATGATCGTATTCGTGACTCGATTGCCGATGTTTTTGATGAGTTTCATGACTTCAATCAACGGGTTTATCAACCGAGTGGTTTCCATTTAGAGCATCCAGCCAATCAGCATGTCTGGAATACCCCAAGCGGTAAGGCACAATTTTTGATTACGCCATTGGCCGAAGTATATGAGGATGAAGAAAACCAGTATGCCGCAGCTTATAGTGAGCAACAGGTGTATACCTTGATGACGACACGTTCACATGACCAGTACAATACGACCTTATATGGTCTGGATGACCGTTATCGCGGGGTATTCGGGCAGCGCCGTGTACTGTTTATGAATCAGGCCGATATTGATGCAGCAGGCTTTGAGGCTGATCAATGGGTCGATATTGAAAGTGTGTTCTCGGATGGGGTTAAACGGATTGTCCATAGTTTCCGTATCGTGCCTTATAACATTCCACAAGGCAGTCTGGCAGCGTATTATCCTGAAACCAATCCATTGGTGGCCTTAGGCAGTCATGATAAATATGCCAAAATTCCAGCATCAAAAAGTATCCCTGTGATCCTGCATGCAGGACAGGCGCCTGAGCATTTTAACTTAGCGGTTGCAGTCGATCCTGAACATGCCAATGAACGGGTAGGTGGCGTCTAGTTGCGCGTCTAAGTAAAGAGGTCAATTGTGGATACCAAAACACGCGGCTATGAAACGGTGCAAGTGCATCGTTTCCATCAGGATCATTCTGAAGATGAAATGGATTATATTGTTCAGGAGTATCCTGTAGCACTGATTTATAATGGGATTTCTCATGCGGTCATGATGGCAACGCCATCAGACCTTGAGATATTTGCCAAGGGTTTTAGTCTTTCGGAAGGGATATTACAAAGCTTAAACGAATTGTATTCGCTTGAAATTCGTCACAATGCATTAGGCATTGAGGTCGATATGACGATTTCATCGCGTGCATTTATGGCTCTCAAGGAACATCGCCGCATGATGGTGGGACGTACTGGTTGTGGTTTATGCGGGATCGAGAGCTTAAAGCAATTTTATGCCGATCTACCTTTGGTGAGCAGCGAGGTTTCGTCCTTGTGGCTCAAGCAAATTCCAAATGCCATTGCTCAACTGAAAGCTCGCCAAAAAATTACTGAACTCACTGGTGGTGCGCATGCTGCGGCGTGGGTGGTACAAGGGCAAATCGTGGCACTGTTTGAAGATGTTGGCAGGCATAATGCCTTGGATAAATTACTTGGTCATCTGGCGGAGCAAAAACTGAATGTTGCCGAGGGTTTTGTGGTGATGACCAGTCGCGCCAGCTATGAGCTGATCCGCAAATGTGCACAATATAATATTGGACTATTGGCGACCATTTCTGCACCCACCAGTATGGCGATTGAAATGGCAAAGCAATTAAATCTCACCTTAGCCAGTTTTTGCCGTGGTGATAGCTTTGTTTTGTATACGCAATAATAGTAAAAAATTGTGATTTGTTTGATCTCTAATGCATTGATTTGTGTAGGATATGAGCATTAAGTTTTTTTATTCCCAAATATTATGAATATACCTTTAAGACCTCAGCCTGTGATCAACAATCTTTCAGGTGAAAATGCTTTATTTATCGTACTTGGCATCAACACCAACCCAGATCATTCAGGGGTGATTGATTTTCTCGCCAATTTTTCAGCCTTAGTCCGCAGCCTGACCAACCGTTTTCCAAACAGCAATTTCAGTGCTTCGGTGGGGATCGGCTCAAATGCTTGGGATTTACTGTTCCCTGATCTAAATAAACCGAAAGAACTGGCACCATTTCAAGAGATTAAAGGGCCGAGACATACTGCGGTCGCAACAACAGGTGATTTATTCTTTCATATCCGTGCCAATCAAATGGCAATTTGCTATGAACTTGCCTCAATTTTGCATGAGCAATTAAAAGAAGATACTTACCCAATTAGCGAGACCAAAGGTTTTAGATACTTTGATGGTCGCGCGATTATTGGCTTTGTCGATGGGACTGAAAACCCTGAGCATGAAATTGCCAAAGAGATTGCTTATGTCGGTTCAGAAGATGCTGAGTTCTTAGGTGGCAGTTATGTATTTATTCAAAAGTATTTACATAATATGGAAATGTGGAAGGGCTTAACTACTGAAGAACAGGAAAAAGTGATTGGTCGAAAGAAATATGACGATGTTGAGCTTGGCGATGATGTCAAACCGCAAAGTGCACATAATGTCGCGAGTAAGGCACATGATGCTGACGGGAATGAACTTAAAATTTTAAGAGCGAATATGCCATTTTCCAATCCAACTGAAGGGGAGTATGGCACCTTCTTTATTGGCTATTCACGTTCTTTTAATATCACCAAAACCATGCTTGAGAATATGTTCTTGGGTAAAGAAACTGGTCATGTCGATCGCTTACTCGATTTTAGTACACCTGTTTCAGGGAGCTTATTCTTTGTGCCAACCTTTGATTTTCTCGAAGATTTAGGCGAGTAATTAAGAACCGCTGAAATGAATGTGTTTATTTCAGCGGGAAATATTTATGGAGTGATCAAGTATTGTTGCAACTGGGTTCGGAATTGATCTGGGATACGACCTGATTTTTGTGTACTGAAATCGAAATACACCTGAACCGCTTTGCCACGCGCAACGCAATGCTCATTTTGCCATGCTTCATGGGCAACAACGAATGAAGAATTTCCAATCTGTTCGATCCATGTTTTGATTTCGATGTCCGCACCGTAATAGATTTGGGCAACAAAATCGACTTCAACCCGTGCCAGAATCAAAGGCAGATTTTTGATGTCCATGCCGGGATTAAATAGGCGGAAAACTGGTTCACGTGCAGTTTCAAACCAACCTGTGATGACAGTATTGTTGATATGTCCGAAAGCATCGGTTTCATAGAATCTAGGTGTAATCGAAAGTGTAAACATAGTTGAATGGTTATTTTCTTATTTAAACTCAAATACTATAAGGGCTGAATATTTAAAAATCAGCCCAAATAATCGACTTAAGCGTTTACGAAGCCTGAGATAAGCCGCCACCTAAAGCTTTATAGAGTTCGATCTGATTATTTAATTTGGTTTGTTCCAGCAGCAGTAGACCTTGTTGAGCCGCATAGGCAGAACGTTGTGCATCCAGCACCGTCAAATAACTGTCAATGCCTGCTCTAAAACGGGCCGTAGATAATTTATAGGTGGTATCGGTTGCAGCAACCAAACGGCGTTGTGCACTCAAACGATCCTCAATATGGGCACGGGCAGCCAGCGCATCATTGACTTCACGAAAAGCGGATTGAATGGCTTTTTCATAATCTGCAATAGCAATTTTTTGCTCTGTTTCAGAAATTTTAATATTGGCTTTACGCGTTCCCCAATCAAAAATTGGAAGATCAATACTTGGCCCAACTGACCAAGAGAAACCTCCTGACTTAAATAAATCTTTGAGATCTGTCGATGCATATCCCGCTGAACCTGTCAGGCTAATGGTCGGGAACATACGTGCTTTTGCTGCACCAATATTTGCCCCAGCAGCAAGTAGTTGATATTCAGCAGCTTTCAGGTCGGGACGATTATTGAGTAAATCACTGCTAAGGCCCGTTGCAAAGCTGCGTTCAGCACTGATATTTTTCACGGCTTGATTCGGCAGGAGATTTTGAGGCACCGCTTGACCAGCCAATAGATCCAGTAGGTTTTGTGCTTGTGACACTTGAGTTTTATAGGTTGCGACATCATTTCGGGCGGTTTCAACTGAAATCTGTGCCTGTCGTAACGGAACTTCACTATCAATCCCGACATCAAAACGTTTCTTGTTGAGGTTAAATGAATCGAGCTGTGCTTTTAAGGTTTGCTCAGCCAGATTTAAATTGGCCTTTGCATAGGCATAATTCAACCATGCTTGGCTGACCTGACTCACCAGACTAATTTGAGTGGCATCTCTGGCACTTTGGGTGGCAAGATAATTATTCAGCGCTGCATCTTTTAAACTCTGTACACGACCCCAAAAGTCTAACTCATAAGCAGTTACGCCAAGGCCGACTTGAAAGGTGGAATAAGGATTATTTGGATTTACAGTAGGGTTAACCTGTCTTACAGCGCTGCCAGTCGCACCAATGGTCGGTAATTGGTCATTTTTGCTGATTTGATATTGTTGCTGTGCACGTTGAATATTCAGCGTTGCAGTACGTAAATCACGGTTGTGATTTAAACTGATTTCAATCACTTGTAATAAGCGCGGGTCAGAAAAAAATTGTTGATAACCTTGATTGGCAATCGAATTTCCAGTTGTGGTTTGAGAAAAATTTTGTGGAATATCCGATTGAATCACAGGTTTTGGTGCCTGCATATTCATACACGCCGTCAAGGCAATTGAGAGCGTAGAGACAAGCAGGCCACGAGATAAGACAGTCGCTTTAGACATGGTCTTCTCCAAATAAGATAAGAATAAATGCAGAGGAGGAGGCAGAGGAAATCCGTTGATTCCCTCTGCGCAATGTCATTTAAGATGGATTTTTTTGCTTCGAAGAAAACAGCTTTTCAACTGCACCCAGAATGAAAATGAAGAACACGGGTACAAAGAAGATTGCCAAAATTGTCGCTGAAATCATGCCACCAAATACACCTGTACCTAAGGCATGCTGTGTTTCTGAACTGGCACCAGAAGCGATCACCAGTGGAATCACACCACAGGTAAAGGCCAGCGAAGTCATCAAAATCGGGCGTAAACGAAGTTTAGCTGCGGCAACGGTGGCCTCGACTAAACTCATGCCTTCTTCTTTCAGCATCTTGGCAAATTCGACAATCAGGATCGCATTCTTGGCAGATAAACCAATAATGGTAATCAGGCCAATTTTAAAGAACACATCATTCATCAAGCCTCGAGACATAATCGCAACGATGGCACCAAAGATACCCAAAGGCACGACCAGCATCACTGAAAGCGGAATTGCCCAACTTTCATAAAGTGCAGCCAGAACAAGGAATACCACCAACATAGAAAGGGCAAGTAAGAACGCCATCTGCGATTCAGATTGCTTTTCCTGTAAGGAAATACCCGTCCATTCATAGCCGATGCCTTTTGGTAATTTGGCAATCAGGTTTTCCATTTCACGCATGGCATCGCCTGATGAAGTATCAAAGTTTGGGATACCTGCAATACTCAACGATGGGCGACCGTTATAGCGGTTATATTGCTGTGGTGCTTTATTCCATTGCGGTGTGACCACTTCTGATAAAGAGACCAATTGACCATTTGAACCCATCACTTTCAGATTCAAAATATCTTTTAATTGCATTCGTGATTTGGCATCGACCTGAACAATGACTTGTTGCATACGTCCCTGATTTGGGAAGTCATTGATATACATCGAGCCCATTGACGTTGAAATGATGTCAGAAACGTCAGAGAATTTCACACCAAGAACATTCAATTTCGCACGGTCAATTTTTAAAGAAATATTGTCACCTTGCGGTAAGCCTTCATTCCAAACCATATAGAACTTTTTATTCTTGGCTGCCATTTCCATTAACTGGTCTTGTGCAGCTAACAGCGCAGGCATACCCAGATTCGCACGGTCTTGTAAGCGTAAGCTGAAACCGGCAAATGTCCCAAGTTCATCAATGGCAGGTGGAAGCACCGCCATGGTTGCACCTTCTTTGCTATGTGCCATTGTTTCATTGACGACGTTGGTCATTTCGCTGGCACTTGAGGTACGCTCTTTAAAATCTTTGAGCGTGGTAAAGGCAATACCCACGTTTTGACCCGCACCACTGAAACCCCAGCCCATAATGGTGGTATTACTTTTGACATTCGGATTGTCTTTTAAACTGTTTTCAAACTCATTGACGACGCCTCGCGTTCTTTCAGCAGTGGCATCAGAAGGCAACTGGAACGAAGTCAGGAACCAGCCTTGGTCTTCTTCTGGCATAAAGGCGGTTGGCCAGTATTTCATGCCTGCAAAAGTAAGACCTGTAATGACCACAAAAATCGCCATCATTGGAACGCTATGCTTGATCACTTTCAGCAGGATCAATTCATACTTTTTAGTAACTTTATCGAAGCTACGGTCAAACCATGCAAAGAAACCTTTCTTTTGATGATGTCCATCAATCGGTTTGAGGATAGTGGCACACAACGCAGGGGTCAAAATCAATGCCAATAATGCCGAGAACAGAATCGACACCGACATGGTTAAGGTAAATTGTTGATAGATAATGCCGACCGAACCACTGGCAAATGCCATCGGTAAGAATACTGCTGCCAAAACCAAGGTAATACCAATAATCGGGCTGGTGATTTCCTTCATGGCTTTGGATGTCGCTTCTTTCGGTGGCAGACCTTCAGTTGCCATAATCCGTTCGACGTTTTCCACCACCACAATTGCATCGTCGACGATAATCCCGATGGCCAGTACCATACCAAACATGGTCAGTACGTTAATCGAGAAGCCTGCCATGAGCATGACTGCAAAAGTACCCAACAACGCAATCGGTGCAACAATGGCGGGAATTAAGGTATAGCGGACATTGTGCAAGAATAAATACATGACAATGAAAACCAGAACCATGGCTTCAAGTAAGGTATGAATTACTTTTTCGATTGAAATTTTAACGAAAGGCGCGGTGTCGTAAGGAATACTGAATTGCATGCCTTCTGGTAAATTGAGTTTTAATTCTTCAATTTTTTCTCTGACACCTTCAGCCGTTTTTACTGCATTGGCACCCGGACTGAGCTGAATCGCAGCAGCCGTTGCAGGTTTACCATTTTCTAAAATTGCAAAGTTATAGGCTTGTGAACCCATCTCCACATTAGCAACGTCAGACAGTTTAATGACACTACCACTGGTCTTACTTTTGAGACTGATATTTTTGAATTGTTCAACATCGCCCAATTGACCTTCGGCAGATAAGGGAATTGTGATCAATTGACCTTTGGCAGCAGGCAGATCACCCAGTCGACCGGGTGCAATCTCGACGTTATTTTCACGGATGGCATTGTTGACATCACTAATCGACAGGCCGTAAGACACCAGTTTGTTTGGGTCAACCCAGATACGCATGGCTTTTTCAGCACCGAAGGATTGAACTTTACCTACGCCTTCAACACGTTTCAGTTCTTCGACCACGTTACGGACCAGATAATCACTCACGTCAACTTCAGAATATTGCCCATTCGGTGAGTTAATCCCAACAAGCATCAGGAAGCCTGATGAAGAAGCCTCAACTTGTAAGCCTTGTTGGCGAACCACTTGAGGTAAACGTGCTTCAACAGCCTTGATCTTGTTTTGTACATCGACCTGCGCCATTTCAACATCGGTACCCGGTTTAAAGGTCGCCGAAATCTGGGCTGTACCTGAGGTATCCGTGGTCGCGCTGTAGTAAAGTAGGTTTTTAACCCCAGATAATTCCCGTTCGATCAAAGTCACAACGCTGTCATTGATCGTTTTGGGAGTTGCACCCGGATATACCGCAGTAATGTTGACTTGAGGCGGCGCCACACTTGGAAAGCGGGCAATCGGTAATTTGGGAATACTAAGGACCCCAAATAAAATAATGAAAATCGCAATCACCCATGCAAACACAGGGCGGCGAATGAAGAATTGTGACATCATCATTGAGCTCCTTGTGTTGCAGGAATTTTCCAGTTGCTGATTTCAAGTTTTTGATTGGGCTGAATACGGTCAATACCTTCTACAACCACTTTATCGCCTGTTTTTAGGCCTTTATTGGCAATATAGAATTGATCATATTGTTGTCCCAGCTCAATCGGGCGAATCTCTGCTGCACCTTTGGCATTGATTACATAGACTTGCGGCTCGCCATTAATATTGCGTTGTACTGCTTGTGCTGGAATCAATAAAGCTTGAGGGATCGAAGCACGGTCAATATTGACACGCACATACATACCCGGAAGTAATTTTCTTTCAGGATTATTCACTTCGATACGAATGGTGACATCGCCAGTTTCAGGATCAACATTGATGTCTTCAAAGAGCATTTTCGCTGTGACGTTATAGGCTTGACCATGACTATTTGAAATACGTACCGTTTTTTCATTATTGGCAGAAAGCTCACCACTTTGTAGCGCGGCTTGTAAACGTTCGTATTCACCAATCGACTGTTTTACATCGACATACACCTTGTCAATTTGCTGTACAGTCGCCATGGTATTGGCATCACCTTGGCTGACCAAAGCACCTTCGGTCACAAATGACTGTCCAATACGACCTGAAATCGGGGCACGTACCGTAGCATATTGCAGATTCAGGTTTTGACGGGTGAGTAGCGCTTTCATCTGGGCAACATCGGCTAAGGCCTGACGATATTCAGCTTGTGCATTACTGACTTCTTGCTTACTGATTGCATTGCTTGGCAGTAATTGTTCATATCGTTCCAACTGAACTTTTAAACGCACTACTTCCGCTTCAGCTTTATTGAGGGAAGCTTTGTTGCTATTCACATCAGCCTGAAAAGTTTCCGCGTTAATTTTATAAAGTGCTTGGCCTGCTTTAACTTCACTGCCTTGTTTAAATAGCACTTTTTCAATAATACCGCCAACCTGCGGGCGGATCTCGGCAGTACGGAAGGCCTGTACACGTGCGGGCAAGTTTTCGCTAAAGTTGACTGCTTGTGGTTGAAGACTTAACACGCTCACTTTGGCAAGCGGTGTTTCAGCAGGTTTTGCCTCGTCAGAACCACAGCCTTGTAGCACAAGCCCGATGGATAAAAATAATGGAAGTAATAAACGCTTTTGCATTCTGTCCGACCTTGGGAGTTTTTGATGCTGACATTATTTTCCTGCTTTGTGTAACCAACATCGGGGAAGTGTGGAAAAAGTGTGGAGATCGGCAGATAAATCAGCGTATCATGCAAAATGACCGTAGTTATTCGATGATTGATTCATGTTTGAAGCCTCATTTTCTTTTGATTGCCGTGATAAGCAGATTCTCGTCGTAGAAGATGAGTACGATATTGGCGATATTATTGAGCACTACTTAAAACGTGAAGGCATGCAGGTGCTTCGAGCCATGAATGGTAAGCAAGCAATTGAAATTCATGCTGCTCAGCCGATTGACCTGATTCTGCTGGATATAAAATTACCTGAATTAAATGGCTGGGAAGTACTGAGCAAAATCCGCCAAAAAGCCCAAACTCCCGTGATTATGCTGACTGCACTGGATCAGGAGATTGATAAAGTCATGGCCTTAAGAATTGGTGCGGATGACTTTGTGGTCAAGCCTTTCAATCCCAATGAAGTGGTCGCACGGGTGCAGGCTGTTTTGAGAAGAGCACAACAAAATCAGCAAGCGCAAAATAAAAATCTGCTATATAAAAATATTGAGATTCACACGGCCATTCACAGTGTGTATGTTCATCAGCAAGATCGGAAAACCTTACTGAATTTAACTTTGACAGAATATAAAATCCTGATTCTGATGCTGGAGCACCCGCATAAAGTATTTACCCGAAGTGAGCTGATGAGTTACTGCTTACCCGATAGCGATGCTTTGGAGCGGACAGTGGATAGTCATGTCAGTAAATTAAGAAAAAAACTCGAGGAGCAGGGACTAGAGCAGGTCTTAATTAATGTTCGTGGTGTGGGTTATCGTTTTGATCATCCCCATACCTTTTAATTTTGAGTTTCAGATATTCGTACAAGTGGTTTGAGAAATAACATGAAAAATAAGTCAGGCATTAGTAAACAGCTCTTTATCGCTTTAAGTATTGTGAACTTAAGTGTGACGCTGTTTTCGATTTTTCTTGGCTATTTCATCTATAACTACGCGATTGATGCGGGCTGGCTGACTTTAAGTTCATTGCAAGACGACTGGACTGAATTCCATTTTGTTGACTGGATCTGGTTGGGAACCGTAATTTTTTGTGGCGCGGTGATTTCTTTAATCATTGGAATGTTTCTTGCTCAGCGTTTTATTAAACCGATTAATTATCTGGCGGAAGCTGCACAAAAAATTAGTCAAGGAGATCTTTCAGCCAGAGCAGAGGATAGCCAGATTCATTCCGCTGAAATTTCTGAACTCATGCATAATTTTAATAATATGGCGAAAAAATTAGAAAGTTCGGTCGAAAATGCTCAGGTCTGGAATGCCGCAATCGCCCATGAATTAAGAACGCCCATCACCATTTTGCAAGGACGTCTACAAGGTGTTCTCGATGGTGTGTTTAAGCCTGATGAAGCTTTGTTTAAAAGTTTGTTAGGTCAAGTGGAAGGGTTATCACATCTGGTGGAGGATTTGCGGACTTTAAGTCTGGTTGAGAATCAGCAACTCAGGTTACATTATGAAGCTGTTGATCTAAAAGTCCTTGCAGACAACGTATTGAAACTGTTTGAACATCGTTTACAGCAAGCAGGATTAGAACCTGTACTTGAGATTTCAACGACCCCAGTAAATTGTGACCAACGCCGTATTGAGCAAGTGTTTATGGCATTGATTGATAATGCCATTCGCTATGCCAATGCTGGAAAACTGAGCATTTCTTCAAAATTAGCTGTAGATTATTGGATCATTCAAATTGCTGATCAAGGGCCCGGTATTGCTTCTGAATATCAGCAGGATTTATTTGATCCTTTTTTCCGACTTGAACAGTCCCGTAATAAAGAATTCGGTGGAACAGGGTTGGGTTTGGCAGTTGTGCACGCGATTGTCGTCGCTCATAAAGGGACGATTGAATACAGCAATCCTGCCAATAATAGTGTGTTTATCATTAAGCTGCCTGCAACATCGTCTTCTGTATAGATGACACCACTTTTGCTGTTTAAACAGAGCGAAGCTGGACAAATCCAAGCACGCTGATTTTATAATCATAAAAACAAATAAATTAATATAAAAATATTGGTTCTTATATTAAATCGTTTGCATATATTTAATGAGATCACTCATTTTTGTGATTGAGGAATTGTGAATAAAATTCAACGTTAAAAAATATAATGAATGATCTATAGGAAAGAAAATGACAGCACTTACACAACTTTCAGCCGCAATTGAAAGTGCTCCACGTTGGCATGAATATAAGAAACATCGTTTAGATACTGTAAAGATTACACCCATTGAAGGTGCATTGGGTGCAGTTGTGACTGGGCTAGATGCAAGTAAACCTCAAAGCGGGGAAGTGATCCTCAAGCTAAAAAAGGCATTGCATGAATATTTAATTCTGGTTTTCAAGGCACAAGAGTTGGAAGACAATGACTTACTCGCTTTTGCCAGTTATTTTGGCGGGATTTTCCGTCCACCAACAGATATTCCGGTATTGGCAACGCGGAATGATACCAATGCGCCACCCGATATTGTGCCTGTATCCAATGCGGTTGGAGAGGGGGATTATACTGGTCATGGGGAACTTACCCCGCATAGTGATCATCACTGGACCCCACAGCCTTCTAGTGGATCTTTACTTTATGCAATTGAACTTCCAAAAGATGGCGGCGCAACCAGTTGGTATAACACTGTTCAGGCGTATGAAGACCTTGATCAGGAAACCAAAGACGAAATCGAAGGGCTGCAACTGATTACTTATAATCCATTCTTGCGATTAAAGGATAAAAGCTCGATTCCCAAATATCGCTTCTATGATCAACCTGTATTAGGTGCTGCATTTCCACATCCATTGGTCCGTACGCATTCTGAGAGTGGTCGCCGTGGTATCTATCTTGATGCACAAACCGAAGTGGAAGTTGTCGGGTATGATGACAAAAAAGGTGCTGCATTGATTGAACGCTTAAGAGCGCACATTGTGCAACCTCAATATCGTTATGAACATCAGTGGGAAATTGGAGATATTGTTTATTGGGATAATCAGTTGACCTTGCATTCGCGGACCGCTTTTCCTGCCGAGCAACGTCGTTTACTGAAACGTGTCAGTTTGGCAGGTGCAAGACCATTCTAAAATGAAACTGAGCCAGTGAAAGCTGGCTTTTAATTTCCAGCTTTTGCCAATTCTGCTTCGATATAACTAATAATCATGGTACTTAGACCTTTGACCATTTCATCAAAGCTGATTTGTGGATTGGGCAAGATCAAGTGTCGTGCGACATTAAAGATACTACTATTAATGCTGATATAAGCAGTCACACTAAGATTATTCACTTTCAAATAACGAGGATGGCGAATCATATATTTCATCAATACTTCCATCAGTGCCATTTCGATCTGACCAATATATTTTTCGTACTTGAGTTCAGTCGCATAACGAAGGCAAATCAGATAACGATCATCATCACGCGTCAGCAAGTCCCTAAAGGTATAGAAAATCATTTCGAATAATGGTTCCAGCTCTTGCTCAATAATGATGGGGGTGAGCTCTTTCACCATATCCAAAACTTCTTTGACAAAGGTTTTTGCCATCGCGTCATAGATTTCTTCTTTATTCTTGAAGTATTCATACAGCGAACCGACGCTTACACCTGCAATATCAGCAATATGCCGTGTGGTGGTGCCGCTGGTACCGTTGGTTGCAACTGCAATAAAACCTGCTTCAATAATGGTGTCTACGGTCACTTTCGAACGCGACTGACGTGGTTTACGTGTAGCCATAAAGTATTATTATTAAAATCCGAACATAACTTCAGATTAACATGTGCAGCAATTGGTTGAAAGTGCCAGTCCAGTAATCCGAACAAATAAAATTACAAGTTTTTTAAATTTGTTTTTAATCATGTAATAAATAAGTATACCTGAAATGAAAGCATTCAATTTTTAGAAAATATTAATTTTAAATTTTAAATTAATATATTGATAATTATATATAAAAATAGATTCGTATCATCATAAAAGATTTTTTTAGAGAAAATTTCCTTTAAAACTGACTTGTTTAAAATTGAGAAAAAACCATAAAAATTACCCGAATTGAATCCGAACATAAGATCGGTTTACAGTTGCTTTATACGAGGATCAGGTTCAAGAAAATCTCCCGAATATTTTTTCGTACTTTCCTGTCAGTTGGGACAGTCGAAAAGAGATGAACCAGACGAAAAGAATGTAAAAGGGCAAATGACGCTCAAGTGACTAGGTAGGTGTAGCCATGATTAGCAGCACATTAAGGAAAGGTTTAAGCTTATTTAAATCGAATCCAATAACTGAGCAAATCGATTTTGCGAGTAAAAAAAGTATTCCAATTCGTCATTTAGCAATCGGATTTGAAGGCAAGGAAGTTGATTTATCATTCTATATGAACAATCAATTCGCAACGATTTTTTTCGCTACGCTTTCTGTATTTTTAACCTACGGCGAAGATCTAGTGATTGAGACAGCACGTCATCACCGAGACTTACTCAAAGATCCTGTTTTAAAACAACGTGTCACTTCATTGATTGGACAAGAAGCAATTCATTCAAAACTACATAATGAATTTAATGATGCGATTGTTGAGCTAGATTACCCTGTAAAACTCTATCGCTTTCTGGGCGAGCAATTCTTTGAATATATTTTCTTGAAATTTCCGCAACCTCTAAAACTTTCTCTCATGGCGGGGATTGAGCATTTCACCGCAGTATTGGCTGAATATATGATGGAGCATGAGCAGAACTTCTATTTCTCGGATGACGCCAAAACCCGTGCTTTATGGATGTGGCATATGCTGGAAGAGTCAGAGCACAAAGATGTTGCCTATGATGTCTATCAGACATTGAATGGTAATTATGCGTTACGTGTTTCAGGCTTCTTCTTGGCTTATTTCACGATTTTAGGTCTTATCCCGTTCTCAGCAACTTTGGTGCCTATTTTCCGTAAGCCACAAGAAATGCTCACTACAAAATTCTGGAAAGATGCACGCCGTGGAGTGAAGCTGATTTTTAGTCCGAAAGATGGTGTTTTTGGTAGTACCCAAGGCCGTATTTTTGATTATTTACGGACTGACTTTCATCCAAATGATCATGATGCTTCAGCTTATTTTGCCTACTATGAGAAGAAGCTTTTATCTGAGGGTGGTGCCTTACATCCATTCTTTGTAAAAGAGTTCACACCTAAAGTACAGGCAGCTTAATCACAGCATTGATTAAGGGCAGCAGAGGTTGCATTTGTATGGATATGTCGAGTTGGCAAAATCGCTCATGTGGATATGAGCAATTTGGTTCTAGTCATATTTGATCTGTGCACTATGCTGTCAGGAACTTACTTAATAAGCCGAGTACAAAAGGCTTATTAGGAGAAATGACAGAGCATTGACTTAAATTATTTAAGGATTGAATCAAGTAAAATTGCAGAAATAATCTTATAGACAATTTTATTTTCAATCGATGTGCTGTTGTTGGACTTTTATTCTCTCTGGGGATCAAGCCATGGTTGCTCAAATGATTCGAAATGTCTTTTCAGACAAATTAAGCACGAAATATCAGGGGATTATTCAGAACCTAGCAAATAAATCGCCCATTCCAATTCGTCATTTTGACTTTAAGTTTAATCCGTCAGAACTAGATGAACGATTTTTCTTAAATAAAGAATTAGCAACTTCTTACTTTCATGCCTTATCCATTTTCTTAACCTTTGGTGAAGATGTGGTGATCGAAACGGCACGTCACCATCGTGATTTTATTGATGATCCGATTTTAAAACAAAGACTGACTTCTTTGATTGGTCAGGAAGCCATTCATTCAAAAATACATAATCAGTTTAATGACGAAGTGCTGAAAGAAAATGGCTATCCAGTCGAGTTGCTACGTGCGATTGCTGGCAAGGTGTTTGATTATGGGATCTATAAACTTCCACAGTCTTTACAGCTTTCATTGATGGCCGGCATTGAACATTACACGGCTGTGCTTGCTGAATTTATGATGCAGCACGAAGAATATTTACTTGGCTCACAAGATGAAAGACAACGTGCCATGTGGATGTGGCATATGTTGGAAGAGTCAGAGCATAAAGATATTGCCTATGATGTGTTCCTTGAGTTGTCTGGTGATTATTGGCTCCGAATCACAGGTTTCCTGTTGGCCAGTTTGACGATTTTAGGAGGTGTTTCACTGGGTGGCTATCTGATGCCATTTGTACGGAAACCAAGCAATCTGATTAATCCTCGCTATATGAAAGATATTGTGGAGAGTACCGCGTTGTTATTTGGTAGTGAACGTGGCGTGTTCGGTAGCAGTTTCATGCATATTCTTGAGTATCTGCGTCCAAGTTTCCATCCCAATGACCATGATACGACTGCGTATATGGCGTACTACAAAGAGCGTTTATTGAATCCTGAAACAGGTTTATTAAGCCCTTATTTCCTTAAAGAGTTTGTGCCACCTGTACGTGCAGCTTCTGCATAACTTGGTCCAAGTCAATATGATATTGCTGGGAAAACAATGATGAGATTATTTGCTAAGAAAACCAAGCCAAGCCAAAAAGCATTTGCTGTGGTGACGGGTGCCGGAAGCGGGATTGGTCGTAGTTTTGCGCTTGAACTGGCGAAACGTGGCGGCACTGTGGTGTGTTCAGATATCAATTTAGACGCAGCCAGAGAAACCGTAGCGCAGATTGAAGCGCTAGGTGCGAAAGCATTTGCGGTGAAATGTGATGTTGGCAATGCCAAGCAAGTAGAAAAGCTGGCAGAACAGGCTGAGCAATTGATGCAACATCCAACCACATTGGTCATCAATAATGCTGGTGTTGGTTTAGGCGGCAAGTTTGATGAAACTTCGCTGGAAGACTGGAAGTGGGTCTCTGATATCAATTTATGGGGCGTTATCCACGGTTGCCATTATTTCGTACCTAAATTTAAACAGCTCGGTCGTGGTGCGATTATCAATGTTGCATCTGCGGCATCTTATACAGCTGCACCCGAAATGACAGCCTATAACGTGACTAAAGCGGGTGTACGTGCATTATCGGAGACGCTTTCTGCTGAGCTTCGTAAACATAACATCAAGGTGAATGTACTTTGCCCAACGCTGGTACCAACCAACATTATCAAGAATGGCAAAGTCCCACATAAAGGGATTCTGGACTATGCATTGACTAATCTGGCGTTTACCACCAGTGACAAGGTCGCAAAGCTGACGCTAGACCGTCTGGATAAAAATGAGCTTTATACTATTCCACAGATTGATGCCAAGTTATTCTGGCTCATGAAACGTACGGCACCAAATTTATATGCAAAATTTTTGGGCACATCATATCGATTTATGAAATAACCCTGATTAAGCAACAGAACTGAAAGAGTGAAATAAAGAGAGAACCTGTTGGTAATCAACTATTTCAGCTACATGATACAAAGGACATTTTAAATGACAGCTCAAGCAAAAAAATTAAATTCAGCTGAAGGAAAGGCTTTACCCTCGCACATTTACGATACTTTTATCGTTGGTGCAGGTATTTCAGGTATTGCGACAGCAATTCGTCTGGATCAGGTAGGGTATAACAACTACAAAATTATTGAAAAAGCGACGCGTGTCGGTGGCACATGGCGTGAAAATACTTACCCAGGTTGTGGCTGTGATGTACCCTCAGCTTTATATTCCTACTCATTTGCGCCAAGTGCCAAATGGAGTCACTTGTTTGCGCGTCAACCTGAAATTCTGAACTACTTAGAAGAAGTGAGTGAAAATTTTGGGGTGAACTCAAAAATCGAGTTTGGTACGGAATTACTCAATGCAGCATGGGATAACCAGCGTAATCTCTGGGTGATTGATACCAATAAAGGGCAATACTTGTCTAAGACCGTGATTTTTGCAACAGGGCCGATTACTGAAGCACAAATTCCAAAACTTGACGGACTGGAAACTTTTAAAGGTGAAATGTTCCATTCAGCTAAATGGAATCATGATTATGATTTGACAGATAAACGTATTGCAGTGATTGGTACAGGGGCATCTGCCATTCAGTTCGTACCGCAGATTCAGCCAAAAGCCAAAGAGCTGTATGTATATCAACGTACTGCGCCGTGGGTGGTGCCAAAACCTGATACCGACTTGGGTGATGTCAGCAAAGCGCTGATCGAGAAGTTTCCATTGATTCAAAAGACTTGGCGTAAAACGGTTGCCCAGTCTCTAAATGCGATCAACTTTGGTTTACGTAATCCTGCTGTGTTAAAACCTGTGGGTGAATTGGCAAAACTGATTTTACGCTTCCAGATTGAAGATCCTGAACTGCGTAAAAATGTGACGCCGAACTTTACCATTGGCTGTAAACGTTTATTGTTCGCCAACAACTATTATCCTGCTTTACAACAACCGAATACTAAACTGATTCCACATGGATTGGTGAAGGTCGAAGGTAATACCGTTGTTTCAGCAAATGGTGAACGTCATGAAGTGGACGTAATTATTTGGGGAACAGGTTTTGAGGTGTCTCATCCACCGATTGGCAAACGTGTTTCAAATGAAAAAGGCGAATGCCTGAATGATTTATGGAAAAGCAGTTCGCCAGAAGCCTATTTGGGTACCAGCATTGAAAATGTGCCGAATGCATTCTTGGTATTGGGGCCTAACGTACTGGTTTATGATTCATTTATTGGCTTGGCTGAAGCTCAGCTGGATTATATCGTAGATGGTCTACTTAAAATCAGAGACAAAGGCATTGCCAAACTCAACATTAAGCCTGAAGTGATTAAGCAGCATAATGAATTGGTACAGAAACATCTTAAAACCACTGTGTTTAATGCGGGTGGATGTAAGAGTTACTATTTAGATGCCAATGGTCGTAACTTTGCTGCTTGGCCTTGGTCATTGAAAAAGTTGAAGCAACGTTTAAAACGTATGGACTTGAATGATTATCAAGTGACCTATCAGACTGAAAAAACCAACTGATTCTAGATCAATCATCAAAGAGCAGTAAATTTTATCTAAGGATGGAATTTGCTGCTTATTTTTTGCAAGATAGAAAGAAATATGGGGGAAAATAATGAAAGAAGGACAATCAAGCCGAACGGCGGAAGCGGCTGCCGCATTGCGTGCCAATCATTTTCAGAATGCCGCAGATCCTGTCTTTGCAGATCCTTTTGCATTCGAGCTAACCAGTAAAGGCTGGAAGGCATTGCTCAGAACGCCATTAACCGTCAAGCTAATGAATTCTTCTGTGTTTAACCGCACCTTGGGCTTATTAACAGGACAAGTGGTAGGACGTTCACGTTATGCAGAAGATCAGCTCTATGCAGCCATTGAACGTGGTGTCGAGCAATATGTCTTGGTGGGTGCGGGACTAGATTCATTTACCTTGAGGCAGGCACAACAATTTCCTCAGCTCAAGATTTACGAAGTGGATCATCCTGATACCCAAGCCGAAAAACAAAATAAATTACGACAATTGGGAGAGCTCCCAGCGAATGTGGAGTTTGTTGCAATCGATTTTGAAAAAGAATCTATTGCAGACGCTTTGGCTCGTAGTTCGTTGAAGCAAGATCAAGCAGCTTTTTTCTCGTGGCTGGGCACAACGCATTATCTTGAACCAGAAACAACCCTCAATACCTTAGCTAGCATTGCAAAAATTGCTGCACAGGGAAGTGAAGTGGTTCTGGACTATTCAATCGATTATCGGGAGTTGGAAGGTATTGAACGTTTCGGAACCTTATTTGTCTCCCAATTTACCCGATTTTTAAAGGAACCCCTAAAAGGACAATTTAGACCGAAAGCATTGCATCAAGCTGTTGCTGAAATGGGGTATAACGTGATTGAAGATTTATCAGGTGATGGGTTAAGTGAGCGTTATTTTCATGCGCGTCCAGATCATATCCGTCATACCATTGCAACGCATATGTTGCACTTACAGTTAGCTCAACGTTGATGATTCAGAGGCACGAATAAAAAAGCCCTTAAATACACATAGGCACTTAAGGGCAGATGCTGCTAATGCTATGGATTAGCGGCGTTTATTATAAACGGCCATCGCTGCTGGCAGGTTTTTACGCATGTCGCTGATACGTTGTGTATTTGATGGGTGAGTTGACAAGAATGAACTGCCACCAGCGCCATCTAAGCGATTCATTTTTTCCCACAGACTGATTGCTGCATTCGGGTTATAGCCTGCTTTTGCCATCAACATTAAACCGCCGTAATCGGCACGGCTTTCAAGGTTGCGAGAGTAAGGTAGACCGATACCAACCTGACTGCCTAAATCAATTGCAGCGCCACCTAGATCACCAATGCTGTTGCCTGCATAAGATTTACCAATCCCAATTGCAAGATTAGTTAACGCTTGTGCACCGATTTTACTCTTTGCATGTTCTTCTAAGGCATGCGTCATTTCATGGCCCATCACCGCTGCAATTTCGTCATTGGTCAGGTTGAGCTTATTAACAATACCTGTATAGAAGACCACTTTACCGCCTGGTGCAACATAAGCATTGACCGTATCAGATTTTAATACCGCAAGTTGCCAATCAAAACGTTGGCCTGTCTGATTCATTTGATCCGCATAAGGTTTTAAGCGGTTGAATACGGTGTTGATACGTTGATATGTACTTGAACTACTATCCAACTGGTTTTTAGCGCGCGCTTCCTGAGTCATTTTTGAGAAACTTTGTGCTGATTGCGCGTTTAAAGTCGCGCTGTCCGCACCAGCCATATCTGCGAACGATGCGCAGCCAGAAATTGTCATTACAGTTACAGCGCAAAGGCTTAAAGCTAATTTCTTCATACTTATTCTCTCCAAATCAGTATCTTATGAATATAGTCATGATCACGGTGGATTATAAAAAATGTTTACACCAGTTAACATTCTGAATACCTCTATAATCATTGTAATTATGTAATCAGCAATCGTTATAATTTTTGATTTAAAACATAAAAGCCAGTGACATTGCACTGGCTTTATAGCGATTAATCTGATCTTAGATCAAATTAATCTTCGTCATCATACTCATCTTCAGGGAATGCATTTTCTTCCAAAGAAGCATCAAAGATTAAGATGGCTTTACCGTCAGTTTGAATCATGCCTTGATCTTCAAGTGTCTTGAGGACACGTCCAACCATTTCACGAGAACAACCGACAATACGACCAATCTCTTGACGGGTAATACGAATCTGACGACCATTTGGCAGAATCATTGCCTCTGGTTGAGCAGATAAGTCAATTAAACAACGCGCGATACGACCAGACACATCAATAAATGCCAGATCGGTCACTTTACGTGTCGTGTTTTTAAGACGGCGAACCAGTTGAGCAAACACAGCATAGCTTAAGTCTGGATATTGTTTACTTAACTCATGGAAATTGTCGTAAGTGATTTCTGCGATTTCGCAGACATCGCGTGTACGTACTTCTGCGGTACGTTGAGGGTTCTTTTCAAAAAGCCCCATTTCGCCAAAGAAGTCGCCTGGATTTAAGTAGGCAACTACGATTTCACGTTCGTCATCTTCACGTAAGATAATTGACACTGAACCTTTTAATATTAAATACAGTGATTTTGATTCCGTTCCAGCGTCAACAATCGTGGTGCGTTTAGGATATCTATTAATATGAGCACGTTTTAGCAGCGCTTTAACTGATTCAGGTAGTTGACCTGGTGATAAAGCATCAGTGCTAAGTTGTGAAAAATTTGAAGTCATGCTTAAAATTTCCGAATTTGGATAAAACCGATCGCACAGACCCTTGAAAGAGCCTTTTCTACACAGAAGAGATGAAATTCCTTATCAACTCATTTTATGTTAGTGTACAAGAACAGAGTAAATTTATAACGTTTTTCGGGTAGTTGCAATGCAAACAAGTGTACATTGGTTAGAGAATGTTGCTTTTGAAGCAAAATCAGAAAGTGGCCACAGTGTGGTGATGGATGGTTCTGCCGAATATGGGGGTGAAAACCGTGGTCCACGTCCTATGGAATTGATTTTAATGGGACTTGGTGGGTGTGCTTCGTTTGATATTGTGACTATTTTAAAGAAATCTCGTCAAGATGTGACAGATGTCGTATGTCAGCTTAAAGCAGAAAGAGCAGATAGCATTCCAGCGGTGTTTACCAAAATTCATTTGCACTTCGTTGTGACTGGTAAAGCTGTGAAATCTAAACAGGTGGAAAAGGCAGTCGAATTGTCTGCTGAGAAATATTGTTCAGCCAGTAAAATGCTGTCTGATGGTGGTGTCGAAATTACCCACGACTTCGAAATTATTGAAGCTGCGTAAAGCTTAAACTATTAAGTTTTGCTAAAAAGTGATCTGTTTTTGAACCGATCACTTTTTTATTTGTTGCTCTGTTTATTTTAAAAATAATTGTGGATCTACCCGAGCATTATTCAGGCTCATGCCCCAGTGTAAATGTGGGCCTGTTACGCGTCCTGTTTTACCGACCAGCCCAAGTATCTCACCTTGCTGGATGCGTTGGCCTTTCTCTACATTAATTTTGCTGAGATGGCAGAACATACTGATCAGCCCCTGACCATGATCAATCAGTACCGTATTACCATTAAAGAAATAATTGCCTGTTCCTACAACAACTCCATCCGCAGGGGCTACGACTTTCTGTCCTACAGGTGCTGGAATATCGAGGCCAGAATGTGGTGCGCGTTCTTCACCATTAAAAAAGCGTTTTCTGCCAAAAGAGTTGCTAAATTTACCTGCGGTAGGGCGGATGAAATTGGGAAAGCTATTCCAGTTACTTTGAGTAAATGAACTATAAATATCATTTTGCTCTTTTGCTTCACGTGCATAGCGGTCGAGCTGATCCTGATTAGGATTGACATAATCCTGATTCTTGACGTTTAAACGTTGTTCCGCATAACGGTATGGCGTTACTTCGATCTGAATCGGAGAAGCATTGGTGGTTAAGCTCAAACTGCCTAATGGCGCAGAAAGTGGAATACCAAATACTGCATATCGTTGTGCGCCTTCTTGTGTAATGAGTACAGGTTTTTGCTCATAAAAGACTTGAGTGGTATTTGCTGTCAAGGGAATGACTGCAATCCCACCAGCGCGGCGAGAATCTTGTGGAAGTTGGGCAAATGCCGAATGAAGAGGAAGTAGGCAAGCTGCGCCAAGTAAAAATTTTTTTAAGTACATGAGCATCATTTTGAATCAACTAAAGTGTTAAGCTAAATCGTTCGGTCAAAAATCACAATAATGATTTTGTTCAGAATCGAATAGACAGAAAAATTATACAAAAGATACTTGAAATAGATTGTTTATACACCCATATTATAACTGAGTTTTATCCATTCTTTGTTTTATAAAATATTGAAAAATATATAAATTTCATTTGAAATTTAGAAAAGCGTTCCCATTTAAGTGATAAGTTAGAAATTTGTTGTGAGGAATAACAAGAATGCGATTTGAAAAATTTACAAACCGCTTACAGCAAGCACTCTCAGATGCACAATCATTGGCAATGGGTAAAGACCATACCTCGATTGCAGGTATTCATATTCTTTCTACCTTATTGGAAGAACCTGCCAATTTGAGTTTGCTGCAACAAGCGGGTGCACGTTTACCAGAGTTAAAGCAGAAACTGGAACAAGCATTGCAAAATGCGCCAACCTTGGCTAATCCTACGGGTGATATCAATCTCAATCCTGAAGCGGTAAAGGCGCTGAATTTAGCTGACCGTTATGCACAGAAAGCAGGTGATGAGTTTTTATCAACCGATTGGGTATTACTCGGTCTGGCAGAAACAGGCGAAACTAAAACCATTTTAAATGGCGTGGGTGTTACGCCAGATAGTTTACGTAAAGTAATTGAAAATATTCGAGGAAATGACAAAGTCATGAGCAATAATCATGAAGATCAACGTGACTCACTCAATAAATACACCATTGATTTAACTGAACGTGCCTTAGCGGGCAAACTTGATCCCGTGATTGGTCGTGATGACGAGATTCGCCGTACCATTCAGGTGTTATCGCGCCGTACAAAAAACAACCCAGTGTTGATTGGTGAACCAGGGGTGGGTAAAACAGCGATTGTTGAAGGTTTGGCACAACGTATTATCAATGGCGAAGTCCCAGAGAGTTTAAAGAACAAGCGTGTGCTTTCACTTGACTTGGGTTCATTACTTGCGGGCGCAAAATATCGTGGTGAATTTGAGGAGCGTTTAAAAGCAGTCCTTAAAGATCTTGCGAAGCACGAAGGTGAGATTATCCTGTTTATTGACGAGCTGCATACGCTTGTTGGCGCAGGTAAAGGTGATGGCGCGATGGATGCAGGTAATATGCTAAAACCTGCTTTGGCGCGTGGTGAGCTCCGTTGTGTGGGCGCGACCACTTTAGATGAGTACCGTCAATATATTGAGAAAGATGCTGCGCTTGAGCGTCGTTTCCAGAAAGTGTTGGTCGATGAGCCGAGTGTAGAAGATACTATCGCGATCTTACGTGGCCTTAAAGAAAAATATGCAACCCATCACGGCGTGCAAATTCTCGATTCAGCCATTATCGCTGCGGCGAAGATGTCTCATCGTTATATTACTGATCGTCAATTACCAGATAAGGCGATTGACTTGATTGATGAGGCTGCATCGCGGATTAAAATGGAAATTGATTCTAAGCCAGAAGCTTTGGATAAACTTGATCGCCGTTTAATCCAGTTGAAAATGCAATTGGAAGCGGTGAAAAAAGATGAAGATGCGGGTAGTAAAGCCGAAGTAAATCATCTTGAGCAACAGATTGCTGAAAAGCAAAAAGAATACAACGATCTTGAAGAGATCTGGAAAGCTGAAAAAACACTGGTTGAAGGTGATAAAAAGGCACAGGTTGAACTTGATCAGGCGCGTAGTGCTTTGGAAAAAGCCAAACGTGAAGGTGATTTGGCTGAAGCTGCACGCTTGCAATATGGTGTCATTCCAGAGTTGCAAAAACGTCTGGAACAAGCTGAAGTTGCTGAGGAAAATGAAGAACCGAAGCTGATTCGTACCAAAGTCACTGAAAACGAAATTGCTGAAGTCGTGAGTGCGGCAACAGGAATTCCTGTGGCGAAAATGCTGCAAGGTGAGCGTGAAAAACTTCTCAATATGGAAGAGTTTTTACATAACCGTGTCGTGGGACAGGATGAAGCTGTGGTTGCGGTGTCTAATGCAGTACGTCGTTCACGTGCAGGTTTATCTGACCCGAACCGTCCAAGTGGATCATTCTTGTTCCTTGGTCCGACAGGTGTGGGTAAAACGGAGCTAACCAAAGCATTGGCCAACTTCTTGTTTGATAGCGACGATGCCATGATTCGTATTGATATGTCCGAATTCATGGAAAAACATTCTGTCAGCCGTCTAGTCGGTGCGCCTCCAGGCTATGTCGGTTATGAAGAAGGTGGTGTTTTAACTGAAGCCGTTCGTCGTAAGCCGTACAGTGTGGTGTTATTCGATGAGGTGGAAAAAGCACATCCAGATGTATTCAATATCTTATTACAAGTATTGGATGATGGTCGCTTAACGGACTCACAAGGTCGTGTGGTTGACTTTAAAAATACGGTCATCGTAATGACCTCTAACCTAGGTTCGCAAGATGTACGTGAACTTGGAGAAGGTGCAACCGATGATGAAGTACGGGCAGTGGTGATGAGTGCGGTAACGCAGCATTTCCGTCCAGAGTTTATCAACCGTATTGATGAGCTGGTCATTTTCCATTCTCTGCAAAAAGCACAGATTCGTGGTATTGCAGACATTCAGTTAGATCGTTTACGTACACGTTTGAGTGAACGTGATATGGGCTTAACTGTGGATGACACTGCTTTTGATCTGTTGATTGATGCTGGTTTCGATCCTGTATATGGTGCGCGTCCATTGAAACGGGCGATTCAGCAACAGGTTGAAAATAGTCTGGCTCAGAAAATCCTGTCTGGTGAGTTCCAGCCTGGAGACAATATCCTGATCAAAGGTGAGAATGGTCATCTGGTATTTGATAAGTTAAAACTGAGCTAAGCGGAAGTTTTAATGTTTTACCCAAAAAGATGGTGATGAAAGTCACCATCTTTTTTTATGTTGGTGCATCTGGTCAGATTTTTACAGGAATATTACCAATGACATTGCCACGTCTATAAAAACTTGATAGCTTCAAAACAAATAAGAAAAAAATTCAGGATGAATTAAAATGCAAAATAACAGACATCATTGCACAGGTGCGTGTGTAATTTTGTTGTTCACCGCTTTATCTTCTATCGGACATGCTGCACAGCCATTGCCTGAGGGAACCTTGTCTTTGCAAACAGGTGCATTAAATAATGCCTTGCCAAGTATCATTATCAAAGCTCAACAAGATGCATTAAAGCCTGCGGAGGAACGCTGGCGTTCACAGCGTGTGTTGAGTGATCGGAATTTACGTGAAATTCGTGTCAGTATGCTTGCCGAAGGAGGTTTTTCGGCTTACGAAGAGCAGAAAAAAACCACGGTGATGGATGTTCGTGAGAAAAGAAAAGCGACCATAAAACCCCATGCTGAGGCTCCTGATCGCTTTATGATTTATGAGTTTGACTCACCGAACGTAAAAAAAAGCAAAATTACCTTTCGGTGAATACTCAAAACACTTAAATACTTGGGTGCTGAATTTTCCATGCACGGTGGATTTTTTGATTACGTTTGAAATCCAGTCCGATGGTTTCAGAAGTGATTTCTTCGACCTGATACATGGCTTCAATCTCTTCGTCTAGCTCAAAACCACGATAGTTATTTGAGAAGTAGAGCGTACCATCGCTGGTTAAGCGGTTCATGGCACGTTTAAGCAATGAAACGTGGTCGCGTTGCACATCAAAAGTACCGTAGAACTTCTTCGAGTTAGAGAAGGTTGGTGGATCAATGAAGATGAGATCGTATTGCTCATGACCTTCTTTTAACCACTCAAAACAGTCACTGGAGAAGAACATATGTTGTTCATCTGCATGATCTACTGTTAAACCATTCAGAACAAAGTTCTCTTTTGACCAGCTCAAATAGGTATTCGATAAATCGACACTAGTTGTGCTCGCTGCGCCACCTAAAGCGGCATGCAGGCTGGCAGTAGAGGTATAGCTATACAGATTAAGGAAGTGCTTGCCGCGTGCTTCTTTGGCAATGCGCAAACGAATCTGGCGGTGATCAAGGAACAAACCTGTATCCAGATAATCGGTCAGATTCACCAAGATACGTGCATCGCCTTCTTGTACGATAAAGCGTTTAGATGCAGTACTTTGTTTGGTGTACTGATTTGTTCCGGCTTGACGGGCACGAGTTTTAATAAAGATGGCATCACGATTCAGACCTGTTACTGCACGGATTGCAGCAAGACCCAGGTTAAAACGTTTTTTTGCTTTTTCTGGGTCAATTTTCTTTGGTGGTGCATATTCTTGTACATGCAATTTGTCACCGTACAAATCAACTGCAATATTAAAGTCTGGTAAATCTGCATCGTATAAGCGTAAGCAATAGATATTTTCCTTCACTGCCCACTTTTTCAAAGTTTGCATATTCTTTTGCAAACGGTTGGTAAAGTCTTCGGCGCCTTCAATCGCTTCAAATTGTTGTGGCTGCCAGTTAGCCAAGAAGGGTTGAGTGACAGTCGCAGGTTTTACCGTACCAAAACGGGTATAAATTGGTAATTTACCATTCATCAAACGTAAGGTTTGTGGATCGTTAAATGCCAGTACATCTGCCTGCTCAATTTGAGCCGCAATAATGGCTGCACGTTGATTTGGGAAATTCTTTTGAAGTAAGGCAGATAAGCCTAGATACAAAGAACGATTCGATGCTTTATCGCCTAAACGCTCACCATACGGTGGGTTGGTGACGATAAAGGCTTTTTTTCCTTCGGCATGGAAATCATCCCAGTCTGCCAAAGTGCGTTCTTCAATCTGGATTTGATCAAGTAACTTTTCAAAACCCGCAGCGATAATGTTTTGGCGTGTCGCTTTTACTGCTTCCCAATCTGCATCATAAGCATAGAATTGCGGTAATGGCTGCTGTAAGGCTTTTTCATGACGCTCAGCGGCTTCGGCTTTGAGAGACATCCATAACTCATGATCATGTCCATGCCAGCCATTAAAACCAAAACGGCGAACCAGACCAGGTGCACGATCAGTCAGGATTAAAAGTGATTCAATAATAAATGTACCTGAACCACACATTGGATCAAGAATAATATCGGGCTGATATTGTGCAAGTTGTGCTTTTTGTAAAATTGCTGCAGCCAAGTTTTCTTTAATCGGTGCATCGGTCATAAAACGGCGATAACCACGTTTATGCAAAGAATCACCAGATAAGTCTAGGCAATAGGTATGTTCGGTTTTGCCCGCCAATACATAAAGCGTAATTTCTGGTTGCTTGATATCAATACTTGGGCGTTTGCCCACAGCTTCCATGAAGGAATCAACTACACCATCTTTTACACGGAGTGTCGCGAATTGAGTATTAACCTTAATTTCACGTTCGACGTGCAAGCGAATCGCAAAGGTACTTTGTGGTGCAAAAATCAAAGACCAGTCAAAGCTGATCGCACCTTCATAGAGTTCTTCTGCGACATCACGGGCGTCATGTGTATGTTCTAGTTCATGTGTATGAATCGGTAAAAGTACGCGAGAAGCGAGACGCGACCACATACAAATGCGATATGCATTTTCGAGTGTGCCTTTAAAAACCAAACGTCCAGCGAAGCGTTGAATGTCTTGAATCCCTAACTGTTCGAGTTCTTGTTGTAATAAGGTTTCAAGTCCATCCGCACAGGTCACCCAATAGTTTGTCAGACGTTGTGTAGAATTCATGCACATTTCCAAAAAAGCAGTTCAGCAATCGGCTATTTTAACTGATTTTTGTTTGTTCTGTCGGTGCATATTTGTGTGATTGTCAGCTTTATCATCGTTTCGATGCATTTTTTTCATTGATAGGCTGTGATTAAGCATGATTTTTTAAATTGATCGGGTGGTTTTAACCATGATTTGAATAATTGGTACAGCTTTTGCTTTTTAGTATTCCATTCATTGGCAAATAATTTTACTTAAAGCGAATGAAATTTAAGCATTTAAATTTGAAGGCTGGGAGAATGTGATGAAGAACGAAGTTTTGGTCAATGCTGAGGCATTTACGATTGCCACTCAAATGTATGTCCGTTTAAGACGTGTTTGTGGGCGTGTAATTGATGTGATGTATCTAGTGAATAATAAGGATTATGCCAAACATGTGCTGGACATTGCTCTCGATACTCAAGATCCAGAATTAGAGCGCTTTGTGGCACGCTTGAGTCCATTGGTCGAGCTATATCCTGAGCCTGTTTCTATAGTAAAGGAGAACACGTCAGATCTTCAAAAAGAAGTCGCGCCAGATTCTTATTCAATAGAAGTAACCGAGGAAGAAATTTATCAGGCTCAGGTTCATCATCACTATATTGGTGCATTACGTTAAGTTATAAGTCACATAAGCTATAGATTATAAAAAGGATGTAAGGGGGAAATTACATCCTTTTTTTACTTAAGTGCTGAAAACTTCAACTACGCACCAAATCTAAAGTCTGTATAATGCGTTAACTTAACGTGTTAGGAATCTCTTATGCACTTGGCGGCATTGCATACTTTGAGTCAGATTCAGCTCAATCAACAAGGAAATCTAAAGCACTTTTTAACAATTGAGGGTCTTTCTAAAGAAACCTTGACCAAGATTTTAGATACAGCGCAAAGCTTTTTAGATGAAAATAATAATTTGATCAACCGTCCGTTACTTGAAGGACTGACGGTAATGAATCTCTTCTTTGAAAACTCCACCCGTACCCGTACCACTTTTGAAGCAGCAGCAAAACGTTTGTCTGCCAATGTCTTGAATATCGATATTGCACGTTCAAGTACCTCAAAAGGTGAAACACTACGCGATACATTGTGGAATCTAGAAGCCATGGCGGCGGATATTTTCGTGGTACGTCATTCTTCATCAGGCGCAGCACATTTCATTGCCAAAGATGTATGTCCGAATGTCGCGATTATCAATGCAGGTGATGGTCGTCACGCACATCCAACTCAGGCCATGCTAGATATGTTGACCATTCGACGTGAGACCAAGAAACCATTTGAAGAGCTGACAGTCGCCATTATTGGTGACATCAAACATTCACGTGTAGCACGTTCGAATGTAGCAGCGTTGCAAACATTGGGCTGTAAAGACATTCGTGTAATTGCACCAAATACTTTATTGCCAGTGGGTTTTAATGAATATGGTGAGCATGTTCGTCTGTTTAATAAAATGGATGAAGGTGTGAAAGATTGCGATGTGATTATTGCTTTACGTATTCAAAATGAACGTATTGATTCACCAGCCTTATCATCACAGGCCGAATTCTACAAAATGTATGGTTTAAACAAAGAGCGTCTGGCGCTGGCTAAACCAGATTGTATCGTGATGCATCCTGGCCCAATGAACCGTGGTGTTGAAATTGACTCGAGCGTGGCAGATGGGGATCAGTCTGTGATTTTAAAACAGGTCACCAACGGTATTGCGGTTCGTATGGCTGTACTGGCACTTGCGATGCAAGGGCAGTTACAAGAACAAGGTTTAATTGAAGCGATTGCACTGTAAGGGATAGATCACATGAGTATTGTAAAAATTGAAAATGTCCGTGTGCTCGATCCAATTCAACAGACTGATCAGGTGCAAACGGTTTATATCGAAAATGGTAAGCGTATTGAGGCCGTTGCTCAGGTTGATGAAACCATCAATGGGCAAGGCAAATGGTTAATGCCAACCATGGTGGACTTGTGCGCAAGAATGCGTGAGCCGGGTCAGCAACAGCATGGAACCTTAAAGTCGGAAGGAAAAGCTGCACGTGCCAATGGGATTTTGCATGTTATTACGCCACCAGATTCAAAACCAATCGTGCAAGATAATGGTGCCTTGATCCACGGTCTGATCGAAAAAGCTCAACTGGATGGTGGAATTTATCTACATATTATTGGTGCACAAACGCAAGGTTTAAATGGTAAGCAACCTGCCAATATGGCAAGTTTAAAGAAAGGTGGCTGTACTGCTGTTTCAAATGCCAATGCTGCATTTGAAAATGATGATGTGGTGATCCGTACCCTTGAATATGCCGCAGGCTTGGGTTTAACCGTGGTGTTCTATGCAGAAGAACCGCAAATTGCCAAAGATGGTTGTGCGCATGAAGGTTTTATTGCTTCTCGCCAAGGTCTACCGATGATTCCAGCGATTGCGGAAACTGTTGCGATTGCTAAATATCTTTTGATGATTGAAGCAACCGGTGTGAAAGCACATTTTGGTTTATTGTCTTGCGGCGCATCGGTCGATTTGATCCGTGCAGCAAAGGCCAAAGGCTTACCTGTGACCGCAGATGTCGCGATGCATCAGTTACATCTCACCGAGCAATTGACCGATGGCTTTAATTCACTTGCTCATGTGCGTCCACCGTTGCGTTCGGAACAGGATAAAGAATTATTACGTCAGGGCGTAAAAGAAGGCGTGATTGATGCAATCTGTACCCATCACGAGCCTTTGAGCAGCTCAGCGAAAATGGCACCTTTTGCGGAAACTCAACCAGGAATTACTGCATTTGATACCTATGTCGCTCTCGGTGTGCAACTGATTCAGGAAGGACTGTTTGAGCCGTTGGAATGGGTGGCAAAAGTCACTTCGACACCAGCACAAGTTGCCAATATGACAGAACGCTGGATACAAGAAGCAGGCTGGGTATTGGTTGATCCAGAACTACAATGGACTGTGTCTAAAGAAAGCATTCTTTCACAAGGTAAGAATACACCACTTATTGGTCAGCAATTGACAGGTAAAGTTGTGACCACTTTCGCGTAAAGCAAAAGCTTGTTTATGTAGCGGAATAGGAGCTAAGTCTTATTCCGCTTTGTAAAATGTGATGTAGATATTGTATTTAAATTTTACAGAATAGATAAAAACAATAAAAAATAGATTAAAGTAATTATATAAATGAGATATGCCTTACATAAAATTATAAAAAAGAGAAATAAGCCATTCTAATAATTGGAGCTTAATACGATGTCTATACATCCTATGGAATTACTTAAACAGAAAGTTTCATCTGTGATTGTAAATGATCAAACCAGCTTGGTGAATGAAAAAAATGATGTTTTATCAAGGTTTTATCCTATCTTACTTTATCGTTTTCTAGAAAAGCCCGAGCTGGTCGATAAGTTAAGAGAAAAACTTACGCCTTCTATTTTTGATTTGCTGGAAGAAAATGAGCGTGTTAAGAATGCATTGTTGTTGAGACTGGCCGCAGGAAAGGTGTCCGTAGCTGAGGTGGAAATTACCTTAAATCGGGCTATTCCTAAAAGTCTGGCGGTTTTATCCAATGAAGTGGGCAATGATGCGATGGCGATCATTTATTATTTAAGAGATCATAAAGCATCGATTTATTCTTTATTGCCGAGCTGGACTACCGAAGTTTTGGCACAATTAAATGAAACCTATATTAAAGAGCAGTTACTAGACGTTATTCCAGCTATTCCTATCGTGCCTCCTACAAAAAAGCAGAACAAGATCTTTCCACTTTTTACAGTGCTTTTTGGCTTTTCCCTGATTTTTTTATATCATTTAAGTAAATGATGCTTGCTGGTTTGAATGTATAGTCTAGAGTGAATTTTTTATTTTTATAAATCCATGATTTTAAATATAAAGATAGATAATTTTGAAGAATAGAAGGGAACTTTTAGATTTAATAATATTGTACCAATTGTTAAAAAAGATGCGCATTTCTTATTTTTCTTTGTAAATTGTGATGTAAGTATTGTATTTAAATTATATAAAAATGAATAAAAAAAATACAAAAGATTAGAATGAAAAAGCAGCAGTTCACTTGAGCTTCGCTTTTTTCTTGAGTGTTCTGAATATTATAAATTTAATGTGTTGGAGTGAATAACAATGTCAATAAACCCAATGGAACTGTTAAAGCAGAAAGTGACTTCGATGATCGTGAGTGATCAAGACGGTCTAGTGAATGAAAAAAGTGCTCTTTTATCTAGGTTCTATCCCATTTTACTTTCTATTTTAGCGGCAAAACCTGAACTTATTCAGAAATTAAAAGATTCTATTTCGCCCTCACTATCAGATTTATTAGGGCATAACGACCAAGTCAAAAATGCGCTTCTGACCAATTTAAGCAATGGGCAACTTTCCAGTGCTGACACAGAACAAACGTTAACTCAAGCGATTCCAAAAAGTCTGGCCGCTTTAACCAGTGAAGCTGGCAATGATACGCAAAGTATTGTGAACTATTTAAAACAACATATGGATTCGATCCGTTCATTATTGCCAGCATGGGCAGTTGGTCTATTGGCGCCACTCGGGTTGGTGTCGAGCGCATCTGCTGCTACTTCTAACTTTGCCAATACTTCGGCAGCGACGGGACCTAAATCTCGTGCATGGCTACCTATTGTGGCCTTGATTATTCTCGGTTTACTGGTGGCTTGGTTGTGGAAGTCTTGTCAAAACAAACAGGCGACTGCACCTGTAACTCATGATACAAATTCAGCCTCAGAAGTTGCGGCAGATGCTGCACCAGCGACATTATCTTTAAGCACCGATGGTTCAGGCAATCTTGCCCAATGTCAGGTGGGTGTCGGGGATCAAGGATTTTTGGCGACCATACAGACCAAAGTCAAAGAGGTATTCTCTGCAAATCAGGAATGTACAGTTGATACTGCAACAAAACATGCTGGAACCTTTATGGATCAGGCAGGTCTTGCTGGCGTATTAGGTCTACTGAAAGGTGTGCCGAATGTTTCTCTGGACTGGATTGGTGACAAGATCACTTTGAAAGGTGGAGATGCGAATCAACTTAACGATTTACTTGGCAAAATTAAAGCTTTGGTGCCCAATACAGAAGTGATGGTTGAAGCACCAATGACTGCCGCTGATTCTGTGAGTCATAGTTTAAATGCCGCACAAGATGCTTTGGCAAATATTGATGCCAATCAGGTTGATATTAATGATGTGATCAAGGCATTAAACCTACAGATTATTAATTTCTCTACAGGTTCAAACCAGATTCCAGATGAAAATAACGCCATTCTGGATAAAGCTGCGGCATTAATGAAAAATACCAAAGATGCGAAATTGACTGTGGCGGGTTATACCGACTCAACAGGTAACGCGAACAGTAATAAAACGTTATCGCAAAAACGTGCTCAAGCGGTAGTGGATTATTTGGTGAGTCAGGGTGTTGCTGCTGACCAGCTAACAGCAGTTGGGCATGGTGCGGATAATCCAGTTGCAGATAATACAACGGAAGAAGGACGTTTTAAAAACCGTCGTATTGAGTTCTCAATCACACCTTAAATTTGGAATGATGCAATACTTTAAAGGAGCTATTAGGATAATAGCTCCTTTTATTTTGATTTATAATTACATTTACAGTCTTATCTCAAAATTAATTTAAATAAAGTCAAAGAAAAGACTCGAATAGATCGAATTAAATTGAGTAGAATACGCCCGAAAAATAAGATAATAGGGTAATTAATATGAATAAGTTTTTGATATTCACCACATTAACGACAGCAATTTTATTAACAGGATGCAATAAATTCAAACCCAAAGAGAAAGTTGAAAATATTGATACAGCTGTTTCAGAATGGAGTTGTACCAATCAAGATAACTTGAATAATATTCAGGCTGCTTTAAAGAAAGCCTATTTAAAGCAAATTGAACGGAGTTTGCGAGAAAGCGAATATCAGGCTGATTATGAAATTTTAGATAAAATTAACAAGGGACTGAAATTTGAAATCAAAAATGTCCGTACTTTAGATAATAGCGACAGTGAGCAAGCGTCAAAAACATTACTGGATTGTGATAGCCAATTGGTGATTTCATTCCCGAAAGGCTTACAGAAACGTGCTGAAAATGCGTATCTCGAAGAGCAGAAATATCAACGAGATGGTGAGGATGAAGGCCAGTCGACTTATACTTTAGGTGATTATTTCTCGGATAGTGACTATCCATTAAAGCTTGAAGATGATCAGTTGCGTGGTGAGTTTTCTTATAATCTGACCAAAACCGATAAAGATGGTGTCGTGCTGAATATTCCAGATCAAAATGCCGTGATTGATGGTGTTGTGTTTATGGCGACCAAAGCCGTGCATTACATAGCGTATTTAAAAGAAAACCGCCTGATTGAACAGAATAGTGAAAAGGCCCAGCAGGAGTATGATGCAAAGTCATCTGCTCAAATGGATCTGGCGCAAAAGGCCATGAATATTCGTAACAAAGAGCTGGATGCTGAAAAGGCAAAACAGGTGGAACGTTTAAATCAGACGTGGGATAAGTTCAGTCCTGAACAAAAAGCTCAATTACAGCAGGATCAGTCAGACTGGTTTGAGAAACGTGATGTGGATTGTAAAGTGCTATCACAGAAGAGTGTTTATGATACTCCTGAAAAAGACCGGGAAACTTATCAGAAACAGGCGGGTTACTGGAATGATGCGATGCATCAGCAAGATCAGGACATGCAATATACCAAATGCTTTATCCAACGCACGATTGAACGGATTGTTTACCTAAATAATGTCAATTAAATAAACAAGTAAAAAAGGACGAATTGATTCGTCCTTTTTTTATTGGCATGCTTAAGCAAATCACGTGCTTAGATAAAGTTTATGAAAATTACATTGATTGGTGCAGGGCGGGTTGCGACACATTTAGCTCGAGCTTTAAAACAGCAGCATCAGATTGCGCAAGTGTTTAGCCGAGACTTACATCATGCTGATACCCTTGCAGATCAAGTAAATGCTCAAGCGATTAATCAGGTTAATCAACTTGATCCACAGGTAGATTTGGTGATTATTGCGGTAAGTGATCAGGCTATTTCCAGCGTAATTGAGTCGATTATAACTTATTTACCAGACAATCTGATTGTGCATACCTCGGGCAGCACTAGTCTATCTGTTCTACAAAATACTCATCATCGAGCTGGTGTGTTTTATCCTTTGCAAACCTTTAGTTTTGAACGGGATGTGAACTGGGCAGAAACCCCTTTGTTTGTTGAGGCTGCTGAGCAGCAGGATTTAGCTTTTCTAACAGAATTAGCAAACAGTTTAAGCCATCGTGTCTATCAATATAGTTCTAAGCAAAGACAAACTTTACATTTATCGGCTGTATTTGCTTGTAATTTCAGCAATTATTGCTATGACATGGCAAAACAAATTGTAGATGCCGAGCAGGTTGATTTTAGTTTGTTATATCCTTTAATTATGGAAACTGCGAATAAGGCGACCCAGAATGACCCTAAACAAATGCAGACAGGGCCTGCAATGCGTGGTGATCAGAATATATTAAAGATGCAGCGCCATTTATTAGCGGAGACACAACGAAACGATCTGGAAAATATCTATGCTTTGATGAGTGAAGGGATTTATAAACGCCATATAAATCAAGAGTAACGATAATGATACAAAATAGACAAATTTGTCTATTTTGTATAAAATGCGGAAAATTTGAGTAAATATTTTATAAAAAATATGTTGAGCAATATATTTCAAGCCTTGGAAAGTTTAGGCCTCACAGCACAGAAACGTGCGATCCATATTCAGTTTTCGAATCAAAATTTAAATTCTCAAGTCTTCCTGCAACGTATTGATAGCCAGCATGAATTAAATGCTGGCTTTAAGGCAGAGCTGATCTGTTTGTCGACCAATGCCACCATTCCACTCAAACAATTTATTGGCAGCCAAGCCGCAATTGACACTGTTACTGATCAAGGGCAACTGAGCCGTGTCACGGGGATTATCACTCAAGCCTTACAAGGCCAGTCTGACGGTAGCTTAACACTCTATAAACTCACGCTCGAAGATCCAACCGCACTGTGGAAACAACGCCGTAACAGCCGCGTGTTTATGAATAAAAGCGTGCGTGATGTGGTGGAAATTGTCTTTAAAGAATGGCAACAAAAAAGTCCCTTATTTGCCTCGAGCTTAACGCTTGATTTAAGTGGACTCAGTCAAGACTATGACGTCCGTCCCTTTATCATGCAATCCAATGAAAGTGACTATGACTTTCTGACCCGTCTGATGCGCAGTGAAGGGTTTAACTGGCTGGTTGATGAATCAAAGCTAAAAGTCGCCAGTGCTAGCGAACAGATTCAGGCCCAGAAACTTCGTTTAATTGATGACAATAGCCAGTACCAAGCCTTAGACCGTCGCCATATTCGCTACCACCGCAGTAGTGCCACCGAACAATACGACAGCATGACCAGTTTAGTGGGACAACGCTCATTACAACCGAGTGCGGTCCATGTACAACGCTGGCAAGCCGATGCACTGGAACAGGAAGAAGGTGCAGGCAGTGTACAAAGTACCCACAAACATAGTGAACAACACGACAATGCCAGCCTTGGTTTAGAACAGGCATGGCACTTCTCACCAGCATGGATGCAAGACCTCAATGGAGAAGATGGAGCCACCCAATCTGGCAATGCGCAAATTGAAAAGCTCAATCAAAACTTAGGTCAATACTATGACCAACAATCCAAACAGTTCGTGGCAAAGACCACCGTCCGAGATACCCATGTCGGTTACTGGTTTGAACTGGCAGAACACCCTGAGATTGACCAGCACAGTGGCGCAGACAAAGAATTCCTGATCACAGGCAAACAGTTTTATAACCAGAACAACTTACCCAAAGATCTGCAGCAGCAGATTAATCAACTTTTAGCACAAAGTCATTGGCAGCTCACCCAACAAAGCAACATAGAAGAACGCCAAGCCAATCAACTCACACTACAACGTCGCAACATCAAAACGGTTCCTGAATACAACCCATTACAACACCGACCAGCAGCATCTCCACAACGTGCCAAAGTGGTTGGACCAAGTGGCGAAGAAATCCATGTCGATGAATGGGGACGAATTAAAGTCCGCTTCCTGTTTACCCGCAATGAAGACCACAGCCATGATGGTGGTGCAGGTGCCAATGACAACGACACCGATTCAGCTTGGGTTGATGTGCTGACGCCTTGGGCAGGCGAAGGCTATGGTGCACGCTTCCTGCCGCGTATTAATGAAATCGTGGTGATCGACTTCTTTGATGGCAATATTGACCGTCCGTTTGTGGTGGGTCGTATTCACGAAGCACAACGCAGCCCAACCAAGTTCGACAATGCAGGCAAGCTGCCAGACACCAAGAAACTGGCAGGGATCAAGTCCAAAGAATACCAAGGCGAAGGCTTTAACCAGTTACGCTTTGATGACACCACAGGACAAATTAGTGCCCAACTACAAAGCAGCCATGCCGTCAGCCAACTTAACTTAGGTAAACTGAGCCATCCTAAAGACAAGGCCGAAAGTGAAGACCGAGGTGAAGGTTTTGAATTGCGTACCGATCAATGGGGTGCAGTCCGAGCTGGAGAAGGTCTACTGGTTTCCACGCATAAGCAGGATCAGGCACAAGGCGAACATCTTGATGCCCAACCAGCCAAGCAACAGCTTGAAGGCAACCAGAGCAATGCCAAAGCCTTAAGTGAAGTAGCCAAGAACCAGCAGACCGATGAGATTGAATCGCTTGATCAGTTGAAAGCTTTTGCTGATGAAATTGAAGCTGATATTGCCAAGTTTAACAAGGCGATGCTGTTATTGAGTTCGCCAGCAGGTATTGGCCTGAGCACCAATGAAGATATTCATTTATCTGCGGATGGGCAGATCAACCAGTTTGCTGGTGACAGTATTAATCTAAGTACACAAAAGAATTTGGTAGCCCATATCAGTGGTAAAGCGAGCCTGTTTGCCGCGCAAAATGGGATTAAACAGGTCGCAGCAAAAGGTAAGTTTGAGGCACTGGCTCAAGCAGATGGAATGGATTTGCTTGCCAAGCAAGGGATTCAGATTATCTCGACCGAAGATCGGATTGAAATTACCAGTCCGAAAGAAATCGTGATCACAGCGGATGGTTCTCAGATCAAGTTGAATGGTTCAGGTATTTTTCCGATCACGGGTGGCAAGTTTGAGGTAAAGGCTGGGCAGCATTTGTTTATGGGTGGACAAAATATAAATGAAACAATTTTGGACTTACCTGAATTAAAAGATTGTGAATATAAGATGAAAGATGCTGCCTCAAGCGGTAAGTCAAGCGTGAGAATAAAATGATTAAGGGTAAGTTAAATTTTGAGGATTTTCAGAAATTTAATTACATATTATATGACCAGTACTTGTTTAGAAACTTACTGGACATTTATGAGAGTGAAAAAGTTAAGTATAAAATTTTAGCAATTAATGTCTTTAAGGAAAAACAGATTGCTCCAATTGTGATACGTATTGATTCAATGAGCTCAGCCTTATTGCATGATTACTATGAAAATATTTATTTATTAGAACAAACTGAATATATCAATAAATTTGATCAGATGGCTTTGGTGCAAAATCTGATCAAGACTGATCTAGAACTAGATGATCTGGCAGAACAGTTAACAAAGTTGATGCTCATCAATAAAAATACATTATTTCGATTCTACGATCCTAGGGTACTCGTGCACCTGTATATGTCAAGAGATCACCAGATTTTAAATAATGATATTGATCGTTGGCTCCGACGATATCGTTCAATTTTTGATACATGGTCATTTGATTTAATGGGGCATTCTTTTGAAATAAATGCTTTAGATCTTAGCTCTGAACAATCTATTCAAAAGTCTAGAATACAGCTCAAAAATTTTGATCAAATCAATTCCAATATAAAAGAGTTCTGTAGAAAAAATACTGATTTCCAAGCTTTAATGGACTTTATGGAAAAACAATATTTAGCGTTTGAGGTGAAAAATGACAGATAATACTGTTGCAGAAAAATATAGATATGATCGTTGTGAAACTTGCGAGCGTTTAGGCTCATTCTATCCTGTTCGAATCGCTGTCGCCTTAGAGACTGAAAATTCTGATAATTTTAAAGTTAAAGACATTTTTGCGAAGAAATTGCCTGCTTTACCCAAAGGTTTAAAATATGTTTATAGACGATTAAATGAAGGGTACTTGTACGCCTATGCCAAGGAATGGCGTGTAGGGCAATATAATGATGAGAATGTACATGCCTACAATGTCAATGCCAATGGTTTTATTAGTGCCATGGATAAAGATAGCATGGGGGTTCAACCCAAGGCCAAAGATTATGTTTGTTTTATAAATCCTGTTACCAGTAAACAAAAATCAAGTTCTAATGCGATGTTACTTGATTTGTTTCCAAACAAAGACGTTTCACCCGTTGTAGATTTATTTTATTCAAGACATCAACTCAGTATCGAGAGTTGTAATCAATTTGAAACCGATGAAAATTTACGTAAGAAGATATGTAGTCAGATTAACGTTAGTAAGCCAACAGATTATCAACTCCCATATATTGACTATATGTCTTGTCTTGAAAATAGCACACAAGATCAAATTGAGGTGGTCAAAAAATTAGTTCCTTGGGAAGCGGATTTAATTAAAGATATTATTAAATACCCATTTCATGAAACAGATGAATTTAGTGATGAAACTGGGGAAAGTACCTTTAATTTTCAGGCGATCAAGACCGATAAAAATAATAAACCGGTATTAGATACTAAAACCAAAGAGCCAGTTTTTGATGAATCAGCTCCTGCTGTTCCGTATGTAACATCGAAGGAGAGAGTGATTGTCTTTAATGATCCAGTGGGAATTTTAGAAGATACGCTGTCTATTATTAACTACTTGGCAGAAAAGATTAGAACGCCTGAGGAAGAACGGCTTTATCAAAGTGCGCTACAAATTATTAAACTCAAAGGTTTGATTAAAGCAAAAATTCACAGCGAAAAATATTCAGATCTCTGGAATCTATACGGTTTCCGCTATGGTGCTGAACACATGTTGGAAGGCATTCCTGAACAAGATAAAGCCAATATTCATGTGCCTATGTTTCCCACTCAGGATCAAGCTGAGAAAGCTCAGAAGAGTATTGAAAAAATCCATGACAATATGATGTTGAAAAGACAACATTACATGGAAAACTTCTTTGATTTTGAAGAAAAAGACATTATTAAACTCACCAAAGATGTAAATGAGGAATTTGCAAACGAATGGAATAAAAAAAGCTTTCTGGGAATGTTGGATAGTTTTTCCGATAAACTCAAACAAAAGGCCATGGAGGATTGGCTAGAGCAGCAAGCAGAAAAGATACTCAGCTATGGTAAAACAGAAATTGAGCCAATCATCAAATTTTATATTGAGTGGCTTAAGTCAGATACTTTATTGAACTACATGGAGAATGCTTTTGATCATAAAAGTCCATTTTCTGCGAGTAATTTTATAACGATTAACTCCCGAATTGTTGGTAATGCCGATACCCTGGAACTATGTTCGAAATATTTTGCAGAGTTGTTACAGGAGGCGAATTATAGCAATCGGAAGAATTATCTGCTGAGAACTTTTATCTTTGATTCTAAATCCTTGCAGGATACCGTGAACTCGGTGAATGATTTTTTAGGTAAAAATCAGATCACGACTTTAGCATTTGCCGGAACACAATTTTTTGATGAGAGTAGTATTACGCAGCATGACAATTATAAAGAACAAGTTAAAACGATTAAAGAAAGCATTAAAGTAAAAATTGATATCTTTTCCGAACAAATCGGTGGCACAGTGGCACGTGTATTTCATGGGCGTGCTAATCAAACCCCAGATGCCGCCAAAACAGTGGCAATGAAAAGCTTTGAGGTGTTTTCTGGGAAAACATTAACAACAAAAGCATATGCTGGAAAGTTAACCGATATTATTCAGCAAATTATGCGCGATTCGCCTATTAACTTTGATGAGGCTGAATCTCGGCAATCCAAGAAAAACGCTAAAAATGCCTTTAAAGTTAATTTAAAAAAAGCATTACTGGAAAATTTTAATACAGACATAGATTTTCACCGTTTAGGAAAAATGCGGACCAAGGTTTATATGGTCTTGCATCTGGATACTCAACAGTTAGCCAAGATTAATCCCAATATGACTCAGGCTCAAATCAGTGAAGCCATGCATGGAGCAGTGCGAGGTTCTGGACAAGTTGTAGCAGATAATAAAGTTGCTGGTGCTTTGGAGCAAAGTAGACAATTAAACCAACTAGAAGGCCAAAGCCAAAAAGTTTTTGCTCGGCAAGGTACGGGTTTGGGTTTTGGTGTATTTGCGTTTGGTTTGCAGTCGTTGGCATTAATTAGTGCAACGCAAGGGGTAGCGACAGGTGTTAACCGACAAACAGGGATGAATTTTGTTGGGGTAATTGCGGCTACTCTAGGTAATATTGCTGATGTGATGGATCGGCAATTACAAATGAAAATCTTACAATTGGGTGAGATTAAATCATTAGTCAAACTGCAAGGAAGATATGCTGTAGGCGCTAAAATTGGTTTATATGGGGGTGCAGTATTATTAGCTACCGTTGAAGTTTTTAAAGCATATGAAGCATTTAAAAAAGATCAATATATCATTATGACTTTATATGGCGTGAATGCTTTTGTTGTATTTTTTACAACTCGTGCTTTCATTCAAAGCGGTGCAATATTCTTAGGTTTACGTGGTGGCTATTGGGGGTTAATTTTAATTGGTGTATCAATTGTTATTAGCTATGGCATTGACCTGTTGAAAGAGCGAGAAATACGTAATTTTCTGGAAGCATCGGCATGGGGTAAAAAAAGTGAGAATTGGACCCAAGCTGTCGAAAAGACTGAATTTGAAAAGATTTACGAGTAAGTATACATGTTAAGAGAAGACTACGAAACCAAGTTAACCACACTTAACCAACCCTTTGAGGTAGGGATTCCCAATAAAAATGGACGATTGCGTTTAAGGGAAATTGATATAAAGAGCCTAAAAACAGATCAGCTTTATCCCCATCGTCAGGTTATTCGTTTTAACTCCACTTTTGTAGAGGTGATGGACAGTTGGGAGTTTATCCGTGGACGCGCAACAGCTTTGGCCCTTCCAATGTGGGCCGCATTATTTTTTGCTATTTTTATGTTTCTATTCTTTATGTATAGCTTGTACTTTAAACAAGTTTACTGGAGTGTAGCTGTATTCTCATGTTTAACGATTGGTTTAGGTTATTTAGTCTATTCGTATTATAAAATGGCAAAGTATGATTTATTTGGCTATACCCATTATCCAATTCGTTTTAATCGGAAAACCCAGAAAGTATATGCTTTTTCTCCTCAACAACAAAAAATCATTGAGCTAAACTGGCAGGATTTACGTTTTTCTGCTGTACAAGAAGGGCGGTTTGATATTGAGTTAAGAGCAAGTTTGGTAAATACTGATAATATTGTAGAAGAAGAAATCATTTTCCCTTTTATTACAAAAATATATGGAAAAGAATTGGTTGATCAGCATTTGGCATTCTTTAAAGCCTATATGCAAGGTGATGATCTAAAAAGTATAGATGCGGCTATTCCAGAGTTTTTTGATGTTTATAACAGGAAAGAAATTTTTAAAGAGAGCTTTGAACGAGTTTATATGCAGTTTGATGGTGAAGAAATCATCCACCAAACCCGCCCTGCGGAACGAGATAATGGAATAGCAACAGTTGCTTTTCCTTTATTCTCACTCATTTTATTAAGACGCTTGGGAGTATATTTTTCAAAAATACCTCAATGGCCTACCCATATTGAAAAAGAATGTCAGATTGATAGTAATGACCCTTATGACTCAACAGGAAAACAACGTCACCTTGCACCATTAGTATTTACTTCGGCTGAAAAATGTATTTTATTTCTAGGTTGGTTCTTAGGAACAAGTATCTTTATCGCATTTCTGGCAGGATTGGCTTATTTAAGTTGGAATTATGGGTAAGTTGCTGTGTTAAGGGCGTATAAAAAAGCCACTAAACATTTAGTGGCTTTCTTTGAAAACTAAATCAGCTTATTTAATTTTCTTAAAAATAAAGTCATTAATCTTATGACCAGATTCAAGACCACGACGTTCAAATTTTGTGACTGGACGCCATTCTGGACGAGGGTAGCTATTGCCTTTACTTGCCAAGTTTTCCATATCAGGACGATTGTCTAGGATATCAAGCATCCACTCTGCATACGGTTCCCAGTCTGTCGCTGCATGGAAAGTCCCACCCAACTCAAGCTTTTGTTCAACCAGTTGCATACGCTCATGAATCACAAAACGGCGTTTAAAGTGACGCTTCTTCTGCCATGGATCTGGGAAGTAAAGCTGTACGCAGTTAATGCTGTTATCTGGCATTTCACGTAAGACCTGAATTGCATCTGCATCCAGTACAAACAGGTTCTTTAAGCCAGCCATACCCGCTTCATAGACACACTGTGCAATACCAGGCACATGCACTTCAATCCCGACAAAGTTGCGCTCAGGATTCGCCTTTGCCATTAACACTAAAGAACGGCCCATACCAAAACCGATTTCAACGGTCAATGGACGCTTAGGATGTTCAAAATGTTGACGTAAATCGCCAACAGGGTATTCCAAAATTAAATCACGATAATCTTCTAAAGCAGTACGTTGTGAAGTATTGAGCGGAGCTGAACGACGCATAAACGTCACAATTTCACGGTGCTCAGGCAAATTGTCGAGTTCCGTAATTTGCGTTTCTAACTGATCGTTTGACATGATTCTGGAGATATAAATATAGAAATGCCGTATTTTAAGTGCTCAGGTGGACAAGTCAAACTTTTAAGTGATTTTATTTCGCTGATTATTTTTGAAAATGATGAAAATTTGTCAAAAAATCTTCATGGTGCTGTCACAGAACTTGCATAGCCTAATGGCAATTTAAACACTAAGTAAAAAATCATGAATAATTTTAAATATCATTCGATCGCCATTTGTCTAGGTTTATTAGGCGCATCTTCAATCTTTTCTGCTGCACATGCGCAATTGATGTTTAGCCAATATGTCGATGGCAGTAGTAATAAAAAGGGACTGGAAATCTATAATCCAGATGCGACTACGGTGAATCTGGCGGATTATGAAATCCAGCAGTTTAATAATGGCGGCACCGTTAAAACCGCAGCATTTCCCTTACAAGGTAGTTTAGCCAGCAAACAAAAATTCCTGATCGGTCGTTCAGAATTACAAGCGCAATTAGGCAATAAGGTCAATCAGGTTGCTGGCTTATCCTTTAATGGCGATGATGCAGTTATTTTGCTGTATCGCGGTACACCTGTAGATCGTTTTGGTCGCATTGGTGAACGCCCTACAAATGGTTGGGGTACAACTGTTTTCAGTATGGGCAACAGCTTTAAACGCACACAGACTGAAAATCCTGTGGTGAGTATTGATCCGACTAGTCCGTTTGATCTCGACTCATCTTGGCAGGCATGGACAGATCGTAATGATTTTGCCAATTTAACTGGGTCAATCACAACTCCGCCTGTCACTGAAAATGTAAGCTGTAGCAGTAGTGATACACCGATTGCAAAATTGGCAGACTCAACACAAGACCAAAGCTATACCATTCGTGGTGTGATTACAGGGGATTATCGTTATAACAATGGCTTCTCAGGTTTTTATGTACAAACGCCTGATAGCAAAGCCACCCCAAATGTCAGTAATGCCATCTTTGTCTATATTCCTGCGAGCAGTACAGTGAAAGGTGGGCAGATCGGCGATGAAGTCATTCTACGTGGTCGTTTGACCAGTTATCAGAACCAGCTTCAGATCGATCAGTTACAACAGGATATTCTCACCTGTAACCAGAATATGGCAGATCAGATCCAGCCAATTGCGTTGAACTTGCCATTTAACAGCTTAACTGATGCTACGGGGAACTCACCGAAGCGTTATCAAGGTATGCTGGTCAAGTTCCCGCAAACACTGACTGTCAGTGAAAACTATAATTTTGGGCGCTATGGTGAATTATCCTTAAGCCTTGACCGTTTGTTTATTCCAACCAATCTGTATCCAGCACTGTCGAATGAAGCAAAAGCTTTAGCACAGAAAAATCTGCTGTCCAAGATTATTTTTGATGATGGCTATAACAATCAAAACCGTGCACCGTGGTTGCCACAAAACTTTAGTGCCTTGAACACACTACGTTCAGGATATCAGTTAAAAAATACCCAAGGTATTTTGGAATATCGCTTTAATGCATGGCGCGTACAACCGATTGCGGGGACGAACTTGCCAGAAGTGGTGAGTAGTTCTAATCCACGCACGAGCATCGCTGCTAAACAAAGCAAACATGTCCGTGTAGCAGCATTTAATGTACTCAACTATGATAATGGTAAAAATGGCTTCCCAACCGAACGTGGTGCCAATAGCAAAGCTGAATTTGACAAGCAACATGCGAAAATCGTCAATGCATTGAAATCAATTGATGCTGATGTATATGGCTTGATGGAGATTGCCAACAATGGTTATGGCAATGATAGTGCTATTGCCAATTTAACCAAGGCGCTAGGCCCTGACTGGAAATATGTGATTCCTGAAGGATTGAATCAGCTTGGTACTGATGTGATTGCAGTTGCGATTATTTATAACGCTAAACGGGTGCAACCTGTCAATAAAGCCGCTGTACTGGATTTGGGGGATAAAAACCGTAGCACGATTGCACAGTCATTTAAACCCGTGCAGGGCGGACAGATTTTTACGGTTATTCCGAATCATCTTAAATCGAAAGGCTGTTCTGGTGTAGATGCCAATTCTTTAGATGCTGATCAAAAAGATGGACAAGGCTGCTGGAATCCAACGCGTGTGAAAGCGGTTGAACAATTAACGCAATGGATTGCCAAGAATCCAACTCAGGTCAAAAATCCGAATATTTTATTATTGGGTGATATGAACAGCTATGCCAAAGAAGATCCAATCCTGACGTTTGAGAAAGCCAATTATAAAGTGTTATTGAATGATAATAAGGTCGGTGAGGGTGCCAATGCCTATAGCTATGTCTTTGGTGTGTCGAGCAATACTGAGGGTTATGGTGGTGCAGGTAATCTGGATCATGCCATTGCGGATGCCAACCTTTATAAGCGTGTGATCAAAACCTTTGCATGGCATATCAATGCGGATGAGCCAACGGTACTGGACTATAACGAAGAATATAAAACCGATGAGCAAAAAGACCTGTTCTTCTCAGCCGATGCATATCGTTCTTCAGACCATGATCCTGTGATTGTTGATCTGGATATGAAATCAGCTGATTCGCAACTTGAACCTGAACATCCGAAAAGTGTCATTGCAGCGTTCTTAAATTCACTTTTTGAATGGTTAGGCAAATTTTTTGGCAGAGCGTAACTGTATATCCGTGATGAGATCGGGCGAGTTTTTTCATAAATTAATCAATCGTCACGGAATATAACTTGCAAGGCAGAAAAAAATTCATTAATAGTAGTGGTGTAGATGTTCTTAGCATGAAAGCTATTATAAGTTTGAGTTATTCTGTTCTCGAGTTTCGTAGGAACGTTCTAGAGCATAAGTTGTTAGATAACAAGGATCAATTATGAAGTTGTATTATTCACCTGGTGCATGCTCATTGGCAGCCCATATTATTTTAAATGAAATAAATGTCGATTTTGATTTAGAACGCGTTGATCTAAAAACACATAAAACCTCAAAAGGTGCAGATTATTATGAGATTAATCCAAAGGGTTATGTACCCGCTTTGGAAATTAATCCAGGTTTGATTTTAACCGAGAATGTTGCGATTTTACCGTTTTTGGCGCAACACGATCCAAAACAGGACTTGATTCCGCCATCAGGGATGGGAAGAGCAAAAGTACTGGAATGGTTGGGATATTTGAATTCGGAACTGCATGATGCTTATGCAGTTTTCTTCACCGGTAAACTGACTGACGATGAGAAGACCAAGGCATATGCTGAGGTGGATCGTTTGTTGAAATATATCGATGACTATCTGGCGGGTTGGGATTGTGATTATCTGGTCGATGATAATTTTGGTCCAGCAGATGCCTATTTGTTTGTGTTAACCAACTGGTCAAACCATATCGAACATGATTTAACACCGTATATCCATATCGTAGCGCTACGTAATAAAATTGCTGAGCGTCAATCGGTTCAGATTGCGATGCGTGATGAAGGGCTGTTGAGCTAATACTATCCAATAAAAAAGCCTCTGTTTACAGAGGCTTTTTTATTTCAACAAAATTATTGTTGAGCTTTTTCTTTCACATCAGCAGCGCCTGATTCTACAGCACCAGCAACTTTAGTGGTTGCATCACGTGCAGCAGCTTCAGTTTTTGCAGCAGCTTCAGCAGTCGCTGTTGCAGTGTGATCAGCAGCAGCATCAATTTGATCACCTGCTGTATCTACAGCAGTTGCAACATCGTTAGTCGCATTTTGAGTTGCGTCTTTAATATCTGCGCCAGCTTGATCAGCAGCGTGTTCTAAATGTTCACCCGTGGTAGCGCCTGTTTCAGGTGCTTTATCTTTATTACAGCCTACAAGCGCAACAGTAGCAGTAAGACCTAATGCAACAAGTAATTTATTCATTGTCTATTTCCTTTTCTTTGTGGCATCCAATAGGAATGGATACCAAAAATATAAACATAAACTGCACAAAGAATAAAGTTGAAAATTTGTAAAAACACGCACTTACATCGGTCAATATAAGTGCGTGTCTTATTTTGAAATCAGTTTAGAGGCCAGAACGGATCATATAATCAAAGGCAGAAAGTGATGCTTTAGCGCCTTCACCTGTGGCAATGATAATTTGCTTGTATGGCACTGTAGTACAGTCACCAGCAGCAAATACACCCTTAACACTGGTTTCGTTACGATCATTAATCACGATCTCACCACGGTTGCTCAACTCGACAGCACTATTCTTTAAGAAATCTGTGTTTGGCAATAACCCAATCTGTACAAAGATCCCTGCAAGCTCAACCGTATGTTCAACATCAGTCGCACGATCTTTGTATTTTAATGCTGTTACTTGAGCGCCATCACCGACCACTTCTGTACTCAATGCATTCATGATTACTGTGGTATTTGGCAAGCTGTTTAACTTATCTTGCAACACTTGATCGGCACGAAGCTTGGTATCGAATTCAACCAAAGTCACATGCTCAACAATTCCTGCAAGGTCAATCGCGGCTTCAACACCCGAGTTACCACCACCAATCACCGCAACACGTTTACCTTTAAATAATGGACCATCACAGTGTGGGCAATATGCGACACCTCGAGTACGGTATTCTGCTTCACCCGGAACATTCATTTCTCTCCAGCGTGCGCCAGTTGAAAGAATGATGGTTTTCGATTCAAGCTTGGCACCATTTTCCAATTCAACTTCAACCAGACCATTTACAGTCTGATCTGCACCTGTGATCTTGCTGACACGTTGCAGATTCATGATATCCACGCCGTATTCACGGACGTGCGCTTCCATATCCTGAGCAAACTTAGGGCCTACTGTTTTTTGCACCGTGGTAAAGTTTTCAATATCCATAGTATCCATCACCTGACCGCCAAAGCGTTCAGCCACGATCCCAGTTTTGATGCCTTTACGTGCTGCATAAATTGCTGCAGTACCACCTGCAGGGCCACCACCAATCACCAATACATCAAACGCATCTTTGGCATTGATGGCCGCTGCATCTTTCTCGGCAGAGTTGGTATCGAGCTTGGCAACGATTTCTTCCAACGTCATACGACCTTGACCGATATGTTCATTGTCTTGGAATACCATTGGTACAGCTAGGATTTTGCGTTCTTCCACTTCATCCTGGAAGAAAGCACCATCAATCATGGTCGCTGTGGTATTTGGGTTATTGATTGCAATGAGGTTGAGCGCTTGCACTACATCTGGACAGTTATGGCAGCTCAATGAAACAAACACATCAAAGTTTGCAGTCAAGTTTAAGCCTTTGATTTGAGTCAAGACTTCATCAGACACTTTAGGTGCATAACCAGACACTTGTAACAATGCCAAGATCAAAGAAGTAAACTCATGTCCCATCGGTAAGCCAGCAAAGAATACACGCGGTTGTTCACCTGCTTTCGCTACACCAAAGCTAGGACGGCGAGCGTTTGAACCGTCAAAACGCGCCGTAACTTGGTCAGAAAGTTCCGCAATTTCAGTCACCAGTTCTTTAATTTTTTCTGCTTTATCCGAGTCATCTAAAGCAGCAACCAGTTCAATCGGACTTTCCAAACGTTCTAAATAAGCTTTTAATTGAGTTTTAATATTTTGATCTAACATGTATTTCTCCAAACCCTAAGACTTTTAAATCAGTAAATTCATTCAATGAGGCTATAGTACGTAAAAACTATAAATAGGTAAAACAGTATGTTTTTATTGTTTTGATCGGTTTTTTGAATTTTTAATTTATCCGTTGAATTTTGAAATGTATCTTTCGATAAAAAAATCAGTACAATCAAACTTGTTATACAACTGCAATCATTGCATGGCATAAATAGAGGATAAGCAATATGGCATTACAGCGCGGCATCTATCAACATTATAAAGGGCAACTTTATCAGGTCTTTCATGTTGCTCGTCATAGTGAAACTGAAGAGGAGCTGGTCGTGTATCAATGCTTATATGGCGATTATTCAATGTGGGTACGTCCATTGGCAATGTTTACTGAAACGGTTCAACTGGCTGATGGACAAATCCAGCCCCGTTTTAAATTGATTCAAGCGACCTAAGTGTAATTTGCCGACTTGGCATTTGGGGAGTCAGAGATGACCAGTAGTGTATTCTTACAACGTATTTCTGATTTATATGATCAGTTCAAGCAACATGATGCTCAACAGTCTGATCGTCTGAGTCGCTATCGGAATATTGAAGCTGAGTCGGCAAAATTATTGGCAATGTTGATTCGTTGCCAGCAATCAAAACGTATTCTGGAAATCGGCACTTCTACTGGTTATTCAACCTTATGGTTGGCTGAGGCTGCCCAAGCGGTAGATGGCAAGATTCAAACTGTAGAAATTGATCCTTTACGCAGTGTTCAAGCGAAAAAATATGCAGAAGAATTTGAGTTAGAACAGCAAATTGATTTCTGGGTGGGAGATGCCGCGGATTTTCTGGCGCAAGCCAGTGAACCCTTTGATTTTATTTTACTGGATGCAGAGCGTATTCATTACGTGAATTACTGGGCTGATTTAAAGCGTTTATTACAAAACGCGGGTAGTACCTTGATTATTGATAACGTAATTTCTCATGCTGCCGAAGTAAAAACTTTTCTGGACTTGATCAAGAATGATGAACATTACATGAGTACAACTTTGCCGATAGGTGCGGGCTTATGTATGGTGATCTTGAAGTGAATTGATTTTATCTTGATGGTTTAAGCGATACGCTTGTGGACTACAACCCATCACTTTGTTAAAGGCACGGGTAAAATTGGCAGGGTTGGAATAACCCAGTTCGTAAGCAATCGCTGTAATGGTAAAGCTAGAATTCTCTAACAAATCAATGGCACGTTCAGTGCTGATCTGCTGTTTTAATGCATGAAATTCAACACTTTGCTGCTGTAAATAGCGTTGCAGCGTTTTTGTAGAAATATTTAAGACTTTGGCACATTCAGTTAAGGTGGGGACTTGATTGGCTTGTCTGAGCATCATACTGACCCATTCCACAATTTCACCTTGATGATAAATCTTCTGGATTTGTTCCTGACAGCGTTGTTCAACTACTTTTAAACTATGTGCGTCTGCCAAAGGCAAAGGCAGTGCAAGTTGTTGCTGGTCAATAACGACACGGATTCCTGAGAACCAAGTATAGTTAAAGTGAAAATTGGCTTTGATTAAAGAGAGATAACGTTCTTGGTAACTCGGTTCAGGGATACTCAGATAAATTTGATAACGCTGCAACTGCTGACCAGCCAACTCGAGCAGACTGTAATAAAAGGCTACCGCAATGGCTTCGATATGAAAGGCCAAACATTGTTTATTCATTTGCAAGATCGGTTCAAATAACAGTTCAACCTTTTGTTGATGTGCTGGCACCTGAATGCTGAGCTTAAAACTTGGCATAATCAATCTAAAATACTGAGCAATTAATTTGAGTGCATGCTCCAGATTCGGACTAGTCATCAGCGCATAACCCACCAGACTATGCGAGCTGAGTTTAAGATTTTTACCCAGTTCAAAGGCCAGATCTTGGGTATTGGGTAGACTTAAACCAATTTCAATAAATTGTTCAATCTGTTGAATGGATAACAGTTCTGTTGTTGCCAGTTGTTGCTGCAAAGCGATCAACACGTCATTGTTGTATTGATGAGTCGCGATCAATATTTCAATCAGTCGTGAATAATAACGTGATGGAATAACAGGGATCTGCTGCTTTTGCATAATAAAAACTCAGTAAAGTCTTAAAATGATAATATCAAGTCTTAAAATGATAATATAGGGTTGCTGCAAAAGGACACAATCAATTCAAGCAAAACAGATGTGTTTGATTGAGGGAATTCTAATGAATATGCATACACAGCTTGATGTAGCGCAAGCAACGACAACATTTAAAGATAAAAAACGTCATTTGTGGTTATTGGGTTTGGCTGTTCCAGCGATTGCCATGAGTGGTTTGGCGGGTTACCAGTTTGGCCCGAAAAAAACTAAAAAATTCTTTGCTTCATTTGGCCCGTTATTTTTACATGGCGTGATTCCAACGCTGGATAAATTGATTGGTGAAGATACGGAAAACCCACCCGTAGAGGCAATTGCAGGTCTTGAGGCTGATCCTTATTACGCACGAATTGTGAAACTGTATATTCCACTGCAATATGCTGCAAATCTTTATGGGGCTTATCTTGCTAGTCGTAAAGATACCCCAGTCGCAGATCAGGTGTTATTGGGAACCTTGGTGGGCATGGTCAACGGCATTGCGATTAATACTGCACATGAATTGAGCCATAAAACAGGGCGTCTGGAACACTATCTTTCGCATTTGGCTTTAGCGCCATCGGGCTATAACCATTTCCGAATCGAACATCCTTATGGACATCATCGTCGTGTTGCGACACCTGAAGATCCTGCATCGTCACAATTTGGCGAAAGCTTCTGGAAATTTTTACCACGTACTGTGATTGGCAGCTTTAAATCGGCGATCGAGATTGAAAAGAACCGCTTAGAGCGTAAGAAATTGCCTTTTTTCTGTAAGGAAAATGAGTTGATTCATGGTTGGGCAATGTCGGCTGTGTACCATGCGGCGATGCTGAGTAAATTTGGTCTGCGTTCTGTGCCTTTTCAACTGACGCAAGCGGCTTATGCGATTACCTTGTTTGAGTCGGTAAATTATATTGAACACTATGGTTTGAAGCGTGAGAAAAAGGCCAACGGTCAATACGAAAGGACTTTGCCTGAGCATAGCTGGAACAATAATAATGTGGTGACCAATTTGTTCTTATACCAGTTACAACGCCACTCCGATCATCACGCTAATCCGACCCGAAGCTTTCAGACCTTACGCCACTTTGAAGATGCGCCTCAGTTACCCGCAGGGTATGGTGCAATGATTTTGCCCGCATTTATTCCATCATGGTGGTCAAAAATTATGGATGATCGTGTGGTACAGCACTATCAAGGCAATCTGGACAGAATCAATGTCTATCCCGAGGCCAAGCAAAAGATGTTAGAAAAATATACTGAGCAGCAAGATATTGCTTAAATCAGCTAGCGTTAAATAACAGATCAGCCCATAAGGGCTGATTTTTTCTATGCTTTAAGCTGAAATACAGAGTCGTTTAAAATGCAGATCAAATTCAAGATATTTATGCACAAAGGCCGTTTTATCATTGGTGCGAAGCAAGTTATTGTAAATAAACTCTGGAACGGGATGGTAAAGCTCGCCTGAGCCATTGCTATAAAAGATTTTTAAATAGCGTGAAGAAACATCATATTTCCAAGAGGTTACAACAACAGATTTTTCCATATATTCGTCCCCACATTGATTTGATCTTTTAGTACATATTTAACAACTCTGGTGTTCCATGATTTGACAGTACTCTAACTCCAACCGTCTGACAATTGATAAATGAAGCTGGCTATAAACTTATAAGTATAAGAATTGTAAAAAATTAGCTATAAAATTTAGGCGGGAGTAAGAGAGTATTTTTAAAGAAGGCAGACAAAAAGAAACCACCCTAAAAAGGGTGGTTTCTGACCATTGGGTCTAATCTAAATAATTAGATTTTACCAACTAAGTCGATAGATGGAGCAAGCGTAGCTTCGCCTTCTTTCCATTTAGCTGGGCAAACTTCACCTGGGTGAGCGTGAACGTATTGAGCAGCTTTTACTTTACGAAGAAGTTCAGATGCGTCACGGCCGATACCACCAGCGTTGATTTCAACGATTTGGATTTTGCCTTCTGGATCGATTACGAAAGTACCACGGTCAGCAAGACCAGCAGCTTCGATTAATACGTCGAAGTTTTTAGAAAGCGTCCAAGTTGGATCGCCGATCAATGGGTATTGGATTTTACCAATAACGTCTGAAGTGTCGTGCCAAGCTTTGTGCGTGAAGTGAGTGTCAGTAGACACGCCATAGATTTCAACGCCTAATTTTTGGAATTCAGCATAGTTGTCAGCAAGGTCGCCTAACTCAGTTGGACATACGAAAGTAAAGTCAGCTGGGTAGAAGAATACAACAGACCATTTGCCTTTAAGATCTGCTTCAGATACGTCAACAAATTGACCGTTGTGGTACGCAGTTGCTTTAAATGGTTTAACTTCAGTATTAATTAAGCTCATCATTGTCTCCATGATTGAGGTTTTATTGAGAGGCTAACGCCTTACTTGTTTACGAGGTCTAGAATAAATAATTTTTAGTTATTGGGGAAATAGTATTTTTACATGACTAAAATCGGAAAATTGAATAACTCAATCAAAACGACTTTCACCCAAAGATTTCTGCTCTATTTGACGACATAAAAATGAAGCAAACATGACAAAACATCTGAAAACTAATGTGCATAACAACATGAAGTCTACGCTGTTAAAATTCAAGGGTAAAATTGAAAAAATCTAAAAATATATAAAAAACCAAGATATACGCTTAAACTTTCTCCAATATTTACGGATGCTTTAAAGAATGAAGGATATAGACACGAAAGGGATGAAACTGCACAAGATGTTATGTATTTATGTTCTTGTTGTTGAGTTAAGAATAGGAATACCTGCCAAGACAGGAGGCTGGTCATAGATTGATCTTGTGGTTCAATAAGTGTTTGTCTAAAATGAGCTGTAACTCTTTGAAATACTAAATAGTATCTATTTGAGAAAAATTATAATGTGATATGCATCAGCATGATGTGCTGGCATCCAGAGTGAAATTTATACCGACAATGACTGATCAATTAAGAGCTAAATTTGAAAATTTGGAACTCAATGCGGGCTTGGGAAAAATTAGTGCGTTTATTTCCCTGTCTTTAGGCCTACTTTGCCTATTTGGTGCATTGTGTTTTCTATTTCCTTCGGTGATGACCACACCTGAGTTACGACCATTTTATGCAAAAAATTATGATGTATTTTATTTTAGCCTCATGGGCGGCATTATTCTGAGTGTCGGTTTTGGCGCGTTTAGTTCCATTATTCGTCAGAACCGCTATGGCTTTTATGGTTTATGTTTTGCTCTGGTCGCTGCTGTTTTAGGTTGTGGTGTGATTAAGGCACCGATGTTACCCAGCGTGCCTTTTTATGCAGGAATTGATTATTTTGTCCTCACGCTGGTGATTCTGGCGCTGATTTTTATTCCTCTGGAAGGTTTTTTTGCCAAAAATCCCGAACAGAAAATCCTGAGAGTCGGGTGGGTGACGGATATGAAATATTTCATGTTCAGTCATATCGGCATTCAACTATTTAGCTTTTTAACCGTGATGCCGATCCAGTACTGGATTACTCATTTGCCGAATAACCCGATCGTACCTTATGTGCAGGCTCAGCCAATCTGGTTGCAATTTATTGAATTGCTGATTGTGGTGGATTTCGTGGTGTACTGGCTACATCGTGCCATGCATGAGGTCAATTTCTTGTGGCGTTTCCATGCCATTCATCATTCTACGGAATATATGGACTGGCTGGCTTCTTCACGCCTGCATGTGGTTGAAGTATTGATGACCCGCTTTATTGCAACGTTGCCGATATTTTTATTAGGTTTCCATACGTCTGCGGTATTTGCTTATTTAATTTTTATTTCATTTCACGCGATTTTTATTCATTCCAATGTACGTTTCCGTTTCCCGTATTTACGCTGGTTGATTGCTACACCTGAGTTTCATCATTGGCATCATTCATCTGAAAAACCTGCGATTGACAAGAATTATGCAGCATTTATCCCATTTTATGATGTGCTGTTTAAAAGTGTGTATATGCCGAATCATCTGGCAAGTGTTTATGGGACAGTGGGCTATAAAATCCCGAATAGTTTTGTGAAACAGTTCACTTGGCCGTTTAAAAAATATGTCAAACGCTTTCGGAAACGCTTCGACCAGTCACCGAAACCCTAAGCTGAATGGAGGGGGCTGTATCAAGATCAGCAGGAGATTGATGTAGTTTCTTTGCATAGCAAGGCTTTAAGGCGTAAAATAGCCGATTAGTTTATTTTTCAGGAAAGCTGTTCAGTGCAGAGTCATTTAAATGTAGATCAATTGGTTATGGCACGTGACCGTCACCGTTTAAATCGACTGCGCAAAGATAAAAAAACACAACCAGCAGACATCGAAAAACTGTTTGAACAGTCTAACCACAAGGTCAAGCAACGCCTTGCACGCCTCCCCACGATTAAACTCAATCAGGATTTACCTGTTACCCAGTATGCAGATCGTTTGATTGAAGCGATTCAAAAACATCAGGTCATTATTGTGGCGGGTGAAACGGGTTCGGGTAAAACCACACAGCTTCCACAAATTGCCATGCTGGCAGGACGTGGTCTTACGGGTATGATTGGCCACACCCAGCCACGACGTTTGGCAGCGCGTAGTGTTTCGCAGCGTATTGCTGAAGAGGTCGGTGAAAAACTCGGTGAATCCATCGGTTTTAAAATCCGTTTTAACGAGCAAGGCTCACAAGACTCGATTGTGCGTTTGATGACCGATGGTATCTTGTTGGCTGAGCTGACCAATGATCGGTTCTTATCAAAGTACGACACCATCATTATTGATGAGGCACATGAGCGCTCACTCAATATTGACTTTATCATGGGCTATCTCAAGCAGCTTTTACCGAAGCGCCCTGATTTAAAAGTAATCGTCACTTCAGCAACGTTAGATGTGAATCGATTTAGCCAATATTTCTATGACGCGCCGATTTTTGAAGTCGAAGGTCGTAGTTTTCCTGTTGAAGTGCGTTATCGTCCGATTTCAGAACTGAGCATTGTTGGCAGTGACGATGATGAGTTTGATGACTTCGAAGAAAATTTACCGCGTGCCGTGGTACAAGCTGTCGAAGAATGTTTTGCTGATGCGGAAAGTAAAGGCCATCCTGAGCATGCCGATATTCTGGTTTTCGCCAGTACGGAACAGGAAATTCGTGAGTTACAGGAAACCTTACAGAAGTATGGCCCTCGTCATACCGAAGTATTGCCTTTATATGCACGTTTGGCACTGGCTGAGCAGCAAAAGATTTTCAGTCCAAGCGGTAAAGGTCGCCGTATCATTATTGCAACCAACGTGGCTGAAACAGCACTGACAGTTCCCAATATTCGCTATGTGATTGATAGCGGTTTTGCACGTATTTCGCGTTATAACTATCGTTCGCGGGTTCAACGTCTTCCAATTGAGGCGATTTCACAGGCTGCTGCCAACCAGCGTAAAGGTCGTTGTGGTCGTATTGCGGCGGGTGTGTGTATTCGCTTATATAGTGAAGAAGACTTTTTAAGCCGTCCTGAGTTTACCGAGCCAGAAATTAAACGAACCAACTTGGCCTCTGTGATTTTGCAAATGCAAAGCCTTGGTTTAGGTAGTCTTGAAGATTTTGATTTTATCGAACCACCTGATTTTCGTCTGGTTAATGATGGTCGTAAACTGCTGATCGAATTGGGTGCACTGAGTGAGCGCAAGAATGATTTGACCAAAGTCGGTCAGATGATGGCACGTATGCCGATTGATCCGCGTTTAGCTCGTATGATTATCGGTGGGGCTCATTTTGGCGTACTCAAAGAAACCCTGATTATTGTCAGTGCCTTGGCGATTCAAGATCCGCGTGAACGTCCTGCCGATAAGCAAATGCAGGCCGATCAGAAGCATGCGTTATTCAAAGAAGCGGATTCGGACTTTTTATTCTATTTAAAGCTTTGGAATACGATACAAACCAGCCCGGATACGCAGACAGAAAATAAGCGCCGTCAATTTGCACGTCAGCATTTCTTAAGCTGGTTGCGTTTGCGTGAATGGAAACAGACCCATCAGCAACTGGTCGAGCTGGCAGAAGGATTAAAACTGAGTTTTAATGAAAAGGGCGCTAATTATGAAAATTTACACCGCGCTTTATTGACTGGTTTACTTTCATTTATTGCCAATAAAACCGATGAACGTAATACCTTTATGGCAGTACGCCAGCAGAAAGCCAAAGTGTTCCCAGCCAGTACCTTGCATAAAACCAATACAGCTTGGGTCATGGCCTTTGAGATGGTTGAAACCTCTCAGGTCTATCTGCGTACTTTGGCAAAAATTGATCCTGAATGGATTTTATTAGCTGCGCGTGATTTATTGAAGTACCACTATTTTGAACCGCATTGGTCAAAGAAAGCGGGTATTGTGAATGCCTATGCACAGATTTCTCTGTTTGGTTTAATCATTGAGCCGAAGCGTTTGATCAACTTTGAAAAGGTGGATCAGCCTGCAGCACATGAAATCTTTTTACGTGATGCTTTGACTATCGGTAATCTTGGAATTACACCGCCATTTTTAAAACACAACCTCCTTAAACTTGAGGAAGTTGAGCGCGTTGAAGATAAGTTGCGCCGTCGTGATTTAGTGGTCGATGAAGAAACCATTTATCAGTTTTATGCGGCGAAAGTGCCTGAGGAAATTGCCAGCCGCCGTAGTTTCGAAGATTGGCGTGCAACAGTCGAACCTGATCAGCCACGTTATCTATTTGTCGAAGATGATGCGTTATGGATGAATGATCGTCCGACCACGCAACAATTTCCTGACTATTTGCATAATGGGCAATTGCGCTTGGCGGCCAGTTATCGATTTGACCCAAGCCATGATGAAGATGGTGCAACGGTTAAGATTCCTGTACAGGCATTACCGCAAGTCGATGAAAAGCAATGGTCATGGGGAATTCCAGGCTGGCGTCAAGACTTGATCGAAGCATTACTGAAAGCTTTACCTAAAGATAAGCGCCGTAATCTGGTGCCAATTCCTGATACTGCGCGCAAACTGATGAAGGGCGTAGATGCAACGCATTTACGTGAACATCTGTTTAGTTATCTGGCTTTTGCTTTACGTGGTGAGCAGATTACGGAAAAAGATTTTTCTTTTGAACGGATTGACCAGTATCTGGTACCTTTTATTAAGGTGCTGGATGAAAAAGGTAAATTGATTGCACAAGGGCGTGATCTGGATGAGCTAAAAGCACGCTGTCGTGTTGAAACCCATCGCCCAGTGAAACAGCAAAAAGGTGAATTCAAAACCTTCCCTGATAACTTTATTTTTGAAGCTTCGCAAAAGGTCACAGGTGTCGTGGTCAAGCAATATCAAGCGTTGGTGCCAACCAAGCTGTTTGCCGAGCTGGATGCGAAAGATGAGTCAGGTGTGGTGATTCAAACCTTCAATGATCAGGATGAAGCGATCAAGCAACATCGTGAAGGGGTGATTCGACTGGTGCATATGCAGTTGGGGGATTTAATCCGTCAATTGAAAAAGCAGATTTCCAAGCCGCTGGCTCTGGCTTATTCGCCTTTAGGTGAGCGGGCAAAACTGGAACAAATGCTGGTTTATGCAACTTTGCAGGTTTCGATTCAGGAACTGCCAAAAAATGCCGATGAGTTTCAACAGTTATTGACTGAAACTAAAAAGAAGTTTTTAGCAAATGGTCAACAGACATTAGCTGATTTAACTGAAATATTTACTCAATGGCAGCAAATTCGCCGTGAATTGCTGGTACTTGATCAAAGTATCTTTGGTCGCAGTGTGGATGATATTGAAGATCAGCTTGATTTAATGTCGTTGGCAGACTTTGTTTATAGTCAGTCACCCGAGATTTGGCAGGAATACCCGCGTTATTTGAAAGCACTGCTATTGCGTTTAGACCGATTGCCAAATAATCTACAACGTGATCTTGCTGCAATTGATGATGTCGATCCATGGATGGACAAAGTATTTAAATTTAAAAAAGATCCTAAAATCAAAGAATTGTATTTGATGTTGGAAGAACTCAGAATTTCCTTGTTTTCTCAACCGATGAAAACAAAGCTGCCTATTTCACCAACTAGATTACAAAAACTATGGGATCGATTAGCAATCGGTTAAACTGAGAAATATGAAAGTTAGAAGCATTCTTTACAGGAGTTTTACATGGGCATCCGTATAACAGGTACTGGGTTATTTCACCCAACCGAATCTATTTCCAATGAAGAGTTGGTTGAAAGTTTAAATGCTTATGTAGAACAATATAACCAAGACAACGCAGCTCAAATCGAAGCGGGCGAAATCGAGGCTTTACGTGGTTCAAGCCCTGAATTTATTGAAAAAGCATCAGGGATTAAACGTCGCTATGTAGTCGAAAAATCAGGTATTTTAGATCCAACACGCTTGCGTCCGCGTTTGCAGGAACGTAGCAATGATGAGCTTTCACTTCAAGCGGAGTGGGGCGTGATTGCTGCAAAACAGGCGATGGAAAATGCAGGCGTAACGGCTGAAGACATCGATGTGGTGATTTTAGCGTGTTCAAACATGCAACGTGCTTATCCTGCGGTTGCGATTGAAATTCAGTCTGCACTTGGGATTCAGGGTTATGCTTATGATATGAATGTGGCATGTTCTGCTGCAACATTCGGTTTGAAGCAAGCTTATGACGCAGTGAAATGTGGCGCTCGCCGTGTGTTATTGCTCAATGTTGAAATCACGTCAGGTCATTTGGATTATCGTACCCGTGATGCCCACTTTATTTTTGGTGATGTTGCGACAGCGTCAATTATTGAAGAAACTGAAACAAAATCAGGTTTTGAAATTTTAGATATTCATTTGTTTACTCAATTCTCAAATAATATCCGTAATAACTTTGGTTTCTTAAATCGCAGTGAAGATGCGGTTGTAGATGACAAACTGTTCCGTCAAGACGGTCGTAAAGTATTTAAAGAAGTTTGTCCGCTTGTTGCAAAAATCATTTCTGCACAATTAGGGAAACTTGAATTAACCCCTGAACAAATTAAGCGTTTCTGGTTGCATCAAGCCAATGCCAACATGAATGAACTGATTTTAAAATTAGTTGTTGGTAAAGATGCTGATCTTGAGCGTGCACCGATCATCTTGGATGAGTTTGCCAATACTTCATCTGCGGGTGTCATTATTGCGATGCATCGTACTGGTGAACAGGTAGATAATGGCGAATTCGCTGTGATTTCTTCTTTCGGTGCTGGCTATTCAGTTGGCTCGATTGTGGTACAAAAGCATATTGCTTAAGCCTTTGGGCTAGAGCAATAAAAAACACCACAATCGTGGTGTTTTTTTTATTGCCTTATGAAACTTTAAGCTTCAATCGCTTGAACTGCAATTTTCTTGGCAGGATCTGCCTTGCGGCGTACAGCAGGCACTGGTTCACCATGATATTGACGATCAGCAAAGTAGCTTGAACGAACCATTGGCGCAGACCAGATATTTCTGAAACCGAGCTTACGGCCATGTTCGGCATAACGCTCGAATTCTTCTGGTGTAACAAAACGGTCGATTGGTGCATGTTGTTTAGACGGTTGCAGATATTGACCAATGGTCACGTAATCCACATCGTGTGCACGAAGATCATCCAGTAATGAAATTACTTCTTCTTCAGTTTCACCGATACCCACCATCAAACCACATTTAGTTGGCACATCAGGGCAGTATTCTTTAAACATTTTTAACAGGTTTAAAGAGTGCTGATAGTCAGAACCTGGACGCATCGCTTTATAAAGACGAGGTACAGTTTCAATATTGTGGTTGAATACATCTGGCGGACATTCAGTCATGATACGTAAGGCGATATCCATACGACCACGGAAGTCTGGTACCAGAATTTCCAATAAGGTTTTTGGACTTAATGCACGCGCTTCTTTGATACAGTCAACAAAATGTTGAGCACCACCATCAAGAAGGTCATCACGGTCAACCGAAGTAATCACGGCATATTTTAAGCCCAGATTAGAAATGGTTTCAGCCATGTGACGCGGTTCATCAGGGTCCAATGCATTTGGACGACCGTGTGCAACATCACAGAATGGACAGCGACGGGTACAGATATCGCCCATGATCATGAAGGTTGCTGTACCACCACCGAAGCATTCAGGCAGGTTAGGGCAAGCAGCTTCTTCACATACGGTATGCAGTTTTTGTGAACGCAAGGTTGTTTTGATACGCTGAACTTCTTCTGGAGCGGTCATCTTGACTCGAATCCAGTCAGGTTTGCGAGGTACTTCAACCGTAGGGATAACTTTTACAGGAATTCTTGCGACTTTTTCCGCGCCACGAAGTTTTATACCCTGTTCAGGTTTACGGTGTTCAGACATATACTTCCTACAGCCTTTGATTTGAGATATGTGAATATTATAGTCAAATTTACTGCATTAAAGCAGGAAAAGTGGTATTCATTTTGAAAATGTAAATATATAAAAATATATAGTTGTGAAATACATCATCTCGCTGCATATTGGTTATCATATAGAGAGCAAAAACGGTTAAGAGACAAAGGAGCTTTGAATGCCACGTAAGAAAGAGGTCGTTGGTGGGAATATTGTTAAATATGATGCAGTAATTCTCGGTTCTGGCCCAGCTGGCGAAGGCGCGGCAATGAAGCTTGCAAAAGCAGGTAAAAAAGTTGCAATCGTTGATGTTCGTGATCAACTCGGCGGTAACTGCGCACATGTAGGAACAATTCCAAGTAAAGCTTTGCGTCAAACAGTTTCAAGTATCATTCGTTATCAACGTGATCCAATGTTTCAAAAAGTCGGTGAGTGGAAACAATTCACCATGAAACAGGTATTACGTAATGCGCATAAAGTGATTCAACAGCAAGTTGACACGCATACACGTTTCTATGATCGCAATAAAATTGAAGTCTTTCATGGACGTGCTTATATTCAAGACAAGAATACGGTTCTGATTTTTGGTCAGGATGGCATTAAAGACACCATTATTTGCAAGCAGATTGTGATTGCAACGGGTAGCCGTCCATATCAACCAAAAGGTTTAGACTTCAATCATCCGCGTGTATTTGATTCAGACAAGATTCTTGATCTTGATTATGCCATTCAGAAAATCATCATTTATGGTGCAGGTGTGATCGGGTGTGAATATGCATCGATTTTCATTGGATTAGATCATAAGGTTGACTTGATCAATACCCAGCAAAAGCTTTTAAGCTATCTGGATGATGAAATTGCCGATGCATTGTCATACCACTTGCGCGAACAAGGTGTGTTGATCCGTCACAATGAACAGATTGACCGCTTAGAGACTTTTGATGATCACGTGGTTTTACATTTGCTCAGTGGCAAGAAGATCAAGGCAGATGCGATCTTGTGGTGTAATGGCCGTTCAGGCAATACCGATGGTTTAGGTCTTGAAAATGTGGGCTTAGTACCAAATGGCCGTGGTCAGTTGATGGTGAATGATCAATATCAGACTGAAGCAGAAAATATTTTTGCGGCAGGTGATGTGATTGGCTGGCCGTCATTGGCATCGGCGGCGTATGACCAAGGTCGTTGCGCAGGTGCGAACATGGTGGGCGAGAAAAATGTGAAGCCAATCCGTGACGTTCCAACGGGTATTTATACCATTCCAGAGATTTCATCGATCGGTAAGACTGAGCAAGAATTAACAGAAGAGAAAGTGCCATACGAAGTGGGACAAGCCTCTTTCCGTCATCTGGCGCGTGCGCAGATTACAGGCGATACAGTTGGTGAATTAAAGATTCTATTCCACCGTGATACTTTAGAAGTATTGGGTATTCACTGCTTTGGTAACAATGCCGCAGAGATTATCCACATTGGACAGGTCGTGATGCATAGTCCAAACAATACTTTGAAGTACTTTGTTGAGACCACATTTAACTATCCAACCATGGCTGAAGCCTATCGTGTTGCGGCGTTGAATGGGATGAATCGTTTGTTCTAAGCTAGCCAGACATTGTATGATCCAAATGCCAATCACCTCGATTGGCATTTTGCTATCTTGAGTTTAAATAAAAGGGAAATATGAAAAATCAAAAAAATAATCTGATCATTATTGCCATCGTCTTGTTAGTCACGGCTTATTTCGGTCTGGATCTTAAGCAAAAACAAAATACGGGTACTGGCGTTCAGACTTCCAATACAGGAAATACGGTTTCTGTCGATGATCAACAGAAGATCATGCAAGCTTATCAGCAGCAACGCAGTAATGTTCAAGTACAGGCTCAAGGAACGGTGAAAGCCATTTTGCCTGACGACAATGAAGGCTCAAGACACCAGAAAATGATTCTTAAACTGGATAACGGTTTAACCGTCCTCATTGCGCACAATATCGATTTGGCGCCAAAAATTGAAGGGCTTAAAAAAGGAGATATCGTTGAGTTCTATGGTGAATATGAATATAGCCAGAAAGGTGGCGTCATTCACTGGACGCATCATGATCCACGCGGAAAACACATTGATGGATGGCTAAAATATCAAGGAAAAATGTATCGATAATATAAGAGGGTTAAGGAGAAATAATTATTTATTCATCCCAGTAATCTCGATCAAATGGTTTAAATTGAAGGGCATCTTTCTTTGAGATGCCAAATTCATTCATTAAATTGATATAAACTCTCTCAACATTTTCAAGTGCTGACTCTTCAATTGGACCATATATTTCACCATTTTTCATAATAAGTGCGTAAATATAGTCAATTGAGCCGCCAAAACACTCATATTCAATAAAAAGCCATTGTCTAACATGATTAATATTCATTGCTCTAAAAAGAGCTTTTATTTCATCTGGTGACGATGGCGTTTTAATTGATGGGGAGAGCTTTATCCCAATGCCATGGAATGGTTCTTTGATATCTTTCCAAGTAGCCCCGTCAATAGGATAAAAAGGGCTTTTCATTTGCTCGGTTAATGCAAAAAAACCTACAAATTGATATGACATTTAAATCCTATTCCTGAATATTTAGAGGTTTGTTGTATGATGTGCGCTAAATTAGCTTGTAAGCGCCAATTTTTGACGAGTTTTCCATTTAGGTAGGACTTTAGCTAAATAAGCGTCCATGCACCATACAGGGCCAATCAGAAGGAATTGTAAGTCTTTAAAGAAAGAAGGCTTCTTACCTTCAACTTTATGGCCATAAAATTGACCGATCCATGCGATCACAAATACCCCGATATAGAATCCTACACCGACTGGCAAGATCACAATCAGCCATGCCATCACTGCCAATAAGGCTGCCATTGCAATCGCCAGCATAATATCCAAACGCGCATAAAAAACTAAAGTTAAAACCAGCAATAACGCGGTGAGTAAGGTGCTAAAGTGCGCAAGGATACCAATAATCGAAAATAAGATTGCAGGTACACAGATCCAGTGAATTTTCTTGTTGGTTTGGTTTTGGTGGCTATCACTATATTCATCAAACCATTCGTCTATCGATTTCACAATGCGTTCCTCGCTGTATTCATTTTTATTGCTTCAATATACCGAACAAGCGAAGAGGACGTAAAGTCCTAAAAAAGAGAATCGATAAAAATAAAAAAAGCCGCATGAGGCGGCTTTTTTTTTGAATGCTGTGGTTAAACGCTTAAGAGTTAGGACCATCAACACGTTCGATGCTTACATTACCAGTACCAGCGCTAGACATACCCAATTGCTTTGCAGCACCGTAAGATAAGTCTAATACACGGTTACCATGGAATGGACCACGATCGTTTACTTTCACAACAACACTTTTACCATTGTCTTTGTTTGTTACACGGATGTAACAGTTCAAAGGAAGGCTACGGTGTGCAGCAGTCATGGCATTCATATCGAATGTTTCACCACTTGCCGTTTTACGACCATGGAATTGACGGCCGTACCATGAAGCAACGCCACTTTGGCTGAATTTACGAACGGTGTTCGAAGCAACAGTATTCAGTTTTTCAATCACTGAAGGCTCTTCTTCAGGGATATCGATCTTTGCAGCAATCGTCTGGCGACGTACTTTGTCACCTGAACTCTCAGTGATTGAAAGACTATTAACGTTAGAGAAACGAGAATTAAAATTTTGAGAATCTTTGCTTAGAACGCGGGCAGCCAAATTAGAACCATCCACATCATTTGATAATGATGAAGACTGTACCATTTCAGCATGTAACGGGCTTAAACTTAAGCCTGCCGTCAGCGCTAGAATATATTTTAGCGAAAACTGCATTGTATAAACTCCTAGAGAACATGCTTTTCTATTTCAGTAAAAACTGCCTGAAATATAGTGCACATGTCTAATTATTCACTTTTGCAATTACTTTTAACTTGCGGCGATAATATTCATCGCTTACGAAGTGTGTCTAGTCTTTAACGATAAATAGTTACAAAAAGGGCAAAAACTTACAGTTTCTGGTTAAATAATAATCAATATTGTAACAAAAAATTAATTTTGCTGATTCTGTGTTCGTTTTTTATTAAAAAATTATTGACTTTTCATAATCTTGTAAAAAAGCTAGCCTATCGGCTAGCCACTTCTGTACCCAATAACCATACTGCTGTCGCATACATACGGCTCTTATTGTAGGTGGTAATCACCTGAAAATTTGGATAGGTAATATAGTAGATCGGACCAAATTGATCTTGTAATTGAATGACATTCACTAGATCAAGATCATCAATTTTTACCAAAGGGTTAACTGGTGTAATTCCTAGTCTTTTCAGCTCGCCATAAGGTGTTGGCTGGGTTAGATCCTTGGCAATAATGCTATCAGGATTGTTGCCTGAGTAACGTGCAGGGAAGCCAATTGGACGATCACGCTCCCAGCCATACTGAGCTAAATAGTTTGCAATTGAACCAATCGCATCAGCAGCAGAATTTCTGAGATCAATATGTCCGTTACCATCGTAGTCCACACCAAGTTTCTGAATGTTACTTGGCATAAATTGTGGATAACCAATCGCACCTGCATAAGAGCCAACGATACTGTTGGTTGGATAACCTTCTTTATAAGTCCACGAAATCAGGGCAGCAAGTTCATCACTAAAATAGTCGGCACGACGTGGATAGCCGAATGCGAGCGTTGCTAGGGCATCACGTGTGATGAAAGAGCCCTTATTTGCGCCGTAGCCAGTTTCTACGCCCAGAATACCTAAAATGACTGCTTTAGGGACGCCATACTGCTGTTCTGCGCGATTGAGGACATCTTCATATTCATTTTTGAAGCGAACACCACGTTGAATGGTGCCTTCAACCAGAAACATAGAACGATATTGATACCAAGGTTTGCTTTCACCTGGGCGTGTCATGATATTTAAAATGTTAGGTAGGTTACGTGCGCCGCTCATTGCAGCGTCAATTTGTTCGCTGCTTAAGCCGTAAGTTGTCATTGCTTTTTGTTTAAAAGCAAAGTAATTCGGGTGATTATAAAATTCATTTGCTTGTGCCCAATTGCTGCTCAAGAATAAACCAGCGCTTAAAGTTAAAAATTTAAAAGTTTTATTCAAAGTAGGAAGAAACATAAGTTTATAAAATTCCTCATTATCGATGTGTATGAATAGACATAACCAGTCCAAAAGTTGACATAAGGGTAATAATTGCAGTTCCGCCATAACTCATGAACGGCAAAGGCACACCTACTACAGGTAAAATACCACTGACCATGCCTGCGTTTACAAATACATAAACAAAAAATGACAAACCAAAGGCGCCAGCTACTAAACGACCATAGTTATGGAAGCTTTGCAGGCCAATCTGGAACGTCCTGAAAATAATTGCACAATAAAGAAGAATCAGCAGGGTAACACCGATCAGACCAAACTCTTCTGAATACGCTGCAATAATAAAGTCTGTATGGCCTTCAGGTAAAAAGTGTAAATGCGACTGAGTACCTTCAAGAAAGCCTTTACCCGAAAAGCCACCTGAACCAATCGCTGTTTTGGACTGGATAATGTTCCAGCCTGTACCCAAGGCATCTGCTTCGGGATTAAAAAGTGTTAATACCCGTTGACGTTGATAGTCATGTAATAAAAATTCCCATGCAATCGGAATAATGATACCAGCCGCACCTGCTGCTGCCGCAATCAACTTCCACGATAAGCCGCTGAGGAAAAGTACAAAAATACCGCTGGCGAGTACCAGTAAAGAAGTGCCTAAGTCGGGTTGTTCTGCAATGAGGAGAAAAGGCACCACAATCAGCATCAAAGACAGAATGACCTGAGAGAAGCTAGGAGGAAGGGCTTTGCGAGACAAGAACCATGCAACCATCATCGGCATGCCGATCTTCATAAACTCACTTGGCTGCACACTCCCGAAGCCCGGGATGTCAATCCAGCGTTGAGCCCCCATACGTACTTCACCAAAGACCATCACTGCGATCAGGCACAACACACCGAACACATAAAAGTAAGGTGAAAATGCCTGATAGACTTTGGGTGGAATTTGGGCCAAACCAAACATCACCGCAAAGCCAATTCCGAAGCTCATCGCCTGTTTGGTAACCAGTCCTACATCTTGTGCAGACGCGCTATATAAAACAGTCAGTCCGAGTATGGCATTGAGGATCAAAAACAGGCAAAGCCAAGGATCTAGGTGAAGTTGTTGCCAACGGGAAAGTTGATTGGCTGTGCTCAAGCCATCACGTGGTGCTTGACGCAAAAATTTGTATTGTGAGCTTGGAGACATGCGATTCTAAATCAAGTAAATCAACGCTTCGCGCATGCTAACATAATCGCCGATTTAGACAATGCAAATTTAGAAATTGTGACATTTATAAGCGTTTAATTTTGCATAAAATCGGCATAAAAAAAGCGACGATTTTGCAATCGCCGCTTTCTGCTGAATTTCAGCTTATTTTTGAACCAGTAACTGATCGAAATGCTTGGTAAACACTTCGAGTTCAACTTGGCTTAAGCTTGGAATCAATTTCTTAATCACGATATGAACTGCGGTTTCAACACCACTTGTTGCAACGCTGGCAACGCCACGTTTAACCATACCAAGACCAAGTGTCTTGTTATATTCAGTCATAAAGTGGTGGATCAGCGCATCGGCAAATGTTTTAAACTGTTTTGTTAAAGCATCGCGTTGCTCTTTGCCATTTCCAGCAGCCACTTCAGCAAAGCTCTTTTTCATGTCAGCAACAAGGCTATCTGGTAATGCTGTACCAATACGTTGTTTACCGTCATTATCAATGAATAGGCTCTTTTCCATAAAGGCTAAAGATTCAAGCACCTGTTCATTTGAAGCTTTGCCTAGAAGCTGTTTCATGAGGGTTTCAACAATGCCGCGAATTTTAATCGCAAGACCTTCGGTAGTATCTCGTTTGTCACTTGGTGGAAACTGCTGAACCAGGTGAACCAACATGGTGTCAATTAACTCATCAGTAAGCTGTAGAGAAATTTTGTCACGTAAAGGGTATTGAGGCTCTTTACTGTCACGATTGGCTTGTGCAAGTTGAATATCCTGACTCAAACTTGCTGACGGAAGAATACCGAAATAACTGGTCATTGAAGAACGTCCTCTATATATCAAATTTATTCGTTTTATTGTCGTGCCAAGCGAATTGGCTCGGGCATCCATGACAAATCTGATACTCGGCATGGGTTAATATCCAAGCCCCCGCGGCGAGTATAAGTTGCATAGACCATCAGTTTTTCTGGCTTCAAAAGTTGCCAAATGTCGGCAAATATTTGCTCAACACATTGCTCATGGAAACCATTATGCTGACGGTACGAGATAATATAAGCTAAAACGCTGCGATAACAAGGCTTTTTACCTTGCAAACGAATAAAAACCGTCCCCCAATCTGGTTGACCTGTAACAGGACAATTACTTCTTAAAAGATGAGAGTAAAGCTCAATTTCTACATTTTCTTCAGCAGACGTATCTAATTGCAACAACGTCGAATCAGGATGTTCGGAAAGACATTCTGGAATCAAATCATCAATGCAAATGCCTTGAGGTTTTGAAATTGCTAAATCATCGACTTGAAACAGGTGTAATTCAACTTTTGCGCCTGCTGCTTTTGACAGATCCTGTTCAACTGTTGCAATAAAGGCTTCTTTCGACTCAAATTGAGTGAAGTTCATGCTGTTGAAATAAAGCTTAAGTGACTTCGATTCAATTAAGTTGGGTGAGCTTGCCGGCAGCGTTAAACGACCAATCGCCACCTGAGGTAAACCCAGCTGATTCAACCATGAAATTTCAAAAACATGCCACCAGTCTTTGCCTTGAGTAATGCCTTCAATATGCGCATATTGTTGACGAGACTCAGCACGAGCAATGGGAAATAAAACTTCTGGCTGATATTGAGTCGGGTATTGGGTGTCTTTACCCAATAAAGAAAGTTCAACACTCATTCACGCATTCCTGAACCACGAGCTAATAAATGATATGCAATTGCATAGAGGACAACACAACAGAGGGTCACAACACCTAAAGAGAAGGCAACATTGACGTCACTGTGCCCTAAAATGCCGTAACGGAAGGCATTGACCATATATACAATTGGATTAACTAAAGAAACGTTTTGCCAAAAAGGGCTTAATGCACTGATGGCATAGAATACACCACCTAAATAGGTGAGCGGGGTCAATACGAAAGTCGGGATAATCGAAATATCATCGAAAGACTTTGCATATACGGCATTAATAAAGCCACCCAGAGAAAACAATAATGACGTAATAATGACGGTATATATTGTCACAAATAAATTATAAATTTCTAAATGAGTAAAGAATAGGCTCATGATGGTCACAATCAAGCCAACCAGAACACCACGGCTGACCCCACCAATCACATAACCCCACAGGATTAAATGTAATGGCACAGGACTCATAATCAGTTCTTCAATGCTTTTCTGGAATTTGGCACTAAAGAAACTTGAAGAAACGTTGGCATAGCTATTGGTAATGACGGCCATCATGATCAAACCGGGCACGATGAATTGCATATAGCTAAAGCCACCCATTTCACCAATACGGGAACCGACCAGATTCCCGAAGATCACAAAGTACAAACTCATGGTGATCGCAGGTGGAAGCAAGGTTTGTGGCCAGATTCGCATAAAGCGACGAATTTCTTTAACAACTAAAGTCCAAAGCGCAGTTTTTAATTGACTGAAGTTCATTCATTCGCTCCTGCAAGATTCTTCTCGACCATTTTCACGAATAACTCTTCCAGACGATTCGATTTATTCCGCATACTGTTCACTTGAATGTTTTGTGACTGCAATATCAGGAACAGGTCATTCATACTGTGGGCTTTGTCCATAGTCACTTCTAACGTCACTGGATCAATCAGATTAAATTTGAAACCAATAATATTGAGATCAAAACCACTAATCGGTTCAGCCAAATCACAAATGAATGATTCTTCATTCAGTTGATTGAGGAAGCCTTTCATGGTGGTGTCTTCTTTAATCACGCCACGATCGATAATCGCAATGCGACGACACAACATTTCGGCTTCTTCTAAATAGTGTGTGGTCAGAATGATTGACGTACCATTTTCATTCATTTCGGTGAGAAAGTCCCACATCGAACGACGAAGTTCAATGTCAACACCAGCGGTTGGCTCATCCAGAATCAGCAGCTTTGGCTCATGCATCATGGCACGTGCAATCATCAAACGGCGTTTCATACCGCCTGAAAGCATACGTGATTGAATATTACGTTTTTCCCATAGGCCAAGCTTTTCTAGATAATGTTCGGCACGTTGTTCTGCCAATTTTTTAGGAATGCCGTAATAACCAGCTTGGGTCACTAAAATATCGAAAGTTTTTTCGAATTGACCAAAGTTAAATTCTTGAGGAACAACACCAAGACATTGTTTTGCTTGAGAAGGATGGGTATCTAAGTTATGTCCAAAAATCTCAACTGAACCAGATGTTTTTTTGGCTAAAGAGCTAATGATACTGATCGTAGTCGATTTTCCTGCACCATTAGGACCTAATAATGCATAAAACTCACCTTCAGGGACGGTTAAATTAATACCTTTTAACGCCTGAAAACCATTACGATAAGTTTTGGACAAATCGCTCAACACCAAAGCATCAGTCATAAACGTCTCACGTTGTTAAATAGAACGGGTATTTTGAGCGATATGAATAAATAAACCAAGTAGAAAAATAGGTTTATGGCGTGTTAAAAACAGAACGATTATAGAAATATGAGAATTTGGGTGAAAAAGAAGAAGCAATGGTGCGCTCAGCGGGACTCGAACCCACGCCACAGGCTTCGGAGACCTGTACTCTATCCAGTTGAGCTATGAGCGCATGCGTGCCACATCATAGGCAAAAAACACAGGCAGGTAAATATATACCTTTGAATAAAGCGATTTCTTGTTTATTAAAACATCAATTTTATTCTCGACTTAGTCAAATTCTGGAATAAAACTATAAATGCTGTACTGAATAATTGATTAATTTCAACGTTTGATTCAACTGACTTGGAGGAATCCGCGATTCTTGTAATGACGTAATCCATTGCATCTGGCAGGCTTTCAGTTGCTGTAAAGAATGAATCGACTGAATTTTTTGGATTAACGGGCGAGCCATCAGACCACAATAGCTGGTCAATGTCTGAATCATGACTTGCTGGATTTCAACAAAAGGGAGTTTTTCCAGTTCAACTGTTTCTTCAACCTTTAATGCGGGTTGAATTATGTCTTGTTCTTGAACTCGGAACGATTGAATGGATGCTGCTTCTTCAAGAACTTCTGTCGTTAATACTGTTTTTGTTGCTGCTTTATTTATTGGTGGAGATGTGTGTTGTGCCAATAGTCCCATCTCAATCAGTTGTTGCACCAGTTCAGTGGGTGCAATGCGATCCTTATAATCTTGATCTAGTTCTTTAAAATCTTCGTGATCAATTAAAAGCAATAAACGACGTTGACGGGCAGTTAAAGGTATATGACGTTCCTGTAACGCACTTTGCCCAAGTTCGGTTTTAAAAAAATGTGACATCTCTTAATTTCCCCCTAATCAAGATAAGACGGGGATTAAGATAGAGTTGAAAAATGACAGTAATATTAACAATTTATTAAATATCACTGCCTTTTTTGATAAAGAGGGAAAGTTACGAAAAGACTTTCCCTTTAAGCTTATTTAACTAATTTTGCTTCTAAAGCTTTGCGCAAATAAGGATCTAGATCATCCTGACGCATTAGCCATTGAATATAGTCAGCAGGAAGATCCTGAATGGCAGTGCCTTTATGTTTGCCAAAGGTGATACTTTTTGGAATACGGGCTTCTTCTGAGGCGATATAGAGTTGTTCAATATCTTGAATGTTGAGTTGGTGGATGATGTGCATCAAGATATTGGCAGTTAAGATAATGTCAGCGTCTGCACGATGCGCACCTTTAAGCATTTCGCGTGCTTTATCACTGCCTTTAGAAATGAGATAGATGAGGGCGGAGATATTATGTGCCTCAGCATTTTCCCAGACATGGCGTGCTAGTGCCAAAGTACAAATCGGCTTTAATTGAGATACATCGACACCGCAACGCGCAATAGCAGCAATATCGTAGTCAACGTTATGACCAATAATATAGGTGGTTTGAGCAGGTAGCTGAAACTCATTATAAAAAGGTTGTCCCACCAGATCAGATTCTAAAATATGGTGTACTGCCATGGCCGCATAAGAAATCGGTTGTCCAACCTGATAAAGTTGATCAAAGATCTGCTTTTTATCCAGACTAAGTTTTCCATTTTCGATTTCAATTGGAGCGTAGGCGATTTCAATCGGCAAACCATTCAAAGTATGCGTTTCTGTATCGAGGATGATGGCTTGCATGAAAGTCGACCTGATCTGAGTTGAGAATGCCAATATCTTACAAGAAATTTATTTGAAACAGGATTGAATCAGTCAAGGTCACTTTATTTTTTTTAAACATAAAATTGAGTTTGGATAAATTAACATCGAAAACTGAAAAAATACTTGAACAATTTGATATTAAGCGCATTCTTATGGAAGTAATTGCCTTAGTAAAAGATGTGCTAGGGATTAAAATGAAAAAGATAAAAAAACAGGGAAACATGACATGAATATGAAATTGTTAACGGTTGCGCTCATCAGTTCAAGCGTGTTGCTTAGCGCGTGTAATGACGATGATAACGATATTTCGTTTGTACCTAAGCCAGACATTCCAGAAAATAATATTAAAAATCCGGTTGTGGGGATTCCAGTAGCATATACCAAAACAGATTTTAGCGCGGTGGCTGTGGAAAGCTCGGTACTGACTTATAAAATGTTGGGACAGAATGGTAAGGAGACCATGGCAACCAGCCTGTTGTTTGTACCAGGTGGGCCAACACCTCAAGGAGGATGGAAAATTGTTGCATGGGCACATGGTACAACAGGGGTAGCAGATCAATGTGCGCCGAGTCAGAATGCAACAAACCCTTACATTCAAAATATGATTACGCAGTTACTTGCAGCAGGTTATGTGGTGGTCGCGCCTGATTACGAAGGCTTGGGAGAACCGAGTGGCCGAGAATTACATCCATTCTTGAATGTTAAGAGCGAAGCATTCTCTATTACCGATGCGGTGGTTGCTGCACGATATTATTTAGCTGGACAAGGTAAAGTTGTATCTCGTCAGTGGATGACAGTGGGGCATTCACAAGGTGGGCAAGCAGCATTAGGTGCAGCGCAATATCAAAGCCGTGCCAAGCTGGATTATAAAGGAACGATTGCTGTTGCTCCTGCATCTAATTTGGCAGCCATTTTGGTTAATGGGAATGCATCTGTTGAAAATGCACCAATTGAACAACAGATAGGGATGTATGCACAGCTAGATACTTTTACTGCATTGATCACGGCAGGATTAAGAAATCTTAACCCAAGTTTTAGTTATTCTAATGTCTTTAAAACGCCAACAGATACCATAGCGAGTCAAGCTGAATCAGATTGTTATGATGCGCTTGAGAATAAATTTATTGACAAAATGAAAGATTATGCTGGTAAAAACAATAATAGTTTAACCAATTATCCTCGCACACAAACCAATTTTATGGCTGTGCCATTGGTGAAAACATTCCTAGAAAAGGATTCACAACCCGCTCAAGTGAAGTTGAATCAGCTTGTCACGATTTATCAAGGTGCACAAGACACGACCGTTCCTAAAGCGGCAACGGATGCACTTGTAGCGCTGGCTCAGAATAAAGGGTCAAACATCCAGTATATTACGAATGCACAGTGGGATCATGGTACAGCTTATGTCTTGAATATTGGCAATATTGTCGGGGATGTAAAAGCGGCGATGCCTGCGAATAATTAAGTCCGAATCTAAACAAGCCCAATTTACCTATTTAGGCCATTGGGCTTTTGATTCCACTATTGACTCATAAAAATGTATAAAAAATAACTTATTGCTTTTGGTTGATTCAATCACCTCTATAAATCAATAAAATTTACGAATAATTAAATAAATATCAATCTGTGAAACCCTAAACTTCGTGCTACAATACGCACCAATCTTTAGCACGGCTTAAAAGCCCTAATTTATAGGACCCTCCGCTAATGTTTGCCAATATTTCTATTGCTGAATTTGATCCAGAATTAGCTCAAGCGATTGCTTCTGAAGGCGTACGCCAAGAAGCGCATATTGAGTTAATTGCATCTGAAAACTATTGTTCACCAGCTGTGATGGAAGCACAGGGATCAAAACTTACTAACAAATATGCAGAAGGCTATCCTGGCAAACGCTACTACGGCGGTTGTGAATATGTTGACGTGATCGAGCAACTTGCAATTGATCGCGCAAAAGAATTATTCGGCGCTGATTACGCAAACGTTCAACCACACGCAGGTTCTCAAGCGAACTCAGCTGTTTACCTAGCGCTTCTTAATCCAGGCGATACCGTATTGGGTATGAGCTTGGCGCACGGTGGTCACTTGACGCACGGTGCAAAAGTAAGCTTCTCTGGTAAAACATACAATGCGATCCAGTACGGTTTAAATCCAGAAACGGGTGAAATCGATTATGAAGAAGTTGAACGTTTAGCTTTAGAACATAAGCCACGCATGATCGTTGCTGGTTTCTCTGCGTATAGCCAAGTTGTTGACTGGCAGCGTTTCCGTGACATCGCAGACAAAGTAGGTGCATACCTTTTTGTTGATATGGCTCACGTTGCAGGTCTTGTTGCTGCTGGCGTATATCCAAACCCAGTACAAATTGCAGACGTAACAACCACAACGACGCATAAAACACTTCGTGGCCCACGTTCTGGTTTGATCCTTGCTAAAGCAAACGAAGAAATTGAGAAAAAACTTCAATCAGCTGTATTCCCTGGCAACCAGGGCGGTCCGTTGATGCATGCGATTGCTGCAAAAGCAATCTGCTTCAAAGAAGCAATGTCTGATGAATTCAAAACTTACCAACAACAAGTTGTGAAGAATGCTCAAGCAATGGCTGAAGTGTTAATCGCACGTGGTTATGATGTTGTATCTGGTGGTACAGAAAACCATTTATTCTTATTGTCTTTAATCAAACAAGACGTAACGGGTAAAGATGCTGATGCATGGTTAGGTGCTGCACATATCACTGTAAACAAAAACGCGGTTCCAAATGATCCACGTTCTCCGTTTGTGACTTCTGGTATCCGTATCGGTACGCCAGCAGTGACTACACGTGGTTTTGGTGAAACTGAAGTTCGTGAACTTGCTGGCTGGATCGCTGACGTGATCGATAGCAAAGGTGATGAGAAAGTTATCGCTGATGTGAAAGCAAAAGTTGAATCAGTTTGTGCAAAATTCCCAGTATATGCAAACTAATTTGTATAGCTAAAAAAAGCGCCGTCAGGCGCTTTTTTTATCGCTGTCTTTTATACAATTTGCAGATGATTAAACTTTTGTAAAAGTTCAGCTTGAGTTTCAGGGTGCTGCGGATCGGGTTTAATACAGTCAATCGGACACACCGCCACACAAGTGGGTACTTCATAAAAACCGACACATTCAGTACAGCGGTGTGGGTCGATTTCATAGACTTTTGCACCTTCATCGATCGCTTGATTGGGACATTCAGGCAAACACATATCACAATTGATACATGCCTTTGTAATCAGCAAAGCCATTTTAATCTGCCGAATAGGCTAAAGCTGCCGAATGCAATTGCTCAGCAGCATCAGGTAAATTACGGATCAGCAGTGCATAAGCAATATCAATCTCTGGAGAGAGAGGAATTTCGACAATGTGGCCTGAGCCTTTGGCATTCTCAATCGGATTGCCTTTAAGGTCTCGCATCTGTTCCAAGATAAAACTGATATTACCTTTTGGAGTCATCAGTTCCAGTGAATCGCCGACCAGAAAGCGGTTTTTGACTTCGATACGAATATAGTCGCCATTACGCTCAATCACTTCACCACAAAACTGTTGATATTCAAAGTGAGATGAACCATCTGTATAATTCTGATAATCGCGATGCACATGACGGCGTAAGAAGCCTTCGGTATAACCTCTATTGGCCAGACCTTCCAGTTGGGTCATTAAGCTGGTATCAAATGCTTTGCCAGCAAGTGCGTCATCTATGGACTTACGGTAAATCTGTGCTGTACGTGCACAATAAAAATAGGATTTGGTGCGACCTTCAATTTTCAGTGAAGCCACTCCAATTTTAGTAAGTCGATCAACATGCTGCACGGCACGTAAATCTTTTGAGTTCATAAAATAAGTACCATGTTGATCTTCTTCAGCCGCAAACATATCTTCATCATTGCGCTGTACTAAAACAGTATGTGCTGAGGAATGAGATGCTGAGGCTTGAGAACAACATGTTTTGTCTGAATGGATCTGTTGAACAGGGATCACATCACCATTGGCATCTTCTTGTGCCGCATGAATTTTGTAATCCCAGCGACAGGCATTGGTACAGGCCCCTTGATTGGCATCGCGTTTATTCATATAGCCCGACAATAGACAACGTCCGGAATAGGCCATACACAGTGCGCCATGTACAAAAACTTCCAGTTCAATGTCTGGGACCTGTGTCTGAATTTCCTCGATTTCTTCGATCGACAATTCACGAGACAGAATAATGCGGCTTAGACCATAATCTTTCCAGAATTTAACCGTTGCCCAGTTAATGGCATTGGCTTGTACCGAGAGATGAATCTGCATTTCAGAGAAATGTTCACGTACCATCATGATCAAGCCTGGATCAGACATAATCAATGCATCGGGTTGCATGGCAATAATCGGTTCGATATCTCGGATAAAATTTTTAAGCTTGCTGTTATGAGGCTGGATATTGACCACTACATAAAACTTTTTGCCTAAGGCATGCGCCTCATCAATCCCCATTTTTAAATTGTCATGGTCAAACTCATTATTACGCACACGTAAGCTATAACGAGGTTGACCTGCGTAGACCGCATCTGCGCCATAAGCAAAGGCATAGCGCATGTTTTTAAGGGAACCAGCAGGAGAGAGTAATTCGGTATTCATCATGCAGTAAAAGGCATATAAAAAATAGGGAATTATTCTAGAAAGTTCGAAACAATGATTCAACCTAGCATTTTGCTCAGGATTTTATCGATAGACAGGAAAGATTGCGGGCATAAAAAAAGCACCTGAAGGTGCTTTTTCTAAGAAATTAGTGATGACGATGCTTTCTTTTTTTCTTGTATTTTTTTGACTGGTGATTGTCATAATAACGGTCTTGACCGACTTTACGGCCTAAAGCAGAACCACCTGCGGCACCCGCAGCAGCGCCGATATAACCACCTGTCGTACCACCGAGGTTTTTACCGACAGTATAACCCCCCACACCACCTAAACCACCACCAATGGCAGCTTCAGTACGTGTACGTTTGCTACTTGCAGCCGCTGCACCACCAGCGCCACCAAGTGCAGAGCCAATCATTGCGCCGTTATTACCACCGATTTCTTTACCAAGTGCAGTACCAACGACACTACCGAGTGCAGATGTTGCTGCAACACGAGTTGCGTTATCAGCATGAGCGACAGTAACAAGTGATGAAGTTGCAAAGATTGCACCACATAACCAAGCGTTTAATTTCATTTTTTGACTCCGTGTCCGCAATAAATTGGACGTCTTTCTAATGGCAGCAAATGTAACAAAGTTTGAGAATGAAAGTGTGGAGAAGCTGGCCTAAATTATTACTCTTTGGTGTCTGGATTGTAATCTTTTGTTTTATATTAGGTTTTTGTAAACTAAATAATAATTTAAAAACAAATGGTTAGGCTTTTATTGTTGAGGATAAGGCTTAAATATTTTTAAGCCTTTATTTCAAAATAAAACTTAGTCCTGTTGTTCATCTTTTACAGAATTGTCTTCTAACTTGAGTTGACGCGGGTTAAATTCTGTTTGGAGACGTAAATAATTTAGATCACGAATATTCTTTTGCGTGGCGACGACACCAAATAGACTTAACAGGAATGACATAATATAAAAGCCTTTCTCACTCATTGTCAGTTCGGCGTTCCATAAACTAATCAATAAAAGCACGATACACACTGCCATAGAGGCCCAGCACAGTCCGTAGTAAATGGCAGTCACAGGAATTTCTTCAAGTTGATCTCGTACCGTTTTTTGCAGGGATGCTGCCGAGAAAAGACCATAGAGTAAAATGACCAAATAATAGCCTTTTTCATGGAGTGGCATATTGGCATTCCACAATCCAATCATAAAGCCAACGGCGCCTGCAATTAAGGCAACCCAGCTTGCTGCAATAAAGGCAGAGGTGGGACGATTAATAAAATTATTCATAGTTTATCCTGTTGTTTTATCATTCTATTTATCCTTCATTATTTATAGCTAAGCACTCGGCAGAGAACAAGCCGTAAAAACTAAAACTGAACAATTTGTGATGAAATGAGGGTGGAATAGTAAGTTCCACAGTTTCACTATGTCTTTTAAGCAGCAGAGTCTGTAAACTATGCGCAATTTTTTGATTTTGCTCGTGCTTCGTAGGGGCACCATTGTCTTTTCATGCCTTGTTTCTGTTGTTTTAGCCGATAACGCAATGCATGGCTGAAAGGTCAACCAACCCTATTTTGATCGCACTGAGTCTTTAGATTTTGAGATATTCCGCCCATGAAAGCATCACTCCGTTTAAGACTCGATCAACTTTGTGATCGTCACGAAGAGCTGACTGCATTACTCGCTGATGTAGAAGTGATTTCGGACAATAAACGTTTCCGTAAATTGTCCCGTGAACATAATGATTTAACTGAAATCACTGAAGTTTGGAGTAAGTATCGTCAAGCGGAAGAAGATATTGAAACTGCCGAAATGATGAAATCAGATCCTGATTTCAAAGATATGGCCGAAGAAGAAATCAAAGAAAATAAAGCGCTTCTGGTCGAGCTTGAAGATCAACTTAATGTGTTGATGATTCCTAAAGATCCGAACGATGCCAATGCGGCTTATCTTGAAGTGCGTGCGGGAACGGGCGGTGATGAGGCTGCGATCTTCTCGGGCGATTTATTCCGTATGTATAGTAAATACGCTGAAACCCAAGGTTGGCGTATTGAAGTGCTTTCTGAAAATGAAGGTGAGCATGGCGGTTATAAAGAGATCATTTGCCGTATTGATGGTGAAAGTGTGTATGGCCGCTTGAAGTTTGAAAGTGGCGCGCACCGTGTACAACGTGTCCCTGCAACTGAATCGCAAGGACGTGTTCATACCTCGGCATGTACAGTTGCTATTCTTCCAGAAGTAGATGTAGATACTACAGTTGAAATCAATCCTGCTGATTTGCGTATTGATACTTATCGTGCGTCAGGTGCGGGTGGTCAGCATATTAACAAAACTGATTCTGCGGTACGTATTACCCATATTCCGTCTGGGGTTGTGGTGGAATGTCAGGAAGAGCGTTCACAGCATAAGAACAAAGCCAAAGCGATGGCGTTGTTGGTGTCACGTCTGGAAAATGCCAAACGTGCAGCAGCAGATGCAGCGACATCAGAAATGCGCCGTGATTTGGTTGGTTCAGGTGACCGTTCGGAGCGTATTCGTACTTATAACTACCCGCAAGGTCGTATGACCGATCACCGTATTAACCTGACTTTATATAAGTTAGATGCAATTATGGAAGGTGATTTAACCGAATTACTGGACAGCTTGCATCGTGAATATCAGGCCGATCAGCTGGCGATGCTTGCACAGGAAAATGGCGGCTAATGAATATTGCTCAAGCGTTAGAGATTAAGGGTGAAATTGATAGCTATGAACGTCAGGAGGCGGCATGGCTACTTGAGCATCTTCTCGGTATTAATGCGCTGGAACTCAAACTACGCCTTGAGCAAGAATTAACAGACATGCAGGAACAGGCTTATCTGGATGGTCTGGCTCGTATTGAGCAGGGTGAGCCCTTGGCCTATGTCACGGGTTCACAGCCATTTTGGACCTTAGACCTAAAAGTAACCCACGACACTTTAGTGCCACGTCCAGATACTGAAATTCTTGTGGAAACAGTGTTGAAGCTACCACTGGATCAGCAAGCCAAGATTGTTGATTTGGGTACGGGAACGGGTGCAATTGCTTTGGCACTTGCGAGTGAACGTCCGCAATGGCAAGTCATGGCGACTGATATTTATGAGCCAACTTTAGCGGTTGCTCAGGAAAATGCGGTTCGGCATGGTCTGATGCAGGTGAAATTTGCTTGTGGTGCCTGGTTTGAAGCACTGGATGAGCAGCAGTTTGATTTAATTGTGTCGAATCCACCGTATATTGATCCAGAAGACGTGCATATGCAGAAACTCAAGTCTGAACCTGAGCGTGCCTTGATTGCGGATCGTCAGGGGATGGCGGATATCGAAACCATTATCGAGCAAGGTAAAAACTGGCTCAAACCAGAAGGCTGGATTGTGCTGGAACATGGTTATGACCAAGGTGAAGCTGTTCGCCAGGTCTTCGAGCAGCAAGGTTTTGAGCAAATCCAGACCATTAATGATTATGGCGGCAATGATCGGGTCAGTTTAGGTCAAAAGTCTGCTTAATCTTTAATATATTGCTGTACCGCTTTTGCTAAATTGTGATTGCCGTGTTTTTCAAGCCCATCAACCACGCCTAAAGCATCTACTTTTTCCCGATTTTGACTCAATTTAAATTTGCCTGTGATCTCGGTGATCTGAATTTCAATGCCCACAATTTCTTGCAATTGCTGAGTAATATATTCGGCAGGTGCATCTGACATTTTCCATGGAACAGGCTGTTTCGCTTCATGTGTCCGTGTCAGTTTTGCCAAAATGCCGCGCAATGCTTTTTCATCAGATAAGAAATTAATTTTGCCTTTAACATGCACCACCTGATAGTTCCATGTCGGTACATGTTGATGATGATGTTGTTTGCTCGGATACCAGTTCGGTGAAATATAACCTTGCTCACCTTGAAAGATAATCAGGACTTCTGTGCCATTTGGGATTTGCGTATGCAATGCATTATTTTTGGCAATGTGTGCAATCAGTGTCGCCGTTTGATTTTCTTCATCGAGTATCAGTTTGAAAGGCAGATGATGGGCATCCAAGCCTTCTGAACTGTGGCTGATAAGGGTCGCAAAAGGATAATCCTGAATCAGTTGATAGAGTTTTTGAGGGTCTTTTTCTTCAAAAATTTCAGGTAAGTACATGGCTTAATTCCTTTTACTCATCAAGTAAGTTCAGTTTGTTTTTCTTTAATGGAGAGGTTTTACGATAACTGCCTGGGCTGACACCACTCCATTTTTTAAAGGCACGGTGAAAAGCACTTGGATCATGAAAGTTGAGGTCATCGCTAATACTTTGAATTGAATCATCCGTTTTGCTCAGCCTTTCAATTGCAATATCACAGCGAATGTCATTCTTCAGCTGCTGGTAGCTGACACCTTCCTGTTTTAAACGACGTTGGATGGTGGCTGTCGACATATTGAGCTGCTGCGCAATATCCTTCAGTTCGGCCCATTCCGAAGGTGCTTGTAGAAGCAATTGCCGACGTATTTGTAGACTCAGCGAATTTTCATTCTTGAAACGTACAATCAGGTTGTAGGGCGTATGTTTAAGAAAATCATTGAGTGCCTGTTTGTCTTTTTTGATTTTATGTTTCAGATAATGTGCATCAAATTCGATGCTGTTTTGCTCAGCATGAAAGTGAATATTTTCACAAAAACGGACACGATAATCCTGTATTTCGATAGGCGGATGGCATCTAAACGTCATTTTATGAAAGTGAATGCGCTGATCGCTGAGCCAGCACATTAAGCTGTGAACTAGCATCAGAAAGGTCGAGTAAGTAAACATCCGCTTCGGCTGTTCACGATCATGCAGGATCAGATAAGCCTTAGTACCTTTCTGAACCAGTTCACCGCGAATATCATCCAGAATCAGCGCTAAAAACTTTAAAATTTCTTTAATTGCCTGTTCCAGCGTTTCGGTATTAAACGCAAGTTTTGCCAGTAATTGATAGCTGCCACGGCGCATGGGATGGGTATCCATACCGAGAAACTCATCATTCATACTCTCCGCCAGTTCTACCCATAATTGGGCACATTGCGTGACAGGAACACGAGCTTTGCTTGAGGTTAATAACTCAGCAGAAATGCCAGCCCGATTAGCAATACTGACAATATTTAAACCGCGACTTGCGGCAACGCTTAATGCTTCCCGAATTAAAGCATTTGAAATTGTATCCTTGGCCGCATTAAGATCGTGAGTGTGGTTTTTGGTCATATCAGCATAAAATACAGGAGAATAAATAGATCGACTGCTCAAAAGTCGCATTAACTTTGCTACTTTTTGAAATTGTATCGGAAAAAAGTTGCCTTTAGGCTTAGTTATAAAAATTTATATCTTTAATTTGATAGGAAACGTAAATGAAAATTCAGGGAAAACATTTTGTTATTACAGGCGGTGGCTCTGGTCTAGGTGCAGCAACAGCTGAATATTTGGTTGAAAAAGGTGCGTCAGTCACTTTGGTCGACATGAATGTTGAAGCAGGACAACAACAAGCACAAGCATTGGGAGCACAGGCAGAATTTGTAAAACTGGATGTGACCGATGAAGCAGCTGCGGAACAGTTTTTTAAAGATGTGCTGACCAAACATGGCAGTGTATATGGCCTGATCAATTGTGCGGGCATTGGCCCCTCGGCAAAAGTTGTGGGTAAAGAGGGTGTACATGATTTGGCAATGTTCTCGAAAACGTTACACATCAATGTCACAGGCACATTTAATATGTTGCGCTATGCAGCGGATGCCATGAGCAAAAATACCGTTGCGGAAGGTGATGAAGATCGAGGTGTGATCGTCAATACAGCTTCGGTTGCAGCCTTTGATGGACAAATTGGGCAAGCAGCATATTCTGCATCGAAAGGAGCTGTTGTAGCGATGACTTTGCCGATTGCACGAGAACTTGCTCGTCATGCAATACGCGTGATGACCATTGCACCGGGTATTATGGAAACCCCGATGTTAAAAGGTCTGCCGCAGAACGTACAGGATGCCTTAGGGCAAATGGTCCCTTATCCTTCACGTTTGGGGCGCCCAGAAGAATTTGCACGATTAGTGGCACATATCGCGGAAAACTCATATCTAAATGGTGAGGTGATTCGTCTGGATGGTGCGATTCGTATGGCGCCAAAATAAGCTTTTAAAAAAATTGAATCAATCTAGAGAACAGTTGTGAGCTTGGCGCTTGCAATTGTTTTTTTTATCCTAGGCCTCAAATTTTATATTGTGTGTTGACGGGTTTGACTCTAAGGTAAGAAAAAGCTTCTTGATAAGAATAACGATAGCTCAAGGATTTAGATATGAAATATAGACTGATGATTGCTGCATTATTTGGCCTGAGTCTAACGGGTTGTGTCGGTAATATGAATCCAACAGGTGGAAATTCATCACCGAATTATCCCTATTATAAAGCTCGCGAAGCGCGCATCGTTAAGAAAATTCAGGTACCCGTAGGCACAACCTTGGTTTATGAAACCCAGTTTTTAAAGGAAGGCGAGCAAGATAAAATAATGTCTGAGGATAAACTCAAAGATATTCGTTTTCCTCAAGATCAACCGATGATATGGGGTGGCGTGCCTGTGAGTATGATTTCGAAATTTTTTAATTCAGAAATGCATGGTTTTTCTGTGTATGCCGATTTTCAACAACTTGATGCAAAGCAGCGCAGTCGATTTGCTCAATTGTGGCAGAGTTGTGATGATGATTTAGGGATCACAGTCAAAGACACCTCTGACTGGTCTTTTAATAAAGCCAATATCGCCGATGTAGAAAGCTGCAGTGTCAATTATCAACGTTATTTTAAAGACAATCAGAAACAGCAGCAGTTCCTAGATACCTTATATCGTGAAATGATGAAAGCTGAATAAATAAGGCAGGCAATGCTGAAAATCATTGCCTAAGACCTTGCTGATTATTTGGCTTTGACTTCATCGCCAATTAAATAAAAGGTTCCACCCGCAATATAGTGCAAGCTTCGCAACTCTTTTGCAGCGTCCTGAAAATGCCAGTGTCCATCTCGGAATACGCGAGAATCGGCCCATGCTGCAACCACAGATCCAATAAATAAATCGTGTGCTTGCTGGTTATGTGGCTCTGGAATAACTTTGCAAATCAACCATGCCAGACTGCCTGTGACCAGCGGGACTGGATAGGGATCCTGATAAAACAATTCCGTTTTGCAATCTGCCAGTTTGGTGGGCTGATCAAATTTACTAATCGTACCGAGTTGGTGCACCATATCAATTTGCGCATAGCAGGGCACCTGTAGTGCAAAATAACCACTTTGCTCAACCAGTTGACGAGTCTTGGTGCTTTTGTCCAGAACAACAGTGACTTTGGCTGGTGTAAGTTCCAGTGCACAAGCCCATGCAGCAGCCATCACATCAGTGTCCTGTTCATGCTGAGCAGATACCAGAACAGTAGGGCCATGATTTAATAGACGATAGGCTTTGGAAAGTTCAACGGTTGTAATGTCTTGAGCACTCATATGCGATCCAGCTGGATGATAAGACTGGTTATTGTTACATAATCTCTCGAAAAATAAGATTCAATTTTTCTGCATTTAACATGTTCACTACAGCAAAAAAGGCAGCATGATTCAGTGTTTTTTTTTGCGTGAAAATTCAAAGCAGATATTAAGTTCTCATATACATCGATGCTTATATTTTCATTGTGTATCGCGTAGAACCTTTTTTGCAACGCGTAAAGTGGAAATCCATTCCATTTGCTTTGGGTATGTACATTCATCGGAATTTTATCAATCAGTCGTAATTTTGGCCTGAATTGTTATGATTTTGGCGCAGTTTGCTTTAGTCTAAAAATCAAACAATATTAAAGGAGGATGATTTGATATCCCTTTTGTATGGTCGGAATGATTCCACGTACAAAATTATAGGACTAACACTTTGTAATAAAAATGAAAAATGCTCGGAGCAAAAACGTGAAAAAGAAATATTTAAATGCTATGGCGTTAATGGCAGGTATGTTTATTAGCAGTGGAACCGTTGTTCATGCTGGTTTGTTTGATTTTCTATCACCTAAAGCCTCATGGCAAAACTGTAATGTGAACGGTTGCTCAGTCGGTGGTAGTACCAACGTCACCTCCAGTTATGCAAAAACCAAGTATCCTATTCTATTGGCTCACGGTATGGCTGGATTCTCAGCGGTTGGCCCATTGCAATACTGGAACGGGATTACTGAAGATCTGGTTGGAAATGGGGCCAATGTATTTGTCGCACAGCAAGCTTCTTTTAATTCATCAGAAGTACGCGGTGAACAACTACTGCTACAGGCAAAACAGGTGCTGGCAATTACAGGTGCTGAAAAAATCAATTTAATTGGCCATAGTCATGGCTCACAATCGGTTCGTTATGTAGCAAGCTTATTGCCGAATAAGATTGCTTCAGTGACAGCAGTAGGAGGTCCAACTAAAGGTTCAGATGTTGCAGATGTGGTGGATTCAGTTGTTAAATCACCTGCTGGTCCAGCACTTGCACCTATTATTGCGGCAGGCGTAAATGCCTTCTTCTCATTGGTCGGCATTGGTTCTGGTCATTACTATGATCAAGATGCAATTGCAGGATTAAACTCACTCACGACCAGCGGTTCCGCAGACTTTAATAAACGCTTCCCAGCAGGCGTACCAACTACAGCCTGTGGATCTGGTGCCGAACTGGTAAATGGTGTTCGTTATTATTCATGGAGTGGAACCAGTCCATTTACCAATGCTGCTGATCCGATGGACTATGCTTTAACAGCGACTTCTTTACTGATCTCTGGTGAAAATGATGGTTTGGTACCACGTTGTTCGAGCCATTTAGGCACGGTCATTCGTGATAACTATGCATTTAACCATTTGGATGAGGTAAATCAGGTATTAGGTCTGGTAGGGTTTTTGCAAAATCCAGTCACGCCGTACCGTGCACAAGCCAATCGTTTAAAAAATCAGGGGTTATAATAAATAAGCTAAAGGGGCAGCATTTGCTCCTTTAGCTAAAACAGATGGAAAAATAAAGGATAAATAGAGCAAGGGATGATGAACGGTAAATTTTTAAATAATAAAACCATCAGTTTGTGTGTAATTATCGGTTTATTGCTGATATTGGCTTTGATTTACTGGATATTTAAGCCCGATACACAAACGACTTCGCATCCATTGAACCAGCAGGCTCAAGCACAGTCTTCAGAGCATAATTTTGCTGGTGCAACACAAGATCATCAAAAGGGAAAATTACCTGTTCTGGCGGCTTCATTACAAGGAACCGAGATTGATTGTCCAATTCAGGTAGATGCCAACGGTAAACTTGTACTGACAGTTGGAATCCGTAGTTGTTTTGATTATTTCTTTTCAAGTCTGGGCGAGAAAACCCAAACGGAATTGATCGCTGATATTCGTCAATATCTGACAGCAACGCTACCTGATACGGCTTCAAGTTATGCAATTTATTTGTTAGATCAATATGTGGCGTACAGTCATACCCTCAAAAATTTAAAACCTAATGGTAATTTTAAAACGGGTGATATTGAGGGTTTTCAGAAAGTCCTTGATCAGATGTATAAAGTCCAGCAGCAGTTTTTTAATGCGGCTGAGATCAATGCCTTGTTTGGTAATGAACGTAAGTTAAATCAGTTTAATATCGAACAGATGCGTATTCATGCCAATAAGACTTTAACTGCACAACAAAAAGCGGCTGAATTGGCAAAACTGATTGATCAGCTTCCTAGTACGATGGCGGATGGTGTTCGGGTTTCTATGCAATTTGCTGAGTTACAGCAATTGACGCAGGAGATCCGTGAGAAAGGTGGTTCTGCACAAGAGCTTCGGAATATGCGTGAAAGTCTGTTAGGGCCAGAAGCTGCGGATCGTCTCGAAAAAGTGGATCAGGAAGAGGCAGGCTGGCAAACACAGGTTAATGGTTATTTGGCTGAACGCGACCAGATTTTAAAAAGTGATGCGAGTGATGCCAGTAAACAACAGTCGATTAATCAATTGCGTAATCAATCTTTTGGAACTAAAGAGGATGTGTTAAGAGCGCAATCTTATGAAATGATGCATGATCGGAAGTAGCGTTGGGTTTGTTATTTAGATTGCTCTTATTCTATGGGGATTTAAATTAAGTTCTGATATCTCAAAATTGAGAAAGACTAATCTTGTAAGTATTTTTTTGAATCGGCTTATTAAATCTCCTCTAAGACTCTAGTGATGAGATTAATGATTGTGATATAAATCCTTGATAACAAATGGGGAGTATCATGAAAAAATTATTTTTAGTTGTAGGGGCGATTTTTTTAACTGGTTGTGCCACAGCACCTATAGTACCAATAGGTACAAACACTTATTTGATATCACAAACTTCGGCAGGTGGTGTTTTTACCAATAATAGTAAACTTAAATCTGATGTACTTTTAAGAGCAAACGCATTTGCAGAGAGTAAAGGGAAAGTGGCGATTCCTGTAACTTCAACAGCTAAGTCGGCCATCCCTGGGCGAATGGCTAGTTTTGAATATCAATTTACATTAGTTGATAAAAACGATCCAAGAGCGATAGGAGGCGAGATTAAATCGACTGCTGATAACATTGAAGAACATAGAATAGTACTTAAACAAGAATAGTTAAATCTTTATAAACAAAGCACCTAAAACGTGCTTTGTTTATCTCAAGAAAAGTATTTGATTGACCTATAATATGAACGCCTACCCAACTATATAAAATTTATTACTTTCCTCAAGTCCTGCATCGACTTAGAATCAGCACTATCTTGAAAATAAAGAAGTAGCCACGTGTCAGACCATTTTGAAAACGAATTTGAGCTTAGTAATGAAGAAATGCATCTCTATAGTCGTCAGATTTTATTAGATGGTTGGGATATTGAAGCACAAGAAAAACTAAAACTTGCTAATGTACTGATTATCGGCGCAGGTGGAATCGGCTGTACCAGTGCTGAGCTACTGGCTCGTGCTGGAGTGGGGAAAATTACCATTGTCGATGCTGACACCATTGAGATGAGTAATCTACAACGCCAAATTGCATTTACCTCAAATGATTTAGGCCGATACAAAGCCGAAATATTGGCAAAACATCTACAAGCCATTAATCCACATATACAAGTCCGCTATCAAAATATACGTTTCGATGAAACGAATGCTGATGACTTCGTACAGCATCAGGATGTAGTGTTAGATGGTTGCGATAATTTTACCACGCGCTATCTGGTGAATCGTGTCTGTAAAACACACCAAGTGCCACTTATCAGTGCTTCAGCGATTGGTTTTGAAGGGCAGATGTTTATGGTTGAGTCAGATTCAGCTTGTTATGAATGCTTATTTCCTAAAGAAGAGCATGCCAATGAAGGCTTACGCTGTGCTGAGTCAGGCGTGTTGGCAACTACACCTGTAATGATAGCGTCATTACAAGCACATCACACTTTGCTGTTTTTAGGGTTAGGTTTGACGCCACTTAAGCAAAAACTGTTGCTTTGGAATGGCTTAAATCTATCGCAACGCATTCTTAAATTTGAAAAAGATGTAAATTGTCCAGTTTGTCAGGCAACTTGATCGGTAAAATGAGCAAAATTTGCTAAACTAATGCCATCTGTGAGGCAAGAAAGATTATGAAAAGAAATATTTTATTCGATGGATTACGCTCTGTTGCACGTATTGGTGAAACAGTGGTGGTTGCAGCACAAGCAGGTGTGAAATATGCAACTGAAAAACCAAGCAATGCCAAACTCATGCGTGAGACCTTTGAGTCGCTTGGTTCGACTTATATCAAGCTAGGCCAATTTATTGCCAGTACGCCGTCTTTATTCCCGCGAGAATATGTTCAGGAATTTCAGGGCTGTCTAGATCAAACGCCAACTTTACCTTTTAGCTATATTCAAAAGGTCTTGGCGGAAGAATTTGAGGGTCGAAATCTCAATGAAATTTTCAGTTTTATTGATGAAAAACCATTGGCTTCTGCTTCGATTGCACAAGTCCATCCAGCAAGATTGGTGACGGGTGAAGATGTCGTTTTAAAAGTTCAGAAACCTGGCGTTGAAACGATTCTTTATACCGATTTGAATGTGGTGCATTGGGCAACCAAGTTACTCGAAAAAGCAGTGCCTAAAATCAAATTTGCTTCACTGTCTGAAATTGTCGATGAAATTAAGACACGCATGGTACGTGAAGTTGATTTTATTGAAGAAGCACAAAATCTGGATGATTTTATCCAGTATTTGAATATCTCAGGCAATCAGGCTGCGACAGCGCCAAAGGTGTATCACCAGTTTTCAACCCGCCGTGTACTGACCATGCAGCGTTTATATGGTGTGCCATTGACGGACTTTGACGTCGTCAAACAATATGCCAAAGATCCAACCCAAGTCCTGATTACGGCTATGAATACTTGGTTTGGTAGCTTGATGTTGTGTAAGAGTTTCCATGCAGACTTACATGCAGGCAACTTGATGTTGCTTGAAGATGGTCGTATTGGCTTTATCGATTTTGGTATTGTCGGTCAGTTAAAACCAGAAGTCTGGACAGCATGTATGGCATTTATGGATGCGTTGCAGCACACCAACTACGTTGCGATGGCTGAGAATATGCTCAAGATGGGCATGACGCATCAAAAAATTGATACGCAAGTATTGGCTGATGATTTAGAGCGTCTGTTTAGTGGCGTATTGCTGGCAGATCCACAAGAAATTCTGAGTTCGAATCCAGCAGACTTGAATGACATCATGATGGATATGGTGGCTGTGGGCGAACGTCATGGCATCAAATTCCCGCGTGACTTCGCGTTATTATTCAAGCAAATGTTATATTTTGATCGTTTCATGCGTGTTCTTGCGCCATATACCGATATTTATGCTGACCAACGTCTGAAAATGGTTCACAATATTGAACCTGCTTCTTTTTTAAAGCATTAATTTATTTATCGGTTCAATAGGTCATTATGGATGCCATTATTATTGAAGGGTTAAAAGTTGATACTGTGATCGGCTGTTTCAACTGGGAACGCCAGATTATTCAACCTTTAATGCTAGATCTCACCATTCATAATGATCTTAGTCAGGCTGCAAACTCGGATGAGCTGGAAGATACGCTCAACTATGCTCAAATCTGTGAGCTTGCAGCACAAGTGATTCAAACAGCAAAACCGAAACTGATTGAGCATGCCGCTCAGTTGGTTCTTGAGTGTCTATTTACGACTTTTCCTTCTATTGAGTCGATCACGATCACGATTCGTAAACCCGCAATTATTGCTCAAGCTAATGCAGTAGGAATTCGCCTTGAACGCAACAGAAACAATTTTTGCGCTCGCACTGGCGAGTAATCTCCAGCAGCAACAAAATTTCACTTTTGCTTATGACCAGATTGCTCAACTCGGTAGAGTGGTGTTTTCTCCGATTTATGAAATTCCATGTCGAGATGGGATCGGGGCTAATTATTGGAACTCGGCCTGTCTATTAACAAGTCAACTTAGTATTGATGAAATCACTGAACTGTTAAAAAGGCTGGAACAACAATCAGGGCGTACTCGTCCTTCGCATCAGATCACGCTGGATATTGATGTGATTGCTTGGGGACATACCTTAGAGAATATGCAGTTTAATCCTAAAAAATTACCTTTAGCATTGGATGTGAAAATTCCTCTATTTGATTTATGGCAACATGCTGATCTAAGCTATGATCAAAAGGTAAACTATCCTGTCATTACAATGTAATGTGTTTGAATGTAATCGCATAATAATTAGGAACATTTTCATGAAAAATATTTTAATTTTATCGACTTTGATGGTTTTACTTTCTGGTTGTGCAGCCATGAGTGTTGAGCAATGTAAAACTGCCAACTGGTTAAGCGTGGGTGAAAAAGATGGTTCGGCTGGGCATGAATCACGTCTAGATAAGTATTATTCATCTTGTCAGAAAGCCAATGTTGTTCCTAATCAGAGTCTCTATGAAAAAGGCTATCAACAAGGTCTAGGTTATTATTGTCAGCCTGAAAATATTTTCAGTGAAGCGTTAGAAGGTCGTGGGGATTTCCGAGTTTGTCCTGTTGAAAAACGCCAATCATTACGACCTTATTATCAGGCTGCCAACGAATATTATCAGGCCGATTCGGAGTTCAGCCGTTCACAGAATGAGATGAATCGGTATTTAAAAGAGCTGGAACGTACTGATCTTTCTTCTAAAGTTCGGGATGATTATAAGAAGCGTTTATATGATCTACGGATCAATAGCAGCAGCGTACAATCACGTTATCATGATGCCGTGAGAAACATGGAACGTTTTAAAGCAGAACATGGTCTAAATTAAGTTGAAAATATTGTTTTAAACAGCCTGTGATTTCGGTCACAGGCTGTTTGCTTTTGGGATTAAACATTTAAATTACAGACCCATGCCGAGATCAATGTTTAAATATTTAACTGATCAATCGCAAGGGATGCATCATGCAAATCAAATTTATTACTGTCGGACTGATGGCATGTGTTGTCATGAACTCTGCTTATGCCATTGATGCCAAATATAGAGAACAGCTCGAACGTTCAGGCTGTACGCAACTGAGTGAAGCGCAAGGTTGTGATATTCATAAAACAGCAGAAGAAAATATCAAGGCTGGATCTACAGCGCCAGATGCAGTTGCGGCGCCTGAGAATGGTGTCAATCAACCCCAATGGATTGCTGAAAGATCAGATGGAACAACCTTGGCAACCATTCGAATTGACCAGCAACAGCGTGTCTGGGTGAATGATACCAGAGTAGCAGCAACTCAAAAAAATGGTCAGTTTGAGTTCAGACAAGGCAAAATTAACTATACGATTTTTACTGATCTGGAAAAGCAACCACAAAGTTTCTGGTCTGACCGTTATTCGACAGATAAAGGGAAAATTGTATTTCGCTGATCTTTTATAAGAGTTTTATGAACAATTGAGCAGAAAAAAGGGAATTATGAAGCCATAATTCCCTAGACGAGTTTATAAATAATAACTGGTTTTTGTCATTAATTTTGAAATTGCGGTCATGGTAATACGTACAGGCACGGGTAAATCAACTCCACCTGCATTCAATGCGGTATCACGATGATGCAATTCATCTTCATTCATCTGTTCAAGAATTTTACGTGAACGATCATCATGCGCTGGCAATTGCTGGAGATGTTCTTGTAAATGCTGGCTCACCTGACGTTCAGTTTCAGCGACAAAACCTAAGCTGTATTTGTCGCCTGCAATGCCTGCAATCGCACCCATGCCGTAAGATAATCCATACCAGATTGGATTCAATACACTGGTGTGGCTATCCAGTTCTTTTAAACGATCTTCACACCACGCCAAATGGTCCTGTTCTTCGATCGCAGCATGCTGCATTTCTTCACGAACGTGTGGCAGCTTTGCCGTCAATGCCTGTCCATGATAAAGCGCTTGAGCACACACTTCACCACTGTGGTTAACGCGCATCAAGCCTGCAACATGGCGTGCATCACTGACACAGAGTTGGGAGGGTTCATCACTGGCTGGATTTGAGCGTTGAGCACTGGTTGCTCCAGGTACCAGACTACGTAAAGCCTGATCAAAAGAATTAATAAGTTTATCGAGACCTGTGTATTGACGCATATATTAATCCTCTAAAGTATTGGGCGCATTTTCCAATAATGGTTTGAGTCGTTTTAATAACCAGAATGAGAAAATTGCACTTAAAACAGCAGTAATGGTGAATAAGATTTTAATATCAATTTTTAAAATGCTTAAGATTAAAATTGAAAAAACTGCCGAAGAGACCATAAATACAGCATTTAAGATATTGTTTGCTGCAACAACACGCGCACGGTGCGAGCGTGGTGAGTAGGCCTGCATCATGGCATAAAGAGGCACGATATAAAAACCGCCGCTGATTCCGAGTAAAGTAACGGCAAGCATAACGTGATAATAGACTGTACCTTGCGTAAACATATCTTTTAACGTGAGCAGGTCGCCAGTACGTTCCGGTACAAACGCCAGACTTGCTGCAAGATACAGTGCAAAAACTGTTAAGCCAATCGCACCATAGGGTACCATTTTAATATTGATTTCAGTGCCGCCAATACGTCTGCATAATAATGAACCAACGCCAATACCAACCGAGAAAAAGGTCAGAAGCAGACTCACCACATTTTCAGAAGCATGTAAGTTTTGCTGTGTGAGTTGTGGAATCTGGGTCAGGTAGGTTGCACCATAAAACCAGTACCAAGAGTTGCCTAACAGGATCACAAAAACAATCGGTATACTTTTTGCATATCGAATGGTCTGAAAACTGGTACGGAAAAAATTCCAGTCAATTTTAAGATCGGGTGCAGCGACTTTTTGTGGCAGGATAAAACGACTACACAAATAGCCTAAGCAAGCAATAGTCACCACAGTTACACTGATCCAGAGCAGATTGCCTTCAGATGAAGCAATTACCGCGCCGCCGAGAATCATCCCTAGTAAAATCGCAATCGATGTACCTGACTGGAATAAGGCATTACCAGACATCAGCTCTTGTGGCTTTAAAATTTCAGGCAGAATGGCATATTTGATCGGCCCGAAACAGGTGGAATGCGTTCCCATTAAAAATAGGGCAAATAATAGCAGCCAAAGATTGCCTAGCAAAAAACCTGCCGTACCAATCAACATGATGACAATTTCTAATATTTTAATGAAGCGAATAAGCTGTGAGCGTTCGTATTTATCCGCAATTTGCCCAGCTGTAGCTGAAAAGAAAAAGTAAGGAAGAATAAACAGTAACGCCGCTAAATTATTTAAAGTACTGACGGGCGCACTTTGTTGTTGAATCCAACCATAAGTGATGACTAACAGAAGCGCTTGTTTATAAACATTATCATTCAGTGCTCCAAAAAATTGCGTGAAAAACATCGGGGCAAACCGACGTGATGTCATTAAGCGCTCATCTTGTTTCATCGTGTGTTCACTTCATTGTGATTTATAAAAAAATGTGACGAACTGTAAAAATGTGATGAAATGCATGTATGATATCCCTGTCTGATTGGATGAAAAATCAAAGATTTGAAGTTGTTTCAGCCATCAAAAATGATAAATTAAAAAATAAGTTTAGAGTTCTACATGCCATCTAAATCGAAGTTTAAACAGTCAACACTGGTTCATTCTATGCATTTAATTTTTAAAATGCAGGGTTTTCCTAAACTTATTTGTAGCGGTTTTTTAATTACTTCTTGCATATCAGTTGCTTATGCGCAAGAGCAAATTTTAAACCCGACTGAAAATCAGACAGCAGATCAGGCCGAACAACAGGCCAATGCGGCAACTGCTTTGATGAAGCAGCAACAAGCGCTTCTGAATGATCAAGAAAATTCGTTGTCTGTGCAGGACAGTTTGACGGCTTTAAAGCAGCAAGAACAGTCTGTAAATCAGATTGACGAGTTAAAACCGATTCAGTTGGATGATAATTTAGAGAATTTGCCAGTGATTCCTGTGGATCAATCGATGGCAAATGAAATCTTTCGCGTCGCGGAAGATGCAAAGAATGAAGCAAAGAACTATCGCGAAAATACTGCTAAAACCCCTGAAGTCTCGGTAAGCGATGTTTCTCAATCTGAACTGACTGAAATTAAAAGTGCGCCTGTCAACATTGATCAGTTGATGCGTGATATCCAGACTGACAGCAAGATTGTAGTAGAAGCCAATGAGGCGGGACGAACCTTACCTGAATTTCAGACTCAAACAGAGCAGAGTGCTGAAAAAGAAGGTTTCTTTAAAAGAATCTGGCATCGCTTGCGTCCAGAGAATCTGCTAAATACAGATAAAGTACCTCGTATTACCGCAGATGTTACGGGCGCACCGCCAATTCTGGCTGCAAATATCAAAGCCAAGTTATCCAGTTTTACTCAGGAATCTTTTGAAGAGTTTAATGTTGCCTTGCCGCAATTACGTGCTTTGACCAATCAGGCAGCACAAGCAGTGGGTTATTACAATGCTACTTATACTTTTGTGAAAGAAAGCGAGAGTAAAGTTAAGGTTATTGTGGTGCCAAATGAACCCGTCAAAATTAAAGAACAAAATATTGAATTTACGGGTGCGGGTGCAAATATTCCTCAATTCCAGGTGATTCGTTTGATTCCAGAGCAGGATGAAGGCGATATTTTTAACCATGGAAAATATGAAGAGACAAAAAACAAGATCACGACCGTTGCGACAGATAATGGTTATTTTGATGCGTTCTGGCGCTTGCACGATGTGAAGATTAGCCAGCCTGAGAAAACCGCAGACATTAACCTGAAATATGAAACAGGTGATCGTTACAAACTGAAGAAAGTAGAATATCGGATGAGTGATCCGAGCAAGCCATTACCTTTAACCCAGAAAGTGCTGGATAGTCTGGCGCCTTGGAATGAAGATGATGACTATGCCTTCTGGCGTGTCAATGCTCTGGCAAATAACTTAACCAATACCCGTTATTTTAACTATACGCTGGTGGATACGATCAAACCCGATGCCATTCAGCCGCCACTTGAGTTGCCTCCGGATTTGCAAGCTTTGGTGGATCAGCAACGTATTCAACAATCACAGCTGTTAAATAGTCAGCAAAAGGCTGAACTTGCACGCGCAAAAATTACCTCTGCCGAAGAAGTCACTCAGGATGTTGTGGATGAGTCGCAATTCTCAGGCGGTGAACAGGCACAGGCTTATTCTTTAGCCCGTTCAATGCCGATGCCAACGCATGATGAAGATGATGAAACGCGTCAAAAACAAGAAGAGCAAGCACGTATCGATCAGAAAATTCCTGTGGTCGTGACTCTGAATGCGGACCGTTTAAATAGTCTAGAGACGGGTATTGGTTATGGCACCGATACTGGGGCGCGTATTCGTACCCAATATCGCCGAGCGATTGTCAATAAATATGGTCATTCTTTTGATGCCAACGTCGAGGTTTCTGAAATCCGTCAGTCGATTGATGGTCGTTACAGCATTCCTTATAAGCATCCGTTAAATGACTATTTCAACCTTGTGGGTGGTTATGAGCGTGAAACGCGTGATGATATTGGGCCAGATGTTAACTTGCTGATCGAGTCTGCAGTCGTGGGTGGTGAGCGTGTCATCAAAAATCCACTCGGCGACTGGCAACATACTTTTGGCTTGCGTTATCGTTTAGACCGTTTAACTGAAAAAGGAATTGTGGATATTGATGAAATTCCAGATGCCTTTAAAGTTTCGCAACCTGAGCAAGAATCTTTGCTCTTGAGCTATGAAGCTTCTAAAACCAATAGCAATACTCGTTTGAATCCAACCAAAGGGTTTAAACAAACCTATAAAGTTGAACTGGGTACAGAATCATTATTGTCCGATGCCAATATGGCGATTGTGAGTGCAGGCTGGCGCTTTATTTATTCACTGGGTGAAAATGACAATCACCAGTTTGTTGGTCGTGGCGATGCAAGCTATATTTTTACCGATGATTTTAATAACGTGCCTTATAACTTACGTTTCTTTACCGGTGGTGATCAGTCTTTACGTGGTTTTGACTATAAGAGCTTATCTCCAGAAGAAAATGGCTATAAGTTGGGTGGACAAGCTTTAGGGGTTGGTTCATTAGAATATAATTACCAATTTAAAGATGGCTGGCGTGCGGCCGTATTCTCGGATTTTGGTAATGCTTACGACAAACAGTTTAGCAATCCAACAGAATATAGTGTGGGTGTCGGTATTCGCTGGAGATCACCAATTGGACCGATTCGTCTCGATATTGCCTCTGGTATTTCGAATGAGAATAATCCGATCCGATTGCATTTCTTTATTGGTCCACAACTTTAAAACTTTTTTATAACCCTTCTATTAAAGGGAAAACAATTTCAGGTTGATTATGACGGAAGTAGAACAGCAACTGACACCTCCAGCTGGACCAAGAAAAAATCGGCACATTGTTCGAAATATTGTGCTGATCGTGCTGATCATTCTTTTATTGTTGGTCAGCTCTTTAGTTGTAATGATGTCTACGGATAAAGGTAGCCGTTTTCTATTAGATCGCGTGCTGCAAAGCCAGAAAATTATTAAATACGAATATGAAGGCGGTAATCTGCTATCGGGCATTATCCTGAAAAATATTCTGGTGCAATTACAGGCCGTTGATGTTTCTTTAGATCGTGCCGATGTCTCTTTGGGCTGGAGAGCGATTCTAAGTAAAGAAGTACATTTGAGTCATGCCGATGTTCGTAACCTGAAAATTATTAATAAAAAACCACCATCAGATGAACCGTTTGGATTTGATCCGATCAAGCTGCCATTTGTCTTGCGTATTAACGAAGCCAGTCTGGATCATCTGGAAATCCAGACCGCAACCTCAAAGGTTGATTTTAATGATGTTTATTTAAAAGATGCGTTGTGGTCTGAGACCAAGCTGGAATTTGAAGACTCGCGTATGGATATGGGCTATTTAGCAGTCCAGAATGCTTCAGGTCAGATGGATTTTAGTGGTAAATATCCTTTAAATGCCAATGCTGATTTAATTATTCCGTCGTTAAAAAGTCTGGATATTGAAACGATTAAGGTTGCAGCGCGTGGTTCTTTAGATACCTTGAGAGTAGGTGTTGCAACAACCACACCTGATTTGCTCACAGGTCGGGTAACGCTTCATCCTGTACGTGAACATGTGCCAATGCAGGGCGAGTTATTTTTAAAAAATTATCATTTGCCTTTATTAAAAGACCAGAAACTCTTTGCTAAAGATGGCGTGGTCAGATTTAACGGTGATATACAAAAGCTGGCTTTAAATCTCGATACGGATTTAAAAGGTGAGCAAATTCCTGAAGGGAAATATACCGCACTGATGGATACAGATTTAACCCATCAGTTAAATATCCGTGATTTTAATGGTCAGTTAATGAAAGGTGCTGTCAGCCTGAATGGTATAGTTAACTGGCATGAGCATGTCTCTTGGGATGTTAAAGGTCGTCTTGATCATCTGGATCCTGAAAACACCACAGTACCGCAGATCGCACAAGACTTTTTACCACCAAAACTTGATGCAAATATTAGTTCTTCTGGCTCATTGGAAAAAGGTTTAGCGCTAACGGCTCAAGTGGCCTTTGATAAATATGAGACATGGGCACTCAAACTTGATCAGGCTGAAGAAAAAAATAATAAAGCTCAGCCTATGCTGCTGGATATTTCATGGAAAGGCATTGATCGTGCCATGCCTTACATTGGCTGGTTGAGTAGTGAGGAAGGTCATACCAATGTGGCACTCAAAGAGGGACAACAGGATATTTATGTTGCAACCACTGTGCGTCCGCATGAACAGGCTTTGTTACCAACAGGTAAATATGAAGCGCGACTCGATTTAAAAGACAATCTGTTAAATGTCGAAAATTTCCGTTACCAAGCTGAAAAAGGCAGTTTGTCTGGTCTGGCAAAAGTTAAATTGCCAACTGAAAAGCAGCAACTGTCATGGCAAGCTCAGCTTAAAGCTCAAGATTTTAATCCGCAAACTGTTGCTGCGGTAGCACCTGTCAATTTGTTAAATGGTGATATTAAAGCAAGTGGTTTTGCCAAACCAAATCAGCAAGTGATTCAGCTTGAACAAATTGATCTGAAAGGCCAGCTTGCTCAAGCCAATCAACAGGAAACCATTGCCTTAAAAGGAAAAAGTACAGCAGCTTTAATTTTCCATGACGAAAAAGCGGGTGGCGGGTTCAAGAGTTTTGCTGTGGACTATAACGGCTCTTTAAATGCCTTGAATCAGGGTGATGGTCTATTAAAAATCAATGTCGCAGGAACACCTGATTACATCAAGATTAATGAACTTAAGCATGATGGCGTTGCGGGTAAGGTCTTTGCGACGGGTGCCGTGAATCTTAAAGATAAGCTCGGTTGGGATATCGATGCTTCGCTGGTCCGTTTTAAACCACAATATTTTGTTTCCAGTGTTAAAGGTGAGGTGTCGGGACATGTTAAAACACAAGGTGTTTGGTCAGATAAACTGAAACGGATTGATATTCGTCAGCTCAATGCAGCAGGCTTCTTGAACAATAAACCGATTCGTGGCCGTGGTAATCTCAGCTTATTGCTTGATTCAAATCAGGAAGGTTTTTTACCGCAGCAATTTGAGGCTAATGACCTGTTCCTTGCCTATGCACAGAACCAGTTGCAAGCCTCAGGCAATGCACAAAGTTTAAGAATCAAACTGAATGCACCTGCGTTGTACGAGTTATATCCCGGTTTGCGTGGGCGGGCGTATGGTAGCTTAAACGTTCAGTCACAGCCGCGTTTAAGAGCAACGGCAAACATGGCGGTCGATGACTTTGGATTTAATGATCTGATCAGTATCAAGTCATTACGCGTACAAGGTGAACTACCGACATCTGAGACTACACCAACTCAATTAACTGCGACGTTGACTCAGCTCCGCAATGGTAATCGCGAAATCCAGAATGCCACTGTCAATCTGGCAGGAACACGTAAAGCACATGTCTTGAAAGTAGAGAGTAAAAACCGTCAGTCTAATTTCTATGTGCAACTGGCGGGTGGCTTTAATCCAAATAATGACTGGTTAGGACTGGTGCAGAAAGGTAACTTTACTTCACGTAATATCAGCCTAGTGCAAAACCAGAATGCACCGATTATCTATACCGCTGCGAAACAGGAACTCTATGTTGGACAGCATTGCTGGCAGAGTGCAAATAGTCAGTTATGTCTGGATCAGCCTGCACGCATCAGTAAGGCAAAAGGTAACTTCTCACTCATTACCAAGAATCTGGACTTAAAAGACTTTACTGCATTTATGCCAGAAGGTCTGGCGGTGACAGGTCAGCTCAATGGTTATGCGAAAGCCTCTTGGGCGAATGGCAGTCATCCAAAACTGGATGCTCGTTTAGTGACACGTAAGGGTGAAATCGGTCTGGCAGCAGATGATCCACAGGATCCAGCCACAACTGTGACCTACGATGAATTGAGCCTGATTGCCAAAAGTATCAGTGAGGGAATGTTATTCCGTGTGGATATGAAGACCCCTGATATCGGGACGGGCTATGCCAATGTGATTATTGATCCATTCCAGAATAATATGCCAATGCGCGGCGAAGTAGCCTTTGATGATGTGCAGTTAAAAGTCTTCAAGCCATTTATCAAAGATGTGCGCTCAATGGCTGGCACATTGTCACTGGCTGGAAAAGTAAATGGGACCTTAACGCAACCGCAGATTACGGGTGAAATGCGTTTAAAAAATGGCGCAATCAGCATGATTTCGCTGCCAGTCAATTTAAGCAATATCCAGCTTTATTCATCTATTCGCCAAGACTATGCCACGATTGATGGGGCATTCAATAGCGGACAAGGTGTAGGACGCTTAAAAGGGAACTTTGACTGGAAGAATGATCCACATTTAAATCTGACATTAAAAGGCGATAACCTACTGATTCGTCAGGCGCCAATGATTACGGCAATTGTAGAACCTGACCTGACGCTGGACGTTTATCCATTTAATCAGCGCCTAAGCTTAAAAGGTAAGATTGATGTTCCTCGTGCACGTATTTCAATGCCAGAAAGCTCTGCTACAGTTGTGAATCTGTCACCAGATGTACGCGTTGTACAGCAAGGCCAAGATTTACTTGCGACCTTAAAAGCAGCTAAACCGTGGGATATTCGTGCCGATATGACCGTGACACTGGGTAATCAGGTCATCTTCCAAGGCTTCGAGAGTACCATTCCACTGGTCGGACGTTTGCATTTATCTCAACGTGGTCTGGAAACAGCAATGCGTGCCAATGGTGCAATTGGTGTGAGCCAGAAAGTGAAGATTGAAGCGTATGGTCAAAGTCTTGACCTGAACCGTGCGATTGCGCGTTTTAACGGCCCATTGGCGAACCCGACATTGGATATTGATGCCAATAAACCGGTTCAGGGCAGTATGGTCGGTGTACGGGTAACAGGTACAGCAACCGTGCCGAATATTCAGGTTTATAACGATGCTGGCTTATCTGAACAGGAAGCACTCAATGCCTTGCTCACGGGTCGTATTAATGAAGGTAACAGTGGTTTAAGTAATACAGAAGGCTTTAAGTCTGATGTCAATAACACCATTGCTGCCGCAGGGATCAGTATGGGCTTAGGCGGTACACGTGCCTTGACCAATCAAATTGGTCGAACCTTTGGTCTAAGTGGTTTGGCACTCGATGCACAAGGGACTGGTGACGATACGCAAGTGAGTCTGACAGGCTATATTACGCCAGACCTGTTCATCCGTTACGGTATTGGGGTATTTACACCAGTGAACAAGTTAACCTTGCGTTATCAAATGAACCGCCGTTTATATCTGGAGGCAAGTCAGTCTTTAGAACGAGCCATCGATATTTTCTACAACTGGCGTTTCTAGCAATACCAATCAAAACCTGTTTTACGGAAGTAAAGCAGGTTTTTTTATTTCAGTTTATTTTGTAATTAGATCGTTGTAGAATAATTATAAACTATTGAATATATTAATATTTATGAAAATTTTGGGAGAAGTTGAATGAAATCTGTCACTTTAGGTCAGCTTTTGGCAATGCTGAGCTTAGGCGTATTCAGTTTTGGCTTTCAGGTTCATGCAAAAGAATACTATAAGTGGGTGGATGCAAAAGGTGTGACGACCTATTCAGCGACACCACAACCCGTTCAAAGACATGAGCCTCAATTAGATCCTGCAAAAAAGACCATAAACCCTACGACGACAAATCCTTCCATTCCAGCATCGAGTCAGAATGTTGCGGTCAACTCCAAGACAACAACATCTATTCAAATTAAGCCTATAGCTGCTACGACTGAAGGAAATAACACTCTTAAAGCATCATCGGAGATGCTTTTTTCAATCAAAAGCTGTAACGGGGTGCGCTGCTGGGACATGAAAGGACAGTCTTATCATCTAGTCGCAGGAACAACTTATCTTTCAGCAAAGGGCGGGAAGTGTCAAAAGATCGCCAATCAGATGCATTGTAATAAATGATTTGTATGTTTTTATTACGGAAAGCAAGGTTTTAGCCGCTTCCTTTTTGCAAAACAAACAAGTTTGAGTATGATGGTGGGCATCAAATTAGCCGCAGTATGAAGATGAAAAAAGTTTTGTTGATTGCAATAGGTTTAGTTTTGGCTGGTTGTGCTGAGAAAAAGCCGTTAACTCCCGAAGAACAATGGCATGGTTACTGTGTCAGTGTAGGGAATGCTGCGCGCTCAATCACTTTAGATCGTCAAAATGGAATTGACCAAAAGCAGGCAACGGAACATGCGGGTAAAATTGAAGATGAAATGACACGTAAGTTTATCTTTAATATTTTGGATACGGTTTATGCAATTCCAGTCGATGAACTGAAAAAAGATCCAGAAGCATTACGTGAAAATTTAAAGAAAAAATTTATGGAAGAATGCTTGGCTACACCACATGACAAGCTACCGAACTATAAACTTTTTTAATGTGTTCATAAAAAAGACAACATCGTTTGTCTTTTTTTATAGATGTAATTTATTGTTTTATTAGACTTTAACCTTAGACCAAAGCGGTATTTAAAAGAGGGGATCATTTCGCTATAAAATAATGGACATCACGTAGAAATACGGTAGTTGCATTAACATTTGACGCGAAGTCTAGTAAAATTTTGCTGTCCACATTGCTTGTAAAGCTTGTACAAAGCTGGAACTTACAAGTAATTTTTTAAAAAAGAGGAATAACACTGTGCTAGAAGCTTACCGCCAACACGTTGAAGAACGTGCCGCACTCGGAGTCCCACCGAAGCCGCTTGATGATGCTCAAACTGCTGAACTTGTAGCCTTATTAAAAAATCCACCAGCAGGTGAAGAAGCATATCTCGTCGATTTGCTAGAAAACCGTGTTCCAGCAGGTGTTGACCAAGCTGCATATGTAAAAGCTGCTTTCTTAGCTGCCGTTGCAAAAGGCGAAGCAACCTCTCCACTCGTAACCAAAGAACGCGCAGTATACTTACTTGGTACTATGCTTGGTGGTTATAACGTAGCACCGCTTGTTGAGCTTCTTGATAATGCTGAACTTGCTGAGCTAGCTGCTGAAGCATTAAAGAAAACACTTCTTGTATTTGATGCATTCCATGACGTAGCAGATAAAGCAAAAGCAGGTAATGCTGCAGCTAAAGCTGTTTTACAATCTTGGGCTGATGCTGAATGGTTCACAAGCCGTCCAGACGTTCCAGAAGAAATCAAAATCACTGTGTTCAAAGTAACAGGTGAAACCAACACTGATGACTTGTCTCCTGCACAAGACGCTTGGAGCCGTCCAGACATTCCATTACATGCAAATGCAATGTTGAAAAACGAACGTGATGGTATCAACCCTGAAAAACCAGGTGAAGTTGGTCCATTAAGCCAAATTAAAGAACTCATCGCGAAAGGCAACCAAGTTGCTTACGTAGGTGACGTTGTTGGTACAGGTTCTTCTCGTAAGTCTGCAACTAACTCGGTTCTTTGGTTCTTCGGTGACGAACTTCCACACATTCCAAACAAAAAAGATGGTGGTGTGTGCTTAGGTTCTAAAATCGCGCCAATTTTCTTCAATACAATGGAAGATGCAGGTGCATTACCTGTAGAAATCGACGTTGCTAACATGAACATGGGCGACGAAGTTGTATTGAAAATTGACCACGCTGCTGCAAAAGTAACTGCATTTAAAGACGGCGCTCAAATTTCAGAAGCTGACCTTAAAACGCCTGTACTTTTAGACGAAGTACGTGCGGGTGGTCGTATTAACCTGATCATTGGTCGTGGTTTAACTGCGAAAGCACGTGAAGAATTAGGTCTTGCACCTTCTACATTGTTCCGTACACCTGTACAACCTGCTGACACTGGCAAAGGCTTTACACAAGCTCAGAAGATGGTTGGTCGTGCATGTGGTTTAGCAGAAGGTCAAGGTATCCGTCCAGGAACTTACTGTGAACCTAAGATGACAACTGTTGGTTCTCAAGATACAACTGGTCCAATGACTCGTGACGAGTTAAAAGACTTGGCGTGCTTGGGCTTCTCAGCTGACTTGGTAATGCAGTCTTTCTGTCACACTGCTGCGTATCCAAAACCAGTTGACGTAACAACTCACCATACATTACCAGACTTCATCATGAACCGTGGTGGTGTATCTTTACGTCCAGGTGACGGTATTATCCACTCTTGGTTAAACCGTATGTTACTTCCAGATACAGTTGGTACTGGTGGTGACTCACATACACGTTTCCCAATTGGTATCTCATTCCCAGCGGGTTCTGGTCTTGTTGCGTTCGCAGCAGCGACTGGTGTTATGCCACTGGATATGCCAGAGTCTGTACTTGTTAAGTTCAAAGGTAAAATGCAACCTGGTATCACTTTACGTGACCTTGTACATGCAATTCCTTACTACGCAATTCAAGCGGGTGACTTAACTGTAGAGAAGAAAGGTAAGAAAAACATCTTCTCTGGTCGTATCCTTGAGATCGATTTGTCAGAAATGGAAAATGACTTGACTGTTGAGCAAGCATTCGAACTTTCTGATGCATCTGCTGAACGTTCTGCTGCTGGCTGTTCAATCACACTTTCTGAAGAGAAAGTTGCTGAATACTTACGTTCTAACATCACCATGTTGAAGTGGATGATCGCAGAAGGTTATGGCGATGCTCGTACTATGGCGCGCCGTGCTGAAAACATGCAGAAGTGGTTAGACAACCCAAGCTTGTTAAAAGCTGATGCTGATGCAGAATACTTAAAAGTTTACGAAATCGATCTTGCTGACATCAAAGAACCAATTCTTTGCTGCCCGAACGATCCAGATGACGCGAAACTTCTTTCTGACGTTCAAGGCGACAAGATTGATGAAGTATTCATCGGTTCTTGTATGACCAACATCGGTCACTTCCGTGCAGCTGGTCAGTTACTTGACAAAGTACCTGGTGGTTCATTGTCTACTCGTTTATGGTTGGCTCCACCAACGCGTATGGACGAGCATCAATTGATGGAAGAAGGCATGTACAACATCTACGGTCGTGCTGGTGCACGTACTGAGATGCCAGGCTGTTCATTGTGTATGGGTAACCAAGCACGTGTAGCACCGAACACAACATGTGTATCGACTTCTACTCGTAACTTCCCGAACCGTTTAGGTCAAGGTGCAAACGTTTACTTAGCTTCTGCTGAGCTTGCATCTGTAGCTGCGGTTCTTGGTAAATTACCAAGCCCAGAAGAATATCAACAGTACGCGTCGCAAATCGACAGCGCTTCTGCTGACATCTACAAATACTTGAACTTCGACAAGATGAGTGAATATACAAAAGAAGCTGATCAAGTTGATACCAAGAAAATCCAAGCTGCTCAATTGACTTAATGAGCTAGGATCAAGAAAAGCCGAAAGGCTTTTCCCTAGCGCAAGAGCAAATCTATGATTTGTTTGAGCAAAAAGCTAGAATAAGGGCTGAGTAATCGGCCCTTATTTTTTATAAAATGAAAAGTATTTTGAAGATATGCGATAATATTTCTGCACTAGTTAACATTATCAATAAAAAACAGAAAGTTGAGGATCTAGAAACAGCAATTAAAGATTTAGTTTCTCTAATGTTAAAGGATTATCCTTATTTAAAACCGCCAAAATTTTCAATTATTCCGACAAAAACCTTAGCATTTTCTGTTTGGTATCAGGAACCAAATGCAATTACAGAAACCTTAATGATTGAGCAAAATGGTTTTACTGCTTATTTATGGAGATGTGATGACCAAAAATGGTATTTGGATGATTTAGATTCTGAACCTCATGAAATTGCTCGTAAATTAATAGAAAATATACCCGTATTTCACTCTATTCCTGAGAATCCTAGAGAGATTAAACACTTACTTGAAGTTGGAATAATGCATTTTAATACGATTTTATTTCCCAATTTTTCAAACAAAGAGTTAGAAGACAGTAGAGAAGTATTGACATGGGACGATCGCTTTTTATTAGTTGGTACTCAAGTGAATAATCTTAAACTTTATAGTCATGAAGAGTGGAAAGCTTTGATTGATAGAGAAAACTACCATTTAAACTAAGATTCTATTTATGGCACTTATACATGACTTTGTTTTATTGAATAAAAATGAATTTTCTTACGAGGATTGCTGTGAGCTTGCAGGTAAGATTTCTTATGATGTTTCAATTGATGACGATTTAATCCTGTATTTTATGGATTACTTAAAGTGGCTACCAACCTACAGTCCTTTATTGAAAATAAGAATGCATGGGCTCGATTATCATGCGATGACTATTATCGATATAGAGGGGGCTACTGAGGCACTCATTTTATTTTCTAGTCTAGTTAATATTTTAAAGTTAGCGCCAAATATCTTAAAGTTAACAGGCGCTTATACTTTTATGTATGCTGATGACGATATGATTGACCCTAATGAAAAGGTTGATCGTATTTTGAAAGAAACTGCTGGTTATGAAAAAATCATGCTTTACAAAAGTAAAGTGATACAACAATTTGAGATATTAGCAGAGCTTATGCGGAAGGTTATTGATTCTAATAATACTTTGTATGTCTTACATTTTGGTGTTTAAGGTTAGAGGAACATTCCTATTCGCGCAGAATGTTCCTCAATTTTAAATCACCAATAACCCAACACTTTCCACCAAAGTCCGCCGATCACCACAAAGATGATGATATTAACCACGCTCATGACAAAGCCAGCTTTCCACCATTCACCGAGTGTGGTGTAGCCTGAGCCGAACACAACAGGCGATGTACCCGTTGCATAATGAGTCAAGGTCATCATGATGCTAGAAGCCGCTGCCATCATTAAGGCAAATAACATCGGTGGGGCACCAAGTGCAAGTCCAGCCGTATAGAAGGCTGCAAACATCGCAGTGATATGTGCCGTGGTACTGGCAAACATATAATGTGCATACAGATAGGCGAGCATTAACAATAAACAGGCAGGCATCCAACTGAGACCCAAATGACCAATCCCAGTTTCAAGCACACCAGAGAACCACGTAATTAAACCGAGTTTATTTAAATAAGTCGCCATCATCACCAAAGCTGCGAACCAAGTAATGGTATCCCACGCACTTTTTTGTGTCAGGATATCTTCCCAAGTCAGTACGCCTGTGATGAGCAATAATCCTAAGCCAATAAAGGCTGTTGTAGTTGGATCAACCGCCCAAGCTGAGCCAAAAATCATGGCCGGGATACCCGCCCATAACAGCAGTAAAATCCCAAATACACCGAGCATAATGATTTCATTTTTACTGACAGGCCCCATTTCCTGCAATTTAGTTTTGGCAAACTGAGCTGCATTCGGGGTTTCTTTGACTTCAGGTGGATACATCCAATACATAATCAGCGGCATGATGATCAAGGCAATCAAACCCGGTAATAACATTGCCAGTGCCCAAGTACTCCAACTCAATGAAATCTGGCTATTGGTCGCCTTCGCCACTAGATCAACCACCAATGGGTTAGGAGCGGTCGCGGTAATAAACATGGCAGAAGTAATCGGGTTAGCTTGGTAGTTCACCAATGCTAAATATTTCCCCATACGACCTTCTGTGCCTTTGGTAGGGTCAGAGTCATAACTGGTGGAAATGGCACGTACAATCGGGTGAATAATCCCGCCACCACGTGCGGTATTACTTGGAGTAACAGGTGCAAGAATCAGCTCAGAAAGCACCATGCTATAACCAATACCAATGGTTTTCTTGCCCCACACCGCGATAAATAAATAGCCTAAGCGTGCACCCAATCCAGTTTTTTGCAAACCTTTAGAAATCATGATCGAAATACCAATCAACCAGATCAGCGGATTGGCGAAGCTACTGAGGGCATCTTGAATAGCACCACTTGGTGTGTCATTGGTGACACCTGTCACGGCGACTAAGGTAATGGCAATAATTGCAATTGCACCAATCGGCATGGCTTTACCAATAATGGCGGCAATGACACCGACAAACATTGCCAATAAATGCCATGCATCAGGGTCGACTCCAGCAGGTACAGGAATCACGAACCAGATGATCAATGCAATAAATAAAGAGATAAGCGTAGGGAGAGCTTTAAATCCCATGTAAATTCCCCTTGTTGTCACGGGTTTAATAAAATTTATAGTTCTTTATGAATGAATCGTTAAAGAAATAACCACTAAGCTTTTATTATCGGTGAATGAGGCCGCAAAATTCAAAGAGAGTTTTGTTGAAACCACGTGAGATAGGTCAATGATTTGGCAAATGATTTTGTTTTATGCGGTAAAAGCGAGGTTCACACCAAAATTTCTTATTAAAAACACAGTCAACGTGCTACATTTTTAAACTGCTTGATCGAACAATAAATACGGTATGACTCAATTTTCATGGCAACAATTAAGACGATTTGTTTATAACAACCTACATAACGATGACTATAAAAGTAGCGTCAGTACCTGTGTGAATTATCTCTTAATCGCATTGATCATTGGCAATGTTGCAGCGGTATTACTTGAGTCGGTGAATGAGTTTTATAAGCTATATCGTGTCTATTTTGATTTTTTTGAAAATCTATCGATCATAATTTTTAGTGGTGAATATCTATTACGGCTGTGGAGTATTGTTGAGAAAAACCCACAAGAGAGCGCTTGGAAACAACGTCTCCGCTGGATGAGAAGTGGTGGTGCAATTATTGATTTAATGGCAATTTTACCTGCCTATCTAAACTTCTTCGTACATCTCGATCTACGTTTCTTGCGGGTATTACGACTATTCCGTTTATTGAAATTGACACGCTATTTTGTATCACTACAAATTCTTTTACGGGTCATTCAGCGAGAAAAAGGTTCGTTCCAAGCTGTTATTTTTATCTTGGTGATTATGATCGTAATGACAGCTTCTGCAATCTATGTGGTTGAGAATAAAGCGCAGCCTGACGCCTTTAGTTCAATCCCTCAAGCGATGTGGTGGGCGGTAGTAACGCTGACCACAGTGGGCTATGGCGATGTTACACCTGTAACTAATCTGGGGCGGATATTAGGGGCATTTATTACTATTCTCGGGGTAGGAATTGCTGCTTTACCAGCAGGTATTTTGGCCTCAGGTCTAGCCAATGAATTGAATATGCGAAATCAGCGTCTTGAACAGGAGTTTCGTGAAGTTCTACAAGCGAAAGGACTGGATCTATTACATGACCAAGTGGAAATTGAACGGATTCGCAAGAAAGTCGGTTTGCCTAAGGAACAAACCCATGAAATTATCATTCAGCTAGTTCGAGAAAAATTACTTGAAGATCAAGAGCAGGAAAAAAAGAATTATCGTTTCTGTCCACATTGCGGTGAGAAATTATCTGAATAATTCAAAGATTTATTATAAAAATGTAGAGCAGGGTTAAGCTCAAGTTCCTAATCATTTTCAAATCTGAACAATTTTGGAGCGCTATAACTGAGGTGTGTGAGTACTTAGCGCTTTTTATACCCCAAAATAAAGTTCTTTAAATATTAAGTTGTACTTAATAGAGATTAAAATCCATTTAAAAAAGTTAACAATAATCTTTCTCGTTTGTGATAGTTTCTTATTATCTGTTTTGTATTTTTTAAGCTTATTTTAAGTTTACGCATCCTATGAAGTTCTCCCAACATGATTAAGCGGCGTTACCTGATTTTATTATTGCTTCCGCTGGCATTTATTTCCTTATTTGTCGGTGTGGGAGAGATGAGCCTTGCTGGTCTGTGGGCTGGCAATCCTCAAGACTGGCAGTTGTTCTGGACCAGTCGTTTACCCCGTTTGATGGCGATTATTGTGGCGGGTGCAGGTCTGAGTGTCTGTGGTTTGATTATGCAGTCACTGAGTCGTAACCGATTTGTCTCTCCAACCACTGCAGGTTTATATGACTGTGCACGTTTAGGTGTACTGGTTTCGATTATTTTACTGCCAAGTGCTTCGATCTTTATTAAAACGGGTTTTGCGGTTGTCGTAACGCTCATTGGTGCTATGGCCTTTATGAGTATTCTGGCGACTTTAAAGCATCGTGATACCGTTTTTGTTCCACTGGTGGGGATGATTTTTGGCAGTATCATTTCTGCATTTACCACCTTTATTGCGCTACAACTGGATTTATTACAGAACTTGGCAGGATGGTTGCAAGGGGACTTTTCCACCATTTTAAATGGTCAATATGAGCTGATTTATCTCAGCGTGCCCGTTCTGATTCTGATTTATATCTTTGCCAATCGTTTTGTTTTGGCTGGATTAGGGCAGGATTTTGCGACGAATCTTGGACTGAATTATAAGCAAACTCTTTTTATTGGTCTGTTACTGGTCTCGGTCATTACTGGTGTGGTGATTGTCACTGTCGGTGCGATTCCATTTCTTGGTTTGATTGTACCGAATCTGGTGAGTCTGTATCTGGGCGACAATATCCGTAGAACGCTTTCACATACTGCATTGTTGGGTGCTTTGCTGGTTCTGCTTTGTGATGTATTTGGCAGGGTGGTAATTTTCCCTTATGAGGTCTCTGTGAGCCTGATTATGGGTGTGGTGGGAAGCGTGATTTTCCTGTGGTTGCTACTCAGGAGATATCGTTATGCCTCATAAAACCAAGCTGATTGTTTTGGCTGTATTGGTGCTTGCAACGATTGCACTGTACCTCGGCTGGAATTTAGGTGTGGCATGGCAATATGCCTTGAATCTACGCTTAAAAACGGTTGCTGCCATTATCGTGGCGGGTGTGGCGGTCGGTGTTTCGACTTTGGTTTTCCATACTATTGTGAATAATCGAGTGGTGACACCACAGGCTTTAGGATTAGATAAGTTATACGAACTCTCCAAGACGGCGATTATCTATTTCTTTGGTGCCAGTACGTTATTGTCACTGAACTTTGTCACCGATTATCTGATCAGTTTGCTGTTAATGGTGACCTTTGCCTTGCTGCTGTATCGGTTTATTTTCCAGAAAGTCGCACAGCAAAATATCTATTTCCTCCTGCTCGTTGGTCTGATTTGCTCGACTTTATTCGACAACATGACCACGTTCTTTCAGGTTTTGCTGGATCCCGATGAATTTCAGATTGCAGCTTATGCTGGTTTTGCCAGTTTTAATGTCGTGAAAATGGAAACAGTGGGGCTGTCCTTGCTGACCATCGTGCCGATTTTATTTTACAGCCTGAAGCATTATCACAAGCTCGATGTGATGGCACTGGGACGTGATCATGCGCTGAATTTAGGGCTGGATTATGACAAGACCAGCCGCTTGTTGTTGATCCTCGTGGTATTGGCACTGGCTTCTGCCACAGCTTTAGCTGGCCCAATGATGTTCCTCGGTTTGTTGGTCCTCAACATTACCTTAGAACTATTCAAGACCCATCAACATCATATCTTACTGCTTGGCATTATTCTGGTCAGCATTCTTTGTCTAATGCTTGGGCAATTCATGGTTCTACATGTACTGAATTTCAAAACAACGCTTAGTGTGATTATTAATTTTGTCGGTGGAATTTATTTCTTCTGGATTTTATTGAAGGAAAATAAAAAATGGCAATAGAGCTTAAGAATTTAAGTAAAAGCTATCAACAGCAGCGTGTGGTAAATGCACTTTCGCTGACGATTGCCAAAGGACAGTTTACGGCGTTTATTGGCCCAAACGGTGCAGGTAAAAGTACAGTACTTTCGATGATGAGCCGCTTAATTGAAGCAGATCAGGGGCAAGTTTTGCTGGATGGGCAAGATTTGCAACAGATGAAAAGTGCCGACATTGCCAAAAAACTGGCGATTTTAAAGCAGTCTAACCACACCGAGTTACGCCTGAGTATTGAGGATCTGGTTGCTTTCGGTCGTTTTCCCTATTCACAGGGTCGTCTAACGCAGGAAGACCGTGAGGTGATTGATCGCTCAATTGCCTATATGGATCTGGAAGCCTTAAGACACCGACAAATCAGTGAATTGTCGGGCGGGCAGCGACAACGCGCTTATATCGCCATGATTTTGGCACAGGACACCGAATATATCTTGCTCGATGAACCCTTAAATAATCTGGATATGAAGCATTCTTCACAGATTATGCGGGTTTTAAAAGATTTGGCCGAGAATCATGGCAAATCAATCATTGTGGTGATTCATGACATTAACTTTGCTTCCGTCTATGCCGATCACATCATTGCCATGAAAGAAGGTGAATTGGTGTATCAAGGGCATCCACAACAGTTGATGGATGAACATATTCTGCAAGATATTTTTGATTTCCATATTCCGATCCAGCAGGTTCAACAACATAAATTAGGTTTGTATTTTATTAGTTAGGAGTTCATTATGCGTTTCAAAAAAACATTGCCAGTCATGATGCTGAGTGTGGCATTGGCTGCATGTGATAATTCCAACACACCTTCGGCAAATCAGGACAGTAATACTGCTGCTACACATGAAACCTTAAGCTTTAACAGCAAGGCAGGGCAAATTACTATTCCAGCGAATTTGTCGCGTATTGCTGTACTGGATACTAGTGCTTTAAATACCATTCATGCTTTGGGCGCGGACGATAAAGTGGTTGCTTTGCCAAAAGGAACGCCGTTGCCGAAAGTCTTACAAAATTTCAGTGAAGGTAAATATCTGGATGTAGGAACAGTGAAAGAACCGAATCTGGAAAAAATTGCAGCCAGTCAGCCTGAACTGATCTTGATGAGTGGCCGCATGGAAAATCTGGTGGGTCAAATCAAGCAGATCGCGCCAACTTATTTTGTCGATGTGGATTACAACGATCAGTTCAATTCTTTTAAACAGCAAACATTGAATATTGCTGAAATGGTGGGCAAGAAGCCTGAGGCAGAACAGCAATTACAGACTTTGGAAAAAGATATTGCTGCATTAAAAGACAAGACCAAAGGTAAAACGGCTTTGGTAATTCTGGTGAATAACAGCAAGATTGCTGCCTATGGCCCAGGTTCGCGCTTTGGTAATATTCATGACCTGTATGGATTTACGCCAGCAGATCCTTCAATCAAGGTGGGATTGCATGGTATGGCAGTATCGCATGAGTTTATTGCCCAGAAAAATCCAGATTATCTATTTGTGATTGATCGTGGCGCAGCAATTACTGAAAATCAGGAAGGTGCAAAGCGCGTATTGAATAACAAGATTATTAATGAGTCCAAAGCTGCGAAAAACGGCAATATTGTCTATCTGGATTCGAGTAACTGGTATTTGATGAATAATGGCTTGGGTGGCATGCAAGCCATGCTTAAAGAAGTTGCGGATGCCGTGAAATAAAATCTAATTTGCCGATTTTATAACAAAAACCCGCAGGACTTTCCGCGGGTTTTTTATATGATGATATAAATAATGAGATCAATAATTTTATAAAATGATGCGTATTTGTTTATTAAGCTTGGGTACTGCGATTCTAACCATTCTATTGGTCATTTCAGGGATCCAACCTTTTGATCGCACCACTTGGTGGCTTGAAGTCACACCTGTTCTGATTGCGATACCGTTATTGTTTGTTACTTATAAAACTTTTCCACTCACCCATTTGCTGTACGTACTTATTTTCTGTCATGCCATTGTGCTGATTGTAGGTGGGGCGTATAGCTATGCGCGTGTGCCTTTCGGTTTTGAAATCGCAGAATGGTTTGGTTTGGATCGTAATCCTTACGACAAGATCGGACATTTTATGCAGGGTTTTGTACCAGCAATAGTGGCTCGTGAAATATTGATTCGAAATCATATTTTAGCCAAAGGCAAAATGCTGAGTTTTATTGTGATTTGTATTGTGTTGGCAATTAGTGCGACCTATGAATTGATCGAATGGGCTGCAGCATTGTTATTGGGACAGGGAGCAGAAGAATTCCTCGGAACTCAAGGGGATGAGTGGGATACGCAATCAGATATGTTTTTTGCCTTGATTGGGTCGATCATGGCCTTATTATTGTTATCAAAGTGGCATGATCGACAGATTGCAAATTTAATGCATGAAAATGAGTAAATGAAACTGCTGTTAAGACGCAGCAGTTTCATTTTTTTGTGAATATTTGGCATAAGCCAGCGCAATTAATAAAATAGCCAAACCACCCAAACTTAAGACAAAACCAACCCAGATTGGTGCTAACCAGCCCATATTATGGCTGAGTACCCATCCACCTAAGAATGCACCCAGAGCATTAGCCAAGTTAAATGCTGAATGATTGAGAGACGCTGCCAGAGTTTGTGCATCGCCAGCAATATCCATGAGATGTGTCTGTAAGGCACCGCCTAAACCAATCACGGTAAAACCAATCAGGAATAAAGCTGCAATCGCGGTATAAAGATTGGACATCATAAAGCTGGCCGCGACAAAGGCGAGCGCAGAGCTGATCAGAATCCCGATAATGGTTTTAAACAGGTTTTTATCGGCCAGCCAGCCAGCAACCAGACCACCAATGACCATGCCTGTACCCCAGATTGCTAAAGCAATCGGCACGACACTGATATTGGCATGAGTATATTCCGTCAGAATCGGTGAAACATAGCTATACACCGAGAACATGCCACCAAAACCGATTGCACCAACCGCAAGTGTTAGCCACATATTGATATTTTTTAGACCTGCCAATTCAGCCTTGATACTTGCACTCTTTTGCAGAGGAATATTCGGAACAAATAAGCCAACACCAATCAGGGTAATAAACGCAATCACCGCAGAAAATTCGAATCCTGCTTTCCAGCCAAATTGCTGACCGAGCCATGTGGCAATGGGTACACCAATCACATTGGCAATAGTTAAGCCCATCATCACTTGGGCAATTGCAGTAGCACGACGTTGTTTACCTGCTAGTTCAGCAGCAACCAGCGCCGCTACACCAAAGTAAGCGCCATGTGGAAAACCTGCAATAAAGCGGGATACCAGCATGGTTTCTGGCGTTGTGGCAAAAGCTGTCGCTGCATTGGCCAAGCCATAAAAAAGCATCAGGCATAGCAATAACGTTTTACGCGGAACTTTTGCGCCGAGGATGGCAATAATCGGTGCACCGACCATGACCCCAAGCGCATAAGCACTGATGAAATAACCTGCATGAGGAACACTGACATTTAAGTCTGTGGCGATTTCCTGAATCAGACCCATAGCGACAAATTCAGTTGTTCCAATACAGAAACTACCGACAGCTAATGAAAAAATAACCAGAAATAGGGAATAATTGTGTGAGGGAGATGTGTGCAAGGGAGAGCTTGGCGAGGACATAATATCTCGAGTCTAAAAGTACCGCTGTATTATATTCGAGTCGCTTTCAGAAAAGTGAAACTGCACATAATTTTTATCTCATTCTCTGCATAAGTTCAGGTCAAAAAAGATATTATGTAATGATAATTATTTTCATTTATGTATAATGCAAAATATACATATTTAGATGACAACTTTCAGGGTGGAAAAGTGAAAAAATTATTAATCAGTTCATTGCTACTTGTTTCGGGTTATAGCGCTGCACATGAACCGTATGTTGCACCAATTGCCTATACAACTGAACAAACACAAGTGGCGATTATTTCTGGTTATGCAGAAGAAGCCTTAAACAGTGAATATGCGTTGAAAGATGCAAAATTTGAGATCACTGCGCCGAATAAGACCAAAACCAGCATTCAAGCTGGTTCCAAACTTAGTTCAGCGACAGTATTTGATTTGAAATTGCCAGAAGCGGGCACTTATCTGATCCAGACCAAAGCATCTTACCCATTGAAATACGTGCAAGATCAAAAAGAATGGAAAATGTTTTTTGATATGCCAGCAGATAAAGCACCTGCAAAAGCTGAGCGTGATTTTGTGATTCCTGCGGATCTAAAAGCTAAAAAAATTAGTCCAGTAGAAATCACGCGTGAATGGACGTTATTGACTTATATGAGTAAAGAAAAACATACTCCCGTTCAAGCAAGTACAGCACCGATTCAGGTTGAGTTTTTAACGCATCCAAACGAGTTGAAGGCCAATCAGGCAGTAAAAATTAAAGTATCGAAAGCCAATAAAGCTTTAGCAAATGCCGAGGTGGTGATTCGTGCTAAAGGTGCGACTGATAAGCAAGGAATCAGCTTGAAAACGGCGGCGGATGGCAGTGCTGAATTGTTATTTCCAAAAGCTGCTGAGTATTTGATTGAAGTGAGTGAAACGGTGGATGTGAAACAAAAGCCAAGCAATCAGTTCTATAGCATTATCAGTGTTTCTGTAAATTAAGATGTGAAAAGGCTAATTCATTAGAATTAGCCTTTTTATTTAGATTTCTTTTTTATTAATTGGACTCATCATCCATCGCATTGCTATAAAACTTCACACCCAGTTGAATTCGGTCACGACCATTGCTCATACGCCAGCGATTGGTATCTCTGAGTGAATAGACACAACCGCAATATTCTTGTTGATAAAACTCTTCACGTTTACTGATTTCCAGCATACGCACTGCGCCACCGTGTTTGCGCCAGTTATAATCCCAATATTGAATATCTGGATAATGCGCGGCAGCACGTAGACCACAATCATTAATTTGCTGCATGTTTTTCCAACGGGAAATCCCAAGAGAGCTACTGATCAGACTAAAACCGTGTTCATAGGCGTAGAGGGCAGTCCGTTCAAAACGCATATCAAAACACATGGTGCAGCGAATGCCTTTTTCAGGTTCATTTTCCATGCCTTTAGCGCGTGCAAACCAGTTGTCGGTATCGTAATCGCAGTCGATAAACGGAATATTATGCTTCTCGGCAAAACGGATATTTTCTTCTTTACGAATCAGATATTCTTTTACTGGATGGATATTGGGATTATAAAAAAAGATCGAAAAGTCGATACCTGATTTAATCAGGGTTTCCATGACTTCACCCGAACATGGCGCACAGCATGAGTGCAGCAGTAACTTGTCATGTCCTTCGGGTAAGCTGAGTTTTTGGCGTTCAAGCGTCTTTTGACTTTGACGGGTCATAGGCGACATGGTCTATAAAAATAATTTTATATTGTAAAAGTTTTAAATGGGTAAAACGTTTGAATTAACTGAAATATTCTCAGTTCAAGCTGAAAATTTTTAAAGCTTAAAACCTTTTTCCTTGTTTCATCATTTAAGGTTGAGTAGAGCTTTTTCAAAAGTCGAAAAATAATCAATAATTGGCAAAAAATTGGTGTCCAAAGTTCCTTTTCCCTTAGGGAGAAGATTAGAATGGGGGGGGGCATATAAATTTTTTCCTTGAGATTAGGATTATTAATTCTGTTAAAAAATATACATTGTTTAAATTAGAAAATTTCATTGAATAGGAAATGATTGAAATTAAATTCATGTTGAGACTTGCTAATCAATTTTATGTTAAGATGAAATAAATTCAATTTTGGTTGTTGCTGTGCTAGAACTCCGTCATTTAAAAACATTACTCGCGTTAAGAGAACATGGTTCATTGGTCGCTGCAGCAACGGATTTATGCCTGACACCGTCTGCAATTTCTCATCAATTAAAAGAACTTGATCATTGGTATGGGGTAGAAGTGGTGAATCGCCGCAGTCGCCCGGTCAGCTTTTCCAATGTCGGAGAGCGTTTGCTTAAACTGGCAGATGATGTATTGCCGCAAGTTCAGATTGCACAGACCGATATTACCCGTATCGTACATGGTCAGACAGGACGAATTATTTTTTCTTCGGAATGCCACAGTTGTTTTGACTGGTTGATGCCGTTGTTGAATCAATATCGTCATCAATATCCAGATGTAGATTTGGATTTTGCCGCTGGTTTTGAGTCTAATCCACATGAGCTGTTGCAAAATTCCGAGTTTGATTTATTGATCACAGCCGATCCGATTGCCTTGAAGGGAATTGAATATTTCCCGATCTTTAAATATGAATCACGTTTAGTGCTTTCTAGTACGCATCCTTTAGTTCGTGCTGAGCAGGTTTCAGTTCAGGATTTGGCTGAAGAAACCTTGATCACATATCCTGTCGATAAGCATCGTTTAGACATTATGGCGCGTCTGTTTATTCCTGCGAATGTATATCCGAAGCATATTCGTACCACGGATCTGACTCAAATGCTGATTCAACTGGTGGCAAGTGGGCGTGGTATTGCAGCTTTACCAGATTGGGTTGTGAATGAATATGAGCAAAAAGGCTGGGTGGTAAGCCGCCGTCTAGACTGTGTAGCACCAGAAGGCCTAAGACGTACTTTGTATGCGGGCTATCGGGCAGAGGATAAAGAGAAGAACTATTTTGAAGGCTTCATCAAGCAGCTTGAAAAGTTTTCCAAGATGCGTGCTGTGTATTACGAAAATTAATTGAAGTTAGTTTGCAAAATAAAGGTAGCAATCCGCTACCTTTATTTTTATGAGGGGATTAAGCAGATCATAAATGTTCTAAGACTTCCCAATCAGCAAAGACAAAATACCTGCGGCAATCAATGGGCCGACGGGAACACCTCTCAATAAGGCAACACCTGCAACGGTACCGATCAGAAGTCCTGCGACGACATCAGGCTGATTACTCATCAACTTGACTCCGCGGCCTCCTAGCCATGCAACCAATAAGCCAACGGCAATTGCTGCCAATGATTTAATACTGATAAATGATTTAAGGATGCTTTCACCACTGATCTTGCCACTTGCAATCGGGGCAAGTACGCCAATAGTGAGGATAATGATACCGATATTTAAACCATGATTCTGAATATAAGGAAAAAACTGGTTTAAAGGTGTCAGTTTGACCAAGATCAGGCAAGCGGCTGCCACCGTGACTGCCGTGTTTTGGCTAAAGATACCGCAACCTAATAAGACAAGCAGAACCACTAAATTGATATCGAATTGTGAGAACATCGCAGGGCATGGAGAGGGAAATAAAGTTGAATTATATCGTAATTTATCGAGGTTTATTTTAAAAACGGCTTTTTTCTTATCTTATGATTGAGCTTTAATAATATAAGTATTTGAAATTTAATAAAAAGAAAGGAAGCCATTTCCAGAATTAGAAATGGCTTTTCCTGAGAAAGTTAGGCCAGTTTTTTGAAGCTTCCGTAATATGCAATTTGTTCATCCCAGAACTGTTCCCATAAATCACAGTATTCAAGACAGATTTGACGGATTGAATCATATTCAGACTCAACGCAGGCTTGTGCCAGAACAAACCACAAATCATCTTCATGGTCATCATCAGCCGCTTCTGCGGTCGCATCATGTGAAACACCATGAACATAGTAGTAGCCGCTATCCACATCAAAACCAACCGCTTTGGTCGCTTGGCGTAGAGCAGGACTGAATAAAATCACTTCTTCTTCTGCCACAGCAAGTAAAGCAGAAACGGCTTGATAGCTGTTAAACGAGTTCTCCAGATAGTTACGCACACGTTGAGCGATTAGCGAAGGTTGATAGTCATTGCGCTCAGACTGGCTCAATTCAAAATCATTGAGAACCTCTTCGAACAATGGATAATGCGCGTATTCAGGATTACCAGAATAATAGCCTTCCTGATCCAGACCAGGTCGGAAACCAAATTCATCCAGAATATTCAGGTTTAATAAAAACCGTGGAAACATTTTCGAACCCGATAATAGGCGCGGTTCTAACTGTTTAGTTTGGAATTGTGCCATTAGCAAGGCATCGGTAAATACCTGAACAATGGCATGTCGATATTCGAGATGAATATGTTTTAATGCCTCTTTGTCAATTACACCGTCATTTAAAAGTTGAATGGCAGGATGTCTCGAAACAGGATGATTTGAAATTTCTGCTCTTAATTTGTTCAGAAAGTTCAGATTCTTGTTCCATACGTCTGTAGAAATACTATTCTTCATTCCTTCAATAGCTTTCTGTCTTGGGTTATCAAAGTTTTCAAATTTTTTTGGCATAGTCTTGTACTCGATGAATTAATAATATTATTGCTTTTCCAATTATTTAGTTAGATTTTCTTTGGTTGATTATGGATATAACTATTGGTACAACCAAACATCTTTTTATTGGATGATTTAAATATAAAATGATTTTTTTGTGAAATCAATTTATTAAGGCGGCTAAAAAATGGCAATAAAGTTTATTATTTAACTTAACTGTAAATAAAAGGTGAAATGATTCACGGTATATTCTTTTATTTAAAAAATAGAAAGATTTTTTTACAAATGATCTTGTGTATAAGCCTTTTTTTTCATACCCTATAAGAGGAACAATAAAGAAAATTCGACTTTTCTATAATGCTCTTAAAATAAGATAAACATACATAGTGGCCAGAAATTTCCAGCATGTAAACTATGTCTTAATAATACGTTAAGTTTTTTGATAGAATTCTAAAAGGATAATAAAATGTCAAAAAAAGAAGATATTATTGTAACGGCTCTAGACCTTTTTAACCGTCATAACTACAGTTCTGTAGGTGTGGATCGAATTATTAGTGAGTCAGGTGTTGCCAAAATGACTTTCTACAAATACTTTCCTTCTAAAGAGAACCTGATTGAAGAGTGTCTGTCTCGAAGGAACAAAAGTATTCAGGAAGCTATTGAAACAGAAATTAACCTCAAACAGGAAGATGACTATTTGGGTAAAATTAAAGCAGTCTATTTTTGGCATTTGGGCTGGTTTAATTCAGATGATTTTCATGGTTGTATGTTTCAAAAAGCTTCATTAGAAATATTACAACAATATCCTTCAATTATTCGACCAATCATGGAGTATCGTGAATGGTTAATGGCATTAGTTGAGGGGTTGTTTGTAAAGGCTCAGGTCTATCAGCCCCATGTATTAACCGCCATGTATATTAATATTCTGGATGGAATGACTTCTTATGCAAAGGTAAATAAAGATCATGCTGAGATTGAAGAGTGTTGGTATTATATTGAGCGATTGATACATTTAGATGCTGCATAATCACTCATTATTTTAGTTTTTCAATCATTACGTTTATATAAATAAAATTACATTTTTATAAAACTTAAAAATAAAAAACCGAGGTTTTAGCCTCGGTTCTTTTTGCATTTATTCAAATTATTTTTCAACAAATGCGCGTTCAATTACATAATCACCCATAACGCCCATACGTGGTGATTCAACTAAACCATGTTGGTCAAGCAGTGCAGCAACGTCTTTCAAGAATGCAGGGCTACCACAGAGCATGGCACGGTCAGTTTCACGGTTAAAACGTGGTAAACCAATTTTTTCAAATAGTTCGCCTGTCTCAATTGCCGTCGTTACACGACCTTGGGTGTGGAACGGCTCACGTGTTACGGTTGGGTAGTAGATCAACTTATCTTTGATTCCTAATTCTTCAAAGAATTCATGGTTAGGAAGTTCATTCAAGATTAAATCTTGGTATGCAAGTTCAGACACATAACGTGTACCGTGAACCATAATCACTTTTTCAAATTTTTCGTAAGTTTCTGGATCACGAAGTAAAGAAAGGAATGGTGCAAGGCCTGTACCAGAAGATAAAAGATATAAATTTTTACCTGGTAATAAATCGTCGTGTACTAAAGTGCCTGTAGGCTTTTTAGAAATAAGGATTTCGTCGCCCACTTGTACTTTTTGTAAAATAGAAGTTAATGGACCGTCTTGTACTTTAATAGAGAAGAATTCAAGCTCTTCTTCATAATTCGCACTGGCGATCGAATAAGCACGCATCAAAGGCTTACCATTCACTTCAAGGCCGATCATTACAAACTGACCATTTTTAAAACGTAAGCTGACGTCGCGTGTAGTTTTAAAACTGAAAAGTGTGTCATTCCAGTGGTGAACATGAGTAATGCGTTCAACGTTAAAAGCAGCCATTAAAGGTCTCGATCACAGTTAAAAGAAACAGATCGCTATTCTAATCTAAAATCATTCTCGATAAACTGAATATATTTAATTGTGTTTATAAGAAAAAGTGATGAACAATTCTGTAGTGATGCCAATCATTGGCCATATGCGTTCGCCTTACCGTGAGAAATTCGGCATTCCGCGCCAGCCAAATCTGGTGCAGGTCGAGTCTTATATAGAGATGACAGAGGCTTATAGCGATATTCTGGCATTTGAGGGGATCGAAGATTTTAGCCACTTATGGCTGCTGTGGCAGTTCCATGAGAATAAAAAATCGGATAACACCTTGAATCAAATGCCTAAATTTCGTGCACAAGTACGTCCGCCGAGACTTGGAGGTAACCAGAAAATAGGGGTTTTTGCGACGCGAAGTATGTATCGTCCATCTCCGATTGGTTTGTCTGTCGTACGATTTTTACGCGTTGAAAAGCATGGTAAAGCGGTACGTGTCTATGTCACGGGAAGTGATTTACTGGATGGGACGCCAATTTTAGACATCAAACCATATATTCAATATTCGGATGCAATTGCTGATTCTGTTAGTGGATATGCACAAGAAGAGCCGCAGCGTAAAACGGTTGTTTGGTCGGAAAATGCACAACAGCAACAGCAGCAGTTACTAAAGCAGGGGATTTTGGATAAAAAGATATTCGATGAACTTGAACAAGTGTTATCTTTAGATCCTCGACCTGCGTATCAAAATGATGCTGAACGCGTGTATGGAATGTGCTTTGCAGTGTTGAATGTGCGTTTTACGGTCGGTGAACAGGATGTCATCGTTATTGCAGTTGAACAAAGTTAAAACTTTAAAAATATAAATTTCGTTAAAAAATTTGGGGAATGAACGGTTATGCAAGCTCAGGCAAAATTCGCAAACTTTTCTTTTACGATTGATGTGACGTGGTGCTTAGAGCAACTACTGAAAGATGGTCGGATTACTGAACGTGACAAATTGCTGGTTCAGACTACACATCGCCAAAAAGATCAGTTGAAATGGCATCCTTTACAGTGGATTGCCAATTTTAGTTTAAAAGACCAACTGAATGCGGGTATGACCTTATCGTTGAATCGTTTGTGTCAATGGCTGGCTGAAAAAGCCGATCTTCCCTTATTTATCATTGATCCGCTTAAAGCCGATGTAGCTGCCTTGACCAGTGTCATGTCACAGGAATTTGCAGTCAGAAATCATATTCTGGCCGTGGATGTGCAGGCAGACCGAATTTTGATTGGAACCGACCAGCCTTTTACTACCGAATGGTTAAACAATCTGGAACGTAGTCTGGCACCTAGAAAGATTGAAAAAGTTCTATTAAATCCTGAACAGTTACAACGCTATATTGTTGAGTATTATCAAGTCAGCCGTGCAGTTAGTTCCTCACAAAATGCCAGTATCTATGACAGGGAAAATAAAGGTGTTGAAGCTTTATTACAGTTAGGCGATACACAAAATCCTGATGCCAATGACCAGCATATTGTCAAACTGGTGGACTGGGTGCTGCAATTTGCGTTTGAGCAAGGTGCTAGCGATATTCATCTGGAACCACGAAAAGACAAAGGTAAGGTGCGTTTCCGTATCGACGGTGTGTTGCATACTATCTATAACATGCCTGCCAATACACTAACGGCGGTGATTTCACGTATTAAAATTTTAGGTCGCATGAATGTAGCCGAGAAGCGCAAACCGCAGGATGGACGTTTAAAAACCCGTACACCGAAAGGACAGGAGACAGAATTACGTCTTTCGACTCTGCCGACCGCTTTCGGTGAAAAGCTGGTGATGCGTATTTTCGATCCAGAAGTATTGGTGCGTAGTTTTCAGCAACTGGGTTTTGAAGGTCATTTATTACAGAGCTGGCAGCAGCTGACACAACACAGTCATGGCATCATTTTGGTTACAGGGCCAACAGGTTCAGGTAAGACCACCACGCTGTATTCATCTTTAAAGCAACTGGCAACCGAACAGGTCAATGTCTGTACCATTGAAGATCCGATTGAAATGCTGGAACCCAGTTTTAACCAGATGCAGGTCAATCCAAATATTGAGTTAGGCTTTGCAGATGGCGTACGGGCTTTAATGCGTCAAGATCCTGACATTATCATGGTGGGTGAGATTCGTGACCATGACACTGCCAATATGGCTATACAAGCTGCATTAACAGGCCATCTGGTGTTATCTACCTTACATACCAATGATGCACCGTCGAGCCTGACGCGTTTACATGACCTAGGCGTGCAGCCATTCCTGACTGCTGCAACAATTCTGGGAGTTCTGGCTCAACGTCTGGTTCGTCGTCTCTGTCCGCATTGTAAGCAGGAAACACCAATCAACGAGCAAGAATGGGAACATTTGACCTTTGATTATATGATGGATATGCCAACCAGCATGTATAAGGCGGTGGGGTGTGAAGCATGTCGTCATACTGGATATAAGGGCCGTGTCGGTATTTACGAATTTATGCCTGTCAGTCTGGAGCTCAAGTCGATCATCAGTGCGCATGGCACACTCAATGATCTAAAAGGACAAGCAAAAAAAGAGGGAATTGAGCCATTGCGGATTGCGGGTGCGCGTAAAGTGATTGAAGGCGTGACCACGTTAGAAGAAGTATTGCGCGTGGTGCCATTAAATTAAGGTACAGCGTCATCTTCAGATTCACCTCATCTTGGTTTGTTTTAATGACTCCATCGAAATGATGAAACCACGATGAGGGGAAAGTATATGAACGTATTATCTAAATTTGCAGTTGTTGCTGGCTTGGTTGGCGCAACTACTTTTGCCGTAGCGAATACTACTGCCGTAAATCAGCAAGCATTGGCGCCGACTCAAATCACCACAGTCAAACAGGCCTTGACTATGAAAGATGATACGCCAGTTAAATTGAAAGGTTATGTGGTAAAAGCAACAGGTGATGAGAAATATCAGTTTAGTGACCAGACAGGTTCAATGACGGTCGATATTGATGATGATTTATGGCAAGGTAAGCCAGTATCAGCAAAAACACCAGTGACCTTAATTGGTGAAATCGACATTGACTATAAGCCAGCGAAACGTGTTGAAGTTGATGTTGATCAGGTTCAATTTTAAAGATTGATGGACGAATAAAAAAACCACATGATCATCATGTGGTTTTTTGTTTATGATTTCATTTAAGATTATGTGAAAGATCAACAGAGTGGGCTGTTTTATGCGAATTTTATTGGCTGAAGATGATGCCTCGCAGGCGGAAAGTATCAAAGCCTGGCTGGAAATGGATGGTTATAGCGTTGACTGGGTGGAACGTGGGGATCATGCGATTCTGGCGGCTGAACAGCATCAATATGACTGTATCCTGCTGGATCGGGGCTTGCCGCAAGCTTCAGGCGATGAAATCCTTAAAACCATTCGCCGACAAAACACCAAAACCCCTGTTATTTTTATTACTGCCAAAGACCACATCCATGATCGGGTAGAAGGACTGGATCTGGGGGCCAATGATTATCTGGTCAAGCCATTTAATCTGGAGGAATTATCAGCTCGGGTTCGTTCTCAATTACGTCAACATCAGACTCAAGCGGGTCAATATCTTCATTTTGCCAATTTACAACTTGATCCCCAAGCCAAGACTCTGATTCAGGACGGTAAAGCCGTCAATCTCACCGCTAAAGAGTTCCAGATTTTATATAAACTGATGCAGAAACCTGAGCATATTGTGACACGAGAACAACTGGAAGAATCTCTGTATGCATGGGGCGATGAAATTGAAAGTAATGCCATCGAGGTGTTTATTTATCAGATTCGTAAAAAGATTGGTGGGCAATATATCAAGACCATTCGTGGTCTAGGCTATCGCATGCATCAAGGGGAATAGAATGAAAGTGGTGTCATTACAAACCAAGCTGGTTAAAACTTCTTTAGTAAGTTCAATGATTGCTGGATGTGTGGCATTACTTTTGTTCGCCGTGATTTCGGTATATCAAACCATGCAGGTACAAGATGAAATCATGGACGAGATTTCAGATATGTTGCTGATTACGGATTTAACCCAAACCTCTGGGCAACAAATTGATGAACTGAGTGATGAATTTGATATCCAATATCAGTTGAGTAATTCGCAGCAAGTTTTAACTCAATCTACTGATTTTCAGCTTGATCCACAGCATCACACTTTGATTGCAGCAACTCATGGCGACTATGGCATCATTTGGCAGCAAGGCCAGCTATGGCGGAGTTATGCGGGCGAAGATGAGCATGCACATATGCAAGTACTGATTTTACAGCCGCTCGGAGAACGTTTTAAAGACTTGCTGAATAGTTTCGCAGGCTATGCACTGATTTTAATGCTGGTGTGGCTGATGCAATGGATCATGCTACATTTCCTGATTAAACGACAATTTAAAGTGATTCATCAGTTATCTTCAGAAATATCAGAAAAAAATGCAGATGATTTGAGCCCGATACAAGCGGGAGATGTCGAACTCAAAGAATTGCAACCAATGTTGGGGCAGCTCAATCGACTGTTACAGCGTCTTGAACAATCCTTACTAGCAGAGCAGCGTTTTACTGCTGATGCATCGCATGAATTGCGTTCACCTTTATCAGCTATTCAATTGCGATTGCAGTTACTACAGCGTAAATATCCTGAACGGGCTGGTGATTTTGTTCAGATGCAGCAAGATGTGAACCGTGGTATTCAAACACTGGAAAATTTATTGCTTTTGGCACGTCTAGATCCTGAGCATGCAGAAAATCTACCCAAAACTTATTTTGATTTACAAGAGATGGTGCAGGAAGCAACACAAGCATTGGCATTATTTGCTAAGGAAAAGCGTATTCAAATTCATGCAGACATCACAGAACAATCAAATATGCTGCATGCCAATCAACAACTCATATTCACCTGCATCCGAAACATAATTGATAATGCGATCCGATATAGCATTGAGCAAGGACAGATTTATATCAGTTTGGAGCAGCAACAAGATGCTATAGCGCTGGTGATCGAAAATGAAGGACAAGGCGTGGACAACGACATACTAGCGCGATTGGGAGAGCGTTTTTATCGTGCCTTAGGAACTAAAACACAAGGTTCGGGATTAGGTCTGTCGATTTGTAAAAAAATTGTTGAATTGCATCAGGGCAAAATCAAGTTTTCTCAATCCAGCTATGGTGGCCTCAAGGTGAGTATCCAGCTACCTGCATAAATTTTCTAATGAGCAAAATAAAAAAAAGCAGCATGCGCTGACATACTGCTTATTCCCACGTTTATTATTATGCGGTTGTTATTATATTACTTCGTTAAAATCAGGCGATTATTACGCGTTAGACGTAAACGATATTCTTCGCCCGCATGCATAATGCGGATTTCGCGCCCCAAGGCAAAAAGGTTGTTTGAATGCAACATTGGCAATGATTGAGCTGCATCTGTACTACGAGTAAATAGGTTGAATGGTGCGTTCATTTGTTATGCTCCGTGGTGTGTTCTTTAATGTTTTAAATGATAATCATTATCGAATAGACCTGTCAACGGAAATTTTAAGAATTTACAAAATCAGTGATTAATTTTGTTTTTGGTCATGTGAATTCGTGTTTAAATTCCCTAGAATCGGGATAAAAGATGAGAGATTTTAGTCTGTTATGACCAAAGCTACAGTTGATGTTGCAATCGCAATTTTATTACACAAAACCAAAGTATTGGTCGGCTGGCGACAGGCCAACCAGCATCAGGGCAATAAACATGAGTTTCCAGGTGGAAAAGTTGAAGCAGGTGAAACACCAGAGCAGGCTTGTCGCCGTGAGATTTATGAAGAAGTAGGGATTGGTATAAAAGACTGGCATGTTTTTGATGTGATCCGTCATGAATATGATGACATTATTGTGAATCTGCATTTGTTTCATGCCTATGTGCCCGATGAATTGCTCGATCTGATTCATCAACCGTGGGGATGGTATAAACGTGAACAACTGGCTGAGTTAAATTTTCCAAAGGCCAATGATGCCATTCTACAACGTTTGATCTGGCCTCATCTGATCAAGATTAATGAACAAATTGATGCTTTGCCGCAACAAGAGGCGCTCTTATATTGGCGTACTGATTGTGCTGATATTGGACAGATCCAGCAGCAGCTTTTAAGGTTGAGCGATGCGCAATTACAGAAATTGATGATCAATATCGATCTGTGGCAGGAACTGGATGCTGAATTACGCGATAAGATCTCAACCATCCACTTGAAGCAATCACAGTTGATGAATTTAAGTAAAGCTGGCTTGGTTATTGGGACGCGCTTTGTCGCCGCTTGTCATGATGCTGTCTCTTTGCAACATGCCCATCATATTGGTTGTGATGCGGTGTTGTTAAGTCCGGTACAGGCGACAGAAACGCATCCTGATGCGAAAGAATTGGGTTGGGACGGTTTTGAAGAACTCGCTCGAACAAGCGATATTCCTGTGTTTGCTTTAGGTGGTGTTGCACCTGCTGAATTAAAACAAGCCCAAAAGCATCATGCTTATGGGCTTGCCGGGATCCGTCAGTTTAGTGCAATTGACTAGTTTTAAAGGGCCTGAAGGGCTCTGCGAGCTTCTTGGGCCTTCACCGAATGATTACGGGCTTCACTGGCTTTAAGAATAATTAACCACAACTGCTTTTTCATGGCATTGCTTTGCGCGTAACTGAGGCCACGGCGTGCCAATGCTTCTGCATTGGCATACTCTTTACGTTGATCGGCAATCATTGCCAAATATAAATAAGTTTCGGTGGCTTGTGGCGCGATACGTTGCGCCTGAAGGGCATAACGTTCAGCTTCCGCAAGTTGTTGCTGCTTATAAGCGACCTGCGTTTTTTGCATCAAGGTTTTAAATGCAGGTAGCTGACTACCATCATTAAACTTCTGCTGAACCTTTTGTTGAGGCATAACCACAGGAACGCTTTGACGCTTAATCTCTTTTTGATCATAAGGCGTAATTTTCACCCCAGAAGAAGGTTGAGTCACTTTCTTCGGTGGGTGAGTTGGCGTGGTCTTGGTTGGCGTCTTTTCAGGTGCCGTTGTACAACCCGCCAGTATAAGCATTCCGATAATCGCTACTGTTTTCTTCATCATGTCCAATCATCCTTTTGAGGCTTAGTTCTCACCGTTACCGTTATAGCTGCCGCTGGAAATAACGCGTGCAGGGCTACGATTGGATAAATCTGTATCCATCTGGTTTTCACTCTCACGAATATAGTTACCAATGCTATCCTCATGCTCATCATTCTGTGTGTCATCTGTTTGTGGAATATAGGTCGGTTCCACTTCATAATGAGATTGACCACATAAGGTTGCACGACGTGGCACGGTTTGACGGAGTAATGGAATATACATTGCACCATCACAGCCTTGTGCAGATAAATCACCACTCGCGCTATCAATCCATTGCCATTGCACATTATCAGTCTGGCGCAGATTAACAGGCTCTTGACGAAGCTGTTTCATCACATTGGTCCAGACCGGAAGTGCACCTGATGAACCTGTTAAACCTGTGACTTTATTGTCATCGAGACCTAACCACACCACTGCAACATGATTGCCTGAATAACCTGCGAACCATGAATCTCGGGTGTCATTGGTGGTACCAGATTTACCCGCCAGATTTAATGACTCAGGTAAGCTGTTATAGGCAGAGCGACCTGTACCAGAGCGCATCACTTGTTGTAAGCCAAAGTTCAGGATATAGGCTGCAGCAGGGTCAATGGTCTGTTGTACATTTAAGCCATAACGCTCCAGTAAATGTCCTTTGGCATCCACCACAGTACGGATAGAGCGAGGTGGATATTTAAAGCCACCTGTCGCAAAGTTGCTATAGATGCTTAATACTTCCATCGGTGACATATTCACTGCGCCCAGATAGATCGAAGGGTAGGCAGGAATATCTGAAGTCACACCAAACTGTCTTAATTTATTGCTAAATGCAGATAAACCAAATTCATTGCCTAAACGGACAGTGGATAAGTTGTATGAGTTTGCCAAAGCTTGTTGCATTGGTACAACACCATGCTCACCGCCGCTATAGTTTTTCGGTGTCCAGCTCTTATCACCATCAATTGGAATATTGACTGCGCTATCTTCAATCGGGCTTGCCCATGTGTATCGGCCTGACTCGATTGCGTTCAAGTAAATGATCGGTTTAAGCAAAGAACCCACTTGACGTTTTGCATCAAGCGCACGGTTAAAACCAGTAAAGTCCTGTGTTGAACCTACGGCTGCAACCAGTTCACCATTTTCAGGGTGGGCAACCAGCACAGCACCTTGCAGGTTTCTTAAACGGCCCGGGTTGGCATTGGCTAAACGGCTGACGGTACTCTTAAATGCGTTCTGTACCTGAGTTTGTGCGATTGGATCAAGGGTTGTGAAAATTCTTAAACCTTGATTGGTAATATCACTTTCCTGATATTCCGTGCGTAATTGACGACGCACAATATCCAAGAAGTCAGGGAATTTTGCAGGGCCTAAAGTTGGCTTGCTAACCACATTTAAAGGACGGGCAATTTCATCTTCATATTCTGCATCGGTCAAATAACCCATCACTTTCATGTTGTTTAGTACAACATCACGACGTTTCTTCGCCGATTCTGGATTACGCCACGGATTGTAGAGAGAAGGGCCTTGAACTAGGCCAACCAGAAATGCCTGTTGTGAAATATTCAGTTCACGCAATGGCAGACCGAAGTAAAACTGTGAAGCCAAGCCGTAACCATTAATAGAATAGCTACCATTTTGGCCTAAATTCACTTCATTTAAGTAAGCTTCCAGAATCTCATCTTTGCTGTAATGTAATTCAATCAATAGCGCCATAAGTGCTTCATTGACTTTACGTTTCAGCGTTTTTTCAGGTGAAAGATAGAAGTTCTTCACCAACTGCTGCGTTAAGGTTGAACCACCTTGACGACGGCCACCTGTCACATTACTCACGACAGCACGGGCAGTACCACGAATCGAAAGACCATGATGGTGATAGAAGTTACGATCTTCCGTCGAGATCAGAGCTTCGATCAGGGTTTTTGGTACTTTATTCAATTTAATGAGAACGCGGTCTTCATTATGTTGCGGATAAATACCACCAATCAATAAAGGTTCTAAACGTGCAATCCCTGTATTTGAGGGTTTGGTTGAGCGAACCTCACTCACTTCGCCATTGGCAAATGCTAGTTCCAGTACCTGTTCAGGCTCAGTACTATCACCATAGTCAAAACCACGGGTGTGTACATACATCTGATTGCCTTGAACCACATAGCTACCAGACTTATCGTAGTTAGCCGTATTCTTATACCCAAGTAATTTTAACTCTTGCGTAAAATTATCCTGAGTAATCGGTGCATTGGCATAGATTTCCAATGGGCGTGCAAACACCTTGGCAGGGATGTCCCAACGCTGACCTTCAAACTTGTCACGAATAATATTATCCAGTCGGATCAGATAGATACTAAAGGCAACAAAGACACCTATCACTAACATTGAGAAAATGAGTGCTAGAAAACCAATACCACGTTCAAACTTCATAGATTTGCGTTAAAACCAAAACAATGACGGTAATGATGCGATAGCTTATTGTCATTTTGCAATCATAAAACTGTGAATAAATAGCAACATGCAATAAAAAGATTAAGAATGTGTTGACATTAAAGGTATAAAAAAACAACGGATAGACATTTTTATACTTTTTAATCAATCATCAACGCAACATTAGTTGTTAATGATATGATAGTCAGTAATCGCGACGGAGCTGAATTATTCGTGCAAATTTCACATAAATCCTTTCGAAATATTGGTCTCATTGGACGACCAGACAAGTATTCTGTAGTAGAAACGTTATGTTTAATTCATGATCATTTGATCAATTTAGGTTTAAACCCCGTTTTTGATCAGGAAACAGCGAAACTTGTCCCCTATAGTCATGGGCAGACTGTAAGCCGTAACTTGCTGGGTGAAGTCGTAGATTTAGTGATTGTGGTGGGCGGTGATGGTTCACTGTTACATGCAGCGCGAGCTTTGGTTAGACATAATACGCCAGTGCTCGGTATTAACCGTGGTCGACTCGGCTTTCTAACCGACATTAAGCCAGCGGAAGCTATTTTCAAGCTGGATCAGGTATTACAAGGCCAGTTTCAGTTGGATCGCCGTTTCTTACTGGAAATGGAAGTCCGTACCAATGGTGAAACCATTTATGATGCGATTGCATTGAACGATGTGGTGTTGCACTCAGGAAAATCGGTGCATATGATCGATTTTGAACTGAATATTGATGGGCAATATGTTTATCGTCAGCATAGTGATGGTTTGATTGTTTCTACACCAACGGGTTCGACTGCTTATGCGCTGTCAGGCGGCGGGCCGATTTTACATCCAAGTATGGATGCGATTGCACTAGTTCCGATGCATCCGCATACCTTGTCATCACGTCCTATCGTGGTGGGGGGGCAAAGCGAAATCAAGATTACCATCCGTGAAAATCGTGTATTGCCTATGGTTAGTGCTGATGGACAACATAGTGTTGCATTAAATGTTGGCGACACGGTGCATATCCGTAAACATCCGTTTAAACTAAGCTTATTACATCCACCAGGTTATGACTTCTATATGGCATGTCGTACCAAGTTAGGGTGGAATCAAGATTTTGAATCTTTTCAACAGGATGACTCATGAATATTGAACAAATGCTCGCTATTTTAAATCCTGAAATTGTTGAGCGTCTTCGTACAGCTGTTGAAATTGGCAAATGGCCAAATGGTGTTGTATTGACCAAAGAGCAGCGTGAAATCTGTATGCAAGCAGTTTACGCATGGGAAATGGAAAATTTACCAAAAGAACAGCGCAGTGGTTATATCGACCGTGGTACTAAAGAAGAAGGTGAGGAATGTGATGATGATCATCACAAAAATGAACCTGAATTTAAGCCGATTAGGTTTGTTTAAATTTAAAAAGCTCAGTGATCACTGGGCTTTTTTTCATTTTCATTAAAAATGTCATCATGAATTTTATGAAACTTCAGAAATCTGTTTGCACGCTATTGTGTTTAACCATGTTCAGTGGAATTACATTCGCAAAACAGCCGATTGAATGTTTACTCAAAGTGAAAGTTGTCGCCAGTCAAAAATATGCTTCGCCTCAAACAGAGTATACCCCCTTAAAGAATGATGGTTATCCCATGTTGCTGATTGGGATTAAAGTTCTGGATGCCCAAACAATGCGAAGCTCTCAAAAGAGCAAAGCCCATTACTCATATTGTAATAAGCTGATTGGTCAGCAGCGAGATGCTTATCTATCTGGTGCCTACGATTCAAACAAAATCACATTTAAAATTGGCGATCAACTCATCTTGAGAAATATTCACTCTTCAGGTCAGGAATATCCATTTTGGCCAGATTTTTATTATGTTGAAGATTAAGACCAAGATTATGCAATATAACCTTGGTCATTAATTCTAGATCAGAAACGACTTTCCCAAAGCTCTTTCGCTTTTGTCATTGCATCATCATAGCTACTGACCACACCCATGGTATACAACGCAATCCCCATCGTTTCGATCACTGCCATTTCTCCATATTCATGCGTTTGCTCACCCAGCCACACCGCTTTAAATACTGCAAGATCAAGCTCTTCTTCAATCGGGCTGCGGTCAGGAGTGAGTTTTGGCAGCTCATGTTCATATAACTCACCATTTTTAATCCCACAGATTAAAGTTTTGGCATCAGGATTACGTTCAAACTCGCCGCCTTCACCCTTAATCACCGCACTATTTTGATATCCCAAACGGAAAGCAGTTTGCTGGTGTGACGTTCGATAAGCAGGATGAAAAATAGCTTGTAAGGTGGCTTTGGCATTAAATGGATTAATCAGTCGCGCCAGAGTGTGAATCGGAGAGCGTAATCCCATCACATTTCGCAGTGAAATAAGTTCGCTTAAAATCGGTGAAATTGCTTCTAGTGGAAGGTAGGCAAAGTTGTGCTGTTCAAGTTGTTCACGGACATCCTGTTCATTCTGGCAAATAGAATAGCCTAAGTATTGCAAAACCTGTTCAGTATAAACACGGTTAATCGTGTGGCCAGACGCACCGTGCATCACAATCTTGTAACCATGATGCGCTAAAGTCAGTGCAGCCAATAAAAACCACGGATAGTGTTTACGTTTACCTGCATAAGAAGACCAGTCAAGATCCACCTCCAGCGGCTGAAAGTTAAGCTGGTCACGCGTAGCTTGGACAAAACCTGCCAGTTCATCGACAGATTCTTCTTTAACGCGAAGTAGCATTAAAAACGCGCCAAGCTGCACGTCCAGTACTTCATCTTTCAATATCATGCTAAAGGCTTGATAAGCCTCTTCGTAACTGAGTGAACGTGAACCTGTTTTGCCTTTCCCTAAAATACGAACATATTGAGCAAATGGATGTTCTGCGGTTTTATAGATATTTCGTTTTGTGTTCATGGCCGTATTGAGGATTGTCACTGAGAATGAGATCAATATGACATAAAATCGGGTCAGGTAGCATAAAAAAACCAGCAAGCTGTTTAATCAATAAGCAACTGTGGTTTAAAGAACCAAGATGCAAACAAAATTATTGACCGAATCAGTCTAGTGATTTGATGTAAACGGGACATGACATCTGATCTAAAAGTTATTAGCATGACTTCGTACAAATTTTTAAGAACAAAGAAAGCGAAAGGAAATAAAGATGTTAGCTTATGATGCAGATTTGGAACTCTTCCGTGATAATTTTAAACGCTTTATGAGTGAGCAGATTGCACCGCATTATGATCAATGGGAACGTGAAGGCATTATGCCGCGTTCAGTGTGGTCTGCATTGGGTGAAAATGGATTCTTGTGTGTGGATGTACCAGAAGAATACGGTGGTTATGGTGTTCCAACGCATTATTCACTCATGTTGGTGGAAGAATCTGCCCGTGCAGGTTACTGTGCATTATCTACTGCAATTTCATGTCATTCTGAAATCGCTGCGCCATATATTCAGCACATTGCAACAGAAGAACAAAAACAGTACTGGTTACCGAAAATGGTGTCGGGTGAAGTCGTTGGTGCGATTGGTATGACTGAACCAGGTGCAGGCTCAGACTTACAGGCAATGCGTACCAGTGCAATTTTGCAAGATGACCACTATGTATTAAATGGTTCGAAAACCTTTATTTCAAATGGTCAGCATGCTGATCTGGTTGTGCTGGCAGTAAAAACTGATCCACAGGCGCGTGCTAAAGGTGTGTCATTGATGTTAGTCGATACGCATTTGGAAGGCTTTAAAAAGGGTACCAACCTCGACAAAATCGGATTACATTCACAAGATACCTCAGAGCTGTTCTTTGATAATGTCAAAGTGCCGAAAGATCAATTGCTAGGTCAAGCAGGGCAAGGTTTTGCTTACTTGATGCAGGAGCTTCCACGTGAACGTACTGCGATTGCAGCAACAGCTTTAGGTGCGATTCGTGGAGCAATTGATTTAGCAACGGCTTATGTCAAAGAGCGTCAGGCGTTTGGTCAGGCAATTTCACAATTCCAGAATACACGTTTTGTCTTGGCACAAGCGAAGATTGATGAGCTGGCAACTGCTGCTTTCTATAACCAAAACGTTGAGCTCTATAACGAAGGTAAACTGGACGTAGAAACTGCTGCGGCATTGAAGAGCTTCAGTACTGATATGCAAATGAAAGTTGCAGATAACCTGCTTCAGTTATTTGGTGGTTATGGTTATATGACTGAATACCCAATTTCACGTTTCTTCGTTGATGCGCGTATCCAACGTATTTATGGTGGAACGAACGAAATTATGAAAGAAATCGTGGCGCGTGGAATTATTGGTAAAGCTTAATTCATACGCTTCAAAGAATAGCCTGCCCAATAGCAGGCTATTTTGTTTCATGCAGGAGGAGATTAAGGCTTTGGTTCATCAAATAAGGCCGCACAACGTTCAGTTTGACATCCTGCAAGTAGAATGGCTTTAGGTAAGCTGGCATACATATTAGTCAGGTGTTGTTCAGCGGGATGCTGAAAATGCCAAAAAGAAAATTGTTTTGAGTGTTGGTCTTTAAAATTTTGATAAAAATCATTTTGCTTTTTTAAAGCATCTGGATCTGCCGCAGGGCCTTTGCCTAATTCTTGTGTACCCACAGTGGTCATGAGCATTACGTTTTGAGTTGTATTGGCTTGATTCTTTAACCATTCAGCCTGTCTATTTAATAAGGCGTAGTTGTCAAACCAGAGTGAAGGGCTTGCTGCAATATAGCGCTGAAATGTTTGTGGCTTGGAAAAGAAGGTATGCAATGCAAACAAGCCGCCAAAGGAGTGTCCGAATAAGCTTTGTTGTTGCGCATTGACTTTAATACGTGAACTGATTGCTGGTTTCAGTTCTTTATCCAAAAACTGGATGAACTGGTCTGCACCACCATATTGATATTTTGCCTGAGCTTGAAACTCAGCAGACGTTTTAGGGGTATAGTCTAAGGCACGTTTTTGCACATAAAAGGTGTTTTGGTCTGGATAGCCTACCGCAACAATCACCACAGGGCTAAGCCCCAAACGATTTGCACCTGCACCAACTGATTTCGCAATATTGGCAGCACTTTCAAAAGCGGCATTGCCATCTAAAACATACAGCACAGGAAAGCCTTCTACAGGTGCTGCACGATCAGGAATAGAAATCTGAATCAGGTAATCCTGAGCAGTATATTTCGATTTCAGGATAAAACTTTGTCTGGTCTGGGTATTTGCTTGCACTTCACGTGCTGAACTGGAACTTGCTGTAGAAGGCTGCGCAACCACGGATTGGGTCGCGATCATAAGAGAAAAAGTTAAAATACCAAGACGTTTCAACATCACTTTATTTACACTCATCAAAATTTTGACAAGAAATATATAATGAAAATCATTATCAATAAAGTTTAATGGGAAAAAGAGTTAAAACTCAGCGTGTTTAATGCATAAAAGTATTGTTATACTCTAGCTCGGATAATCGATTCATAGATAGATTGTAATCCATTCTTATAGATGATTTTGCTGAGGTTGCATTCAATGGTAAACGATGGACAAAACACATCGAATTCACTTAATTTAGAACAAATTCGTAACGATATTGATAGTGTTGATCAACAAATCCAAGAGTTACTCAACCGCCGTGCGACACTGGCAGAAGCGGTAGCTAAAGCGAAATTTGCATCCGAAGAAAATCCACTGTTTTATCGCCCGGAACGTGAAGCGCAAGTGCTCCGTAAAGTTATGGAGCGTAATCAAGGGCCTTTGTCTGATGCAACCATGGCACGCTTATTCCGTGAAATCATGTCGGCATGTCTGGCGCTTGAAGCACCACAAAGCATTGCATTTTTAGGGCCAGAAGGGACGTATACGCACTCTGCTGTGTTAAAGCATTTTGGTAAAGATGCGGTTGTGCGTCCATTACCAACCATTGATGAAGTTTTCCGTGAAGTTGAAGCGGGCAGTGCGCATTATGGTGTTGTTCCTGTAGAGAACTCATCTGAAGGGATTGTGAACCATACGCTGGATTGCTTTAAAGCATCGACAGTGAATGTGATTGGTGAGGTTGAGCTTCGTATCCATCACCAATTCCTTGTCTCAGAAAATACCCGTAAAGACAGCATCAAGCAGATTTATGCGCATCAGCAAACCTTGGCTCAATGCCGTAAATGGCTAGATGCACATTATCCAGGCGTTGAGCGTGTTGCACTGAATTCAAATGCAGAAGCGGCTCGCCGTATTCGTAACGAATGGCACTCTGCTGCGATTGCATCTGATATTGCGGCAAGTATGTACAATCTTGAGATTTTACATAGCAATATTGAAGATAACCCAGAAAATACCACACGTTTCCTTGTGATTGGGCGTGAGAAGATTCCTCAAAGCGGGAATGACAAGACCTCGTTATTAATCTCTGCACATGATCGTGCTGGTGCTTTACTGGAAATTCTTGCACCGTTTGCGAAGCATCAAATCAGCTTGACCAGCATTGAAACACGTCCAGCATTACCTGAAAAATGGGCTTATGTGTTCTTTATCGATTTAGAAGGACATATCGGTCAGGAAAATGTTGCGGCGGCATTGGAAGAAATTCGTCCAATGGTAAAAGAGTTACGTGTACTCGGATCTTATCCAATCGCTGTTTTGTAATCCCGTTTTATCGAATGGATAGATGACTTCGGTATCTATCCATATCAATGTCGTCTCATTAGGCAAATATGTTTTATGTCTCAACCATTATTTAAAAAAGTTGCATTTATCGGACTTGGACTGATTGGGTCTAGTCTTGCCCGTGTAATTGTGGCAGAACAACTTGCATCTCAAATTGTGGCTTCAACACGCTCAAAAAAAACATTAGAAGATGCCAAGACACTCGGTCTTATTCAACACGGTTATGCAACACCTGAAGAAGCAGTTCAGGATGCAGATTTAATTGTTTTAGCATTACCCGTTCGTGCGACACAAAAAGTGCTTGAACAGATCAAGCCCTTTCTTGCCGAAAATGCCATTATTACCGATGTAGGTAGTACCAAAGGCAATGTGGTTGAAGCGGCAAAAGCAGTATTTGGTGAAAATTTACCTGTCGGTTTTGTGCCGGGGCATCCTATTGCAGGTGCAGAACATACTGGTGTGCATGCGGGTAAAGTTGATTTATTCGTCAATCACAAAGTGATTCTAACGCCACTGCCGACCAGCGCGGAGTGGGCGGTTGAAAAGCTGATTCAGCTTTGGTCTGCGGCAAAAGCAGAAGTGATTTGCATGGATGTTGCTAAACATGATGAAGTGTTGGCACATACCAGTCATTTACCGCATTTGATGGCATTCAATCTGGTTGAGCAACTGGCAAATCGAGAAGATAATCTAGATATTTTCCGCTATGCTGCGGGTGGTTTTAGAGACTTCTCTCGAATTGCAGCCAGCGATCCACAGATGTGGCATGATATTTTCTTTGCCAACAAAACCGCAATTTTGAATGCTGTTGATGGTTTCGAACAGCAATTATCCGTTTTAAAGAAATTGATTGAACAGGAAGATTCGCATGCGTTGATGGGGCTATTGGGCCACGCGCAAGCGGCACGCCAACATTTTAATCATATGTTAGCCAAAAAACCTTTGATGGAGAAAAACAAGGTGACACAGCAATTTAGCATTTTACCGGGAAAGAAAACATTTACAGGTAAATTCACCGTACCGGGTGACAAATCTGTGTCACATCGCTCAATTATGTTTGGTGCGATTGCAGAAGGCACAACTCATGTGACAGGCTTTTTGGAAGGTGAAGATGCACTCGCAACTTTACAGGCATTCCGTGATATGGGCGTGAGCATCGAAGGACCAAAGAATGGTGAAGTGACCATTCATGGCGTGGGCATGCAAGGCTTAAAAGCACCTGCAAGCGCATTGTATATGGGCAACTCAGGCACCAGTATGCGCTTGTTATCAGGCATGCTGTCTGCGCAAAAATTTGACTCTGTAATGACTGGCGACGCATCATTGTCTAAACGTCCAATGGAACGTATTGCTAAGCCACTTCGTGAAATGGGTGCACTCATCCAGACCACAGGCGAGAAAGGTACACCACCTGTGAGTATTACAGGTAGTCAGATGCTTAAAGGAATCCAATACGATTTACCAATGGCGTCAGCTCAGGTGAAATCAGGCATTTTATTGGCTGGTTTATGGGCTGAAGGTGAAACGTCGGTGACTGAACCAGAACCGACGCGCGATCATACTGAGCGTATGTTGCGTGCCTTTGGTTATGATGTAAAAACTGAAGGTAATAAAATCTCGCTTGTCGGTGGTGGAAAATTAGTTGGTACAGATATTCAAGTACCTTCGGATATTTCATCTGCTGCATTCTTTATGGTGGGTGCAGCGATTACTGAAGGCGCTGATGTGGTACTGGAAGCAGTCGGTATTAATCCAACTCGTACAGGTGTGATCGAAATCCTTAAGCAAATGGGTGCTGATCTGACAGTTGAAAATGAACGTATTGCAGGTGGCGAGCCGATTGCAGATATTCATATCAAAGGTTCAAGAACATTGAAAGGCATTCACATGCCAGAAGATCAAGTGCCTTTAGCCATTGATGAATTCCCAGCATTGTTTATTGCTGCTGCATGTGCAGAAGGTCAAACTGTATTGACAGGTGCTGCTGAGCTTCGTGTTAAAGAATCTGACCGTATCCAAGTGATGGCAGATGGTTTGAAAATCATGGGGATCGACTGTACACCAACGGAAGATGGCATCATCATTGAAGGTAAAGGTAAATCTGGCGACTGGTCAACGATCTTCGCGGGTGGTGAAATTGAATCACATCATGACCATCGCATTGCCATGAGCTTTAGTATGGCTGGTTTACGTACCTCAGGTGAAATCACGATTCATGGTACAGAAACGGTTGCGACAAGTTTCCCAACCTTTACCGAGCTTGCAAACTCAGCTGGATTGGATTTAAGTGTAGTCAATCCGTAATCCGATTTGAATCAAGCAGCATTCAGCTAGAGAAGGTTGAGTGCTGCTTTTTTTATGTACTTATCTCTAAAAAGAATTTGTTAGAACCATCCATTTAACGCTTAAATACTAAAAATGATGACTTCGCTGATGTACATATCTAATCGGGTCGAAATTTATCAATTTAACAATAGAACTAAGACAATCAGCTAATCGTTTAGAGACGATTGTATATATAATAATTCAGAGTATAGGCGTTGGATTTAGATTGTGATGCGGCGCTAAAATATAATAAAAGAGGGAATAGCATGAAAACGTTGCAATTTATAGCAGATTGCCCAAAACATGGAGTGGTCGATCATCCACCGAATGAGTGCTATATCACACAAGAATATGTGGCTGCACTACTGTTTAAACAATTAGAACAATATGGTTTTGATGCCCAGCATATTCGTCATGAACATGAGAAAATAGAAGTGCGCATCGATAATCATCAATTACCGCTTTCGATTTTATGTTCGCAACAAGATACCGAAGGACATATTTTGTGTGAGATTTCAGCCAATCCACAACGTGAACAAGCGTGGTTTGAAAAGATCGAGACGCAAAGTATTATTCGCCAACTGGCTCAGGCCGTAGAAAATAGCTTAAAAGCAGAGCATAGTTTTTCTCAGTTTGTATGGAAAAGCTAAGTCTTTTTTACGAATAGAATCTTAAATGAAGTGCATTAACATCATGACCGTTTCGGTGTATGGTGTATATTGATTTAAACGCTTTATTTGAGAGTATAGGTGCATGATACAGGTCGATTTTTCTAAATTATCACCCCAAGTGGTTTGGCAACATTTTGAGACCTTATGTACGATTCCTCGGCCTTCCAAGCACGAACAACAATTAAGACAACATTTAAAAGATTGGGCGGAACAGCGTAAGCTCCAAACTTATGTCGATGATATTGGTAATCTGATTATTCGCAAAGCGGCAACTGCAGGTAAAGAACAGGTGGCTGGTGTGATTTTGCAAGGGCACTTGGATATGGTGACTCAGGCAAATCGAGGAACCCAACATGATTTTTTTAAAGATCCTATTCGACCTGTATTAAAAGATGGCTGGCTGATTGCTGAAAATACTACTTTAGGTGCAGATAATGGAATTGGCGTTGCATTGGCACTGGCGGTATTAGAATCAAATGATATTGCACATGGGCCGATTGAAGTCCTGTTGACCATTGATGAAGAAGCGGGAATGAGTGGCGCACGCTTACTCGAATCTGGCGTTTTAACTGGACAATGGCTTTTTAATATTGATACCGAAGAATGGGGCGAGCTGTATCTTGGCTGCGCAGGCAGTATTGACTTAGAAGTGGGGCAGCCACTTGAATATGAAACAGCACCAAATAATTTAATCTTTGTAGATTTACTGGTATCAGGGCTAAAAGGTGGTCACTCTGGGGTTGATATTCATTTAGGTCGAGGGAATGCCAATGTCATTCTAGCCAATTTCCTCAATGATTATTTGACACAATCCAATGGTCGACTGGTTGAATTTGTCGGTGGAACAGCACGTAATGCCATCCCGCGTGAAGCCTTGGCAACTATTGCAATTCAGTCAGAACAACTGACTGAATTGAAAAATGCTGTGGCAGCGACACAAGCTGCATGGCAACAGAAACTACAGGGCATTGATGATCAGTTGCAAATCACGGCACAGCGAAATACCAGTCAGATAAATGACGTGATTGCCTTGCATCAACAACAAGCGTGGTTGCAGGCATTGGCAACTTGCCCTTATGGTATTGCTCAATGGAGCACTGCTTTACCAGATGTGGTTGAAACATCGAATAATATCGGTGTGGTAAAGCTGACTAAAGACGAAGCAAAAACCTTGATTATGGTTCGTTCGATGGTGAATCAGCAGGCGTTAGCCTTTGCTCAGAACATTCAACAGCACTTTGCCAATTTCCAGATTCAATCTGAATTAACGCCGTTAGTATCAGGTTGGACACCGAATCCAGAGTCGGCTGCGTTAAAGTGCTTACAACAAGCGTATCAATCCGCATTTAAAATTGAGCCAAACTTGAAAGTAATTCATGCGGGGTTGGAGTGCGGCATTATTGCGGAACATTATCCTGATTTGCAGATGGTATCGTTTGGCCCAGATATTCAGGGCGCGCATGCACCGGGAGAGCGAGTTAAAGTGGATACGGTAGAGAAATGCTGGAAGTTGTTGGTGACGGCGCTAGAATCTATTGAATAAGCCCTTAATAAAAAGAAGCTCAAAGATGAGCTTCTTTTACTTTAACTGTGATCTGAAACAGTGTTTTATCCAACTTGATAAATTCAATTTCACAATTTAACCTGTGAATTAATCTTCCCAATGGAAAAAAGCATTAAAGTAGCAATATCCATGATTTGTGAAATTTGTATGTACCCCATAATTTGAAGGTAATTTTATTTTTAATTGTTTTTGATTTAATCGAATTAATTCAAATTTTGATAGTAATTTCTCAATCTGTTGTGCAATCAATATAATATTTGAATTTTTAATTTCATCAATTTGATCTAACTTTGGAAAACCATTAAAACGTTCTATTTTTTTGGTTTTACTTTGCCAACGATATTCATCTTCAATCATAATGAAATAGGGAGCTATGCGACAAAAATATATTTCTAATCCCAGAAAGTTTTGGTTATAGGATGGATATAGCTGTTTTGTACGAAATTCGTCTTTGAAGAAAAAAGTAGGAATATAAGATGCATAACCTGAACCATAGTGATCAAAATCTACGAGGAATTGTGTACCAGATAGCTTTGAAATATCTAAAAATATTTGTTTATAGTGTTGATCAATTAAGTTTTCATTATTTGTGCTCCATGGGAACACATCTGAAATAGAATCTCCCGAGATCAATGATTCAATTTCTAATTGTGATAATTGAAAAAAACTCATAACTTTCCATTAAGGTTAAATGAACATACTGTCAGTACATGGTAATGCGAAGTAACGCGTGACTTTGCTTTTAACAAAGGTTTAGGAGGTACATGGTGCTGAGCCTAATCTGTGAAGATTGATGCATGGCTCACATGCTTCCGTAGCCGCCTGAATTATTTTCAATCCCTCAAGCGGATGCAGGATCTTGTACTCGCCCAGTATGTCCAAACTGTGATTGTGAATTAAATTCACAAAATCTGTTGTCTATTCGACTAAATCAATCTGCCAATTGGCAGCCTGAATCTTGATATTTAAATCACGTAGTTTCGCGCTGATATCATCGGCCTGTTTTTGCAAGCTAGAAACAGGGATGACCTTCTTCCATTTAATTTCTCGTGAACTATAACGATCAGATTCACGATGGGTATTGGCAATCGCATCAACGAGAATCTTATGCTGTTCTGCATAATTATCACGTAAGCTTAATAGGGATAGCAATATTTTACCATCCTCTAATTTTGCTTGCGCATTGGTCAAATGAATACGACAAATCAATTGATTGCTTTCTTGGGTTAAAGCAAACACTTGTTTGATTAGCTCATTTGGATCTTCACTTGGTTCATCACCATCTTGTACCAATACATTGGCATTGATCCGTTGTTTTAATGAAGCGAGCTTTTTTTGTTGATCACTTCGAAGTAAAAGTGCTTCTGCGAGTTTCATTTTATTTACCTTTTATTCAATATGTACAATGACTAAGTTTGAAACATCTTCCAATTGCATACTAAATTTTGCAAATTCCGTAATATCTTCTAAAGTTTCATTTTCATGCCAGGTTGTCATGAAGCAATGATTGACTGGTGGTTGATAGTTATAAAAACCTAGATAGGTTTCATCTAGGATATCATCCCAAATAGAGCACTCATATCCTGTCACCATTGCTTGAATGCATCGTTTTGAATAGACAATCTGCTCACAAATCCAATTACGCCATTCAGGTCGGATTTTTTCAACATTGACAATCAAGATGATGAAATAGGATTGCTCTGGTAGCACGAGATGGGCTTCCTCATTTGCTCTGATTCTATAGCTTTGAATATTTAAACAATCCTTTTCCATAACTAACCCTTAACATTCATCACTTGTCTTAGTGTATACACCACTTCAACCAAATCCCGTTGTGGTTTCGGCTTATAGGCCGATGCAATTTTATCAATCACAGTAACATCTTTACGGCCTTCCACATCTTTAGTTTGAGAGACTTCCAGTAATCATTCTCCTAGACGATCTTTCTTATTTTGAGATGGGCTAGATAGAAACTCTAAATTCCAAAGTTTTTCGGCATATCGACCCAGCCACCAGAAAGATGCTGCCAATATAATAAAGAAAATGGCTTTGTGCATACCATTCCAGAAGAACTCAAAGTACTTTGTATATAGGTTGATAAATAAGAAGGTGATACCAAAACCACGTGAGGTGGCATCGTCATGTTTCAAACCATAGACAATTGCAATGATGGCAATAAATGCGAATAAAACACCCCAATGCAATAGCTCATATTGTTTAACGTTATACCAGCTACTTAAGTCACCATAGTTGCCAAAGATTGACAGAAGCCACAAGGCAATAAATAGATAAAGCAATCCCATGACATAAGTTGAGTGTGCAAAATCTTTAAAATGCGCATAACGTTTAAAGAGAAGACTTAATCCAATCAGTACACCACCAAAGAATACAAAGCGTAAAGGGAAGTTCATCCCTAGATAATACGCACCCCAACCAGACATATAACCTGTTTCAGTTCCAAACCATGAACCCAATGAGAGTAATGAAAATACCCAAATCAGTTTGGATGGGAACCAGAAGGCAAGAGCGGCATAAATGATGGTTGAGAGCAGGAATAACAAAGAGAAATGTCCGCTGCCTGTATCAATCGCTTGTCCGAAATAAGCAACAGATGCTGCTGTGGAAAGGACACCAGCAAAAATAATGGCTTCATTGCTAAATTGATGCAGTGGTTTGGTTTTACGTCGACGATATGCAAAGCCATAAAAGGCCGCCGCAACTCCTGCAAAAATCAGACAAGGAATGATTTTGGAATCAATAAATATTTTTTCAATCAGTTCCATCAAGAACTGATCCGCTGTAATTGCGGCAATGGCAATCACGGCACAAATCATCGAAATCCAAAATGAGTATTTTGCCAAGCGTTCCCAGTCAAAAGGACGAATCGAAAAACTATGCTTTAACTCATTGGCAACATCAGGCGTAATGGTGCCTTGTTGTTGCCATTGTTCAATGGTTTGCTTTAAAAAAAGTCCTTGTTTTTTATTTAATTTCATTAAAGAACCCGAATGTCTGTACATCTATACTGATATAACAGACATTGGATTGAAAAGACGTATAGTTTTCTTAGTAATTTGTTGTTAAGTCTACAGTTTTAAAAAGCGAGCAATCACTTGTCTGAGCTGTTTTAAGTAACCTGTAAAGAAATGATTGGCACCTGGCAAAATCGTGATTGGATGTTTTTGCGGTTTTGCCCATGCAATCATATCTGATAGCAAGGTAATGTCATCTTGCTCGCCATGAACAAATAAGATATCGCCGTCAATTGCAGGGGTTTTATAGTGGCGTAAATCGACCACAGAACCTGTTGGTAATCCACAGAGCACCAATTGTTTTGGACGTAATTCATCACTGAGTTGCGCTTGGCATTTTGCGAGTACATGAGAGCCAAAGCTAAAACCACCAGCATAGAAAGTAAGTCCTGCATGCTTCTCACGAGCATATTCAATCACAGCCATGATGTCATCAGTTTCGCCGTGTCCTTGATCATGTGTGCCTTCGCTGCCTGCCAGACCACGGAAACTTGGACGATAAACTACACAGCCCATTTCATTAAAAATCTGAGCCAGTAGTACAGGAACTTTATGATTTGGTGTCCCGCCTTGCAAAGGATGTGGATGGCAGACAACAGCAAAACCTGTGACTTCACCTTGAGGTTGATCGACAAACATTTCAATTTGACCAACAGGACCTTGGATGAATAATTGCTCAGACATAAGATACGCAATGGATAATGGAAGAATCCACTATTTTACCGATAATGAAGAATGAAAACATCGTATTTCTTTAAACTTCGTGCATAAATGAAGTATCGTATTTTATCTAAATCTTGCTGTAATAATTTGAGAATCTAAAGGTTTGTTAAAAATCATAATATTTTTTCATTATGTTCTATTCGGGTACCATGCATAAAACTGAGCTAGGGCAGTTAAGATTTAAACTAGACTGCCCAATCAAAGAGACTTTAAAAGCCTATTCTCATTATTTAAATAGGATTTCTAGTTACCTCACCATTGACCAGCCTTAAAATCTGCAACGGGTTGCCATCTTTTAAGGCTTCCGGTAATAAACTTTGCGGATAGTTTTGGTAACAAACTGGGCGCAAATAACGGTCAATTGCCAAGGTTCCAACAGAGGTGCCTCGGGCATCTGAAGTTGCTGGGTATGGTCCGCCGTGCACCATGGCATCACATACTTCAACACCCGTTGGATAACCGTTTAACAGCAAACGACCTGCTTTCTCTTCTAACACTGGAACCGCATCTGCAAATTCAGTTAAATCTGCTTCGTCGGCGATTAAAGTTGCAGTCAGCTGACCATTCATGCTTTGTAGCGCGTGCAGAAGTTGGGCTTTATCTTCAACTTCAATGACGATTGTTGTTGGCCCAAAGATTTCTTCTTGTAGAAGCTGATCACCTGCCAGTAATAGTTCAATATCAGCTTTAAATAACTGTGGCAGAGCCTGATTGCCTTGTTGAGTTTGACCTGCCAAATGTTCAATACCTTGGTGCTCGGTTAAGTGCTCAAGACCTAATTTATAGCTTTTTAATGTTCCGGCATTCAACATAGTCTGTGCAGGTTTGCCACCCATAATTTCGGTTAAGTTACTAATGAGTTGGCTAAATTCAGCTGATTTTATCCCTAAAATTAATCCCGGATTGGTACAGAACTGACCACAGCCTAAAACAACTGAGTCGACCAAGTCCTGTGCAATTTTTTCACCACGGTTTTTCAAGGCTTCTGGTAACATCAGCATCGGGTTAATACTGCTCATTTCAGCAAAGACAGGAATCGGCTGTGGACGGGCTGCGGCCATGTCACATAAAGCACGACCACCACGAAGTGAACCTGTAAATCCAACTGCTTGAATTAAAGGATGCTTTACCAGTGGTTCACCCACACCATTACCATAGATCATGTTAAATACACCTTTAGGCATATTAGATTTTTCTACGGCACGTTCAATTGCTTGAGCCACAAAGTCCGCTGTAGTCATGTGTCCACTATGGGCTTTCACTACTACAGAACAGCCTGCGGCTAAAGCAGAAGCAGTGTCGCCACCTGCGGTTGAAAAGGCTAAAGGAAAGTTACTTGCCCCAAAGACTGCTACAGGGCCAACACCAATTTTAATCTGGCGTAGGTCTGGGCGAGGTAAAGGTTGACGCTCAGGCAAAGCTGTATCAATACGGGCACCTAAAAAGTCACCACGACGCAACACTTTAGCAAACAGGCGCATTTGCCCACTGGTACGGCCCCGTTCACCTTGCAAACGCGCAAGCGGCAAAGCCGTTTCTTGCGAGACAATCTCTAAAAAATCTGTACCTAAAGCATCGAGTTCATCGGCAATGTTTTCTAAAAAGATAGCACGCTGTTCAGGTGATGTATGGCGATATGTTTTAAAGGCTTGGCTTGCTGCTTCGCAGGCCTGATTAATTTCCTGTTCGGTTGCATGGTGAAATTCATAGGGTAGAGCTTCGCCAGTTGTTGCATCCACACTTTTTAATAAGGTTGTACTTTGTGCACTACGTGAACCGCCAATAAAGTTGTGTCCGATAATGGTCATAATAAAATCCTGAAATTAATGAGAATGCCGTGGAAGGTTATTTTGATTGACAACACGCATGTATAACGTTGCAGGCTCTAAACAGCCACCCGTTGATAATTGGCCAACCATGTTGCGATACATTTCTTGCCAAGGCGTTTGAGATGTAGAGACTGTTGGTTTCCATTCCTCGCGGCGTTTGTCTAGCTCTTCGTCTGAAATGAGGACATTTACGGAGCGTTTATTAAGATCAATGCGCAAACGATCATTGGTTTTTAATAAAGCAATGCCACCGCCTACTGCGGCTTCTGGTGACATATTTAAAATAGAAGGGCTAGCAGATGTACCACTTTGACGGCCATCACCTAGACAAGGCAAAGAGTCAATTCCTTTTTTAATTAACTCCGCTGGAGGAGCCATATTTACAACTTCTGCACTGCCCGGATAGCCAACTGTTCCAGCACCTCGAATGACTAAAATACAATGTTCATCAATGTCTAAGGCTGGATCATTAATTCGTGCGTGGTAGTCCTCTGGCCCTTCAAAAACGATTGCCCGTGCTTCAAAGCTATTTTCCCCATTCGGGTCAGATAAATAGGTTTTCTTAAATGCTTCACCCACAACAGACATTTTCATAATAGCGCTGTCAAAGAAATTGCCGCTCAACACAATAAAACCAGCGCCATGCTTTAATGGTTGTTCATATGGAAAAATGACATCTGCATTGGAGGTTTTTGCATTTTTAGCAATTTCCCCAATTGTTTTACCGCTGACTGATGCACAGTCTTCATGTAAAACATCCGCTTTTTGTAATTCATGTAATACAGCAGGGACACCGCCAGCACGGTGAAAACCTTCACCCAAATATTTACCAGCAGGCATGCAGTTCACAATGAGTGGAATGTTTTCTCCAACGCGTTGCCAGTCTTCTAAACTCAGCTCAATCCCCATATGACGAGCAATTGCAATGAGGTGAGGAGGGCAGTTACTTGATGCGCCTAATGCTGAGGCTACTGCAATGGCATTTTCAAATGATTGTTTGTTCATGATTTTAGATGGGCGTAAATCTTCTAAAACCATTTCACATATTCTCTTACCTGTCATATAGGCCATTTGCCCGCGTTCGCGATACGGTGCTGGAATGCTTGCACATGAAGGTAAAGACATACCTAAAGCTTCTGCTAATGCATTCATAGAAAGTGCAGTGCCCATGGTGTTGCAGTGCCCGACCGAAGGTGAAGCGGACGTCGTCATTTCCATGAAGCCTTCATAATCAATTTCGCCTGTGGCAAGTAAATTTCTTGCATGCCAAAGCACTGTGCCTGAGCCAATTAACTCACCCTTAAAGTGACCATCTAGCATTGGCCCACCAGATAAAACAATGGCTGGTAAATCTGTTGTTGCTGCCGCCATTAAACAGGCAGGAGTAGTTTTATCGCAGCCCGTTGTTAGCACTACACCATCAAGTGGATAGCCATGTAATATTTCAACTAAACCTAAGTAAGCTAAATTTCTATCGAGTGCAGCTGTAGGGCGACGGGTTTGCTCTGCAATTGGGTGAACAGGAAATTCCATTGGAATACCACCAGCATCTCGAATGCCTGCTTTAACCCGTTCAGCAAGTTCTTTGTGGTGACGGTTACATGGAGTCAAATCACTACCAGTTTGCGCAATCCCAATAATAGGACGGCCCGACTGTAGCTCAGCACGGGTTAACCCATAATTCATGTAACGCTCGACATAGAGTGCTGTCATGTCAGCATGCGTAGGATCATCAAACCATTCCTGGCTACGTAAAAAAATCCGTTTATCTTGATCATTCATTCTTAGATCCGTCCACTCATATTTTTTGAGATTTAATTTTTTTCACATGATGAATTACAATTCAATCGAACGATAATACGTGAAATTTATAGTAATTCGCGTTGTTTTAAATTATGTATCAAAGCATTTATTCCAAAATTCCATGGCGTTGCTTTGTCGCTGGTCATAACCGTGTTGTATAAAGTACCAAGTTTAGGCGAATGAATACGAACGACATCTCCAATTTTATGGGTAAAGCCTGCTCCAGCTTGCTCACGGTCTTGAGTAGGTGCAAATAAAGTTCCCAAAAACAAAACGAAACCATCTGGATATTGATGATTTTCATTCAGTGTTTGTTGAATTAAATCTTCTGGATCACGGCTAATTTGAGACATAGAGCTAATGCCATTTAACACAAAGTTATCGGCACCTTGAATTTGCAGTTCAACATCACAAGCACGGATATCATTTAAAGTAAAAGTACGGTCAAAAAGACGAATAAACGGACCGATTGCACAAGATGCATTGTTATCTTTGGCTTTACTCAACAGGAGGGCACTACGACCTTCAAAGTCCCGTAAATTCACATCATTACCTAAAGTCGCGCCTAAAATTTTACCGTGGCTATTTGCAACCAATACAACTTCTGGTTCTGGATTATTCCACTCAGACTTCGGGTGAATACCAATATTTTGACCCGTTCCAATGGCTGCTAAGACAGGTGCTTTGGTAAAAATTTCAGCATCAGTACCAATACCCACCTCAAGATATTGAGACCACATTTTTTGTTTAATTAAATACTCTTTGAGTTGCAGTGCTTTTTCAGAACCAGGTTCGATTGTCTTTAAATTATCGCCGATTACCCCTTGTACCACTTCACGGATCGATTGAGCTTTTTGTGCATCGCCACCTGCTTGTTCTTCAATCACACGCTCTAACATGCTTGCGGCAAAAGTAACACCAGCCGCCTTAATTACTTGTAAATCAATTGGGGCTAAAAAATATGCCTTGTTTGTATCTGGTTCAGCAACTGTATTGGCAAATAACGCATCAATTGATCCAACTAATTTTCCTTCAATATCAGATAAAGCTTTTAAAGGATCTGAACTTTCAAGCAACTGGGAAATCGTATGGAACTTTTCAGAAATATCAAAAACCTGATCGCCCTTTAAAAGAATCGGAGAGGGACCGGAAATTTGATTTGGAATCCATGCGCGACCAATTAAACATCCTTGAGTCGTATCGTCTGGTAATGAGTTCTGGGAATTTAACGTAAAGTTCATTTAAAGCATCCTTCTTTTATTTGAAATCATGATATGTTTCTTATTTAATAAACACCAATCGTAATAATTTAATTATTAATAACGAAAAGTTATCGAAAAGGATTTTTGAAAATGGCAGATTTGACTTACGCAAGCCTGAATAATTGGTTGAAATTTAAACATTTGGTGTTATTAGAAACTTTGGCAAGGACCAATAACATGCATTTGGCTGCCGAGCAGATGAATCTAAGTCAGCCTGCGGTGAGTAAAATGCTAAAGGAAATAGAAGGTTTACTGGGCTTTCCTGTTTTTGAACGATTACCTCGAAATATGCCAGTCACTGCTTTAGGCGAGCACGTGATTCGATATGCGCAGCGTGTATTAAACGATGCAAAGCATTTTGTCGAAGACATTGAAATTTTAAGATTAGGTGGTCACGGTTTTTTAAAAGTGGGCGGTATCTTTGCAGCAACCGCAGTGGTAATTCCAAACTCAATTATTGAGATTAAGAAACAATGGCCGCTGCTTTCCATCGATGTTGTTGAACAAACCAGTGATCATTTAATGGAAATGTTAAGTGAGCATACTTTAGATTTAGCTATAGGCCGTTTTACTGATGTGACGCAAAGTCAGTTTTTCGATTTCCAACCTTTAGGTCCAGAGCCATTTTGTATTGTTGTAAACAGTGCCCATCCATGTGCTAAGAAAATAAATTGTACATTAGAGGAATTATTAAATTGGCCATGGTTACTCTATCCCAAAGGCACACCAATTCGTGAACGTATGGAAGGTGCATTTGCTCGAGCAAAAGTAAAGATTCCTTCCAATACCGTTAATACTATGTCAATGCAAACCTTTTTGCAGATCTTAAAAGGTGCACCTATGGTTGGAATGTTGCCAGAAGCAATGGTGATTGATCAGGTGAAAGAAGGCCATTTGCAGATTTTAGAAACAGATTTAATTTTAGATGCACAGGATTACGGAATTTTGACGCGTAAAGATGAGCCTGTTTCTGATATTGCTGCAGCTTTCATTAATATTTTACTGAAAAATGAAAAACATAAATAAAGTATTAACAAGCCTTAAATCATAAACATATTTAGGGCTTTTAAATTAAATAATTATAAGAAAAATCATATTTTCCCAAATTCGATTCTTAACAAAAAAGTGATATTAAAAAGTTATCAATATTTAGAAATTATTCATTGGAAATTATTGAAAGGACTCCTTATCGTTTAATTCACGACAATTACAAAAGTTTTTAAGTGAATAAAAACTAGGAAAGGATCCCTGTATGAATGTGCTAATCACTGGTGGAACGGGTTTTATTGGAAAACAAATTGCCAAGGAGATTTTAAAAATTGGCAGTTTGAATTTGGATAACAATCAACCTAAATCTATCAATAAAATTATTCTATTTGATGCGTTTGCTGGCGATGATTTGCCACAAGATTCAAGAGTTGAAGTGATTGTCGGTGATATTACCGATAAAACTACAGTTGCTCATATTACAGAAAATATTGATGTCGTTTGGCATTTAGCCGCTGTGGTGAGCTCAGCAGCGGAGGCCGATTTTGATTTAGGTATGGATGTTAATTTGTATGGACTCTTAAATTTATTAGAAGAATTAAGAAAGAAACAAACCACACCTCGGGTCATTTTTGCTAGCGGCTGTGCTGTATTTGGTGGTCAATTACCAGAAGTTGTTACAGATGAGACAGTGGTTACACCAAAATCTTCTTATGGCATGCAAAAAGCAGTAGGAGAATTGCTAGTCTCAGATTACTCAAGAAAAGGCTTTATTGATGGTCGTATTTTAAGGTTACCGACTATTGTGGTTCGTCCAGGGAAACCAAATAAAGCGGCATCGACATTTTTTAGTTCAATCATCCGTGAACCGTTAAAAGGTGAAAAGGCCGTTTGCCCAGTACCTTCAGATACTCCAGTCTTTGTTACTTCACCGCGACGTTGTGTTGAATCAATGATTAAAGCGGCATCAATTTCTTCAGATGTACTTCAAGATAACCGAATTATTTCTCTACCGGGATTAACAGTCACGGTTAAAGAAATGCTTGAGGCACTTGAAAAAGTTGCAGGTAAGCAAGCAACTGACTTAGTGCAATGGCAAGAAGATAAAACCATTCAACGTATTGTTAAAAGTTGGCCTGTCCAAGTGAAAGCTGAATATGCTGAATCTTTAGGTTTTCAGGCAGATGAAAATTTTGAAAGCGTGATTCAGGCACATATCGAAGATACTAAAAATTAATGGCAGTGATCGCCAATTGATGTGAGAATTATTATGGAAGATATAAAAAATGTAACTGCTCTTGAAGAGCAGACAATTAAACGTGTTTCTAGTCGGATTATCCCGTTTCTTATTATTTTATTCATTATGGCATTTCTAGACAGAACCAATATTGGTTTTGCTGCGCTACACATGAATGATGCAATTGGAATTACTCAAACTATTTTTGGTTTAGGTGCAGGCATATTTTTCCTAGGTTATTTTATTGCGGAAGTACCGAGTAATATTTTACTTCATCGCTTTGGAGCACGAATCTGGATTGCCCGAATTATGATTACTTGGGGAATCATTGCAGCACTTATGGGATTTATCCAAAACGGTACGCAGTTTATTGTTTTACGGTTTTTACTCGGTATTGCAGAAGCAGGTTTCTTTCCAGGCGTTATTTTTTATTTAACTTTGTGGTTTCCCGCAAAATATCGTGCACGTGTGTTTGCATCGTTCTACTTAGGACTACCGATAGCGCAAATTATTGGAGCACCAATTTCCGTAGGTCTCATGCAATGGGGCAATAGCATTGGCTATGAAGGCTGGCGTTTGATGTATGTTTTAGAGGGGATTCCTTCAATCATATTAGGGGTAGTTTGTCTAAAATATTTAACCAATAATCCTAAAGAAGCACAATGGCTAACGGTTGAACAGCGTCAATGGTTAATGACTACGTTAGAGCGTGAAGAAAAAGAAAAAGTGCAATCCACTGACGCTGCTTTAACAAAAGGGCAAATGATTAAACAAGTGTTTAAAAATCCATTAGTTTGGATCATGGCAATTGTTTATTTTGGAATAACTTCTGGTTCAAACGCGATGTTTTTCTTCTTGCCAAGTGTATTAGAGTCATTCCGTAATACCTTTGGTATGGAAATCAGTCTTATTCAAAATGGTTTATTGACAGCAATTCCATACGCATTTGCAGCAGTAGGTATGGTTCTATGGAGTCGTCGTTCTGACCGTAAACAAGAGCGTTATAAACACGGTGCTTGTGCTGCACTTATGGCGGCTTCTGCAATTGCGATTGCCTTAATTGTGAATCAACCCTGGGCAATTATTGTCGGTTTTATTCTGCTTGCGATTGGTGTTTTTAGTGCAATTAACATTTTTTGGACTATTCCTGGGCAAACTTTAACAGGTGTAGGCGCCGCAGCTGGAATTGGATTAATAAACTCTGTAGGTAATTTAAGTGGTTTTACTGGTCCATATCTAACTGGATATTTATATACAACGACGGGAACTTATACAGTGGCATTCCTCGCCATTGCTGGGTTTGTTGCCATGGGCGGTTTAGGATTACTGTTATTAGCAAAGTTAAAATCGAATGGCATAGTAAAAGTTGAACAGCAACAACTTAAAGTACGCACTGCTACGGAGATGAAATAATGGCATCTATTGGATTTGTTGGTACAGGCATAATGGGCATACCAATGGTCAGGAATTTATTAAAAGCTGGCCATCAAGTTCAGGTCTGGAATAGAACACCTTCTAAAGCAGATATTTTAAAAGAAGCAGGTGCCTATGTTTGCAGTGAACTTGAAGACGTTGGAAAAGATGTAGACTTTCTGATTTGTATGCTCAGCGATGGAAAAACATGTGATGAGGTTTTGTTCAAAGAGTCTGGGGCAGTTTCACAGCTAAAACCTGAGAGTACAGTCATAGTTATGAGTTCAATACCAGTTGAGGTTGCAAAAGCGCAAAGTGAAAAATGTAAAGAACTCGCACTTAAATATTTAGATGCACCAGTTTCTGGAGGAGAAAAAGGTGCCCAAAATGCAAGTTTAGCGATTATGGCAGGTGGTGAGCTTTCAACCTTTGAACAGGCTGAAAATGTTTTATCTGCGATGGGCCAGCCAGTTCTAGTCGGTGGAGCTGGTTGTGGGGAACTTTCTAAATTGGTCAATCAGATGATTGTTGCTACTACTATCGCCACTGTGAGCGAAGGCCTATTGCTCGCGAGCAAGGCTGGGGCTGACCTAGTAAAACTAAAGCAAGCATTAACAGGTGGTTTTGCGGACTCTCCAATTTTACAGCAACATGGGGAACGTATGTTAAATCGAAATTTTAAACCTGGAGGTACTGCACTAAACCAACATAAAGATATAAATACAGCAATTAGCTATGCTAAATCATTAGAGTTAAATTTACCGATTGCAGAATTGGTTAATCAACTATTTAAAAATATGATCGTAGCTGGGGATGGGGAACTGGACCATTCTGGTTTAATTCGTGAGCTAGAGAGAATGAATAACTTTTAAGTAGATAGATAAATGAAGGATGGAATTAGTGTGGATCATGGCTTTTTCTATTGAAAAATAACATGTTATCAGTTGAGGTTAATTATGTTTAATCTCAATTGATAAAAATCAATTTCTCATTTTAATATATTAATAATCACAAAGAATTATGGTTTTTCATCCCTATTAGGCTTAGGTTTGAGCTAAAGCATATTGGCATTAAAAATTATCAACTGTTATAGTTTCATCAAGATAAATTTATGTTTGATTGATTATGCTTGCTTTAATTTCTCCTGCCAAAACACTTGATTACACAACTGCACTTCCTACAGATACATATACTCAACCACGTTTGTTGGCACAATCACAACAGTTGATTGATGTATGTCGTAAGCTTTCGGCCACTGAAATCGCGTCGTTAATGACGGTAAGCGAGAAAATTGCCAACTTAAATGTAGAGCGTTTCCGTGACTGGAATGCTGATTTTGATTTTTCCAATGCACGCCAAGCGATGTTTGCTTTTAAAGGGGATGTGTATACTGGTTTAGATGCTTATCACTTAAAAGACCAAGATATTGATTTTGCCCAGCAGCATTTGCGTATGTTGTCTGGTCTTTATGGCTTACTGCGTCCTTTGGATTTGATGATGCCGTACCGTTTGGAAATGGGAACTAAATTAAAAAATACCCGTGGTCATAATCTGTATGAGTTCTGGGGCAGCATTATTACGGATCAAATTAATCAAGACTTAGCTGAAATTAATTCGAAAGTATTGGTAAATTTAGCCTCTGACGAATATTATAAATCTGTGAATGAAAAGAATATTCAGGCGGAAATTGTTAAGCCAGTATTCCTGGATCAGAAGAACGGGAAATATAAAGTCATTAGCTTCTATGCGAAAAAAGCGCGTGGTCTGATGGCAAGATACTTGATTGAAAATAAATTAAGCCAAGTAGAACAATTAAAAGCATTTGATAGTGAAGGTTATTACTTTGATGCTGAAAGTTCATCGAATAAAGAATTGGTCTTTAAGCGAGATGAGCAACACGCAGCGTAAGTTTGCCTTGGGCAGGGTGGGATGTTAACCAAAAAGCATTTATTAAAGTATGCAATATCGTCTGATCAAGTTTGTGTTAAAGGGCATTTAACAGAACCTCGCAGTTATGGAGTGTACGCACTACCATTAGATACGGATGGTACTCGACGATTTCGATTTGGTAATCATCCCATACGCCAGCAGGAACTAAAACATGAGTTTGGTTCCTGCACTTTGTATCAGCTTTTTCTTGAGCGAAAAGATGCTGAATCTTTAGCAAAATGGCTTAATAAAGCAATTCAGTGAGAATTGGCAATGCAGCAATATTTAGCCGTATTAGAAAAATCATGGTTTGAGCTGCATCAGCATTATCATTTTTCTGAACCGCAGAAAATTTTTAATAAGTTGATTGCTGCCTATAGTGAAAAGCAGCGCTCTTATCATAGAGTCCAGCATTTGTACGAATGTTTGGTGTTGCTTGAATCGATTCGAGCCAATTTGAATGATACAAATGCTGTTGTATTGGCACTTTGGTTCCATGATACGGTTTATGATCCGCAAGCAAAAGATAATGAATTGAAGAGTGCAGATCTATTTGAGCAATATGTAGCTCATGATTTATCAGCAGATGATGTTCAAAAGATAAAGCGATGGATTGTTGCGACGCAAAAGCACGAATCGACTGATGAGTTGGATTTGCAATTTTTACTGGATATTGATTTAGCGATCTTGGCTGCATCTCCAGCGCGTTTTGCAGAATATGAACAACAGATTCAAAAAGAGTATGCTTGGGTAGATTCTGAGATTTACTCCCTTAAAAGAAAAGAAGTTTTAGCGCACTTTTATCAAGCAGAACCACTGTATCAAACGGAATATTTTCAACAGAATTTTGAGCAACGCGCTAAAAGCAATTTAAAGAATATAGTAGATTATTAAAAACGAATTCATTGAGTGATAAATGAAAGATTTAACATTAGAGATAGCAGAGGGAAAGCTTAATATCCGTGTGGCTGCTTGGATAGAACACGAAGATCAGATTTTGGTTTCTACGTTTCCTGATGGAAGTATTTCTTTAGTCGGTGGTCGATTAAAATTTTCAGAAACTACTCTAGAGGGGATTCAACGAGAAGTGCTTGAAGAAACAGGAGAGTATTTTAATTCGCCTGTGCTTTTTGCGATTGTTGAGAATTTTTTCTATGATCCTGTCGTAGGACAGCATTTTCATGAATTTCTTTATATTTATAAAGGTCAGATCCAAACCAAAGCTTTTTATCTTGATGATGCAACTGAAGCTCAGGTGATTTCATGGATGCCAAAGAATGAGATCAAACTGCTAAAGCCAGATGTCTTAAGTGACCTTGCTTTACGATCAAATGAGCATGTTGTTCATCTCATTAATTTGGAATCAAGATAAATCATCATTGTATGAAAAAAAAGGGAGCCCAAAAGCTCCCTTTAATATGAATATTTCATCTTACTTAAAGAAATACCCTGTCTCAGGTGAGCTTGCATTCGCCATACGCTTACGTGGCATACGACCTGCTAAAAACGCTTCACGACCTGCTTCAACTGCTTTTTTCATGGCAGAAGCCATCAAAATTGGATTTTGAGCGGCAGCAATCGCCGTATTCATAAGAACGCCGTCACAACCGAGTTCCATTGCGATAGCAGCGTCACTGGCTGTACCAACACCCGCATCTACCAAGACAGGCACTTTAGCATTTTCTTTAATGATGGAAATGGTATGAGGATTCAAAATACCAAGACCTGAACCAATCAAGCTACCCAAAGGCATAATTGCAACACAGCCCATGCTTTCAAGTTCTTGTGCAACAATCGGGTCGTCCGAGGTATACACCATGATTTCGAAACCATCATCAATCAATGTTTGCGCAGCTTTTAGGGTTGCAGTGACATTTGGATATAAGGTTTTTTCGTCACCGAGTACTTCTAATTTCACCAGATTATGACCATCAAGTAGCTCACGTGCCAGCATACAAGTGCGAATCGCACTATCTGCATCGAAGCAACCTGCGGTATTGGGCAAAATCGTGTATTTCTCAGGTGGAATCACTGAAAGTAGATTGGGTTGATCGGCATGCTGACCGATATTTACACGACGAATCGCAACGGTGACAATTTCTGCACCACTTGCTTGAATGGCTAAATCGGTTTCATTTAAATCTTTATATTTACCAGTTCCGACCAATAAACGTGATTGAAATGTACGTGAACCAATAATTAAAGGGGAATCTTGCATGGGCTTACTCCATTTTTAGCCAATTAGCCGCCACCAACAGCTTGAATAATTTCAATACGATCTTCAGGAGCAATTAAAGTCTGCTCAAGTCTACTTTTCGGAATAATCTGTTGGTTCTTCTCTACAGCGAAGCGTTTACCTTCAAGCGTCAAGCTTTGAATGAGTTGCTGTAGATTTTCACAAGACGTGTCTGTTGACTCGCCATTTAAATAGATGTGCATGATAAATCCTTATTTTGCATGCCTAATCGCTTGCCATGCGAGCATTACCCAGCCCGCAATCATAAATGCGCCGCCAATAGGGGTGATTGCACCTAAGATTCTCGGTAGACCAAGCGCCATAATGTACAACGAACCACAGAAAAAGATGATGCCAATTTGGATCAAAATATAAGGAATTTTTATAGAGAAAGTTGGCGTGGTTTTATGTAGGACACCTAAAATCAGTAAGCCCAGCGCATGATAGAAAAAGTACTGGGTTGCTGTACTCCACCAAGCGAGCTGCTCTGGTGTAGCAAAAGATTTAAGACCATGTGCACCGAAAGCGCCGACCATGACTGCAAGCGCAAGATTAAGCGCTGAGATTGCTATCCACATAATGAGAATGGAACAAGAAACTTGATGAACAAAGTTAACATATTCGGATGTTTAAACAAAGCCAGATAAAACAAAAGGGCATGAAAGCCCTTGTGTTTGATTTAATCTTAACTCGCTGACATAGCGGTTTTGATTTTTTCCATTGCATTCTTTTCTAACTGGCGGATACGCTCAGCAGAAACATTATATTCAGCCGCCAACTCATGTAAAGTTGACTTGTCATCATCTAACCAGCGACGTTGCAAAATATTACGCGAACGGTCATCAAGCTGATCCATTGCCTCGTGTAAAGCAGAAGTACTTTGCTCTTCGTAGTCTTCTTCTTCAACTAGACGTGCTGGATCGTAACGATTATCTTCTAAATACAGCGCTGGAGCAGTATGTGGTGTATCGTCATCATCATCGCCTTGCGCTTCAAAAGCAGCATCATAAGCGGTTAAACGACCTTCCATTTCTAACACCTGCTCAGGTGTTACATTTAAATCATTAGCAATCGATTTTGCTTCTTCTAGCGTCAATCGTTTACTTGATTTCTTGAGGCTACGCAAATTGAAGAATAATTTACGTTGTGCCTTGGTGGTCGCGATTTTAACTATACGCCAGTTACGTATCACATATTCATGAATTTCAGCTTTGATCCAGTGCACTGCAAAAGAAACTAAGCGAACGCCCATATTCGGATCAAAGCGCTTAACCGCTTTCATTAACCCGAGGTTACCTTCTTGGATGAGATCACCTTGTGGTAATCCGTAACCTGCATAGCTACGTGCAATATGTACGACAAAGCGGAGGTGTGACATTACCAAAAGTTTGGCAGCATCAAGGTCTTGGTCATAATAATAACGCTCAGCAAGTTCTTTTTCCTGCTCGGCCGTTAAAATTGGAATTTGATTGACAGTACTGATATATGCACCAAGGTTTACGCCTGGCGCAGACAATGACAGGGGCATCAATTGATTGCTGCTGTCAGTAGTCATGGAGTCTCCTTATAGGATGGTATTTGAGTCAACAATTTCATCTTAATGCGAATGTTCTTCATCACTAAGGAAATTTGAGTATAGAAATGTAAAGTTAACTATTTTATCTTTACCAAGAGTTTAGCAAAGAATCACATAGATTCAATTAAATAGTGAAATTCATTGTCTGAAATTTTTTGTGTCTGGCACTGAAGTTGCTGAATTTGGCAATATCGTGTTACATCAATTTCACTGTGTGGATCTGATGATTTCAATAAAAACTGTATTGGACGGTCTGCTTTTTTTAAAGCGCGCTTTAACATCAATAGGGGCATTGGGCAGGGTTGTCCCAAGGCATCAATAATTTCAGGTGAATTTGGTGTACCAGTCATAAGCATTTAAATTGTTCCATTCAAACGTATGTTAACAAATTTTGGCGTAATTTTTATGATAAAAATTTCATTAAAAAAACAGCTAAATTATTGAAAAAACCTGATAGAACATGTGGAAATAACTAAAAATAATCCTATTAATTGTCATAAACCCGTGCTAAGCTCGATGCGTTTTAGGAAGAGTTTAATACAATATTAATGTAATAAACCCTATAACAAATGGATGTAACCGGAAATTGTTGATAGTTTTACAGAATGATTACAAGCTTTAAAATTATAAATATTTTAAAACCTTGTTGGCTCTGCTGTTTGCAACACCGGAAGGTCCTTATCTTTCAATATCTGAGGATTGACTTATGACAGCTCGTGAACAAGGCGTAGTAAAGTGGTTTAACGACACTAAAGGCTTTGGTTTTATTCAGCGTAATGGTGGTGATGACGTATTCGTTCATTTCCGCGCAATTATGGGTGATGGCCACCGTTCTTTACGTGACGGCCAACGCGTAGAATTCAGTGTTGTTCAAGGACAAAAAGGTTTCCAGGCTGAAAACGTTCAGCCTTTAGACTAATTTGTTGCTTTAACGCAATATAAAAACGCTCCAATGTAATTTGGGGCGTTTTTGTTTATAATAGCCACTTTCTTTTGGTCATTGATGGTTCGAGAGCATATATGACGTCTGGTTTTGAAACCTTAAATTTACATCCGCAGTTGAAGAAAGCGATTGATGCTTTGGGTTTTACAAAAATGACCCCAATTCAGCAAAAGGTTTTAAAATATACATTAGCAGGGCATGATGCCATTGGTCGAGCGCAAACGGGTACGGGTAAAACCGCTGCTTTTTTGATTAGCGTGATCAATGATCTGTTAAATAATCCAGTTCAAGAACAGCGTTTTCGTGGTGAGCCACGTGCGTTAATTTTAGCGCCAACTCGTGAGTTAGCGTTACAGATCGAAAGTGATGCACAAGCATTAACCAAATTTTCAAATTTACATCTGGTCACTTTGTTGGGTGGCGTAGATTTCGAAAAACAAAAGAAAATGTTAGACCGTAATTTTGTCGATATTATTGTGGCTACTCCTGGTCGTCTAATTGATTTTGTCGAGCAAAAAGAAGTCTGGTTAGATAAAATTGAATTCTTGGTCATTGATGAAGCAGATCGCTTGCTTGATATGGGCTTTATCCCGTCAGTAAAGAGAATTGTTCGTTTTTCACCATTTAAAGAGCAACGTCAAACTTTAATGTTCTCTGCAACATTTAGCTATGATGTTCTTAATCTTGCACGTCAATGGTTATTTGAGCCGGTTACGGTAGAAATTGAACCTGAGCAAAAAACCAATAATGACGTTGAACAGCGTGTGTATGTGGTTGCGAAAGAAGATAAATACAAACTATTGCAAGAGATTTTGCGCGAAGAACCGATTGATAAGGTGATGATCTTTGCGAATCGTCGTGATCAGGTGCGTCGTTTGTATGATCATTTAAAGCGTGATGGTTATCGTGTGGGTATGTTGTCGGGTGAAATTGCACAAGACAAACGTTTGAAGATGCTGGATCAATTTAAGCAAGGTAAGAACAATATTATGATCGCGACTGATGTTGCGGGTCGTGGTATCCATGTGGATGGTGTTTCGCATGTTATTAACTTTACCTTACCTGAACAGTCTGATGACTATGTACATCGTATTGGTCGTACTGGTCGTGCAGGTGCGCAGGGCGTAAGTATCAGCTTCTTATCGGAAGATGATGCTTTCTATTTGCCTGAAATTGAAAAAGCGATTGGTAAGAAATTGCCTTTAACGCGTCTGGATGGTTATTGCTAAATCTGAAACTACTTTGATTTAAGCGATTTCTGACAGAGAAAGTTTTTCAGAAAAAGACCAAATTATTTTGTGATTTGGTCTTTTTTATTATTTAGTAAGATTTGCTACTCAAATTACACAAAAGATTAAAGATTTTTTTATAATTCCTGTGATTAGTTGCTGAATTGAAATAAATCAACATGTAGAATATGGCGCATTACCTGGGAGGATATTATGGCTCTAATCTCAATGCGCCAGCTCTTGGATCACGCTGCAGAATATAACTACGGCGTACCAGCGTTTAACGTAAACAACTTAGAACAAATGCGTGCAATCATGCTCGCTGCGGATGCAACAAATTCACCTGTGATCGTGCAAGCTTCAGCTGGCGCGCGTAAATATGCAGGTGCACCTTTCTTACGTCATCTTATTTTAGCTGCGATTGAAGAGTGGCCACATATTCCAGTGGTAATGCACCAAGATCATGGTACAAGTCCAGATGTTTGCCAACGTTCGATCCAGTTGGGCTTTAGCTCAGTCATGATGGATGGTTCATTGGGTGCGGATGGTAAGACACCAACATCTTATGATTATAACGTTGATGTCACCCGTCGCGTGGTTGCAATGGCGCATGCTTGTGGTGTTTCAGTTGAAGGTGAGATTGGTTGCTTAGGTAGCCTTGAAACTGGTATGGCTGGTGAAGAAGATGGTGTAGGCGCTGAAGGCGTACTTGATCACTCTCAATTACTAACTTCTGTTGAAGAAGCGACTCAGTTCGTTGCTGATACCAATGTGGATGCTTTGGCAATTGCTGTTGGTACTTCACACGGTGCGTATAAGTTTACTCGTCCACCTACAGGCGATATTCTTGCAATTGACCGTATCAAGGAAATTCATGCTGCATTGCCAAACACGCATCTTGTAATGCATGGTTCAAGCTCTGTACCGCAAGAATGGTTAGCTGTGATTAACCAGTACGGTGGCGATATTAAAGAAACTTATGGTGTGCCTGTAGATCAGCTTGTAGAAGCGATCAAACATGGTGTGCGTAAGATTAATATTGATACCGATTTACGTTTGGCTTCTACGGGTGCAATGCGTCGTATGATGGCAGAAAAACCAAGTGAATTTGATCCACGTAAATTCTTTGGTGAAACTGTTGAAGCAATGAAAGAAATCTGTGTTGCTCGTTACGAAGCATTCGGTACAGCAGGTCATGCAGACAAAATTCGTCCAATTTCTTTAGAGAAAATGGTTGATCGTTACAAATAACTGATTTGTAATGCAGAAAAATAGCGGCAATTGCCGCTATTTTTTATTTGTATTTTTCTGGGCAATAAAAATGCCAGCACGTGGCTGACATTTTCACTTCACTTAAGCTCAACTTACTTTTTTTGCTGAGCTTTAGAGTCTAGGTTGGCATCTTTGATTTCAACATAAGCATTGGCGCGAAGTTCACGCATCCAGCTGTCTACTTCAGTATCAAACTGACGTTCGCCCAAGATTTGACGTGCCATACGTTCTTGCACTTCTTTGGTCATATCTTGTTGGCGAGTATCTGTGACTTGCAGAATGTGCCAGCCGAATTGACTTTGGAAGGGTTGGCTAACTTGACCAACAGGTGTCTCTTTCATTACTTTTTCAAACTCAGGCACCATCACACCTGGGCTAACCCAGCCTAAGCTACCGCCATCACGTGCAGAGCCTGTATCATTTGAATAAGTAGCTGCCAAGGTTGCGAAATCATCACCCGCTTTAGCACGATTGTAGAGGCTATCAATCATTTGCTTGGCGCGATCTAAGCTTACGACTTCTGAAGGTTGAATCAGAATATGGCGAGTCTTGTATTGTGGAACCAGTGCTTTTTGTTCATTTTGCTTACGTTCTAACAACTTTAATACGTGTGTTCCATCACGTACATTGATTAGCTCGGTTGTTTGACCCACTTGAAGTGGGGTGATACGTGCTGCCAATTCTGTTGGAATCTCTGATAATGAACGGAAGCCCATATCAAGACCATCTACTTTTACAGCACCAGTTGAAAACTTGCTGCTAATCGCTTTAGGGTCATCACTGGTAGTGAGTGATTGTTTAACCTGCTGAGCGACTTGCTGTACATCATTGGTATTATCACCAGAGATACGCATATGGATGACATGAACTTGTGTACCCAGTGCAGCTTGACCTTCTGGTGATTTCAGGAAGTTTTCAACATCATGGTCACTGATTTTAATGCGTGACATCACTTGTTGTTGACGTAAACGGCCAATTGCAAGATCTTCCGCAACACGGTTACGCAAGTTTTCGTAAGTACCAGGTGCAATCGCATCTAGCTTTTGCTGAAAAGCTTCTAGTGAGTTTGCACCTGATTGATTTGCAACTTTTAGCACGGCAGCATTCAAGCTTTTCTCATCGGCTTTAATGCCGTAACGCTTAACCTGTTCCAGTTGTGCTTGGCGTACAATCAGTTGATCTAAAACCTGCATTTGCAAGTATTGTTGCGGTGGAACAGTTTTGTTTTGTGCTTTTAATTGGTGTTCTGTTTCAGCAACACCTTGTTCTAAATCACTTTTAAGAATGACACTACTATCCACAATTGCAACAACCTCATCCGTTGGTTGAGCAAAGCTTTGCATTGATGAAGAAATTAGGGCAGCGAGAACAGTGGCTCTAAAGATATGTTGAAAAGGTTTTATCTTCATTAACGTTGTGTCCAAGATTGATTAATTTTGTTGAAACCTAAAACTCTATTCTCCAGAAGTGAAGCGAGCTTATTGTTTAAAGCACCAAGACCTTTTAGCGTGAATTCAGCCATAACTGCATTCTTTTTACGAACTCCTGGAGTATTTGGATCATCCAGATCGTTATAGTAAGAACGGCCATAAACTGACACAGCCCAACAACAAGATTCATAATTTACGCCAAGTAGATATTCGCGCATGACATTGTTGTCGATGTCGTATTGAGCATGACCCATAATACGCCAATTGTCTTTTACAGGTTGTATAAAGGATGCAACCACTTGATCATAAGAGTCTTGACGATCAGGAATATCTTTGCGGTAGAAATAGCCTAAGTTATAGAGATTGCCTTTATCGCCTGTATAGTAGGCTTGGAAATCGCGCTGTGCATTATCACCGTTTGACATCCATGCAGCATTTGAACTGATCGTAACATTCTGGTTGAGCTGGCTAGATAGACTTACAATTGGGCCTGTACGGCGTTGTGTATCAAACTCATCTAGTTTTTCATTTAAGCTTACACGACGATCACTGAAATAGTAACTTTGTCCAACACTTGCTTTAATACGTTCTAAACCTTCCGTATCTAAAAGGCTATACGTCACGCCAAGTGATAGGAAGTTATTGTCATCTAAACGGTCATGCCCGTAGAAACGGTAGGGGTTAAACAGTTGATCGTAATTAATTGATGCTGAAGTAGAGTCAAAGTTTGGATGATCATCCTGTTTTTTATATGGTGAATAAGCATAGAAAGCACGAGGAGAAATACTTTGGAGGTATTTACCATCTTTTTCAAATGTCATTCCAGTAGCAAGAGTGAATTGTGGAACGACAACTGATTTCTCTAAATCATCTGAAGCTGATAATCCGCGACCTTCTTTTGAATCCTGATCGAAGAAAGTATTAATACTGCGAACAGAAACTTCCGGAACGACATAGAACCATGATGGCGTTAGATAATTATATCGAACTGCAAACTGGTTATAGATACGGGTACCACTTGATTCAAGTGCGGAACCATCTTCAATTGATTTCTTGAAGTATGCGGTATCATTATTAAATTCATATTGGAGGCCTTGTGGATCACCAGTGACATAATTTAATAAGAATTGCGGCAATCGCGCATAAGGTTTGTCTGCATCTTTAATCGTTTTATCCAAGGTCTGGAAGTCTTCGACTTTTAACTGAGCTCTAAGACCAGGGATACCATTACCATAATTCAGTTCCCAGGCACGACGTAAATTTAGATCTGTACGTGTGTTGGGGTTGTTATTAAAGTCTGAAAAATAATCTTTATCTGATGCGTAGTTATATTCTAGATTGGTCGACCATTGATCATTGATTCTCCAGTTATGAAGAAAGTGGAGGTCTTCACGGTCTTCATTGTCATATTGATTATCTTGAGCAATATAACCACCCCAAATACGACCAGAACCAAAGCTTTCGGTCATGTAGCGGAATTCAGCATCTAATTTCGCCCCACGTTTACTCATAAAGCTTGGTGTGAGCGTAAGATCGTAATTCGGTGCAAGGTTTAGATAAACTGGTGCGGCAAGTTGTGCGCCACCATCATTACTATAGCCAAAGCTTGGACTCAGTAAACCTGTAGTACGGCGGTCATCAATTGGGAAATTGAAATACGGAACGGCAAGTACGGGCACATCTTTAACATAGAATTTTGTACCGCGTGTGACACCACGACCTGTATCCTGATTTAACTCAATCTCTTTGGCCTGGATTTTCCATGCTGGTTTTTGTTCTGGTGGACATGCGGTATAACTTGCATCTTTAAAGATCACCAGATTTTCGTTGGCACGTTTGATCTGAGTGGCATGACCATGTGCATGTTGTTGTTCTGAGATATAGAAACTATTGTTTAAATCCCCAGTCTGGGTCTTTAAATTATAGTCAATTGCATCACTTTGGGTGAGGAGACCTGATTGAGCAAGTTGTACTCGACCCTCGGCATTGGCATGCGTTTGTGTTGAGTCAATAGTGACCTGATCGGCACGAATAGTACGGCCTTCCTGATCGATGACGACATTGCCTTGCAGAACTGAATCGCCCGCTGGATTGTAGTGTCCATAGTCAGCGGTAATCACTGAAGTGGTGGTACTCGCATCTCCCGCTTTTGTTTCAGGATTAATTGGTGTTACCCAAGTCCCTTGGCAAAAAGAAGAGCTTAAATAGCGGTTATCACGCAATTGGGCTTCTGGTGCAGATTTGTCTACATAATATTGCTGGAAAAAATGTTCCCCAGGATAACTTTCTTGGTCTTGCTGTCCTTGATTTCGAATGGCTGCTTTGAGCTGTTTGTTGTCAAGCGTAGAGACAGCATCAGCTTGTGCCGCGAAACTGGATTGAATCGAGCCGCCACACAAGAGTGTCAAAATAGCTGTTGCTAAAGGATTAAATTTAAACTGATGTTTCATTGTCTCATTAACCAGTACGCTAATTCACAATTAATTATTGTCGCATCATAGAGAAAAAGTTGATAAGTGGCTACACTTAAGCTTTCAAAATCTCAGCTAGTTTTAGATTTTATTGCAAATGAATACACAACGTGAACAATTGATACAAACTTGGCTTCAAGCCACTCTCCAATCTGATCAATTCGAGATCAACTTTTTAGCAGGAGATGCAAGCTTTCGTCGTTATGCGCGAATTAAGTTACAAAACAAAACATATATGCTCATGGATGCGCCGCCTGAAAAAGAAGATTGTGCACCATTTGTAAATATCGATGAGTTCTTTGATAAAAATGGTGTGCGTGTTCCGCATATCATTGCCAAAGACCTGACATTAGGTTTATTGCTACTGGAAGATTTTGGTGATGTGGTGCTATCAACATTACTGAATGATAAAACAGTAGATGAGTATTATGCTCAAAGCTTTAAACAGTTGATTGAACTGCAACAGGTTGATGGGCAGGCTCATTTGCCAGCTTATTCGTATGAAAAGCTCATGACTGAAATGCGTTTGCTAACTGAATGGATGTTGCCTTCATTAAAGATTCAGCCGACAGAGCAGCAGTTGGAAACCATTGAACAAGCATTTGATTTTCTGGCGATCGAAGCAACTCAGCAGCCGCAAGTAATTGTACATCGTGATTTTCATAGTCGTAATTTAATGAAAATTGAGGATGAACAAGAATTAGGGGTGATTGATTTTCAGGATGCTGTGATTGGCGCAGATACTTATGATCTGATTTCTATTACGCGTGACGCCTACGTGCAATGGAATGCTGAGCGTGTTTATCAATGGTTTGAAGTGTTCTATAACTTATTACCAGCTTCTGCCAAAGAAAATCGTAGTTTTGAGCAGTTCAAGCGTGATGCAGATCTGATGGCGATTCAACGTCACATCAAGATTTTAGGTATTTTTGTCCGTTTATTCGAACGCGATGGAAAATCAGGTTACTTAAAAGATTTACCGCGAGTGATGTGGTATTTACTTGAAGAAAGCCAGGGTTATGATGAGTTAAATGACTTTATGCAATTTATCCGTGACGTTGTCATGCCTAAGTTTATTGCGCAATATGGTGATTACGAGGTTGCAGCATAATGAAAGCGATGATTCTTGCTGCTGGTTTAGGCAATCGCATGCGTCCACTGACTTTACATACGCCAAAGCCTTTGCTCGAAGTCGGTGGGAAACCGCTGATTGTCTGGCATATTGAAAAGTTGCAGAAGGTTGGCGTCACAGAGATTGTGATCAATACGGCTTGGTTAGGCGATAAGCTTGTTGCTGCTTTGGGTGATGGTTCGCAATTTGGTGTCACTATCTTGTGGTCACACGAAGGCGAAGGTCTGGAAACAGCAGGCGGCATCATCAATGCTTTGCCATTGCTGGGTGAGGAACCGTTCATTTTGGTGAATGGGGATGTCTGGACAACGATGGACTTTTCAACGCTGTTAAATGTTCAGTTAGATGATAAGCAGGCGCATTTGGTTTTGGTCGAAAACCCGCCTCAACATTTAAAAGGAGACTTCATCCTGGCAAATGATTTAGCTTATACTTTTGAGCAGGAACAGTTGGGGGAAGCCTTAACCTATAGCGGTGTTGCTGTTTTAGCGCCACACATGTTTACTGGGCTGGAAAATGGCAAGCGACCTTTGGCACCTTTATTGAAACAGGCGATGCAACAGCAGCTAGTTTCAGCTGAAAAGATGCAGGCGATCTGGGTCGATGTAGGAACGCCTGAGCGTCTAGAACAGCTTGATCAACAAATCAAGCAAGGCGCTTTCGTATAACAAAAATTGCTTTGTCTATCTTTGATTTGCCTAAGAAAAGACAAAAACTTAATGGATTGTGCAGTTTATCATGCTTGTAAATGATTAACTGCATAATCGTTCAACAAGTCCTACTGTGCCTTGTATCAGAAATCGGTATACTGCACAGCAAATTTATCGAGATGTTGCACTGTTATGCATCCTTTTTTTCAAGAATTAAAGCAAGGTAGTCAAGCTCTGGGTCTGAACCTGAGTGAGGACACCCTAACACTCTTATTGAAATATCAAGATGCTCTGGTGCTGTGGAATAAGGCATATAATTTAACGGCTATTCGTGAGCCGAAAGAAATGCTGGTTAAACATTTATTAGATAGCTTAAGTATCTTGAATGATTTGCCGCAAGGTCGTTTATTAGATGTAGGAACGGGTGGTGGAATGCCAGGCATGATCATTGCATTATGCCAACCAGAACGTTCTTGTGTCCTTTTGGATTCGAACGGGAAAAAAATTCGTTTCCTGAAGCAGTTTATTGCTGACTTGAAACTGCAAAATGTAATTGCAGTTCAAACACGTGTTGAAAATGAAGATAGTATTGGTGAGCTGGGTCAGTTCGATGTCATTACAAGTCGCGCATTTGCGTCTTTAACCGACTTTGTCGATGCCGCACAACCATATATGCATGAGCAGAGTATTATTGCTGCAATGAAAGGCTTGATTCCAACTGATGAAATTGAGCAAATGAAAGATGAGTATTCATGTAAGATCATTGAACTTCGTGTCCCGAGATTAGATGAACAACGTCATTTACTTTTACTTCAACGTATTCAATAAAAATATTAAGGGTAATCATGGCTCAAATTATTGCGATTGCAAACCAAAAAGGTGGTGTAGGGAAAACCACGACAGCAGTCAATCTTGCTGCCTCTTTGGCGATCTTGAAAAAACGTGTCTTGTTGGTTGATATGGACTCACAAGGGAATGCCACCATGGGGTCTGGCATTCAAAAGAATGATTTACTGTACTCGGTGACAGATGTATTGCTGGGTGAAGTGCCGATTGAAACTGCGATTCAGAAAGCAGAAGTCGGTTATAAGGTTTTAGGTGCGAACCGTGAACTTGCTGGGGTAGAGCTTGCAATTGCAGAACAGGAAGGGCGTGAGTTCATTCTTAAAAATGCTTTGCAGGAAGTAGAATCTTCTTTTGATTATATCATTGTTGATTGTGCGCCAAGCCTCAGCTTGATTACTGTCAATGCCTTAGCTGCCGTAAATGGTGTGATTATTCCAATGCAATGTGAATACTATGCACTGGAAGGTTTGGCTGATCTGACGCAAACCATTGACCGTATACAAAAAGCCCTTAATCCAAACTTGGAAATTGTAGGGGTATTACGTACCATGTATGACGCTCGTAATGCATTGACACGTGATGTGTCTGCCGAATTAGAGCAGTATTTTGGTAAAAAGTTATACGAGACAGTGATTCCTCGTAATATCCGTTTGGCGGAAGCGCCAGCACATGGTTTACCTGTGATCTATTTTGAGAAAAGTTCTAAAGGCGCTATTTCATATTTGAATCTCGCTGCAGAAATATTGAAGAAAAGTAAAGTGAAAAAAGGAAGTGCTGTATGAGCATCAAAAAACGCGGATTGGCTAAAGGTCGTGGTTTAGATGCGCTATTAGGTTCAATTCAAAAAGAGAAATTGCAACTTGAAGCACAGGCCTTGGATCATGGTCAACTCAAGCAAATTGATGTCAATTTATTAAAACGTGGTGAATATCAGCCACGTCGCTTTATTCATGAACAAGACTTACAAGAGCTTGCAGCATCGATTGAAAAACATGGTGTGATGCAACCGATTGTCATTCGTCCTGTCGACGATGAGCAGCAACCATACGAAATTATTGCCGGTGAGCGTCGTTGGCGCGCTGCACAGTTGGTGGGTTTGACTGAAATTCCTGCGATTGTGCGTGATTTAAATGATCAGGTTGCCATTGCTTTAGCGTTAATTGAAAACATTCAGCGTCAGGATTTAAATCCAATTGATCAGGCAATGGCTTTACAGCGTTTCCATGATGAGTTCGGTTTAAGTCATCAGGAAATTGCCGATACCGTCGGTAAGGCACGTACCACCGTGAGCAATTTATTGCGCCTTTTGAGTCTTGCTGATCCGATTAAAGACCTGATGCAACAAGGTCAAATTGATATGGGACATGCGCGTGCCATTCTTGCGTTAAAAACCAAAGACCAGATTTCAGTTGCGCAAATCGTGATTGAAAAAGGTTTATCGGTACGTCAAACTGAACAGTTAGTACGTGAGTGGAGTGAACCAAAACCTGAAAAGGAAAAGGCTCAGATTTCTCCTGACATTGAACAATTGACTCAGAAACTCTCAGAACGTTTCGGAGCAAATGTAAAAATTGACCATAACCAGAAAGGTAAAGGGAAAATGGTCATTCACTACCACTCATTGGATGAGTTGGATGGAATCCTCAATATTTGTTTACCTAACTAATATTTAGGATACGTCCTTTTATATTTTAAATATTATTGGGGAATAATATGTGGGAACTTGTGAAAGCGGGTGGCTGGTTGATGCTGCCCCTTATTCTGTCATCAATTTTTACGGTTGCGATTACGATTGAACGATATATTCGTTTAAAGCGATCACAAGTTTTACCTCAGGCTTTACTGGTCAATGCGACAGATGCTGATACTATGATTGCACAGCTCGAGCAAGATGAAGCATTGAAAAGTCCACTCGGACGTATTTTAAAAGCAGGTTATGATCATCAGGATCAGGGTGAACAATTTGCCCGTGCGCAAATGGAAGCCACTGCTTCGCAAGAGATCAGCGCCTTAGAAAAGAATATTAATTTCCTTGGTACATTGAGTGCAATTGCACCTTTACTGGGTTTACTCGGTACCGTACTGGGGATTATTGAATCATTTTTGGTGATTGATGTCGGTTCTGCGGGCAATGCCAGCATGATGATGCCTGGGATTTCAAAAGCCTTGATTACTACAGCCGTGGGGATGCTGATTGCGATTCCTGCAATGATTGCCTATCGTTATTTTCAACGTGTCGTGCATGAATATATTGCAGAGTTGGAACAGCAATCGACTTTATTTCATGCTGCACTTTTCTATAAAAAAGCGTCTCCTTTACAAGAACACCGTCGTGCAAGCTGAGCCGAGGTGGCATCATGAAATTTAAACGTTCTCAAGTTGAAGATATTCATATTAATTTGACACCAATGATTGACTGTATGTTATTTATTTTGGTGTTTTTATTATTATCCACGACTTTTAGTCAACAAAGTCGTATAAATCTGACACTGCCCGATGCACAAGGGGTTCCGCCTAAACAGTTCGATCACAAAATTGAAATCATGGTAGACTCCACAGGGCATTATGCTGTGAATGGTCAGGCTTTATCCAGTAAAGATATTGCCGATTTAAGTACTGCGATCAAGCAGGTTGCTCAAGATCGTCGCGATTTGATGTTTATTATTGCTGCTGATGCGAAAGCCACTCATCAAGATGTGATTCGGGTGATGGATGTGGCAGGCCAGCTTGGCTTTATGAACGTCAATATCAGCACTAAAGTTCCAACTAGAGGTTTTACTGAGTGAATCAAGATTTTAAGGTTTATGTCCGCTTAATATCGTATTTAAAATCTTATTGGGGCGTTGCCTTATTTGTCTTGCTTGGTTTTGGTATCAACGCTGCCACAGAAGTTTCTGTGGCAAAGTTGCTTAAATACATTATCGATGCAATTCAAAGTGGTAGTCGTGAGAATCTGGACTGGTTTCCTGCACTCATCGTCTTGTTAATGTTCTTCCGTGGCGTAGGTTTATTCCTCGGTGGATATTTCTCAGCGGTGATTTCGCGGAGTCTGGTATTCAGTATTCGTCAGGAAGTGTATGCAAAACTTTTAAGACTGCCAGCTCAGTATTATCTTGATAACAGTGCGGGTCATATCAGCGCAAAGCTGATGTATAACGTTGAGCAGCTCACCGCGGCATCCTCTGAGTCTTTGCAGACTTTGATTAAAGATGGTTTGATTGTTATTGGTTTGTTGAGTTATCTACTTTATACCAATTGGCGTTTAACCCTGTGTATCGTCGTTTTCATGCCGTTTATTGGTATTCTGGTCAGAATCGCATCGAAGAAGATGCGTAAGCTCTCTATTCAAGTACAAAATACCATGGGTGATGTGAACCATGTGGTACAAGAAACCATTACCGCAAACTCGGTTGTGAAAAGCTTTACTGGCGAAGAGTTTGAGCAGAAGCGCTTTTATAAGTCTTCTGAAGAAAACTTACGTCGTGGTTTGAAAATGGTTGTGGTGCAAAATATCAATAGCCCAATCATTCAGCTCTTGTTGTCGATGGCAATGGCAATCATCCTTTGGTTAGCGCTACGTCCACAAGTGTTTGGAGATACCTCTGCGGGTGAGTTCATTTCATTCATTACCGCTGCTGGTTTGATCTCTAAACCTGTAAAGAATTTGACTGATATCAATGAAAAACTGCAACGCGGTTTGGCTGCAGCACACTCAGTATTTGAGTTGTTAGATTTACCTGAAGAAGTCAACGATGGTCAGTTGAAACCTGTTTTAAAAGGCAATATTCAATTTGATCATGCGAACTTACGTTATGAAGATGGTACACATGCCATTAAAGATTTCTCTTTAACCATCAAAGCAGGACAAACTGTTGCTTTGGTTGGGCGTTCTGGTGCGGGTAAGACCTCATTGGTTAACATGCTGCCACGTTTTCAAGAGCTAAGTGAAGGTCAGATTTATTATGATGGCATTGCTGTCAAAGAAATTGAGCTGGCTTATTTACGTTCTCAAATTGCCACAGTGAATCAGCAAGTTGTACTATTTAACCGTTCAGTACGTGACAATATTGCTTATGGTCAATTACAAGATTCAAGTGATGAGCAGGTGATTGCCGCAGCGAAAGCAGCTTATGCACATGACTTCATCATGAATCTGCCACAAGGCTATGACACGATTCTGGGTGCACAAGGTTTAAATCTTTCCGGTGGTCAGCGTCAACGTATTGCGATTGCCCGTGCAATTCTTAAAGATTCTCCAATCTTGATTTTAGATGAAGCAACCAGTGCGCTGGATAATGAATCTGAATACTTTATCCAACAAGCCTTTGATGAAGCGATGCAAGGTCGTACTACCATCGTGATTGCACACCGTTTATCGACTGTTGAAAATGCGGATCTGATCGTGGTGATGGACAAAGGCCAGATTATTGAGCAGGGTACCCACGCTGAGCTGTTGGCTAAGCATGGTATGTATTATCAATTACATCAACGTAATTTTGAGGAAGATTAAGCATGTCGATGGCGCAACGTATTCAGGATGCCTGGAATGAACAGGCTTCATGGTTGGTGGTGTTGCGCCCACTGTCATGGTTGTACCGATTGGGCTTTTGTACCAATCAGGCACTTTATAAAAATGGTCTAAAAAAAGTCTATAAAGCACCAGTCCCAGTCATGGTGATTGGTAATATTACGGTCGGTGGTAGCGGTAAAACACCTTTATTGATCCAGTTGGTCAAATACTTGCAACAGCAGGGCCTTCGAGTCGGTGTGATCAGTCGTGGTTATGGGGCCGAAGGGCCTTTTCCGCTCTTGGTTACTCAATCCTCCGAACCTGATGCTGCTGGTGATGAACCTTGTCTTATTGTGCAGTCGACACGAGTTCCAATGGCTGTTGGCCCAAATCGTCAGGCGGCAATCGAACTGTTACTGCAAAATCAACAACTTGATCTGATTATTAGTGATGATGGTTTACAACACTGGGCCTTAGCACGTGAAATTGAATGGATTGTACTGGATCAAAATCGTGGTTTGGGGAACGAGAAATTGTTGCCAGAAGGTTATTTAAGAGAGCCTAAATCACGCCTAAACTACAGTACGGTGATTGAACATACCAAAGTTGCTCAACCTAAGCAGAACATGCATCTGGAAGTAGGTCAGCCTTATTTATTAAATGCCAATCTGGATACGCCTTGGTTTGATCCAAAGCAGTATTTTAATGCGGTGGTGGGCATCGGTTTCCCACAGCGTTTTTACCAGACCTTGAGCAAGCTCGAAGTTGATCAATATCAAGCGCATGAATTTCCAGATCATCATGATTATGAAATTGCTGATTTAAGTTTTGATAATCCAGATGCAATCATTACCACTGAAAAAGATGCCGTAAAATTCAAGGCATTATTAAAGCAACATCCTGAATTTAATATTCCGATCTGGGTGGTACCCGTCGAAGCAGTTTTATCGCCTGACTGTTATGTGTTGTTAAAACAGCAATTAAAACAGGTCGGGATTCAACTTTCTTAGAGATCTATCATGAAGCATATTGTTATTCCTGCTCGTTTTGCGAGCTCTCGTTTGCCAGGAAAACCATTACTCCTTATTCATGGTCGACCAATGATTTTGCGGGTGGTAGATCAGGCAAAAAAAGTTGCTGGTTTTGATGATTTATGTGTAGCAACAGATGATCCTCGTATTGCAGAGGTTTGTCAGGCAGAAGGTGTGGATGTGGTTTTAACCAATCCTCAGCATCCATCTGGTACGGATCGTTTAAGCGAAGTTGCTCGTATCAAAGGTTGGTCAGCAGACGATGTGATTGTGAACGTACAAGGTGATGAGCCTTTATTGCCTGCTCAACTGGTACAACAGGTCACACAGCTTTTGATTGATAATCCACAATGCTCAATGTCTACTTTGTGCGAGCCGATCCATCAGTTAGATGAATTTCAACGTGATAGCATCGTGAAAGTGGTGATGAGCAATCGTAATGAAGCGCTTTATTTTAGTCGTGCGACCATTCCTTATGATCGTGACGGCGCAAAACAAGCTTTACCAACGCTACACACACAGGCTTTCCGTCATTTAGGTCTATATGCTTACCGTGTGAAATTATTGCAAGAATACGTGACTTGGGAACAGGGCAATCTGGAGAAACTAGAAAGCCTAGAGCAATTACGTGTTTTGGAAAATGGTCATCGCATTGCGATTGATGTTGCAGAAGCGAACTTACCCCCAGGCGTAGATACACAGGCGGATTTAGATCGTCTCAATACAATGCCTGTGAGTGCATTTGAATAAGATTATGGTCGATACTCAAATGAAAACACTGTATCCCTGGCATGCACAGACTTGGGAACTTCTCAGTACACGATTTCCTCATCTGGGACATGGGTTATTATTTTATGGCAAAAAAGGCTGCGCCAAAAAAGAGTTTGCTGAACGTTTTGTTGCTTGGGTGCTTTGTTTAAATAAACAGGCACAAGCTGCTTGTGGTGAATGTACAAGCTGCCAATGGCTAAAATCGGATACACATCCTAATTATGTGCATATCACTACAGACGAAGAAAATAAAAAACAAAACGCAAAAATCAAGATTGAGAAAATACGTGACTTACTGCCATTTGTTCAACAAACAGGTGAAGGCTGGCGTGTTGTGGTCATTGAGCCTGCGGAAGCATTAAATACAGCCTCTGCAAATGCTTTGTTGAAAACGCTAGAAGAACCGGGTGAGCGAGTCGTATTGATTTTACTTGCTGATCATTATTTGAAATTACCTGCCACCATTCGCAGTCGATTACAGCATTTTGCGTTAGATCGTTTAACGCTTGAAGATGCGCAGACTTTTGTCAAACAGCAAATTCCAGAAATTTCATCAAGCCAAGTGTCATTATTGCTGAATCTTGCCAATGATATGCCGCTAACGGCGATTGAAATTGAAAAAAGTGAATGGTTGCAGAAACGCGCTATTTTCCTTACTGACTGGTTGAAGTTGGTTGCAGAAAAAAATATGCCTTTGAACTATTCAAATAAATGGTCTAAAGAGCTTAATTTTTCAGAATTTATGACCATGTTTGAGTATTTGCTGGGTGATTTGATTAGTTTGAAACTCAATCAGGCGCTTAAAAATGATGATCTGGATTTTAGTCGTTTGGTCGAGTGTTATAACCTTGAGCAGCTATTTGGAATCTATTCTGATTTGCAGCAGAAAAAACGCATGGTTGAGCAGAATGTTCAAACCCAACTGGTAATGGATGAGCTGTTTATTCAGTTGATGAATGTAGCTTAATCGTGCTTTAAGTACTCGGCTGACTGATTGTTTCAATAAAACAGGGAATGAACTTGCCTCTAAAATAAGTTCATTACCTTGTTTTATATTACTTATGTAAAAATTGTATCTAAAATGTACATTGCTCTTTAATCCTTGATCAAAAAAGAATATAAAATGTGAAACACTTCACAATAATATTAAAAAATAAGGAATATCGAGATGAAAATTAAATCTATCGCGATTGCGTTGTCATTTGTGATTTTACCAAGCATGGCAATGGCTGAACCGAAGTTTATTTCAAATATTAATGGATCATCTTTTCAGATTAATGCGTCTAATGCGGGTTCACAAGCTTACGAATGTGTATATAGCTACTCTTTCAATCATGTCCGTGGTGCTGGCGCAAATCAGTTCAGTGGTAAATTTTATATTGAAGCTGGGGCCAACAACATTTCTGTCATTGCCAGAAATACCGATCAAGCGATTAGTAAATTAGACTTTGATTATAAATGTACTGAAAAATAAAAAACTTTATTTTTATCATTATTAAAAAGCCGCTCACAAGAGCGGTTTTTTTCTAAATCACATCTGTATTTTTCTTATCATTTCTTTCAAGCTGTCATCTGTTGTAAAACTACGGCACGTATTATTCGAAAAAGTGATAAATAAGCTGCTTTTTTAAATGCCCTAAATTGTATTTAACCTAAACATCATTTGTTGTTTGCAGGATTGTTTTCTATAATTCAGTCATATAAGACGTATAGATATTAAATGAACGATCACGAAAGATAGGCTATAAATCAGATGGAAACATTCGGATGTTTTATACGTCGAAAGTAGACGTTCTAGATTTTGTGTTTCAATATTGAACAGGGGAAAGTTATGCAACCACAAATGATGGGCGGAATTATACAGGTCAACATTCCAGACAAAGCGACCTTACAATCAAGTTATATGCCTTTTGTACAAGGCGGCGGTTTATTTGTGCCAACTAAACAAGCGGTGAAAATGGGACAGGAAGTTTTTGTACTGGCAACACTTCCGGAACAATCCCAAAAGATTCCATTGACTGGAAAAGTGATCTGGATTTCTCATAAACAGACGCATTTTAAGCCACAAGGTTTTGCAATACAGCTTGCTGGTGAAAAAGGCGTGTATTATAAAAATGAAGCTGAGAAATTGCTGGCCGGATCCAAAGGTCTGGATCGTCCAAGTTATACCATGTAGTTATGAAGTAAATAGGATAGAAGAGTGTTTGTTGATACGCATTGCCATTTAACCATGTTGGATCTAAGCCCTTATCAAGGCGACTTGGATCAGGCACTTGAGCAAGCCCGTCTTGCGGGTGTTTCGAAATTCATGGGCATTTCGGTTGATCTTGAAGATCATATAAAGTTGGCAGAAATTGCATCCCGACATCACGATGTTGGGTATTCTGTCGGTGTTCATCCATGTGAGGATGAACAGGTGATGGCGCGCGCGACAACAGACTATCTCGTCAATCTTGCTCAATCCGATAAAGTGTGGGCTTTGGGTGAGACGGGACTGGATTATTATCACAGTACAGATTTCGTCGAGGAACAAAAGCGTTGCTTTGCCCGACACATTGAAGCTTCAAAAATCGTGAAAAAGCCTGTGGTTGTGCATACCCGTGCAGCCAAGCACGATACCATTGATATTATTCATGCAGAGCAGTCTACCCATGGTATTTTGCATTGTTTTACCGAAGATTGGGAAACAGCAAAAGCCGTTTTGGATTGTGGTTACTATATTTCTTTCTCTGGGATTGTTTCTTTTAAAAATGCTCAGGATTTACGGGATGTGGCAAAGCAAGTGCCGCTTGATCGTCTTTTGATAGAAACAGATAGTCCTTATTTAGCGCCAGTGCCTTATCGCGGTAAAAGCAATGAACCGAAATATGTTCCTTTTGTAGCAAAAGCATTAAGTGATGTATATGATAAATCGGTTGAAGAGATTGGCATGATTACAACACAAAATTTTGAAAATCTCTTAAATTTGAAATAAACGGTTTTGTTGTATTAGGAAAGAGAGTTATTACGTGAAAATGGATCGTCAAGCTCAGTTTAGAGCACGAGAAGTATTAATTTTTCAAATCGCGGAGCAACTCCTATTAGAAAATGGTGAAGCAGGCATGACGCTGGATGCGTTGGCAGCTGAGCTGGATCTTGCTAAAGGCACGTTATATAAGCATTTTCAAAGTAAAGATGAGCTGTATATGTTGCTGATTATTCGTAATGAGCGCATGTTATTGGAAATGATTCAGGATACCGAAAAGGCATTTCCTGAACATTTGGCTTTCTTTATGTTGCACCATTTGCATCATCCTGAGCGTACGGCCTTATTCCATCAGATAGAAGAGCGGCTTTCGACCACTGGACAGGGTATTCAATTACTGTTCAGTGAGCTATATAAGGTGCGTAGACAGCGTTTGCGTATCATTATCCGAATGACGGAAAGTTATTTGCTGGGTATTAACAGTACCATGACGACGCGGGATTACCTTGCTTCGATCTGGTCTTTGACCTATGGCGCAGCCGTTATCCTGAATTCGAGCTTCTATCAGCGTTATCTGGGTTCTCGAGATACCTTACGTGTCGCTTATATTGAGCAGGCTTTGGCATTACCGAAGCTGGTCGAAACTGCGCTTGCATAGTTGAAATGATAATGAGATCACCAAAGCATTCGCAAAAGGCTTTTACCCTGATTGAGGTGATGGTGGTGATCGTTATTATGACGATTATGGCATCTCTTGTGGTTTTGAATATCGGTGGTGTTGATCAACGCCGCGCCATGCAAGCCCGAGAGATGTTTATTCTTGATCTGAAAAAAATTAATAAAGAAGCCACTGATCAGGCAAAAGTTTTTGCGTTAAATACTCAAAATGCCACGGATGTTGCACCTTTCAGTTATAACCTCTATGAATATCATGACCAGAGTCTTGAGCAGATTCAGCAGGCTGACCGCACTTGGCAACTATATAAAGAGTTTAAGACGCGTCAATTACCCAATAATGTGTCTTTGAGTATACAAAGTTTAGATACAGCAAATTATAACAAAGCAAAAAATGAAGATTTACTTGGCGGTAAGGCTCCTCAACTCATCTGGTTTGGAAATGGTGAAACGAAGCCTGTCCGAATCCAGTTTTATTATGCGCAACAGCCGATCGGACATGAGTTAGAACTGGATCATTTGGGTAAAGTCAATGAAAATTAAGTCTTTAGTATATTGTCCAGAGAGTGGTTCTTCTGTTGCTGTAGAACAGAAACCTCGCACCTCAAGCATAGCTTTCGGCCTTGCAGCAGGGCCGAGCGTTGCTCGGCGTAGTCCTGCTTCAGGATTTACTCTACTAGAAGTGATGGTTGCGTTGGCGATCTTTGCTGTTGCTGCGATTGCGTTAACCAAGGTAGCGATGCAATATACGCAATCGACATCAAATGCCATTTTAAGAACCAAAGCACAATTTGTGGCCATGAATGAAGTGGCAATGATGGAAATGAATCAAGAATGGCTGGATGGAACACAATCCAAGCAAGTGACCTCTCAAGGGGAAACTTGGCAAATCGATAAAAAAGCACAATCTACAATCAGCCCTAAAATCCAGCGAATTGAACTCCAAGTCAGTTTATTTAATAAAGAACAAGGTAAGGTCGAAGCGGGGATTACCAATCTTGTGTTCTTTAACTATCCTGCCAAAGCTAGAACATAATGAAATATACACGCGCATTTACTCTGGTCGAGTTATTGGTTGCAATTGCAATCTTTGCAGTACTTTCGATGCTGGGCTGGAAAGTGTTTGACTATTTATTAAAAGTAAAAGACCGTAATGCAGAACATGAATTGCACTTATTTGCTTTGCAGGATGCTTATCAGCAGTTCTTGCGGGATAGTTTGCAGATCATACCTTTGACAGCTAATGATGGACGACAGTTGCAAGCTGCGCTTGTCTTGAATGATCAGCACTTTGCATTCAGCAAGGCTGGTGTTTCTGACCCACTGAAACAAGGTTTGTCGCCTTACGAGCGTATTGAATATCGTTATGATGCTGAACAAAAGAAAGTTTATCGCCTCAAATATTCAAATCTGAATATTCCTAATCGGGTACAGCCAGTTTCAAGTACTTTATTGGAAAATGTAGATCAATTTAAAGTGATTGTTTTGAATCCCCAAGAATCGACGCAATGGCCTGAAAATAGTGATCCAAGTAATATCGCTGAACTGAAGAAATTACCACTTGGAATCAAAGTTCAGTTGACAGTGGCTGGTACAGACTACGAGTGGATTTATAGTCTGCTCAATAATAATTCAGATGCAGGCGGTCAGTAATGTCATGAAAAAACATTCATCTCAACATGGCATCGCTCTATTAACGATTCTGGTAATGGTAGCTTTGGCGACCATTCTAGCGGCGACCATTGCCAAGCGACAAACCAATACTGCCGAAAACACGGGTTATTTAATGCGTCAAAACCAATCTCTGCTTTATGCAAAAAGTGCAGAGGCATTTTTCTCGGAATTGCTGATACAAGATAGCGATAACGGGGAAAGTATTGACCATTTACAGGAAAACTGGGCAAAACCGATGCCGCCATTTCCTGTAGAGGATGGATATGTTTCTGGTCGTTTAGTTGATGAGTCTGGAAAATTTAATCTTAATAATTTAGTGAAAGCTGATGGAACAAAGGTGGATGAAGCCGCGCAACGCTGGTTTGAAAAATTGCTACAACGGGTAGGTTTGCCTGCTGAGTTAAGTCAGGCCGTAATTGACTGGCAAGATGTTGATGATGAAACCACAGGGCCAATGGGAGCCGAGAGTAGTTATTATCAGGGTTTGGATCCTGCTTATCTAACGCCAAATACCAAATTCCACAGTGTAGAAGAGTTGAAACTGGTCAGAGGATTTGAGGGTAAGAATTATGATTTGATTAAACCCTATGTCACGGCATTACCTGAAGCGACCAAGGTCAACATGAATACGGCACCAGCCTTGTTATTGGCCAGTATTGATCTAAAAGTCGATGTAAAAGCGGTGGAGCAAGAGCTAAAAGCGAAACGGGCGAATTTGACTTATTTCAATAATATTGATGATTTATGGCATCTAAATGCATTTTCTGGGATAGAAGAACAGAATAAATCTGATGCCGCTGATTTGCTGGATAGTAAATCCAACTATTTTACTGCACAAATTGAAGTGGTTTTAAGCGAACGAAAACGTCAATTTACCAGCTCTTTAGCACGTAAGGATAAGCAAGTGACTGTTTATTCAAGAAGTCTTTCACCTTTCCAGTAAATTTCTGGATTGGTTAATCAAATGGTGACAAGGTTTAAAATCAATCCCAATCCATGTTTTTTTGCTTTATAATAAAATTCGTTTGCAGATAAAGATTAGCTTGGTGCATGTTAATTCGTAAATTGTTTAAGTTTGAGAATGCTCATATTGTACGTAACTGTACATCGGATCGTTGTAAGCGTTCGATTCATGGGCATAGTTATAAAGTTGAATTATTATTAAAAGCGTCAAAGCTGGATCATGGGCAAATGGTCTATGATTTCGGCTTACTCAAAGGCGTTATTAAGGAGCTATATGATAGCTTCGATCATGCAATCTGTTTTTGGCAGAAAGATGACCCTGCTTATATTGATGCATGTAAGACATTCAGTGCGCGCTGGATTTCCTTACCCGTTTCGCCATCGGCAGAACAGTTTTCGCGTATCTTTTTCTATCTCGCTCAGCAAGTGTTAAATTCAACTGTTACCCAGAATGGTGAAGGGGACGTTGAAGTGTATTCAGTGATTGTGCATGAAACAGATACTGGCTATGCACAGAGTTTTCAGGAAGATATTGAAAATACACAAATGGGCGAATTGAGTCTGGAACAGATTGTCTTTTCAGAACAGGTACAGGCTGAATGGAGCGACTTTCAGATGTACGAAAACCTGAAAAAAGGAACAAAATTCCAGAATCCGAATGTAGAGTTACAAGTTAATATTTAAGTATTCTTCACTTAAATAAAAGAATTTATTTCAAGGAATGTTGATGCAACTTACTGAACAGCAACAGGACAAACTTAATAAAGTTCAGTTGGACGAGTCTTGGAAAATCTCATTATCAGAGTTTCTTCTGAGCCCTAAAATGGATAATTTGCGTGAGTTTTTACAACAAGAAAAACTTGCAGAAAGAGTCATCTATCCACCAAGCAAGCAGATCTTTAATGCATTGAATACCACACCATTAAATGCGGTGAAGGTCGTGATTCTGGGGCAGGATCCTTATCATGGTCCAAGTCAGGCCAATGGTTTAAGCTTTTCTGTGCAAAGAGGGGTTGCATTACCGCCATCTTTGCGTAATATTTTTCACGAATTAAATACTGACCTGGGTGTTCCTGTTTCTCGTCATGGTGACTTGAGTAAATGGGCGGCACAAGGTGTGTTATTGCTCAACAGTGTACTTACGGTCGCGGCAGGACAGCCAACTTCACATCAAAAACAGGGATGGGAAGACTTTACCGATTCAGTCATTGATGTATTGAATGAGCAGCGCGAACATATTGTGTTTATTTTATGGGGTGCTTATGCACAGCGTAAAGGACAACGTATCGACCGTAACAAGCATCTTGTTCTAACAGCAGCGCATCCATCACCACTCGCTGCAAACCGTGGTGGTTTTTTTGGCTGTAAAGTATTTTCTAAAACTAATCAATATTTGAAACAACATGGCATTGAGCCTATAGACTGGCAATTGGACGCATAATGACTTCTCCCGATTTAAATAGCTATCATCCTGATTTAGTTATTGAGCATGCAAAAAATGGTTGGCGAATCATTCGTCTTAATCGCCCTAAATCACTGCATGCTTTAGATGAGCCGATTGTAAGTGCTCTGCTTAAAGTATTTGAGCATTTTCATGAAGATGAAAGTGTTAAAGCGATCTGGTTCGATTCGACGACACCAAAAGCATTTTGTGCAGGTGGGGATGTCCGTAAATTACGTCAGCTTGTCATCAATAAAGAAGTTGAAACAGCGAATCAATTTTTCCAGCAAGAATATGCGCTTGATTTACTCCTACATAATTATGCAAAACCGATCGTTGTCTGGGGCGAAGGCTATGTAATGGGTGGTGGCTTAGGCTTGTTTATGGCAGCACCATTCCGTTTGGTTACTCCATATTCACGTCTGGCAATGCCTGAAATCAATATCGGTTTATATCCAGATGTGGGCGCAAGCCGCTTCCTTGCTGATCGTGGTCAAATCGGTTTATTTACTGGTTTAACTGGCTCAATTATGACCGCAGCGGGCGCATTCAGCGTAGGTTGGGCAACGCATATTTGTGAAGCACAACGCGATAATGTTCTGCAAAAGGTTTTAAATGTCGATTGGAATCATTATCCAGCGGGTGCTTTCCGTGCGATTGATGATACCTTGAATAGCTTACATCGTCCTGTTGCTGCGGGTCCTTTGCAAAATTCAATTGATGTAATTCATAGCGTTTGTCGTGGGCAAAACTTTGAATATGACTATCAATCGATTATTGGCCTCAGTGATGCAAGTAGTGACTGGTTACGTCAGGCAAGTGAGAACCTGCAAAAAGGTTCACCAAGCACTGCAGCAATTACCTGGTTGTTATGGCAATGGGGTAAACAAGGTCATGCATGGGATGAAGTCTTTGCATTAGAAGCCCAAATTTCTGAATGGAAAATCCGTCATCCTGATTTTGTTGAAGGTGTGCGTGCCCGTCTGGTTGATAAAGACTTATCACCTGAATGGAAAGCAACAGAACAGTTAACGCTTAAAGGTATTTTGGGCGACTGTGCACCTGTAACCAATATCGAGAGCTGGAATGCGTTGTTGAAGCACTATGGCGTGATTGCTTAAGCTGATATGACTGTAGAAAAACATAATGATGAATACTGGATGCAGCTTGCCTATGAGCAGGCTGCATTAGCGGCATCACAGGGAGAAATTCCTGTCGGTGCCATTCTTGTTAGTGATGATCAGGTCATTGGTGCAGGATACAATGCACCGATTAAACTTTCAGATCCTACTGCACATGCAGAAATACAGGCTTTACGTGCAGCGTGCCAGTCTTTAAATAACTACCGTTTGCCTGAAGATACGACACTGTATGTTACGCTTGAACCTTGCACCATGTGTGTAGGCGCTTTAGTGCATGCACGGGTAAAGCGTGTGGTTTTTGCCACGACTGAGCCAAAAGCGGGTTCTCTGGTCAGTGCCAGACAATTACTCGAAAGTGGTTATTACAATCATAAATTTGTTTTTGAGCAAGGATGTCTGCAAGCGCAATGTTCCTTGCAGTTAAGTAATTTTTTCAAACAAAGAAGAAATGAAAAGAAGAAAATCCGTTCATCAAAAACGTCCTTAAATGATTAAAAATGTCTCATGAGTTATGGCACACTAAGCCTCCAATGTTTTTGGATATAATCAAAAGGCGAAGTTATGCGTAATGCAATCACGATAGAAAAAGAATTCAATGCACCGATCTCTGAGGTTTTTGACTTGTTGTCAAAACACGCAACCTATAACAAGGCATTTGCACCATTACAGGTGGTTCGTGTGAAAGATTCTGCTGATCCGGAACGTCCTGACGGGATTGGTTCAATTCGCCGCATGGGATTTGGTCCGATTAAACCGCTTCAGGAAGAAATCACGCTATTGGAAGAGAATAAACGAATTGAGTATAAGTTGATCAACAACCCATTGGTAAAACACCATTTGGGGCAAATTGACTTTAAAGAAGTCACACCTTTTGTAACTTTGGTAACTTATAAGATTGAATTTACAGCAAAAGCACCTTTTGTAAGTAAATTAGTTCTTGCACAACTCAAAGCAGCGATTACACTAGGTTTTTCAAAATTAGCCAAATCAGTTGCTTCATAAGAGATGGGAATGACAGTTCATATTATTACGATTGATGGTCCAAGTGGTTCTGGTAAGGGCACATTGGCTGCAAAAATTGCCGCACATTATGGTTTTAATTTATTAGATTCTGGTGCGTTATATCGTTTACTTGGGCTGTCTTTGTTTCAACATGGCTTGTTGGATCAGCTGGATACCAAGCTAGAGCAGTGTGTTGAGTATGCTACACAGCTCGATATCGAATTTAAATCTACAGAAGCAGCAACACTTGTTTTTCTGGAAGGCGTTGATGTTACCAATACCATTCGCACAGAGCAGGTCGGTGAGTATGCATCTAAAGTGGCAACTGTTCCAGAATTAAGAAAAGCATTATTTGAACGTCAACGTGCATTTATTCAGGCGCCGGGTCTGGTTGCTGACGGACGTGATATGGCGACATCGATTTTTCCAGAAGCCCAAGCCAAGATTTATTTAACTGCATCGGCTGAATCTCGTGCAGAGCGTAGAGTAAAACAGTTGCAGGGTATGGGTCTTGATGCTAAAATAAGCGACATTTTATCTAACATACAGGCTAGAGATAAAAGAGATATGGAGCGAACTGTTGCTCCGCTCAAGCCAGCTGAAGACGCGTATGTCATTGATAGTTCTACAATAGGCATCAATGAAGTGTTTCAGTTAATGGTGGACTATATCGATAGCTGTATTCAATAGATAAACCCTTTTATTTTCAGTTGAAGCATTGCTTGATCAGATTTTTTGGACAATGTAACAACTTAACTAAACCGGCCTTGTCTGATCCAAGACCGCGGACTTTATCAGGTATATCATGACCGAATCTTTTGCAGCCCTCTTTGAAGAAAGTGAATTAAACCTCAACGTTGAAAAGGGTGCAGTCATCCAAGGTACTGTTGTTAGTATCGATTCTGACTGGGTTACTGTTGACACTGGCCTTAAATCTGAAGGCGTTGTTGACCGTGCTGAATTTTTAAATGAACAACGTGAACTTGAAGTTCAAGTTGGCGATACTGTTGACGTAGTTGTTGAAGCGCTTGACAACGGTATGGGTCAAACAGTTTTATCACGTGAAAAAGCGAAACGTGCTGAAACTTGGACTAAACTTGAGAAAATCTTTGAAGACGGCGAAATCGTTACTGGTGTTATCTCTGGTAAGGTTAAAGGCGGTTTCACTGTTGACATTGGTCCTGTACGTGCATTCTTACCAGGTTCTTTAGTTGACACTCGTCCTATCCGTGACACAACTCACCTTGAAGGTAAAGAGTTAGAGTTCAAAGTAATCAAACTTGATGCTAAACGTAACAACGTTGTTGTATCTCGTCGTGCAGTTATGGAAGCTGAATCTTCAGCTGACCGTGAAGCATTACTTGCTCAACTTGAAGAAGGTCAAACAGTTACAGGTACGATCAAGAACCTTACTGATTACGGCGCGTTCGTTGATCTTGGCGGTATTGATGGTCTTCTACATATCACAGATATGGCTTGGAAGCGTATCAAGCACCCTTCAGAAGTTGTTGAAGTTGGTCAAGAAGTTACAGTTAAAGTACTTAAGTTTGACCGCGAGCGTAACCGCGTATCTTTAGGCCTTAAGCAATTAGGCGAAGATCCATGGTTAGCGATCATGAGCCGTTACCCTAAAGGTTCTATCGTTAAAGCACGTGTAACTAACTTAACTGACTACGGTTGCTTCGCTGAAATCGCTGAAGGCGTTGAAGGCTTAGTACACGTTTCAGAAATGGACCACACAAACAAAAACATCCACCCATCTAAAGTTGTTCAGATCGGTGACGAAGTTGATGTTATGGTTCTTGAAGTTGACGAAGAACGTCGTCGTATTTCATTGGGTATCAAACAAACTCGTGCTAACCCATGGGAAGAGTTTGCTAAAGCAAATGAAAAAGGCGAAAAAGTTTCTGGTACGATCAAGTCAATCACTGACTTCGGTATCTTCATCGGTTTATCTGGTGGTATCGACGGTTTAGTACACTTGTCTGATATTTCTTGGAACGAACAAGGCGAAGAAGCGATTCGTCGTTACAAGAAAGGCGACACAGTTGAAGCAGTTATCTTATCTGTTGACGCTGAAGGCAACCGTATCAGCCTTGGTATCAAGCAATTAAACAGCGATCCATTCAATGACTTCTTGGCTGCGAATGAGCGCGGTGCTTTAGTTAAAGGTACTGTAACTGCTGTTGATGCTAAAGGTGCTACAGTTAAATTAGCTGATGACATCGAAGCAACACTTAAAGCTTCTGAAATCAACCGTGACCGCGTTGAAGATGCGACTAAATTCTTAGAAGTTGGTCAAGAAGTTGAAGCTAAGATCATCAACGTTGATCGCAAATCTCGCTCTATCAACTTGTCTATCAAAGCGAAAGACGAAGCTGAAGAGAAAGAAGCTGTGAACAATGCTCGCCAAGCTGCTGCAACTCAAGCTGCAGAAAGCAATGGTCCTAAGACTATTGGTGACTTAATTAAAGCTCAAATGAAGTAATTTGTTAAAAAGTACGTTTCTTGTAACAGAGACGTACTTTTTTATACAAAAATACTGTAAACGGTAGCGTAGTAATCATGTACTGCGCTACCGTTTTGTATTTAAACAGGTTATTATTAAAAACATTGGAAAGTAGCGATAATTAAAGAGGTCATCAATGACTACTGAAGCACTTAATAAATCTGATTTAATTGAACGGATTGCTCTTAAAAACCCACACTTGGCTGAACCTTTAGTTGAAGATGCAGTTAAGATCATGATTGATCAAATGATTGAAGCACTTTCAAGCGGTGATCGTATTGAGATTCGTGGTTTTGGTAGTTTTGCATTACATCACCGTGAACCACGTTTAGGTCGTAACCCTAAAACAGGTAAGTCAGTTGATGTTGCAGCGAAAGCAGTTCCACACTTTAAACCTGGTAAGGCACTTCGTGATGCAGTAAACGAATCTGCTGAATAAGTATTGAGGTCTTTATGCGTTATGTCTTAATTGCATTACTCGTTGCCATTTTTGGTTATTCACTTGCTTTGGTACTTCAAAACCCGGCTGAGCTACAAGTAGACTTGTTATTTACTCAAGTTCCAGCGATGCGTTTGGGGTTATTACTTTTATTGACGTTAGTCTTAGGTGTTGTTGTTGGTTTACTTCTAGGCGTACAGGTTTTCCGCGTTTTCCAAACCAGTTGGGAAATTAAGAGATTGCGCAAAGATATTGATCATCTTCGTAAAGAGCAAATTCAACTTGCACAGCAAGCTGCCGCAGAAGCTGCTGCGAGTGTAAGACATGAGAAAACGGTTCTGGATATTAACCCAGAAAGCCAGCCGCGTACTCCGTTATAAATTTTATATTTCAGCCTTATAAAATCTTGATGATTGTATAAGGCCCTTAAAAGCTCTTTATTGGATTAAAGAGCTTTTTTTGTTTTTATGGAAAACCGAAATATCTCAACATGGCGGTAATGAGCATAGCGACTAAAATCACCACAATAAGAGAATATTTTTTCCATGCAAAAATGATCGCAACCGAAACGCCAATAATTTTACTGATGCCACTAAAATGAGTTTCTGTAAAAAGGGTATTAAATACGGCTAAGGTGAACAGCAGAACACAGGCAGAATCAGCCAATAACTGTTTATGATGTTCTTTGATCTCAATGCGATTTGCCAGATAAAAGCCTGAATAACGGATCAGGTACGTCCCTAAAGCAAGTACAACAATGCCTATGAAGATATAACTCTCGCTGTATTTCATTTCGTTTTTCGACCTATCATTAAACCCAGCATGGACACTAAAACAGGAAGTCCTGTTGGAAGTAAGGGAATAGAAGCTAAGGAAAGTGATGTGCCTAGAAATACTCGATTTCGTGTGGTTTTATTCTTGAGCATCGGCAGGATCAAGGCAAAAAGAATGGCTGGAAATGCTGCATCAATGCCAAAGACATAGATATCTGGAATATTTTTGCTCAGCAGATAACCGATGAATACACCGAGCGGCCAAAGTATGCTGATACCTAGGCCACACATCCAGTAAGCCCATTTTTTCAAATGCGCTTCTTGTTGACTCAGTCCGAACATCACACTTTCATCATTCATGATGTGACAGGCAATAAAGTGATAGACATTTTTCTCAATAAATGTTGCAACCGATAATCCAAAAGGCAAATGACGCAAATTGATGAGTATACCTGTGAATGCGGCAAATACAGGATTTGCTCCTGTTGCAATCATGCCAATAAAAGTAAATTCAGCTGCGCCAGCTAATACTGTTAAGGACAGAGCGAGAGGAATCCACATGGGCAGGTCAAAACTGGCTGCAACTGATCCAAGAGAAATCCCGACAATTCCTGTTGCGACTGAGATGAGAATGATGGCTTTGATTAAGTTATAGCGTTCTTTATCTTGCATCTTTATTTTCTATATCAAACGACCGTACGATATAATAGATTAATTTTATATCGTTCGTCAAAACGAACAATCGTTTTTTATGGTGATTTATGGCATTGCCAATTGAAATTGTTGCAAAGGGTTTGCAAAGAGAGAGACAAAAAGCAGGACTGTCATTGGCAGAAGTCGCGCGTCGGGCGGGTATAGCCAAATCAACCTTGTCGCAATTGGAAGCTGCACAAGGAAATCCTAGTCTGGAAACATTGTGGGCCTTGTGTGTGGCTTTGGATATTCCATTTGCAAAGTTAATGGAAAGTAATATTGCACAAACTCAGGTCATTCGTTTTGGCGAAGGGCCATCTGTTTCCTCTGAAATTGCCCATTATCAGGCTATTTTATTGGCCAATTGTCCAACTGGCGCTAGACGTGATGTATATATGCTCACCACACAGCCAGGTGAACCACGTTGCAGTCAGCCGCATCCGATTGGCAGTATTGAGCATATTGTGATTATGAAAGGTCAGGCAAGAGTCGGCTTAATTTCCGAACCAGTTTTGCTGAATGAAGGGGATTACATTTGTTATCCTGCCGATCAGCCCCATATTTTTGAGGCTTTGCAAGACGATACTAGAGCAATTCTTATTTCCGAGCAGAGATAAGGGCTATTTCTGTATGATCGAAACGCTTTTTTGCATTATGGGTGCTTTCTTGCTTTGTTCATGCTGTGAATCACTTTATAATTAACTGATTTTTATGTGATGGAACTAGATTCGTGAGTATTATTGTTGCCCTAGACGCAAAAAGCCAATATGACGCCTTAACAATTGTTGATCAGCTTGATCCGTCACTTTGCCGTGTGAAAGTTGGCAAAGAGCTTTTTACTCATGAAGGTCCATCAATTGTGAAAAACTTGCAAGACAAAGGTTTTGAAGTTTTTCTTGATCTAAAGTTCCATGATATCCCGAACACTACCGCTCAAGCAGTATGTGCTGCTGCCGACTTAGGTGTATGGATGGTGAATGTGCATGCTTCAGGCGGCCGTAAGATGATGGAAACTTGCGTTGAACGATTGAAGGCCGGCAACTATCAGACTCAGTTGATTGCAGTGACTGTATTAACGTCAATGGGACGTGAAGATTTGCGTGATATCGGTCTGGATATCGAGCCAGTTGAACAAGTGAAGCGTTTAGCAAAACTCACTCAGGAAAGCGGGCTAGATGGTGTGGTATGCTCAGCACAAGAAGCTAAGATCCTTCGCGATATGTTAGGTCAACAGTTTGCATTGGTGACACCAGGGATTCGTCCAGAGGGTTCAAATGCAGATGACCAAAAACGTATTGTTACCCCAAAACAGGCTATGCTTGATGGTTCAACGCATTTAGTAATTGGTCGTCCAATCACTAAAGCGGAAAAACCGACTGAGATGTTGAAATCAATTTTGGCTTCGATTTAATGAAGTCAAAGTTTAAAACTTCATACTGAGAAATAAGCTGATTAAGAGTGGTGCGAGGAGCGACAGAATCAATCCACTCATCATGGCATGTGGTACATAATGTGTGCCACATGACTGTTTCACCATCGCAAGCGTTACATCCATTGAGGTAGCGCCTGCGCTGGAAATCGCAGAGCGTGGAAAGCGCCAACCTAAACAATACATCAATAAAATCGCAAAGATTTCTCTAAATAAATCGGTTAACAGGGCAATACCACCTAGTTTGGCCGAATGCAGTTCGGTAAATAAAATTCCGGACATTGAATACCAGCCATAACCTTGAGCTAAAGCCATAACTTCATTCAGGCTGTAATGATTCGATAGAATAAAATAGTTAACAATTGCTGCAAGACAAGATCCAATAAACGCTGCGACAGGCACCAATAAGATTTTCCAGCTTAACCAGCTACGATCGAATTGAGTAAAGGCCAGTTCAATACCAATCAAGAAAATAAAGATTAATAATAAATACCAGCTATTAAAGGCAATATGCAGATCTAATTTTTGAATAAGCATACCCAAGCCAATACCCACGGCTAAGGCCAGAAAGGCTTTTCCAATGTTTTTCAGTGCATTTAGAAACAAGTGGAGTGAAATTTTCCCTTGCACGCTTTGGCGATCAATTAGCTTATACGTCATTAAACAAATAAAAAAAGAACCAATCGAAGTGGTAAATGCAATGAGTACTGCTGGTGGCAAGATTGCGGCTGGATTTTGAATATGGTTGAGTGCTTGCGTGAGTTCAAACGCAACACTGACCAGTAAAATATAAGAGAAATAAGGAAGAATTTTAAATACAAATTTTTTTAGTGATTGAGATAAATGCGGTGCGATAAAATAGCCTAAGCTGATACAAACAAAAATTTGGAAAATCAGAACAAAAGAGGTCATACGATCAGAGCGTTGAAAGTGCTGATTTATTATGCAGGGAAATCTGATAGTTGGGTAGATTTATATATCATTTGATCAACAAAATTTGGGGCTGAAACAATGCGAAAGAATTGAACAGAGCATCTCGCACATTTTTTATTTTTAGATGCAGATTGAATGAGCTGATTCATCTATGAATATCGCATGAGGTGAAATATACTTTTATCAGTACAAGAGGTAGATGATTTGTGACAGCAGCTAAGATTCAAAAATATGCATTGGAACGTTTTGCAAAACAGGGCTTTGCCGCCACGTCATTGAATGAAATTGCGACTGATGTTGGTATAAAAAAACCTTCGATTTATGCACATTTTAAGAATAAGGATGAGCTCTATCTCAGCCTGATTCCCATCATGATTGATGAAGAACTGGGATATGCCAAAACAATTTTGCAAGGTGGGGAGCATCTACAACAACAATTGCATGATTATTTTATCAGCATCGAACAGCGCTTTAATGAGTCTTATGCGGTTCAGTTCTGGATGAATGCTTTGATCAGTCCACCCGTGCATTTGTATGATCAGGTGATTGAGCCGATGCATGTGTTTATGGCTGATCTGGAACAGTTATTTTCGCAAGCGATTCAGAATTCTGAAGTGGCTAAAAATCAGCATCAACTCGATTCCCAGACACTTGCTCGGGTATGCATGAGTTTTGTGGATGCATTGCAAAGTGAATTGATTTATGGCGGTCAAGAAAAGTTCCGACTTCGTCTGGATGCCATCTTAAAAGCATTGAATGTATTGATCAGTACCTCAATTTAAAAGGTACTGATGCGTGTGAATATCATTATTCAGCTTCTGCAACAGGAAAGCGAGCCCGTTGTCCTGAGGCGGCAAAAATAGATAAGCCCAGTGCGATACTGCCACAGATGAATAAACTTGCAGGAAGCAGGCTGATATTAACGTCCATAAAGCTGACAATAAAACCAATCAGTGAAGCAAAAGCATATTGGAGTAAGCCCATTAATGATGAGGCTGCACCCGTTAAATGCTGTGGGCTTTGTTGCATGGTAAGTGCGGTGACGTTACCAAAGATAAATCCTGTAGACCAAATACTTAGTCCCAAAAGAATAATGTATTGCCACAAGCTTAAATCATAAAAAGACACACTCGTTAGCAGAATCAAGCTGGCCCCACTAAATATACACATTCCAAGTATCAGTAAGCGTTGCGCCGACCAGCGTTTTAATAACAGGATTGAAACTTGCCCAAGAATGATTAGTCCAATCGCATTGGCTGCGAATAAGGTACTAAAAGTTTCATTATGAATATGATAATGCTGAATAAAAATAAAAGGTGACTGGCTTAGGTAAACAAAGAAAGCACCCAAGATAAGACCACCAGCAAGAGTGTAGGCCGTAAAGCTTTTATTTAAGCTCAAGGTTTGATAACTGGTTTTGATTGTGGCGAGTTGGAGTGGCTGACGATATTCAGGCTTTAAGGTTTCGGGTATGGCGTAATTGCCCCAGAACCATAAGATTGTACCAAGTACGGCCAATGTATAGAAAATAAGTGTCCATGATCCGAAGCGAAGAATAAAGCTACCAAATAAAGGGGCAATGATTGGAATGATCATCATCACCTGCATCAGGATGGAAAAGTTTTTGGCACTACTTTGTGCATCGCATACATCCGAAATAATCGCTCTAGGTACAACTAAACCCGCGGATGCGCCGATGGCTTGTAAGAATCGAGCAGCCAGTAACCATTCAATCGACGGTGCAATTGCAGCCAGTAATGAACCTAAAATGAAGATCGCAATACCGATTAGCAAAGGTTTACGGCGTCCAAAACGATCAAGTAAAGGCCCGTAAATCCCTTGACCAATTGCAAGACCAATCAAGAAGACCGAGAGCGTCAATTGAACTTGTCCAGGCGTGGTTGCAAAGCTTTCTGCAAGTAGGGGAAATGCAGGTAAATAAATATCAATCGCCAGCGCATCTAAAGCGGTAAATAAGGAGAGCAGCAGTAACAAAGACCAACTGATTTTTGAAATTGGAGGAGCAGATTGCATATCTTGTAAACTCGAGTGCAGAAAGCGAACAGGTATTAGTAACTACCTAACGGTAGGTAGTTAAAATCTTAGCATGAATTTTTTGTTTTTGCCTATAAAAAGAAATGTGGCTTTAAATTGGAAAAGATAAAGGAATAAAGAGCGGGTAAGCAGGAGGTATAAGTCGTTGTATCATTCAGAAATAAAAAAGCCCCTAAGAAGTTCAAGGGCTTTTTAACTGTATTTTGCTATTTATGCAGCATTGGATTTGGCAGCAGTTGAGCTATTGATAAAATTATAATCAGCCACGTTTACTTTGCGTGTCTCTAACCAATATCTCCACGTATAGGTTGGCCATAGTGAGAAGTTTTTGCCATCAGCAGCCTGATACCAACTGCTACAGCCACCCGCTTGCCAGACCGTACCTTTCAGTTGCTCTTGTACACGCTCATTAAACTGATCTTGAACATCCTGCTTGATTTCGACAGCTTGAGTCTTGGTTTGATCGACAGTTTGAATCAATTGCAGAATGTAGTTCACCTGTGATTCGATCATGAAAATCACAGAGTTATGACCAAGAATAGTATTTGGCCCAAGTAACTGAAACAAATTCGGGAAGTTTTTGGTGCTGATACCATAATAGCTTTCCGCGCCATCTTTCCATGCTTGTTTGAGTTCAATACCGTTACGACCAATGCAATTGAAATGCTTTAAGTAAATACGTGGGTCAGTAATAAAGCCAGTTCCATAAATTAGGCAATCAATTTGGCGTTCTTTGCCATCTTTAGTGATGATGCCATTCGCTGTAATTTCCTGAATAGCATCCGTCACTAGTTCAACATTGTCACGGTTAAAGGTCGGGAAGTATTTATTAGAAATCAAAATACGTTTACAGCCCATCACAAAGTCTGGGGTTAATTTTTTTGCCAGTGCTTTGTCTTTTACCTGAAAACGGATAAAAGCTTCCGCCAGTTTTTGACCATATTTCATTATTTGTGGCTGTACAATCGGCACGACACGAGATTCATTGGTCCAGTACAGACGGGTACGATGAATTTGACGATAGATGTTTGAAGCTTTAAAGAGTGTTTTGCTGAGCTGTGAGTATTTGCGTTCATCACGTGGAATTACCCAAGCTGCGGTACGTTGTAATACATAGAGCTGCTTCACTTCGGGTGCAATTTCTGGAATGTACTGAATGGCACTACCACCTGTACCAATGGATGCAACTGATTTACCTGTTAAATCATAATCGTGATCCCATTGAGATGAATGGAACACTTTACCCTTAAAGTTCTCAATTCCTTTGACATGAGGAATTTGTGGAACATGTAACGGGCCAGAAGCAAAAATCACAAATTGTGCTTCGAGAGTGGCTTGGTCTTTAAAGTCCAATGTCCAGATATTGCGGTTTTCATCAAACTCGGCTTTGGTTACTTCATGTCCGAATTTGCAATAGTCTTTTAATTTGTATTGTTCAGTGATGTCTTGAATATAAGTAAAGATCTCATCTGCTTCTGCATAACGTTTTGACCAATCGGTTTTTGGTGCAAATGAAAGGGAATACATATGCGACTGCACATCACATGCCGCACCTGGATATTGGTTTTCACGCCACGTGCCACCGACGTCATTGGTTTTTTCTAAAATTACAAAATCATGGATTTGACTTTGTAACAGGCGAATGGCCATTGCTAAACCACCAAAACCTGCACCAATAATTGCCACTTTTGTTTTTTGAATCGCATTTTTGGTTACATCACGCATAGCGTATATCCTGCACAGCTAAATTTTATGCAAGTTTAATGGTTTTAACGAGATTAAATATGATTGTACCGACGTAAAACTTGACCATTTCGGCAATTCATTTGCTCAGGCTTTTATAGTAAAACATTAAAGTTTTGAGAACTGTATTAGGAATTATGAAGAGATCTATCCTCGGATTGATGTATTTGATTCAAGGCATGCGTCATGTCGGCATTGATGTGGATGCACGTTTAGCAAATATGGGTATACAAGCCGATGCTTTAGATCCAGCTTCAATTATTCCTGATGAGATCGAATGGGATATCTTGCAACATATTAGTCAGGATATTTCACCTGAACAAGGTCTGTTCATCGGGCAACATTATGCGCTGGCAGGTTATGGGCCATTTCTGATGTTATTGGTCACCAGTGAAACTCTCCATAAGGCTTTGTTAAATGGGGTGCAATTTCAGCAGTTGACTCATTTATTTGGTTCTTTACATCTCGAAATTAAAGAAGATTTTATTCATTTGTTCTATCAGCCTGTTGATCTGAATACGCATTTAGGTCAATTGCGCGCGCAATGTGAAATTTCAGGTACGTATAAGTTCTTACAAGATATTTTCAAAATGATGGGATTAGAGATCCCTAATATTCGGATTGAATTGCCATTTACCCGTCCGAAAGACTTAAATTTGCTTGCAGCCTATCAGGATTATTATGGAATAGATGTCAAATTTGGATGTAGAGAGGCTGCTTTCATATTAGAAAATACTCAAATACTCAACATTAAGATCCCATCTGCTGATGTATTGACCTATCGCATTTATGAAGAAAAATGCCTAGCGGATATTCAAAATCTAGAAAAAAGTGCCAGTCTAAAATTGACCGTGGTCGAATATGTGAAGGATTATCTGGAAATGCAAAATGGAGTCATTCCGACGATGGCAGAAACGGCCTGTGCCTTGCATATTCCCGAGCGAACTTTAAGGCATCAATTGCAGCAAATGCAGACCAGCTATAAAGAAATTCGTGAAAAGCTGATCCAGCAGAAGGCCATAAAATTCATTGAAAACAGTTCATATTCGATTGAACAGGTGGCTGAAATGTTGGGTTATTCTGAGCCAGCAGCGTTCAATCATGCCTTTAAAAGATGGTTTGGATTGAGTCCAAGACAATATAATCGCAATCATTAAATGATTAAAAATGGTACATTATGATGTTTAAACTCTATGATAATTAAGCCTAAAATCTAATGTCATTGAACGGAATGTTCGATATAATTTTCACCAATTAAAATTGCAATAACACCTTATGTCAAATTCTAAACCAGACTCACATAGCACTGCATTTATCCCAACGTCACCTGCTGAGCGTTATACTCAAGCACTTGAGTCAGGACAATTCATGCCAGATGAAGCACAAGCTCAGGCTGTGCGAGAGTTAGACCGAGTATGGAAAGAGTTACTCACTCGCTATAAGGCTTCTAAGAAAGCGTTTCGACGTTTCCGTCGTCAAACCTATCCGAAAGGCGTTTATATGTGGGGTGGTGTAGGCCGTGGCAAGACGTGGCTGATGGATCAGTTTTACGAATCTGTTCCATTCCGCCGTAAAATGCGTATGCATTTCCATCACTTTATGCAACATGTCCACAAAGAGTTGAATAAGCTTTCAGGTCAACGCAATCCTTTAGATTTGGTTGCGGATCAGATTTATAAAGATGCTGTTGTAATTTGCTTTGACGAATTTTTCGTATCGAACGTTACAGATGCAATGATCCTGAGTGATTTGTTCCAGAAGTTATTTGAGCGTGGCATTACGTTAGTTGCAACGTCAAATATTGCACCAGATGGTTTGTATAAGAACGGGATTCATCGTGACCGATTCTTGCCAACCATTGAGCTGGTCAAGAAAAACTGTGTCGTTTTAAACGTAGATGCCGGTGTGGATTATCGTTTACGTGTCTTGAAACAAGCACAATTATTCAAGTATCCATTAACGGATGATGCTCAAGCTTGGTTATCTGGGCGTTTTAAAGCCTTGACCCAAACGCAGGCGCAATCTAATTCTCCAATCATGATCAATAATCGCGTGGTAGAGACTTTAGGCCATACTGAAGATGTATTGTGGTGTGAATTCTCTGAATTATGTTTTAAACCGCGTAGTCCAGCCGACTTTATTGAAATTGCTAACATTTACAATACCGTGCTGGTGAGTAATGTTCCGCATTTGACAGATTTCTTGTCAGAAGGAACACGCCGTTTTATTTATCTGGTCGATGAATTCTATGACCGTGGTGTAAAACTGATTCTTACTTCTGAAGATTCAATCATTGATCTGTATGAGGGTGAGAAATTGGCATTTGAAATTGAACGGACGCGTTCACGTTTATTGGAAATGCAATCGGATGATTATCTACATTCCGAGCATCGACAGATTCAGGTCGCACAAACTTCATAAATCAAAAAGGCATTCTTCGGAATGCCTTTTTTTATAAACTTACATTGATAAGGCTTTATTCCTGACTGATTTTTGTTATAACTAGATGAGTTTGAAAAGGGAGTATGTTGCAGAACTAGAAAGAAAAGCATCGACATTTGATATTTTGATAAATATAAAAAATCTTGTTTGTCAATACGTCTAATAGGGAAAATGCTTACTATTTAGGAATGTGATATTACTATTCAGGCTAGTATAAATCAGTATACTAGAATTCTTGTTATAAAAAGTTAGCACCATCAGGAAAGACAATGACTGTACGTATTCAAAAAGGCAAGCTAGCGATTGCTAAAGAACTTTATGATTTCATCGAAAATGAAGCTTTACCAGGGGCTGGTTTAGAGAGTGAAACTTACTGGAAAAACTTCGAGCAAGTCGTTGTCGACCTTAGCCCAAAGAACAAGGCATTATTGGCTAAGCGTGATGATCTTCAAGCGAAGATTGATGAATGGCACCGTAATAATAAATTTGAACTTAATGCTTATAAAGCATTCTTAACCGAGATTGGTTATCTGGTACCAGAAGTTGCAGACTTTAAAGTAAGCACTGAAAATGTAGATGAAGAAATTGCTTTACTTGCAGGCCCTCAATTGGTTGTACCTGTACGTAATGCACGTTATTGCCTAAACGCAGCCAATGCACGTTGGGGTTCTTTATATGACGCGCTTTACGGTACAGATGTTATCTCTGAAGAAGGTGGCGCAGAGAAGGGTAAAGGTTATAACCCAGTTCGTGGTGACAAGGTTATTGCTTTTGCTAAAGACTTCTTGAATCAAACTTTCCCATTGGCACAGGGTTCACATGCAGATGCAACCAAATATGCAGTTGTAAACAACGCTTTGGCTGTGACTTTAAAAGATGGTTCAACCACTACTTTGGCTCATCCATCTCAATTTGTTGGCTTTAATGGCGATGCTGCGGCTCCTGCAGAAATCGTACTCTTAAATAATGGTTTGCACGTGATCATTGAGATCGATGCAAATAGCCCAGTGGGTAAAACTGATGCGGCGGGTGTAAAAGATTTAACACTTGAAGCTGCTGTAACCACGATTCAGGATTTGGAAGACTCGGTTGCTGCGGTTGATGCAGAAGAGAAAGTTGAAGGCTACCGTAATTGGTTAGGCTTGATGAAAGGTGACTTACAAGAGTCAATCGAGAAAAATGGTAAAACCATTACCCGTGCTTTGAATAAAGATCGTACTGTACAAAACCTGATTGGTGGTACAACTACTTTACATGGTCGTTCATTGATGTTGCTTCGTAATGTTGGGCATTTAATGACTAACCCTGCGATCCTTGTAGATGGCGAAGAAGTGTTTGAAGGCATCATGGATGCATTAGTGACGCCATTACTTACCGTTGCTGATATCCGTGGTCAAAACGAGAATAAAAACTCTCGTAAAGGTTCAATGTATATCGTTAAGCCAAAAATGCATGGTCCAGAAGAAGTTGCCTTTGCTGTTGAATTGTTTGAACGTGCTGAACAAGCAATTGGTTTACCTGCAAAATCGCTCAAAATCGGGATTATGGATGAAGAGCGCCGTACATCTGTAAACTTGAAGAACTGTATTGCTGCTGCAAAAGATCGCACGATCTTCATCAATACTGGCTTTATGGATCGTACAGGTGATGAAATCCATACCTCTATGGAAGCTGCACCAGTTGTTCGTAAAGAAGCAGTTAAAACACAAAAGTGGATTGCTGCTTACGAAAACCGTAACGTTGCAATTGGTTTGGCATGTGGTTTACAAGGCAAAGCGCAAATTGGTAAAGGCATGTGGCCAAAACCAGACAGCATGAAAGATATGTTGGCAACCAAAACGGCTCATCCAAACGCGGGTGCATCTTGTGCATGGGTTCCATCTCCAACAGGTGCGGTACTTCATGCCTTGCATTACCATCAGATCAATGTAAAAGCGCGTCAAGATGAATTAGCTGCTGAAAACATGTTGTCTTTAGATGACTTGTTAACACCGCCGTTTGCACCAGAAACAAACTGGACTGCGGAAGAGTTAAACAATGAACTTGAAAATAACTGTCAAGGTATCTTGGGTTATGTAGTTCGTTGGGTAGATTTAGGTGTTGGTTGTTCTAAAGTGCCAGACATCAACAACGTTGGTTTAATGGAAGACCGTGCAACATTACGTATTTCATCTCAACACGTTGCAAACTGGCTGCGTCACGGTATCGTAACGCGTGAACAGGTTGAAGAAGTGCTTAAGCGTATGGCTGTGATTGTTGATCAGCAAAATGCTAATGATCCACTTTATACGCCAATGGCACCTAACTTTGATGGTATTGCGTTCCAAGCTGCTTCTGACTTGATCTTCAAAGGTGCAGAGCAGCCATCTGGCTATACAGAGCCATTGCTACACGCAGCGCGTTTAAAATTAAAAGGTTATACAGGTGACTAAGTTTACTTGTTAGACTGATAAAAGGTACCTATTTAATAGGTACCTTTTTTATAAATAGAGGAAAAAAATGTATTTTTGGAACACAAAAAAATTAATTGACGATTTAAGAAACAACCGTTTAACAGAACAAAACTACAAAAATTACTATTTGGTTAGCAGTGTATTTATGCTCATCATGATGTTTGCTATGCGTTTTGCTCCTGTAGATGGTGAGCTTCCAAATCTTATTGATGCGGTGTTGAGCACTATAATTCTCATTGTTGGTATCAATTTTTGTTTTAAGGCGAATGGCGGAAATCAAGGTAAACAATTTGTTAGTCGTTTAATCTGTCTCTTTTTGCCAATTGGCATAAGGTTTATCTTGGCTTATTTCCTGTTATTTCTTTCTTTAATTCTTGTTTTTATTTTAACTGCACGATTTATTGATTCCACTCAAATTCTGGTGTTAATTACCCCTTATCAAAAATGGGGGATGCTTATTATTTCAATTTTAATGCAGGTGATGATGTATTGGCGCTTTTGTGTAGCATTGAAAGCAATTCATCGTTAACAGAGTGTAGGTAAAACAGGATAAAACAGATTAGCACTGAAATATTTGTTATAATTATTACAGTTTGATCATTTAGCCGAATCATAGCGATGTCACAAATTTTAAAATTAGATGCTTTAAAACAGGCGCAAGTTTCAACTTCGCCATATCCTTACTTTGTGGTGGAAAATTCAATTGTAGACAGCGAAGTGAAAGCTGTGATTCAGGATTTTCCAAAGATTGAACAAGGTGGAAGCTATAACATTGAAGATGTTGAGATTAAACCTAATTTTGATCGTTTCTTAAAATCATTAGATACCAAAGAATTTCGTCAAATTTTAACTGAAAAATTTGATGTGGATGTGATGGAACATCCGATGATGATCACTTTACGTGGTTATTCACGTCAAAAAGATGGTCGTATCCACTCGGATTCAAAAACCAAACTTTTGACCATCCTGATTTATTTAAATGAATCTTGGGATGCACCTACAGGTCGTCTACGTATCTTAAATGATGAAAAGAACATGGATGACTATGTTGCAGAAATCGATGCTGGTCCGGGTACATTAGTTGCTTTTAAAGTTACCGATAACGGCTGGCATGGTTACGTCCCTTATGAAGGACAACGTCAATCAATCCAGATTAACTTTTTAACCAGTGATAAAGCCAATGCCAAGCACCGCTTTATTCATGGTTTAAGTGCAAAAATGAAAAAATTATTTGGCTAATATTGGCTGAATAGAAAGAGGAGGGTTGATACCTCCTTTTTTTAACTTTATTTTCGAAGGTGAATACTCAACGAACTATGTGTGCCAACTTTAAACCACTGACAGATGAACAAGCGAAGCAGCTTGGTTTGCCTCCGATTCCATTTGAATATGTAGAAGAGGTTTATCCAAGCTATAAAACACCTTTGTTGTTTAAATCAGAACAAGGGTTTGAGTGGCGTGATGTGTTATTTGGTTTGGTGCCGAAATGGTCGGAAGATATCAATATTTCCAAACATACCTATAATGCGCGACATGAAACACTGTTTCAAAAACCGAGTTTTCTGGAGGCTGCTTCTAAATGTAAGTTTGGCGTCATTCCAGTCACTGAGTTTTATGAAAGTAAGTACATTGATAATAAACCGCAACGCTGGGCAGTACGCCGTAAAGATGGAAAGGCTTTCTTTATTGCGGCTTTATATGAGATCAGAAAGCTAAATGATCAGGTGATCCGCTCGGCCACCATGCTAACGATGGACGCCATAGACCACCCGATGATGAAGGATTTTCATGAACCAGGCGATGTCAAACGATCTGTAGTGGTGATTCCGCATGAGCGTTTAGATGAATGGTTAAGCTTAAAACAGCCCCATCAGCTTTATGATTTTATGAAGGGTTTCCCTGTGGAAGAGTTTGAGTGTCTACATGTTCCCAAAGCAAAAATAGAGAAAGTGACACCGCAGTTAAATATGTTTGATTTTTAATTTTCAAATAAAAAAGGCTTCATGATGGAAGCCTTTTTTTATCTTTTATCATTGTATTAACGTGCAAGATTTTTAAACATATGACGCAGAATTTCCATGGTCTTTTCAATTTGCAATGGTGTTAAACCGTCAAAAGATTGTTCTAGTATGACTGCAGTCAGGTCATTGATCTTGGTAATCATTTCTTGACCTTTTTCAGTAAGATAAACACGAGTAATACGTCCATCTTCCTTGCATGAATAGGTGTCAATATACCCTTCATCTTTCAGGCGATAAACGATCTTGGTGGTGGTCGACATTTTTGAAATGACCATCTCGGAAAGTTCGGATACGCTGGCATGCGGTTTGACGTGCAGGGCAATCAAAATACGACGACGTGAATTGTCTAGACCGTACTTTTTCAACACATTGTCGATGTTTTGGACATACTGAGCATTTACTTGAGAAATCCAGTAAAAAGGGAAGTCTTCCAGATTAAATGAATCGGCTGTAGGTAAAAAACGCGCATATTTTTTTGGCATTACTTATTTCCTATGCTTGCACAAGGAGCTAATCCAATTTAGCTCTTAGATTCCATGAAATGTCTACAATTTGCCTGTTAACAAAAATCCTTTTCCTGATTTTTTTAACATCCCATTTTTAACATCTTTGCCTAAAGATAATCTTTAAATTATCTTTGTTCTGAATAGAGAAGTCATCATAAAATTCACATAAATCAGCTATTAAAGATGAACTATCCAGTCGTCTAACCCTAAAGGGAGTTCTACAGTTTCGCATTGCTGCTTGTTTATAGAATACTCGTATTGTAGAAAAAAAATACGAATTTTGACGTGACATTTTTATAAAAATTTCTGTCTAAAATGTCATAAATATATAAAATCAATATATTTATAAAATAAATAACGCTTAAATAAATAGCGAATACATGAGTTTGTCTTGATCAATTGGTTAAAATATAGCACATCAATTTTTTTTAAAAAGATGAATAAATACATTCTTTGTCACACTTTTCTATTAAATTTCTAAAAAATCGAGTGTGTAGTCGGTTAAATAACGTTATTTAAGACGATAGATCCCATAAAAAACGCACCTAAACAGGATTACAGGTTTAGATGCGCAAAAGTAAACTGGTTGTTGTGTTCGCTTTTTATCTGGTCATGGTCAAATCCGTAATTCATTTTCTAATATTGGCCAGATCTTCTGATGAGATTTCTTGAACATCAGCATATGTCCAATTTGCTTATAACCAAGCTGTTGCGGATTCAGTTCAATTAATTTTGTCTCTGCATTCGGATATAAACGAAGCAAATCTTTAACATTGGTATGTGTCGCAATTTCATCATCTGTTGCCCAGAATGATATAATAGGGCATTGAATTTGCTGATGATAATCTTCAAAGATACTTTTTCCTATAGCATTCATTACATAACCAGGTTTGCTACAAAACTCTGCCCATTGTCGTGCAACATTCTTTGGCAGATTTTCACCCATTCCGATGAATTGGGTCGCGCCATAACCTTTAAAAAAGCTAGAAACAGGAAAAATGACATTGAACATGAGTGGTGCTAGAACTTTGGTTTTACCTTTGAGTCCTTTTACGTGGCCCGTTGAGCCAGCAATAGCTAATACTTTTGCAACCTTGTGATAATTTGATGCAATACCAAGCAACTGTCCGCCAGCACTATGACCTACAATAATGATTTTCTCTGCTTGGGTACGATTCAACAATGCTTCTATCGCAGCAGGAATATCATAAATTCCCCAGTCATTAATGCTTGCTGTGGAGTCTTTTAGTGGACCATGTAGTGATTCTCCAATTCCTCGAAAATCAAAACTCAGTACTTGATAACCTTGCTGGTTCAGCCATTCGGCGAATGCATGATAAAAGTTTTTGGTAATTCCTGTTGCTGGGCAGATCAAAACTGGATAGGGCTTATCAGAATGTTCTGTTGGATAGAACTGGGCAGCAAGTTGATAGCCATCTTTACAACTGATCCAAAAAGATTCAACGCTATTCATGGAGAAAACACTCTTATGTATTTATCTTTATACTTTACATAAGTTCCAAAAAGAAACCTGATTAAAAAATGACTTAAAAGTCAAATTTTATGTAATATAGGCGCCTATAAGAAATTAGGATATAGGGAAATAAGATGTATGTTTTAAATACAGCAACACAATTTGCAATTGTATTTAGTGGGATTTTTCTATGGGTGGGGATGCTTACAGGTGTTTGGAAATATTATCAAATTAGACAATCTGAGCTGGCGAGAGCACATTATTATGTAGATATCGCGCATCGGAGTAGTCTGCTTTATGCGCCAGCAAGTCTGATTTTAGCGGTACTCAGCTATTTTACGGTTTTATCGGATGAGATCGTTTTATTCTGTGTGATTGCTAATTTATTCTTTTTTGCGATGTCGATCTTGATGTATATACTGCATGGCTTATTAAAAGATACGACCAATCAATTTAAGCAACCGCATAAAGTAGGGCGGTTAAATTTGCCTGAATGGTGTATGACATTGATGATGCTCAGTTTAATTATTGTCGAGTTAGGCGCTACAACAGTGTTGTTATTCGGAACAATTGCTCAGTTTTTAAATTAAAAAAAATGGATGATTACTCATCCATTCTCCCTAGAGAATTTTTTTGGCGTGCTGCGCTTAACTGTCGAAACTTTCGATCGACGATCGCCCACATACAAAAGGCAACAGAGACAATCAATGCATATGCAAAATATTCGGGTTTTAAATTACCTTTAATTGTGCCTTGGAACAGCAACGTTACCATTAAGGCTAGCGTTGTCGTTGCATATACTATTGTATCATTCGCCTTCAGAGCGTTAATGAAGACTTGCTTGTTGAAATGTATTGATAACATCTCCATCCCTCCTTGTTGTGACGACAAAACCATGCGTTTTTGTCTGAATTGTTTTTTAAGTTGTACTGCTATTTTCTGAGCATTTCAATAGCAAAAAGGGGTATTTTGAAAATAAATTTTGGAATGTATTGATTTATATAACTTTAAAGTATTTTTTATATTAATTTATGGTATTTTTTAGTTAAATATTGGTCGATATTTTTACATTATGAAATATTTATGACAGCTATATAAAATGGGTTATAGCGCTTATTTTAGAAATATCGGGTATCATAAAAGGATAGAAAACAGTGTGATTTTACGCGGTTTTTAACGGATAAAAAAGAAAGATTTGTCGTAAACAAAAAATGAACGTTGGATAAAAGGACATTTTCTGCATAGCTAAAATCATGTTTGGGTAAAACATCACTTTAACGACAAATCATTTTACTTCTTCTGAGCTAAAGCTCGGTCAACCACAATTGCAATCACCAGAACAGCCAATGATGGGAGTAACCATGCAAGGTTTTGTTCATTTAAAGGTAAATGCTGAATAAAGGTTGGGAGTTGTGCTGTAAAACCTGCGGCTTTAATCGCTTCAACAATACCAAAAAGGAAAGCTACGGCTGTTACTGAACCTACGACGATCGAAGGATTATTCCAGCGTTTCCAGAAAAAGCTGAGCATGATCACAACAATTGCTGGTGGATAAATTGCACTGAGTACAGGTACAGAGAATGCAATTAGCTTGGTTAAACCTAGATTGGAAATTAATAATGAGAAGCCAGTGAGAATGAAAACAAGTAATTTATATGATAAACCTGTTAATTCATTGAAATATTCTGCACAAGCACAGGTCAATCCAATCGCAGTAACCATACACGCAAGGAAAATCAGACAGGTGAGGAAGTAAGAACCATAATCACCAAATGCATGCTGTACATAAGCATGGAGGATAATCGCACCATTGGCTGCATCAGGTGCAACTTCGTGACTACCTAAACCAAGTTTAAATAAGCTGACATAGACAAGGGTAAGTCCAACACCAGCAATTAAGCTTGCGATAATCGCGTATTTGGTAATGAGTTTGGTATCTGTAACGCCACGAGATTGAATCGCTTGAATAATCACAATACCGAATACCAGAGCGCCCAAGGTATCCATGGTGAGGTAACCACTGACAAAACCTTCAGAAACCGGACTGCTTACATAGTTATTCACCGCAGGCGAGATAAGACCTGTTGGAATAGCAAAAGCTGCAATACCTAAAATTGCCAGTGCAATAATTTTTAAAGGTGCAAGTACATGACCTACAGTGTCGAGCAATTTGTTTGGGTACAATGAAACCGCAGTAACAAAAGCAAAATAAACAATACTATAGATAAAGAGGCTACTACCTGAGGTACCAAAATAAGGAGCAAAGCCAATTTCATAAGAAACGGTTGCTGTACGCGGAGTCGCGAATAGCGGCCCTACAGTTAAGTAGCAAGCAATGGTGAGCAGTAGGCTAAAGAAACGGCCAAGCGGAGAACTAATGATTTCGATCGAGCCTTTCATGCGAGATAAAGCCATGATCGTAATAACAGGTAAACCAACTGCGGTGATTAAGAAACCGAAAGCGGCAAGCCAAACATGTTCACCAGCCTGCTGAGCAACGATAGGAGGAAAGATAATATTGCCTGCGCCAATAAATAACGCAAAGGTCATAAAACCTAAAGCAATGATATCTCCTGTACGAAGTTGATTCATAAAGAGGGAGGCATAAAATAAAAGTGCAAATTTTAGAATAAAAAAGCGTTCATTTGAAACTAATTTATGTGAAAATTGTTTGTTTTTTGACTAAAAAGAAATTATTAAAATCATATAATTAGATGTGGTAAAGCTAATGCATTGAAAAGGTTTTTAAAACTCCGAAAATAAAAAGTGCTGATGTCTTTTCTCAATCAGCTTAATCGAAATTAAATGTAAAATAAAAATGGTCTTTTAGTCTTAAAAAGATTGAAGATTTGCATGCAAGGGCGTACAACTATTGAAATACTTTATGCAGCCCTAATATTTTTGCTTGCATGTGAAATTAATCTGATAGATGAATAAGGAAAATCTCGAATGAGAGCTTCTACTGTGACCATTAAAACTGAACAAGATCTTGAGAAATTAAGAATCTCAGGTCGTTTGGCGGCACAAGTGTTAGAAATGATTGGTGCTTATATTAAGCCTGGCGTTTCAACTGAATATTTAGATGATATCTGCAATGATTATATCGTGAATACCTTGCAGGTGATTCCAGCCAATGTTGGCTATCACGGTTTTACCAAGACAACCTGTATTTCTGTCAATGAAGAAGTGTGTCATGCCATTCCTTCTGCCAAAAAGATTTTGCAAGAAGGCGATATCTTGAATATCGATGTGGCTGTGATTAAAGATGGCTATTTTGGCGATACTAGTCGCATGTATTTTGTCGGTGAGCCGAGTCCTGAAGCCAAGAAACTGGTTGAAACAACCTACGAAGCGATGTTAGCTGGTATTCATACCGTTAAACCTGGTGCAACATTAGGTGATATTGGTCATGCGATCCAGACAGTTGCCCAAAATGCAGGCTATAGCATTGTTCGTGAATATTGTGGACATGGCATCGGCCGTATCTATCATGAACAGCCGAATATTTTGCATTACGGACAAAAAGGCCAAGGGATGGTTTTGAAAAAAGGCATGGTCTTTACCATTGAACCGATGGTTAATGCAGGCAAGCCGCATGTGAAAGAGTTAAATGATGGCTGGACTGTGGTCACCAAAGACAAGTCACTTTCTGCACAATGGGAACATATGGTTGCGGTGACTGATGACGGTTTTGAATTACTTACCCCGTGGCCAGAAGGTACAGGGCATTATCCAGCAGTTTAATTGTGTTGTGATACAGCAAAGGCTCGATGGTTAATCGGGCCTTTTCTTTGTTGAGCACTGTGTTAATTGCTCAACCAGATAATCAATAAATACACGTACGGCAGGTAACAAGCCGCGACGAGACGGATAGACTGCATGGAAAACACCATGTGGCGCTGTCCATTCAGGTAGTACAGTCACCAGTTGTCCAGTCTTAACAAAGTCTTGTGCAATGCTGTCCGGTAATAAAGCGATCCCGCAGTTTTGTGTTGCCAGCTCTGCCAACATTAAAAGATTTGATCCCATAATGACAGGATTCACCTTAATCTTTTTCTGCTGATGATCTGGGCCAGTTAACAAGAATTGCTGGTCAAGATGATCTTCTGACATACTGATAATTCGATGTTCGGCGAGCTGTTCTGGCGTTGTCAGATTACCAAACTCATTTAAATAGGCTTGACTGGCAAAAAGACGTTGTTCAATCGCTTCAAACTGTCGTAGTACCAGATTCGGATCATCATCTAATTTAGAACGCACTCGTAAAGCCAGATCAATTCCTTCATTAATGACATCGACTCGACGATTGCTTACCAACATCTGAACACGTACTTCAGGATATTTTTTCAAGAAAGCAGGCAGGATTTTCGCCATCTGGTTCTGGGCAATATCGACAGGCACACTGACTTTAATCACACCACGTGGCTGACTACTTAAATGATTCACCACATCATGTGCCGCTTGCGCTGCATTCATCATGACTTGCGCGTGGCGATAGACATCCATCCCGATATCAGTCACTGCGAAATGACGCGAACTACGCTGAATCAGACGTACACCAAGTTGTTCTTCGAGGTTATATACCCGACGGCTTAATTTTGATTTTGGAATGTCAGTCGCACGTTCAGCTGCACTAAAACCACCATGCTCAACCACAAGCGCAAAGCAATAAAAATCATCTAAATCCGTTAGCATTACGCTATAAACTCCAGCTTATTGTGTTCAGGTTAAATCATTATAAATGCAATTATTAAACATTTTGGGATAATAATATATCTCGAACCTGTTGATATTCTTTCAATCGTTCAAAATCTTTCATTGTCGGATACTGAATCCGCGACAAGTCCATATTGTCTGTGATATCAGCTAATTTAACAACACGTGCAATGGGATTCTGTACAGTCCGTTGGGCCGCTTGTATTCGGGATTCTCCCTCCTGCTTGGTAAGGGAAATAATTGCGTCGATCAGATGTGTCTGAAAACCTAATCTATAGAGTTCATCAATCGTGGTTGTTGTGTCTTCTAAAATATCATGTAAAACAGCAACGATTTTGTGCTCAATGTCTGGCACGTTCAACATGACTCTTAATGGATGCAGAATATAGGGCGCATTAGCTTTATCCACTTGGCCTGCATGCCGTTCTGCTGCAAGTGAAATCGCCCGTTCAAGTGTTGCCATGATTGCAACCCTCCCATTCAAAAGTATTGAAGATAGATTCGGGCATCATATTCTTTTAAACTGCATGAAACTTTTGATGCTTTATTATTATGTCATACCAACTGATTAACATTGCCGATGCCACCCAAAATATTGCCTGTCCATATTGCCAGCATGCAGTTTTAGACTGGGATCAGGAACAATATATTCAACCTTGTGAACATACCTTGTTTATGGCAATGGATTTAGGTTTTGAATTTATCGCAGATCGTTTTGATGAGGTTTTGTCACAATCGGTTGATGAAATTCATGAAGATCCAAATATGAATATTTTTGCAACGGTGAGTCAGGCAAATTATCCTGAAATGCAAATTTATAAAGCTGATTTAGGGGTAGAAGGCTTATTTCGCTATGTAGGCTTTAGTCCAAACTAATGACCATCCAATAAAAAAGCCAATCATTTGATTGGCTTTTTACTTTACAACTTATGCTTCTGGAGCAGGGCTGTACTGTTCAACCAATGGCTTTAATTCACCATTCTGGAACATTTCAAGCATAATATCACTACCGCCAATAAGCTCGCCATTTACCCAAAGTTGTGGGAAAGTAGGCCAGTTTGCAATTTGCGGTAAAGTTGCACGAATATCTTGATTTTCCAAGATATTTACATACGCAAATGGACGACCAATTTGGCTAAGTGCTTCTACTGCACGAGCAGAAAAACCACATTGCGGGAATTGTGGAGTGCCTTTCATGTAAAGTAAAACAGGGTGTTTCGCAATTTGATCACGAATTAACGCTACTGTATCACGCGCTTGTTCCGTCATAGATAGATCCTCTACTAATCTCCCTGCATTATACCTAAAAAATGGCGTGACGGAGGATTGCAAAAGATTTTTCTTGTATAAATGTGACTTTAAGCTTTCAATCTATGCAAGTTTTTGCTTATATAACTTTTTTCACCACAACTACCGATAGATTGAGTTTGTTATGACTAATATCACTCTTGCTCCTGTGCAACCTGATCAACCCACACATCTTATGGCGACTTATGGTCGCCAGGCGATCAGCTTTGTACGAGGGCGAGGGGCGTATTTATATACAGCAGATGGCACTGAGTATTTAGATGCACTAACAGGTATTGCAGTATGTGGATTAGGGCACGCACACCCTGTCATTGCTGAAGCAATTGCTGAACAGGCTGCAACTTTAGTACATACCAGTAATTTATTTGAAATTCCTTGGCAAACTGCGGCAGCACAGAAACTCGCTGAAGTTTCTGGAATGGAAGAAATCTTCTTCTCAAATAGTGGGGCGGAATCCAATGAAGGTGCAATTAAAATTGCGCGTAAGTTTGGTTCACAACAAGGCATTGCCAACCCTAAAATTTTAGTGGCAGAGCAGTCTTTCCATGGTCGTACACTTGCAACCTTATCCGCAACAGGCAATAAGAAAGTACAGGAAGGTTTCGCACCCTTGGTGGATGGCTTTGTTCGTGTTCCGTTTGGAGATGTTGAGGCGATTCAAGAAGCAGCCATTACACATCCAGATATCGTTGCCATCCTGATTGAGCCAATTCAAGGTGAAGGTGGGGTGAATACTGCACCTCAAGGCTTTAGCTATCTAGAAGATGTGCGTGCTTTATGTAATCAGCATAACTGGCTGATGATGCTGGATGAGATCCAGACTGGTAATGGTCGTACAGGCAAATATTTTGCTTATCAGCATACCAATATTATTCCTGATGTCATGACCACAGCAAAAGGTTTGGGGAATGGTTTTCCTGTGGGTGCGGTGATGACACAAGGTAAGGCGGTAGGCTTACTTGGCGCAGGAAGCCATGGTTCAACCTATGGTGGTACAGTGCTGGGTTCACGTGTGGTATATACCGTGCTTGATACATTGGAAACGGAAAATGCTGTTGAAAATGCGGCAACAGTGGGTGCTTATATTGTTGATCAGTTAAGAGCGCAATTGACGGATCATCATGTACAGGTACGTGGTTTCGGGATGATGATTGGTATTCAATTACCAAAAGATTGTGCTGAGCTGGTTGCAATTGCGCGTGATGAATATAAGTTGATTGTGAACGTGACGGCTGGTTCAGTTGTTCGTTTACTGCCGCCTTTGAATATGACGCAAGCGCAAGCCGATGAATTATTGCAACGTCTTGTTCCAGCCATTCAAAATTTTCTAAAAGCTTAATCTGTAATAAGTAACAAAAAAGGGCAATTGATTTGCCCTTTTTTGTTTTTGATTAAAATTAACCAGAAATATATTGTTGAAGCTGCTCAATCAGAATGCGTTGATCATCCATCGCTGCTTTTACCAGATCTCCAATCGAAATAAAGCCCACTAACTTTTCTTGATCCAGTACTGGAAGATGACGTAAATGGCGATCGGTCATGAGGTTAAGACATTCTTCTACCGTATGATTAAGACTGACTGAAATGACTTTCGAGGTCATAATGTCTGCAACAGGCGTGTTATTTGATGAACGTTCCATTAAGGCAATTTTACGCGTGTAGTCACGTTCAGAGAAAATTCCAACAACTTTTTCATCTTCAGCAACAACCAGAGCACCGACACCTTTATCGGCCATGATCTTAATTGCTTCAAGTACAGTCGCATTTGGTGAGATTGTAAAAATTGATTGTACTGCTTTATTCTTGATGACTTGAGCAACGATTGTCATTGTTTATCCACCTGTGTTGTATTGTCATTTTCATTTAACTTAACGGTATTTTTTTTAATTGCAAAGTGCTAATTTCACTCCAATGATAACTTTTTCTCATAAATGCTCAAAAAGTCATCACTGGCGTTAAATCATGTTTTAAGCAGGTATAACTGCTTCACGTGGCATAAAAAAGAAATGCTGCATTTGCTGTGTTGAGAGCTTAAATTTGCGGTGTGATGAGTTGAATAATGCTGGCTCAACCTGCAAGCGGGTTAAAGTGGGAAGCAATGACTCATGAAAATCCTTAGGGGTAATTTTCCGTGGCGTGTAGTGTTTCCAGTTGGCTTTGGCATAACGATGGGCTTGTACACCATTGAGCCAGAAAGGGAAGACATGACCGTCCTGATCCGATTTGATTGCCCAACCTTCGTGGTAAAGGCCCCAAAGTGCACCACAGTACATCATTGTTTTTAGAATTGAAATTTTAATCATCAACTCTCGTGAAACCGGCTGAAAATGGTTAAAGCGATACATTTTATTGAACTAATATTCTTAAACTTATGGTTCATTATAAGAAATCTAGATGTCATTTATGTTTAACAATTGACTAAAATCGTAAGCAAATATTGTAGTTACTTAGAAAATTGAGTGATTAGTTCTTTAATTTTGTAAGCTAAAGCTTTGGATAAAATAGAGTTATTGTGTTTTTATCGGTCGGGAAATTCGATCAAGAGAGGGCAATGTTTTAATGCAGTACGAGTGAAAAAGAGGAGATCATCTTACTAATTATAGTTTAACAGGCATTAAAAAAACGCCACCTGAGCAAATCAAAGCGATGAAAGCTTTGATATAGCGCAAGGACGTTTCTTTAAGCTTGAAGGGTTGCCATCTTCTGCCAATACTGAGCTTTCAAGGAATCACGTTCTACTCGGAAGCCTTGATAATACAATTCTGCTAAAAATAGTGCCGCTTTACCGTGACCTGCTTTAGCGACTTCCTCAAGCTCTTTTACTGCATCTTGGAAGTTTTTTTGCGATTGAATTGTATTGACCGCATTTGCATATAGATGCTCTAGTTCATGGTGTGTAAAATGTTGAATCATATAATAACTCCTTATTTTAATTATGATTACCGCAAATTCTATCCAAAGTTACTCTACTTTGAATTTAAGCTACTTTAACTTAGAATTATTAAAGTAATATGACAAATTGATGGAATTGTCAAATATATTCAGCAATTTTGCGTAAATAAAAGCTTACACGATTAAACATTTACCACAAATAATTTTAAGTAGAATCAAAGTGAGAATAAGAGAAAAGGAGAATAACATGTCAAATGTGATTGATGGTGTGAACGTTGATGTTCCTCCATTAGAAAGCCAAATCATTGCGCTTGCTCATCATCATCGTAAATTACTTGATGAAGCGATCTTTCATCAGGAAATTCATTTAGGTGATTATTGTCTGGCACAGCGTAAGCGTGTTTATGACTTTGCCAGCCATTTAAGCCCTGAACAAAAAGACCGTTTTTATAAAATTTATGATGGCGAGCTGAAGAATATTGCCGATGACGATGATTTACATCCTGCTGATGCAGAAAGTGGGGTGGGGATGTTTGCGATTTTCATTGTTCTCGTCATCATTGCATTCATTCTGTACTTTGCTTTTGTTCGCTCGCTGGTCAGTTAATCACAGCTAAAGTTGTTTGCACGTTCAATAAGTTGTGGAATTGTGACTTATTGAACGTTGTACTTGTCCTAAGCGAATCAGAGACATACACTACCTCTAATTCGAGGTAGGTTATGTTGTCTATACTTTCTAAACATAAAGTGATGCAATCCAGATTAGGATTCAAACTGGACCAATTTTATAATATTTTGGTCGGTATTATTATTTTGTCCATTTTTATACTTGCGTATAACGCATTATTACGTCCAATCAATGCATCGCAATATCAGCAAGTGGTGCAGTTTGCTCATCAGGCCAGCCATCCAAGAACCCAGCATATGGCGCATGATGTTTTAGACCAGACGCCAATTCGTCGTCTAGATTATTTAAAGTTATTAAATGCTTATCAATTTGAATCAAGCCGGATTAGACAATATCCTGCGATGGCGAAAGAAGATGAGTGAGTTTTAATCGACTCATTTTCATTATAAATGAATCAATTGTCCCATTCGGGAAAACGATAGCAATTTATGCTAGACTGGCCCCATTTTAAAAGCTGCTTTACTCTCAAGGAATCGACATGCAACAGCAATCGAATATGCAAAATAAATTCTTGATAAATGCTGACATCGGTGATGACGATGTAACATTACCAAGTCTACCTGCTGTCGATGTTCCCATTATAGAGCCAGCTGTACAGCAAACAGTTGAAACCCCTGTAGTAGCACCAGTCGTTGAGCAACCAGCATCGGCAGCTGTTGAAGAAGAAGCCAAATCAACAGGCTTCTTTGGTCGTATGAAAGATGGTTTGACGAAAACCCGTCGTAGTTTTACGGATGGTATGGTCAATATTCTGATTGGTGGCAAAGAAATTGATGACGAATTACTGGAAGAAGTTGAAGAACAACTTTTAGTTGCAGATATTGGTGTTGATGCGACCAAAACTATTATTGCCAATTTGACTGAACGTACTGCTCGTGGTGATTTGATTTATTCGCATGCTTTATACAAGGCACTTCAGGAAGAACTGGTTGCTTTGCTAGCTCCACGTGTTAAACCACTGCATATTGATCCGAATAAATCACCGTATGTGATTTTGATGGTAGGTGTAAATGGTGTAGGAAAAACCACAACCATTGGTAAACTGGCGAAGCGTTTACAAGGTGAAGGCAAGAAAGTGATGTTGGCTGCGGGCGATACATTCCGTGCAGCAGCAACTGAACAATTGCAAATTTGGGGTGAGCGCAATGACATTCCTGTTGTGGCTCAAGGTCATGGTGCTGATAGTGCTTCTGTGATTTTTGATGCATTTGAAAGTGCGCGTGCCAAAGGCATTGATGTATTGATTGCAGATACCGCTGGTCGTTTGCAAAACAAAGCCAACTTGATGGAAGAGTTGAAAAAAGTGAAACGTGTGATGCAGAAAATTGATGCAACTGCTCCACATGAAATCATGCTAATTGTAGATGCTGGTACAGGTCAAAATGCGATTAATCAGGTTCAGCTTTTTGATGAGGCTGTTGGTCTAACAGGCATTACCATCACCAAACTGGATGGTACTGCAAAAGGTGGCGTATTGTTCAATATCGCAAGTCGTACTCACGTGCCGATTCGCTATATTGGTGTTGGTGAGAAGATTGATGATTTACGTCCATTCTCGGCTAAATCATTCGTTGCTGCGTTATTTGAAACAGACAAATAAATTAGATTCTAATATGAAATAAAAGCCGAGTTTTCGGCTTTTTTTCTTTTTAAAAACAAGATTTAGCTGGCAATATCATTGCGTGATTGCGAATCATTCTACTGAAAGAGATAGAGTGGAACAGAACAAAATAATAAGATTTGCAAGGGCCGAGAGCTAGAAGTCAACCCATTAAAGCCCAATTACATCTGAACCAGAACAGTATATTAATTAGCATTGTTTCAAAAAAAGAACGATCTGTTATGTTTTTTGGTCTATTCCTAAAAAATACCTCGTTATACACTACATTCAATCCAAGATAACGCCTCAGAGCACAAGGTAGGAATAACAACATGAGCAACTTCTTAAATAGTATTAAATCACGCCGTACAATTTATGCGATTGGTAAAAACCTGACAGTAGACCAAGCGACAATTGAAGAAACGATCCGTGAAGCTGTAAAACAAAGCCCATCATCATTCAACTCACAAACTTCACGTGTTGTGACTTTATATGGTGAATCACATGCAAAATTCTGGGAAATCGTACGTGAAACTTTACGTAAAATGGTTCCAGCTGAAGCTTTCGCGAATACAAGCGCGAAAATTGATAGCTTTGCAGCAGGTTTTGGTACAGCGTTATTTTATGAAGATCAAGATGTTGTAAAGGGTCTACAAGAGCAATTCGCGCTATATGCAGATAACTTCCCAGTATGGTCTGAACATTCAAGTGCAATTGCCCAATTTGCAACTTGGACTGCTTTATCTGAAATTGGTGTTGGTGCGTCATTACAGCATTACAACCCAATTATTGATGCAGAAGTTGCAGAAACTTTTGATATTCCTGCAAACTGGAAATTACGTGCTCAGCTTGTATTCGGTTCAATCGAAGCTGCTGCTGGCGATAAAACATATATGGATGATGCAGCACGTTTCAAAACTTTCAACTAAGTTTAGATCGGGCATCAAAAAAAGAGCACTTTATGTGCTCTTTTTTATTGGAGTAAAAAATTTCTCTTTTAAACTTATACGCTGTTAGAGGAGTATTTCATTGAGAGAAGACAAATCAGGTGCCGTCTTGTAAGAAAGTTCATTAAATTTACAGGGAGATATTTTTCGTTGTGCCAAGCTCCTCAGATTCTCCTGTAATAGAAGCTTTAGCAAGTTTGAATAGGGTTGCTACTTTACCTGAACCTTTCCAATATTGAGCGCCGTTGCAGATCACACGAAGTAGTTGAATATCTGGGTCAGATTTACCATGTTCAAAGAATGCTTCATAGGCAGGAGACCAGATCTGATCAAGAATCGCAGGATCGACGACACACTCAGCGATACCATTAATCGAAACATAATCATTATTCGATATATTGCTATATCCCAAATTGACTTGGTTATTTAGCGGAATACTTTTCACCAGTTCAGAACTTTTAGAACCTAAAAACCATACGACCCCATTAAAATCTGTATCTTGGGTGGTCATTGGGACAGAGTGTAAGTGGCCTTTTTCAGAGATGAAAGTAACCATGGCAAATTTAATGCCTTTAAGCAATTGATTTAATTCTTGATATTCATTGTTTAGGTTGTTCATACCGAAGTTCTCCTACGTTTGATTTCTCAATATCCATGAAAACAAAAAAGTAGAGGGTTTCGGTTTGTGGCGCATTTGTTTTATCCATCTAGAAATGATGACTTCGTGTTAATTAAATTATTAAAAAATATTTAAAACCAGTTATTTCAATTGCTTTGGGAAGCTTGTCTTATATTTCGCGGAAAGCCCTTTGTATGCTTTTTAAGTCAATTAGATCTGTGACTTACTGAAATACCAGTAACTTTAAGAGGCAGTTATGATTTGTTGGTTTAATCATAAGTTTTTGTTTTTATAGCACTTAATTTGAAATAATTATGTGAAAAGTGTAAAATATACACTTGTCTTTATTTGTTTGTTTATTGGGTGGCTTGGTGAAAAAAATATTAATTCTTCTTATAAGTACGGTGATTTCTGGTTCAGTTTATAGTGCAGATGACTTATTTAATAAACCTCAATCTATATTGATTCTGCAAAACGACGAACCTCAATATCAAATCGAGAGTAGTGAACAAGTTGATTTCTTTGAATCATTGAAGCAGCAAGAGCAAGATCGTCTAAGTCAACGCACTCAAGATTTAGAAAACCTGAATGAAATTCAATCAATTACTTCTAATATGAGTCCTCATGACAGAGCGCAGTATTATCTTGAGCATCGACATTTGGGTGCTTTAGATGCGCATGGGCAAGAGCAGCAATTCAACTCACTACAGAAGGCTCGAAATAGAGGTATGATTTCAAACCAAGATTATCAACAAAAAATTATGAAACATAGTCCATTACCTTTAGAGCATAGAAGTAATCAGTTTAAATTATCAATTCCGATTGGAGATTAAGGCGACTGATTTCTGATGTAATTGGGTGGACTGATTACTTTTCCACCCAAAGCTTCCGTAATAATGACATCTGACTTACATTCATTAGCTATTTGCATAGGACAGGTTATTCAAATTATTTATTCGCCCTTAAAAGCTGAATGGCAATGCGACCTATAATTAAGTTTTTCCCCAGAGTAGACACTCTCTATGCATGGAGCTTATCCTTTTAAATTATCTATAAAAACAAGCTCAATACTGTAGATTTGAATTGAGTATTTTTGACCATTTGGTAAAATAATGGAGTAAGGTACTGTTTTGGGGTGCTTTATTTTACTTTTCAAGGGGTTGAAAATTATGAATATTATCAAGTTTTTAAAAAGCTTTAACACAATTGGGGCTTATCTGATTGTTGCAAGCGTTGTGCTTGTCATACTTATTTTATATTTTTATTTCATTAATCCAAATTAAGTATTAATCAATGTTAAGCAAAGCCACTTTCGGGTGGTTTTTTACTGCTTATATGTTCTTGCGAAAGAGACAAGATGTTTCAGTGCTTACAATGTGGTAATAATTTAAACACGATAATTACAATCCGATTACGAATTATTACACTTAATCTGATATAAAAATTTTAACGAGAAGAGGTTGATAATTATGAATATTTTTAAGTTTTTGAAAAGCTTTAATACGGTAGATTTTTATCTGGTTATTGCTAGTCTTATGCTGGCGGCACTTATATTTCTATTTTACTTTGTGAGTCCAAATTAACACCTAACGAAGTATAGTCTGGCATTTTTTATACCCTAAATTGCAAGATTGGTGTAATCATTATTTTTACCAAGTCCATTAGATCATATGATGTAAAAGTGTTTAAGGAATTGTTAGAGGGTACCAATCGCGAAAAGTTACAGAAAACCTTTTTAGAGAAAATCTTGAATTGCAATCTGAATTATTAAAACGCAATAAAATCAAAAAATAAATAATAATAGGGTTGTATTAAGGGGTTGTAGATATCAAAGAATGTTGAAATCTTGGTCTCTTAACACTAAGTTTTAGATAAAGCTTTTTTTTGTTGGTTTGAAGCTGTACTTATCTTAAAAAAGCTAAATTGTTGCAATAGGCAGTTTTAACTTTTGTCATAAAATCGTCATAATCGCATTGCATAGTGCATACGGTTTCATAAATTGTTTATAACGAGAAGAGTCTAATGTCTTTAAGAGTTGGTGTTGCTGCTTTCGGGTTATTATTAAGTAGTTCAGTGTTTTCAGCAGTTACAATCACTGCACCTGAAGAAATCGTGATTCTTGCTGTAAATGGTCAAGAAGTGAATAATGGATTAATTCCTTCAAAAAACAATAACTATCAGGTCGATCCGGGTAATTTAGTAGTTAATGTTCGTTATCGCGAATATTTTGAGCATCTGAATGGTGAGCATGACATCCTTAAGTCAGGTGTCGTCACGATTCAGGCACCGAACCTTCAAGATAATCAAACTTATACTTTAGGTTTGATCAACGCACCTAAAGATTTTGAAGCCGCAAAGAAATATGCTGATCAGCCTACGGTTGCTTTATATGATCAAAATAAAAAGCTTGTCGTTCAACAAACGGGTGCGAACAATGAAGCACAACCTTGGTTCTCAGGCAATAATTTTTTAAGCCGCACTCTGGATTTAACCCAAAAGAATAAAAACAATGTTGCCAATCAGCCAGCGCCTGTTTACTCAGGCACTGCTACACAAACAGCAGTTGTTGCGACTGCACCTGTTGCTGTAACAACAGCAGCTCAAGTAGGTGCAACCAAGACAACCGATCAACAAATGGCAGAATTATGGCAAAAAGCATCGAAAGCTGAACGTCAAAAATTCATGGCGTGGTTGGCTGGACAAAGCAACTAAATCTCATATCAATAAAAAGGCCGATGATATCATCGGCTTTTTTACGCTTTTAAAAATAATTAGACTATTTTATCTCTGGATCTACGAATAAGTTAGACCTGATTTTCTGTAAGAACTGAATGATCCTGTTTTTGATTGGACCAGATTGAACCTACGGGTGCGCTTAGTGCTCGATCTCTTGCTTGTTGATAAAAGCGTAAAAACAGTAAAGAGAAGCATACTGCAACAATATCTATCCAGATTAAATATCCTGTTGAATGCCATAACCCTTGAATAGGAAATAGGTAAGTGAGAACAGAAGTTGTTGGAATAAGCAATAAAATCACCGCAATTGCAAAGAAGAGTTGAGGTAATGCTTTGGCTGCTCCAATTAGAAAGCTGTATAAAATACAAGCAATAAACACAAAATAGTAGCTGTACATGAATACATGGTTATGACTTTGTAATTGCATTGGTATGACGTAGGCCCAGCGTCCAGCCAGCATGCTCACAAATATTGCCAGCATACAACCGAGACATGCGCCGATCGTAAGATTAGCAATAAACATCACATCCTTACGTTGTTGTGGAGCTGGCAGATTAGGATTTTTCTGTTTCCGTAAACGGGTTTCAATCCAAAGGATATTGCCAGAATAAAATAAATAAGCTCCACCTAAACCAAAGATGAGATAAATCCAACGAATGGAATCGCCACCATAATTTCCAAAATGTAGTGCGAACATAGAACGGATCAGTGATGCAGCCGAGCTTTCTTCTGTTGATAGGGTTTTGGTTGGATAAGGTGAATCTTGATAAGGATTAAAATTCATATAATCAAAAGTATCGCCCCTTAGCATGCGATCTGGATGATATAGTGCAACGAACGCAGAGGCCCGTCCAGGATGATCCAGCTGGTTGAAACGGATACCATCAATGCGATAATCAGGTGCAGCTTTCTGTATATTCTGAAAAATCTTTTCTACATCGAGCTGTGGTGCTGGATCAACAATTTTTACCGCAGGCGGTCGTTCAAAAAGTGGTTTGTCTTTTGAGACCAGCTGGCTGAGTGCGCCATAGAAAATATCATGAAAGGCAAAAACAACGACGGTAATACTGATAATAATATGAAATGGTAAGCTGGTGATCCCGATAACATTATGGGTATCTAACCAAAAACGTTTCTTATTTTTACCTGGACGGACAGCAAAATAATCTTTGATTAATGTTGGCAATAACACGATCAGACCAGACATAATTGCAAGAAAATATAGAACTGAAACCACACCCATCACCATAACACCCGCGGTATGATGTCCCATCATGCCTGGAATACCTGCGGTTTCATGAAGTTGCTCAATCAGCCAGCCTAATTTAGACACATTCACTTGTTGAGCAATCAACTGACCATTGGCATCGAGTGTTGCCAACATACTGGTTTGAGCAATATCAATTCCATGATGATCATCTTCTGGCTCATGTGCTGCTTCCCATTGAATCGGCGCATTATGTCCTTCTGGTGAGCTGAAACTGAGCGTAAAGGCTTTCTTTGTCTCTGGATATTGTGCCTGCACCTGTTCAACGAGCTGGTTATATTGGTTAGGTTGAATGGCTGCTAGTTTTTGTTGAGGAGGTGTTGCCCATTGACTCAATTGATGTTGAAACATGGTTAAACCACCCGCAAAAAAACAGATAAACAGAAGAATACCTGCGCTGATTCCGACCCATGTATGAAGATTTTTACCTGTTTTAATGATATCTGCGCGAACTTTCATTTTTAACCTCTCAACCAGACCAACAGGGCATAAGCAAGCACATTCGCGATACTGAAAATCAGCATCGTTTGCCAACCTTTCGGAATGAAATAGGCAATAAAGAAAGCAAATAGCCAGAACCACGGGATCGACCACATACCTAATTGAGGTGCAATAGAGGAGTCCGAGTTTGACTTGTTGAGTAGAACGATAATTGCACCCATTGCCATGGCAAAGCTCAAGCCAAGAAAGAAACCGGCAAACGTTTTTGTCCACCAGTCTGGTTGTAATTTTTGTTTCAGCATATCCATTTTAATTTGACCTTTTCATGAGCATCAGCAGAGGAGCGAATGACCAGACTAGTGTCGCAATTGCAAGCCAGATCAAGATTGCCACGAGTAAAGGCAACGCATAAAGCAATATGCTTAAACCAATCAATAAACCGATTATGGCCGTATAAAAAAAATAACGACTCAGTTGGTTTTTTAAGAAATTTTGATTGGGATGGCTGAGATAAAGACCGATACAGGATAAAAGTGTGACAGTGATCCCGATTAGTTTTAAAGTCATATGTGAAATCTGCAAATAGTAATGATAATAATTATTGTTTAAATTTTAGCAAAATTAAAGCCTATATTCAAAAACTTAATCAAATCCAAAAGGAACAAAGGAAATCATTGTTATTGATAATCATTTGCATTTATGTAGAATGTAAAAAAATATTTTCAGGGGGAAAGAATGAAGCACCATCATTTATATACTGCGATCATGTTTGTTTTGGCTGGTCAATATCACAATGTCGCATGGGCAAATGATTCTCGTGTGGACCAAGAGAGCAATAATGTTTTACCCACAATTCATTTAAAAGCAGAACAAGCAGATCCATCCTATACCGTAAAAAAATCAAAATCTGCGACGAAACTTGATTTATCTCTGAAAGAAACACCTCAGAGTGTCACGGTATTTACAGCACAACAAATCGAAGACCAAAACCTGAATAGTACCAATGATGTCTTGGCTCAGACTGCTGGTGTCACCATGGTTCAGTATGGGCAATTGGGTGCGGGGTATAACACTTATTATTCACGAGGTTTTGCAATCACCAATGTTCAACGCGATGGAATACCAACATCAACTGCTTCTTTTGGTGGTGCAGATATGTTTGGTCTTGAAGATTCAGCACTTTATGAACGTATCGAGGTGACCAAAGGCGCTACAGGTTTGACCAGTGGATCAGGCAATCCAAGTGCCAGCATTAACTATGTACGAAAACGTCCTACAGCAGAGGTAAAAGGGGCCGTTAATGTACAAGTGGGTAATTGGGATCGGTATCGGAGTCAAATTGATGTAAGCGGTGGGCTAAATCAGGATAACTCGATTCGTGGTCGTACCGTCGCTGTTTATGAGGAAGGCGGCAATCAACAGGATCGGTTTCATCGTCAAAATGCAGTGATTTATGGGGCTTTAGATGTTGATTTAAGCGATAAAACAACGCTTACTACGGCTCTTACAGCACAACAAGTCAAAATTGATGGGGCGACGGCGCATGGTTTTCCATTTATAACGCATGATGGACAAAAACAAGTAAGTTTTGGGAGAAAAGATAATCCTGCGGCAAACTTTACCTTTAGTGACACTGAGAAATTAAATATTTTTCTAGGCCTTGAACATCAGTTTAATGATAACTGGCAGGCAATTGCGAATTATGCATTTACCAAAGCAAGCAATAAACGTGAGTATGGCGTCGCTGGATCTGGGGGCATTACTTATGATAAGCCGTATAGCGTGAATAAAACCTTAACCTTACAACCAGGACAAATGGTGGTGACGAGTGGGCGTTTAGAAAGTACACCAGAGGTACATTCCCTAGATTTATATACATCAGGAAAGTTTCAGGCATTTGGGCAAGAACATGATGTTAGTTTTGGGGTAAATGGTTATCGGATTCAATCAGATGATCCAACTTTCAACCGTTATTATGTCGTTGAAAATATTGCAGGTTGGAATGGCAAGAGTCTGAGACCTGATATAAAACAAAGTGGCCGTAATCTTGTAGATGAGCAGCAATTAGGTGCCTTTGCCGCTGCGAAATTACAATTGCTTGATCCATTAAAACTGGTATTAGGTACACGTTTTAGTAACTGGGAACGTAAAACCACGGATAATGAACAAAAACAGAATGGGGTTTTTACGCCGTATGCAGGTTTAATTCTTGATCTGACGAAGAATGTATCTGCTTATAGCAGCTATACCACAATTTTTAATCCTTCTTCTCGAAAAGATAAAAATGAAAACTATCTAGATCCAGAAGAGGGCAATAGTTTTGAGGTGGGTCTAAAAGCAGATTTTTATGAAGGGCGTTTGAATGCAAGTGCTGCCTATTTCTCAATGAAACAGGATAACTTTGCAATTCAGGATACCAGTGCCGGAACAGCAGAGTTGGATTTTCAGCCTTATATTGCTGTAGATGGTGCGAAAGTGAAGGGCTATGAATTGAGTCTTGCTGGTGAAGTTTTACCAGATTGGAATATTCAGGCTGGCTATACTCATACTGATGCTAAAAATCAGAATGGTGAGATTCTGAATCCTATTTTACCAAAGAATACCTTTAAATTATTTACCACATATAAGCTGGATAAGATCACTTTAGGCGGTGGTGTGAATTGGCAAAGTGAAATTTATGATGCCGCTTCCGCAAAAGCTGGGGGCTTAGCTGCTCAATTGAACAGACAAGACAGCTATGCGTTGGTCAACTTGATGGGGCGTTATCAAATGACTCCAGATGTCAGTCTTGGTTTAAATGTGAATAATTTATTTGATAAAGAGTACAAGGCAAATACTACAAATACGTGGGGTGTGGCGCGTAACTTTACAGCTTCAGTGAATTTTAAGTTTTGATGATTTGATAAGTCAGCCAAAATTAAAAAAGCTGCCAGATCTGGCAGCTTTTTTAAATGGTAGGGAAATGAAAATAACTTATTGGCCTAACCAGATAAAGTATCCGAGAACCATCAAAGGCCAGGCGATATAAGGGCTAAATAACCATTTCCATAACCAGAATCTTGGTACAAATCCAACCCCATGCACAAAGCCACCAGAAATGCCAATCATCACCAGCATCAGCAGGCTATGATTATAGTGTCCGTCTGCATCCAGCATCAGCGATGGATGTACCAGTAAAATAGCAGCAAGGGGCAATGCCAACAAAAACGAAATGGTCATTGCAAGCACTTGAGCTTTACGATTCTTCGGTGTTGTCATTGCTTCAGCCATTTTATTATTCCTCATCTAAATTTTGATGATGTTCGATATACAATGCACTGAGCACACCTGCGAAACATGCCATCAAAATGCCTAGAATCCATGCAAAATACCACATGTCACATCTCCTGATTAGTACAAACTATGTGAATTTTCTTCAATGTGTTTGTTGGTGATGACGCCCCACATTTTGTAATAAGACCAAGAGGTATAGATCAAAATGAGCGGAACGAAGATACATGCAGCAATCGTCATTACCCCGAGGGTTTTATGACTAGAAACGGCATCCCACATGGTCAAGCTTGATGTTGGATCAATGCTTGATGGTAACAAGAATGGGAATAATGCAAAACCTGCAGTCAGGATTGCACCGACAATCATTAAGCTTGTACCTGTAAAGCTTGCAGCCGCTTTATGTTTGCCTGCACTAATGATGACCAGTAGCGCACCTAAAATTGCAACAATAGGTGCCGCCATAGTAATCGGATAAGTTGCATAGTTATTTAACCAACCATGATTGGCATTGGTCACAACGTCTTTAGCAAGTGGGTTGAGTGCCGCATTTGTATTTACAGCAGTGGCATAGCTATAACCCGAGATATTACCAAAGAATAACCATGCACCCGCAGCCAAGAAGCACACAAGGAAGGCAATTGCCATGATTTGTGTTGCTTTGGCAGAACGATTATGTAAATTCCCGTCCGTACGTAGCATGAGCCATGCGCCGCCGTGTGCACATAACATTGATAGGCTGACAATACCGCAAATCAATGCAAATGGATTCAGTAATGCAAAGAAGCTACCTGTATATTGTGAGCGTAATGTGTCATCTAGGCTGAATGGTACGCCAAGGAACAAGTTCCCGAATGCCACACCAAACACTAGCGCAGGCACCGCACCACCGATGCATAGACCCCAGTCCCAAGAAGTACGCCATTGGGTATTCTCTAACTTGGAGCGATAGTCAAATCCGACGGGTCGCAGGAACAGGGCAAATAAAACCAGTAGCAAGGCCCAGTACATTCCGGAGAAGGCAACCGCATAGACCATTGGCCAAGCTGCAAATAAAGCACCACCTGCGGTAATGAACCAGACTTGGTTACCATCCCAGTGCGGTGCAATCGTATTGATTGCAGCACGGCGTTCAGAATCGGTTTTACCCACGAATGGCATCAGTGCCATTGAGCCCATATCGAAACCATCGGTGAGGGCAAAGCCAATCAGTAGAACACCGACCAATACCCACCAGATAATTTTTAGGAGTTCATATTCGATCATGACTGAGCCTCCCCAGCTTTTGCTTCGAGTTTTTCGAAGTGATATTTACCAGTATGTAACGAGCTTGGACCTAAACGAGCGAATTTGATCATTAAGTACATTTCGATAATCAGTAGCACGGTATAGAACGCAGCTAATGCAATGATTGAACCCCATACATCGCCTGTACTCACACTTGAAGCAGACAAATGTGTTGGTAAGATTTCACCAATTGACCACGGTTGACGACCACCTTCAGCCACATACCAACCTGTTTGAGCAGCAATCCATGGGAGAGGGAGAGCAAACAAAGCAAATTTGAGTAACCACGGTTTATCTTCGGCATTACGTTTTGCCACTGACCATGTTGCAAGAAGGAATAGCAATAACATCAGGAAGCCAGAAGCCACCATTGCACGGAATGAGAAGAATAGAGCAGCTACATTTGGAATGGTGTCTTTAGTTGCTGCCTGAATATGTTCTTCAGTTGCATCAACCACATTTGGAGAATATTTTTTCAAGAGTAGGCCATAACCTAAGTCTTTTTGATTTTTCTCAAATGAAGCCAATAAGTCTGGAGAACGGTCACCCGCACGAAGTTTTTCTAACTCGCTATAAGCTACCATACCGTTACGGATACGCACTTCATGTTCTTTCATCAAGTCGCGTAAACCGGTCACTTCTTTGTCTGTAGAACGAGTTGCAATAATCCCCATCACATAAGGAATCTTAATCGCATAATCGGTGCGCATTTCCTGCTGATTTGGGAGACCAAATAAGGTAAATGCAGCAGGTGCAGGTTCGGTATGCCATTCAGCTTCGATTGCAGCAAGTTTGGTCTTTTGAACATCACCGAGTTCATAACCTGATTCATCACCAAGCAAAATCACAGAAAGTGTTGAAGCTAAACCGAAGATGGCAGCAATTGCGAATGAACGACGCGCAAACGGTAAGTCACGTTTCTTTAATAGATAGTAGCTTGAGATTGCAAGAACGAAGATCGCACCTGTGACATAACCCGCAGAAACCGTATGCACAAACTTCACCTGAGCAACAGGGTTGAAGATCAATGCACCGAAGTCAACCAGTTCCATACGCATAGTTTCGTAGTTAAATGCAGCACCGACAGGGTTTTGCATCCAGCCGTTTGCGATCAGAATCCACAAGGCAGACATATTCGAACCAATTGCGACTAACCACGTCACGCCTAAATGCTGGACTTTAGATAGGCGATCCCATCCAAAGAAGAACAAGCCGATAAAGGTTGATTCAAGGAAGAAGGCCATCAAACCTTCAATGGCAAGTGGCGCCCCGAAAATATCGCCTACATAGTGGGAATAATAGGCCCAGTTGGTACCAAACTGGAATTCCATAGTTAAACCAGTGGTTACACCTAGGGCAAAGTTAATCCCGAAGAGTTTCCCCCAGAATTTGGTCATGTCCTTATAGATTTCTTTACCAGAAATCACATACGTGGTTTCCATAATGGCAAGAATAAAAGCCAGACCTAAAGTTAGAGGGACGAAAAGAAAGTGATACATTGCGGTCATTGCAAATTGGAACCGCGAAAGATCGACCACGCTTTCAGAAATCATCAACGTGTCTCCTGAGTTTTGGACATGTCACCAGCAATACGCTCGGCAACTTCATTGTTAAAATCTTTTGGAATCGTTGGGGCATCAAACCAGATGTGTTTAATCACCAAGAGAAGTGCAACTTTAATAATAAGAATAATCGTGATTTCTCGGATGAGCCGCCGATTTGGATCTTGAGAACTTGTGTTCATAGAACTTAGCCTCATACACATTTTTAAAAGATGTAAAACATTATTAAATAAAAACCATTGAAAATAAACCTTTAGGATTTTTAATATGTTTAATTTAAAATAATTTATATAAAACAGCAACTTGATTTTATTTGTGGTTAAAATTTAAAATAATGATTTTATCCAACTAAAATAATATGAATTATTTTTTTAAATCTGATTAAAACAGTTGTATTTATGATTTTAAATCTGATTAAAAAGCTCTGGTTTAAAATGAGTTAAATAAATATTAAACCAACTAAAATAGTATGAATATAAAATATATAATATATACAGTGGGTTATCATTTTAATTACATATCAAAATTATTTTTAGAATGAAATGCTGATAAAACCAAGCATTTAGGTAGAGTTTATTTGTAGAAATGTGACGAACATCACTTTTGTGTTTTACAGTATTTCTAGATCATGAATCACTTCAGAAGGGAAGATATAAAACACCTATTTTTATTGTGTACTTTTGTAACATTGTGTTTATTTTGGGCTTGGAGATCGCGTTTAGCGGTTTTTGATCGGTTTTAATCTGGGGTAAATAGGTTATTTGAAAGAGAAATCTTTTTTGCAAGATAGTGTGAATTGGATTTTTGGCTAATCAGCAGGACTTGTGATTGTAATTCCAGTTCGCCATATTCTGGTTCAACTTGTACATAGTACAGTTGCCCAAACTCATCGCGAACACGGGCTTGAGCAGAAAAACCTGGACGGGCATTTCCCGTTGAAATTGTTGCTAGCCGCCCAACCAGATTGGTATGTGTATGAATGACTTTGGGTTTAATTACCTGATCCAGACAGTGAATCATAAAGACAGTAAAGAAAATGTCGATAATCAAAGCGGGAACAAATAAATAATATGGAGAAATAAAGTAATGCTGTAAGGCAAAGAATGAAAGCTCAAGAAAATAGCCCGCAAAACTAAAGTTGATGAGCAAGAAAACAAAAATCAGATATTTGGAAAACTTTACATCCACTAAAGGCGAATTGAGTAACCATTCGGGGGCCAGTTTCTTCACCAGATGGCTTGGACGTAAGCCGATAAAAATGCCAATGGTTTCTGCAATGCTAAGCACGATCAAAGCGACTACGCTCATATGAAATGGCATAAGGTAGTAGTTGAGGAAAAACTCAGTCATTGCAGAATTCATGATTTAAGCATCAATCGATATAAATACCACCATCTGAGTGGACTGCCAGATTTACTTTTTCAAGGAATTCACCCAGACATGGGCCTGAAATACATTCGCCTGTTTCAACAGAGAATAGGGCGCCGTGAGTAGAACATTGAATATATTCGCGATCCTGATCAAGAAACTGATTTTCCAAGAACTCAAGTTCTGTCTGCAAATGCGGGCAAACATTCTGATAGGCATAAAAGCTGCCATCTTTTTGAGTAATAAAAATAGTTGTCCCTTTCATCGTATCGTATGCACGAGACTCACGCTCAGGGACTTCTTCAGTCATGCAAATCTTTTCCATGTTAAGCACATTCCTGTTGAGCTTTTTTAAATTTTTCCAAGAGTTCTGCGTAGTTTTCGACACTTAAACGTGGGCCGAATTGTGCAACAACTTCGCTAGAGATTAAAATAGCAAGTTGAGCGGCTGCTTCCAAGCTTAAACCTGCATTAATTGCGTACAGGAATGCGCCAGCAAATGCATCGCCAGCACCATTGGTATCGACAGCTTCAACTACGCGGCCATTCACATGGAACTGGTGAGCTTCATTTACGATGACAGCGCCTTTGGCACCTTGTGTGATTACAATGTGCTGGTTTTTTAGTTTCAGTGTTTCAATTGCAGCATCAAGATTTTCTGTATTGGTAAACATGAGTGCTTCCTGTTCGTTACAGAAAAGCAAGTCAACGCCATCATCGAGCAGTTCTTCTAAACCTGAGCGAGCATATTGCACCATTGCAGGGTCAGAAAGAGAAAGGGCAATTTTAACACCGTGTGCTTTAGCCAGTTCTCGTGCCTGTTTAACCGCTACGCGTGCAGTATCACTTGTAGATAAATAACCTTCGATATACAACCATTTTGCTGTTTTTAACGGTTCAAAGTCGATCTGTTCAGCTGTCAATTCAGCGGTAATACCGAGATAAGTTTGCATGGTACGTTCAGAATCTGGACTAATCAGTACCATGCAGGTGCCTGTCACACCTTCGCTGATTGATTGGGTTGCTGTTTTAATTCCGGCTTCGTTTAAACCAGTTAAATAGATTGAACCAAGTTCATCGTTACCTACACGGCAACCATAAAATGCAGTACCACCTAGAGCACTAAAAGCAACGCTTGTATTCGCTGCTGAACCGCCACTGGCTTGGCCTTTGTAGCTTTGGGTAGTTTGTAATTTTTGATATAAATCTGCCTGTGTTTCGCCATCTGCTAATTGCATGGTACCTTTTTGCAAAGCTTGTTCTACTAAAAACTCATTAGAAACTTTAAATTCCTGGTCAATGAGTGCATTACCAATTGCAAAAAGATCAACAGTTGCCATGTTTGTCATCACAGTAAAAATCAAAAAGCAAAGTTTACACCAATGCTCAGGATTACAATAGTTTGTTGAAAAAAATTCAGCTGTTTATACGTGGGAAATTCAGGACGAAGACATGGATTTATTACAACGATTAAGAATAGAACGAATTTTAACGCTGCCGACTGATCTGAATATGCTGATTGAATTGTCTGAACGAGAAGGGTTCCAGTTTTTAAAAAGACTTAAGCACGACTTTGAAACGGGTGAAAATCGTTTTGATCAATATGGAGAAGGCTTATTTGCAGTATATAAAGATCAGAATCTGATTGCAGTAGGTGGTGTTAGTCAGGATCCTTTCGATCAAACTGGAAAAATGGGCAGACTAAGCCGTTTTTATATTCATCCTGATTGTCGTCAAAAAACAGTGGGTGCATATTTATTGAAGCATATCGAGCAGTACGCCCAAACTTATTTTGAGCAGTTGTGTTTATATACCGATACTAAAAATGCGGCGAATTTCTACCAACGTATGGGATATGAAGGTGTAGATTGGGGGCACAGTAATTTCCGGAAAGTTTTTTAATCAACTGTGTTCTGATTAGCCGCTGCATTTTTCTACAAAAATAGAGTAATTTACATGGATATCGATACGTATTCTTCGGTAGACTCTCTATAATCAATCGTAATGATTTAATAGAGATAAATTGGAGATCACATGACTGTAGATGTTACTGAAAGCATTACTCAAACTATTCATCCCGCGTTTCAGCTATTACGTCAACACCATGTAGAAGCACTTGATATTCAAGTTTCAGAATATAAGCATAAAGTGACTGGCGCTGTTCACTATCACTTGGCGACCAGTCATGATGAAAATGTGTTTTTGGTTGCCTTTAGAACCCAGCCAATGGATTCGAAAGGAGCAGCACATATTTTAGAGCATACCGCGTTGTGTGGTTCTGAGAAATTTCCTGTACGTGATCCGTTTTTCCTGATGATCCGTCGTTCCCTCAATACGTTTATGAATGCTTTTACTGCCGCCGACTGGACAGCTTATCCATTTGCGACACAAAACAAAAAAGATTTTCAAAACTTACTGTCTGTTTATTTGGACGCTGCATTTGCTGCCAATCTGAACCCTTTAGACTTTGCTCAGGAAGGAATTCGTATTGAGCTTGAAAATGATCAGGCAGTGTATAAAGGCGTTGTCTTTAATGAAATGAAAGGTGCGATGAGCTCTCCAACGGATCAGCTTTATCATCAACTTGCACATCATTTGTTCCCAGAAACAACTTATCACTATAACTCTGGTGGCGATCCAAAAGACATTCCAGATTTAAGCTATGAGCAATTGGTTGATTTCTATAAAACGCATTATCACCCAAGCAATGCGGTATTCATGACTTTTGGCAATCAAAGCGCATACGATCTTCAAGAACAGTTCGAAAGTCTGGCATTACACAAGTTCTCTCAAGGTACGACTTTATACTCAAAACCTGAGAAACGCTTAACTGCACCAGTCGAAGTGACTGAAAGCTATGCGGTTGATAGCGAAGATTTGAAAGATAAAACTTATCATGTAATGTCATGGTTATTGCCACAAACCAGCGATACCAAACTCCGTCTAGGTATGCGTTTGGTTGAGGGGATTCTATTAGAGAATTCGGCTTCACCTTTACGTCACTATTTGGAAACCTGTGGTTATGCACAGTCAACAGGCCCACTCATGGGGGTTGATGACAGCAACTTTGAAATGACCTTCTATTGCGGTGTTCAAGGTTCAAATGCTGAACATGCAGAAACATTTAAAAATGGCATTCTGGATATTCTGAAAGATGTGGCCTCTAAGCCAGTAGATCGCGATTTTGTTGATGCTATTCTTCATCAAATTGAATTACATCAACGTGAAATTAATGGCGATGGTACACCGTATGGTTTAAGCCTGATTTTAAATGGTTTAGGTAGTGCCATTCATCATAGTGATCCGATTCATGTCTGGGACGTGGACTCTGCGATTGAGCAAGTGAAAGAAGAGTTGAAAGACCCGATGTGGTTGTCAAACCTGATTCAAACTCATTTGTTGAACAATCCGCATCGTGTACAAATGACTTTAGTCCCTGATGCAACCAAATCGGTGAAAGAGCAGCAAGCAGAACAGGCGCGTCTGGCTGACATTACGGCCAATTTAACCGATGCGCAGAAGATCGAGATTGAAGAAAAAACTGCAGCCTTAAAGCAGCGTCAGGATACGCCTGATAATCTTGAGCTATTACCAAAAGTTGGTTTGGAAGATGTACCTGCCGAGTTGCAGATTGTTCAAGGCCAGTTGCGCGAAATTATCTGTAATCGTTTAGATACGCCGTTAAATTTATACCATGCAGGCACCAATGGTATTTACTATCAACAAGTGTTGATTCAGATTCCTGACGAGATTGTTCAATCACCTTACTTCAATTTACTTTCGATTCTGATGGGTGAAGTCGGCGCTGGTGAATATGATTATCTTGAATTCCAGCAGATTCAGACAGCCGTCAGTGGTGGTTTGGGTATGGGCGCATCGTTGCGTAGTAAGGTGGATGATAAAGACCGTATTAGCGCATGGCTGACTTTAACCACCAAATCTCTGACACAAAAACTGGATGCAATTCAATTATTGAAATTGGCATTTGAACAGCTACGTTTTGATGAGAAAGATCGCATCATTGAACTGTTACAGCAACGTAAAACGCGTTGGCAGTCACGGTTGTCCGGTTCTGGTCATAGCTATGCGATGCAGGCCGCATCTCGTCAAATGAGTGCTTTGGCGCGCCGTGATTATCACAACACAGGCTTGGGCGCATTGAACTGGTTAACCGAGTTGGTCAATAAAATTGATCAGGATGATGCAGCTTATCAAGCGTTAATTGGCGAGTTACAGTCGATTCATCGTAAATTACTACAAGCGCCTAAACAATTCTTATTGGTTTGTGAAGAACATCAATCGGATCGTTTGGTTGAAGAAATTCAGAATGTCTGGGATAAGCTGGCTGTTGATGAAACACCTGTTCAATTAACGCAAGTCGAACCCGTGAATACTTCAGATGATGAAGCGTGGTTAATTCAAGCCAATGTACAATTCTGTGCATCTGCTTACCAAGCAGTTGATGTAGCCCATCCAGATGCGGCACCTTTGATGGTGTTGGCGGCTTATTTACGAAATGGTTTCTTGCATAGTGCCATTCGCGAAAAAGGCGGTGCGTACGGCGGTGGTGCAAGCTATGATGGTAATGCGTGTTCGTTCCGTTTCTATAGCTATCGTGATCCACGTTTAGCAGAAACATTCAACGATTTTGAAGCCAGTGTGCAATGGTTATTGAATACCGAGCAACAGCCACATCAACTTGAAGAAGCTATTCTTGGCTTGGTCGCGAGTATGGATAAACCAGGTTCTCCAGCGGGTGAGGCGATTACAGCATGTTATGCATTGCTACATGCACGTACACCAAAATTCCGTAAGATTCTGCGTGAACGTTTGCTCAATGTGAATCTGGACGATTTACAACGCGTTGCCAAGCAGTATTTATTGGCTCAAAAACCTGTAAAAGCAGTTGTTGCGCCATTTGCGAAACGCGAAGAATTGCAGAAACTTGGATTTAGCATCAAGCAAGTCAATTAAAAGAAAAATTGGAGAATTCTATGGCGTTCAAATCTTTTGAACGTAGTTATCTGGAGCTGAGTGTCTTGACGATACTTGGCTTAACTACGTCGTTGGCACATGCGCAAGCGACCGCACCAGCCAGTCCAGCTACAGCGGATGCATGTGTGGCTTTAGCCTCAAATGCTGAGCGTTTGGCGTGTTATGATGCGATTTTTAAAGCACCAACCATTATTCCAACACAAGTTCAGACTGATGCCGCTCCAATGGTTGCAGCTGCCGTGCCTGCGGTGGAGTCGAATGAGCCAGCCAAACCTGAGTCTTTGAAAGATAAAGTGGTTCAAAAGGTAAGTGATCTGCATATTCTTGGTGCTGCGCCTAAGTTTGACCCGAATGTTTCTTTACTGGATCGCCGTTGGGAGCTATCAGAAGACAGTAAGTTAGGTACATGGAATATCCGTGCTTATCAACCTGTCTATTTGCTGCCTGTGTTTTGGACAAGTGACAAGAATGAGTTTCCAAGTAGTCCGAACCCTGAAAATACGGTTAAAGACAAGCAAGAACTCACCTCAAGCGAAGCCAAGTTCCAGATCTCATTTAAGACCAAGGCTTGGGAAAATATTTTTGGCGATAATGGTGACCTGTGGTTAGGTTATACTCAGTCTTCTCGCTGGCAAGTCTATAACTCGGATGAGTCTCGACCTTTCCGTGAAACGAATTACGAGCCTGAAGCGAGCTTAATGTTTAGAACCAATTATGAAGTTTTGGGGCTGAATGCACGCTTACTTGGTGTGACGCTGAACCACCAGTCTAATGGCCGTTCGGATCCGCTATCGCGAAGCTGGAACCGTGTCATCTTTAATCTTGGCTTCGAGAAAGATAATTTTGCCTTGATGCTGCGTCCTTGGTATCGCGTTGAGGAAGATGCTAAAGATGACAATAACCCAGATATTAAAGATTATGTAGGTCGTGGTGATGTAACCGCATTTTACCGCAAGGGTGATCACGATTTTTCATTGATGCTGCGTCACTCCTTGAAAGGTGGGGATCGTTCACACGGTGCGGTTCAGTTTGACTGGGCATTCCCAATTACAGGAAAATTGCGTGGACACTTGCAACTGTTTGATGGTTATGGTGAAAGTCTGATTGATTACAATCATCGTGCGACCTACGCAGGCTTGGGCGTATCATTGATGAACTGGTATTAAATGAGTTTAAATATTCCAGAATCATTATTACAGTTAGATGCAAATTGTGGGGTGTTCGCACTGTGGCTCATCTTAAAGCAATATCAAACCCATATTGATATTGCTGATCTGATCCAGTTGTGTCGTCATGATCGTAAAGATGGCACATTCACGATTGCTCTAGCTGTAGCCATGAAGAAATTAGGCTATACCGTTTCATTTTATACAGCACCTGATCCAAACATCGATGACAATGAAAAGCAGTGTTATCGTGAAGCGGAACGTCTGCAGATTCCTATCGACGCTGCTTTAACCTATGCTGAGATTCAGCACGCTTTTGAAAGTGGCAATTTTGTGATCGTGTTTTATGACACCTTGCAAGGAATGGGGAACCAGTCCTTGCTTTATTCAATTGATGAACAGGAAGTGAGTTTCTGTGATCATTTTGATGTGATGTCTAAAGCTGTATTTGAACAACAACGCCAAGCTGATGGAATCTGTCAACAAGTGATTGTGATTGAGCAGCCTTCGAGTTTTCATCCAATCTGAATGTTGGCATTGGCGTGTTTTAAACGGCTCTTTTTTGGTGTTGCAATTAAATAGGCAAGCGTTAAAGGGCCGAGTCGACCTGTAAACATTAGTACACTAAGGACAAATAAACTGCCGTCATGTAATTGGCTTGTCGCGCCGCGTGATAAACCTACTGTACAGGCGGCAGAAACCACCTCAAACATCAAGTCCATCACATCCAGTTTGGGTTCGAGCAGCAGAATAATAAAGCAACCGACAAAGACCAACATGCCTGTAATCGCTGTCACGGCAAGGGCTTTATAGGTTGTTTCTGCTGAAACTGAATGATTAAAAATACGGATTTCTTCATTTCGCCGTAAAAAAGAAAGCACACACAGCAACAAGATCACAAACGTACCGACTTTAATGCCACCAGCAGTACTGAGAGAACCACCACCAATAAACATTAACAGCATGGTGAGTAAGGCTGTACTATGCTCCATCGCACCTGTATCAATCGTATTAAATCCAGAGGATCGAGGAACCGTGGCCTGAAACCATGCATTCATGGCTTGTTCACCTAAACTCATTGAACCGAGCGTCAATGGATTATTTGACTCTAATAACCAGATCAAGATAAAGGCGACCAGATTCAAAATCGCAATGGTACTGAGGATGAGCTTGCTGTTTGGTGTCAGTTTGCTCCAGCGCTTATTTTGTTTGACATCGATCAGCACCAAAAAGCCAATTCCACCCAATGTATAGAGCAGGCTGATGGTTAAACAGATCAGATAGTGGCTCTGGAAATTGATCAGACTATTGTCGAACAAGGAAAAGCCTGCATTATTAAAGGCAGAAACGCTATAAAAGATGGCGTAATAAAGCCCGCGGCCAAAGCCATAAATCGGGGCAAATGATGCAGTTAATATTACAACGCCAATCAGCTCAAAGAACAGGGTATAGAGCACAACGCCTTTGGCGACGAAGGTGACTTTGGATAGGCTGGTTTGGCCAAGGCTATCCTGAGCCATCATTTGCTGTTTGAGACCCAATTTAGGTGCCAGACTCAATGCTGCCAGTATGGCAAAGGTCATAAAACCCAAACCACCCGATTGGATCAATAACAGGATAATAAACTGCCCAAAATGATTGAATGACTCATTCAGATTAACCACAGATAAGCCGGTAATGGTGACGGCTGATGTCGCGGTAAACAAGGCATCCATCCAGCTCACGTTGCCTTTATTGGCAATCGGCAGTTTCAGTAATAATGTCCCGATGACAATAAAACTTAAAAAACCAATCGCCAGCAAAGAAGGAGGGCTTAGGTTAAAAATCTTTTGGGAGTTTATTTTTAATGCCATGTTATGCGAAACATCCTGCAAGTTTTCTGAGATGGCTAAGCGAACCTTCCAAAATCAGTACATCATCTGTTTGCAAGGTAAAATTAGGATCGGTTTCATAAAAAATCTGCTGATCACGTTTAAGCAACAACAGTTTAATATTTGGCTCTTGCTTTAAAATACCTGACAAATTGATATTGTTCAGTTTCTCATTAACGGGAACCTTGACGATGTAATGATCATCATCCAGTGCCATATAACGACTCACCATTGGGTAGTTCAGTGCTTGCGCTACACGGACACCCATATCTTCTTCAGGATGGATAATCTTGCTGACATTTAAATGAGAAAGGATGGTGTGATGTGCTTTAGTTTTGGCTTTCACCAGAATCTTCTCAACACCTAAATTCTTTAGGTTTAGCACACAGAGAATACTGGCTTCAATATCTTCGCCAATCGCAACAATAACCGCATCACAATTCTGGATATTCAGCTCTTCAAGAACGTGCTCATCTGTTGCATCGGCAATCACTGCATGTGTAATACGATCAGCCAGATTTTCTACATTGCGCTTGATGGTATCAATTCCGATGACATCATGATTTAGTTTGGTCAGCTCTAATGCAACAGTTGCCCCAAAACTACCTAAACCAATGACTGCAAACTGTGCCATAACTGTCCTTAACTAAATGATAAAAATATCTTTTTACTCATTTTAAAATGGAATAATTTTCTGTTTGTAATGATTTTGTGTTGTCGTCTATCAAAGATTCAATAGATGTTGATAAAAATAAAGCCGACATCATGCCGGCTTTAAGTCGTTAAGCTGCTTATTTAAGGAAGCGCTTATAGCCAATATTGTTGCTGATTTCAGCATATGGATAAGTGATCTGCTCTAATGTTTCAATCAGACCATCTGGATTCTGTTTAGCATCAGTCGCTTCCAGACCCACCAATACACGACCTTCCGCGGCACCGTGATTACGGTAATGGAACAGGGTAATGTTATGGGTTGGCCCTAAGCGCTCAAGGAAGGTGAGTAGAGCGCCTGGACGTTCTGGGAATTCAACACGGAATAAGCGTTCATTTTCAATATTGGCATGTCCACCAATCAGATAACGAATATGCAGTTTTGCCACTTCATCATCAGATAAATCATCCACTTCATATTGCTGTTTTAACATGTTGTGAATTTCATGGCGTTCAGCTTCACCACCTTTTAAGCTAATTCCGACAAAGACCTGAGCCAGATTGCTTGAGCTTGCACGGTAGTTAAACTCAGTAATGTTACGACCTTGCAATGCACGACAGAAGTTGAGGAATGCACCTTTTTGCTCAGGAATCGTCACGGCATAAATTGCTTCACGACGTTCACCCAGCTCGGTACGTTCTGCGATATAACGTAAACGGTCAAAGTTCATGTTGGCGCCACAAACAATCGAGACCATATTTTTATCAGTCAATTGATGCTCTGCAACATACTTCTTGATACCAGCCAAGGCCATGGCACCAGATGGTTCGACAATACTACGATTTTCATCATAGGTATCTTTAATGGCAGCACAGATTTCATCTGTATCAACCGTTACGATATCAGGTTCAACGATTGGGCCTGAATTATCCGATTTACGTAAACGGATCACATCAAAGGGTAATTCACCAATTTGAGCGACCGCTGTACCATCGGCAAATAGACCTACATGCGGCAATACCACGCGTTCATTGGATTCGAGTGCCGCTTTTAAACATGCTGATTCTTCGTATTCAACGCCAATGACTTTGACATGTGGTGCGACTTCACCGAGATAGGCTGCAACGCCCGCAATGAGTCCGCCACCACCAACAGCAACGAAAACATATTCAACATCACGCCATTGGCGCAGTAATTCATTGGCAATTGTGCCTTGACCGGCAATCACTAGCTCATCGTCATAAGGTGGAATGAAAACCAGTCCTTCATCTTCCGCACGTTGTTTTGCATATTTGTTGGCAACATCAAAGCTATCGCCGTATAACACCACTTGACCGCCCAAGCGTTTAACAGCCTGAACTTTAATATCAGGTGTCGTGCTCGGCATAACGATAATTGCAGGAATACCTAATTTTTTTCCAGACAATGCCACGCCTTGCGCATGGTTACCTGCGGATGCACAAATAACACCACGATCGAGCTGATCTTTAGGAAGCTGGCTGATACGGTTATAAGCACCGCGGAGCTTGAAAGAGAACACAGGTTGTAAATCTTCACGCTTAAATCGAATGTTATTATTAATTTTTTGACTAATTCGTGGAGCTGCTTCAAGCGGTGTTTCAATTGCAACATCATAAACCGTTGCTTGTAAAATTTGTCGTACCACACGAGACAGCATGTTCTTCTTCCCTATAACAGTTTAAAATAGACGATCATTGTAGCAAACCCCTGTGCATTTGCGCTGTTTTCTTGCAGCAAATGTCAAAATAGTTGAGTGAAGTCATGAGTCTATATGCAACCCAAGATGAAAAAAAACAAGCTGCGGCAAAAGCAGCTTTGAAACATTTGCCTAAAGGCGGCATTTTGGGCGTAGGAACAGGAAGTACCGTTAATTTTTTAATTGATTTATTGCCTGAATTGCAATTAGAAGCAGCTGTCGCTAGTTCGAATGCAACCGCTGAGCGTTTGAAGAAGCTTGGTATTGAAGTTGTAGATATGAACTCGGTAGGTGGCCTAGATGCCTATGTGGATGGTGCTGACGAAATTGACCGCCATATGCATATGATTAAAGGCGGCGGCGCTGCATTAACCCGTGAAAAAATCGTTGCGTCGATTGCAAAGAGATTTGTATGTATCGTTGATGATTCAAAATGGGTTGACCAGTTGGGTCGTGATTTTCCACTTCCTGTTGAAGTGATTCCGATGGCACGTTCTGCTGTTGCGCGTAAAATCGTCGCTTTAGGTGGTGATCCAGTTTATCGCGAAGGTGTGGTCACGGATAATGGTAACGTGATTCTGGATGTATTTAACTTAAACATTCTCAATGCGCTTGAGCTGGAAAAAACCATTAATGACATTCCTGGTGTTGTCACCAACGGTATCTTTGCATTAAATGCAGCAAGCATTGCGATTGTTGCAACTAATAATGGTATCGAAGAGCGTACTGCACAATAATGCAGGCAGTTTCATTAGAAACGTTATTACCTGAAATTAAGGTGGTTCGACATGCAAGGGCGAGAAATCTGCGCTTGCGTGTGGAGCCCACAGGTATTCGTTTAACGGTTCCGCTATTTTGTAGTAAAAAACAGATCCAGCAGTTTTTAACTCATTCTGAGCAATGGCTGGTTGAAACCTGGGGGAGACAACAAAAACAATTTAGTCTGAACGTGGATTTGCCTGAGCAACTTTCATTATTCTTTCATTCCCAACCTTTTCAGATCATTCGACAATCACAACGACATATTTTTAAGTTTGATTGGGAACAGCAGACGATCTTTATACGAGATACGGCGTCGGAAAAAGCGTTACAGGCAGCCGTTATGGCTTATGCCAAGCAATTTTTACCTGATTATCTGGATCAGGTCAGTCAGGAAATCGGCTTGGCTTATCAATCTTGTAATATTCGAAATCCGAAAACCCGTTGGGGAAGTTGTAGTTCCAAACATGACATTATGCTCAGTGCAGCATTAGCACTGATGCCTGAACACAATGTCCGAGCTGTGTGCGTGCATGAATTAGCACATACCAAACATTTTGATCATGGTGCGGCATTCTGGAACGAAGTTGCCAAATATGATGAAAATTATCAGATCCATCGACAGCAACTGAAGCAAATTCAATTACCGAGCTGGTACTATAAAAAGGACTAACCGTTAAAAAAGCGGTTATGTTGTACAGCTAAACCTTTTCGGATACGCCAAGCCTGTTTAAGGTTTGGAACATCATTCTGCCAGTGTTTAAGCACAAGGATGATGGCAATAATTTCTGCACGGGTCAGAATTCCTAGCCAGAACACAATCAGGAAGAGAACTTGGGATTGTCCAGTTAGAGTCACTTGTACTAACAGTGCGAATAAAAACAAAGTCCAGATTTTGGCACCGAGACTATGGGTGGCAACTTCTTTGCGAAATTTAATGAAACTAACCACATAAATGGCAATTTCAGATGCAACTAAAATAATGATTGGATAGAGATGCTGTTGAAAAAATGCGGGCTGTTGTAGGTAAATCGAAACGATTGCACAAATAAAAAAGATTTGATCAACATTGGAATCAAGTCGGCGTAAGCGCTCATTCGAAACCCCGAGATGTCGGGCGAGCATGCCATCGAAGATATCGCTAAGCAGACCCATTGTGAGAAAAATGACGGTGTAGATCGGATAAAATTCCGGTTGGAATAACGTCACTGCGACGATAAGAAAACCGAGAATGACTCGGGAATAAACAAGTAAGGTCGGAATTTGATATTTTAGAGACATTCAAGAAGTGGAATAACATTATTTATTCTGAGTATAGCATCCGAGTAAATGAATGAATTTTAAAATTATCTATTTCATGTAAATAACAGCAGCCTCGAAAGACTGCTGTCGTGTTTAAAACGATTTTATTTAATGCCTAAAGCATCGCGCATGATAAAGAATAAATCGGTTTGATCGAGTAAGCCTGATACATTGCCTGCACGCGGGCCATAAGCGGCTGTACGAACTTGGGCACCTGTATGATGCTGGCTTTTACCTTCAGGTGCAGTGCCGTAGTTGATTGCCATTGCGACACCATCTTTGGTTTTAAGCGCTGCCGTTTGACCCGGGCTGTCACCATCTACTGGAATGATTTGACTGGTATGCGCATGGTCACCTGTAACAATAATCAGGGTATCACCATGTTCTTTTGCAAATTTTAAAGCAACCTGAATCGCTTCATCGAGTTGTACTGTTTCACCAATCTGACCGCATGGATCCGCAGCGTGATTTCTTTTATCAATTGAACCACTTTCAACTTGTAAGAAGAAACCTTTAGGATTTGGCTTCAGTAACTCAATTGCTTTATCAGTCATTTGTGCCAAGCGTGGTGTAGATGCCGTAAATTCAGGATTATCTCTACAGCTTTCAGCCTCTTTCTTATGGCCATTTAATTGTGTTGCTGGACCGCTCCAAATCACTGGAAGGTTGCCATTTGCAAATAAACCAAGTAAAGGCTGGTTTTGATTGGCGCTATCAACGGCTTTTAATGAGTTCAGATCTTCAACGATACGATAATTTTCTAATTTCGCACGCTCAAGCAAAGTCTTGTCTTTGAAAGGACCTGCTTTTGCAACTTCATAGAATGTTTTCTTACCGCCACCTAAAGTCACGTCAGCACGTGTTGTTAGAAGCTGTTCTGTGATCGAACCTAATCCACCATTTTCCAGTGCGCTTTCAGGACAGCGTTTGGTGGTTTCATTTGGCCCATAACACTTACGTGCGCTGATATGAGAGACCAAAGCAGCTGGGGTTGCATCTTGCAGTTCAGTCGTCGTGACATTACCTGTCGCAAAACCAGCTTTTTTCGCAAGTTCCAAAATAGTTGCATGGTGTTTTTGATAAATATCTACGCCAAGCGCATTATTATAAGTTTTAACCCCAGAAGCCCATGCCGTTGCAGAAGCTGCCGAATCCGTTACATAATCAATTGCACCATTTTTATCCAGCGCATAGGTTGTATAGCTTCCTGTAAAAGGGAGTACATCTAAACCTTTAAAATAACCCGCAGCGCCTTCTGCATAATTTCGCGCAGAAGTAATCTCTGAATCACTGGTACCATCACCAATAAAGAGAATAATATTTTTTACGGTCTTATCACTTAAAGAATCTTTTAATGCTTGTGTGCGTTCTTGTTTTAAGCGAGTTGCGCCACCGAACTGACGAATATCACCTTTTGCACCAGGTTCTAATAATTCTCCAGGCTGTGGGTTAGGAGAGGTAATAGGGGGTTCAGTTGTTGGTGGTTTTGGTTGTGGGGTTGGCTGGTTATTATTAGAGGAATCATTGTCGCTTCCGCAACCAACAAGTAATGAAATAAGAGCAGGTAAGAGTAATGGTTTGAGTTTCACTTAATTTCAACCTAAAGATTAGTTGAAATGGATAGTAATAATTAAATGTTAAGGTTTGGTTAAAATTATATTTTGATTTTCTTTATATTATTTTAAAAAGGCATTGAAACCGAGATTCCAGTGCCTTTATTTATATTTTAAGTTTTTAAAAACTACATTGTAATTGTGTCGTTTGCAGTTGATCTGGAGCTTTACGATTGTCAAGCCCAGCGCTTGCACTAACTACCTGATTGGCTTTGATTTGGATCTGAATAAAATTATATTGGAAGGTGGCGTTGGTGGGTTGCGATGAACTGCTATTTAAAAGATATTCGTGAGTTGTTTTATTGACCTGTAACAGGTTGTCGGTACTGTCCGCATCAACTGTTGAGCGATAAGTTTGAGCGCCTTTAATCAGTTCAAGTACACCATTTGCCCGAATATTGAGTTGACAGCCATTGCCATCTTCATAATGACCAATCAGATATTCAATAGAAGGTAAGTTTACATTAACCAGATTAATTCCCGTTAATCCTTGCTTACATGGATAAGTAGAGCCATTGCAGGTTGCAGTTGTATCTACAAAGCCAACCGCACGACGGTAATCGCCTGCACCTGAAACACGGAATGAATCAGTAGATTCTATTTGAGGATCAAAGCTATAAACTTTTTGTTCTAATAAATTATAGCCTGATGGATTGATTGAATCCTGCTGGTAGTTCTTTGCCAGTTGTAAGGTCGATTCTTTTAAAGAGGCGCCATATTCATCCCGAGCCATTTTTTGGTTTGCGGCTATTTTTAACAGTGTATTTTGAGCTGGATCGATATTTTCTGGTGCATTAGAAACAAGTGTTTTTAAGGCTGTCTTATCACCCCGTAGTATTTTTCCATCAAGTTGCCCATCTCTTAAATCAATTGCCAGATTTTTAGTAAACTCGGTAAAAGAATCGGTGGGAAAGCTGTTGGCCCATTGCTGAATATAACCAAAACTAAAAAAGACAGTAGTATAAAGCGCTGGTAAATTAATGATATCTTGGGCTGTAAAACTGCTGAGTGAATAGGCGGGACTTAAATTGGGTAGATCAATACTATTAAAGGCACTTAATAAGGCTGTATTTACATCATTTGAAGCCAGTTTTAAATGTAAACTGCTAATTCCCGTCGGATCAATTTTGGCATCAGTTGGAAGATATCCAGAGCGAATAAGCGCTCTTTGATAAACAGCCTCCGAATTCGGATTAATAAAAACAGTCTGATTGGTCGAATTGAGATTAATTTCAATCAGTGTATTTAATTGAGTTGAAACATTATTGTATTGACCTGATAAGGGATTATAAATAAGTGCACTCGGCAGGGTTGTTAATTCCACTCTATAAATACGATTTTTAACGCTTTGAGGCAAGGTCAGTGCAAGATTGGTGGTTGTATTGGCTGTCTGCTCTAAAATTAAAGTATTGTCTGTATTGTCATAAACCTTAATGCTGATATTACGCAGCTCAACAGGCACTTTAACATTTAATGTTTTTGGACTAGGCGTCGGCGTGGTTGGAGTTTCAGTCGGAGTTGATGCTTCGCTTTCACCACTTCCGCAACCGACTAATGTTGAACTTAATAGAAGGGTACCAAGTCCTACGCAAATATAGTGATTTAATCTTTGTTTTTGTCTCAAAGAAGGCATTCCAGCTCTCCAAAATTTTGCATCCATGAAATTTATTATTACCGCAATGTTTTTTTATTCTATTCGAATCCTTAGCGGAAACAATAGCGTTTCTTGACCAATGGTGAAATCATTTCGGATAAAACAAATTGATTTATCTTTAATTGTTGGATCAATAAAAATATAGACTGAAGATAACAACATAAATTTCCAAGCCAGCAGATATTTATTTTCTTAAAAGTTAGAGACTTGAAGATTGTGTAAAAGAGGGCAAACTGCCATACTACAGGCCTAAATGAAAGCTAGAGGTGTCACACGTGATTTCTGTTGGTATTGTTGGTGGAACTGGATACACAGGGGTTGAACTATTACGTCTATTACTTAGACATTCACAGGTTCAAGTTCGTATTCTCACTTCTCGTACAGAAGCAGGAAAGCGCGTTGCTGATATGTTCCCAAGTTTACGTGGCCACACGACGCTTGAGTTTTCAGACCTTGATTTAGAACAACTCAAACAATGTGATGTGGTGTTTTTCGCGACGCCACATGGTGTTGCTATGCAGCATGCAGAAGTTTTAACCGCTGCTGGTACTAAAGTGATTGATCTTGCGGCAGATTTCCGTTTACAAAGTCTTGAGCAATTTGAAAAATGGTACGGCATGCAACATAGCTGTCCAACGATTTTGAAAGATTCTGTTTATGGTTTAACTGAATTAAATCGTGAAAAGATCAAACAGGCTCAAGTTATTGGTAATCCTGGCTGTTATCCAACAACAGTACAATTGGGCTTGGCACCTTTGTTGAAATCGGATACTCAGCTAATCAATACGCAAGGCATTATTGTTGATGCGAAATCTGGTGTCTCTGGTGCAGGCCGTAAAGCTAGTCTTGGCATGATTTATAGTGAGAATGCAGATAATTTCAAAGCCTATGGCGTTGCTGGGCATCGTCATCATCCAGAAATTGTGGAAGCACTTGAAAATATTTCAGGTCAAAAAGGTCAGTTTGATCAACTGATTTTTGTACCTCATCTGGTTCCGATGATTCGTGGCATGTTGAGCACGATTTATGTTGATTTAACAGAACAGGGTCAGCAAGCAGATTTACAGGCACTTTATGAAGATTTTTATAAAGATGAACGCTTTGTTGATGTGATGCCTGCGAATAGTTCACCAGAAACACGTAGCGTTCGTGGCGCGAATGAACTTAGAATTGCACTTTATCGCCCACAACCAAATAAGCTGATTATCTTGGTGGCTCAGGATAATTTAGTCAAAGGTGCAGCAGGTCAGGCCATTCAAAATATGAACTTAATGTTTGGTTTTGATGAGGCTGCTGGCTTAGAAGGCATTGGTTTATTACCATAAAAAACGCTTTTTTACTTCACACACATTTAAATTTCGATTTTAATGTGTGCTTTGATGCAAATCATAACGATAGAGATGATGATGGAAAACGTTGAACCGACTACTTCACCAGACAGTTCCGTTGAGAAAAATAAGTTTTTAAAAACGAATTTACCTTTAATTATTGGTGCTACCGTTCTGATCGGTAGCAGTTTTATGCTTGGTTATACTGTCGGACACCGTCAGGGTTTAACCGTTGTTGGCTATGATGCTGATGCGGAACAATTGGTTGATGTTGTCCAGAAGCAGAAGACTGCGTTGGATGCTGTGAGCAAAAACTTAAATGCAGCTGTGCAAGAGCGTGATATGGCTGTGGGTAATGCAGATGACTTATTTAAATCTGTAAATCAGGCCAATGCAGATAAGGCTCAGTTTGAAGGAATGAACGCGATTTATCGTGAAATCCTGAGACAACGTGGTGGTGTAAGTTTAACGATTCAAAATATGGCAATTAAGTCATTACCTGAAAATGCGTATGAATATCAGATTGATCTTGTTCAGGTCAGCCCGAATAAACGCCGTGCTTCAGGTTCAGTCGAATTACGTCTGATTAAAGACACTGAAGTTTTAGTCGTACCTTTAGAAGATAAAAACTTCAATTTTGAAGATTTTGAGCGTTTAACTGGCCGTTGGACAATGCCAAAAGGCTTTACACCGCAATTTATTGAAGTGCGCTTAACTGGATCAGGTACACCGATCATTAAACGTTTTAGCTGGCAACGTGGTAAGCCTGTGGATGTAAGTTCTGCCTTTGTGTCAGAAATTCCTCAAGCCGAAGCGAATGCTCAATAATTTTTTAGATTAAGAACTGGATATGCGAAGATACAAGCGTCAAATGAATTTAAGTGAAGTGAAAAACTCTTTTCATCAATCAGGTTATGTCGATTGGCACTTAAATCCACGTTTAAGTGATTCGCAGGAAGATCATGAAGGTGAAGTGGTTGTGCAAACAGCCCCACCTGAATTAAAGCGCCCGCCATTATATGCGGTTGTTTTAATGAATGATGATTACACACCAATGGATTTTGTGATTGAAGTCTTACAAAGTTATTTTGGGATGGACTTTGATCAGGCCAGTCAGGTGATGCTGACCGTTCATTATGAAGGTAAGGGAACAGCGGGTATTTACCCACGTGATATTGCTGAAACCAAAGCAAATCAAGTGAATAACTATGCTCGTGCACAAGGCCATCCGTTGTTATGCCAGATCGAACCTGAGCAGCGTTAAGAAAAGCAACGCTTTTTAGCTGCGCAAGACCTTGCGCCATGATATGGCTCATATGCTGTAAGTGAAAGCGTTAAGAAAAGCAACGCACTTGCGGAATTCCATTCCTCATGCGCAAGGCGAGCAACTATGTTGCGAGTGCAAGACCTTGTGCCATGATATGACTCATATGTTGCGAGTAACAGCGTTAAGAAAAGCGACGCTTTTGCGGAATGTTATTCCTCATGTGCAAGACGAACAGTTATGCTGTAAGTCAAAGCATTAAAACTATATTCCCGTTCTATAAAACGCATAGCAAAACTCTTGAGAAGTCTTTACGCTGCTCAGGAATTTAGCGCTTGATGATTATATTGAGATTTAGTATTCATCCTTAAATTGTTAAATCATATTGGCTTTATTTTTATGAGGCCTAATTAACATTTGAAAAATTCACTTTAACTACATTATTCTGATATTTATTAAGTAAATCATCATATTTGCTGAATATTTAATCAAATAAGTGGGTTTTATCCACTTTGTAATTGAATTTTTACAACAATACTTTGTTTTGAAACTTGACCAAGATAGTCAACTAATGCTAACAGTAGAATATGAAGCAAAGAGACTTGTAGATGTATATTCAATCACGTTTACAGAAGCTCAGCGGATCAAGTTAATAATTCGCTTTTTCATTAAAAGATTCTCTTTTTTTGATAGAGCCCAAGATATAAGGGGGTTACATGCTCAGTCGTCAATTAGAAGTATCGTTACGTTTGGCTGTTAGCATGGCTCGTCAAAAGAGACATGAGTTTCTGACAGTTGAACATTTGTTGCTTGCCTTGCTGGATAATGATTCAGCCGTAAATGCGTTAAAAGCCTGCGGTGCTGATATCGTTACTTTGCGTAAAGAATTAGAGGAATATGTAGAGCAACATACCCCGAAACTTGGTGATAATAGTGAACAGGCTCCTCATCCGACAGAGAGTTTTGACCGAATTTTGCAACGTGCCATTTTCCATGTTCAATCGAGCGGCGGTGACCGTACAGTTGAAGGTGCCGATGTTCTCGTCGCAATGTATTCGGAACGGGATTCTTTTGCAGTTTATTTGCTTAAACGTCATCAAATTAACCGTTTGACTTTGACTCAATACTTATCACATGGCACACGTAAAGATGAGATTCAGGTTGAAGAAGAAGTTGAAGATATTGAAGGTGAAAATGCGGCTTCTGCCAATGCAGGCCCATTGGAGCAATATACGCTTAACTTAAATGTTGAAGCTCAAAAGGGTAAAACCGATCCTTTAATTGGACGTGAAAAAGAGATTGAGCGTGCGGCACAAATTTTATGTCGTCGTCGTAAAAACAACCCGCTTTTAGTGGGTGATCCGGGCGTCGGTAAAACCTCAATTGCTGAAGGTCTGGCTTGGTTAATCGTCAACGGTAAAGCGCCAAAACCATTGGCAAATGCGGAAGTGTATAGTCTGGATATCGGTGCGCTTGTTGCAGGTACCAAATATCGTGGTGACTTTGAAAAGCGTTTAAAACAATTGTTGAATGCGTTGAAAAAGAATCCAAATGCGATTTTATTTATTGATGAAATTCATATGATTATTGGTGCTGGTTCGAGCATGGGCAGCACTATGGATGCATCGAATTTGATTAAGCCTGCGCTAGCAAATGGTAGCTTACGTTGCATTGGTTCAACCACTTTCCAAGAATATCGTCAGGTATTTGAAAAAGATCATGCTTTGTCTCGTCGTTTCCAGAAAATTGACGTGAATGAACCGAGTATCAATGAAACGATTGAAATTTTACGTGGCTTGAAAAACAAGTTCGAAGACTTCCATCATGTGGAATATGATGATAAAGCTTTGGTTGCGGCTGTTGAGCTGTCTGCGAAATTTATCAATGATCGTTTCTTACCAGATAAAGCCATTGATGTGATTGACGAAGCGGGTGCGCAACGCCGTCTGAAAGCGGAAGTAGATGGTACAACCATCTCTGTTGAAAATATCGAGGACATCGTTTCTAAGATTGCCCGTATTCCACCGAAAACGGTTTCTAAAGATGACAAGTCTGTACTTGAGAATTTGGAACGTGATCTTAAGCGTGTGGTGTTTGGACAGGATGAAGCTATCACGGCACTTTCATCAGCAATCAAATTGTCTCGTGCAGGCTTAAAAGCACCAGATAAACCAGTGGGTAGTTTTGTATTTGCTGGCCCAACAGGTGTCGGTAAAACCGAGGTCACAAAACAGCTGGCGAAATTGCTGGGTGTAGAGCTGGTTCGTTTCGATATGTCGGAATATATGGAGCGTCATGCGGTTTCTCGCTTGATCGGAGCGCCTCCAGGTTATGTTGGCTATGATCAGGGTGGTTTACTGACTGATGCGATTCATAAAAATCCGCATTGTGTACTGTTGCTTGATGAGATTGAAAAAGCACATCCAGATGTATTTAATTTGCTGTTGCAAATCATGGATCACGGTGCATTGACCGATAACAACGGTCGAAAATCTGATTTCAGAAATGTGATTATTGTTTTAACCACCAACATTGGTGCGGAAAGTATTGTCCGTGCTAGCATTGGCTTTACTGAACAAGATCATAGTTCAGACAATCAGGATGCAATGAAACGTGCATTCTCACCTGAATTCCGTAACCGTTTAGATGGCGTGATTCAATTTAAAGCACTTCCAACTACGATTATTGATTCAGTGGTAGATAAATTCTTAACTGAGTTGCAAGCGCAACTGGATGAGAAACAAGTGGTACTTGATGTCGATCAAAGTGCACGTGACTGGTTATCAACCAATGGTTATGACCGTTTGATGGGTGCTCGTCCAATGCAACGTCTGATTCAGGAACATCTGAAAAAGCCACTTGCTGAGATGATTCTATTCGGTGAGCTTGCTGAGCATGGTGGTAACGTTGCAGTTTCTGTGAAAACAGAAAATGGCAAAGAAGTCGGTTTAAAACTGGAAGTATTTGAAGATCATATTAACCCGAGTGCTGAACCTGCTTAATGTTTGAACTTTCTTTCTCAATAACCCAAGTACTTAAAGTATTTGGATTATTTTTCGTCACAGCCATTACTGAAATCTTAGGTTGTTATTTTCCTTATTTGATTTTGAATCAAGGCAAGTCACATTGGTTATGGATTCCTACCGCCTTAAGTCTGGCTGTATTTGTCTGGCTACTCACCTTACATCCAGCCGCTTCCGGTCGTATTTATGCGGCCTATGGTGGAATTTATATTTTTACGGCTTTGATGTGGTTACGCTATGTTGATCAGGTCATGTTGACACGCTGGGATATTCTGGGCGGAATCGTTGTTGTTTGTGGCGCTTGCCTGATTATTTTACAGCCGCAAGGTTTGGTTCGTTAAATAAACATCAGCATGGCGCAGATTGTCGCCATGCTGAGATTAAGTCCTCTAAAAATTAACTGAGTACATAGCTTTCATGGATCCCGCATTCTTCAACAAAGCTTTCATCGTGCGACACAAGTATCACAGCACCATTAAAAGAGCGAATTGCCTGGGCCAGTAATTCACGAGATTCAATATCGAGATGGTTCTCTGGTTCATCGAGAAGTAATAACTCAACTGCTTGTTGTTTTAAGCCCAACAATGCTACTTTCAGACGTTCTCCACCGCTCAATTTTGTTAAAGGGCTCAACGCCTTGTCTCTACGGATTTGTAGGTTGCCCAATAGGGTGCGTGCCTGTTGCTCGGTCAGATTTGAATCTATACCGCATAGATATTCAACAGCAGATAGATTTTCATTGAGTAATGAAAGGTTCTGATCCAGATAGACAGCACTTACTTTGCAATAAATCTCTCCTGCAAGTGGCGGGATTAAGCCTTGAAGGGTTTTGAGTAAAGTGGATTTACCCGTACCGTTTGCGCCACTTAAATGCAATTTTTCACCAGTGGATAGGGCTAGATCAATTGGCTGTGTTTTTGCATAAGTCAGTTGTAATTGCTGACAGCGTAAGATTTCACCTGATTTACCAGTCGTTTGAGTAAATTCAAAAGACTGTGATTTAAGATGCTCCAGTTGCGTTTGTTTTTGCTGTAACTCATCTTTTGCATCAGCAAGCTGTTTGCTCTGTTGTTTTCGTAAATGCGAAAGAGATTGCTCAGATTGTTCTTTCTTGGCATCCAGCAAGATCGGAGCTTGAGAACCTGAGGCTCTTAACTTTTCACCCGTTTTTTTCCGCTTTTGCGCTTTCATCTGACTTTGATGTTGTTGCTCTTTAAGCTGTTTTAACTCGCGTTTCTCTTGCTGCACTGCATGTGATAATGCTTCAACTTGCAACTGATGTTGTTGCTGATAGAGCGCGTAATTGCCACCATAGTAATGTAGACCAAGCTGGTTTAAAGCAAAAATACCTTGTACATGAGAAAGTAATTGTCGGTCATGACTGATCATTAAACCACCCGTAGGATGTTGCGCCATTTGCTCTATTAACCATTGTCGTCCTTGAGTATCCAGATGATTGCTTGGCTCATCCAAAAGCAGATAATGATCTTTTAATAGGAATAAACGACAAAGGGCAAGCTTGGTTTTTTGGCCTTCACTCAAATGTTGAGTCGGGGTATCTAGTGTTGTAGGTAATCCTGCACTTTCTAACAATTGTTGCCATTCGGTTGGTAGATGCCAGAGATGTTCAACCCGATCATAATCGTTAAATGAAGCAGTACCTTGCTGAATCCGTTCAAAGCATTGATATAAATCTTCAATATCCAAAGCTTGAGCAATGGTATTGGCTTGTACACGTTGGAGTTGCGCAAGATGCTGATGTGGGCATTGCCATGAAATTTGGCCTGAATAAGCGAGTTCAGTCGATCCACCCTGAAGTAGAGACATCAATAGTGATTTACCCTGACCATTACGTCCAATCAATCCGCAAAACTGATGTAAGGGCAGTTGGAATGAAAGCTGGTCGAAGAGTTTGTGCTGTGCCAATTCAAGCGATAGATTTGAAACGATACATGCCTGTTGAGTCATAAGAAACCTCATAAACAGGATATGCAAAATAGCGAGATAGAGATAAATTTTAGAATGACAATCGCTAAACGATAGATAAGTCTATTTTGCACATCAAAAAAGAAAAATGGATTTTGATGATAAAAATAGGACTTACTTCATTGGCGTAATCTCGGGTTGATGTATTTTTCATCTATTCTATGAGCTAAGCGGGCAAAGGTCAAATTTCAGGATTTTTAAGTTATGATTAAAAAAACACAAAAAATGCTTGTCAAATGCTGAAATAGTGCGTAATTTAATACTTAGACACAGTTTTTAGATATTTGAAATAAACATGTTAAAGCATACTGTAAACACAAACGCATACTTTTATTTTTGGCAATATTAATCGTTGCCTGATGCGTTTTGGGCAGCAAAAAGGGTTGCCCAACCAGTTAATACCTGATCGGCAACACCGATCAGGTTTTTTTATGCTTTAACAATCATCATTTTAGGAGAAATGCCATGTATACATTCAATTATTCATATTTTAGCAAGATTACTTGGTTTTACTTTGCAAAAAAATCAACATCACTTAGATCACACTTGCTCAAATAAATGAAAAGGACTGCGAAGAAGGCCAGTCCAAAGGAATTGAAAATGAATGCTTTAAATACTGCTTTGACACAACCACAAACACACACAAAAGAATCAATGCTTAGCTTGCCATCACAACTCAAAGCGCAGTATCCCTTGTCTGCAAATCTGGCGCAGCAAATTTCAAAACATCGTCAAACGATTCAAAATATTTTATCAGGACAAGATCATCGTTTAATGGTGATTACAGGGCCTTGCTCGATCCATGATCCTATCGCAGTACTCGAATATGCTGATCGTCTGCAACAACTCCAAGAACAAGTCAAAGATCAGATTTTCCTTGTCATGCGTGCCTATATTGAGAAACCACGTACCACAGTGGGCTGGAAAGGTTTTTTATACGATCCAAATTTAGATGGATCATCAGATTTACAACTGGGCTTAGAAAAGTCTCGTGCGCTTTATTTACAACTGGTTGAAAAGGGTTTGCCGATTGCCAGTGAAATTTTAAGTCCAATGGCAACGGGTTATTTTGATGATTTGCTGGCTTGGGGTGCAATTGGTGCACGTACCAGTGAATCACAAATTCACCGTGAAATTGCCAGCCACATGCCGTACAGCATCGGTTTCAAAAATGGGACTGATGGCTCGATTCAGATTGCGTTAGATGCAATCCAGTCTGCCATGAACGGGCATCAATTCCTCGGGATGACCCAACAAGGTTTGCCTGCGATTCTGCATAGTGCAGGTAATCCATTACCACACTTGATTTTACGCGGCTCAAATCATGGAACCAATTATGATTTGGCATCGATTCAATCCATGCATTTCAAACATAAGCATTTACCAGCGCTTGTGATTGACTGTAGTCATGGCAATAGTGCCAAAGATCCATTAAAACAACCGCAAGTCTTGCAGCAAATTATTGCAGAGCGTGCAGAATCGAAAGTGCGCGGTGTGATGATTGAGAGTCATTTAGTAGATGGCAATCAAAAAATCTCTTGTGATATGACTTATGGTCAATCCGTTACAGATGGCTGTTTAGGCTGGGATAAAACGGCACAGGTTTTGCTGGATGTTGCTGAACAAATGCGACATAAGAAATAAAGTTAAAAAAGCCAGTTGAAAACTGGCTTTTTTATTGGCTTAAAATCAGGCTGCTTGAATAGATTGAGCTGCAAGAAAGTGACCGATTTCCTGACTAAACTTTCTTGGTTCAGTAATGAGTGGCGTATGGCCAGAACGTTCAAAATAAACAGCTGTGGCATTTGCCAGACTTTCTGCAATCAAGGTTTGTCCCGTCTCAGGGTACAAGGTAGATTCACGACCAATAAAGAACGTCGTTGGGCAATTGAGCTGGCTAATCGCTTCGCGATAATCTTCATCATGATTGAGATAGTTTTCTACATACCAAAGCAAGTAATCCAGTCGTTGAATTGGCAATAGATATTTTTGTAAGAAAGGGCGATTCAGTGCCAGTTTGAAAATCTTGGGACTATAGTTATTACTGCCTTGCAGCTCGATAAACGCACCCCATAAGCTCACTAGGTTATAGCGAACATCATCGGGTAAATCTTCAAGCTTCTGTGCATGTTTGTATTGGTGTAATAGGGTTTGAATTTCCAGCAAGAGCTGTTTAAATTGAGGATGTTTCTGCCCGAATAAGCCATATTGCCAAGAGTCATCGACAGAGATCTTCGGTGTTTGATCAATATGTAAATAGGCTTTGAGTTTCTCAGCCAGATTGCCATGTTTCATCCCATGCATGGCTGTGGTTGCACCCATGGAATAGCCCATCAGGATAAACTGATCGAGTTTTAATTGCTGAATGAGACTATTAACATCATTCCAGTGGCTAGAAATTGCATCCATATTAGGGATCGCGCAATGCTTTGACCCCCCAAAACCGCGCCAGTCTGGAATGATAAATTCATATTGTTTGCGATTGGAAAATAAGAAAGGAAGCCATTGCCAGCTTTGCATGCCTAGACCTGACAACACCAGCACAGGTTCACCTTCGCCAACGCGTCGCACAAATAATTTTTCCTGATCAGGCATGGTATAAAATGGCATTATTGTTCTCCAATATCGTTTGCTTCCTCAAACTTTCGCAGTTGAGGAATCATTTGTTCCAACCATTTTATCCATTCACTTTCTGTAATGATACCAAGTTCAAGAATCATTTTATGGATGAACAGCACACGGTTGGTGGGTTGGCTATTTTTAAAATCTTTATCATGAATGGCTTGATAAAGGCTTAATTTTTCCTTATGGATGGATAAATGGCGTTCCAACTCAGGCAAAATGGTATTGCCTCCCAGTTGAGCCTCAGCCCTTAACCTGACCATAAGATCATCACGTAATTGTGCTGGTTCGCTCTGTTGTTCAATCCATGCAGCCAGTTGTATTCTACCCAGTTGCTCAACTTGATAGGTTTTTTTTCGGCTATTTGCAGCTTGTTCTTCTAATGTCGAAATCCATCCTTTTTTCAGCATACCATTGAGTTCACGATAGATTTGCTGATGAGTCGCATTCCAAAAGAAGCCCATTGAACGGTCAAAGCGACGAGCCAATTCAAAACCTGTGCTCGGTTTCTCCAATAGGCTTGTCAATAAAACATGGGCGAGTGACATGATGTTCCATAATAAAAAAATGACTCATCAGAATTATGCAATATGTTGCATAAAAATCAAATCTTGTTTATAACTTTATGCAACAAGTTGCATTAGCCAGCAGAATGCGAGCCAAAGGAGAAAACATGTCAGCTTATCCACATTTATTAAAGCCACTTGATTTAGGCTTTACCACTTTAAAAAACCGTGTGCTTATGGGGTCTATGCATGTTGGCTTAGAAGAAGCACCTCAAGGTTATGAGCGTATGGCTGCATTCTATGCGGAACGCGCCAAAGGTGATGTTGGATTAATTGTTACAGGTGGGATCTCGCCAAACGATGCTGGCCTGACTTTTGCGCATGCGTCTAAGCTCGATAGCATTGCCGAAGCAGATAAACATAAAGTGATTACCCAAGCTGTACATGAGGCGGGCGGTAAGATTGCAATGCAGATTTTACATACAGGCCGCTATTCTTATCAGCCTGAGATTGTTGCACCATCTGCGATTCAGGCGCCGATTAACCCAATTAAACCCAAAGCGCTTACTTCAGCTGAAGTGCAGCAAACCATTGATGACTTTGCCAACTGTGCCAAGCTTGCACAATATGCAGGTTATGATGGCGTTGAAATCATGGGGTCAGAAGGTTATCTGATTAATGAATTTATTGCCGCTCGTACTAACCATCGCGATGATGAATGGGGCGGTAGCTATGAAAACCGTATTCGTTTCCCGATTGAAATCGTAAAGCGTACCCGTGCATTGGTGGGTGAGAATTTCATTATCATTTATCGCTTGTCGATGCTGGATCTGGTTGAAGGTGGTTCAACGCTGGAAGAAGTGATTCAACTTGCAAAAGAAATCGAAAAAGCGGGTGCAACCATTATCAATACAGGGATTGGCTGGCACGAAGCACGTATTCCAACGATTGCAACCAAAGTACCGCGTGCCGCATTTACGTGGGTGACTGAAAAGCTCAAAGGTGAAGTTGCAGTTCCTTTAATTACTTCAAACCGTATCAATACTCCTGAAATGGCGGAACACGTTTTGGCTTCTGGTCATGCAGATATGGTGTCTATGGCACGTCCAATGTTGGCAGACCCAGAATTTGTATTGAAAGCCAGCGAAGGTCGTAGTGATGAGATCAATACCTGTATTGGTTGTAACCAAGCTTGTTTAGATCATATTTTTTCAATGAAGATTGCGACATGTTTAGTTAACCCACGCGCTTGTTACGAAACGGAACTGATTTTCAAAGAAACCAGTGCAGTGAAAAATATTGCCGTGATTGGCGCAGGCCCAGCAGGTTTAAGCTTTGCGGTTTATGCTGCAAGTCGTGGTCATAAAGTGAAAGTCTTTGATGCCAGCAACCAGATTGGTGGTCAATTCAATATCGCCAAAACTATTCCGGGTAAAGAAGAGTTCTACGAGACCTTACGTTACTTTAAACGCCAAATTGAATTACAGCCGAATATTGAGTTAGTACTGAATCATACGGCTACTTATGAAGAGTTAAGCCAAGCACATTATGATGATATCGTGGTTGCGACTGGCGTGACTCCACGTCAATTGCAATTTGAAGGCATCGATCATCCAAAAGTGTTGAGCTATATTCAGGTATTAAAAGAACGTGTACCTGTAGGTAAGCGTGTTGCCATTATTGGTGCTGGCGGTATTGGTTTTGATACCGCAGAATACTTAACCCATGAAGGTGACAGTGGTAGCTTAAATCCTGAAAAGTTCTATGCAGAGTGGGGAATTGATACGACTTACGAGTATGTAGGTGGCTTAAAACCAGCTGAGTTAGAAAAGTCAGAACGTGAAATTTACTTACTACAACGTAAAACAGCATCTGTTGGTGCAGGTTTAGGTAAAACTACAGGCTGGATTCACCGTACTGGCTTAAAACATCGTGATGTGAAAATGATTGCGGGAGCAAGTTACGACAAGGTTGACGACCAAGGTCTACATATTACGGTGGATGGTCAAAGTCGTGTGCTTGAAGTTGATAATGTGGTGATTTGTGCTGGTCAGGAATCTTATACTGCAATGTTCGAACAACTTAAAGCAGATGGTAAAAATGTTCATCTGATTGGTGGTGCGAAAGAAGCAGGTGAGTTGGATGCAAAACGTGCAATTCGTCAAGGTGCTGAATTAGCAGCCGTTTTATAAGGTAGAAATGAGCATTTTCTCATGAGAGGAAGTGCTCATTCACTTTTAGATATGAAGGAAAAATAACAATGACACTTGAAACAACAAAACAAGCCTTAGCGATCTGGCATGAAATGATTCAAGCTGGCGATTTATCTCGCTTAAATGACTTGCTTGCGGAAGATGTTGTGTTTCGCTCGCCAGTTGCTTACAAGCCTTATGAAGGAAAGCATGTGGTCTTTTTTATTTTGACCAATGTGATTCAGGTGTTTGAGAACTTTACTTATCACCGTGAATTTTATACCGAAGATGGTGAAAATGTAGTGCTGGAATTTAGTGCTAATGTGAGTGGTAAGTCATTAAAAGGCATTGATATGATTCGTTTTAATGATCAGGGGAAAATTATTGATTTTGAAGTGATGATCCGTCCGATGAGTGGTTTGGCAGCATTAGCAGAGAAGATGGGCGCAAGATTTGCTAAGTATCAACCCAACTAAAGTACCAAAAATAGCCTAAGTAATATTCAGAGATTTAAAATGTGGTTAAAACTTTCAACTTTGGCTTTATTGCCTATATTACTCATTCAGGGTAGGAAAGTTCGTAAAAATACACCACGTCTTTTAGAAGCCGGTGGAGAGCGTGAGGGTACGACTGGTGAGGGACAACCGCTGTCTTTATTGATCTTAGGCGATTCAGCGGCAGCTGGCGTGGGTGTTGATACTCAACAAGACGCTTTATCAGGAGCGATCATTTCCGAATTACAGAATGAATATCGCTTGCAGTGGAAATTACAGGCAAAAACAGGCGATACCACTCAGCAAATTTACCAAACAGTACAACAGTTAGATCAGCAATGTTATGATGTAATCGTCACCTCAATCGGTGTCAATGATGTCACTAAGCTGACTTCGGCAAAGTCTTGGTTGAAACAGCAACAACAACTTTTTAGCTATATACAACAACAGTTTCAACCCAAGTTGATTATTGTGTCTGGTGTACCACCAATGCAGCATTTTCCAGCTTTGCCGAATCCATTGGCTTGGCTGTTTGGAAAATATGCAGCACAAATGAATCAAGTATTACAACAATGGCTGGCGCCGCAGCCGCAATTTCATTTCATTCAATATGATGTAGAAACTTTTCAGGCGATGAATCTGCCAATGGCCAGTGATGGTTTTCATCCTGGCAAAGAAATTTATGCAATTTGGGGAAAACAGGTCGCTACTTTAGTGCGGCAAACATTTACTCATCGTTAGAGGCGGTATTGGATATGGGTATATCTGCTTTAGACAAAATAAAAGTGTTAGGTTCAGAACTCTTTGATACGGTACTCGGTGCTGAACAACCGAAAATGTATTATGACCCGAAAGGGAAGATTAAGGATGTGCTGGAAAAATTACCTCAATTAAAGCAAAAATATCGTCCAACGCCGTGGCTAAGTAATACTCATCTACATTTGCTGTATTTTGATGTGATTCGAAAGAAAATGATCAAGCTTGAATATGATCGAATCGAACAATTACAGATGCAGGATGGTGGTGTAACGGCAATCGCATGGTACGGATATGACTTACCGCCAGAGACGCCGACTGTTGTGATTATGCATACCATTACAGGAACACCTGAAAGTATGCGGGAGCTGGTTAAAGACCTGCATGAATATACAGGGTGGAGAATCGCATTGTGTTTACGCCGTGGTCATGCGGGTTTGCCAATGCCTGTACCACGTATTTCATTGTTTGGTTCGACCAGTGATCTAAAAGAGCAATTGGCACATATTCAAAGCTTATTTCCAGACTCAGACTTATACGCTGTCGGTTCTTCTGCGGGTACAGGTTTGTTAGTGCGCTATCTAGGTGAGCAAGGTGCAGACACACCTTTCAAAGCTGCCTTTGCAATGTGTCCAGGTTATAACACTGAAATTGGCTTTAAAAATGTCCATCCTTTTTATAGCAAAATGATGACCAAGAAGCTTTTTAAGCACTTTATCTATCCGTATCAGACCACATGGGGGCAACTTGCTTCTGTAGAAAAGGTGCTGACAACCACCAGCTTGGAAGAGTTTGAAAAAGAATACTTTGAAATGGCTGGATTTCAGGATTATCAAAGCTATTGTCAGGCAATCAACCCGATCTATGTATTTGAAAATGTCAAAATTCCATTGATGATTTTGAATGCAGAAGATGATCCTGTCTGTTCAATCAAGAATCTGGAACCGTATAAAGATGCAATTCAGCATATGGAAAATATTGCTGTGGTCACGACGAAGAAGGGTAGCCATTGTGGCTTCTATGAAACGTTAAGTGTGAAATCCTGGGCTTCACGTTTGATGGCAGATTTTTTTAAGAATTATTAATAATGTAGAAATAAAAAAGCCATGAACTGCAACAAACGCGGTTCATGGCTTTTTACAGCAAGCAATTAAAACATTAGTTGTTTAATGCAGGTGTAGCAGCAGCAATCGCGGCAGCAACAGCATCATCTTCACTTTGAGCTGGTGTAGATGATTTTGGTGCTTTTGCAGTTTGTTCAGCTTTTGGTTGCTCTACTTTAGCTGGTTTAGGTTCAGCTTTTACAGGTTGCTCAGCTTTAGGCTGTTCTGTTTTTGCTGGTTTTGGTTGTTCAGTACGTGGAGTCTCAGTTGCAGCAGGCGTTTCAGTCTGCGCAGGATGGATTTCACGACGAATTTCAGTGGTCGTATTTGCAGTTTCTTCGCGCGTTGTTTCAACAGCAGGCGCTGGAGCTTCTTGCTTATCAACACTTTCTAACGATTCAAACTCCTGAATTTTTTCAGGCTCAGGTTGTGGCTGAGTTTGAGTTTCAGTCGTTGACTGTTCTTGCTGCTCTTCGTTTTTAGGTTCTTCTTTTTTCACACAAGCAGTTAATAAAAGACCAGTCGCCAGTGCTGCACAAATTAAAAGTTTTTTATTTGCCATTGCTAAAACAACATATTAAATAAGGACAGCACGAATTATAACAGTAAAAGTATGTGAAGAAATCCCTATGCTTTGTTGAGTTTGTTTATATTTTATAATTGCTTGCAAATCCTCATCACTTTTATGGCTCATTTATTACGGTTTAAAACCGATTTTTAAGAAGTTTGAGGATGAATTTGAGCGCTTAAACGTAATTTAAGTATGAAAAATCATCAAATCCCGTAAATTTTTATCGAAAATGCTGATAGAATAACCAGTTGTTTATAGTTCTTTGAATTGATGCGGTTTGACTTTGCTTTATAGGGGCAGAGTACAGTAAAATTGCCCAACATTGTAGGCCGATTTCGGCTCGATTGTACGAGAAACTCAATGACCCATTTTATTTTTGTCACTGGTGGTGTGGTTTCATCACTAGGTAAAGGTATTTCTGCTGCTTCTGTTGCTGCACTTTTGGAAGCTCGTGGCTTAAAAGTCACTATGGTAAAAATGGATCCATACATTAATGTCGATCCAGGTACCATGAGTCCATTTCAGCATGGTGAAGTTTTCGTCACAGAGGATGGTGCTGAAACTGACTTAGATTTGGGATATTACGAACGTTTCTTACGTCGTGCGAAAATGACCAAACTGAATAACTTTACCAGCGGTCGTGTATATCAAGACGTTTTGAACAAAGAACGTCGTGGTGACTACCTAGGTGGTACTGTTCAAGTTATTCCACATATTACAGATAACATTAAAGAACGCGTACTTCGCGCAGGTGAAGGTTACGACGTTGCGATCGTTGAGATTGGTGGTACTGTTGGTGATATCGAATCACTGCCATTTATGGAATCAGTACGTCAGCTTATGGTTGAGTTGGGTCATAAACGCACAATGCTGATGCATTTGACCTTATTACCATATATCAAATCTGCTGCAGAATTGAAAACCAAGCCAACTCAGCATTCTGTGAAAGAACTTCTTTCAATCGGTATCCAGCCAGATATCTTGATCTGCCGTACTGAATACGATGTCGATGTTGATACTAAACGTAAAATTGCATTGTTCACGAATGTTGAAGCGCGTGCCGTTGTGGTATGTAAAGATGCGAAAACGATTTATCAAATTCCACGTACTTTCTACGAACAGAATGTTGATGACCTGATCTGCGAACGTTTTGGCTTCAACGATCTTCCAGAAGCAAATCTTGAAGATTGGGACAATGTTGTTGAGGCATTATTGAATCCTGAATACACAGTACGTGTTGCGATGGTGGGTAAATATGTAGAACTTCCAGATGCTTATAAATCTGTGAATGAAGCACTTTTACATGCTGGTATCCAGAACCGCGTTAAAGTTCAGATTGACTATGTCAATGCTGAAGAGCTTGAACAGCAAGACATTAGCATTTTAAGTACGGCTGATGCGATCTTGGTACCAGGTGGTTTTGGTGAGCGCGGTACTGAAGGCAAAATGAAAGCGATTCAGTATGCACGTGAAAACAAGATTCCATTCCTTGGTATTTGTTTAGGTATGCAATTGGCTGTGATTGAATATGCACGTAATGTTGCAGCGATGCCAGAAGCAAGTTCAACTGAATTTAACCGTTCAACTAAATATCCACTTATTGGTTTAATCACTGAATGGTTAGATGAACGTGGTGAATTACAGCAACGTAGCCTTGAGTCTGACTTGGGCGGTACGATGCGTTTAGGTGCACAAAAATCAGAACTGGTTGAAGGCACTAAAACACGTGAAGTATATGGCAAAGCTGAAATTACTGAACGTCACCGTCATCGTTATGAAATGAACGATCGTTTTATTCCGGCACTTGAAGAAGCTGGTATGAAAATTTCAGGCTATTCATCAGTACAACATTTAGTTGAAACTGTAGAAATTCCTGAACATCCTTGGTTTATTGCTGTACAATTCCACCCAGAATTTACAAGTTCACCACGTGATGGACACCCATTATTTGCTAGTTTTATCGGGGCTGCTAAAAATCAGCACCAAAAGTAAGTATTGAGTTTTAAATAAACTGGGAAAGTTTAAATGTCACAATTAAAACCACAAGAAGTTGTACGTTTAGGCGATATACAAATGGCAAATCATTTGCCATTTGTATTATTTGGCGGAATGAACGTACTTGAATCGAAAGATTTAGCATTTGAAATTGCTGAAACGTATGTTGATATTTGCAAACGCTTAGATATTCCTTACGTGTTCAAGGCAAGCTTTGACAAGGCAAATCGTTCGAGCTTACATTCATTTCGTGGTCCTGGTCTGGAAAAGGGCATCGAGTGGTTGGCGGAGATTAAAAAACATTTTAATGTGCCAATCATTACCGACGTTCATGAACCTTACCAAGCAGCGCCTGTAGCTGAAGTCGCAGACATTATCCAGCTTCCTGCCTTCCTTAGTCGTCAGACTGATCTTGTTGAAGCAATGGCAAAAACTCAAGCCATTATCAATATCAAAAAAGCACAATTCTTAGCACCCCATGAAATGCGTCATATCTTGCATAAATGTCTGGAAGCTGGGAATGACAAACTCATTCTTTGTGAACGTGGTTCAGCATTTGGCTATAACAACCTGATCGTTGATATGCTTGGCTTTGACACCATGAAAGAAATGAATGTGCCAGTATTCTTTGACGTTACCCATGCTTTACAAACACCAGGCGGACGTGCTGATTCTGCGGGTGGTCGTCGTGCTCAAATCACAACTTTGGCACGTTCAGGTATGGCAACAGGTCTAGCGGGTTTATTCCTGGAAGCGCATCCGGAACCGGAAATTGCAAAATGTGATGGACCATGTGCATTGCGTTTATCTCAGCTTGAGCCATTCTTGGCACAATTAAAAGAATTGGATACTTTAGTTAAAGGATTCAAGAAGTTAGACACCCACTGATGCAATAACTTGCATCTTGTTTTTCATTCAACAGAGGAATTGTTCATGAGCCAAATCGTTGACATCCGTGCACGTGAAATTTTGGACTCTCGTGGTAACCCAACCATCGAAGCAGACGTTATTTTAGAATCTGGGGTTGTTGGTCGTGCATGTGCACCATCTGGTGCTTCAACTGGTTCTCGTGAAGCTTTAGAACTTCGTGATGGCGATAAAGCACGTTATTTGGGTAAAGGTGTTAAAACTGCGGTTAATAACGTAAATACGATTATCCGTGACGCTTTAGTGGGCAAATCAGTATTTGAACAAAAAGACATCGATAATACGATGATCGAACTTGATGGTACTGAAAACAAAGAAAAATTAGGTGCTAACGCAACTTTAGCTGTTTCATTGGCTGCTGCTCGCGCTGCTGCTGAAGAAAAGAAAATTCCTCTTTTCCAATATATCGCAGATCTTCGTGGTCAAACGACTTTGACTATGCCTGTACCAATGATGAATATCATCAATGGTGGTTCGCATGCTGACAACAATGTTGATATTCAAGAATTCATGATTGAGCCTGTAGGCTTTACATCATTTGCTGAAGCATTACGTGCAGGTGCAGAAATCTTCCATTCGCTAAAATCAGTTTTAAACAAAAAAGGTTTAAACACTGCTGTAGGTGATGAAGGTGGCTTTGCGCCAAACTTACGTTCAAACGAAGAAGCAATCACTGTTATTCTTGAGGCAATTGGTCAAACGGGTTACAAAGCTGGTTCTGATATCATGTTGGCACTTGACTGTGCTTCTTCAGAATTCTACAAAAATGGTCAATATGTCCTTGCAGGTGAAGGCAATAAAGCATTCACAAGCAACCAGTTCTCTGACTATTTAGCTGGTCTTGTAAACCAGTACCCAATCATTTCGATTGAAGATGGTCTGGATGAATCTGACTGGGAAGGCTGGAGCTACTTAACCTCAATCCTTGGTGACAAAATCCAGTTGGTTGGCGACGATTTATTCGTAACTAATCCTAAGATTTTACAACGTGGTATTAATGAGAAAGTCGGTAACTCGATTCTGATTAAATACAACCAGATTGGTACATTGACTGAAACTCTAGATGCAATCTACCTTGCTAAAGCAAATGGTTATAGCACTGTAATCTCACACCGTTCAGGTGAAACTGAAGATTCAACAATTGCTGACTTGGCAGTGGGTACAGCAGCGGGTCAAATCAAGACTGGTTCACTATGCCGTTCTGACCGTGTAGCGAAATATAACCAATTGCTTCGTATCGAAGAATTAACGAAAGCAGCTTACCGCGGTAAAGCTGAATTCAAAGGTCTAAAATAAGGTCAAATTATCCATGTTGAAAACTTCTGATCATCTTTCTTTACAAAAGAGAGAAACTCTGCAAATTCATAATCCTATAGAATTCGCAGATGATCTTGCTTTCAGAAGGATGTAGGGGCTTTTTTCATGTTAGAGATGTTTCGATCGACCTCGAGTAAATTGATTCTGTTGCTTGCAGTCGTTTTGGTTGCAAGCTTGCAGTATCAATTCTGGTTAGGTGAGGGCGGCTATTTCCCTCACCAAGCCTTAACTCAGCAAATTACTCAACAAGCTGAAATTAATACTGAATTAAAAGAACGAAATCGTATTTTAGCTGCCGAAGTTTTTGATTTAAAAAATGGTAGCGAAGCGATTGAAGAACATGCACGTTTAGATTTAGGTTTAATTAAACCCAATGAAACATTTGTGCAAATGAGTACAATCAGTACCCATTACAAACCGATTTATATTGATCCAAACGCAAAAGAAGATACTGCAACGAATGAAAACCCAGACTAAGCTGTGGGCGGTTGTACCAGCAGCAGGTTCGGGCAGTCGTTTTTCTAAAACTGAATTAAAACAATATCAGTATATTCAAAATCATACTGTACTTGAACATACCGTTAATCGTCTAAATACACTTGATCTGGCCGGATGTGTGCTTGCCATCGGTCAGCAAGATAATTTTGCCAAAACACTGCCGTTTCAACATAAAGATAATCTGCATTTTTGTGAAGGTGGTGACGAGCGTGTGCACTCTGTTTTAAATGCCTTGATTTATTTGTCTGAAATTGCAGATGAAAATGATTGGGTATTGGTTCATGACGCGGCACGCCCATGTGTTACTTCGGATTGTTTAACCCGTTTGGTTGAGTCAGCACAGCATTCAAATCAAAGTGCAATTCTGGCCATTCCAGTACGTGACACTTTAAAACAAGTCCCAAGCGAGAATCAGATCGAGAAAACGGTAAGCCGTGAATTGTTGTGGCAAGCTCAGACACCACAAATGGCTCGATTGCAAGTTTTAAAAAGTGCAATTGAACAGGCCTTAGCAGATCATATTGTGATTACAGATGAAGCAAGTGCTTTGGAATATGTGAAAGAACCTGTGCAAGTGGTGCAGGGACGATCTGATAATATTAAAATTACTTATGCCGATGATCTGGAATTGGCGCGGCTCATTTTACAATCTCAAATTCATTCATAATTATTTCGTTTGCTCTATAAATCAGTTTTTCTCAGTGCTGTAATAGCCTAAGTAAAACTCAGTGAAGTTTACTGTTTGTTTACATTAACTTAAATGACAAAAAACTGACGATTTGTTAAATTTGAACAACATACTTTATAACGGATCAACAAATGAAAAAATTATTACTTGCGGGCCTTTTTACTTTTTCTTTAGTTGGCTGCGCAACGACTCCTCAACAGCCTGAAGATACTGTACAGGAAACAATTCGCTATTCTACTAGCCCTTGTTTTGGTACTTGTCCAATCTATTCTGTTGAGATTACACCTGAAGGCGCTGTTCATTTTGATGGTAAACAATATACCAAAGTGACAGGTACTCAGGATTTAAAAGTTGATCCTTCTGTTTATACCAAGCTCCAACAAGAATTAAAAACTTACCGTCCAGCGACTGGCGCGAATGTAAAAACAACGGGCTGTGCAGAAACAGCAACTGATCACCAAAGTGCTTTCTTTGCATGGAAACGTCCAGATGGTACAGTGACTCAGTTAAGCCACTACACAGGCTGCATCTCTCCAGCAAATGCTGAGCTCAATAAAGTGATTGAAAAGTTGCCTAAGACGATTGGTATTGAAGATTTAGTACGTTAATCTCGACTTCGCTTAAAGAGAAGGCTTAATTACGCAAATGTAGTTAAGCCTTTTTTCATTTGTATAAAGATTAAAAATAACATATTATAAAAACATATATTGTTGTGTGAGAGGAAGATGAGCAGCATTATTTTGGCTTTGATTGGTGGGGGGCTGATTGGATTAGCTGTTGTTGGCTATTTATATATTAATGGTCGTATTGCTGGCATTAGCGGGTTAATTGCTCAACTCTTACAACCGAAATCTTTCATTGGAAGCTCTGCTTTCTGGTTCTTGATGGGCTTAATTGTTACTCCGTTTATTTATCAGTTATTCGTACAGCCACAGATTATTTTAGATTCCTCTCCATTTGCTTTGATAGCCGCAGGTTTACTGGTGGGCTTTGGTACACGATTAGGTTCAGGGTGTACCAGTGGCCATGGGATCTGTGGGCTTAGCCGATTATCAATGCGTTCAATCATCGCAACCGTTACATTTATGCTTGTAGGAATGCTCACGGTCTATGTCGCACGTCATCTTTTGGGAGCGATATGATGAAAAATCTATTTGCTTTTATCTTTGGAAGTATATTTGCACTAGGTTTAATGATTTCAGGAATGTCCAATCCAGCAAAAGTATTAAGCTTCTTAGATATTTTGGGTGAGTGGGACATCAGTTTGATGTTTGTAATGATTGGTGCAATTGCTGTGGCATTTATTCCATTTCAAAAAGCAATCCGTCATCCTAGAACCATATTAGGGGAAACGATAGCATTTCCGCAGAATCATCAGATCGATAAAAAGCTGATTATCGGCGCGGTTCTATTTGGTATAGGTTGGGGAATTGCAGGTATTTGCCCAGCACCAGCGCTTACTTTAATTGGACTCGGTTATACACAAATCTGGTATTTCATTATTGCCATGTTAATCGGTATGTTTCTTCATCATCTTTGGGCCAAATCAAGCGGAGAGTAGCAATGTCAAATCCACAAGTTAAAGCTTTCTTTGATGAAAATAGTAATACCTTTAGCTATGTTGTCAGTGATCCTGAAACCCGTTATTGCGCAATTATCGATAGTGTACTGGATTATGATGCCGCTTCTGCGACAACCTCAACAACACATGCCGATGAGATTATTGCTTATATTCAAACTCAGGCTTTACAGGTTGAATGGATCTTAGAAACACATGTGCATGCTGATCATTTAACGGCTTCGCAATATTTAAAATCACAACTTGGTGGAAAAATTGCCATGAGTGAAAAAATTGCTGTGGTTCAGGAGACTTTTAGTGCGATCTATCATCTTGATATAAAGTATTTTAATTCCCAACAAATATTTGACCATCTTTTTAAAGATGATGAGCATTTCCAGATTGGATATTTAGATGCATTTAATATTCCAACGCCCGGCCATACACCTGCATGTTTAAGCTACGTAATCGGAGATGCTGTTTTTATTGGCGATACTTTATTTATGCCTGATTACGGCACAGCACGTTGTGATTTCCCAAAAGGGAGTGCAGACCTGCTGTTTGAGTCCATACAAAAACTTTATCAATTACCCGAACAGACCCGAGTTTTTCTTTGCCATGATTATAAGCCTGAAGGGCGAGATGAGTACGTTTGTGAAACCAGTATTCAAGCTCAAAAACAATCTAATATTCATTTAAGTGCCGCAACGCCAAAACAGGAATTCGTAAAAATGCGGCAGGCACGAGATGCAACCTTATCAATGCCAAAGCTGATATTACCTGCGATTCAAATCAATATGGATGCAGGGCGTTTTCCTGAACCTGAAGCCAATGGAATTCGTTATTTAAAGCTTCCTTTAAATTATTTTAAATCCTGATTTTTCCAAAAATAGCACTGAAATTCGCGTTAATCCTACCAAATAGCCTAAGTAACATTAAGCTTTAAACAGCCAGCACAAGCAAGAGCCAACAAAAAGTCAAAACAAAAATTTTGTACTTTAAGAAAGAGCTATGTTAAAACTACATCCATTTTAAGACTTACATCAATCAGGATATAGGAATGACAACCATCTATTTAGTCAGACATGGTCAAGCTTCATTTGGCAAAACTAACTATGATGAGCTGTCAGAAAATGGTGAAGCACAAGCAAAACTCTTGGGTCAATATTTCAAGAATATTTTTACTGAACAGCCTTATATCGTTTCAGGAAGTATGAAACGTCATCAGCAAACTACACAAATTTCTTTAAGTGAATGTTTTCCTCAGGCCATGTATAAGACCGATGGATTGTGGAATGAGTTTAATCACCAACAGGTGTTTTCACTGTATGAACCTAGATTTTCGCAGCCAGAAGTATTGAAAGAGGATGTTTTTAAAGAAATTGATCCAAGGGCTTATCTGGCACAAATTTTTGATAAGGCAATCGAGCGATGGGCAAATGATGAATTTCATCATGAATACGATGAATCTTGGCCTGTTTTTAAAACCAGAGTAGATCAGGCATTACAAAATTTATGTACTGAGTTAGTAGATCAGCAACCTCAAGAAGCGATTGTATTTACTTCTGGTGGTGTTATCTCTGTGATTATTGGAAAGTTACTTGAGTTGAGTGTACAGCGTACTTTCGCGCTGAGCTGGTCGATTGCAAATACAAGTGTTACCACCTTAAAACTGAGTAATGGCGCACTTCAGCTCATCAGTATGAATGAACACCAATTTATTAAATCAAAAAATCCAAACTTATTAACCTGGCTCTAAAGTAGAGCTGGCTACAATATTTAATATAATGCCTGACTTGACCATCCGCTAACCAAAGTTATAGAAAAATATTTGAAGCTTGAAAAGGAAAATTTATATTGCTTCACATTTCACATAATTAAAAAAGTTTAAATCCACGTTAGAATATAGCGCTTACTTGATAAATAAAGAATTTAAAGTTTCTACATTTATTCATTTACATTAAAAAAAGGAAAAAATATGTCTCAACATGACTTTAATTTATCAGATCATTTTAAGCTGGGTATTTTTGCTTTTAATTGTTCTGGAGGACTCACTGCTTCTACTTTGGAAGATGGCTGGGATGCCAGTTGGGAGAAAAATCTGGAACTGGCACAAATGGCTGATGAAGCTGGAATTGATTTTCTTTTATCCGCTGCGCGATTTATTGGCCACGGCGGTGAAAAAGATTTTCATGGTACAGTTCTGGAAACCGTGACCTGGACATCGGCTTTATTAGCCAAAACCAAAAAAATTCATGTGTTCGCCACATTACACAGCGCGTTAAACCATCCAGTTGTGGTTGCCAAGCAAATTGCGACTATGGCTCAAATCAGTGGCAATCGGGTCGGTTTAAATATTGTCGCAGGTTGGAACAAGCCTGAATATGACGCAATGGGATTACAACTGCCAGATGATCATGAAACGCGCTATGATTATGCGCATGAGTGGTACGGGTTAGTTAAGAAAACCTGGCAAAATAAGGAACCATTTGATTGGAACGGAAAATTCTTTCAAACCAAAGGGACTTATGGAAAGCCGAAATTGATACCAGCTCCACCGATTTTTAATGCGGCAGGTTCTAAAGAAGGCCGTGAATTCGCAGTTAAAAATTCCGATTTTTTATTTACACCTGCATCAGATCTTGAGCGTTCTGTGTCTGAAATTAAAGAACTAAAGAAAGAAGCCGCAGCACTTGATAGAAGTATTAAAGTGTTAACCTTTTCACATGTCATTTGTCGTCCTACGGAGGAAGAGGCCCAAGCAGAATGGGATCGACAATTGAATAATGCAGACGAGGGCGCAGTACAACATTTAATAGATACCTTATTTTCATTCTGTAAATCTTTCCCGCCTGATTTATTTGAAGGATTGCGCCAACGTATTGTCGTGGGACATGGTGGTTTCCCATTAGTAGGCACACCAGAGCAGATTGCGGACGGATTGATTTCTTTACAGCATACGGGATTCTCAGGTACTACATTATCATTTCTAAACTATACGCAAGAATTTCCATATTTTAGAGATCATGTTATGCCGATATTGAAAGAAAAAGGATTGCTTCAATCTGCGTCCTAATTCTTGTGATGGGTGGATGATCTTGGGTAGAAAAGGTCATCCACTGATCAAATACTGACGTGTGAGTGCTTTATTTATATGACAAAAAATATTCAATTGATTGATTTTTGAACATGTTTTTTGTTTTTTTATGGTATAAAAATATCTCAATTATTAAACTTGAGAATAACAAATGTCTGAACAAAAATATCATTGGTATTTGATTGGTTATACTTTTAATGATGCAAGTAATAATGGAAATACAAGAAGTTTTAACATTCAACTGCCATTAGAATCCTTTCTACCACCTGTTTCTAAAACGAAACTAAATGAGTTGAATGCGATTGGTGCTGAGTGGATCAAGAAAAGTGATCCCTCAACACAGCCAGTGAACTTGTTTGCCATGTCGATTTGTTACCTGGGTGAGATGACCCAAGCGGAATTTAATGCATAATGAAAAATACAAGAATGTTTGGACGGTAGAAAAGTCTGGTTAGACTTAGACTGTTCAACATTCATTTTTAATGTATTCTATAAATACCCTCATGATATTGAGGGTATTTTTTGAAAAAATTAATATTTTTAAAATATCCAGATAGTTACGGATTGATAAGTAATTACTCTAATAAACGTAGCATAGAAATCTAGGTAATTAAAAATCTAACTTTCTATTACATTGATGACTCTTTATAAATAAATTCATTTTTGTATATTTTTTTAATGACTTCGTATCTGCCATTTGATAAATTACCTGCATAATAAGGGGTATTTTAATGACCAGAATTTTAATTGCTTCAATGCTACTGGCCTTGAGTTTTAATGTAACCGCTAATACTGATGATGAATTGAAAGAACAAGGAATTATTGGGCAGGATTTTAAGTTTATAGATCTTGATCGAGCGGCTGAGTATTTTAAGAATTCGACGGAGAAGACTTCAAAATCAGTGACTTATAAATCTAATGAGTTGGTAAAAATAACATCAGCTTCCGCGACGCCATTTTATTCTTCAGTAACATTCAGCCCAGCTTTAGATATATCTGAAACTGAAGAAAAAGATTTAGCTGATTTTATAAGTACCAAGGATAGTTATCAGGTTTGGTGCAAAGAGCTTTATAACTCTAAATATATGGGCGTTAATGATCATAAAGTTGAGGTCTTTTATAAAAATAAGGTTGGAGAGACTTTAGGCAGTGTGATTTTGAATAATGAAACTTGTAGATAGCATTTTTTAGTAATTACGACTTCTAATTATTGATTAGAACAACTTAATAAAGCATAAATAGGTATTCAAATTAGCAATAGAATAATTTAATTTATTAAGTCACTGTTTTATTTAACTTAAACTGACCTCTTATGGTCAGTTTTTTTATTGCTTGGAAAGAAGATACTATAAGCTAAGCATCTTACTTAGCCATTTTGCCTGTACTCAAAGCTTATGTCTAATGAAACTATAATTCCAGCAATAAAATTAATAGAGTAACAACACTATTCACGTAAGTATATCTATAAAAATTCCTTAAAGAGGGCATTTTTTCTATAAGCGCTACTTTTAACTACAGTTAATTTTGTTAAGTTCATCACAAAAAATTAGTGATTAGTCACCTTTTATCAGTAAGTAAAATTTATTGTTTGATAAAAAAACATTTGTAGTTATATTCAAAAAACATATTACTAAATCAGGTAATGTGGAATTTCAGGAAGAAATAAAATGAAAAAAACAGCAACAAAAATTGTAATCGCAACAACTTTGATGTCTTTAACCAACTTAACTTATGCCCAAGAGTTTAAGCGATTCTCGGTCTCGGCAGGTTGGTTACATGTGATGCCACAAGGTAAGGCGAATCCCTTTAATATTAATACCAATGTTAAAAATGGAACGGTCACCAAAGTCGGAAGTATTTCGACGACTAGCTTCTTAAATTCGGTTGATCCGAATGCGATGGGAACTGATTTAGGAGGAGAGCAGTTTAACCAAAAAGAATTTCTCGAGTTAGCTTTAAATGAGCCATCTTTGGCAGCAATATTAACTGATGGAAATGGCAATATCCTGCCAGAAGTTGCTGGTAGTGCTAATATTTATGGGTTAGAAAACTGGCGGCAGAATGATGCGGGTCTTGAAGTTGATGATGTCGATACTTTAGGTTTAATGTTCAATTATTATTTGAATGACAAAGTTTCATTACAGTTAATCGGGGGCGTTCCACCGAAAGTTGATATTAAAGGAGAGGGAGAAATTGCAGCGCCTTTAAGTGGATTAGCAGTTTCTCCAAATGAGATCGTAAAGATTTTGTTCCCTGAGGGTATTACCTTAGGTCAATCTATTCCTATTACAAATTTAGGTAACAAGTCCAAAGCTGCAACAGTTCGCGCATGGACTCCAGCGATAGAAGCACAATATCAGTTTGGTACAGGTGGCGTAGATAAGTTTAGACCATATGTTGGTGCTGGTCTGATGTATGCTCATTTTAACCAGATTAAGCTTAATGAAGGAATTAGAGCTGATTTGATCTCAGCTGGGCATATGATTCAAAATGTATTGGATGGTAAAGGTGGAGCTGCTTTAGACCGAAAAGTCTCAAGTGGTGATATGACTGTCAAAGTAGATGCAGATGATGCGATTGCACCTATTGTTTCCGTTGGCTTTACTTATGATTTTAATGATTCTTGGTATGGAGTTGGTTCAGTTTCCTATGCCAAATTGAATAATAAAGCCACTATTGATGTCGTCAACAAAAATACAGGCAGTAAATTAATTCACGCGACAACCAAGATCGATATTGATCCACTGATTACTTATGTTGGTGTGGGATATCGTTTTTAAATCACTGAGTAGACATGTTTGGATTAGTGTAAAAGCCCTCTGAAGAGGGCTTTTGGTGAGGTTTTATTTATAGTTTAGAAATTAACGACCACCACCTGTGCAGGAAAAGCCACAACCTTTACCACCAATAAAACCTGTTTCAGCTTTTGGTGTGAAATCTATTGCCATAACATTAGTAGAAATTGTAAGTAATGTAGCTACTGTAAGAAGTAATTTTTTCATAGTAAGACCCTCAAGTTTAAATATTTTTAAGTAATAGTAAGATTTATAGTTACTCTATAAATCATGTGATATATATTGCAATTAAAATTAGATCATATTGTTGTTCTTTATTAGATTAAATGATTTTATTTGTATACAGATCTGTCTGTATTTTTTTATTTTAATGATTTATTTATTTGAAAAAATGAATCTGAGGAAGTACATTCCAAACTCTAAGAAATTAGTTTCTTTGAATCTCACATTTTTGATAAAGCTTAGGAAAAACAATAAATGAATAGCTTACAAATTTAACCTCAAGAAGATGAACTTTTCAAGGCTCAAAAAAGGGGGATGAGACCTCTACGATGTCAACGTAGCGCTCAAAGAGCAAGAGCCATACGTCGAGAAGAGCGGTTGCTGGGATTATAAACTATTCATCTGATTATTGTGTTATTGATTAAATTTTATTTTATATTCTTATTTCACAAAAATAATGGATTGAAAAATGAAAAAGTTATTATTAAGTATGATTATTGGGGTTGCAAGTACCGTAAGTTGGGGAGCATCTTGTAATTACAGCTTTAATGCTACGCAGGCGCAGATCGATACCTATAATAGTTCACATACCAGAAAAAGAGAGTTTATGACATCGATTGATCTTTCTACACAACAAGGAACATCTGTCATCAAGCTAATTGATAATCCAACCAGTGATCAAGTACTTATCTCTGCTGGAGGGATGAATGATCTTCCAGATAAAGCAGTGGTTACAAATGGAATTATTGCTTTTGAAGCAGAAATTGATACCTCTCAACTACAAAGCTTACTAACTGGTTCTACACAAGAAACTCAACAAATGGGTTTTGCTATTACGGGTAGCTCTTCTGCTGGGAAGGAGTTAGGGATAAATCTCGCTCAATCTATTATTAATAATTCACCGACCAGTGTGAATGGTAACCATCTAACGATTATAGGTGGCTCTTTTAATAACTCAAATGGACAGACAAGCTTTAAGGACTTGGATCCGCGAAGTTTTACAATTCAAATGCCTACGACGGGAAAAGTTAGATTTGGTGTTTATATTAATCAACAATCTAAACAAATCGGGTTTATTGTTAATAATATAAATTATGGCTATATGAATGTAATAGCGAATAACCCAATAACTAAAATTGGTTTTTTTGCAGAAGCTCAAGATACACCATACTCTAACTCAAAATTTATTGGAAAGGCAGTAACGTTGAAATTAATAACTGATCAAGCCCAGTTCACTCAGTCGTATCCTTCTGGTGCAACTGACATATGTGGTACTGCGATTTAAATAATAGTAATTTTCTAACCTCCTACGGGAGGTTTTCTTTTCTCCATAAAAAAAAAAGATATTGCTAAAATTTTGTTAAGGCGAAATTTTCACCAACAAAAGAGCCAAGCAAAAAACTTGAAAATTCGATAAAATGATTAAAAATATTCATTCGATTTGAAATTTGGCTATTGATATAAATGACTGATATAGAAATAGAAACACATCCATTACAACCATTTTTACCTTCCAATGCCAAGCTATTGATGCTAGGCAGTTTTCCGCCGCCACAAAGCCGTTGGAAGATGGATTTTTACTATCCAAATTATCAAAACGACATGTGGAGAATATTTGGCCTGATTTTCTTTAATGATAAAAATCATTTTTTAGACTTGCCTAATAAAAACTTTAAAGAACAAGAAATTCGTGAGTTTCTAACTGAGATTGGGGTAGGAATATTTGATACGGCGTATCAGATTAAACGCTTGCAGGGTAATGCATCGGATAAGTTTTTAGAAATTGTCACACCTACAGATTTATCAAAGTTACTTGAGCAAATACCAATGTGTCATACCATTATGACAACAGGGGATAAGGCAACGGATACACTGATACAGCATTTCCCAGATCAGCCGATAAAACCAATGATAGGGCAATCTGTACAGGTTAAACATCTTGATCGGGAGCTGAGTTTATATCGTTTACCCTCTTCGTCACGCGCCTATCCTTTAGCATTAGAAAAGAAAGCAGAAGTCTATCAACAATTTTTTCAGCAAATTGGTTTGGTGTAATTAAAAAAGAGGAGGGAAGCTATGAGTGATGATGTCCCTAGTCCTATTGATTTAAGGCTTTATGCAGATGCTCTTGAATGGCAAGAAACAGCAAATGCAAAACGTCCATGGAGAAAGGACTTCTTTCAGTATTATGTAGACTTTATAAAAGCTCATATCGGTAATAATTGTCATGTATTAGAACTGGGGTCTGGGCCTGGTTTTTTAGCTCAACATTTGTTATCGCAACTTGATGGTATTAAATATCACGCTTTTGATTTTTCTGAAGTGATGCACACGCTTGCACAAGAGAAATTAAATGCCACTGAAAAAGCACGAGCAACCTACATTATCGGAGATTTTAAAGAGCCGAACTGGCAAGATAGCCTAACTCAAAAATTTGACATCATCATTATTCATCAAGCTTTACATGAGCTTCGCCATAAGAAATATTCAACTAATTTTCATAGAGTCGTGAAAACCTTATTAAAATCTGAAGGCCATTATCTGGTTTGTGATCATATTTGTGCGCCTGATGCGATGCAAAATGATCAACTTTTTATGAGTAAACAAGAGCATATTGATGCTTTAAAAAAGGCATCTTTTGATGTCATCAAGGTGCCTTTAGAAATAGCAGGTTTGTGCTTATTTGAAATGTCACCCAGTTAAGATAATCAATAAACCTGAATAAGCTCTACATCATCCATTCTATAGGGAAATAAGACACCACATTCATGGTAAAGCGTTGGAATCTGGTACTTTCAGGATCATGATGATGCTGAATAACTTCACCATTGTCTTTATGCTCACACCAGACAATATTGCCATGTTCATCTAATTTAAGTTGATAAGCCACTTGTAATAAATGCTGGTCCAGCATTGCGGTAATCTGGTCTTGTAAATGATCAGATTCCACCACCAAACCCACTTCAGTATTTAGATGAGCAGAGCGTGGGTCAAAGTTAAATGAACCAATAAAAACCTTTCCATCAACATCAAAAAACTTGGCGTGTAAGCTGGAGCGATTTTTACCTTTGACGGGAATGACACTCCCTGTCGCAATTTCATACCAAGTCCGTTTTTTACGCTCGATGTTGGGCTTAAACTCATAAAGCTGCACACCATTTTGTAAAAGTGGCTTACGATACTGGCTATAGAACGAATGAACTACGGCCACATCATTCGCAACCAGACTATTGGTCAGTACCCGTACTTTGATACCGTCTTTAGAAAGTTGATTGAGATAGGCCGTACCACGTTCAGTCGGGACAAAATAGGCAGATACCAGTTCCATGTGCTGTTCTGGTTTGCCCATAATATTGAGGACTTGGGAATAGAGAAGTTGCTGTTGTTGTGCCTGTCCGCGCGCCTTATCTGGATGATCAGCCACAAAATGGGCTTTGGCCCACTGGATTGGATAATTTTCTAAACGTAATTTTAAATAATCTTGTGCGGCTTCTAATTTATCTTCGGTTGGTGTATTGACCTGATCTAGCGTTTTATATGAGATTCTCAGGTTCTCAAGTTGCTGAGCAGTGCCTTGTCCTAACAATTGTTCTGTGGAGTAGCTCAGTGGATGATTCCAGAACTCATCAAATACCTCTTCCGCTCGCTCTACCGCTTTGCCGTAAAATAAAATATCCATGTCGCTGAACTGAAACTGATCGCCAGCATCAAAATATTCACTACTGATATTTCTTCCACCAGTAACAGCAATAGAATGATCTGCCAGTGTAAGCTTGTTGTGCATGCGATGGTTAATCTGTTTTAAGCGGAAGATATAATCAATAAAACGGAGGTGTCTAAACTTATAAGGATTGAAAATACGTATTTCAAAATTTGGATGCTGGGCAAGGGCTTTTAAAGCCTTATCCAGCTTTATTCCATTTTGGTCATCAATCAGCAGGCGAACTTTTACACCACGATCAGCAGCATTCAGCAGTTCATGAAGCATCAGATTGCCAATGGCATCGTCATTCCAGATATAGTATTGTAAATCAAGCTGATGCTTGGCATTTCTGATTAAATGAATACGTGAGGCAATACTTAAAAAAGCATCATCCAAAGCTAAAAAAGCCGTTAAACCATTTTCAATATTAAGATCGGCCTGTGGGTCATTCATCCACTTTGTTTTAGTTTGCAAGGAATTACTCCGATCATGATTTTCATTCGGCGGTAAAGAACAGCCACCAATTCCAAATACAATAACAAGCGTCATCATTTTAAAGTGATATAAATTCTTTATCATTTTTATCGTGAAATGTTGCGTACTATGTAAAGATAGCATCACATGTACTTGAAGATGTTGAATATCAGCATAAAATCAGTTAACTGTTACAAACATAACACATTACATCGACTATAAAGGATGAAGGTATGAAATCTCGTGCAGCCGTTGCATTTGCCGCAGGTGAACCATTACAAATCGTAGAGCTTGATGTTGAGCCACCAAGAGCGGGTGAGGTTCTCATTAAAATTACGCATACTGGGGTGTGCCATACAGATGCCTTCACTTTATCAGGTGATGATCCTGAAGGTGTATTTCCTGCTGTTTTAGGCCATGAAGGCGCAGGGGTTGTGGTACAAGTGGGTGAAGGTGTGACCAGCGTCGCAGTAGGCGATCACGTGATCCCATTATATACGGCTGAATGTAAAGAATGCTTATTCTGTAAATCTGGAAAAACCAATCTTTGTGTTGCGGTACGTGCAACTCAAGGTAAAGGTGTGATGCCAGACGGCACTACTCGTTTTTCTTATAACGGTCAACCGATCTATCACTACATGGGCTGTTCAACCTTTAGTGAATATACCGTAGTTGCTGAAGTGTCTTTGGCAAAAATCAATCCAGAAGCCAACCATGAACAAGTGTGTTTACTTGGTTGTGGCGTGACTACAGGTATTGGCGCCGTTCATAACACCGCAAAAGTGCAGGAAGGCGATAGCGTTGCTGTGTTTGGTTTAGGCGGTATTGGTCTTGCTGTAGTACAAGGCGCACGTCAGGCCAAAGCTGGACGTATTATTGTAGTAGATACCAATCCAGATAAATTTGAACTGGCAAAACAGTTTGGCGCAACAGATTTCCTTAATCCAAAAGAGTATGAGCAACCTATTCAGCAAGTCATTGTGGAAATGACAGGTTGGGGCGTTGATCACTCTTTTGAATGTATCGGCAATACTAATGTTATGCGTTCTGCACTTGAATGTGCACATCGTGGTTGGGGACAGTCGGTGATTATTGGCGTTGCGGGTGCAGGTCAGGAAATCTCAACCCGTCCATTCCAGTTGGTGACAGGACGCAAATGGATGGGTACTGCTTTTGGCGGCGTAAAAGGCCGTTCACAACTTCCTAAAATGGTTGAAGATGCAATGAAAGGCGAGATTCAGCTTGAACCTTTTGTAACGCATACCATGCCACTTGAAGACATTAATGAAGCCTTTGACTTGATGCATGAAGGTAAGTCGATTCGTACTGTGATTCATTTCTAAATTTAAATAATGAGATTTGATGGTGTGAAATACATCATCAAATCTTGGTAACTCGAAATGTCAAAACCACGTTTAAAAATGCACCTTCGAATCTTGTCTGATGAACAGATTGCCTTTGGCCCCGGCAAAGCTGAATTACTCGAAGCCATCCAGCGTACAGGTTCAATTTCACAAGCGGCCAAATCTATGGACATGAGTTATCGTCGTGCATGGCAACTGGTCGATACCATGAATCAATGCTTTCAATCTCATCTTGTCGAAACTCAAACAGGGGGAACGCATGGTGGTGGTGCAATCGTAACCGAATTGGGGCAAGTCATATTAAAAAAATTTAGAGGCATGGAACAACAGGCGATTCAGTCCGTTGCTGCAGAATTTGAAGATATCACTAAATATTTAAAGTAAATAAATAACTCTATAAAAACAAATAACTTAAATCGAATTTTCTCATTTTTATTCAACTCTTTTATTCCACACTAAAGATCTGCTGATTTATAGCGCACATCAGCTCGAACAAAATTTTTCAGCACTATAACTGCACCATTCTCATAAGCTTGTATTTTATTAAACACCATAAGTGATTAATTTTTATATTAAAAATATATTGGCACAGTTTCTGCATTTATCTATTCAAACTTGTATACAAGATAGGATTCATAAGATGCATGAACTAAAAACTTTAGGCTGGACAATTTCTGAATGGCAAACGGCGTATTTCAACAATGAAATTCAACTCGATATTTTAAAAGAATTAGTTAAAGCACTTGATCCTAATGATGTGGCCTGGATTTCGATTGTGAGTCCAGATGTACTCGAACAACAGATTCAGTCTTTAACGCAATTAGCGCAAGATGCGGAAAACCTCAAAAAGCAATTTCCTCTATACGGTGTTCCGTTTGCAGTTAAAGACAATATTGATGTCGCTGGTTTTGTTACCACCGCAGCATGTAAAGCATTACATACGATCGCTACACAAGATGCTGAAACCGTCCGTTTGCTTAAACAAGCAGGTGCCATTGTGATTGGTAAAACCAACCTTGATCAGTTTGCAACAGGTTTGGTCGGGACACGTTCACCCTTTGGGGCAGTACCGAATAGCTTTAAACCTGAATATGTCAGTGGCGGTTCAAGTTCGGGGTCTGCCAGTGTCGTAGCAAGAGGTTTGGTTCCATTTTCACTGGGCACGGATACAGCTGGATCGGGTCGTGTACCAGCGGCATTCAATAATATTGTGGGCTTAAAACCAACCAAAGGGCGCTTCTCAAATCGAGGACTATTACCGGCAGTCAAAAGCATCGATTGTATTTCCATTTTTGCACTTACTGTTTCTGATGCAGAGTTGGTTGCCCATCAAGCCGAAGCGTATGATGCTTTCGACAGTTACTCTCGTCCACACCCTAAAAATGTACCTGCTCGATTCTCGAGCAAATTAAAATTTGCAATTCCAAAACAATTAAATTTCTTTGGTGATGAGCAGGCAGAAAAAGCGTTCCAGCAAACCATTCAATTACTTGAAAGTTTAAATGCAGAAATTACAGCGATTGATTTTTCTGCCTTTGAGCAACTTGCAGCTCAATTATATCAAGGGTCTTGGGTTGCCGAGCGTACGGCGGCGGTTGCGGATCTACTAAAAAGCAATGCTGACGATTTTGATCCAACGGTCTTGGAAATCGTTCAACAAGGTGAAAAATACTCTGCAGTAGATGCCTACAATACCGAATATTTAAGAATGGATCTGGCTCGAAGAATTCAAGACAGTCTGGCTGAATTTGATGCATTGATTGTCCCAACTGCACCAACGATTTATACCATTGAGCAGCTTCAACAACATCCAATTGAATACAACGCTCACTTTGGCATTTATACCAACTTTACCAATCTCGCAGATTTAAGTGCATTGGCATTACCCGCAGGCTTTAGAGCAGACAACTTACCTTTCGGTATTAGCTTAATTGCACCTGCATGGCACGATGCGGCCCTAATTCACTTTGGTAAGGCTTGGCAAAACTATCTGGCACTTAAATTGGGTGCTTTAGACAAGACCTTAGCTTCAAACGCACCAACTTTGGTGTCTCCTCATCATATCCGAGTTGCTGTGGTGGGTGCACATTTAACAGGCATGCCACTCAATTTCCAACTGACCACTCGTGATGCAGTACATGTCGAAACCACCAAAACCTCTCAGGACTACGCACTTTATGCCTTAAATGGCACCGTCCCACCAAAACCTGGACTAGCACGTCAATCCAATGGAAAAAGCATCATCGTCGAACTTTGGGATGTACCAACGGCACGATTTGGTGAGTTTGTCGCAGAAATTCCAACCCCATTAGGGATGGGCAATGTCGAGCTGGAGGATGGTCGTTGGGTCAAAGGCTTTATTTGCGAACCGTATGGCTTAGGCGATGCCGAGAATATTAGCCATTTTGGTGGATGGAGAGCCTATATCCAGCATCGTAACAGTCAAGCGGTAAACACAGCGAATTAATTGGGGGAAATCATCATGTTTAAAACTGTACTTATTGCAAACCGTGGTGAAATTGCTGTCCGAGCAATTCGAACATTAAAAAAATTAGGCATCACTAGCGTGGCTGTATATTCCGATAGCGATCGTTATGCACAACATGTCCAAGATGCAGATATTGCAATTTCGCTAGAAGGTTTAAAACCTGCCGATACTTATCTCAGTATTGATAAATTGATTCAAGCAGCCAAAAAAACTGGGGCAGAAGCAATTTTTCCCGGTTATGGTTTTCTGTCTGAAAGTGCCGATTTTTCCCGTGCTTGTGAAGAAAATAATATTGCATTTATGGGCCCAACCGCAGAGCAGATTCTGGAATTCGGTTTAAAGCATCGCGCACGTGAATTGGCTGCAGCGGCGAATGTTCCAATGACACCGGGTACAGGACTACTCGATAGCTTGGAAGAAGCATTGACAGCTGCTGAACGGATTGGCTATCCAATCATGTTAAAAAGTACTGCGGGTGGCGGTGGAATTGGCTTAACCCGTTGTGACACGCCGCAAGCATTAACCGAAGCTTATGAAAGCGTAAAACGTTTAGGTGAACAGTTCTTTAAAGATGCGGGAGTCTTTATCGAATGTTTTATTGATAAAGCACGTCATGTCGAAGTACAAATTTTTGGTGATGGCAAAGGCCAAGTAGTGGCATTTGGTGAGCGCGATTGTTCATTGCAACGTCGTAACCAGAAAGTGGTAGAAGAAACGCCAGCGGCCAATTTACCTGAAGCTACCCGTCAAAAGTTGCATCAAGCAGCGGTTGAACTGGGTCGTTCTGTCAATTATCGCAGCGCAGGCACGGTTGAGTTTATTTACGATGCTCAACGGGATGAATTTTACTTTCTTGAAGTAAATACTCGTTTACAGGTAGAGCATCCTGTCACTGAAATGGTCACTGGACTCGACTTGATTGAATGCATGCTCAAAGTCGCGGCAGGTGATGCCTTGGACTGGGATTATCTCAGCAATATCCAACCGAAAGGTGCGGCAATCGAAGTCCGTGTCTATGCCGAAGATCCTGTGAAAAATTTCCAGCCAAGCCCGGGTGTACTCACAGAAGTGTCTTTTCCAGAAGGTATTCGTGTCGATACTTGGGTCAAAACAGGTACCGAAATTTCTCAATATTTCGATCCGATGATTGCCAAAATTATTGTCCATGCCGAAGATCGAGCTACAGCAATTGAAAAATTAAAAGTAGTTTTGGCTGAAACCCGCTTAAATGGAATCAGTACCAATCTGGATTATGCACGCGCCATTGTTTCAGATCAGCGTTTTGAATCTATGCAAATCTGGACGCGTATGCTGGATGATTTTAACTACTCACCAAAAGTCATTGAAGTGATTCAAGCTGGCACACTTAGTTCAATTCAGGACTATCCGGGGCGTACAGGCTATTGGGATATAGGTGTACCGCCATCTGGCCCAATGGATGATTATGCATTCCAACTCGCCAATCGTATTGTCGGCAATGATGCTAAAGCGGCAGGTTTTGAGTTTACCTTGGTGGGGCCAACATTAAAGTTTCATGCAGATACGACGATTGCACTGACTGGTGCAAGTTGTACTGCTGTGTTAGATAATCAAGAAATTAGCTTTTGGCAACCAGTTAAAGTCAAAGCAGGGCAAACCTTAAAAATAGGACAAGTGGCTTCAGGCTGCCGTACTTATTTGGCAGTACGTGATGGACTGGATGTACCCTTATATTTAGGTAGTCGTTCAACCTTTGCACTAGGTAATTTTGGTGGTCATGCAGGACGTACTTTGCGTGTTGGCGATATGATCAAAATGGTTGATTCAAGCTTGGCAAATGCTGAATTGCCATTGGCAACCGACACACCACAAGCCTTATCGACAGATTTGATCCCTGAATATAGCAATGAATGGGAAATTGCTGTGCTGTATGGACCACATGGCGCACCTGATTTCTTTAAACCCGAATATGTAGAAGAGTTCTTTGCGTCTGAATGGACCGTACATTTTAATTCAAATCGTTTAGGCGTCAGACTTTCAGGGCCTACACCAAGCTGGGCACGTGAAAATGGCGGTGAAGCGGGTTTGCATCCATCGAATGTGCATGACTGTGAATATGCGATTGGCGCGATCAACTTTACGGGTGATTTCCCTGTGATTCTGGCAAAAGATGGCCCAAGTTTAGGTGGCTTCGTTTGCCCAGTGACCATTGCCAAAGCAGAGCTTTGGAAAGTAGGTCAACTCAAAGCTGATGACAAAATCCGTTTTTATCCAATTACAGTCGAGCAGGCCAACGAGTTAGAACGCAAACAAATTGAGACGATTCAAAACTTTGCCGCCGCTGCCAAAGTGGTTGAAACGATTGAGCCAACTCAAGATGTCTTCACCACCATTCTGGCACAACGTGAACAAACTGAATTATCGCCAAAAACGCTGTATCGCCAAGCAGGTGATAGCTATATCTTATTAGAGTATGGTGAAAACGTTTTGGACTTGGCACTACGTTTACGTGTGCATCAACTGATTAAAATGATTCGTAAAGCCAATCTTGCAGGCGTTTTGGAACTGTCGCCGGGTGTACGCTCACTACAGATTAAATACGATGGTCTGGTTATTCCTCAAGCTGAGCTGATTACGAAATTGCTTAAACTTGAAGATGAAATGGGTGATTTAAGCCAACTGAAAATTCCATCGCGTATCGTACATTTACCAATGGCTTTTGAGGACAGTGCGACTTTAGGTGCAGTGGACCGTTATCAGGAAAGTGTTTGTGCTAAAGCGCCGTGGTTGCCGAATAATGTTGATTTTATCAAACGAATTAATGGGCTTGCACATCGAGATGAAGTGAAAGACATTATTTTCGATGCCAATTATTTAGTACTGGGTTTGGGCGATGTTTATCTCACAGCACCGTGTGCTGTGCCGATTGATCCACGTCATCGTTTGCTCAGCTCTAAGTACAATCCAGCACGTACCTTTACTGCGGAAGGCACGGTAGGGATTGGTGGTATGTACATGTGTATTTATGGCATGGACTCCCCGGGTGGTTATCAGTTAATTGGGCGGACGCTGCCGATCTGGAACAAGTTTAAAAAGAACAAGCAATTTGGGGATAAACAATGGTTCTTGCAGTTCTTTGACCAGATTAAATATTTCCCTGTGACTGAAGCCGAACTCAATCAATGGCGTGCAGATTTTGAAAATGGTCACGCTCAGATCCAAATTGAAGAAACCGAGTTTGACTATGCCGAATATGTACAGTTCTTGGAGAATGAAGCGGAAAGTATCGCCGCATTTAAAGAGAAACAGCAACAGGCCTTTAGCACTGAAGTGAGTCGCTGGAAAGAAGAGTTTGCTGCACAACCTGAACAGCATGTAGAACAAGCCAATCAGGTCGATTACAGCCATCTTTCTTCTTTAAATGCATCAATGACAGGCAATATCTGGAAAATTTTTGTTGAACATGGGCAAGAGATCAAAAAAGGAGAAACTATTGCTATTATTGAAGCAATGAAAATGGAGCTACCTGTTTATGCGGAGGAAGATGGTATCGTCAAAGCCATTATTTGCAGAGCGGGACAAACTGTACACAGTGGTGAGCCATTGGTATATATGGAATAGGGTTGAATGAAAGAACCAAAAATAACAACAAAAAGCTCAGACAATCTGTCTGAGCTAGTTTACCAACGTATCAAGAATGACATCTTTGATTTCAAATTGATGCCTGGTGAACGCTTCACTGAGTCTGAAGTTGCCAAAGCTTATGCGGTAAGTCGTACCCCCATCCGACATGCCTTATATCGTTTGCAACAAGAGGGCTACGTTGATGTGAGCTTTCGGAGCGGTTGGCAGATTCGACCGCTCAATTTTCGTTATTATGAAGAACTTTACGATGTGCGTATTGTTTTGGAAAAAGATAGCATTCGTAAACTTTGTCAGATTGATCATCACAACTCAGTTGAGTTGTCACTTTTAAAAGCGCTTTGGCTGGTTGAGCCTGATGCGTACTTAAAGGATATTAAACAGCTTTCGCAACAAGATGAAGATTTCCATTGTGCCTTGGTCCGTGCTTCGGGCAATAATGAAATGGCAAGGATTCATCGAGATTTGAGTGAGCGAATCCGGATTATCCGCCGTTTGGACTTTTCTAAAGATTATCGGGTGGAAGCGACTTATCAGGAGCATCAAAAAATCTTAGGTTTTATTTTTGAGAGACAAACAGAGCAGGCGATCAGTGCGATTGAAGCGCATATCATGCAAAGTCGTGATGAAGTGAAAAAGATTACCTTACAGATGTTGGATTCGAGTCAGTTTTATTAGAATTAAGCTCTGATGAATCATTTAGGATTGTTATGGATAACTGGAAATATGCTTTGATAGCATCCGTTGTTACAATATTAGGTATTGCCCTAGTAACATTACTTTCAAGATTTAAATTATGGAAAGTTTCTCTAAGTATTTTTTTTCTTTCAAGTATAGGGTTTTGTATTATTGGAGTATTAGGAAGACGATCAAATAATCGTGGGTTTGATGGCCCTTGGGGAGCTCATGGTGTATTGATGGAGTTTTTTAACCTAGAAACAATTATAATAAGTTTTGGAGTAGGATTGTTTGTAACATTACTATTCTTTTTTTCTATAATCTTTTCTGACAATAAAAGATAATGATTTGGGTAAGTCATAGACATTAGTTCACAATGATTTGATCCTGAAAACAGGAGTTCACAAAACTCTCTTTTCCATGCCTAATTCTGCATAAAACTAACAGCTTTTATCTCTTTGCTATTTAATAATAAAAATCATATTTCAAATCATCAGATGACACATGATGAATGACCAAAAACTCATCAACTTATTTCTAAAACTGGTTCAGAAAGAAGGTTTCTTTGCCACAGCCATTGACGGCATTGTGCTCATGCGAGTTGACCATAATACGCCACCGATTGCTGTATTACAGGAACCAACCCTCGTGTTTGTATTGCAAGGCCAAAAGCGCGGCTATATCGGCACAGAAACCTATTCTTTTCAACAAGGTGAATGCCTGATCGTCTCTGTTTCGATGCCATTTGATTGTGACACCATTGCCAGTGCGGAAGCACCGATGATTGCGATCAGCATGAAACTGGAGGCAGACACTGTGAATGAGCTGCTTGCAAAAACCTATTTCGAGAACTACCAGTTTAAGCCACTCACCACAGGAATGAGTGTGATTCAATATGATCAGACCATTTCGAGTGTGCTGAATCGTTTATTACAGACATTGACCTCAGAACAAGATGTGCTGGTTTTGGGCGATCAGATTAAACGAGAATTGCTTTATCGAGTAATTCAACATGCAGGTGCGGATGCCTTAAAAGGTTTGGTTGCACAAGGCAATCTCAGACCTATTTATAAAATCTGCGAGTATATCCAGCACCATTTTACAGAAAAGCTCACTGTAGAAATGCTGGCAGAGCAAGCCAATATGAGTACCTCTGCATTTCATAAAGCCTTCAAACAGGTGACACAACATTCGCCGTTGCAATATTTAAAAGTCGTTCGGTTGCATAAGGCAAAACAATTGTTGCAAAACGCAGACCAAAGTGTGGCTCAGGCAGCTTATGCTGTTGGATATCAGAGCTCTTCTCAATTTAGCCGAGAATTTAAAAAGCAGTTTGGTTTTCCCCCAAAACATGCTGAATCTAATACTGAAACGGAGTCATGATCAGATGAATCAAAAGAGCGTAGAACAAATGAAATATATTGAAATTACTCAAGCAGGTGGCCCTGAAGTTTTACAAGTTGCTGAGGGAGCACGCCCAGAAATTACTGCTGATGAAGTTCTTATTGAAGTCTACGCAACAGGAATTAATCGACCTGACATTTTACAGCGTCAAGGATTATATCCAATGCCAAAAGGCGTCACGCCTATTCCAGGTCTAGAAGTATCTGGTGTGGTTACACAAGTAGGCGCGCAAGTGACACAGTTTAAAGTGGGCGATAAAGTCTGTGCACTGACCAACGGTGGCGGGTATGCTGAATATTGTGCTGTACCCGCAAATCAAACTTTGAAAATTCCAAAAAATTTAAGTTTTGTTGAAGCGGCTGCTATCCCTGAAACGTATTTTACTGTTTGGGCGAATCTGTTCCAGATTGGTCAATTGAAGAAGGATGAAACTGTGCTGATTCATGGTGGGGCCAGCGGTATTGGTTCAACCGCAATCAGCTTGTGTCATGCTATGGGAATTAAAAATTTCTCTACGGTTGGCCACGATGACAAAGTTGAAAAGTTATCTCCAATGTCACAGGTGATTAACTACAAAACCCAAGATTTTGAGAAAGAAGTGTTGGCACTGACCGATGGTCAAGGCGTGGATGTAATTCTGGATATCATTGGAGCCGCCTATTTCAACCAGAACCTGAGATTATTAAAGCGTGATGGACGTTTGGTGATTATTGGCTTTATGGGCGGACGTAAAGTTGATGGCTTTGATATACAGGAGTTGATGCTAAAACGTGCCGTTGTCACAGGCTCAACCATGCGTGCAAGAACCAACGCTGAAAAAGCAAAAATCACCCAAGAGCTCGAACAGTTTGTCTGGCCTTTGATTGAAGCCGATCAATGTAAACCGATGATCTATAAAACTTTCGCCTTTGCAGATGTCGCTCAGGCACACCAATGTTTAGAGAGCAGCCAGCATATTGGCAAAGTCGTACTCGAAATTAAGTCTTAATTTGCCTGATTATGTTCATTCTATGCCTGTTCGTACTCAAAACTTGAGTATGGCAGGTTGCTCAAGCAGTATGAATATAAATAAAACGATGCAATGAGGAAACTTGAAATGACAACAAATCTTGATGATCGTAATCCAACACCAGATCTTGCAGAAGACAATGCATTCTTCCCATCACCCTATTCATTGAGTCAGTATACTTCCGCTAAAACTGACTATGATGGTACAACCTATCCACAACCCTATCAGGGCGATAAAAAGATTTTAATGATCGCGACAGACGAACGTTATATCTTGATGCAGAATGAAAAATTCTTTTCTACAGGAAATCATCCCGTTGAAATGTTATTGCCAATGTTTCATCTGGATAATGCAGGCTTTGCCTTTGACGTTGCAACGCTTTCAGGAAATCCAGTCAAGCTGGAAATGTGGGCGATGCCAAACGAAGAACAAGTGGTATTAGACACCTATAAAAAATATGAGAAACAGCTCAAGTCGCCGTTAAAACTGGCTGATGTGCTCGAGAAAGCTTTAAGCGCTGATTCACCTTATGCAGGTATTTTCATCCCCGGTGGACATGGTGTATTGGCTAAAATTCCACACAGCACTGAAGTCAAAGCATTATTAAAGTGGGCCGTTGCAAATGATAAATATGTGATTACCTTGTGTCATGGGCCAGCAGCATTACTTGCTGCCGCTGTAGATGAAAATCCACAAGACTATATTTTCAAAGACTATCAGGTTTGTGTTTTCCCTGATTCCCTAGATAAAGGCGCGAATATTGATATCGGTTATATGCCAGGGCAACTGCCGTGGTTGGTCGGTGAAAATCTGGAAAAACTTGGCGTTAAAATCTTGAATAAAGGGATTACAGGTCAGGTACACCAAGATCGAAAATTACTAACAGGTGATAGTCCGCTGGCTTCAAATAATTTAGGAAAGTTGGCAGCAACGACATTATTGGCCGATCAAGACCTACGATAATTACTTGAGATAAAAATGAAAGCCTGACATCGATTGTTGGGCTTTTTTATTTTTTGACCTGTTCTAGCTGATCAATTGTCAACTCAATGACAATCTCTTTTCAGGCTTCGGGTTACAGTAACCCATACGGATATAAACTGAACAGGAGGTTGAATGAAAATATGTATTTATGGTGCAGGCAATATTGGTTGTTATCTGGGAGGGCGGTTAGCAGCCATAGGATGCGATGTTCAATTTATTGTACGCCCTAGAATTCACCAGCAATTACAACAATACGGTCTGACAGTTTCGGATTATCGTGGGTATCAACACACGATTGCAGCAAATCAGCTTCAATTGAGCGATGATCCACAAGTTGCAGCGCAAGCAGATATTATTTTTGTTTGTGTTAAATCAGCAGCCACTGAATACGTTGCTCATGAGTTAAAAACTGTTTTAAGAAACAAAACATTGATTATCAGTTTTCAAAATGGTTTAAGAAATGCGGAGATTTTAAAACAGATTCTGCCCAACCAAACTATTCTTGCAGGCATGGTTCCTTTTAATGTCGCGGCGTTGGGAAATGGTAGATTTCATCAAGGTACAGAAGGTGAGTTACATATCAAGCAAAATGATGCGCTGCATGAGCTAATGAACGCATTTAAAACCGCAGGGCTGGAACTGAAACTGGAGCCTGATATGCAGGCAGTACAGTGGGCGAAGTTAATTCTTAATTTAAATAACGCAGTGAATGCCTTATCACAGCTTCCATTAAAGCAACAGCTTTCGATTCGGGCATATCGTCAATGTTTGGCAATGGCACAAATGGAAGCGCTGAGATTGCTGAAAATTGCGCATATTCAACCTGCTCAACTCACGGCTTTGCCAGCGCAAATTGTTCCTGTGGTATTAAGATTGCCAGATTTCATTTTTAATGTGGTGAGTAAGAAAATGTTAGCAATTGATCCACTGGCTCGTTCATCTATGGCAGATGATCTGATGGCAGGACGAACAACTGAAATTGACTGGATTAATGGAGAGGTTGTTCGTTTAGCAGAACAGCTCAATTTAGAAGCACCTATCAATGCAAAACTGATTCAGCTTGTTAAACAGGCGGAAACTTCTCCTCAGGCTTGGTCAGCACAAGCGCTTAAACAACAGCTAGAAGTCGTATAATTAAAAATAGCGTATCACTGAAAATCAGTCATACGCTATTGACGATAAAACAAATATTTAAGATTTCTCAGTCACTGGTGGCCCAAACCGAGTAATCAAAATGCCAAAGATTGTAGCGAAGATATACATAAAAATAGAATAAACTGCAGCGGGCATTGCGATCGTCGTACTGGCCATAATTGTAAACGCAATCGTCATTGCAAGGGTGCTGTTATGAATCCCGATTTCAAATGCACAGGCACGGGCTTGATATGAACTGATCCCAAAGAAACGCGGTACAAAATAACCAACTGCCAAACTGATTGCACAGAATAAAGCGGTAGCAAAGCCAATCTGTCCCAGATACTCAACCAGATTATGCCGCTCATTAAAAATTGCCCCAGCAATAATGATGAGTAAGAAAACAATTGCAAAAATACGTACAGGACGATTTAACTTTTCTGCTAAATGTGGGGCAAAATGACGAACCAGCATACCGATTGCCACAGGCACCAAGATAATTAGAAATACTTGTAGAATTTTAGAAAATTGTAGCCCTACATGTTGTCCTTCATTCATAAAATGCAAAATGGCGAAATTGACAATAAACGGTAAGAACAGGGCAGCAACCAAAGCATTGAGTGCGGTCAAACTAATGTTTAAAGCGATGTCACCCTTATACAAATAACTAAATAAGTTAGCAGTCGAGCCACCCGGTGATGCGGCTAAAAGCATGAGACCCACAGCAAGTAACGGCGGTAGCGCAAGGATTTTACAAATCAAGAATGCAATCCCGACCAATAAAACTAATTGGCAAAACAGGGCAATGATAACGGCTTTTGGGTGTTTGGTGACACGGGCGAAATCTTTTAAGGTGAGTTCCAAGCCCATACCCGCCATGACAATGGCAAGTGCGATTGGCAAGAAAAGGGTGATCAATCCTGAATCCATAACTATTCGTTCCTTTGAGTTAAAATTATATTAAAAAAATTTATATATTATTTCCTGTGAAGATATCAACTTTCCAATAATTTTGTTGATATATTTGGCATAAGTCGATTAATTTATTAAACTGGTTTGCAAATAAACTCATCGATTATCAAAACTAAATAACAAATTAATGTCTTTATGTTATTAATTCTAATCATTTATATCACTTAAATATTTTATTAACTTTGACAGCATAAATTTGTCAAATAGATGACAGTTTATTCAAAATAAATTGAAAAGCATAAGAGATAAAACTCCCAAATATGACGATTTACATTTTTATAACGTTATATGGATTTTGTTAACGAAAGCAGATTATGTATATAAAACAAGCAAAAGATGTGGCCTTTTTTGTTAATAAGGAAAATTTGTAGCAAAACAATAAAAAATAATATATATAGGTTTAACAACATTATAGATCTATTTTAAAAAATAAGTTTATGAAGATAAAGTAGGCCAAACTTACAATTACATAAATTTTAAATATAGTTTTTATAACATTCTGTCTACTGGCAGAAATAGAAAAAACACCTGTCAAAACGGTCAATGATATTTATTTGACTTAAGAATGATAATTTGCAGCAATTTTTACACTGTGACGATTTATTGAATAAAACCAAGTGAAAAGTTACGTAAAAAAGACGCCAATATTTTGTTGGTATAAATAAAAAATTGAATATTACAAATAAGCGGAATGAATATGGATAACGTCGCTCAGCTAGAAACTGACACTAATTTCCAAAGTCGAAAAAAAATAACATGGGCTGTTTTTAGTGCGCTTCTGTTATTACTCATTATCGGCATTATATATTATTTTTTTGTATATCGATATTATCAGTCTACCGATAATGCCTATGTTCAAGCTGATGTCACTTGGGTAATGCCAAAGATATCTGGTGAAGTGATTGAATTGATCATTAAAGATAATCAGGTGGTTAAAAAAGGCGAGACCTTGGCGATACTGGATCATCGTGATTATCAAGCTCGTTATGATCAAGCCCGTTCAGTCGTGACCTTAAAACAGGCAGCGCTTGGGGTGCAGCAGCAAAATGAAAAATCAGCAAAGTCATCTATTAGTGAAGCAAATAGTGGTGTTGTTGCAGCGCAAGCTGACTTATCCCGCTTGAAAAAAGATTTTGACCGCTATCAGGACTTGTTAAAAGATGGGGTGATTACTCGCCAAAACTTTGAAGCTGTCCAGTCTCAGTATTTAACCGCACAGGCACAACTGAGCAAGGCGCAAGCCGCTGTCAATGCAGCCGAAGCGCAACTCGGTAGTCTACAGGCAAGTAGAGCCCAAATTTTGGCAGATATTCAAAATGCCAATGCGAGTCTGGATCTTTATCAGATTGATCTTGCTTCATCAAAAGTGATTAGTCCCGTGTCGGGCAAAGTCGGTAGTCTTGCAATCCAGAAAGGTTCACGTGTTTCACCACAAACGCGTTTGATGGCAATCATTCCTGAAAAAAGCTTATATGTACAGGCCAACTTCAAAGAAACTCAAATTGAAAAAATGCATATTGGTCAGCAAGTTAAATTAAAAATAGATGCATATCCAAGCCTGACATACACCGGAAAAATCGAAAGCTTTTCTCCAGCATCCGGGGCGACTTTTTCACTCATGCCACCTGACAATGCGACGGGGAATTTTAACAAAGTTGTACAACGTATTCCTGTTCGCATCACCATAGATTCAAGCCCGCATATTGATCTCATTAAACCGGGAATGTCGGTCAGCGCGACCGTTGATCTCAGAACTTAAACATAAAGTCTTAGGTGTAAGTGATGAATCAGTCTGTCGAAAGTGAATGGAAATTCCCTCGAAAAACCGCATGGGCAATTTTTGCTGCCATGATTTTTGGCAACTTTATGGCGATCCTTGATATTCAGATCGTAGCGAGTTCTTTAAATGAAGTTCAAGCAGGTATGAGTGCAAGCCGTTATGAAGTGACTTGGGTACAAACGGTTTATTTGATTGCAGAAATTATCGCGATTCCAATGTCTAGCATTGTATCGCGAGTACTTTCTACACGTGTCTATTACACCATTTGTGCGGTTGGATTTACCATCAGCTCACTGCTTTGTGCGTTGGCATGGAATCTGGAAAGTTTACTGGTTTTCCGTGGCATTCAGGGCTTTATGGGCGGAGGCATGATTCCAACTTCGATGACAGCGTTGTATCTGCTTTTTCCTGAAGCAAAACGCTCATTACCGTTGGTGACCTTCGGGATGGTTAGTACATTAGGCCCAGCGATTGGCCCAACTATTGGCGGCTGGTTAACCAATAATTTCTCATGGCACTGGATGTTCCTGATCAATATCATTCCGGGGATTATTATTGCCACTGTGATTTACTCAGGGCCAAATATTGACCGCGCCAATTATTCACTGATTAAAACTATGGACTGGCTGAGCCTGATTGGTATGGCGATGTTCTTGGGTGGGCTGGAATATTTCCTTGATGAAGGTGCACGGCACGACTGGCTTGCAGATTCAGGCGTTCGTATTGCCTTGATGATCTGTCTGATCGGCGGCATGATTTTCTTCACTCGAAGCTTTACTCAGCCTAAGCCTTTACTTGATCTGAGCGTATTCAAAAACAAGAACTTCACCCTAAGTGCAATTACGACCTTTGTCATCGGCATGGCGCTGTATGGCTTGGGCTATATGATTCCTGTTTTTCTTGGGCAGGTTCGAGAAATGAACAGTAGCCAGATTGGTCACATTATGATGGTGACAGGCGTGGTGATGTTCTTTTTTGCGCCGTTCCTTGCTTGGCTGATTCCTAATTTTGACACTCGTAAAACCGTATTCGTTGGCATGATTCTGGCGGGGTTCGGAGTATGGCTGAATTCACATCTCAGCATCCACAGTGATTATGACTTTATGTTCTGGCCACAAATTTATCGTGGTATCGGCTTGATGATTTGTCTGATTGTGGTTTCACATTTAGCCATGAGTACTTTACCGCTAAGTAAAGTGGCTGACGCCAGCGGTATTTATAACCTGATGCGCAATATTGGTGGAGCAGTTGGCTTGGCATTGATCAACTCCTCACTAGACTGGCTGACAGCGCTACATGTGACTCAAATTAATCAATACATGACGCCACAGAACTGGATCTTTGTCGAAAGACTGGATCAGTTGACAGCGCAATATCAGGAGGTTGGTTCAAATGCACAGCAAATTGCGCTGAGCGTGATTTACCGTGACATTCATTATCAGGCGCTTACATCAAGTTTCAATGATTTATTACGTATGCTCGCAATCATTATGTTTGTGACGGCTTTTTTAACCATATTTATGGATCGGGGGAAAAAGATGGATATGTAGATATTTTAAATAGAGGGTAATTTCAAAAATGAAAAAACAATAGGGCTTATATAAAACATATCCCGTTATAAGAAAAGAATATTTATATAAGTATTTTTAATACCTCTATATGAGGTAGGGGTACTCGTGTATCTAGATTTAGAAGGTTAAAGTATTATGATTAATACAACATATAAACTAATTTCAAAATTTAACCAGAAAGAACGTACCTATGGTCAGTATTTTGAAAAAGAGCAAATCGATATTGATCGATTAAAAGTGATGTATTCTATTTATGAACAATATTATGAAAACACCAGATTTTCTATATTTGCAGAGGATTTTAAAAAGAAAAGTGGTGTGATTCTGGTTTTTAATTCACAAACCGATGAAATCGTGGGTTTCTCTACAGTCGTTGTGCAACATTTCTATTTAAATGGCAAGGACTATACCGTTTTATTTAGTGGCGACACTGTGATTTTAAGAGAGTTTTGGGGAACGCGTTCGCTTCAGAGCACCATGCTCAAACTGATGATCAAGTTAAGAATCAGATATCCATTTAATGAGCTGTACTGGTTGCTGATTTCTAAGGGTTATAAAACCTATTTATTACTTGCCAATAATTATTATGTGTACTACCCAAATATCAAAGATGAAAATCAGCATCTCTCCTCAGTCATTGAGCACTACTGTGAAAACTTCTTTGGCGAATATTATGATAAAGAAGCGGGATTACTAAATTTTGGTGAGGATTATCAACCATTAAAAGGTGAAATTGCACCGATTACAGCTGAAATGAGAGAAAAGAATCCTAATATTCATTTCTTCGAGCAGAAAAATCCAACCTGGAGCATTGGCACTGAACTCCCATGTATTGGACGTATGGGCTGGAAAGATATTGCCCGTTTTCCAGTGAAGCTCATGAGAAAGCCAGTCAGCAAAGGCAAATGTGAGGCGATTTTAACAACTAAAACCAACCGTAGAGAGGCCATCCAATGAAACCAAATGAATGGCTGACAACAGGCTCGCATCTTATTTTAAAGCAATGGTGCAATGCATCTGATCGTAATTTTCAAAAACAGTTTAATGCATTAGAAGCAACACAACGTCAAATTTTGCATTCGATTTTACAGACCTCAAGCTTTGCGAAAGATAAAAAAGTTCAAAACTATGAGCAGTTTGTAAAATCATTCTCTGCCACACGTTACGGCGCTTGGCGAGAAGAAATTCAACGCTATCGTGAGCAAAAGTTGACGCTTTCCAGCAGCAAGCTGGTGCGTTTTCAACCGACCAGTGGTTCAAGCGAACAGATCAAATTTATACCTTATACGAAATTGTTTTTAGATGAACTTGATCATGCGATTGCGCCGTGGTTAGCCAGTATGTATCGCAAGTGTCCTCAACTCAGCTCGGGCACACATTACTGGTCAGTGTCATGGTTGCCTGAAAGTCAGCGAGAAGTTTTAAAAGATAAAAACTTAAATGACGACAGTGCTTTATTAGGAATGGGTAAACGGATTTTATCGAAGTTTACCCAAGCTGTTCCAAGCAATGTGGCTTTTGCCGCAAATGCCGATGATGCATTATTTGCGACGATCTGTTATTTGGTTGCAAACCGAAATCTGGCGATGATCTCTGTCTGGAGTCCAACTTTTGCATTGCAACTTCTAGATCGTTTAGAAGCAATGCAACAGGAAGTCATTGAGGTACTTGAAAGTGGTTTATGGGGAAGTCGTCAAAGTTCACTGAAAGAAGTCACTGCACCGTATAGTCCCGAAAGTGCTCAGGCTTTAATTAGCAGTTCCAATGGCGAGCAGATTAATTTCAAAAAACTCTGGCCTAAATTAAGTCTGGTGTCCAGTTGGGATACCGCTGGTTCCAAAGCTTGGGCCGAGAAATTGCAACAGCGCCTTCCATCAGTGCAATTTGAAGGCAAAGGCTTGTGGGCGACTGAAGGTGTGGTGACCATTCCATATAACGATCAATATCCGCTTGCTTATCAGAGTCATTTTTATGAGTTTGAGTATCTTGAAGGTGAGAAGCAGGGCCAGATTATCCCGTCATGGGAACTCAAAGCTGGTGATGTAGTGAGCCCCATTATTACTTCGGGCAATGGTTTACTCCGTTATTGTCTAGATGATTGTTTGCGTGTCACAGGTTTTCTGGAACAAATCCCTTGTTTCGAGTTTCAGGGACGTCGTTTTGGCGTTGATCTGGTGGGAGAGAAACTTGCACCTGAAACGGCGCAACAACTGCTTTCACAACTCAATGAAACCGAATCTAAAGCAATCTCTTTGCTTGCTATAGATACAGAACAGCAGGTTAAACCTTTTTATTGTGTCCTGTTTGAAGGAGAAATTCATCACAGCATTAACGATGAATATATCGATCGTATCTTGCGCCAGAACTTCCATTATGAACTTGCACGTAATCTCGGTCAGTTAGATCAGCCACAGATTCGTCAAGCCCATAATGGTTGGAATGCCTATAAGAAACTGGTCATGTTTGACGGCATTATTGAAGGCAATATCAAGCCTGAACCATTAAAGAAAATTACCCTGAATAGTTTGGAACAACTATGAAGAAAGGGATGATGCAATTTAATAATCAGCTTTTTAAGTCCACGCATATTGCACTATGCGTGGGGATGTTCTTCGTTTCAAATAACGTGACTGCGATGACTTTAGATGAGGCATTGTCAGCAAGTTTAAGACATGAAAGTCAACTCGAAGTAAGTCGCTTAAGTGTGAATCAATCTACAGCAATGCTTGAGCAGGCCAAACAGCGAGATGGTTTAAAAGTCAATCTGGTCGGGCAACTGGATTATGAGCGGGTTGAAACACCTGCTCAGGTCATGTTTCCAACTGAAGGCAACCGTAAGGGCCGAAGTCTGCAATTACAACTGGATTATCCTGTCTATACCTCTGGACGACATCGCTTAGGGGTTGATGTGGCGAAAAACCAGTTATCTGCGCAGGCGCAGGGTTTATCGGATCAAAGATCGGAAACCATTCTTAATACGGTCATGGTCTATACCGATGTATTAAAAAAGAAAGCGATTTTAGAGTTGCGGAAAAAGACCATGTCTAACCTGCAACGCTCGCTTTATGAATCACAACGGCGTTTTGATGTTGGCATGATTACCCGAGCAGATCTGGCCCAGGTTTTAGCTCAAGTGGCTCAAGGACAAGCCGATATTACACAGGCGCAATCCAATCTCACCGTGAGTGAAGCACAGTTTTATCAAATTACGGGGGTCACGCCTGAAAATCTTGTGGCGATTAAACATCTTCCTGTCATTTCTAATCAGCTGGATGAAATATTGGCAAAAACCAATCATCATCCTGCCTTGATGCGTGCGAAATATGAGAAGCAAGCTGCCGAGAAACAATATGCTTTAACCAAACGGGAACTCTGGCCTACAGTCATGTTGACCAGCCGTGCGGGCAAGCAGCATGAAGCCAGTTATATCGGTTCTGAAAGTAACAATTACATGGTTGGGGTACAGTTGAATGTGCCTTTGTTTGATGATGGCCTGAATCGGGCCAATGCGCGAAAAGCACAGGCAGATGTCGACTTAGCCAACCAGAAAATCCGAACGCTTGAGCTTGATCTGAATCAACGCGCACGGACGACATACGCACAATTGCAAACCATTCGACAAAATAAAGAGGCACTTCAAAATGCCATAGATGCGGCGTCGATTGCCTTTGTTTATACCCGAAAAGAGTTTGAGTTAGGTACCAAAACAACCTTTGATTTGCTCAATACCGAACAAAAATTATTGGATGTACAAACCCAAAAAACAGTTAATGAACAGGATGAAGTTGTTTTTGTCTATCAACTTCTTGATCAAATGGGACAATTAAATCAGCTGGTTCCAAACCAGACCACAACACAGGTGAATAATGAATGAAAACAAATCCACCGACATCAACTGAAAGCAGCTTGATTACACGTGAAGCCACATTGGCAGATGATCAGGCTTTACGTGAACTGATTGCCGTGCCAATGACCACCAAAGGCGTGCAAATCAGCTTTCAGCGCGAACCGAGTTATTTTAAGGCATCAGATATCTTGTATCGTCACAAACTGCATGTGGTGATTGAAGATACTGAGAATCAGAAGAATGTGGCCTGTTACAGCAACGGTCATCGTCCATGTTATGTCGATAAAGCAGTACAGAATGTACGATATGCCAGTGATTTGCGGGTTGATCCCAATTATCGTGGCAAATCATTGGTCAAAATTCTGGGTGCACACGTTAAACAAACGCTCCATGAACCTGATTTTAGCCAGATGATTATTTTCAATGATAATTATGCTGCAAGAGCTGCCATACAAACTGGTAAAACAGGAATTCCAGATTACTATGATGAAGGTCTGATCGAAACTTTGACTTTGACTCATCTAGGGACAAAACGTGATATTGATGCATTCTTAGAAAAGACCAAGCAAACAGAAATAGGCAACATTCATTCTCGTGTTGCTCAACCAGAAGATATCCCTGCAATGAATACGTTTATTGCAGCAATGGCACAGCACTATAATTTTATTCCTGCTTATAATTTTGAAGAACTGCAAGCAGGGCATCACTATTTTACGGGTCTACAATTGTCAGACTTTCAATTGTATTTCCAGAATGAGAAATTAGTCGGCATGTTTGGATTGTGGGATCAGCATAGCCTGAAACAAACCAAAATCCTGCATTACAGCCCCTTAATTGGTGTATTTCGTCCTGTTTATAATTTATTGACCAAAATCACCAAAGCAATGCCATTGCCGAAACTGGGTGATTCGCTCAAATATCATGTGTTACACAGCTTATTATCTCATCCACAACATTTGGCGCTGCACCATTTAATGCTTGAAGATGCCTATCAACTGTCTAAGCAGAAAGGGGTTGGGGTAATGAGTTTCACCTTGTCACATCAAGATCCACGCTACCAATTGAATCAGTTTTATAAAGGTGAACGATTAACAGGAATGCATGGCTTTATTAGTTTTGCAGGTGATCCACGTCCGAACTTTGATAAGAGTTTAATTCCATATCTGGAAGTTGGGCGGATTTGATTTGATCTATAAAAATGCCTCAAAGTATTGGAAAGTAAACTTTGAGGCATTTTGAGTAGAAGGGGGAAAATTATTGAGCTTTTAAGCTGTTTGCATATTCGACCAGTTGATCAACCACAGTTCCCCAACCTTCAAAGAAGCCCATATCCTCATGCTGTTGGCGGGTTTCCTGAGTCCGATGTCGCGCAATCGCTGTATATTTAGTTGCGCCATTACCCACATCTTCAAGTAATAGAATCGCAGTCATAAATGGATTTTCAGCAGGTTTCCAGTCTTCAGTATAGGTATCAGTAAAAACCAGTTTTTCGCCGTCAATCACTTCTAAGAAAACGCCTTGATTATTGATTTCATTGCCATCCACATCAAAGATAGTATTGAATTTTCCACCCACTCTTAAATCAATTTCACAGGCCTTGATCGAGTGAGGGCGAGGAATAAAGAAGTGTTTGATATGTTCAGGCTTCGTCCAGCATTCCCAGACCAGTTCACGGGGCACATCAATCACTCTTTCTAGTTTTAAATCAGTTTTGGGATCCAGTTTCATTTTCTCTTTTCCTTTTTAATTCGAGTGCGTAACGATCAAATTGATTGAGTCTTTGTTCCCAGATGGCTCGTTGTTCACTTAACCAGTTTTGCATAGGCGTAAATGCATCAGGGGCCAAAGCACAAGTTCTGATTCGTCCATTTTTTTCAGAATGAATGAGTCCAGCCTGCTCTAATTTGTTCAAATGCTTTAGAAAAGAAGGCAGGGCCATATCATGTTGTTCAGCCAGTTCAGTGATTGAGGCTGATCCAAAAGACAGCCGCGTTAAGATATCTCTACGCGTTGGATCACTAAGCGCACTGAACAACAAATCAAGTTTAGAATCATACTTAGCCATAGAGCTAAGTATTGTGCATTTATTAATCTAATGTCAACTAAAACTTAGCTAAAAGGATAAGTTTTTTTAAATGCTCATTATCACTTTGTTTTTAGGCTTTATTCACCAATAAGATACCGATGAAACTGAGGACTGCACCCACAGCCATTGATCCAGTAATCGGTTCTTTCAGTATAAAAAAGGCCAGTAACACAGCAAAAATCGGAACAAGATTGGTAAAAATAATGGTTTTGGATGCTCCAATGGCATGAATGGCTTGTGCATACCAGATGAAGGTCAGTACGGTACCCAAAGCACCTAAATAAAGAACAGCTAGCCAACTGTTCAATGAGATATTGATAAACGTTTTATAACTTAACTCAGGCATTGAACTGATGAAAAGAAATGCGGTCCCCCAAAGGACGGCGTATGTGGTCATGGTCAATGCCGATGTATTTGTGTGCTTCAAGCACAAGGTATAAATCACCCAACTGAATACCGCACCACACATCATCATTTCACCAAGCCCAAAAGACTGTTGTAAGGCATTAAATACTTCACCGCGAGTCACCACCAGCAGTGTTCCAACTAGGGCAATACAGACACCAAGATATTTGATTCTGCTTAACTTTTCGTGAAAGAAAATACGCATGATCAAGACAGTCAGGATAGGTGACAAACTGACAAACAAAGCTGTTCGACCTGCCGCAATTCGGGAAAGCGCAGCAAAGAAAAACAGGTTATAAGTGCATATTCCAGTTAAGCCCATCAGAATTGCATAAATATGCTGTTGAGTGGAAAGACGGGGAAAGCCGCCTGTTGTTTTGATCAGTAAAATAAGCAGCAAGATGGCAGCAATGGAGAAGCGTAACAGTGCAGATAAAGCTGGAGAAACTTCTGCGGCAAGAATACGTCCAGCAATAAAGGTGCCACCCCACATCAAAGCTACACAGATCAATTTAAAATAAACAGTACAACGTGGCAGCAAAATTGCGAAATGGCGCATGAGGTTTTTTAATCAATACAGAATTAAAGCAAATCGTAAAACTCATTTATCTTTATAGTAAAATGAGCTTTTACTCATGAATGGTCTATCATGACACTAACTCAACTCGAAATCTTTTCAAAACTGGCAGAATTAAAAAACTTTACCCTGACCGCACAGCAACTGAATATTTCACAGTCTGCGATTTCACATGCACTTAAATCCTTGGAAAAGAAATGGGAAACTCAGCTGTTTTATCGCAATAACAATGAAGTTGAACTCACCGCAGCAGGCCAAGGTTTGCTGCCTTATGTGAATGAAATGCTGAATGTCTCAACCATTATTCATCAACAAGTCATGGACCTCAAAGGTTTTAAAACAGGGAGTTTGCGTATCGGCTCCTTTGGCGCATCTTCTTCCAATGTACTGCTTCCATTGATTTTAGAAAATTTTAGTCGGGAATATCCCGAGGTCGAAGTATTGATTTTTGAGGGAACAGATAAAGAGGTGTTGCAATGGATAGATGAGCGCAAAGTTGATCTTGGTTTTGTGGTTTTACCTGAGTCTCGCTTTGATACTTTTGCTGTATTGGAAGATATCTTTGTGGCTTTGATACCAAAGCATTTACCGATTGCCCAACAAGCTGCGGTCAAACTAGAAGAATTGATGGATTATCCTTTTATTTTGACCAGTGCAGGCAGTCAAAATCATGTGCTGGAATTATTTAGAGCAGCTCAACTAACACCTCAAGTGAAGTATCATCTCTCTCAAATCCTGTCGATTTTAAATATGGTAAATAGCAATGCAGCGGTATCTATTGTGGCTGATTTATCCCTTGATCAAAACATTCTGCAACTGTATCCCAATATCGTAAAACGACCATTATCACCAAATATTAAACGCTCAATTGGCTTGGCTGTGAAGAACAAGCAGCAAATGACACCAATTGCAAAAGCATTTATTGAGATTGCAACACAACTGTAAATATCTGGTTAAATCATCAACAATTCAGCTGACTGTTCATAAAAAGGCTAGAAAAACAGACAAAAGTTATCAATTACACAAAATACTTCTATAATAGCGGCCATTATTACTAAGGTCAGTGTTCGATCGTGCTTAAATGACCTTAGCCACAGTTTTCTTTTTTAAGTCTATTTCATATCTACGATTCGGCTTATCAATCAATATTTTCACTCTTGTGTGCTTGCAACGCATAAGAATATTTAGGTGTTCGCATGGAAATTAAGGTTAATTATCTCGACAATCTTCGACAAGAGGCGAAGTTTGATGATTTTACGGTAATCGCCGATCAGCCCATTCGCTATAAGGGCGATGGCTCTGCGCCCGGTCCATTCGACTATTTCCTTGCTTCATCTGCATTGTGTGCGGCTTACTTTGTCAAAGTGTATTGTGCTGCGCGTGACATTCCAACGGATAACATCCGTTTATCACAAAATAATATTGTAGATCCTGAAAACCGCTATAAACAGATTTTTAAAATTCAGGTTGAACTCCCAGCCGACATTTCTGAAAAAGACCGTCAAGGGATCTTACGTTCAATTGATCGCTGTACCGTAAAAAAGGTGATTCAGACTGGCCCTGAATTTGTCATTGAAGAAGTGGAAAGTATTGATGCAGATGCACAAGCGTTGCTGATGCCAAGCCTGACTTCAGAAAACAATACTTATATTTTGGGCAAAGACCTGCCGCTAGAACAAACCATTGCCAATATGTCTGAGATTTTGGCTGGTTTAGGCATGAAGATTGAAATTGCATCATGGCGTAATATTGTGCCGAATGTATGGTCATTACACATCCGTGATGCACAGTCTCCAATGTGTTTTACCAATGGTAAAGGCTCAACCAAAGAAAGTGCTTTGGCATCGGCTTTAGGTGAATTCATTGAGCGTTTAAACTGTAATTTCTTCTATAATGACCAGTTCTGGGGTGAAGAGATTGCCAATGCAGAATTTGTGCATTATCCAGATGAAAAATGGTTTAAGCCGGGGCCAAATGGTGAGTTACCAAAAGAAATTCTGGATGAATACTCTCTCGAAATTTATAACCCTGATGATGAGTTACTGGGCACACATCTGTACGACACTAACTCAGGCAATACTGAACGTGGTATCTGTTCATTACCATTTGTACGTCAATCTGATAATGAAACTGTCTATTTCCCGTCAAATCTGATTGAAAACCTATATCTCAGTAATGGTATGAGCGCAGGAAATACCTTGGTTGAAGCTCAGGTTCAGTGCTTATCTGAAATTTTTGAACGTGCGGTTAAGCGTGAAATCTTGGAAGGTGAAATTGCCTTACCTGACGTACCACAAGAAGTATTGGCAAAATACCCAGCTATCGTAGCAGGGATTCATGGTCTGGAAGAACAAGGCTTCCCAGTACTTGTCAAAGATGCTTCATTAGGCGGTCAATTCCCTGTAATGTGTGTGACGTTAATGAACCCACGTACAGGCGGTGTCTTTGCCTCATTTGGCGCGCACCCAAGTTTTGAAGTCGCTTTAGAACGTAGTTTGACTGAACTACTACAAGGTCGTAGTTTCGAAGGTTTAAATGACTTACCGCAACCGACTTTCCAAAGCAATGCAGTGACTGAACCAAACAACTTTGTTGAGCACTTCATTGATTCAAGTGGTTTAGTCTCTTGGCGTTTCTTTAGTGCCAAATCTGATTATGACTTTGTAGAATGGGACTTCACCAATGAAGGTGAAAACTCAAATGCTGAAGAAGCAGCTGAGTTATTTGGTATTCTTGAGGAAATGGGCAAAGAAGTCTACATGGCGGTGTATGAGCACTTAGGTGCAACAGCATGTCGTATTCTGGTGCCTGATTATTCTGAAATTTATCTGGTTGAAGACCTGATTTGGGACAATACCAATAAAGCTTTATTATTCCGTGAAGATATTCTCAATCTACATCGTTTAGATGAAGCACAGCTGGAAGCATTGGTCGAGCGTTTAGAAGAATCTGAACTGGACGATTACACTGAAATCACGACATTGATTGGTATTGAGTTTGATGACAATACTGTGTGGGGTCAGTTAACCTTGCTCGAATTGAAGCTATTAATCTATGTTGCCTTACAACAGTTTGAAGAAGCCAAAGAACTGGTTGAGACCTTCTTGCAGTACAACACCAACACGGTAGAACGTGGTTTATTCTATCAGTGCATGAATGTCGTGCTTGAAGTGTTGCTCGATGACGAAATGGAACTGGAAGATTACGAGATCAATTTCCGTCGTATGTTTGGCAATGAACGTATGGACGCGGTTATCGGCTCGGTTGAAGGTACGGTTCGTTTCTATGGTTTAACCCCAACCAACATGCAATTGGAAGGACTTGACCGTCATTTACGTTTAATCGACAGCTATAAAAAATTGCACAAAGCGCGTGCGAAAGCAGTTGGCTTAAATGTCTAAAACACGTTAAATATTCATTTAAAAAGTGCATGTTGATCATGCACTTTTTTTATTTACTGCATAGAACACTTTGTTTTTTATTACTCAGAATATTAATAAATTGATGGCTTGACCTTGCAATTATTGGAAGGACTACAGTGTCTTTCATAAAGGTAAATGTGCCAGATGAGAGAGAAACGCTGATCTATTATTGACGGTATCATTTCCTTTATTTTCATCAATATAGCAAGTCAATCACATCTTAAATGAATGTTGATACTGCTCAACAGAAAGGAAACAAGAATGAGTGAACAACAATCTGCAACACCGCCTAACTCAAATGATCCAAGTGATTTCTATAGTCTCTCTACACGTGCTTATATGGAACTAACCAGCCGTATGCATGTAGATATGCAAATCAATTACACTGACAATGCCGACATCGATTTTATGCGTGGAATGCTGCCTCATCATCAAGCCGTAGTTGATATGGCCAAGATCGCCTTGAAATATGGTTATGATCCAGAAGTTCGAATGTTGGCAAAAAATATTATTTTGGCACAAGATATTGACATTAAAGTAATAAATGCTTGGTTAAAACGGCATTTTTTATAAGTCTGTATTGTTGACTTATTTTAGATAAAAGGCTTTATGACAAAGCCTTTTATTATTTGTGATTGATCATATCAACCTATTCAAAGGTACTAACTATGCCTAAAATAACAGTTCTCCCGAATGAAAAAATTTGTCCTGAAGGTCGTGAAATTGAAATAGAGCACGGGACAAATCTCTGTAGAGGTTTGCTTGATTATGCTATCGAAATCGAACATGCCTGTGATCTTTCAGGAGCATGTACAACCTGTCACGTGATCGTAAAAAAAGGATTTGATAGCTTACCGGAAATGGGAGATATTGAAGCTGATTTACTCGACCGAGCCTGGGGGTTGACCCCTTATTCACGTCTATCCTGTCAGGTCGATGTACAGAAAGATGATTTAGAAATAGAAATCCCAAAATATACTGTGAATTATGTGTCCGAAAAGAAAGGCTGAACAGCTAATTTCCTAATTTAATGACCAAAAGACTTGACCTTCCAATTATTGGAACGTTTATATTGAATCTATCTTCTTTCATAACCAAGTGGAGCATTCGTATGGAATTTCATGTAGAAAATATGACCTGTGGTGGCTGTGCACGTGGTGTAACGCGCGCGATTCAGGAAGTGGATGCCAATGCAAAAGTAATCACTGATCCACCTAACCGTAGTGTAAAAGTAGAAACCACGGCATCACAACAGCAAGTGGCTGATGCATTAACAGAAGCAGGTTTTCCACCACGTTAATCTGTATCTAATAAAAAAGCGGCTGATATAGCCGCTTTTTTTAATTTCAAGAAAATACTAAAAAATGAAAAGGCCATATGTCTATAGCCTTGTAATAAATCTTATTTGCGCCCAGTTAAGGGTGAGAGCGAGAGCAGATCATTATGATGGTGGATATCTTTCATTTCATGACTCGGTTCTCTCAAGCCCTCAAGAATTGGACAGTCGGGACGATTGTCACCAGCGCAGCAATCCACCAAAGTTTGCAAGGTTTGCGCCATTTGCTGTAAATCCTGAATGCGTTCTTCTAACTTATGGATATGTGCCTGAGCCAGATGTTTTACATCCGCGCTATGCCTGTTGCGATTGTTCCATAAATCCAGCAGATCGGTAATTTCTGCTACCGAGAAGCCCAATTCACGACTACGTTTAATAAATTTCAAACGCTCAACATCATTATCTGAATAAGAACGATAACCCGCATTGCTACGACCAGCCGCTGGAATCAAACCTATCTGCTCGTAATAACGGATCATCTTGGCAGTCACGCCAGAAGCCTGAGATACTTTACCAATATTCATAACATCCTCCATTAGCGGCTGCGTGTAGAAGGTGGCTGGAAACGACGTAAACGTAATGCATTACCCAGCACAAAGACACTAGACAGTGCCATCGCACCCGCTGCAAAGATAGGTGACATCAGGATACCATAGGCTGGATAGAGTAGCCCTGCAGCCACAGGAATCAACAGGGTATTGTAAGCAAAGGCCCAAAACAGGTTCTGGTGAATATTGCCAATCGTCGCTTTTGATAAAGCAATGGCATTGGCTACACCTTGCAGATTGCCTGACATCAACACCACATCCGCAGACTCAATCGCAACATCTGTGCCCGTACCAATGGCAAGACCTACATCCGCTTCTGCTAGCGCAGGGGCATCATTAATACCATCACCGACAAAGGCAATATTGCCGTATTTTGCTTTTAACTGTTGTACTGCTTTGACTTTGCCTTCAGGTAGAACTTCTGCAATTACTTCGTCGATACCCAGTTGTTTGGCAATCGCATGAGCCGTACGCGCATTGTCACCGGTAATCATAGCCACTTTTAAACCGAGCTGATGTAATGCCTGAATGGCTGCTGGTGTTGACTCTTTAATCGGATCTGCGACAGCGATAATCCCAGCAAGTGCACCATCAATGGCAACATAGAGTGGCGATTTGCCTTCGTCACCTAAACGTTGTGCTGTGGCTGCAAAAGGTGCAACCTCAATACCCAGCTGAACCATATAGCGATCTGCACCAATCTGAATGGCCTGACCATTTACGCTGGCGTCAACACCCATACCTGTCACTGACTCAAACCGCTCAACTTGCGGAAGTCCCAGTTGTTGCTGTTCAGCTGCATCGACAATGGCTTTAGCAATCGGATGTTCTGAGCGCGCTTCAACAGCCGCAACCAGACTCAACACCTCATCGCGTTGAAAAGAGGGAGTCACTTCAAAATCTGTCAGTACAGGATGACCTTCGGTTAATGTGCCTGTTTTATCCACCGCAACCACTTGAGCATCTTTTAGCAGTTGTAAAGCTTCGCCTTTACGGAACAATACACCTAACTCTGCGCCACGACCTGTACCGACCATAATCGAAGTTGGCGTTGCCAATCCCATTGCACATGGACATGCGATAATCAGTACCGCAACAGCATTGACCAAGGCGAAAGTTAAAGCAGGTGATGGCCCAAAAATCAGCCAGACGAGGAAAGTCAGTAGGGCAGCCAACATGACGGCAGGCACAAACCATAATGTCACTTTATCCACCACCGCCTGAATCGGCATTTTAGAGCCTTGCGCTTGCTCAACCAGACGGATAATTTGCGCAAGCATGGTGTCACCACCCACAGCCAGCGCTTTAAAACTCAAGTTGCCATTTTGGTTAATGGTTCCGCCCACCACCTGACTGCCGATATTCTTCTCAACAGGAATAGGCTCGCCTGTAATCATGGATTCATCAACGAAGCTTTGGCCTTCAAGCACTTCACCATCGACAGGGATTCTTTCGCCAGGTTTCACCATCACCAAGTCGCCCGCAACCACTTGATCAATTGGAATGTCGGTGATTTGACCATCTCGTGAAACATGAGCAACTTTTGCCTGTAAGCTAACCAAACGTTGAATCGCTTCCGAAGTTCGACCTTTGGCTTTAGCTTCAAGAAACCGTCCTAACAGGATTAAAGCCACAATAACGGCTGCTGCTTCGTAGTAAACATTGACGGTTCCTGTTGGCAACAGTGTCGGTGTAAAGGTAGCGACCAGTGAGAAGAGATAAGCAGCTAAAGTCCCGACTGCCACCAAAGAGTTCATATCGGGTGCTAAACGGAATAAGGCAGGAATACCTTTACTATAAAAACGTCGACCCGGAATAATCAGGACTAAAGTGGTTAAAACAAATTGTAAGTACCAACTGTTTTGAATCCCAATGCTGTGTTCAATCAGATGATGAACGCCCGGAATCAGGTGAGAACCCATTTCCAGAATAAACACAGGTAAGGCCAGAATCGTGGCAAGGATCAGGTCACGTTTGAGTTCAGCTCTTTCCTGATCTTTCTTCTCAAGTTGTTCGCTTTGATCTGGCGCCGCCGCCTGAATTTCTTTGGCATCGTAACCCGCCTTATCAATCGCTGCGATGAGGCTTTCAATACTGGCTGTACCATTTACGGTTGCACGTTCTGTAGCGAGATTGACATTGGCCGTTTTTACACCTGCTACAGCATTCAATGCTTTTTCAACCCGACTGACACACGAAGCACATGTCATCCCCTCAATAGAAAGCTCAACTGTATTGGCAGGGACGTCATAACCCGTTCGCTCGATTGCCTGAATCAGTACTTGTCGATCTATTGGCTTATTCAAGGTGATATCTGCACGTTCAGTGGCTAAATTCACGGAGGCGGATTGTACACCTTCAACTTTTTTTAAGGCAGTTCCGACACGACCAACACAACTGGCGCAGGTCATTCCTTCAACTTGAAGTGAAACTTTTATATTTTTAGTTTCTGTATTTGTTTGGGTTTCCATAAGTAAGACCTATAGAGCTAATTCTGATTGCTTAAAGCATAGACCTTAACATTATGGGAAGGTCAAGAGGGGATTTTCAATTTTTAAAGCTATATCTGTTTAACTCGTCAAATTTATTATTTTCATCGCAATTTAAAAAAAATGAATGGCCTTTGAATGGAAATATATGTTTTTTTAATTAGAATGATTGACGTAGCGATATTGGGTTATGAGTTAAAGCATCTAAAGAAAAATGATTGAAATACAGTTTTTGATCTCAACGATCGACCATTCATACACCCAGCGAATGGCCGATCACCATACACATTTTATTTATGAGAAGAATCGGGCTTGTAAGGTAGAGGCTGTCGCAAAAATCTTTTGATATCCCTGTGGCAAAATTCGTTGCAAGATATCAACTGCTTTTGCATCCGCACCGATCAATAAACGTCGTTTATTTTTGCGCACGGCTGTCAGGATTTGTTTTGCTGCCTCATCGGCGGATGTTCTCAGTATTTTGTCAAAAGCAGCCTGACTGTTTGCTGGGTCTAGCCCTAAAATTTCGACACTATTATTAATACGGGCAGCTTTAACAATATTGGTGCGAATCCCGCCGGGATGCACACAGGTTGCACTGACACCTGAACCTTGTATATCGAGTTCTTGGCGTAAAGATTCGGTAAAGCCTCGAACTGCAAACTTACTGGCATTATAAGCACTTTGTGTTGGTTGCGCAGTCAAGCCAAACATGCTGGAAATATTGATGATATGACCGTCACCACTTTGTTTCAGGTAAGGCAGGAACTCTTTGGTGCCGTAGACGACACCCCAGAAATTAATCCCGATCAGCCATTCAAGATCATCATAGCTAACACCTTCCGCGGTACTGCCCATCGCCACACCCGCATTATTAAAGATTAGATTCACTTGTTGATGCTGTTCGGCAATCGTTTTAGCCCAATCTGCCATTTCTTGTCGATTGGCTACATCGACCACCTGTGTGCTGACTTTGACTGGATATGTTTTTAATAGATTCTGTGTCTTGGCTAGCCCCAATTCATTTACATCAGATAAAGCCAGATGGCAGCCTTGTTTTGCCAACGCGACCGCAAGTGCTTGACCAATCCCTGAACCAGCGCCTGTAATGGCTGCGACCTTGTTATGAAATGTTTTCATTTAAACCGCCATTTGTTGTTCTAAAAGTTGTGGCTGAACATGAGTATGAGCTGACTTTGTGACTTGATGATAATTTTCCAGATCGAAGCGACGGGTACGCTGACGATATTCCAAGGTGAAGCCCGGCCAGTTATTGGTATTTTTCCCTGTCGCAGTTTGATACCAGCTGGTGCAACCTTGCGACCACATGGTTGATTTCATCCGTTCCTGAATTTCCTGATTAAACTGTGTCTGGATTTCAGCCTTAATATCTGTAAAGCAAAGCTGATTGCGAATATGTGCCTGAATTGCATCAAGAATATAGTTCACCTGACTTTCAATCATATAGACAATTGAGTTATGACCAAGATTGGTGTTTGGACCATACAACATAAAGAAATTCGGGAAGCCATTCACCGTTAAGCCTAAATAAGCTTCAGCACCATCGACCCATTGGTCTTTCAATTTTTTACCTTTGAGTCCTGTGATTTGCATCGGTGCCATAAACTCGGTTGCGGCAAATCCTGTTCCATAAATAATGGTATCTACTTCGCGTAATTTGCCATCTTTATCGACAATACCATTTTCAGTGACTTCCTGAATTGCGTTATTGATGACCTCGACATTCGGACGAACCAGACTACGGTACCAATGGTTTGAAATCAGAATTCGTTTACAACCAATCGGATAATCAGGCATCAGACGATGACGAAAATGCGGATCTTTAATTTCTTCACGGATATGTCGCTGGAAAATATATTCGGCTAGTGGAATCTCATTTAAGGTTGCGGTAAAGCTTTTGAGGCGAATCTCGTTATAGCTATATTGAAATACGCGATCAAGGCTTTGCAAAATGGGAAGTTTTTGAAATGCTTTTCGTTCCAGTTTTGAATAAACACGGTCTGGTTTTGGAATGACATAAGGAGCAGAACGTTGATAAATATCTAAATGCGCCACTTGCTTGACGATCTCTGGTACAAACTGGATCGCACTGGCACCTGTCCCAATGACTGCGACACGCTTATTATTCAGGTCATAATCATGATCCCAGCGCGCCGAATGGAAAGCTTTGCCTTTGAAACTGTCCAGACCTTTAATTTTCGGATACGCAGGGCGGTTGAGCTGACCAACCGCGGCAATTAGAAATTCCGCCTCAAATTTTTCTCCAGTTAAACTCTGGATCTGCCAAATGCCTTGAGTCGCATCAAAATCAGCGCTGGCAATTTCTGTATTAAACTGGATATGCGGGTACAGTTGATATTTTTCTGTGCAATGTTTTAAGTATTGATGAATTTCCTGTGATGAGCCATAACGATTTTTCCAGCCTAGTTCCTGCTCAAAAGAAAAGGAATATAGATGAGAAGGCACGTCACAGGCTGCACCGGGATAGGTATTGTCACGCCAGACACCACCCACATCATTGGCTTTTTCAAATAAGGTAAATTGTTCAAATCCAGCAAGTTTGAGCTGAATAGCCAGACCTAATCCGCCAAAGCCTGTGCCAATAATGGCGATACGAATATTCTTATTTGAAGATAATTGTTGTTTAAACATAACTGACTCAAGTGAAAATTATCATGTATTACATGCAGAATAATCGTTTCATACATTGATTTAGAGGATGGATGAGGACAAAATATTGTGATTAGCGGACATGGAGAAGACGCTTGAAGTACTTATGGACCTACGAACGAAGTATTCATAGTGTTCGCCTGATGGCTGATTTTGCCGCAGAGTTAGGAGTCAACCATCAGCAGATTCTGAAAGGAACAGGCTTAGAACAACAGCAATTGCTTGATCCCAATACGCTGGTGACAGGCCAGCAAGAATTACAACTGATCCGTAATCTGGTAGAGAAATTCGGACAACGGCCTTTGCTAGGGCTGGAAATCGGAACACGTTATCACTTTACGACTTTTGGCTCATTAGGACTTGCTTTGATCAGTAGTGCCAATATTCGTGAAGCTTTGAACTTTGCATTGGCCTATTTTCCCTTATCCTTTGCTTTTAGCCAGTTTGTGGTATCGGAACAAACCGAGACCCAGAGTGTTCAAATTGAAATTGTGGTAGATGAAGGGATTCCAAAAACGTTATGGCCATTTATTATTGAACGAGATGTGGCCGCACTCATTACCGTGCAACGCGATTTAATGCAGGATCATCTCTGTCAAAAAGTAGTATTTTCTTTTCCACTTCGGGGAGAAATGCAGCCTTATACAGCGCTATTTGGCGTTACCCCAGAATTTGGCAGATCAAAAAACCTTATTGTCTTAAACGCAGAAAAAATAGATCAGAAGCTGAGTATGGCCAATGAGCTGGTATTACATGCTGCAGAAGAACAATGTCGACAGACGCTGGATAAACGACAATCACAAAAGAAATATACCCATCAGGTTCAGCAAGTATTGATGAATAGTAAAGGGCAAATCCCGTCTATGGAGGAAGTTGCGGATCGATTGCACTTAAACTCACGTACCTTGCGCCGTTATTTGGCCCAAGAGCAGATGACATTTCTCCAGATCAGGGAAGAGGTTCGAAAAATTCTTGCAGACTATTATTTGTCTTTAACCCAAACCTCCATTGAGCAAATTTCTGAATGGTTAGGCTATGCAGAGCCTGCCAGTTTCATTCATGCCTACAAACGCTGGTATGGCAACACCCCGCATGCAACCCGACTAAAAAATAAAGTATAGAAATTTACAGTGTATTGATCTATAAAAGGAGTTGGTTGTTTTTTCAGCCTGCTGAATGGAATCAGTTTAGATTTAAATCTGGATAACAAAAATATTTTTATGCGTCATTTTTAATAAAACGGTCAGTCTATGCTTTTAGAACACGATTTAAGTCCATCGGAGTTTACGCTTTTTTCCGAAATACTTTGGAAATTAGGCGCGCAAAAAGGACAGGAAAGCTTACGCGAAACGATCATTGCAGATATTGCGACCTTGTTACGTGCTGATTTTGCAGCATCTTATATCTGGGATGCCAAACATCATTTATCCAGAAAAGGCATCATGTGGCAGATTGATCCCAAAGCCATCACGGAATATGACCAAATCTGGCAATATGATGATCCAATCACAGCCCAACTTCGACAGCGACAACATCCAACCTTTGTTCATGAAATCATTTCTCTTTCCGCGCTCAAGCAAACCAATTACTACAACGAGTTTTTGCAACCTTATGGTTTGTATCACGGTCTGAATGTTTATTTTGTTCGAAATGGCATGGATATCGGAGACTTACGTATCTGGCGTGCCAAAGATTCAATCATGTTCAGTGAGCGGGAGAAAAGGATCCTTAATTTACTGGAACCTTATCTGACCCAAGCCTTAGCAATGGATTTATCCACTCAGTATTGTTTAACTCCACGCGAGCAGGAGGTTGCAACTTTAGTAGCGAAAGGATTAAGCGATAAGTACGTTGCCAACTTACTTGATATTGGCTTCACCACGGTCAGAACGCATCTTAAAAACGCCATGCAAAAAATGGGTTGCCATAATCGTACCGAAATGGCGAGGCTCATCTATTGTTAATTCACTCCTCAATTTTGAGGATATCCTCGGAATTTACAACTGTACTAAATTAGCAAAACAATTACTTAAATGGATTTTAAGTCGCTATGCTAAACATGAATGAAAAAGTAAATTCGGATCAAATCATTCACCTAAATAAAGCCACCATTGGCGAAATTACCCGGCTGGTACAAGAGCGGAAAGTCACTTGCGAACAACTCGTCCACCACTATTTTGACAATATTGAAAAGCAGCAAGCCTTAAATGCTTTTATTCAGACGGATAAAGCAGCAGCTATTCAGCAAGCACAATTTTGGGATCAATCTATCCGTGAAGGCCATGCTTGTCCTGCCTTGATCGGGGTCTTGCTTGCCGTAAAGGATAATATTCATGTCGCAGGTTTTCCGAATACAGCGGGAACACCAGCCTTGGCAGATTTCAGACCCAAAACCACAGCACCAGTGATTCAGGCCCTGATTGATCAAGGGGCGATTATTGTTGGTAAAGCCCATATGCATGAATTGGCATTTGGTGTGACAGGTTATAACACCGCAATGCATATTGACGGTGTGATCGGCACACGGAATGCAGTTAATGCTTTACATATTGCAGGCGGTTCTTCTTCTGGCAGTGCCGTTGCAGTTGCCGCAGGAATGGTGCCAATTGCCATCGGAACCGATACAGGTGCATCTGTCCGATTACCGAGTGCCTTAAATGGTTGTGTTGGCTTCCGCCCAACAGTTGGACGCTATACTCAAGCAGATATCACCCCGATTTCGCATACACGTGATACAGCAGGGCCTATGGCGCATTGTATGGCTGATATTATTCTGATTGATCAGTTAATTGCACCATTAGCTCAGCCTATTGCATTGCCTGCACGACCGATCAGACTCGGAATCAATGCCTATTTTTGGGAGAATCTGGATGAAGATGTCCATGAACAGGCACATACAGCGCTACAACTGTTAAAAACCGCGGCTATCGAAATTATTCCCGTGGATATGCCAGATTTGGCTCAGCTCAACCAGAATATTTCATTTCCTTTGGTGATTTATGAAGGTAAATATGACCTGATTGCGTATTTAAAACATCATGAGATCGAACTGAGTCTGGAAGCTTTGGTCGAGCAGATTTCCAGTCCAGATGTAAAACATATTTTCCAACAAAATATATTACCTGAAATGATCATGAACGAAACGGGGCAATCTGTACCCGTTCAACCTTTGTATCAAAAGGCGATTCAGGAAGCTCAACCACAACTGCTAGCACTCTATCAAACTACCTTTGAGAATCATCAACTTGATGCTTTGATTTTTCCAACCTCGCCGATTGTCGCACCGCTTGCGGATGAGCAGGTTAGCTCCATTGAACATTTCCAAAGACTGATTCGTAATACCGATCCGGGCAGTAATATTGGCTTGCCGGGGCTTAGTTTACCCATTGGTCGAGGGAAAAAATCACAACTTCCTGTGGCGCTGGAAATTGATGGCTTACCTCATACGGACCAGCAACTTCTGGCAATTGGACAAGCGCTAGAACAGATTTTTAGCAGCTTAAATGATCGCTGATATAATTTCATCTTCAGTACATCGCCCGTTTAATTGAAGACGGGTTTTGTATTACTGAAAATAAGCACTGATAGCGTTGTGGCTCAATCGATAAGTGAAAAGGATACAAATTGAAATGGCAAATCCACAGGTGCAAAACTAGTATTAGACTGACTTTATAAAAAAATTGGTTTAATTTTATCTTATGTTTTTAAAGAAAATTTTAGGTGTATGTATTTTAAGTAGCCTATTTGCAATCAGCGGCTGTCAAAAAAACGAGCAACATTCCAAAGAAAAAACTGAAGATGTGAATCAATCTGGTTTAAAACTGGATGCAGCACAGATGATGGCGCACCTAAATGCTTTTGAACACATTGCCAAACAGCATGGTGGCAATCGTGCAGTGGGTACGCAAGGCGGTTTAGCGAGCGCGGATTACATTTTAGATCAAGCCAAGAAAGCAGGTTTTAGTACAGAGGTTCAGACTTTCGAAAATCGTGAAAAGACCAAAGGCCAGAATATTATTGTGGAGATTCCAGGTGAATCAAAACAAAATATTATTTTACTAGGGGCGCATTATGACTCGGTCAAAATGGGACCTGGTATAAATGACAATGCTTCTGGTGTCGCCTTATTACTTGAGTTGATGACACAATTGTCGACTCAAAAAATAAAGCCTAAACATACTATTTATCTGGCATTCTGGGATTCAGAAGAAGTGGGAATCGCAGGCTCTCAAGCTTATGTGAAAAAACTGACTGCCGAGCAATTAAAAGCGATTAAAGCCTATATCAACTTGGATATGGTTGGCACCAAAGACCCTGAAATCTTGATTGCAGATGGGGATAAATCCTCTGTAGACGAGATGGAAAAAATGTTAAAAGAACGTGGCATGCAGGAGCAGGACTATAAGCCTTTACTCGATGGTTTACGCAGTCTTCCAAGCCATAGCGGTGACATAGCCTTAGAGAATATGCTCAAAGAATTTTTTAAAACTAAAAATCTAAAAATTAAAGAAGATGTCTCCACCTTAACCGCAAGCGATACGGCTCCGTTTTTAGGTAAAGTTCCAGTGACTGCTGTCATCTTGTTTAATGAACAAATGAAAGGGGACGAGCTTGAGTTCGCACCGTGCTATCACAAAGCATGTGACACCATTGAACAGGTTGATCCCAAGTCAATGCAACTGGCAGGTGATGCCGTCATTTATTTATTAAAATCACTCGATAAAAATTAAATTTGAGCGTGTTGTACGCAATAAAAAAAGGAAATCATGTGATTTCCTTTTTTTATAAATCTTTGTATTTCTATTTAAGCTTGGCTTGTCGCTGAGCGATATATTTCTCGTTAAAGAAGCCGCCAAAAGGAATAAACGCCAGTATAAATAATCGAAGCAATTCAGCTTTTGACCATATCGCAGCCGTGCTGATCAAATTCCACAAATAGAAAAGAAATGCCACGCCGTGGATTGGCCCCATAATTTTGGTAGCAACCGGTAGGTCAAATGCGTATTTAACAGGAATCGCAACGGCAAATAGAAGTAATAAAGTCACAGCCTCAAGAATGGAAGCCAAACGTAAACGTTGCAATTTTTGGGTGGTAGCACTCATAACGTCGTCTCAGGAGATTAATAAAACCATAAAAATGACTGAAGCATATCATCTTTATCGCTCATCACCTTGAGAGACTAGGTAACAGACTTGAAAGATAAGCACATTTAAGCAATTAACTGTATTGAGCTAAGTGATAAATTTTAAGCAGACTGGTTGATATCCTTATTTTTATACAATCAATTTCAATATCTTATGTAAATTATCAGTGTGCAAGCATGATTCATAAAATTCTTTCATGGATTATTGTTATGCAACTTGTTGCATAACAATATTTGTCCCGATATGATCAGGTGAAGTCAAAATCAGGCGTTGATGATTTAAATGGCTTGATGAGCGTATTGAAATAAAAATTTATCTTAAAAAGGGCATATTTCATGTCAAACATTCCAGAAGTACTCAAGCACTTAAGACTTCCTGTTATTGGATCTCCATTATTTATCATTAGCACACCTCAACTGGTGCTTGCTCAATGTAAAGCTGGAATCGTTGGCTCAATGCCTGCGTTAAATGCACGTCCAGCAGAAAAGCTGGAGGAATGGTTAAAAGAGATTACAGATGGAATTGCAGAACATAATGCCTTACACCCAGACCGTCCCGCAGCGCCATTTGCAATTAACCAGATTGTGCATAAAAGTAATAATCGTCTCGAACATGACATGGAACTGATTGTTAAATACAAAGTTCCGATTGTGATTACCTCTTTGGGCGCTCGAACTGAAATTAATGATGCAACGCATAGTTATGGTGGCGTAGTCTTGCATGATGTGATTAATAATCGCTTTGCCCAAAAAGCCATAGAAAAAGGTGCTGATGGCTTAATTGCAGTAGCCGCAGGTGCAGGTGGACATGCAGGCGTAAAGAGCCCATTTCCATTAATTCAGGAAATCCGAGAATGGTTTGATGGGCCTTTAGCCTTATCGGGGGCAATTTCTACAGGGGATGCCATTTTGGCAGCGCAAGCGATGGGCGCTGATTTTGGTTATATTGGCTCTGCATTTATCGCAACTCATGAAGCCAATGCAACGGATGCTTATAAGCAGGCCATCGTTGATCATAATTCAGATGAAATTGTCTATTCCAACTTATTTACTGGCGTACATGGCAACTATCTGGCACCAAGTATTCGTGCAGCAGGGCTTGATCCAGCCAATTTGCCCGAAGGTAATTTGAAGGACATGGATTTTAGTACTTCCAGTGAAGATGGCACACAGCATAAAGTGAAAGCGTGGCGAGACATCTGGGGATGTGGGCAAGGTCTAAATGCGGTGAAAGCAACCACATCTGTTGCCGAGCTGGTTGATCGTCTTGAAAGAGAATATCGTGCAGCTAGACAACGTTTAATGCTGAATAATATTTAATTAAAGAAAGAGCTAAAAGCAATACTTTTAGCTCTTTTCAAAACCAGATTATTTTTTCACGATTAATGCCAGCTTACCGACATGTTGACCCTGATTTAAAAATTCATGGGCCTGACGAGCCTGTTCCAAATCAAAAGATTGATAAAGCAAAGGTTTGATTTGTCCTTTGGAAATTAAAGGCCAAACTTTTTCCTGCAAGGCTGACATCACTTCCGCTTTGGCTTCGGATGACTGTGAGCGTAAAGTTGCGCCTGTATGCGTGAGGCGTTTTGCTAACATCGGAAAAATATTAAGGTTCTGCGCGAGACCTTTTAATACACCAATTTGTAAAATGGTGCCATTCATCGCGGCAACGTCATAATTTCGCTGAATATAATCACCCGCAATAATATCCAATATGAAGTCTACGCCTTTACCATCGGTATGTTTTTTGACTTCTTCAACAAAGTCATTTTCGTGATAATTAATGGCAACATCCGCACCAAGTTCCAAACTGGCTTTTTGATGTGCTTCACTAGAAACCGTAGTAAAAATTTGTGTGGCGCCAAATGCTCGGGTCAACATGGTTGCTGTCGTGCCAATACCAGAGGTACCGCCATGAATTAAAATCGAACTATTCGGGCGAAATTTGGCATGCTGGAATAAGTGCGACCAAACTGTCATAAAGGTTTCAAGTAAAATACCGCCTTCCACCAAAGTCAGTCCTTCGGGAATAAAAAGAACATTATCCTGATGAGCGACAACGTATTCAGCATAGCCACCGCCAGGGACGAGGGCGCATACTTCATCACCCGCTTTAAATTTGCTGACAGATTTCCCGACTTGTTTCACAATGCCTGAAACCTCCAGTCCTGGAATATCGGTCACACCAGGTGGAGGGGCATATAAGCCCTGACGTTGCATCACATCTGGGCCATTGATACCAGCGGCAACCACTTCGATTAATATTCCTTCATCACTCAATTCCGGCATTGGTCTTTCACTGACCGTAATGACTTCGGGGCCACCCGCACCGTTAAACGTAATACATTTCATGAGACCTGTACCTTATTCAATATTTTATAAATTTGCGTAAAATCGCAGTGGTAGAATGAGAATAGAAAACCGCCACTGCATAGCGTTCAATTAAACATCAGGCTTTTTCTTGCCTAATGTGACGGCAAGTGCCAGTTCCATAAATTTGCCAAACGGGGCATGTAACAGGCTTGGAAAATTCCAGCGTCCTTGATCAAAAACACCTTTGGCATGACTCATGGAGCGGAATCCTTCAATACCATGATAAGCGCCCATACCGCTTGGCCCGACACCGCCAAATGGCAAGTCATCTTGAGCAACATGAATGATGGTATTGTTGATACCGACATTGCCTGATGTGGTTCGTCTCAGCAGTTTTTTACAATCCGCATCTTTTTCACCAAAATAATATAGGGCGAGTGGGCGATCCCGCTGATTAATATAGTCAATCACTTCATCGATATGACGATAGGTTCTTACGGGTAGTATTGGCCCAAAGATTTCTTCTTGCATAATGGCATCATCGTCCCGCGCACCAACCACCAAAGTAGGAGCTAGGGTACGAATACGCTCCGAAGCTGATTCGGGTTTTGTGCCCATTTCAAGCACACGGGCGCCGCGCTTACGTGCTTCATCCAGCAAGCCTTGCAAACGTGCATAGTGACGTTCACTCACGATAGAACTGTAATCCTGACAATCTGGCCCATCTGGATAGAAACGTGTCACCGTCTCATTGAATTGCTGAATAAAGTCTTCTAGATCATCTTCATGGATCAATGCATAATCAGGCGCAACACATGTCTGTCCGCTATTAGACAATTTTCCATAGGCAATACTGGTCATGGTTCGACGATTTACATGTCCGCGGGCGACAATCACCGGACTTTTACCACCGAGCTCAAGCGTCAGCGGGACAAGATGATCACTAGCAGCCTTCATCACTTTACGACCGACAGGCGTACTGCCTGTAAATAATAAATGATCAAAAGGCAAAGCACTGAAAGCAGCTCCAACTTCAGGTCCACCTAAAATCACGGCAACCTCCTCAATAGGAAAAGTTGCTGTAAGCATACGGTGCATCACATCACTGGTACGTGGAGTCAGTTCGGAAGGTTTAAGCATGGCCCGATTACCCGCTGCCAATGCAGTCGCGAGCGGGATAAGCGTCAATGAAACGGGATAGTTCCAAGGTGACATCACGCCAATGATGCCTTTGGGCTGATATTCCACATGGGCTTTTGCAGCTCGATAAAACAGGCTGACATGACGGCGTTCAGCCTTCATGAATCGGCGTAAATGACGTGAGAGATAATCAATCGACTGTACAATCCCAACCAGTTCCATAACATCTGTTTCGTGTGCTGAACGATGTCCAAAATCTTCACTGACCGCGGTTTGTAATTCAGTACGATAGGCAAGCACAGCGGCGCGTAGCTTCGCCAGATTGGCTTTGCGTTGTGCCAGACTTGGCGGTTCCGCGGCCAGAAAAGCCTGACGTTGCTGTTTCAATATTTCAGATGCATTGTTCACATGACTGATATCGTTAAATGTGTTCATCTTCAACCTCATGAATTTTGGCAGACAGGCTGCCGACATGTGGATATTGGCTACACTTAGAGCTGTTGAAACTCTAGGCCTGCATGCTTGGTCAAACGTTGAATAAACCGATCATCAAACATGGTTGCAGGTGTCCAGAAACCACCAGCACGGCCCGTTTTTTTAGCTTCTTTAACATGATCAATTGCAAGACTTAAGGCAGCTTGTCCCAACATTTTTCCAGTAGAGCCATAGCCTGGATCACGATCACCTGTGACTTTGATTTTTAGGATTTGACCTGCTTCAGTTTTGCCGACAAAACGTAAATCAAAACGTCCTGTACGCTGCTGTTCTGGGGTAGGGCCTTCACCTGGTTTTGGCAACATATAACGTTCCATCAGCTGGCTCACAGGTTTACTCACTGCGGCGAGCATGAAGATACCTAAGCCAGAAACCACGCCTAAGGCTTTGAAACGTCCTTTTAAACCTTCGCCAGTTAAAATGGCTTCGTTATAGCTAAAGTTGCTGCCATAGGCATTGCCTGACAACGCGTTAGAACGATGCACAACACGCTCATTGACTGCTGCCATCACAAATGGCGCAATCCATGCATTAAAATCTGAATCGAATTTCGCAGTTTTAATATAAATTTGGTGTTGGCTATTGCCATGATCAGGCGGGCAAAGCACATAAGGATTGACCAGATCTTTACGTAGTGCAGGATCAGCAGCAGCTTCTTGAATTACATTAATAAGACTCGCAACTGTGCCACCCGACGCACCACCTTTTAAGGTCTTGACCCGCATGCTGACTTGCGTTGCAGGTGCATTGAACTGTTTTTGAGCCTGTTGCTGTAAGTAATAAACCCCCATATCCGATGGAACTGAATCAAAACCACAACAATGCACAATGCGTGCGCCTGATTGCTGGGCTTGAGATTCGTATTTCTCGATCATTTTTTTGATCCATTGGGTTTCACCTGTCAGATCACAATAATCTGTACCATTGGTTACACAGGCCTGAATCAAGGGTTCGCCATATAAAGCGTAAGGGCCAACTGTTGAAACCACCACACGCGTCTGTGCGCACAATGCGTTTAGCTCAGCTTGATTGCTTGCATCGGCGATCAGGATCGGCAAAGATTCTCCCAAAGTACCTAAACTACTTTTAAGGTCTTGTAATTTTTGTTGAGAGCGGCCCGCAATGGCCCAGCTCAGTTGTTCCTGTTGGGTCGAAAAATATTCTGCCAGATATCGGGTCAGAATTTGCCCAACAAAACTGGTGGCACCGAATACAACAAGATCATAATTGGTTTGTGTCATTGTTTATTTTCCTTCATTTTAAGTGGTTTAATATTTAAAGTGGTTTCGGTAAATTGAGCACAACCTGAGCATCTTCTACCACATCCAGACGAAGAATTCTGGATGCTCCCAGCTCATCCAGTAACTGGCTTAAAGGCCCGCCATGACGAAGCAACTTGACCTTTTTCGGTAATAATTGCTGTGCCAATGAAAGGGGATTAGATTGCACCAGTGTTTGATGCCATTTGCCATCAACTTGATGCAGCATCGTCGCTTCAGTCATTCGAGATTCAGATTTCACATGCTGTAAAGCAGGTGTCACTGCGGTCAGGCTTAAATCGATCTTGCCTGTGGTATCTGTCAGATTTGCATGAATTTGATCGGGATGAATCTCGACATTAATTTCGGTGAGCCATTTCGGCAGTTGATAGCCATATACGCCACGAACGCGTGCAATCTCGGTATCGACAGGCAATGCTAATACATGAGCATAAAAGTGACGTTGTCGAATCGAATTGGCCAGCTCTAAAACATGTGAGCCATGCGCCTCTGGTTTACGCACAACAATTGCAACCGAGACTTCGTTATACGGATCGTTATCGCAAACAGAATAACGAAAGAAGGTTAATGCCACCAAGCCATAACCAGGCAACGTGCGTAAAGGTTGTAAAGGCGCAGGTAACTTTTTCTTAAGTTTTTTCAATGGTGCCAACATCAGTACTTGCACACTACTACTACGATAATAAAAATTAGGAGCCCAGACAGGGCCAACTCTCGATTCGACCAGCTTCTTTGGAATCTTACGGAAAAAATCGATATTTCCAGCAGCAGGATCCTGAGCAACTTCATCAAGGTTGGGGTTCATTCTAAAACGGTCATAGTAGCCACCTTTTGGAACGCTAACCTTTTGTTGTCCAAACTCAACTTCAGTAAACTGTTTATTGCTGTTCATATTGGTTAACCTTTAATTGATCAAGTTATTCAAAATGCCTGTATAAGAATCTATGCATTTGTCATATGAGATCACTATAAGATTAAAGCTAACTTTAAAGTCAAGCCCTAAAATTTCTGTTTTGAAAAACGGGCGCTTTATTCGTTGAAAGTATGTAAACAGAATAGACAATCAAATATTTTTAAATCTTCAATAAAACATTGAATTTCAATAGCTCATCTTCGATTTTGTCTTTTATTTCTAAATTATAAAATTACATTTTTATTATCAGAATGGGACTAAACCCGTTGACCTTAAAGTTAGCTTTAACCTTAGTATAGAGTGGCTATCCATACAGATAGTTTTAAAAATAATGTGATTTTACCGACATGAATTACAACATAGATCATGACTCGACAGTGTAAATCTTACACAGGAGAAACAAAGATGGCGTACGTTACGACAAAAGATGGTGTAGAAATTTTTTATAAGGACTGGGGTCCACGAGATGCACAGGTCCTCTTTTTCCATCATGGCTGGCCACTGAGCTCAGATGATTGGGATGCCCAGTTACTTTTTTTCTTAAACGAAGGTTTCCGTGTCGTCGCACATGATCGTCGTGGGCATGGCCGTTCCAGTCAGGTTTGGGATGGACATGATATGGATCATTATGCTGATGATGTCGCTGCGGTAGTACAACATCTCGGGATTAAGAATGCCATTCATATCGGACATTCAACAGGAGGTGGGGAAGTAGCACATTACATCGCGCGTCATGGCGAAGAAAATGTTGCCAAAGCCGTGCTGGTGAGTGCCGTGCCGCCGATTATGGTGAAAACGCCGAATAATCCTGACGGCTTACCGAAAGAAGTGTTTGATGACCTGCAAAACCAGTTATTCAAGAATAGATCGCAATTTTATTACGATTTGCCTGCTGGTCCTTTCTATGGTTTTAATCGTCCTGATGCAAAACCATCCGAGCCTGTGATCTGGAACTGGTGGCGACAAGGCATGATGGGCGGTGCCAAAGCACATTACGATGGCATCGTGGCTTTTTCCCAAACCGATTTTACAGAAGATTTGAAAAAGATTTCTGTACCTGTGCTGGTGATGCATGGCGATGATGATCAGGTGGTTCCTTATGAAAATTCGGGCGCATTGTCAGCCAAGCTAGTGCAAAACGGCACGTTAAAAACGTATAAAGGTTTCTCACATGGGATGCTCACCGTAAACGCGGATGTGATTAATCCAGATTTACTGGCATTTATCCGCCAATAATCCATTTTACTCAACACAATCAAAATAGAGGCCTGCGTGCCTCTATTTTTCTATTACCTAATTAACTGAATATAAAAAATATTTATAAAAAATATATTATTCCATTTGATAAAACCATTGACATTAAAGTTGGCTTTAATCTTAAAGTAAATCCATACTCAATGAGGTCACAAAAATGAAAGTATTTGAAAAACTGGTTTTCCCGAATGGTTCTGATATTCCCAACCGCATTGCAAAAGCAGCAATGGAAGAAAATATGGCAGATATCAATCATGCGCCGTCGGAAGAACTGATGCGTTTATATCAGGCATGGGCGGATGGTGGTGTCGGTTTAATCATTACCGGTAATGTGATGGTGGATCGCCGTGCAATGACAGGGCCTGGCGGCGTGGTACTTGAAGATGAACAGCATCTGGACACCTTTAAGCGTTGGGCACAAATCGGTCGTTCTAAAGGCGCACAAGTCTGGTTGCAGATCAATCATCCGGGGCGTCAGATGCAATCCAATTTAGGTCAGGATACTTGGGCGCCTTCAGCCGTTGCACTAGATTTGGGCAAAATGTCAGATCGTTTTAATACGCCAATTGAAATGAATCAGGACATGATTCAGGAAGTGATAGACCGCTTTGCCAATACTGCACGTCTAGGTGAAAAAGCTGGCTTTACAGGTGTTGAAATCCACGCAGCGCATGGTTATTTACTTAGCCAGTTCCTTTCACCACTCAGCAATAAACGTCAGGATCAATGGGGCGGTTCTCTGGAAAATCGGGCGCGTATCCTAATCGAGATAGTTAAAGCAGTGCGTGCTGTGGTTTCTGAGACATTTACTGTGGCTGTGAAACTCAATTCAGCAGATTTTCAGCGTGGTGGTTTTAGCGCGGAAGATGCACAGCAAGTGGTGCAGATGCTAAATGGATTAGCAGTCGATCTGGTTGAGCTGTCTGGTGGTAGCTATGAAGCACCTGCCATGCAAGGACAGGCACGTGATGGACGCACCTTGGCACGTGAAGCTTATTTTCTGGAATTTGCTCAGGAGATCCGCAAAGTAGCCAAGATGCCAGTGATGGTAACGGGGGGAATTCGCCGTAAACAGGTGGCTGAGCAAGTAATTGAAAGCGGTGTTGATATGGTCGGGATTGCAACTGCGTTGGCAATCGAACCAAATTTACCTCATCAATGGCAGCAAGGGCAGAACACGGCACCTGAATTACAGCCCATCCATTGGAAAAACAAAACGCTGGCTTCTTTGGCAAATATGGCCACAGTGAAATTTCAGTTGCGTAAATTGAGCCTTGGAAAGCACCCGAATCCAAAAGTTTCTCCACTTTGGGCACTGATTCTGCAACAAGCTGCGATGGCACGCCGTACCCGTCTTTATAAAAACCAGATGCGTCATTATGCCTAAGCATATTAAACAGCAGCAGAGCTTCTAAACTTTTTATAGTTTGAATTATGAAGCGACAGCCAATGGCAGCACCTCTGTCATTGGCTTTTTTATTGAGAGCTCTTTTGCAATCTAGGATCAAACAATTAGACATCAACCCAATGTTTTACAATCCTACACAAGCAAATAAGATGGGTACTTAGGTTTAAAACTAAAAAGAAATAATTGACCAAAGATGAGAATTTTCTATTTTTAAAACGACAAACATTTTAGTGCAAATAAAAAATACCCGCTTTCAATCTGAAAACGGGTACTGGTCATATAATCAACTTACTTTTTATGCTTGCTGACCTCATCCAGCGCAGGATAAGGAACAGGCATATTCAGGGCTAATTGAGCATCTTTGACCACATCGAGACGTAAGATCTTCTCCGCACCTAAATCATTCAGAAGTTTCGTCAATGGCCCGCCACTACGAACCAGTTGCACGTCCTTTGGAAATAACTTTTGTCCAAACGCCAATGTATTTGACTCTACAGAAGTGCTGTGCCATTTACCGTCAACCAGTTGATACATGGTCTTGGTTTCAATTCTTGATTGCGGCTTCACCGTTTTAATTTTTGGCAAAGGCGCAGTCAGACTTAAATCAGGTTGACCATCTGTATTAAAAATCTGGGCCTGTAGTTTTTGACTGCCAATATTCAGATCAATCGGTGTGAGCCATTTCGGTAACTGGTAGCCATAAACACCGCGAACACGAGCAATTTCCGTATCGACAGGTAAGGCCAGTACATAACCATAATATTTATGCTTACGCATTGAGCTTAATAATTCAGTGCTATTGAAATGATGTGCACCAGGCTGGCGAACCACAATGGCAACAGAAACTTCATCGTATGGATCGACATCTCCCACAGCATAGGAAAAGAAGGTTAGAGAAACTAAACCATAACCGGGAAAAGGTTGTAAGGGTTCAAGCGGTGCAGGTAGCTTGGTTTTTAATTTTGCGATTGGGGCAAGCATCAACAATTGTACATTGCTGGTACGGTAATAAAAATTTGGTGACCAGACTTTACCCACACGCGTATCTACCAGCTTTTTAGGAATAGTACGGAAATAATCAATATTTCCTGCGGCTGGGTCTTTTGCCACTTCATCTAAATCAGGATTCATACGAAAACGATCGTAATAACCACCTTTAGGCACATTGACTTTATAAGGACCAAATTCAACAACAGTGGTTTGCGCTGTGTTCTGTGAGGTATGGATTTGATTTGCGAGCTGATTGGGCTCAGTTGCATAAGTTGCAGTGCTGAGCAATACACTTGCTGCTATTGCCGAGATTGAACGACTTAAATGACGTTGATTGAAGTTCATGAGATTCCTCCTGTTAATCTTTTAAGATGCTAAGATTAAAGCTCACTTTAAGGTCAAGCATTTTTTGAAGGCTTTCACTCATTCGATGCATGAGAACAATGAATCAATAGGGAAATATAAATCTTATTGAGAAATATCTATTTTTAATAAAAAAGCCAGATTGTTAGGATCTGGCTTTAATGGCATTTTTTATTTTAAAGTACTAAGACGTTTGACCACAGCTTCCGCAATTTCTTTACTCGACTGTGGATTTTGTCCTGTAATAATGCGGTCATCCACAACCACATAAGACGTAAATGGCACCCACGCACGCTTATAATGTGCGCCGCGTTGTACCAGTCCATCTTGCAATGATAAAGGGACTTGCGATTTGATGCCTGAGAGTGTTTCCTCAATATTGGCAAATCCTGTTACAGTTCGACCTGCAATCAATGCTTTGCCCTGATCGTCCTGAAGCGACAATAAACCTCCTACACCATGACAAACAGCGGATACCACACCACCTTGCTGGTAAATCTGCTCACTGATCTTTTTCAGGCCCTCATTTTTGGGGAAATCCCACATGGTGCCGTGACCGCCCGTATAATAAATTGCTTTGTAACGGGATGGATCAATCGCAGCAGGTGCAAGTGTATTATTTAAACGCTGCATAAATTTAGGATCTGCAAGATGTGCTTTGGCAGATTTATCTAGATAAATGGGCTTTAGGCTGCGTTCATCTAAAGGAACAGAGCCACCTTGTGGACTAACGAAATCCATGTCATAGCCAGCAGCTTGTGCAATATCATAAAAATGGGTCAGTTCAGTCAACCATAAGCCTGTATGATCTGAACGAGAAGGGTAAGCAGCGTGGTTGGTCATCACCACCAGAATTTTACCTAAGGATTTCGTTTGTATATTTTGTACAGATTCAGCCGCTAAGGCCGAGTTAACCGAAAAGATCAGCATAAAAATACTGATCAACCACTTTTGAAGATTCCAACGTTGCAACATGACAGGTTCCTCATTAATCACCTGTCAAAGATCCTATGCTTAAAGTGAGGTTTAAGGTCAATAGCTTTTGATCAGTTTCGGATGAGGAAAGAACGATAAAAGAGGTGCCGATTATTTTTCAGCGTTGTCATTGCTATAGTAAAGATTGAGCAAGCGCTGCGCATTTTCTGCACAGGTGATTTCATCTGGCTTGTTGTTAATTGCAGTAATCATCACTCGAAGATTCTGTTTGCTCATGGCCAGTTTCTGCTCTAAGTCTTCAATATCCTTGATTTTACTTTCCAGCAGATTAATCAGAACATCATGATCCCAAGAGCTGACATTTGAAGGGAGAAAAGCCTTGATCTCGGTCAAAGAGAAACCGACTTGTTGTGCTTGCTGAATCACGAATAATTGTTTGAGGTCATTTTCGCTATATTCACGATAACCATTCGATTTGCGCTTTGCTTTCGGTAACAGTTTAATCTGCTCATAATAACGAATCGTTGGAGTGGTTAAACCACTACGTTTCGATAATTCACTGATATTCATTTTACCGATTTCCTCTTGACATTAAAGCTAACTTTAGACTTATAGTGAGACAAAAGCAAGACTAAAAATAACGTTAAAAGCTGAGGTGAAAAATGTCTAAACGTATCCTGCATGTGGTGACCAATGTTGCCCAATATGAAAAAGTTGATCGTCCAACAGGTCTATGGTTAGGAGAGTTGACCCATGCCTATGACGAGTTTGAAAAGCATGATTATATTCAAGATATTGTGAGTCCTTTAGGCGATCGTTCGCCGATTGAGCCTAAATCACTAGAGCGTTTCGTGGCTGATGCTTCTGTTTTAAAACGCAAAAATGATCCTGCATTTATGCAATTACTGGAAACAACCAAGAAACCTGCCGAGATTAATTGGCAAGATTACGATGCGATTTATTACACGGGTGGACATGGTGTGATGTGGGACTTTTTAGATAATCCTGAGCTGCAACAGATCACCAAGAATATTTATGAAAAAGGTGGCATCGTTGCCAGTGTCTGTCATGGTTATTGTGGATTGCTCAATGTTCAGCTTTCAAATGGACAATACTTGATTGCAGGTAAAAAGCTGACTGGCTTTGCTTGGTGCGAAGAAGTATTGGCTGGTGTGGCAAAAAAAGTGCCCTATAACGCAGAACAACTCGCAAAAGAGCGGGGTGCAGATTATGAAAAGAAATTGATTCCTTTTATGCCAAATGTCGTTCGAGATGGCAACCTGATTACGGGACAAAATCCATTTTCAGCGCGTGTGACTGCATTTGCGATGATTGAAGCATTAAAGATGAAGACCGATTAGATCGGAACATATGAGTTAAAGCATAAAACAATATTTATACTGCTGACTCTAAAAAATAAGTTTTAACGTCAACTGACGGCTAGCCATTTTTTAATATGTTGTATTGATTTTATCAATACAACATATTGTTTTTTTTATATAGACCTAATTTTCAGATTTGGTACATTTCTAAAAAGAAAGAAGCATTCCTCACGATGAGGCTTCAGGGATGATTAAGAATTTATTTGATCATTTATTTTAATTTCAGAATAAAACGATTGTACTAGATATAAGGCCTAAAATTTTTTTCAAGATTTATTGTTCACAATATTTCAGTAATTCTTTATGCCTAAAATTTAGCAATTACACAAGGATGTGATAGTGAAAATCATAAGATATATAACGGTAGTGAGTTTAGGTGTACTGATAAATAGTCAAGCTTTTGCAGAGCAGAGTGTAGGTGGATTCATTGCAACCTATATCGTTCCAAAAGCAACAGTTGAAGTTAAAAATACTGGAAGTGCAAAAATAACAGGCGATGCTCGAGCATACGGTATTGTTGCCGAACTAAATAAAGATCAATGGTTTGGATATATACATTATGAAGGCGCTTTTATTGATATGGATGCATTACCAGAACCAGGTATTGATGTAGATGAATATCGTCTTGGCCTAGGCTGGCGAAAGAAGTTAGCAAAAGGTTCTGTACAGACAAGTGTTGAATATTTTGGTCAACGTGAGCAATTTGATTTTTCTATGATTCCTGAATGGAATGATTCTGGTGTTGGTATTCATGTTAATGGAGAATATTTATTAGGTCTCATCGCAGGAAAAACCCCAATCGTTGGTTTCATTGATGTTGGCTATCTTGATTTAAATAAAAGCGATGCAGAGGAATATCGATTTGGTGTAAAAAGTATGCTAAGTAAAAACCTTGGCGTGATGTCAGCCTACCGTATTTTTAAACAGGAGGTGAATAAAACTGAAGATAAAACAACATTGAAAGGACTAAATTTAGCTATTTCATATCTATTTTAGATAAATAATGAGAATATTCAGATTTTCATACAATTTTAAAATGTTGGTTATACAAAAATAATCAACATTTTAAAATACAAATATAGTTCACAAATATCCATTCGCTGAACTGGTTTATATTTCTAACACAAAAAAGTTAAAGAAAGGTGATGTCAGATTTAACTAATAATTGTTAAAAATTCAGAGTTTCAAAAATGCTCTCGATGAACCACGATTACATATTGCATAAGTTTATTTTGTATTGCGTAACTTTTTTCGCTCTGCTAGTCTTTTTTTGCTTTCTCTGAAAATATGCCAACATAAAGGATTGTATACAAGAGATTATAAATTCGAAGAATCAAAAAGGAAGATAGAAATGTTAAAGGATGCAGAAGTCGCATCACCGTCATCAAAAATTGGCATGATCATTACATTAGTTTTATGTTTTATTTTCGCCATTATTGAAGGCTTTGATTTGCAGTCAATGGGTGTTGCGGCTCCCAGAATGAAAGCAGAAATGCTACTGAACAGTACGGAAATGGGCTGGGTATTTAGCGCAGCGGTTTTGGGGACTTTACCAGGTGCCATGATTGCAGGAAGGATCGCCGATTCGATTGGACGTAAGAAAGTATTTATTAGCTGTATTCTTATTTTTGGCCTGATGTCTTTATTAACGCCTTTTGCCCAACAACTGAATACCTTACTATTGGTAAGATTTTTGACAGGATTAGGTATGGGCGGGGCTTTGCCCATTGTGATTACTATGGTTTCCGAGGCTGTGAGTGAAAAATACAAAGCCACGGCGGTAAGTGTGATGTATTGCGGTATGCCGATTGGCGGTGTGCTCACTTCGGTGGTTGCCTTATCTCTCACTGCTGATCATGAGTGGCGACATATCTTCTATTTCGGTGGTATCGCACCTTTATTGCTTGTACCTATTCTGATTTTCTTTTTACCTGAATCAAAAGCTTATCTCAATAAAACGGCGACCAGTCCAGCAAAAAAACAAAGCTTGATGACGGTTTTATTTGCAAAGCCTCGTGTGCTGATCACTTCTAGTCTATGGTTAAGTTTCTTTGGAACGCTTTTGGTATTAGCACTATTCCAGAACTGGTTACCGAGCCTCATTTCAGGATTAGGACTGAATAAAGAGCAAGCAAGTTATATCCAGATTGGCTTTAATCTGGGTGGTTCAATCGGCGTACTCATTTTAGGTTTTATGCTGGATCGGTTGAATAAGTTTGTGATTGTTGCAAGTGTTTATAGTGGTATTTTGCTCTCGCTGATTGGTCTTGCTTATTCTAATAGCGCATTTAGCTTTACCTTATTTGCAACTGGATGCGGTATGTTTGTGATTGGTTGTCAGTCAATTCTCTATACCTTAGCAGCCAAGTATTATCCAACAGAAATGCGAGGTACGGGAGTGGGTGCTGCCGTCGCAATTGGCCGGATAGGTGCGTTTTCTGGCCCATTAGTCGCGGGGTATTTACTTGGAACAGGTCAAAGTGAAATTGTGGTGATTGCTTCAAGTATTCCAATGATTTTATTGGCTGCCATTTCAGCACTGATCTTACTTCGTAAGCCGACGCATTCCGCAGAAGAAAAAGATAATCTAAAGATCGTCACCACCTGATTTGCTCTTATTCATGGAAGGTTAGAAAAGGATTCATTTTTCGACGTCCTCAAACAAAGGAAATAGCACGGCTGTTTCCTTTTTTATTTTGGTCTGCAAGTACGCCAATGATTGATTCAAGATGATGTACATTGGCTTTTGACTTATCGGTATAATAAAATAGCGGCGATTTAGGATGAACAGATAGGAAGAGTAGGATGTATAAGGCGATTTTCTTTGATATTGATGATACCTTGCTGAATTTTAGCGTGGCGAATCGCTCGGCATTTGTGAAATCATTTGGGGAATTCAATTTACATCATGATGATCTGACCTATTCAACTTATAAACAAATTAACCATCTTTTATGGGAAAGACAGAAGTTAGGTCAAATTACCGTACAGGATGTGATTAATAATCGTTTTAAAGAACTATTTACTGCACTAAAAGTTGAAATTAACCACGATCATTTTCGTGATACCTTTCAAGGTAATCTGGCAAAAGAACATACCCTTGAAGAAGGTGCAGCAGAAGCAATCCAGTATTTGAGCCAGAAATATAAACTCTTTGCCGCTTCCAATAGCATTCTGCTTCAACAAAAAGCACGTTTACACTTGGCGGGTTTATTACCGCATTTCTCTGATTTATATGTTTCTGATGATGTGGGTTATGAAAAACCTGACCAGCGTTTTTTTCAGACCTGCTTAGCTAGAAGTAATATCGCCAAAGAGGAAATACTTTTTATTGGGGACAGCTTAGAGGCAGATATCAAGGGTGCAACATCCTGTGAAATCCCGACCTGCTGGTATAACCCGAAACAACTCAAGAATGAACAGAATCTGAATATTACTTATACCATTCAACATTTGTCAGATCTGACCAAGATCCTATAAAAACAACAGCATGCCTTTGCTGATAAGAGGTTAAGGTATAGGACGTGGATAGTGAATGACATTGTGCATAATCACAATCTGTTCACCCGTATTGGTATAGGTATGTGGAATATCGGCATGAAAGCGGATAGATTCTCCTGCGGCAATAGTATGATTCATCCCCTCAAGCTGTAACTGCAATACCCCAGCAAACACAATAATATGCTCAATCACGCCTGCCTCATGTGGGCTAGATTCACTTTTTGCACCCGGTAGCAATTCAATCTTCAACACATCCATTCGCAGTTCTTCATCAAAAGGAATCAGAGGGCTGACGCGCATTCCTGAATGATCCTGTTCAAAAACGGGTAAATCACTGAAATGATGAATCTCTGGTTGAGTTTGAGCTTGCCCACCTTCAAGAAAAGTCGAAAATGCAATATTGAAGCCTGTGGCGATTTTCCAAAGCGTTGCAACAGTCGGACTCGACTTACCCAACTCAATCTGCCCAAGCATCGCTTTACTCACACCGGTTAATTCAGCAGTCTGACTAAGACTCAAACCTCGCTCGGTTCTTAATTTTTTTAAAGCTTCGGCAACATTGGGGGGAATATCTTGCATAAATAGAAGTCTTCTTGATTAAAAATGATTGTCCGTTATAACAGACGATGATACTTTAGTCACTCTACCGTCATCTTCAGTAAAGTACTTCCTATGCGTAACTTAGCATTTTTTAGGTCTTCCTCACCAGCCATGATCATGACTGGGCTTGTGGCCGTACTGGTGGGTTATGCCAGTTCTTTGGCCATTATTTTGCAGGCGCTGGAAAGGGCTGGGTTGGATGCTTCGCAAACTGGAAGCTGGCTGATGATGCTGGGTATCGGCATGGGGATCACCAGTATCGGATTGTCGCTATATTACCGTACTCCGATTTTAACCGCATGGTCGACACCCGGAATTGCCTTGCTTGCAACCAGCCTGACTGGAGTAAGTATTAATGAAGTGGTGGGGGTGTTTATTTTTGCTTCGGGACTAATGCTGTTATGTGGCGCGACCGGTATTTTTGCCAAGCTCATGAATTACATTCCACGCTCCATCGCTTCTGCGATGCTGGCGGGCATCCTGTTACGCTTTGGTTTAAGTACATTTGAAGCATTACAGGTCAACTTTATCCTGTGTATTGCCATGTTGGCGGCATTTGTTTTGACCCGCCGCTGGTTTCCACTCTATGCCATTATTGCAACGTTAATTACAGGAATTGTTGTTGCAGGACTCAGTGGGGATTTGCATTTTACACAGACCAGCAGCGTATTTACGCTTCCAACCTTTATCCAGCCGCATTTCACCATGACTACGCTGATTGGTGTGGGGATTCCATTTTTTATTGTCTCTCTCGCATCTCAAAATGCGCCAGGTATTGCAATTTTACAGGCCAGCGGTTATTCACCTAAAACGTCAATGTTGCTGGTATGTACGTCCTTAACCGCGATTATTTTAGCGCCGTGGGGTGGTTTTAGTATCTGTATTGCAGCCATTACTGCAGCGCTTTGTATGGCGCCTGATGTTCATCCAAATCCTGCAAAACGTTATATTGCATCTACATGGGCAGGGATCTTCTATTTAATCGCAGGGATTTTTGGTGGTGCAATTTTTATATTGTTTAATGGCTTACCAACTGTATTAATCCATATTCTTGCTGGATTGGCCTTAATCACCACCTTGATGAACAGTCTGCATCAAGCATTGGCAGACGAACAAGGCCGTGATGCAGCGATTATTTGTTTTCTTCTCACCGCATCGGGCGTTACCTTATTGGGAATCGGTTCAGCATTTTGGGGCTTGGTCGGCGGAATTATTGCGTATCAGATTTTAGTGAAACGTGATCATAAAATAGCGTAGAGAATCGGCTTTTAGCTGCCCATGAAAAGTTCAACCCTCCGCCAGATCGTTGAACTTAACATCAATCATATATTTCATCTAAAAAAGTACGTTTTAGGATACAGCAAATATAAAAATAGCGGTGGGGAGGAAGGCAGACCAAGCTACAGAACATCCTCCTCATCGCAATGCTGAAGATTATTTTTTCTCGGTTTTACCATCGTAGCGTTTAGTCCATTCTTTTAAAATACCATCGCGGTTTTTCGCAGCCCACTCAAAATTGTTCTTAATCATCATTTGGTTAATCTGGGCTGGTCGGAATGGCATCGGTTTCGCCACGTTCGGATAAGCCACCACAGCAAAGTTCTTGGCATAGGCTTCATTGGCTTTTTTACTCACCGTCCAGTTAATAAATTTTTGTGCATCTGCCAGATTTTTTGTTCCTTTAACAATCGCAGAGGCTTCCATTTCCCAACCTAAGCCTTCTTTAGGAAACACGATTTCTAACGGTGCGCCACGTTGTTTCAACTGAGCAGCACGATAACCAAAAGAAATACCAATCACAGCTTCACCCTGTGCAGCCATCTGACACGGTTTAGAACCTGAATGGGTATATTGGGAAATATTTTTATGCAGCGCATCCATATATGTCCACGCTTTTTGCTGTCCAAATAGTTGTAGCCATGCAGATACATCTAAATACCCAGTCCCACTTGATGCAGGATTTGGCATGACGATTAAGCCTTTATAGATGGGCTTGGTTAGATCTGCCCACGTTTGAGGAACTGGAAGTTTACGCTTTTTCAATTCGATACTATTGACGCACAATGCTGATTCCCACGCATCCATACCCGTCCAGGTCGGCACTTTTTTTGGGCTGACGAATTGTTTATTTAATTTTTCCACGCTCACAGGTGCGTAAGGATGCAACATATTTCTCTGATCCAGCAACATCAAGCTCGTCACTGCAAGACCTGCTACCACATCTGCTTTTGGATTTTTTTGTTCTGCAAGCAAACGTGCGGTAATGACACCCGTTGAATCACGTACCCATTTAATTTTTAAATCAGGGTAGTCTTCACGAATTTTTGCACTATATGCAGCCAGCTGATCAGATTCTAATGCAGTATAGACAGTAATTTCACCAGCTGAGGTGAGGGTTGCCGACAGCAAACTGCCCATCAATGTTGGGGTTAAAAGAGAAAGAGATCGATATAAATGTGTCATGAGAGCGCCCTTGAATAATGATGCAACGATTGCTGAGTTGATGGACATTTAAGCAAGCGAATATGACAATTTCATTAAGCTGGTTTAAACCAGATTTATTATTTTTCTCCTTTTATTTTTTTGACAAAAAAACTTAAACTCCGTAAAAGAAATGCTAGTTTTCAATAATCTTTCATTTTTTGCATGTATAGTAAAATTAAAATGTTGGGTTCAAAATTATGGTTCAGATCGATCAATCATCAGCACGTATTCCTAAATATATTCCTATTCGTGATTCATTGGCGCATGAAATAGAGTCTGGAATTTTACTGAGTAATGTCAAACTTCCATCTGAACGTACACTATTAGAAAAGTTTCAAACCACTCGCGTTGCCGTGCGTGAAGCCTTACTAGCTTTGGAAATGGATGGTTTAATTTACCGTTTGGATCGTCGTGGCTGGTATGTTCGGGCACCTCGCATTATTTATCATCCGCAATCGACAAAAAGCTTTATGCAATATGTCAGCGAACAAGGCTATGTGCCTTCTACAGACCTGATTTCAGCAGAGCAGGTGGAAGCAACACCTTGGGATGCCAAACATTTAAATATTGCGGTCGGTAGTTCGGTTTATTCAATCTGGCGTCGTCGAAGTATTAATGGACGACCTGTGGTGGTTGAGCATTTACGTATCCGTGCAGATTTATTTGCTGATTTTTTAGCACATCCGCTCAATCAATCAGTCACCCAACTCATGGCCGATGAATATCAATGTGTCATTACCCGTGCCAATATCAATTTGTTTCCTACAGCCTTGGCTGAGCAACAAGCCAAAGCCTTACATGTAAACGTTGGATCTTTAGGGCTTTATATTTGCCGAAGTAACCGCGACCAGCATGGACGGGTGACTGATATTGACCAAGAATACTGGTTACATGATGTGCTGGATTTACATTTTGAAGCGCAAAGCTAGCCAATCTGGTTTAAACCAGATTTAATTAAACTGTCATAATAACCTGCTCAAATACGGCTTAATCACTTAAAGTTCTGGATAAGGAACGTTGATGAAGCAGTATTCACCTAATAACTTTTCGACTCAGTCTGCGAGCAGTTTAGTCTCGGGACTGAGCAATTTTATTCATTCGGATAAACGCAAGAAAGTTCTAGAAGTTATTGATGTTCAGAAAAGTTTTCAGAAACATCAGGTTCTGAATCATATCAATTTTGAAGTCTATGAAGGTGAGTTCATTAGCCTGTTAGGACCTTCAGGCTGTGGTAAAACCACACTTTTAAGAATTATCGCAGGATTAGAAGTACAGGACTACGGAAAAGTTCTTAAAATGGAACAGGACATTTCCAACCAGAAAGTTGAAAAACGCCGTTGTGGCATCGTATTTCAAAACTACGCACTGTTTCCCAATCTCACTGTCGCTGACAATATTACCTTTGGACTCCATGCAAAACAATGGAATAAGGTTGAGCGTCAACAGCGCACTGAAGAATTATTACAACTGATCGAGTTACCTACCATTGCAACAAAATATCCGAATCAATTGTCTGGTGGTCAGCAGCAGCGCGTTGCCTTAGCCCGTGCAATCGCACCACGACCCGATATTCTGCTTTTGGATGAGCCACTATCTGCACTGGATGCAATCGTCCGTGTCAATTTAAGGCAAAAAATCCGTGTTATTCAGCAGCAGTTGGGTTTACCAACCGTGATGGTGACTCATGATCAGGAAGAAGCACTAAGTATTTCTGATCGTGTGGTGGTGATGAATCACGGCGTGATTGAGCAGGTCGATACACCACATAATATCTACTATAAGCCTCAAACCAAATTTGTAGCCCAGTTTATTGGCACCATGAATTTCTTGCCCGCACAGGTGAGCGACTCAAACACCATTCAGGTACTTGGGCAGTCAGTACAATTAAAAACTTCATCTTTACAAGCTGGACAGCAGATTGAACTGGCGTTTCGCCCAGAAATGGTCGCCTTGTGTGAACAAGCTGATCATGATCCAGCATTTATCTATTTGCCTGTTTCCATTATTTCAACTGAATTTCTTGGTGCAAAACGTCGCCTGTTTACCCAAGTCAATGTTGAACAAAATGATGCTGCCCATGTGATTCAGCTTGATCTGGATAATGATGCACTCGCGATACTCAATCCAAATATGTATATCAAGGTGGCTATAAAACAGCTACATGTCTTTGATGGGAAAGGGCGGACACTATGTTAAATCAGTCGACTGCCGCTGCGATTTTAAAGAATCAGGCCGCTAAATCTTCGCTGTATTCTTTCCGTTCATCAGCATTTTTATTTATTGCTGCACTTGGGCTGTTTTGTCTACTGATCCTACCTTTAGCGATTCTGTTTAAGGGGGCATTTTTAAATAGTGATAGACAATACATCGGTCTGGCAAATTTTATTGAATATTTTTCCAATCCGAGCTTGTTCTCATCGATTTTTAATTCAATCTGGATTGCAAGTGTTGCTACAGCGATCACAGTCTTGATGGCAAGTATCTATGCCTATGCCTTAACCGTCGTTGATATCAAGGGAAAAGGAATCTTAAAAGCGATTGCATTTTTACCCATTCTGGCGCCGTCCATTTTACCTTCTCTGGCGCTGGTCTATCTGTTTGGTCAACAAGGCGTATTGAAAAGTTTACTTGGTGACACTGAAATTTACGGACCATTGGGCATCCTAATCAGCTATTGCTTCTGGTTATTTCCAGCTATTTTTATCTTGATGCTGTCTGCATTTAGAAATATTGACCAGTCGTTGATAGAAGCTTCGCGTAGTTTAGGAAAAGGACTGTGGGCGACACATCGCGCTGTCACTCTGCCAGCTATCCGTTATGGTCTGGTCAGTGCAGCATTGGTGGCATTTACCTATGTGCTTACTGATTTTGGTATTCCTAAAGTCATTGGCGGCTCATTCAATATGATGGCGCTGGACGTGTATAAGCAGATTATTGGCCAACAAAATATGCAAATGGGTGCAGTGATTTCCATCCTGTTGCTTTGTCCAGCATTATTGGCCTTTGTGTTTGACCGTTATCAAAGTAAACGTCAGGCGCGCTATCAGAATTTTCAGGTCAAGCCTTATGTGATGAAAGCCAGTACACAAAGTCAGTGGCTATTCAGTGGGTTTTGCTATCTGATTGCTGGTTTTATCTTATTGCTGATCATCACTGCAATCGTGGCTTCTTTTATCCGCTACTGGCCGTATGACCTGAGCATGACTCTCGATCATTATCGTTTTGAATATGTTCAGGGCGGTGGCTGGGATGCCTATTTTAATTCACTCAAACTGGCTGGCTTTACAACGCTGGTCGGAAGTGTGGTGATCTTTATGGTGGCCTTATGTGCCGAGCGTTTTAAAGTTCACCCATTATTAAAAAATCTGGTGCAAATGCTGACCTTGTTGCCACTTGCCATTCCTGGTCTGGTATTAGGTATTGCCTACATTCTGTTTTTCAATGATATGCAGAATCCTTTACATATCTTGTACGGCACCATGAGTTTACTGGTGATTTCAACCATTATTCACTATTACACCGTGCCGCATCTGACACTGAGCAGCACCATTAAACAGATTCCTGTGCAACTGGAAGCTGCCGCACAAAGCTTGGGAAGCAGTCGCTGGAAAACTTTCTACAAAGTGTATTTGCCACTCAGCTTACCTGCATTGTGCGATATTTCGGTTTATCTATTCGTCAATGCGATGACCACCGTCTCAGCTGCAATCTTCCTATATTCGCCAGATACCAACCTTGCTGCGGTTTCTATTCTGAATATGGATGATGCAGGTGATACAGCTTCGGCAGTAGCAATGAGCGTCTTGATCTTACTCACTTCAGCCATCGTAAAACTTATACATGGTTTGCTGACCCGAGGAATATTGAAGAAAACACAGGCTTGGCGAGAAGCTTCACACTAACTCCTTAATTTCACTTCGTTTTTGATACTTCATCGTATGAGGTAGGGGCTAATTCTACCCGAATCAAGCCCAATGACTGCTTGGAATAGATTTAATAGGACAACCACAATGACTGATCTCATTATTGTAGGTGCAGGAATTTTAGGCCTATCTGCCGCTATTCAAGCTGCGGAACAAGGCCTCACCGTAAAGGTATTTGAAAAAGATGCCCAGCCCATCGGCGCTACACGCCGTAACTTTGGCATGGTCGGTACCTCAACCCTAACCCATCCAGAAAGTGAATGGCGCAAGTATGCACTGGATACAAAGCAGTTTTATCAACGGATCCAGCATCAGCATGACATTTCCTTTCAACAGCGCAATGGTCTGTATGTGGTAAATACCGCTCTGGAATGGCAGGTGATTAATGAGTTTGCCCAGCTTGCACCACAATTTGATATTCCTGTACAGCTATTATCTGCAACAGAAATGGCACAACAATACGGATTTCTTCAACCGCAAGCACCTATGCTGGGAGGATTACGATTTGCAGAAGATTATTCCGTTGAACCGCACCTGATCGGACAGCGCCTTTTGCTATACGCAATCTCTTTAGGCGTAGAAATCCATTGTAATGCCTGTGTGGTGAAAACTATTTCTCAGCAGACATCAACCATCGCCGTGCTTGCCTCAGGCCAAAGCGTACAAGCAAGCCGCATCCTGATTTGTCATGGTGCCGAAACCGACACCTTATATCCAACAGTACTTCAGGAACTAGGGTTAAAACGTTGTACCTTACAAATGGCATTAACCCAGCCTTTAACACAACAGTTAGGTATTTCCCTCTATTCAGGTTTATCTGTTTCCCGTTATCCCGCTTTTGAAATCTGTCCATCTTATCAGGAACTCAGCCAAGCGTCCCAACAGGGCTTTGTTCGTGATTTTGGCATTCATATTCTGATTAAGCAAAATCACGCTGGGCAGATCATTCTCGGCGATAGCCATGAATATGCAGATATTGATGAACCGACTCAGTTCGACCAGCGTGAAGAAATCAACCAGTTTATTGAACATTACTGTGCGGAAAAAATTGGATTGCGTTTACCGCCAATTCAAACCCGCTGGAATGGCTATTACCTTCAACATCCAACCGAACTGGCCTGTGTGACTGAAGTTGAGTCAGGCATCTTCCTGATTAGTGCAATCGCAGGCAAAGGCATGACCACAGGTGCAGGTTTTATCCGACATGTTTTAGAACAACATATTTTTTAATATTGTCATCTGGTTTAAACCAGATTGGTATATATTGAAATCAAATCTTGAAACGATGAGCAATAGCATGAACACACAAGACACTTTAAATTTAGCCTTGGACAATAAATATTTATTGCTAACACCGGGTCCATTATCGACCTCTGCAACGGTACGCCGTGCCATGCAAAAGGACTGGTGTACTTGGGATAAGGAATATAATGGATTGGTACAAGATATCCGCCAAAGACTGGTCAATCTGGCAACCACAGCAGTAGATCAATACACCACAGTACTGATGCAAGGTAGTGGCAGTTTTGCGGTTGAGTCTGTTTTAGGTTCAGTGATTGCCAAGCATGAAAAAGTGCTGATCATCAATAACGGTGCTTACGGGGCGCGCATGGTACAAATGGCACGCTGCTTAAATATCGAAGTGGTTGAACTTGTTTATCCTGAAACGAGTACACCTGACTTGGCTGAAATCCAGCAAATATTAATGGATGAAAATATTAGCCATGTGGCTTGCGTTCATTGCGAAACCACCACAGGTATTTTAAATCCAATTCAGGACATCGGGCGTTTAGTCAAAGCCGCAGGCAAGGTCTGGATTGTGGATGCCATGAGTTCATTCGGCGGCATACCGATGGATATTGCTGAGCTTGAAATTGATTTTCTGATTTCCAGTGCCAATAAATGCATTCAGGGTGTACCGGGCTTTGGTTTTATTCTGGCAAAACGCGAGCGTCTTGAAAAATGTCAGGGATTGGCACGTTCAGTCAGTCTGGATCTCTATGACCAGTGGCATACCATGGAACAACAAAATGGGAAATGGCGATTTACCTCACCAACTCATGTGGTTCGCGCATTTTATCAAGCCTTGCTCGAATTGGAACAAGAAGGCGGTATCGAAGCGCGCTACCAACGTTATCTGAATAATCAGCAAACCCTGTCAAAAGGTATGTCAGCTCTTGGATTTGAACGGGTACTGGGCAATGCATGTACCCAATCTCCGATTATTACCACCTTCTTATATCCAGCTTCGCCAAAGTTCAGCTTCCAGCAGTTTTATGAAAGCTTAAAACAGGCAGGTTATGTCATTTATCCCGGCAAAGTCACTGATCTGAACTGTTTCCGTATCGGCAATATTGGTGAAGTTAAGCAACAGGATATTGAAGGTCTGTTGTCAGCAATTTCAGATTATTGTCAGACCCATCTCCATCTCAACGCAGTCACTGCATAACTTTATTCGACATAAATACTTTAGGGAAATATCTCATGACAAATACAAATATCCAACTTCAAGCTGTGGTTTTTGACTGGGCAGGCACGACGGTTGATTTTGGTTCACGCGCACCTATTCTAGCTTTTATGGCACTATTTAAAGACAATAAAATCGAGCTCACCATTGAAGAAGCTCGTGCACCCATGGGTTTGGAAAAACGTGATCATATTGCTGCTGTATTGAAAATGCCTCGTGTAGCACAACTCTGGAAAGAGATTTACGACAGTGAAGTGACGGTTGCCGATATTGACCGTTTATATCAGGACTTTATTCCATATCAATTAAAATCTATTCCGCAATGTTCAGCACTGATTCCAGGTGCATTGGCTGTATTTGACAATATCAAGCAACGTGGTGCAAAAATTGGCAGTAATACGGGTTATGCCTCAATGATGATTGGACAACTGGTTCAAGATACAGCACAGCAGGGTTATCAACCTGACTGTATTATCACCGCAAGTGATGTCAAACATGGTCGCCCATATCCAGAAATGCTCTGGAAAAATCTGATTGAGCTAGATGTCTCAGATATTAAAACTGTGGTTAAAGTGGACGATACCGTGGTCGGTATTGAAGAAGGCTTAAATGCAGGCTGCTGGACGGTCGGTCTCGCGATTAGCGGAAATGAAGTTGGCCTGAGTTTTGAAGAGTGGCAAGCGCTATCTGCTGAACAGCAACAACCACTCAAAGACAAAGCTTACGCAAAAATGAATCAGTCAGGTGCACATTATGTGATTGATAGTATCGCTGATTTACCAGCCGTATTAGATGATATTGAGCGCCGTCTAAATCAAGGTGAAAAGCCTTAACGTATTCAAAAATAGAATTTTGGCTCATTGTCCATTCAAGGGTAATGAGCCGTTTTGCTAGAAAATCATCAACCCAAAGGATAGCGTTTAAACAACTGTACGATCCATTCAATAAAAACTTTTTGTCTCGGTGAAACCAGTGTTTTAGAAGGATACAGTAAAGAGACAGGCAACGAAGGTACGGGATAATGAGGCAGGACTTCACAAAGGATGCCTTGTGCAAGCTCATCAACATGACCATAACGCGGCACCTGTATTAACCCAAAGTGTTGTTTCGCTGCTGCCGAATAGGTATGGGCACCATTGACCTGAATCATAAAGGGCAAATCATAATTTTTTAGTTCGCCCTCAACCATAAACTCCAGCGGAAGATTCTTCTGACGGGCAGTGGAATAAAACCCAACCATAACATGGCTTTTAAGCGCGTCTAGGTGATGAGGTATACCGTATTGTTGTAAATATTGCGGACTTGCCAACGTGACTTGCTGGATATTTCCCAGATGCCTAACGATTAGTTCGCTATTATTTAGTTGTCCGATCCGGATCACGCAATCAATTCCTTCCTTAATCACGTCAACATAACGATCGCTTTCTGTCAGTTGTAATTGGATTTGAGGAAATTCGCTTAAAAAATCTCGTAATTTTGGCAGAATAAAATGAGAGGCAAAAATACCATGCACTTCTATTTTTAAGGTTCCTTGAGGTTTTGCATGCAAAAAATCATGATCTGATTCATTGATATAGCTCAAGATATACTTACAGCGCTCATAATAAATCTGGCCTTCATCGGTTGGTCGGACCTGACGTGTGGTACGGAATAACAGGCGTGTATTTAATTGGGTTTCTAACTGCTTGATCGCATCCGTGAGTGTAGAACGGGGCAGGTTTAATATTTGCGCCGCTTTGGTAAAACTTTGCTGCTCGACCACATGGATAAAAGCAGACATTGCATTTAACTTATCCATTTCTTAATGTCCTTTGTTCGGTTTATTCGGACAAAGATGTCAGAATCCGATAGATTATTAACTAATAGCTGAACAGTATCATAGAACGCATAAGATGATAAGTTTCATTCAATGAGGTTTAAAATGACAAATACAGCTGCACATTCTAATCCATCAAAAGTAGTTTTAATTACGGGTGCTTCTCGAGGCATTGGTGCTTTTACGGCAAATTTACTGGCTCAGCAAGGACATCAGATTATTATTAACTATGCCAATAATGACCAGGAAGCGGATCAAGTGGTGAAGAAAATTCAGGCTGCGGGCGGCATTGCGAGTGCATTTAAAGCCAATATCAGCCATTCAGATGAAGTCATCCAACTTTTCGATTATGCGATCCAGACCTATGGCCGTGTGGATATCCTGATTAATAATGCTGGCATCATGCGTTTAAGTAAAATCGAGCAGGTCGATGATGAAAGTATTGATCAAATTCTGGCAATCAATCTGAAAGGATCTTTATATACCATGCGTGAAGCGGCAAAAAGACTGACACATGGTGGAAAAATTATTAATTTATCCAGCAGTGTGGTTGGGCTAAAACTTGAAGGCTATGGTGTTTATGCAGCATCAAAAGCCGCAATTGAATCTTTAACCGCTATTTTAGCCAAGGAACTTCGAGGTAAAAATATTACAGTTAATGCGATTGCACCTGGGCCAACTGCAACTGAGCTTTTTTTAGAAGGGAAGAGTGAAGCGTTGATTGCACAGTTAAGCAAAGCAGCGCCATTGGAACGCTTGGGTCAGGTAGAAGATATTGCAGCAGTTTTAGATTTTGCAGTGAATGAAGCCAGCAACTGGGTCAATGCCCAAGTACTTCGTGTCAATGGCGGTATTATCTAGTACAGAACAATGCTGACCAAAGCTTTGTGTTTCGGTCAGCGCTACAGCTAAAAAGTTAGATAAACTGTGTTTCTGGTCTCTATATTGAAACGAATATGAGAATCTTTGGGTAGGCGAAAATTCAGGACTTTAAAGACCAAACTTGATATATATCACACAATACAAATAATATGTCTAATAAATCTTTTAATAATTTTTACAGTTATTAATCATGCAGTTAAACTAAGTTTTCTAATTTTCTAAAAATAATATCGGCTTTTAACTGATTAAATTGTTGTGATTGTAAGCATGATACAACATAAAATATTTATATATGCTAGGCTGTTTAGTTTTTCTTAAGAAAATACTCTCAAATGGATTTAAAGCAGAAGCATGAAACAGGAAAGTTTTATTGGTCATTTTTATTACCCAGATATTGGGGAATATGGATCTCCCTTACGATTTTAATGTTATTTGCAATATTGCCGTGGGCGATTCAATGGAGATTAGCAGACGCTTTATCAAAATTGGCGTGGAAAGTTTTAAAATCTCGACGTAAAACCACGTTAAGAAATTTTGAATTATGCTTTCCACACAAAGATGCCTCAGAAAGAGAAGCTGAAGCAAAGCAAGTCTTTTTCAATATGATCATTGGTTTGTTCGAAGCTTTAAATGCTTGGTATAGCCCAAAATGGTATCGAAACCGTATACATATTCAGGGTTTAGAGCATATTTCACAAGCACGAGAGACAGGGGTTCTTTTATTAGGTAGTCACACCACGCTTTTAGATGCGGGCGGCTATATCAGTAGTTGTTTCTTTGATCTGGATGTGGTTTATCGTCCACAAAACAATCCCTTACTGGATATGTTAATCAGCCGATCGCGCGCCACCATTTATAAAAATCAGATCTCCAAAAATGATATGAAAGGTTTAATTGGCAATCTGAAACAGGGAAGAGCCATTTGGTATAGCCCAGATCAGGATTTTGGCCTAAAACAAGGCGTTATGGCACCATTCTTTAATATTCAAGCGGCGACAGTAACGGCGCATCGACGATTGATGAATATCTCAAAAGTTCCCGCCATTCCTCTATTTTTCTATCGAACAGGTAATATCCGCAATCCTCAATATCATATTTTACTTGAGCCGCCGTTACAGAATTTTCCAAGTCAGGATGAAGTTGCGGATGCAACCAAAGTCAATCTGATTCTTGAAAATCAGATCAGCATGTACCCAACTCAATATATGTGGTTTCACCGAAGATTTAAGACCCGAGCGCTAGGAGAGGCTGCACTTTATTCATAATCGGTGAATTATAAGATTGTTAGTTAAATTATCATCATAAAAAAACCTACTGCCAATCAAGGCAGTAGGTTTTTTATAAGCAAACAAAAATACTTTAGAGCATTGACTTCGTTATATCGCTTGCCATTGTTGCTTAACTTCTTCTGAGTTTTTAATCAGAACTACTTTGTCATCTTTGACTTCACCAATCCATGCCGTTGGGATGAGATGATGCTGATCGTTTTCATCACGCGTCAGTTTGAGTTGACTATCACCTTCGAGATGATCAACTGTTCCGACTTTGGTACCACAAGAAGCAATGACATCTGAATGTTTTTTAATATCTTGAATATTTAAAGTACTCATTTCTTAAACCTCTTTATAAACATCACAACACGGAAGCCTTTAAGCTACTGCATATTTGCTCATAATTGTTGGGTTTTAAATAATCCTTACAGGATGATTTTATAGATTCACCTAAACATACTGTTTAGTTAACAATGAAACAAAACGAAATAAATAGTTAAATAACTACGAATAATTATCTTTTCATTACAATTTATCTATTTAACTCAACGGAATTTTTAAATTACTTTTAAATAAACTGACTTAAATTAATATTTTAAAAATGAATAGTAGAATATCGATAAAAAGATCAACTTTTGACATATTAAATCGCTTTGAGCAGTACTCAGCCGAAGAGAAGTTAAACCAACGGCCATTGGTGCTTAAACAGTTGATCCATTCTGTTAGGCGATTACCTGAACCGGCCTCGGGCCAGACTTCTCAGCGCTGGCAAGTTTTTGCTCAGATTGCTGGCTTTGACCTAAGTTTAGCCAAGCTTTTTGAGTCACATTGTGATGCGTTAAGCATTTTGCATGAGCTCGGATATGAAAATGAAATCGATGAGAAAATATGGGCTGTTTGGGCTGCCGATGGTGGGCCAGCACCGTTACAGGTCGAAAATGAGTTTTGTTGTGGAATTAAACCGTGGTGTTCAGGCGCTGAATTTGTCCAAAAATCCTTAATCAGTTTTAAGGATCAACAGGGGCAATCTCAGCTTTGCATTATCGACCTCAACCAACCCTCGGTCACCATTGATCTGGCTCACTGGCAAGCCATAGGCATGCAAGGCACACAAACTGCCAGAGTCAGTTTTCAGGACACAGCAGTCAAACGTATTGGTCGTCCCAATGATTACCTTGATCGGGCTGGTTTCTGGCATGGTGCTGCGGGTGTTGCAGCTTGCTGGTATGGTGCGGCAGTACGGTTAATGGATGAGCTGCAACAAAGCTGTCTTAAAACACCCAATCCTTTTAAGAAAATGTATTTAGGTCAGTTGGCAACTCAACTTGCTGTCACCCGACAATATTTCCAATACGTCGCGCAACTGATTGATCACCAACCCAAGCTTAGTCATGAACGGGACGTACGTATCTTGCGCGCGCAAGCAGAACAAAGCTGTTTGGCGGTTATTGAAGGGGTTGGAAAAGCGCTGGGTGCACGGCCTTTTTGTGAACAAGCGACCTTTGCCAGTTTAATGGCAGATTTACCTGTATTTATTCGGCAAAGCCATGCGGCGTTTGATGATGAGCAAATTGCTGAACGATGTTTACAGGAGCAAATAGCATGGCAGCTCTAAAACATCCTTTGGTTGAGGATCGCATTATTGAAGGGCAAGGTACCTCTAGACAACAATGGCTCTATGCATTTGAGCAACAACCGCTATCGTCGCTCAATCTTGAAAAATTTCAATCGAAACGAATTGTGATTGTGGCGCCGCATCCAGATGATGAAATACTCGGTTGTGGCGGCTTGATGCAACAGTTGATTAGTATGAATTGTCACTTAGTGATTGTTGCCGTCAGCAATGGTACCCAAAGCCATCCGCATTCAAGCAAATATAGTCCAGAGCAATTAGATCGAATCCGCCCGCAAGAAAGTCTGGCGGCATTACATTGTTTAGAGGTCTCGGATTTTGCACAACGTATTGCCTTAAATTTACCCGATGGAAAGATTCATTTGCATACAGAGCAACTCTGGCAAGCATTAGAGCAGCTGGTTCAAGCGGAAGACATTCTGATTTGTAGCTATGCGCAGGATGGACATCCTGACCATGAAGCGGTAGGAAAAACGGTACAGGCCTTTGCTTTAGCGCATGACTTACCATATTTACATGTGCTGATCTGGGCATGGCATTGGGCGCGACCATTAGATCCCCGTATTAACTGGCAACGGGCCAGAGCTTATAGCTTAACTCAGAGCCAGTTAACAAAAAAACGTCAGGCAATTATGCAGTTCAAAAGCCAGATCGAAGCTGATGAAAGTACAGGTAATGCTGCGGTTTTATCTCCAGCAATCATCGAACGTTTGTTGATGCCTTGGGAGGTTTATCTTTGTGAATGATTCTAGTCAATATTTTGAAGCCTTATATCATCACAACAATGACCCTTGGGGCTACGATCATCATTGGTATGAGGCTCGTAAAAGGCAAATTTGTTTAGCATTACTCACTCAACAGCACTATTCATCAGTGCTGGAAATCGGCTGTTCCAATGGTCATTTAAGTGTACATTTGGCCCAACGCACTGATCAGCTTTTATGTCTAGATCTTTCTGCACATGCTGTCTATTGGGCTTCGCAACGTTTACAGAATCTGGGCCATGTGAATGTTCAACAACAAAAAATACCTGAAAATTTTCCTGAACAGAAATTCGATCTGATTGTCATCAGTGAAGTGGCTTATTACTTATCTCGCAATGAATTGCATGAACTTATCGATCAACTCAAAGACAGTTTAACGCCACAAGGTGAAATCCTGTGTTGTCACTGGCGTCACGCGATTCAGGATTTTGAACTGGATGCCTTCCAAGTACATGATCATTTAAAACAATCTTTGCCTTTCACTCATTATTTAAGTCTGAATGATCCAGATTTCATCATTGATATCTGGACGGTAAATCCTTCATCTTTGGCTAAACAGCAGGGCTTAATATGAATATTGGTATTGTTATCCCAGCCCATAATGAAGAGCAGCATTTATCTGCCTGTTTGCAGTCGATTCAACAGGCTGTACAACATATTGGTCATGAACAGGTCGAGATTTTGGTGGTTTTAGACAGTTGTACGGATCAGTCATGTGCGATTGTAGAATCACATCAAGTCAACTGGATTGAATGCAATTATGCTTGTGTAGGCAAGGCCAGAGATTTTGGTATTCGACATCTGATTCAACAGGGTGTGACATGGGTCGCTTGTACTGATGCCGATACCATTGTCGATCCAGACTGGTTACTGTGTCAGATGCAACATCAGCCTACTGATGCCATCTGTGGAATCGTAGTGCTGGATAATCTAAATCACTTATCAGCACCGCAACAGCAAAAATATCTGGCACATTATCAGGACAGTATGGGGCATCAGCATATTCATGGCGCAAATTTAAGTTTTAGCGTAGATGCTTATCTTCAGGCGGGAGGTTTTGAGCCGATTCCTTGTCATGAGGATGTGTCATTAATTCAAAAATTTATGACTCAATGCAGCAAAATCACCTGGAGTAATCTGGTTCGGGTCACCACCAGCAGTCGACTGAATGGACGTGCACCACAAGGGTTATCACATTTTTTAAAACAGCTCTAAGGTACTTTTAGGATGAAAATTGATTAAACGGTATAAAAGCAAATGAGAAAATAAAAAATTAAAGTTTTCGTGATTCTGTAAATATATGATAGTTTTAAAAATTATAATTAACAAAATAACTTTCAGAGTTTGCGGAAATCTTTATGAATATACGATTATGTTATGCCAGCAAACGCAATGAAAATAGCGATGATTTGCTACAAGATTTACGCGATATCCTCACCGAAGCTCGAGATTTCAATACTCAACATTGTATCTATGGCGTCCTCTACTATGCAGATAATGCCTTTTTTCAATGCTTGGAGGGAGAACAGCAGATTGTTGAAAGTTTATTTGAAAAAATAAAAACCGATTCACGGCATCTCGATGTCAAGCATCTCAATACACACTCCATTGACCAATCGAGCTTTAACCGCTGGTCAATGAAATATGTACAACGAAATACCAATATTGAATCTTTCTTTCTGACTTTGGGAGAAAATAGCTTTAATCCAAGCTGTCTCGACCAGATAAGTTTAGATGCTTTTCTCAGTGAATTGCTACTTGCAGAACAGACAACGCTTCCCATTGGCAAAAAAGTTGGCATGGTCAATCGTGGCGTTAATCCATTCTAAGCTGTTTGGTTCGCAACTTGATATTCACGGTTTTAAGTTTCGGTAACACTTTAGCCATGAGTAAATAGACAGCAATAGAAGTCATAAACATCAAGATCACTTCCATGCTCTGGCTAATAATCAGCATGGCACAGTAGAAGAAACTAAATAAGGCCAGACATAATTCTGTGCCTTTAAAATACCACGTAATAAACACACCAAAGAGAGTAGCGGAGAGTATCAGATTAACTGTTTCGTTAAAGCCTAAATAATTGAAGAAGATGATGAGTAGGCACAACGCTAACATTGATAGTAAAAAGACAAAGATATTTTTTGCAATAAACATATTCTATTTCCTATCCTGAAGTTAATTTAAAAATCTTTCCTCTGGAACCAGAGGAAAGATGGTACATATTCAGACATTATTTGAGATTCTTTTCTATTATTCAGATTTGTTATATTAATAAAGATGCCTTTTTTATTTTACGGGATCTCTTCATTAATATTCAGCTTTCTATTGAATAGTAAAGAGCGCTTAAATGTACCGAATTAATTATTAAAAAAAATCAATCAGTTGAAGAATAGGTTTTTGGCTTACACGTTTGTAAGAGATTGCCTACAAATGGGTATTTTTTGATCAAAAATTACATTTCAATTTAAAATTAATTAATTTAAAAACAATATCTTATATACAAACTATAATTTCTCTAATTTTACATTTTTAACAAAACGCAACATGATATTTCATTAGAGAAAAAATAATGATGAGCAATATTTAAATGAAGTAAGAATGATGATTATCTAGAATTGGTATGCACTGTTATCGATGCGATTTTCTATAAAAAGAAAAATGAGAAAAGAATTAAGTTTTACGATAAGAAATTCATTCATGGATAGAAATGATCAATTTGGGATTTCGGTGCAGCAGTAAACTCATCTGGAGAAAATTCAAGGATCATTTCGGCTGCCTGTGCATGGTCTGCATTCAGCCAGTCCAGACGGTGGCCTTCAGAGATGATAACGACTGATCTTTTTTCATGTTCAGGCGCATGAAACTGGTTCATTAAAGGGTGGGAATCTGCATTGATGGTTAGCATACTCATGGAGAGAATTTCCTGACCTGCAACACTTGCATATTCATATATAGCGGCGACTGTAAACGGCTTTTTGTCCTGACGATAGATGCCATACCACTGTGCTTGCCCATCAATATACTTAGGCTCAAAAATAATCTCGACAGGTACCAAAGCAAATTGATTTTTGTTCCAAGCATGTTTGAAACTGTTTTTTTCAGCCACCGTTTCAGCACGTGCATTATAAGCATTCTGAACTGCCTTTAACTCCTTGGCCCAAAAAGGTACCAGACCAAAACGGGCAGCACGCCATTCTACTTTTTGATCGGGAGAGATCAGGATCGGGCTAAGATCTTCAGGATAAATATCCGTTTTGTAGTCAAATGTCGGTTCAAACAAATCTAATAAATGAGCCCGACTTTTCTGAATAGGTCGATAGTTTGCACACATACCTCAGCCTCGTATCGTTCAATAAACACTCACTTATTGTTGATCAGAACCACCTTATTGAGGAGCATATTTTTGTACTTGGATTGCATCAATAGCTGCTGATCTGGTGATTCTTAGAGAGAATGAAATCTAATGATACGATCTGAAGGAGCAGATGATTTAAGATATTTTAGAGGATAGAGGAGATAAAAATTATCTCATCATGATAATCAATTAGAAGAAATTATCCCAAACTCATAAATTTTATACTTCAATTTAAAAGATTCTGATCAAAGGAAATTGAGCCGACATTAACCGATTGTATTTATATCGATTTTTACATGTTTAGGCCTGCAAAAAATTACTAAGCTTAACAAACAAATCCTTCTAATTGCTTTACTATCGCTCGCTTTATCTTCAAAAGAAGGTCTCTCTTAACCAACGACTTTCGTCAGTGTTTTTTGATTTGGTAAACAATGAATTTTGATATCGACATTTTTGGTACGATTGTAGTTGCAGTCTTTGTACTTTTTATTGGTTATTTTCTGGTTAATAAAGTTAGTTTATTAAAACGCTACAATATGCCTGAACCTGTAATTGGTGGACTTGTCGCTGCGATTGTCACTTATTTTCTATTCACCAAATTTGATATTACGGTGAATTTTAATGCGGACATTCAACGCAGTTTCATGCTGGTCTTTTTTACTTCGGTCGGCTTGAGCGCAAGCCTGTCAAAGTTGAAAGAAGGCGGAAAAACACTGATTGTTTTCATGTTCTGTGTAGTGACTTATGTTTTATTACAAAATGCTTTAGGCATAAGTTTGGCAACTGCTTTAGGACTAGATCCATTGATTGGTCTTATTACGGGATCTGTGACCTTAACGGGTGGCCACGGTACTGCAAGTGCTTGGGGTAGCATTTTTGAAAATGAATATGGTATTCAAGGCGCTGTCGTTTTAGGTATGGCCAGTGCAACCTTCGGCTTAGTTGTCGGTGGCATGATGGGTGGCCCAGTAGCGAAGTTTTTGATTCGTCGTTATCAATTGGCCGAAGAAATTGCACCGACACAGCAACGTACTGAAGCACCACCTGCAAATGAAACAGCACCATTTGAATATCCAGAAAAAACCCGCCTGATTACGGCAGACGATGCGGTAAAGACACTGGGGATGTTTGCACTGTGTATTTTCTTTGCCAATTTTATGACTGACTTTGCCAAAGGTCATTGGTTTGAGTTACCAACCTTTGTATGGGCATTAGGCTGTGGTGTGTTCTTACGTAATACGCTGGAATATATCTTTAATATCAAGCTATTCGACCGCTGTATTGACGTATTTGGTAACGCATCTTTGGCTTTGTTCCTTTCGATGGCATTGATGTCTTTACAGCTCTGGCAGCTTGCTGGTCTGGCAGGACCACTTGTCATTATTCTTATTGCACAAACCCTGTTTCTAGCGCTTTATCTATTTTTCGTCACCTTTAAAATTATGGGCAAAAACTACGATGCAGCGGTACTTTGTGCAGGACAATGTGGCGTCAACTTAGGTGCAACGCCAACAGCAATTGCGAATATTCAGGCAGTTACCAATACTTATGGACCTTCGCATAAAGCCTTCTTGATTATTCCGCTGACTGGGGCATTTTTTGTCGATATTATTAATGCGCTTGTGATCCAGACCATTATTAATTTCTTTTAGCATGCAGAGCTTCATTCCACTAAGAAGCTGAAATGCTTTACCACTTTGAAAATGCCAGTTTTTATCAACTGGCATTTTTTATTGCTATTCATTGCATTTTCTTAAACATATTCTTTTTCAGCTTTTTCTTAATTTTTTCATGATTGGTTACAAAGCTTTAGTTCCTTTTGCATATTCACAATATGACTTACCTGAGCGCAAACAAACGTTGCAAACGGTAAAGAAACACTGCCCATAATCAAATGAACAATTAAAAATTAAAGGAATAACCATGCGTGCGCTTACTTACCACGGTGCTGAAGATGTTCGAGTTGAAACGGTAGCTGATCCTGTTATTCAAGAAGCTGACGATATCATTTTACGGGTCACTGCAACTGCAATTTGCGGTTCAGATCTGCATCTGTATCGAGGAAAAATTCCTCAAACCGAGCAGGGTGATATTTTTGGACATGAATTTATGGGGATTGTTGAAGATGTCGGTTCTGCCGTCACACAGGTTAAAAAAGGTGATCGGGTCATTGTGCCTTTTGTCATTGCTTGTGGACAGTGTTTCTTTTGCCAGTTAAATCTAACCGCGGCATGTGAAACCACCAATACAGGCCGAGGATCGATTATTAATAAAAAACAAATTCCTTCAGGCGCTGCTTTGTTTGGATATAGTCATCTTTATGGCGGCATTCCGGGCGGGCAGGCAGAATATGTACGTGTACCCAAGGCCAATAAAGGGCCGTTTAAAGTGCCCACGTCATTGTCAGATGAAAAAGTGCTTTTTCTCACTGATATTTTACCCACTGCATGGCAGGCCGTAAGCAATGCAAAAGTCACTAAAGGTTCGACTTTGGCAATCTATGGTGCAGGTCCTGTTGGCCTGCTGAGTGCAGCGTGCGCCAAAATGCTCGGTGCAGAAAAGATCTTTATTGTCGATCATAATCAATACCGATTGAGATATGCAGCGGAAGCGTATGGGGCGATTCCTGTTGATTTTGAAGCAGTAGATGCTGCCGAATACATTATCCAGAACACAGGCAATTATCGTGGTGTGGATGCGGTCATTGATGCCATTGGCTTTGAGGCAAAAGGCAGTGTTATAGAAACATTGCTGACGAATCTAAAACTTGAAGGCTCAAGTGGTGTAGTTTTACGTCAATGTATCGCGGCGGTACGTCGAGGTGGAGTGGTCAGTGTACCCGGTGTATATGCAGGGCCTATTCATGGTTTCCTATTTGGCGATGCTTTTGATAAAGGGCTTACTTTTAAAATGGGACAAACGCATGTGCATCAATTTTTACCTCAATTATTAGAATTGATTGAGGACGGTAAGTTGTCACCAGAAGCCATCATTACCCATCGAATGAAATTAGAAGATGCAGCCGAAGGTTATCGTATTTTCGATAATAGGGAAGAAGAATGTCGTAAGGTCATTCTTACCCCTTAAAAACCGATTAAGCGTAGAAAACCTCTAAGTTATATTGGAGGTTTTTTTATTCTCCAACCAACTTTTAAATAAAAAATAGAGAATTCGAAATCGCCGAAACATGGCTAAAAAGCGTACAATAAATGAAAAATAAAAATACAGGTTCGGGCATATCTCATGTTAGTTAAAAATAAAATTGCCGTAATTTTTGGTGGAAGTGGTGCAGTGGGGCACGCGATTGCCCATGTCTTGGCCCGAGAAGGTGCACACGTCTATTTAGGAGCCCGTCATCAGGACAAACTGGAGCAGGTTGCAGCAAATATTCACAACGTAGAAGGTCGAGTAAAAACCTTTATTGTGGACGTCCTAGATGAACAAGCCACCCAAACAGCGATAAAACAGTTGGTTGAGCAAACGGGGGAAATCGACGTGGTCATCAATGCCGCCAGTTTTATGCATAACCAAGGCAAAGAACTTTCAGAACTCACCCAGCATGAATTTATGCAGGGCATCACACCTTTTCTTACTGCACAATTTAATATTTCAAAAGCAGTGGCACCTTATATGGGAGCAACCTCTACAGGTACAATAATTAGTGTAATTGCACCTTCGGGAGGAATAGCGATAGCGGGTCATTTGGGACATATCGTCGGTTGTGCAGGAACTGAAGCATTTATCAAAGCGCTCGCCTGTGAACTTGGACCGAAAAATATTCGGGTGCTTGGTATACGCTCCCATGCAATTGCGGATGCCGCCCAAGCAGGGTCTTATACTCGTGAGTTATTTAGCTTAAAAGCACAAGCCATGGGTCTGAGCTTGGATGAATGGTTAAATGGAGCTGCGCAAAGTACCATGTTAAAAAGATTACCGACATTGGCTCAAATTGCCGAAACGGTGACATTTCTGGCATCTGATCATGCCAGTGCAATGACCGCTACCATCATTAATATCACCGCGGGTACAACGATAAACTCATAGCAATATACCGATAGAATTTTTAAATAATTCAATATGATTCCTGTGCAAAGCAGACGAGTCATGGTAAAAAGTAAATCCTTATAAACTCTAATATTCAAGTGAAGAATCAATCGTTCATTCTTCATGATCAGAATATGAAACTTGATAAGTGATTAAGTGGATGATAACCAAAAGAAATGCAACCTTAGTAGGACTCATTGCTGTGCTCTTATGGAGTTCAATTGTCGGGTTGATTCGAAGCGTCAGTGAAAATCTTGGGGCGACGGGCGGAGCTGCCATGATCTACAGTGTCGCGTCATTGTTCTTATTGATGAGCATTGGATTTCCCAAGCTAAGTGAATTCCCCCGACAATATCTGATTTGGGGAAGCTTACTTTTTGTTTCTTACGAGCTTTGCCTTGCATTATCGATTGGCTATGCCAATACCAGTCAGCAAGCGATTGAAGTAGGTATGGTGAACTATCTATGGCCAGCGCTGACCATGGTATGTGCAATTCTGTTTAATCATCAAAAATCAAGTTGGCTCGTAATTCCCGGTTTTATAATTTCTATTTTAGGAATTTGCTGGGTACTTGGAGGGGATCAAGGGCTTGACCTCGCTAGCATGTGGGCGAATGTTCAAAATAATCCTCTAAGTTATGGACTAGCCTTCATCGGTGCATTGATTTGGGCGGCTTATTGCACAGTAACGGCTAGAATTGCCAATGGTAAAAATGGTGTCACGTTATTCTTTATCCTGACGGCGGTGGCGTTATGGCTTAAATATCTATTCATGGGTGCTGAACCGATGCATTTTGATTTGCATGCACTGGTTTATCTTACACTTGCTGCTGCCGCTATGGGCTTTGGCTATGCCGCATGGAATGTCGGGATCTTGCATGGCAATGTTACACTGTTAGCGGGCGCTTCTTACTTTATCCCTATTTTTTCGGCAGCGCTGGCAGCTATCGTTTTACAAACAACTCTTTCGATTGCCTTTTGGCAAGGCGCAGCAATGGTTTGTATTGGTTCAGTTCTTTGCTGGGTGGCTACGCGACAGAAATAATATTTCTGTAAAAATCACATTTTTTAAAAATCAGTTTGGCAAATAATAATCATTCTCTTAATTATGTATAATGTTCAGGCAATAATACCTGTAACACTTGATGAATTATTTTTTAGAAATTCCACCAACGCTAGCATCAGCTTGCCTGCAACATGCAACACTGATACGACTTACAGCAAACACGATTTGTTATCGTGCAGACATTTCGATAATCAACCAGATTCGACAGTCTTATAGACTTGAACGACCGAGTTACTTGGAAAATGCCAGCGCAAAACGCCTCAATGAGTTTTTTGCAGGACGTATTCTGGCACAAGCCATCTTGCAACAACATTTTAATTGCTCAATGTGCATTAGTTCGACGCAGCTAAAATTACCGCAATGGCCCAAAGGCTTTATTGGCAGTATCAGTCATTCAAATGAGCAGGTGATTGTCGCGATTTCATCGCAATCTGAATATTTAGGTATAGATATAGAACGAATCGTTGAGACCAGTTTTGCCGAGGAAAGTGCAACACTGATTTTGACTCCATGCGAACAAAAATTATGGCAAGCCGAAATCTCGCAATATTTAAGTTTTCGTAAATACCTGACGCTTATTTTTTCTTTGAAAGAAAGTCTCTACAAAGCCGTTTATCCAATTGCTCAAAATTATATTGATTTCTTGGAAGCAACAGCAGTTGAAATGAACATGAAGAATCAATCAGCTATTTTAAAATTTGATCAAAAAACTAGCCAATGTTATGGGTTAAAGTCTGAATATCAGGGGTATTGGCAATTTAATAATGATGATGTCATTACATACATAGTACAAAGCAATTAATTTCTTAGATATGAATAAAACAGATAGATGGCAAAGTCGCCATCTATTTGCATGAGAAAATTCTAACTTTGTTGCAGGTCAGGATCATTAAAACTTGCGTCTCTGATCTTTTCAGCACTCATCAGAAAACCCAGCCCAAGTGCAAAGCTCAAGCCACTGAAGATAAAAATACTGCTTGAGATAGGCAGGAAACGTGTCAATGCGCCCAGAATTGTGGTGGCAATCGAGTCAGAAGATGCATCCTGAGCCAGCCAGATGGCATTGATACGACCTAAATATTCATCAGGCGTATGACCTTGTACGATGCTGTATTGCAACAGGTTGGCGATTGCTGAAAGATAGCCGAACACACTTAAGATCACCAAGGTCAACAGCAACCACGGCGACAAGCCAATCAAAAACATACAGGCAAAAACAGCAAGACTGGCATAAATCATGACTGTACCCGGTCGGGTTAAACTGGCAGTCCAGCCACTTAACAGTGCACCCAAAGTTGCGCCTAATGGCACTGCGGAGTACATTAAGCCCAATTCAAATGCGCCTCCCGCAAATTGCCGGTCAACAATCTGTGGGAAAAGGATACGAATGGCGCTGGTGAAGCCCAGAATCGTACCAATCAGAATGGTGCTACCCACTACTTTATTCTGGAAAACAAATTTGAAACCTTGTAATAACTGCTGAACTGGATGCTCATCTTCACTTTCGGTTTGTGGTTTTAATACAGGTAGGCCAAGTAATAGCAACACCGTAAACAAGGTGCCAATCGTCGCAATCCAGTAAGCCCACGCTACACTGCTCGCGGCAATCACAATTCCACCAATCGCAGGTGAAATTACTGTCGCCAGACGTACCGAAACCATACTGATGGCACGCGCTTGCACAATATTCTCACGCCCAACAATGATCGGCATAATCGCCATCATTGCCGTAACACCTAAAGCGCCGAAAAATCCATCCCACGCACTTAAAAAATAAAGTGCATAAAGCGAAGGTGTATCGAGCATGGCATTCACCGCCAAGCCCATAAACCCTAAACCACAAACCAAACGGGCAAATAAAATCAGTTTTTTTCGATCATATCGATCCGAAAGTACACCACCCAGCAGCAAACCGATAAACATGGCAATGCCTTCAAAAGCGGTCACAATTGCAACCTGAAAGACATCCTGCGTCATTTGATAGACTTGTTGAGGAATCGCAACAATTAACATCCCAATCGTCAGCAGCGAAACGGTTCGGGCAATAAAAACATTTCGGAAATGTGTATTCACTTTAAGCAGACTAAAGTCAGTCAAGATATTTTTAAGCTTCATGCTTTGAATCCTTTAATTGATAGACTTGACTGAGATAGTCATTTAACAATGGCCCTAATGTGGTCAATTGTTCAGGCGATAATAAAGTTTCGTGACTGGCTTCTGGCAAACGGATAATCTCCAGCTCATTCACAAGAGGTTGCCAGTTTTGTTGAGGCTGGATATAGGCAGGGAGTGATTGTTCCGCCACAAAAACATGGATCTTGCCCGCGTAAGCAGTGGTTGTGTGTTGGCTCAACAGACGCACGGCATCTCGATAATTCGCAAAAATGTATTCCTGCAAACTGTCTTTTTCTTCATTCAGCGCTTCATCAGCACCATCTAAAATCTGATTAAAGAACTGGATTTGTTCCTGTTCTGCTTCTTCGGTTACCACAGCGGCATTTTGCATGTTCCATTCATGAATTTCCGCAGGATAGGTGTCTAACAAGCCCACAAAAGCAACCTCATGACCTAAACATTGCAAACGATCTGCAAGGCCATAGGCAATCGTTCCACCCAGAGAATATCCCAAGAAGGTAAATGGACCTTCTGACTGTATGTCGAGTACCTGTTTTAATTGATAATCAATCAGCTCATCCATGCTCTGGCTATAAACCAGCGCACCATTCGGACGAGGGGATTGCAAACCAATCAGGCTAATATCGGGATGTAAATAACGGTTGAGCACGCTATATTGCCAAGCCAGACCAGAACCTGGATAAATACAGAATACAGGTTTAGTTTTTGCCTCACGGATCATGAAAGTGGTGTCAAAACCAGCTTCATCATTGGCCTGATTCATTAGATTTTGTAGTTGCACTTGCTCAGCCAGTTTTTCAATATTGGCACCCGTCATGATTTGATTCACCGCCAGACTTCGGTCAAAAGTCTTTTTAATTTCAATTGCCAGTTTCATGGCAAGAATCGAATGACCTCCAAGCGCAAAGAAATCTTCTTCGACATGGATACGACGCGTTAATCCCAAGATATTCTGGAAAATCTGTTCCAGTTTTAATTCGGTTTCACTCGAAGCAAATCGCTGCTGTGAAGAGTGATTCAATTGCGGGCGTGGCAAGGCTTTACGGTCTAATTTACCGTTATGGCTTAACGGCAAAGTCTCAAGCGCAATGAAATGGCTTGGAATCATATAAGTCGGCAAGTGTTTCGCTAAACGTTTCTTTAAACTGCCAGCATCAACACTTTGTGTGGTTTTTAGATAAGCAACCAGTTGCAGATCAGTCGCATTTTGATCTGCTGAAACAGACATTGGCTGAATCACAACTTCGTCAATTTGACTGACCAGACGTAATTGTTGTTCGATTTCACCTAATTCAATACGTTGTCCACGGATTTTAAGCTGATCATCTGCACGGCCTACATATTGAATACTGCCATCTATATTCCAGCGGGCAATATCACCTGTACGATACATCCGTTGTCCAGTCTGAAATGGATTCGCAACAAAACGTGTTGCCGTCAGATCCGCACGTTGCAAGTATCCCAGCGCCAGCTGATCACCAACCAAATACAGTTCACCTTCAGCACCGATCGGGAGCGGACGTAAATATTGATCCAGAATATAGAGTTGGGTATTCCAGACTGGATAGCCAATCGCAATACTATTTTCAGATGTGAACTGGGCCTGTTGAGCATCCATATAACTCACATCCACGGCTGCTTCTGTTGGGCCATATAGATTATGTAATTCAGCACTGAAATGTTGATTAAAGGCCTGCGCCATTGCAGTCGGCAATGCTTCACCACTACAGAACACACGTTTTAATGGCAGTGCCTTACGTTGCTCATCCTTTAAAAATGCAGTGACCGCTTCATCAAATACAGACAGCATGGAAGGGACAAAATGCAAAGTCGTGATATTGTTCTGCTGAATAATATCCAGCAAAGCCATTGGATCACGATGCGCATCTACAGGCGCCATCACCAAACGTGCACCCACCAGATAAGACCAGAAAAACTCCCACACGGAAACATCAAAACTGCATGGTGTTTTTTGTAGGATGCTGTCATTGATATCCAGTGGATACTGGTGTTGCATCCATAAAATACGATTCACAATTGCCTGATGAGACACCATCACACCTTTAGGCTGACCTGTGGTTCCCGAGGTATAAATAATATAGGCAGGCTGCTGTGGACTCACCAATGTAATTCTATAATTGGTCAGTGCGGTATCGGCTACATCAAATAAGCTTTCAAAATTCAGTTTCGGTGTATCGATATCTGTTAACAGGTCTGCTGCGGTAATGGTTAGTCGCGGCTTGGCATCTTGCAACATATACTTGATACGTTCGGTCGGATGCTGAATATCGATCGGCAAATAGGCTGCACCCGCTTCAATCACAGCCAGAATCGCAATACTCAGCTTGACTGAACGAGGTAAAGCGATTGCGACAATATCACCAGCCTGAACACTGGATTGCTGTAATCGTTTCGCCAGTGTACAAACTTGCAGACGTACTTGCGCAAAGCTGAGCTGATGTTCTTCATCCATCAGTGCAATGGCGTCTAGATGGCGCAATGCCTGCGTACGCAACAATTGCTGCAAGGTTGTATACGGAACATCATGTGCAGTTTGATTAATCTGCTCAATCAATTGCTGTTCAACAGGTAATTGCAATGGATAATGCTGCAATGCCGTTTCAGGTTGCTCCAATGCGATCTGAATCAATTGTTCAATACGTTGCAAGAATTGCACTGGCTGTGCAATCACACCACGTTGTTCCAGTAATAACTCAATTTCCTGATCAGGAATCACCAACAAGGCCAGAGGATAATGGCTATAGCCACGATTGGTCAGCTTTTCAATTTTTGCTGAACCTAAGTGTTGTTGCAGATATTGATGGTCAGGATAATTCTCTACCACTAAAAGACTGTCAAATAGACTGCCTTGACCCAATTGCTGCTGTATTTCATTGAGTCCTAAACCATCATGTTCCAAATGACGAATATGCAATTGTTGCAGATGATGCAATTGCTGCCATAAATTCTGCTGCATCTGTAGTTGGACACGTACAGGAATAGTATTCAGAAATAGACCAATTTGCTGCTCGATACCGTTCACGGGTGCAGAACGCCCCGCAACAGGTGTACCAAACAGGATATCTTCACGATGCGCATCGCTCTGTAAGCACATTGCCCAGATCATTTGCATAAACACATTTAAGGTAATGCCCGTTTGACGCAGCTTATGTTGAAGCGCTGCACTCAATTTTGCATTTAAACGATGTTGGGTTTCCTGTACGTTTTGTTTCTTGGCATGTTCAAATAAAACTAAAGCTTGAGCATCGGCCAAATCCTGCTGCCAAACCTGTTTAGAACGAGTATGGTCTTGCTGTACCAGTTGCAGAATGACATCGGCATAGGCATGTTTGGCAACCGTCAGACTTTGCTCGGGGTTCTGATAAGCTTGAATGAAATCTTGCATAAACAGCGGGGTAGACCAACCGTCTGTCAACAAATGATGCACCATCAAAATCAATTCAGATTGTTGAGATGAGGTCTGGATCAACACAGCACGAATCAGTCCATACGCCTGATGCAACTGCATCGGTTGCTTAAGCACATCTGCAATGCATTTTTCCAGGGTCTCAGGGGTACTGCTATATACATCTACAGGCCAGATTCGGGTTGGATTCGGCGTATAGACAAAGATTGGTTCATCATGCAATGTACTATCAAAACAGCCTGCCAGTTGCGGGTGTTTTCTTAATACATTGGTCAATGCCTGTTGTAACTGGATCAGATCAATCTCACCCGTGAGACTCAGGCGAGTAAAGGCATTATAGCTAGCCTGTTGCTGTTCAAGCTGCGCATGGAACAACATGCCTTTATGTAACGGCAATAGCGGTAAAACAATCGAATCCTGTCCATATTCTGTTTGCACCTTGTTAATGACTTGATCATCAAAAACCGACTGCATGGTGTAATCAATATCTCTAGGATCCAGTACTTCCAGCTGAGTAGCCATAGTTGCAATGGTTTTGAGCTGGAAGACATCACTCGGTTTTAAACCATAGCCATGTTGACGCAATTGGGTACATAACATGATGGCAGAAATACTGTCGCCACCCGTCATAAAGAAATCATCGTCAATGCCGATCTGCTCTAGTTTTAAAACAGCAGCCGCAATCTGACACAGCAAATGTTGTTCTGGGGTTTGGGCGGCACGACTTTGGGTACGAATTTGCGGTCTTGGCAGGGCCTTTTTATCGACTTTACCACTGACATTACGCGGGAACTCCTGCATTACAGTCAAGGCCGAGGGCACCATATAATCAGGCAGGTTTTGGCGTAGTAAACTGAGGTAATGCTGGCTGAGCTTCTCGCTTTTTGCTTCATCGAGTTGAATATCTTTCACCACACAATAGCCTAAAAGACGGTGGCTATTATTGATCGGTTCTGCAATCACCACCACGCTTTCAATATTTGGCAGTACTGAAAGGGCATTTTCGACTTCACCAATTTCGACACGATAACCACGAATCTTGATCTGATCATCGCAACGCCCCATAAATTCAAGTTTGCCTGCCATATTCCAGCGCACCAGATCACCTGTACGATACATACGCTGTCCGTGTTCAAATGGATTGGCAATAAAACGGGTTGAACTTAAATCCGCACGCCCCAGATAACCGTTGGCAATACCAAAACCTGAAATATATAACTCACCAATGACACCAATTGGGCAACGTTGCAGATTTTGATCCAGCACATAAGCTTGGGTATTGCCAATCGGATTGGCAATCACAGGGCGTTCCGTCAATTTTAACTCTGCACGGAAAGTATCAACGGTATATTCGGTTGGTCCATATAAGTTATGCGCAAATAAATCAGGCTGTGCATTTAATTGTTGCCATAAAGCCAATGGCGCAGCTTCACCACCAATCAAAATCAGGCTTGGATGATGCTGACCTTGCTCAAATAGTCCATTGCTAATCATCTGGGCACAAAAAGATGGCGGTAAATCAAGCGTATCAATTTGACGTTGCTGAATTTCCTGTACCAGTCCATACGCATCACGGCGCATATTCTCATCAAAAATATGTAGCTCTTGGCCCCAAATTAACCAGAATACCTGTAACCATGAAGAATCGAATGAGAACGAATGCGTATGAGCCGCTCTGAGTGGTCGATCAGGGAAACGTTGTTGTACCGCTTCCAGCACAGGGAAATAGATCGTATGTTGATGTACAAGAATCAGATTGAGCAAAGAACCGTGAGTGTTCATTACACCTTTAGGTCGTCCTGTACTTCCTGACGTAAAAATGACATAGGCCACATCCTGAAAATCAAAACGTCGCTGCTCTGCCGGAATATCTGCTGCATCCTGCGCACGAATTTGCGCTCGAACAGCCTCATCATCCAGATGAATTTGCTGCAAAGCTTGTGGCAACTGATTTGAGAGTGCCTGTGTGGTTAAAACGAAGAGGGGGTTCGCATCCTCACACATCATTTGCATACGATCAACAGGATAGTCTAGATCCAGTGGTAAGAAACTTGCACCCGAATTCAGTACGGATAACATCATCACCACAGATTCTGCTGAGCGCGGAATCGCACCCGCAATCACGGTATTTTTCTTGGCGCCGTGAGCTTGTAAGAAACGGGTAAACTGATTGATCTGTGCTTTTAATTCAGCAAAAGTGAGCTGATACAATGATTCGCGTTCACCGCTCAGAATCGCAATTCGGTCTGGATATTTGCTGGCCTGTTCATAAAAAATATCCAGTACATTGTTATAACTTTCAGGATGCGCAACCCGTGGCCCTGTACCCGCTTGATCAAGAAGATGCTGTTCTGGAGTGGTCGTGATTCTAAATGGCGCACAGCTTTGCTCTGGTTGTACAAGACATTGTTCAAGCAATAAAGTCAAACGCTGACTATGCATTAACAATTCATCTTGCGTGTAACGGGCTGCATCGGCTCGTAGCTCAATCATCAATTCCTGATTTTGAACGATAAACGAAAATTCAAAATCATCGATTGGCCCCGTGGAAATATGATGGGTTTTCACGGCCTGATCATCAATCACCAGATCCTGATCGAACGCTTTATAATTCAGGATAGGGCCATAAATACGCTCATGGGCATCAATCGAATTTAAGTCACGTAAAATCTGTTCTGCATCATATTTTTGATGCGGGCGAATTTGTGCCAACTGCGCCTGAACATGCTGTGCCAGACTGATCCAGCTATGCTGCGGATTTACCTGAAATTGAACAGGCAGAACATTCACTGTAGGTAATAAGGCACGAATGGCTTTGGAACCCAGACGGCGCATGAATGGAACGCCCATAACCAATTCAGACTTGTCTGTCATTTTATAAAGATAATGTAGTGACAGCGCCATCATCATGTCAGGCAAAGCCAGTTTTGCAGCAGAAGCCAAAGCCTGAATTTGTGCAAGAATTCCTTGAGAGAAATGCAATTGATGTTTAATAAATCGGGCAGTTGTTTTTGCCGCAAGATGATGAGTACTTAATGTGACTGGTGAAGCAAGGTCTTGGCAATAATTTTTCCAGAAAGCCTGATCTTCCTGAAACTTTGGACTGGCCTCATAGGCTTGTCTTTCTGCAATCACATCTTTCACAGTAATAAAAGGTGAGGCCTTCAGTTCATCATTCTGAAGTTGCTGGTAAATCTCAACAATGCGCTTGGTCAGGTTAATGATACTAAAACCATCTAGCATGATGTGATGATAGCGTTGATACCAATAGACTTTATCGTGGCAAACAAACAGCACCTGGCGATAAAGATTGCTGTCGTTGTTTTTTAATGACTTGGCATATTGGCGGTCGGTTGGCATCCAGTCCCACAAGCGTTTTTGTGCCTGCTCGGGTGGAAGATGACAAAAATCAAATTCTTCAATTGGAATTTCAACCTGATTTTTGAGCTGTAAGAATGGTTCCGCAGGATTGCAGGAATACTGCGCCGTGACCGTATCTGCTTCACTTAAACCCAGCTGAATGGCTTGCTTGAACGTTGCCAGATCCAGTGTTTTTGGTAATTCCAGACAATGTGCAATGGTATATAAGTCTTCAATCGCACTTAAATGATCTGCAAGGAAAATCCCTTGTTGAGTTGAAAGCAGATTTAAGCGTAAAGGCTGTGTCGGTTCCTGAATAAATTCATTATGTAATGCTTGGTTCATATCGGTAACTCCATTAAGCCACTTGGAATGGGTTAATTGCTTTCCAATGCTGCTCGACATAGTCAATACATTCAGAACGCGTAGTTGGTCCTAATCGCACTTCCCAACCAGCAGGTAAGGTATGAAACTCAGGCCATAAGCTGAATTCACCTTTTATATTTTTAAGCACGAAGAAGGATAGGTTTTCGTTATCAAATGGATTGATATAATTTTCTTGTAAAGTACTCATCATGTTTTTCCTTTGAAAATTCAAGGTTTTTTTAAGAAATTAGGGTTTGCAGCGTGTCGACCAGATCATATTTCCAATTGATTGCGTCATGGCCACCTGCAAAGGTGTGAATCTGGGTAGGTCGTACTGAACTTAAGGTCGCGTAAAGTAATTGGCTGTCTTCACGCATATCTGTTTCATAAGCGCCAGTACGGATGAAGATTTGAGTCTCGTTGGGAATCGGTTGCAGATAGTGTTCGATCACCTCTAAAAAACGTTGTGTATGAACATTTAAAAAATCACTGTTTGAATAATCGGACCACCAGTACGAGCCTGATTGCAAAATCAGACCCTGAAAAGCGGTGGGATAAAGTAAAAGTGAATGCAGAGCGCATAAACCACCTAGACTTTGACCGCATAAAAATACGGGGATGGATGGAGATAAAGAGAAGTTTCGCTGAATATACGGAATCAGCTCTTCAACAATGGCCTGTGAAAACAGGTCACGACAGCCATAGTCGAGACAACGTTGTTCACTATTGATACTGTGTAGAAATACATAATTTGCCGCATCCATCTTGCCCTGATTGGTACGAGACTGGATGTCTTGTAAAATCGGTAGATGCTGACTCCAGACTTGTCCATCCAGAAGAATTACCAATGGGCTGTTTTCTGTCAGCGGCGCGGTCTGGTAGAAGTCAACTTGATAGGTTGTTGCCAGATGCTGGCTGTGCCATTCAATCGACTCATAAACGGGAGACACGTTTGCTTGCCGAGAATCTTGTTGCTGCCCCAAATGCAATTGATTGACCCAACGCGAGACTTGCGCTGGATAGGGTGGGTAAGGATTGAAGCGATCCACCTGAACATAATGCTGTAGCTGGTTGATCCACCATTTGCGACGAAGCTGTGCCTCTGGTGTTTCAGGCGCTCTATCAGGGGTCGTCACCAATACATAACTACCAGACCAATTTAGAGGCAGCGTTATTTCAAAAAAGGAAATATCCGTATTTTCAATCTGCTGGAATGCATTCCATTGTTGATAAATGGAAGGGCTTTGCGAATACACATCAATATAGGTCGATTCAGTTTCTGACTGACGACGCCATAAAAAAGTACAGTGCAACTGCTGGTTATCTTCAATAACAAGAGGGGTACCGATGTGTTCGACTGAATTCCACCAGATGTCAGAACCTAAGTTTTTTTGTTGGAATATTGGATGAATTGGAAAGTAATTTGGCTTCATCTTAAGTCCATATATCGACTAGAAAGCGGCCCAACAATAATGGAATGATTCTCATTTGTAAATGCAAATAATTATCATTATATCCAATAAAAAAACACACTAATTTCGCTTAATGATAAAAAACAACAATTTAAGAAATAAAATAGCTTTAAAAACAACCATTTTTTTCTTATTTGATAAAAAAGTGAAAATTGCCAGCTTGATTGTAATGATAATTATTTGCAATTATGTTCGGCGATCAAAAAATTGGTCGCAAATTTGGAGTATTCATATGAGCTCTACCGTCATTGTAACGGGAGCAGCCAGAGGCATTGGTGCAGCAATTTCATCTCGATTGTTGCAACAAGGTTTTACCGTCATTGGCCTTGACCAGCAAGCACAGCCCGAACACTGGGAAATAACCCAAAACCTAACACCCGAACTCGCTTCACGATGGAACGGTATTCAACTGGATATCACCGACGAAGCTGAGACAAAAAAAGTGATTGAAGAAATTCTGGTGCAGTACAACGTTGTTGGACTAGTGAATGCCGCAGGAATTTTAATCATGACCTCGTTGCTCGATGCAAAAAATGAGGACTGGCAACGCACATTCGCCGTGAATCTGCTCGCACCGATTGCGATCAGTCAACAAGTGGCCCAATATTTATGCGCCAAAAAACAGGGGAGTATTGTTACGGTCAGTTCAAATAGTGCCCGTATGCCACGTATACAATTGGGGATGTATGCCACGAGCAAGGCGGCTTTAAGTCATTATTGTCGTAATCTGGCATTAGAAACAGCACAACATCATGTCCGCGTGAATATTGTGTCACCCGGTTCTACCTTGACCCATATGCAAAAACAATTATGGACAACGGATCAGCCTCCTGCAGCAGTGGTCAATGGTGATCTGTCCCAATACCGGACGGGGATTCCACTTCAGAAACTTGCAGAACCTGAAGATATTGCCAATGTGGTGGTCTTTCTACTTTCAGATCAAGCTGCGCAAATTACCATGCAGGAAATTGTCGTTGACGGCGGCGCCACGCTAGGCGTGTAAAAACATAAATTCTTAACACTTTAAAACTTAAAAATAAGATGTCGTAAAAGGAGTATAGTCAATGTCTATACAACATCCCTATTTTATTCAAAAAGAAAACTATACCGAAAGTCGAGTGGCATTCGCCCATGAAATCTTACAATGTGATCGCGATGCGGGTTTCTACTTTACAACGCCAGACTATGTCCTGAAAAGCCAGCATAAATTGCAGGATATCGATATTGCGCCAGACAGTCATTTATCTGACTGGTTAAAACAGGCACGCTCTCAACTGAATCAGGTGATTCAACAAGGCCATCCACAGGCGAAGATTCTCGGCGGCATTCCATTTTCCAACGCGCAAGATGTCAATCTCATGCTGATGGATGAGGTGAAGTTTTATCAAAAGCTTCTTTACACCTCATCTCATCGAGAAATAACGGCAAGTACGATAGAACAGGCCCGCTTTATTCCTTCTGGTGAGCAATATCAAGCTCAAGTCGCTGAACTGGTGCATAAAATGCAGCAAGGTGAATTGAATAAAGCCGTACTTGCCAGAATTTTAGAATTAGAACTGTCTGATGAAATCGATATCTCCCAGCTCTTTTATCATTTAAGTCAAGACAATCCTGAAGGCTATAACTATGCAGTTGCCCGCGATGCGGCACATGAAGGCTGGTTTGTTGGTGCAAGTCCTGAACTTTTGGTCGCTAAACAGGGGACTCAGGTCTGGAGTAAACCTGTCGCTGGTACTTTGGCACGAGATACAGATCCGATTCAGGATCAGCACAATGCACAACAATTATTGGCTTCCGCAAAAGATCAGCATGAACATGCGGTTGTGATCGAAATGATCGCGGATCAATTAAGTCCTTTCTGTAAAAAACTACATATTCCAAAACAACCTTCACTCATTAGAACCCAACGTTTATGGCATCTAGCCAGCCGTATTGAAGGTGAATTAAAAAACAAAGACATTCACGTTTTCGATTTGGTTGAAAAACTGCATCCAACACCTGCGATCTGTGGGCAGCCAACAGCTGTAGCGAAAGGTTTGATTGAGCAACTGGAACCTTTTAATCGGGAACTTTTTGCTGGAACGATGGGTTGGGCAGATGCCCAAGGCAATGGCGAATGGTCTGTCACTGTTCGTTGTGCGCGCGTCCAGCACAATATCGCCCGCCTATTTGCAGGAGCAGGCATTGTCGCAGCATCTGATCCAAGTGCGGAGCATGCAGAAACTGCGGCCAAATTTAGAACTGTATTAGATGGTTTTGGGTTTTCATCAGAACACATCATGGGGAAGGTAAAATAATATGCAAAATTATCTAGAAGGCGCAGTGCCTTATCCTGAGGCATTTGCGACACGCTATCGCGAAAAGGGCTACTGGATCGGACAGAGTCTCAGTGATTTTTTACAGCAATCTGCACAACAGTTCCCTGAGAATATTGCCATCTTCGATGCAGATACAGCGCTTAATTACCAACAATTCAACCAGCTTGTCAGTTTTTGTGCCAATAACCTCTATCAACAGGGTTTACGTGCAGGCGATAAAGCTGTGGTACAAATGCCTAACTGTTACCAGTTCTATGTGGTGTTTTTTGCCCTGATTCGTTTAGGTGCGCTACCTATCATGTCCTTACCTGCACATAGACATGCTGAGCTGAATAGCTTTTTCCAGCAAACTCAGGCAAGCGCTTATTTCTGTGCTGACTTCGGGGCACAAAAGTTTGATTACCGTGAATTGGCACGTAAATGCCAGCAAGCCAATCCAGCGTTACAGCATATTTTTGTTTTAGGAGATGCAGCCGAGTTTTCTAATCTTGCAGCACTATTACACAAAACTGATCTTTTAGCTCAGGCAATACGCCCAAGCAGTGCAGATCAAGTGGCCTTTTTGCAACTCTCAGGCGGCAGTACAGGCATTCCTAAATTGATTCCCCGCACGCATGATGACTATTTATATAGTGTGCGAGAAAGTGCCAAGATCTGCCAGCTTGAGCAAAGCTCCCGTCTGTTAATGGTGTTACCCGCAGCTCATAACTTTTCTATGAGCTCAGCAGGTGCATTAGGTATTTTCTATGCGGGAGGTGCAGTCGTTCTTGGTAGCGATCCAAGCCCTGAAACCGCTTTTGCCTTGATACGTAAACATAGCGTAACGGATGCCTGTCTGGTGCCTGCTTTGGTTCGTCCGTGGATGGATAAAGCTGACAAAGATCAGGATGACATCTTGTCCACCTTACGCTGTTTGCAAGTTGGTGGTGCGCGCTTACCCGATACGGTTGCCAGCAGGTTGATTGATGATTTTCAGGTGAGATTGCAACAAGTGTTTGGTATGGCAGAAGGGTTGGTGAATTACACCCATTTTGATATGTCTCCCGAACAGATTATTCATACCCAAGGCCTAAAGATCTCAGCCGATGATGAAATTTTAGTGCTTGATGAGCATGATCAACCTGTTGCAGCAGGCGAAATTGGGCATTTGCTCACACGAGGCCCATATACCATTCGTGGTTATTACAAGGCGCCCGAACATAATGCACGTTCGTTTACCCCAGATGGTTTCTACCGCACAGGTGATCTGGTTCGTATTCGGGCTGACGGCTGTATCGTTGTGGAAGGCCGTTCAAAAGAACAAATTAATCGTGGCGGCGAAAAAATCGCAACTGAAGAAGTGGAACAAGCATTGGTCACTCATCCTCAAGTCCGTCTAGCTGCGCTGGTGGCGATGCCTGACGAGATGTTGGGCGAAAAAAGCTGTGCCTTTATTGCATGGCAAACACAGGACAACGATCCAAGCGCGATCCGCCGTGGTATGCAGCTACGTCAATATTTAAAAGACTATGGTTTAGCGACCTATAAGATCCCTGACCGAATCGACTTTATCGAGCAGTTTCCTTATACCGCCTTTGGCAAAATCGATAAAAAAGTGCTTCGTCAGCATCTCCAAACCGAAACCGTTTAATTTTTTCACCCCAAGTCATTTATAAAAGATGAGAAATAAGTAATGAGTATTCCTAAAATTGCCAGTTATGCCATGCCTCAAGCCCATGAGTTCACTGAAAATAAAACCCATTGGCAGTTAGATGCCAAACAGTCAGTTCTACTGGTTCATGATATGCAGCAATATTTCTTAGATTTCTATGACCAGCAACAAGCACCTATTCCTGAATTATTAAAAAATACACAGGCCTTGATTCAACAGGCGCGTCAACTCAATATTCCTGTGGTGTATACCGCACAACCTGGAGACCAGACTCCAGAGCATCGTCAGTTATTGACTGACTTTTGGGGGACAGGCTTAAAGGCAGATCCGCAAATTACCCGCATTCATCCTGATGTCGCCGCCACAGATGCAGATACGGTTTTAACCAAATGGCGTTATAGTGCCTTTAAATTTTCTGAATTTGAACAGTTGATGCAACAATGGGGACGAGATCAATTGGTGATTTGCGGTGTTTATGCGCATATCGGCTGTCTCATGAGTGCAGCAGAAGCCTTTATGCTCAATATCAAACCCTTTGTCTGTGGCGATGCAATGGCGGATTTTAGTCGTTCTGAGCATGATATGGCACTGAAATATATCAGTACTCGCTGTGGTCAGGTCATGACCACCAGTCAGGTACTGCGCTTATGGGATCTCAAGCACATGGCTACGGCTTTATCGAAGGAAGGCATTATTGCTGCGGTCAGTGAGCAGCTACAAATCCCTGTGCATGAAATCGAACTACATGACGACTTACTTATGCTCGGTTTAGACTCTGTCCGTCTAATGACGCTGGTTGGAAAATGGCAGGCACACGGCGCAAAAGTGAGTTTTGAGGATCTTGCCGAACAACCAACATTAGATGTATGGATTGAAAAACTCGTTGCTTAAGCTCAAATAAGTCAATAAAAAAATGGCAGATTAAAACTGCCATTTTTTTATTGTTCAAAATTTTTCAGTGAATTGATCATTGTGCTGGATTGAAATAGAAAAGAATGCTTCCTTTTCAATTCAGCATTTTTATATATCAAGATTCATCCTGCTTGATACGCATATTTCGGATACGGGATAAAATATCCAGATTTCGCCATTCCAGTTTAGGCAAACCGACCCAGCTGTTTACCATTACAAATAGGAAGGCGGTAAATAAAGGTATCAGGATCGTCCCAAAAATCACACTGCCTAATACACTAATGCCAATCTCATAACGACTGGCGGCACCAGCGCCTGTGGCAAAGACCAAGGGAATAATCCCCGCACCAAATGCTAGTGATGTCATGATAATGGGACGTAAGCGCAAAGCTAATGCTTCATACGCTGCGGTATATTTATCTCGTCCTTGTGCAAGTGCTGTCGATGCAAACTCAACAATCAGAATGGCATTTTTACAGGACAATCCAATCGCCGTGAGCAACGCAATCTGGAAATACACATCATTGGGCAATTCAAATAACCACGCAAAAACCACCGTCCCCGTAATCCCGAGCGGTAAACCCAATAAGATAATGAAGGGAATTTTCCAGCTTTCGTATAAGGCAGCCAGACACAGGAAAATAAACAGGATCGAAATCACATACAGATAAATTGCCTGATGACTGGATTGCTGTTCCTGTAAAGATAATCCGCTCCAAGCCAGATCTACACCTGATTGCTGGTTAATTAAGTCAGAGAGTTGATGCATGGCCTGACCTGAACTAAATCCATCACTGACATTGGCCTCCAGTTGGATCGCCGCCAGTCCTATAAAACGGTTTAATACCTCAGGCCCACCTGTCCAGTGTGTCTGGGCAAAGTGGGATAAGGGCAGCATTTCTCCAGATTGATTACGCACATGCCAGTAGCGTAAATCTTCAGGTTTAGAGCGGTATTCGGTATCGCCTTGCATAATGATGCGTTTAATCCGACCGCGTTCAACAAAATCATTAACATAACTGCCACCCCAAGCCGTAGAAAGGGTAGAACGGATTTCACTTTGTTCCAGACCTAACATTTTTGCCTTGTTTTGATCCAATTGCACATATACGGCGGCTTTGTTGTCGCTGACTAAAGGACTGAGCTGACTAAAAGCAGGATAATGGGCTGACTGACCTTCAATCTCTGCAAATTGTTGTTGTAAATATTCACGCCCTTTGCCAGTTAAATCACGCAACCATAATTCAATGGCATCCGATTGTCCTAAACCTGCGACACTGGCTGGCATACCCACCATCACACGTGCTGGGAGTAGATCTGACAGATCCTTTTGCATGCGTGCACGAATAGCAGGTGCAGTATTTTCATCACCTTGACGCTCATCCCAGTGCTTCAATGAAACAAAGGCCATCCCCAGATTTGGCCCTTGTCCAGAGAAATTCTGTCCATTGACCACTAGAACGGTTTTAATATTTTTGCCTTCTTGTTTGAGCAGATAATCATTAACCTGTTTACCCACGGCTTGGGTTTGGCCTAAAGAGGCACTATCTTGCAAGGCAAATTGCACTGCCAGTAGGCCCTGATCTTCATTCGGAATAAAACTGGTCGGTAAAGCCCGATAGATCAAAGCCAGTAGCACAATCAGCGTAGCAACACCCAGATAAGCAAAGTACTTGAATTCGAGTAAGTATTGAGTTGACTGAATAAAGAAATTTTTGATTCGGTGCACGCCACGCTCTAAATATTGCCCCCAGACAGGTTTAGGTTGTTGCTTTTTGAGTAATACAGCACAGAGCGCTGGCGTAATCATCATGGCGGCAATTAACGACAAGAGCATTGCTGCCACGAGCGTGATTGAAAACTGACGGTAAATCATGCCCGTTGAGCCGCTAAAAAAGGCCATTGGAATAAATACCGCCGTAAGAACAAGCGTAATCCCGATTAAGGCACCACTAATTTCCTGCATGGATGCTAAACAGGCTTCTCTTACATCGAGCTGTTTTTCATGGATAAGACGCTCAACATTCTCGACCACGACAATGGTATCGTCCACCAACAAGCCGATCGCAAGTACCAAAGCAAACAGGGTTAGGGTATTAATACTCATCCCTGCCAGATACAGAATGATAAATGTGCCACAAATGACAATTGGTACGGTAATCGTCGGAATCAGGGTCGCACGCCAGTTCTGTAGAAATAGATACATTACCAATACCACCAGAATCACTGCTTCCAGTAAAGTAAAGATGACCTGCTTGATCGATTCCTGAATAAAAGGTGTATTGTCACGAGGATAAACGATCTTATAACCCGCAGGTAAATGATGGCTTAACTGCGCAATTTTATCCTTGATCAATTTTGAAGTCTGAATGGCATTGGCATCAGGACTTAAAAAAATCCCTAAACCCGCGGAAGGGAAGCCATTTAAGGTATTAATACTTTCATAATTTTCTGCGCCCAGTTCAACACGGGCAACATCTTTAAGATAGACCAGACTGCCATCAATATTGGCCTTGACCACAACCGACTTAAAATCATCAATGGTTTTCAAACGCGAGCCAGCGGTCACTTTGGCATAGATATTCTGATCCGCCGCGGCAGGCATGGAACCAATTGAACCCGCGGCAATTTGAGTATTGTAATCCTCTAAAGCCTTCTCGATATCACTTGGCATTAACTTATAGTTTTTAAGCTGATTCGGATTGAGCCAGATCCGCATGGCATAGGCCGATCCAAAGATATCAACTTCTCCCACGCCCTGAATCTGGGCCAGCGGCTGTTCAAAGTGATTCACCAGATAATCGGACAAGTCGATGTTATTGGCTTTACCCGTTTCATCATAAACCCCTACGATCAGTAGCATATCACCTGTGGTTTTCCAGATATTTACACCTTGACGCTGTACCTGTTCGGGGAGGCGACTGAGGGCACTATTCATCTGGTTTTGTACTTGAAGTTGAGCCTTATCAATATCCGTACCAATTTTAAAATGGATATCAATCGTACTGCGGCCTGAAGATTCGCTATTAGAGGTGTAATAGAGCAGGTGATCAATGCCTTTAATCTGCTGTTCCAGAATCTGTGTGACACTGTCCTCGACCGTTTCAGCCGATGCTCCCCGATAAACCGTCGCAACGGTCACACTGGGCGGGGCAAGATTGGGATACCGTTCAACAGGTAAAGCCAGAATCGAAAAGAAGCCTAAAATCAAAATGATAATGGCAATGACTGATGCAAAAATCGGATGAAAAATAAAGAAACGGGATAGCATTATTTTATCTACTTATGCATAAAGTTTAAGGAATAGGGGAATACAACAATATTCAAATTGCCGATTATAACTAAATTTTACATAAACAAGAATGATTATCAATTTCAAATAAAAATAATTTCAACTATTGAATGATTATCAATAAATAGCTATGATTCGCAAACTTTACAAATGATAACAATTAACAAATGAAAATTGTTATTAATACTGAGGATGCAATAAAAATGGTCTTGACTAAGAAGAAATTAGTGATTGCAATTGCAGCATTTACGCCGTTTGCAGTATTTGCAAATGAAGATCAACAAACCCAGAAAGCGGGGACGACCTTACCTACGATCGTCGTCACTGCCAGTCTGGCAGAAGAAAGCCCAGATACGGCACCTGCTTCTATCACTGTTGTCAGCAAAGAGCAGATCGAACAATCAGCAGCAAATAGTCTGGCTGAAGTCGTGGGTAAAACCGTCGGGGTGCAAAATTATAATGGCGGTGGTCGTGAAAAGTTGACCATTCGTGGGGTGCGTGAATCAAACGGGGTATATACCTTGATTCTAGTGAATGGCAAACGTATTTCTTCTACAGGTGCCTTATGGCGTGATGCCGATCTGGATATTAGCTCGATTCCATTGTCCAGTATTGAACGGGTAGAAGTCATTCGAGGCCCGATGTCGGCGCTATATGGTTCAGATGCGATTGGCGGTGTAATTAACATTATTACCAAAAAGCCAACAGATGAATGGCAGGGCGCAATTAATGCGGAATATCATATAGTTGATCGCGGTACAGGAAAACAGCAATATCGTCTGGGTGCCTCTGCATCTGGTGCATTGACCGATAAATTAGGTCTTTCGATATCGGCTGAGCAATATGACCGTGATGCGTGGTTCTCACAGGGCAAACAAGCCACGCCAGCGTATTATATCGAAGGCAAGAAAACCCAAAATTTACGTTCAACCCTTAGTTATGAACTCAATGATCAGCAAAATATTGATCTTGATTTAGGATATAACAAAGATGAACGTCCTTATGGTCAGACGGATTATCAATATTATCCAGCTTGGGACTATTTAAGTGAAGGTTTTGCCAGTCAGGAAATTGAACGTTATTCAGTTGGCCTAACACATCGCGGTGACTGGAGTTGGGGGAAAACTACCGTTTCAGCGCAACAGGAAAATAGTGAAATTAAAGACTATGATTCAGATTTTGATGAACCTAAACATCGTACTTTAAAAGAAAATAATACCAATTTACGTGCTTATAGCAATTTCGATGTCAGTATTCACGGCGTTGTTGCTGGTGTTGAATACAATAATCAGGAAGTCAAAGACGGTGTAACTTATCAAAATTCAGGTAAGGCTTCAGTTAGCACAACTTCGGTCTTTGTACAGGATGACATTCATATCACAGATCCGCTGACTTTATCCTTGTCTGGTCGTTATGATGATCATGAAGTGTTTGGTCACCATTTCAGTCCAAAAGCTTATCTGGTTTATCAATTACCGCATGATATTGTGGTGAAGGGCGGTTATGGACAAGCCTTTAAAGCGCCGTCTCTCGCACAAATGACTAAAGATTATGGCATAGTCAGTTGTGGAGGAGGGTGTACCTTATGGGGGAATCCAAACCTTGAGCCTGAAACCAGTGATAACTATGAAATTAGTGCTTCAATCCGTAAATCGACGTGGAACGGGAGTGTGACCTTATTCCAGAATGAAATTAAGGATATGATTAGCCGTGATATTACCTATACCATAGATCCAAACGGTGAATCCAAGCCGACTGGCGCTGCTTGGGTAAATTTAGGGCGAGTTAAAATCAAAGGGGTAGAGCTTGCAGCACAGGCTGATTTATTACCTATGCTTTCTGTCGATGCCAATGCGACTTATCTTGATGCTAAAAACAGTGAAACACATAAACGCCTGGATGAACGTCCACGTCTGCAAGCCAATACCAATCTTAATTTAAAACCGCTTGAATGGTTAACTCTAACGGCGGGTGCAAGTTATATCGGTGATCAGGTCATTAATCAGAAAAAACTACCTGATTATACCTTGGTCAATATTGGTCTCTCTGCCAAAGTAGATCCAGCAGTGACTGTACGTGCAGGTATTCGCAACCTGACCGATGTTGATCTTGAAAAAAAGGGCAAAGATGCGGGAATTACATTTAATGAAAAAGAGCTGGGCCGTAATTATTACGTCGGTTTGACCTATACCTTCTAATTTTGAATATTGACCTCAACAAGATGCCTTGAGAAATCGTTTTCAAGGCATTGTTTACTTCGATTTTTCGACTTTTATTTACACCAAGTTATTTATTTTTATAAAAAATAGAGTTGTTATTATTTTAATTTACAGGTTTTTTATGTACTCAAAGTTATTAATAAATAAAGGCTTAACGCCAACTGTTGCCAGAGTTTCCGTTTTAGAAGTACTTGCTCAACACAACGGTCTTACCGCAGATGATATCTATATGATTGCCAATAAACAAAGCGGCCTTAAAATAGGCACCATTTACAGAGTCCTGTCCGATCTGGAAAAACATCATCTTATTCAAAGAATTCTGTTTGGTCGAAACAAAAGTGTATATAAGCTACTTAAGCAAAGAATCAATTGTAATGTGAGAGAAACCATCAACGGAAATATGCATGCTTATAACAATCCTGAAATCACCACATTACTCGAAGAAATCATGGATAAACTTGGGGATGAGTTTTCAACGGCAGAACTGATTTTGTACAAATAAAGCTTTTAGATCACAAGTTAAATTCAATTTATCGGCTAAATGTGAAAAAGTCTTAGATAGATGGAAAATATGCTTGTCCAATCTAAAGAAATTGTGAATACTCGTGCCGCAAATTCGGACTGTAAAATTATTTTTTAGGACTCGGCAAATACTGTGAAAACCTTTCCACTTTCTCGTTTACAAACAGCATTACTGGCAGTTGGCTCATTTTCATGTTTAGGGTTACTCTCCACAGTGGCACAGGCCGAAACTGAAAGCGAAACCACTCGGCTTGCCACCATTACAGTCAATGCTCAGGCTGCGGAAAGTGCGTATTATCAACCTAAAGTCAATTTAACTGGTTTTAATCAACACAGTCTGGCCGAAATACCTGCATCAATCAGTACTATCACAGCTGAACGTATTGCAGATCAACATGCAAAAACACTCACAGATGTGGTAAAGAATGATGCAGCAGTAGGGGATGGCTATGCACCGATTGGCTATTATCCGAACTTTGTAATGCGTGGTTTTGCGCTGAATCTGGGTTCAAGTTATTTGCTGAATGGCAATGTGATTCGCGGTGAGCAAAATGTAGCGCTTGAAAATAAAGAACAGGTTGAAATCCTGAAAGGAATTAGTGCAATTCAAAGTGGCATGTCAACACCCGGTGGTGTGGTCAATTACGTGACTAAGCGTCCTAAAGACATACAGTCGATTACCGTAGGTACTGATAGTGAAGGTGGCTACCGCGTTGCAACAGATCTGGGTGGGTTGTTGGGCGAGCAGCAACAATTTGGTTACCGGATTAATCTGGCGAATGAAGAAATTCATCCTTATGTTGAACATGCCAATGGACGTCGTTTATTCGGTTCAGTCGCTTTAGACTGGAAAATCTCAGATCGTTCCAAACTCGAATTTGATCTTGAATCACAACATCAACGTCAGCGTTCTGTACCAGGTTATCAATTATTAGGTGGAAACGCCGTACCAAGTGGTGTGAAATGGGATCGTTTACTGGGTTATCAAAGCTGGAGTAAACCTGTAAGCAGTGATAGCTTGAATACAGGATTAAAATATACTTATCAGATCAATGACAACTGGACGTCGCATTTAAGTGCTTCACAAAGCCGTGTTGTGGTAGATGACTATTCATCATTTGCTTGGGGGTGTTGTCAGGCGCAAAGTAATACTTTTGACCCGAATGGTAATTACGATATTTATGACTTCCGCAATCCAGATGATAGTTATCTCACTAATCAATTTAAGGCTGGCATAAACGGTAAATTTAATACCGGTACATGGCAACACAATCTCAGTGCAGAATTGTCACACACAGCTAAACGCCATTCACAATATGATGCAATAAATGAAATGGTTGGTTCAGGCAATATTTATCAGGATAGCATCGCGTATCTGCCAACTGATAAGCGTTTGGCGAATCACTACAAGTCTTTAGAAAGCCAGCAAACCGCATTAACATTGATTGACCAGATTGATTTTAATGCGGCTTGGTCAGTTTTAGCAGGTGGAAAACTTTTACATTTAGATGAAAATGCTTATCAAACAGATGGTCAGCGCATTCGAAAGACCGACTTTAATCGCTTCTTGCCGCAATTTGCCGTGATGTATCAACCTTGGGAACGCACGCACTTATATGCATCTTATGCCAAAGGTTTAAGCGATGGTGGTCAGGCACCTTGGTTTACCAATAATGCGCCTATAACGCTAGCACCAATACATTCGACTCAATATGAATTGGGTATGAAACAGCAATGGCAAGATTTTCTCTTTACAGCAGCATTATTTGATTTAAAACAAGACAATCAGTACACCAATGCAGCCAATAATTATATTGCTGAAGGTGAACAGCACAACCTTGGATTGGAATTCGGTTTACAAGGCCGTTTAGGTGAAAATCTGGATATTACATCAAGTCTGGCATTGACACGTTCACGACTTAAAGATGTACAAGTAACTGAATATAGAGGACATCAGACTCAAAATGTGCCAAATGTACGTTTTGCCAGTCATTTATCTTATCAAGTGCCACAAATTGATGGATTACGGTTATTGGCAGGTATGCAGTACAGCAGCAGTAAATATGCCAATAAAACAGGCACAGTGAAGGTGTCAGGCTATAGCGTATTTGATGCTGGCGCTGCGTATAACTTTCATGCGTACGGTTATGACAATACATTGAGATTGAATGTCGATAATTTATTGAATAAAAAATACTGGCGCGATGTAGGTAATTTTGTTGGGGATGATTATTTATTCTTGGGTGCGCCACGTACAGCACAGTTGTCGTGGACTGTGAATTTTTAATTTGCCATAGAATTTAAAATACCGAGAAAGCATCACGGCGTAAACTTTAAATCATCAAATAAGTTTACGCCGTTTTTATTTAGATTCGTATAGAGCAATTAGAAGCCACAAAATTAGAGTTTGGTGAGGAACAAGTCGTGATCTTAATAAATTACAATTATTTCGCATAATGTACATTATGTTAAATTTGATACAGGTGACATTAAGTTCATAAACTTGTTCCATCAACTATAATTCAGTTACTTACAGTACAAATTAAAACAGACTTTTTTTAGTTATGTTTATATCTTAAATACTTCACAAAGTTTACAAACAGCTCATGCTTTTCATAAAAACAATTCAGCTTTCAAAAAAGAAGTTTATTCAAAATCGGATAGTCTTGCTGTTTGATGCCTCTACTACTTCGCCATGTCTTTATCCGTTCCTCTATTCCTTAACTGCTTTAAGATTTCAAAGTTTTGCTACGCAACAATCTGATATGCTCGCAATAAAGCTTTGGTATGAATTCTGGTTTTTAAAATATTCAACTTTGTTCTGTGAGTCATTTTTTTCTTCTGGATACACACCTGAAGTCTATGTGCATGAAATAGATAATTTTATTGTTTTTCTAGAAAATAATAAAAAATTAGAAATGAATTTGATTCGACTTAGATCAAATACTGATGTCAATTATAAGACTATTACACAACGTCTGAGGTCTGTAATTAAGTTCTTTGTTTTTCTCTTGGATGAGTATTGGAATATTAGAAATCAGGATCTTACGATTAAAGAAATAACGAGCCATAGGAAAAAAATAGATAGATTCTTATTGAATAAAAAAAAGATATTTGGAAAGTTTTCTAAACGAAGCTTAACTGTAAAAAATACTATAAATCATAGCTTTAAAAGCTTAAGCAATGAGATGGTTGCTAATCTTTATGAAGTAATTCGGCCAGATCAAAAAAACAAAACTAACCCTAACAATCCTTTTTCAACTCAACCACATCAGCTTCGTAATTTCTTAATCGTACATCTCATGCTGAATTACGGATTGAGAGTTGGTGAGCTAATGTTATTGACAGAGAAATCAATTAAAAAATCAATTAATTCTGATTCTTATAGCCTTATAGTTACAAATACTGATGATGAAAATGATACTAGGATGAGAAAGCCAAGTATTAAAAATGAACAGTCATATAGAGTTATAAAGTTGAATCAAAAGGATTATAATTTTTTAGTTATGTATATCAATTACATAAGGAGTTGTGGTGAATCTGATATCTTGTTTACATCTTTGAAACCACCCTACTCCCCATTAAGTTACTCTGCAATTAATATAATTTTTAACAAAATTGATAAAGTCTTCAGGTACTTACATCCTATATATTTTGATAACAATAAGGTTGATTCTATCCACAAAATCACGCCTCATGTTTGCCGACATACCTGGGCTTATATCACATTAGCTTTTGCAATAAAAAAGTATCAAGCTAAAGGTCTAATCGACAATGACGAAAATATGCAACAAGCCCAAGAAGATCTGCGTGTATTAGGGGGTTGGAGTGCTAATAGCATAATGCCAAGCTACTACGCTAAACGCTTTATTGTAGATAGTGCAAACCTCTTAAATTTAAAACGTATATCTGAAGAATTATTGGAATGATAAAAAATGGTGCAATTTGACCTTTTTACAGAACAGGAATTTCATCCTGTTTCTATTTTTAATGAGAAACAGCTGACAGCCCTTCAAAGTATAGATAAAAAATTACCTAAGATTGTCAAATTTTTAACTGCTGATAAATTTGATGATAAATTTATAATTTCAACAGATAACACTTGGCATTTCTATTATTCTGGAACAAAAGAAAAAATAGATTTTTCAGCTCTTTATGAAAGTGAGATTATATTAGCTAAATTTTTCCTTATAATGTATATTCAAAAGAATACACCATCTAATTTGAGTAATATATTTTATTCTTTTAGATTCTTAATTAAATATTTAAAAAAAAATAAGTTGGTTTTTAGTTATGAAAATTTAAAAAAAACATTGATTGAATTTGCAAAAGAAGAAAAAAATTATAACAAATATTCTCATACTAAATTTTTATTGAAACTCTTAATAGTAGAAGACTTTCCGCATTTTGACATTGATGATGATTTTGAACTAGAGTTTATTCCTAGACCTAAGTCTTTTAATTCAAAATTATTCTATCAAGAATATGAGGATTGTATTGATTATGCTCTTATCTCTGTGATTCAACAGGGTTTTTCTAAGTTAATTAAGGAAATAAAGGAATCTAAAAAAAACATAACTAATCAAACACTTCTATACTCCTCAATACTAGGATTGGTGTATGTAACAGGACTGAGACCTGTACAATTAGCTAAATTATCGGTAGAAAATCTTAAAATAGATACGACTCGTGAAATAGATAATTTTCAGCGCTATAGCATACTTATCCCTTATGCAAAGCAAGCAAGATATGTACATGAAAAAATATCTGTAAAATTACCAGAGGAAATTGCTGAAATTATTTTCGCCTATATTAAAAGATTTAAGTTAAAACCAAATGATAAGCTATTTGATCTAGGCGAAAATTCTGCTCGTTTCTGTTCAACGGCTATTAATACACAGTTATTTGATTTTGCTCCTGAAAAATACAGAGATGCTGTTCATGCAGGTGAAATGATAAGACAAAAGTACTCTTATTCTGATTTTAGGCATCATGTTGGCTATAGCCTAGCGATGGCGGGATCTTCAGCTGAAGAAATAGCATATATCTTAGGCCATTCTTCTGTTGTAACCGCAAGGCATTATATTTTTTCTACGCCAGAATTAGCACAAATTAGAGCACAGGCGCTTGGCAAAAATTCTTTATACAGACAAATGATCGCTATGCTCCTCACAGGAAGACTAGTTTATAAGAAAGATTGGAACCAAAAAAAAGTTTTAGGTAATGTTGGCAGCACAATTCATTACGATATTGGTGGGTGCTCTTATGTAGAAAAGTGTTTATTCCAGCCTGTTCGGAACTGTTACGGTTGTATGTATTTTCATCCCTTTATCGATGCTAATCACAGCAAAGTTTTAGAGGATATTCAAAACGAAATTAATGATTTAATTAAGCTATCTGATGGTATAGGTGTATCTAGGAATCCATTGATTAGGGTTCATGAATCAACTAAATTTGAAATTGAATCCGTAATTGCTCGTTGTGCAATACACAAGGGTAACATTTATGAATCTTGAAAAATATAAAGCTTTTATAGAAGAACAGAAAATTTTTTTTGAGGAAAATATCAAACCAAAGTTTAAATGGTTATGGAGTGATCCGGAATGGGCTGGAGGTACTATTGGTTCAGGCTGGTTACTTTCCCGTAGTGGAAAAACACACTTTTCATTTCAAACAGTGAAAAGAATGAAAGGCATTGAAGACCTTTCAATAGATATAACATACCAAGAGTTCATTAAAGCCATAATGGTTCTCAGTTATAGAAAAGCTAATTCAAAAACTTCACCACAAAAATTATATGCCGAAGTTCTGGTGCTCAAGCGTTGGTATAGTGAATTATGTAAAACTAATCCCGTGAACACTCACCCCTGCTTCATATCCACATTAACTTTAGAAAACTCATTTAAAGTACTAGCTGAAAACTCGAGCAAAACAAACCTTCCTGATCATGCGGGTACGTATCTTAGATTACAAGAAATGCTAAATCACTATGCTTTTACCGAAAAAACATTGGAATTCTCTCAAAAATATCTATATATAAATGCAAAAAATAGGACACCCAATGCAAAGAAAACAAAAGCATTAATAGATCAGTTGGAATTAGATGAGGATGATATTGATAAGGAAAAACTCATTTCTATCCGTACATTTATCAATATTGCCTCACTAATAAATTTATGCGAAAGAAATAGCGAGAAAATCATTCTTAACTTTTTATTATTGCTTATAGTTACGGGTTTGAGATCAACAGAAGTACTTCTTTTAAAAACAGATGCCTTGATTAAACAGCCTTTACTAGATCCAATAACTAAAGAACACTTAACTTTAGATGGTATCAAACAATATACACTAGGGATTCAATATCATGGAGCAAAAGGTGCTGGATTTAGAATACATTGGGTTGAGCCACTTGCTATAAGTCTTGTTGAAACAATTTTTCAATCAGTTATAGAGCTAACAAAAGAGTCTAGAGAGCATCTTCAATATATTAGATCAAAAAATTGCTCTGATTTTTTACCCAAAGTAATTGATGAGATTAGAGAAGATTTTATTGAGTTAGATGATTTTGTGGGTTCAATTTTTAATATTGCAATTCATAAAAAAACCAGAAGCTACATTACTACGGCTGCTAAGAATATTCCAATTTTTAAAGAAGTTTATATCAAAAAAAACAACAAAACTGATAAGTATTATTTAAAGAAAGACATAAATGAATTTATAAAAAAATTAGCAAATTATGATTCTGAGTTTTCAATAGATCATGTGTTTAACTATGAAGGAAGAATAGAAAAAATTGCTTTTGAAGATTTACTTTTTATTCATGAATTTAAATCAACTTCATTAAAAAGATTTTTTAGCTTTAAAGCTAATGTAATTCCTTTTCAAACCACAAATATAAATAGTTTTTTAGGCGGTAGTGAAAGCCTGTCAATATTTCAGAAGTATAATTTACTAGAAAATGATAAAGAATATTCTAGGTTAGGTTCTCATATTCCTCGGCATAATATTAATACTTTTTTGGCCCTCAGTGGTTTGTCTGAACATTTGCAAGCCATGCTTATGGGACGTGTTGATATAAAGCAAAATCAATATTATCATCATCTAGCTTTAAAGCAACGTAAAATAGCAACAAGTGTTTTAGAAAAATATCAACTAGAAAGTTATAGAAAAAATACGCAAGAAGTCAAAATAGAACCTCCAGTCGATACCATTAAAAAAGATGGGTTAATGTTTTTTTCAGAGAAATTAGACCTGGAAAACAATATCAAAATGAATTTACAGTCTTTTGATTCAAAGAATGAAGTTGCTAATTACATTAAAAAATCATTCTTTGATGAATACTTTGAAGACATCACTCAATCGTTCAATGAATTAACCAAGACTAATGAAAAAGATGCAGATGAGTTAGTCCAGCGTCATGGAAATTTACATCCCTTACCTTTTGGCGGCTGTATGCGTGAAATAGCAGTCCATGATTGCCCTAAACGTCTATCCTGCCAATCAGGTGATCAATGTGGAAACTTTGCATTGACTGGTCGTAAAGGAGAATTACAAGCCTTGCAGCATACGTTAGATAAATTACTTGGCGAATTTTCACATATAGAGAAAATAGTAGTTCATGATCTATCTTATAGCGAAATGCTTGAGGATTTACGTCAAAAAATACTTTTTTTAAGTGACTTAAAGACAAAAGCACTTGATAGACAGAATAGTTTAACTCCTATTCCTATTTTTCCTTATGGTGATACGATCACTAAATTACCAACAACCTTAAGTGAACTATTCGCTATAGAACAGCAAAAAATTGAAACTAAGGAAGTTTGATATGTTACGTGGTAAACAATTGGATGAAGTTATCGAACAAGAATTACAAATGATGTTGGTTGAAGGTTTTGAGAAATCCCCTATTTCACATAAAGTTCTTCATAGTCGCTTAACAGCTAAGGGGTATATATCAGGTGGGTTAAGTACTTTAAGTTCAGCTGAACGGAAGAAGCTCATATCTCTGTATGTATCTGAGCAGATTTCGCCACTGTACCTGAAGACTAAAGAGCAGCAACTTTATGTGAATAAAAAGACAAGACAGGCTCTTACTGATACCAATAAAAATTTACGCATACATATTGACGATTTGGAATCACAACTTCATCAGAATACAGAAACACTTATAAATATTATCGAAGAAGTAAAACTAAGAACGAACTTAAAAGTAGATCATCTTTTGGCACCACATTTGTTGAAGAAATATTTAGAAAATAAATAATATATTTGGTGAATAACGTTGTTCAATGACATACTAAAAGTCTAATTGAATATGAACTAAGCCAACAAAGGCTGAAGATGTCTCCTAAAATAGGTTTGTGTAACAAAGCCAATTTATTACAAATAATAAAAATCTCAAGCTTATTTTTTGTTTTCTATTCAAGTTAATTTTTGAGCTTCATATGTTTGAATAGATTGCTTCAGTTCTAAAATTGGAAGGTACAGCTGATCCTTAAAGCCTATTTTTTTCATGAATGCCCTGCAATCAGAATTAGGACATTCTATTTCTAAAAACTCATAACCAAATTTTTCACCAAATAAGCATAAATATTTAAGAAAGGCTGTTCCATGTCCTTTATTTCTATGATGAAATGCTAGTCGGGCAACAATAATATATTTGCTGTTAGCCTTCTTATAACCATGCTCTCCAAATCGAATATAAAATTCATTAGGCTTCCCAACTGATGACCTCCCTGCAAAAAAACTTGTGAAACATTTAGTTTTTCCGTCCAACTCCCTTATAGTAAAATGAGTTTTTTTCTTTGAGTATTTAAGCCTATCAACAAGGAAGCTTTCCAGAGTTTCTGAAATAGCATTCCGTTCAGTATCATCATTCACAATATTATTATTCATAATACAATAAGTCCTTTCTTTATATCTTGTTTATGATACTGATGTCTTCTTCTAGAATTATGCTTCCAGCTCTTTGCAACTTTATAGACATAAACAGGTAAGTCATCCCATTCTTCAGGTAAGGCGGTACCTCGTGCAACACGAAGTTTTAAGGGATAGTCTTTATATTCAATCTAATGCATCAAATAAAAACTACGTTCTTGATGGCCATTCAATTGCCCATCCAGGCTAAGCTGTTACTCATGGATTGTTCTTTCTTAGCCCTCTAGGCAAGTTAAGCCCCGCTCTAATGTAAATGGCTTGGATGTAGAAATTAGTTGAGTCATCACGCACTGCATCAGCAACAATGTCGTACTGCTGATCAGTAATTGTTCAAATCGAATTTTCATTTTAATGATCCTTGCATCTCCTACGGGCTTTTGCTGCCCGCAAGAAGTGCTCATGTAAAATATTTATTTTTTAATCGCTTCACATTGATTATTGATAATGTTCAGCTGAAAGCAGCTGACGGATTTCACTGACCATTTGTGGACTACGCCAAGGAAATAGTACTTTTAGACTGTAATTTGATTTGAATGGATCTCGTGTGCCAATATTGACTTGAAACTCTCGTTTCATCGGTGTCCGATGCTCTTGCTGATTAACACGAATTCCCATCATCGGATTACTGATCACAGTGGTCGTAGTTCTGAAGCGATCTTCAACCAAATTGTAATGTCCTACAGAGGTAATGTAGTCAAAAGAATATTTGACTAGGCGTTGATCCGGCTGATCAAACAGGATGATGGTTTTGTCCTGACTATTAATCCAGACACCACGATTTTGATAGTTAAAAGTTTCCCCTTGGCGTTTCAGTTGCTCGGTCATCCCATCAAAATATGTATTTCCATATTGATAGAGATAGTAAATGATCACAAACCAAAACAGGTCAAAGCCAAAGAAGATATAAGCGAAAGCACCAAAGGAAAAGATTTTGGCAACAATCAGAAAGATCACAATTGGCAAAACTACACATTTTAAAAATAATTTGGATTTCTGTGGACGGTTTTCGATTGGAATGATTTTAGGTTTTGTTAATTCAGTCATGGTTGTTTCCCGCATGTTCAATACAATTCACAATCACCAGCAGATATAAAAAGTTTTATTTTTATAGGAGTGACTTAGCCATCCACCGTTGGATTGTTCTTGTAAAAATGATGTTTTAATAGAGACGAATAATAAGATTAGCCGTCTAGCCCTCGTTGAAACGTACAATCAGGTTGAACATGGGATAAGGCACATATCAGAAAAGAAAGATACAGCATATGAAGCTCCTTGAATCTTAAGAAGTTCTGCCATATCACTGCTAAATAATGGTGGCAGAACAAAAGAGGGTTAGCAGACTGGGATCCAAGGAACCAGCACACCCGAAGGTGTCCCCCTTCTGTCCTACCATAAAGATAAAAGGGGGACGAGAAGGTCCACAAAAAATAGACAGGCTATTTTCCGTGCTGGATCGACGGTCTGCTAAAACCGACTGGCAATGTAGGCCAGCGAGCCCATATTAATTTCATCTAGGGCTTAAGTCAATTTTACCTGCACTATAATCTAGTCAATCAGTTCCCTTCTTGTATTTTCTCAAACATAATTATGTAGTTCTAAAATATAGCTATAATTGACAGAACAGTTATCTGAGCAAAATCCACTTCTTGTTCTAAATATTCTAGCTTTCGCAACTAACATTATTGGGAAAAGGAATGATAAGTAGATTCCGAAAAAGGATGGGGAAACACTCTTGTAACATACAAAAATCTCAGTCTTTACCTGTAGTAAGAACCTTTTTAGAAGTCATTTCTAATGAATAATAAATCACATTAACAGCCGTTAATACTTATCCAACAATTGGCTGAAGGAAAATCTTATAAAAGTGGAAACTTTAAAAGTATTTTGTTTTATATATTAAATTAGAGTTCACCCAAGAATTTTTAAAAAAATACTTCCTTATATAAAATTCTTATTGCTTTTTAGTGCTTTAGTATTTACAACATAAATTGATAAAGCTAAACCAAGCTCAGATTTGGAGAATAAAAATTGCCAAGCCCTACATTTGATCATTTTAAACGAGCTTCTATGGAAATTGCTGCTCATGGAGATAATGATACGTTACCTTTTGATATAGATACCAAATTTTGTGGGGATAAGGCTAAGGAATTGGCCCATATAGCATTTGAATTTTATGACAATCTCAAGAAAGGTCCGTTAAAGGAAAATAGTCGAAAAATAACAGCTCTCGATGTTTTCAGTGAGCGCTTAATTGCTCCTTCCGGACCTGCAGGATTTAGAGTCATCACTAAGATTCATCCTTTTTGGAATATTTATTTTAATGGCTTAGGAATAGCTATTGCGGAAAAACTTGAACCTTTACGCTCGCCACGTACTTTTTCTTATAGATTTAAATCAAATGGTGATACTGAACTCTTTGATTCAGAATATTCCTGGAGAAAATATAAACAAACTACTATAGAAAAATCACTTTTAAGTGGTACCGAAGCTGTTGTTGTACAAACTGATATATCTAGCTTCTATAACCAATTATCTCATCATCATATTGAAAACTTCATAAGTGATTTAGGGAATAATGGATCAATAGTAGCGAAGCAAATTAATGCACTTTTAGGAAAGTTTTCTGCTGGTCGCTCATTTGGTTTACCAGTCGGCGGCCAAGGCTCAAGAATATTAGCAGAACTCTTCTTGAAATATGTTGATGATGCAATGACATCAGCTGGTATAGAGTGGTACCGATATGTAGATGATTATGTGTTCATTGCAAAAACATATGCAGAAGCTTACAAAGCGCTTAGTACTCTTGCACATTCATTGGCTAATTACGGCCTTACTATAAATAAAACCAAAACAGTTTTCCTTTCAGCTAAAAATTATGTTGATTATGTTTCAGCTCAGTTAGGCGATCATGATGAGGAAAGTTCAAAGTTAAGGACTATTGATCTTCGATTTGATCCTTATTCCGATACACCTCGTGAAGACTACGAGACATTAAAAGAAACAGTTGAAAGTCTTGAAATTCGACGCTTACTTAACAGGGAATTAGAAAAGTCCATTCCTGATTCTTTTTTGATCACACAAATTGGTAGAACAATGAGACTTCAGGAACCTATTGTGGCTCTTGAGTTAGCCTCTACATTATTAAATGTACATAATATTCATGCTTTTAGATCCTCTTGGTCTACAATTATGCGAGGTATATTTTATTTAAGAAGCGATAAAAACTTTTTATCGATTAGTGCTGGGATTGATAACTTAATTGATCAGATAATTTTTAATGCTGCACATTTACTCGAAGTGGATACTAATTTACTTCATTTTTTACGCTGCCTTCGCTTTCAGAACAACCCCACTCGATCAAAATTCATACATGACCTATATATACAAACAAATTCAGAAACGATAAAGAGAGCATGCATTGATTGCTGGCGTTATTGGCATGATCGGAATGCCTTTACTGAATTACGTAATAAATGGAGTCGACTTGATAAAAATAGTCAAAGGTTACTATGGTTAGCCTCTTACAAATTTGGTGATCAAGGCAATGGTATGAGAGCCCAACTAAAAGCGAACTCTGAAACTTCTTGGTTATTAGGTATAGAAAATCATGAATTAGATGGCCCTCAATTTTCAAAAGTATTTCTTGATTGGGCAGCAGGAGCAGCTAATGCAGTATGATCCAAGAACAGTTGCACGTAATATTCCAGGAATTTTTGATGAAATATTTCCACAACTTACTCCTGGTCTAGTCGCACATTTCAATTCATTTTCTAAAGATGTATGTGAGCCTATCTCTCCTATTTATTTAAAAAAAACAACTCTTAAACCTGCCATGCTTTTTGAGCTTGGTTATGCTGCAGGAGAGCATTTAATCAAATTTGCGCAGATTGACTGGGAAAAGTGTTTTCTTTCTGCCATTCAAAGACAAAACGTATTTTATGATGCTGTTGCCCCTAACTCACTAAATTATATCGACAAAGAAATAGCTGAAATGGTGGGTAATAATATAGCAAAAGTATTGATACAATTATCTTCCGATTCCCATGAAGTTATTAATTTTAATCCTATAATTCCTGGTATTGAATGGATTTCAACTAGCCAAGGTGATTTTTCTTTAGGAAACACTTTGATAGAGGTTAAATGTACTAATCGAAGATTTTCTGCAGCCGACTATCGCCAGATTGCGATGTACTGGTTATTAAGTTATGCGGGTTCTCTTGAGAAGAAAACAGAAGAATGGGAAGAAGTGATTTTACTTAATCCCAGATTAGGGTTCATGGTTAGATTTAATTTCAATAATTTTATAAATGTGATCAGTAGTGGTAGAACTAAACTAGAAATATTTCAATTATTTATTTCAATAATTGGAACAAGATCAATGCATTAAAATTTTAAAAAGCAGAAATTTAAACTACTTTCTCTTGTTTAACAGGAACATATTTGAGATATGGTGTTTTCGTAAAAGGCTCACAATGAACACCTGATGTCAACATATTGAGCCTTGGACCAATATAATCTCCTTCTTGATTGCGCATATCATAACTATGGGGTTGAGAAACAATTCCTTTTTGCATGCCTGTATCTATTTCAACTGCTACCTCTACATATCCTTTTTTAGATATACTCCTTAATTCTTCACCATTCTGATGCAAATGTATCTAATTTGCTATCTCTTTAATTTGTCGTTCTAAAACAATAATTTCATAGAAGGTAGACACAAGATTGAAAATTAACAACCAAGTGTCTAAAGCTAATATGAAAGTTTATCTATTTCTGAATCCATGTGCTTTAGCTTGTAATACAACATAGACTGAAATTATTGATAAAATACACATTGCTATTGTGAGTGATGATGGGCCAATTTTTTAAAGAAAAATCCCGCCTAGCAACCCTCCTCCAGCAATAGCCAAATTAAAAACAGTAACTAACATGGACTGAGCAACATCAGCACCTTCACCAGCATTATCAGCAATTGCTGTTGCAATAAAGTTTGAGCTCCACCAAAAGTGATACCACATAATGCGATACCACTCAGTACTAGCCAAGCATAGTTACCAGTACCAGCTAGCCCTATTAGAATAGCTGCAACAGCAAAGCCTGCTAAACTTAATGATCTATCAATCAAAACCTCAGTAATCCAACTCCCAATGATTGAGGATACTCTAAATAATAAAATTAATAGATCCAATCTATCGCCAAGACCTACTGAGGTAAAATAAGAAAAAATAAATGTATACAAAATATTATGTTCAAGTATCCCATAAGAAGATTACTACTAATACAGTGTGTTACTGCTCAAAAGCAAAATATGAGTTCATCTTTTCTTAAAAGATAAATAAAATGAACTAATAAAAATATCATACTTTCTTTATAGTATAGATATAATTCACTTGTTAACCTTCTAAGCGGATATAGATAGGATTTGGTGGCTCACTACCAAATAGTTTTTTATCTCGCTCTTTTTTCCACTTTTTACAACGATTATTTATATCATTCCTAAAACTTTGGTAAAATTTAGAGAAAATTATATTTTTATTTAAAATTGATTCTTTCCATATGAAAAATCTTGAATCAACTATTTTTGTAAATAAAATCATATATTGCCAAAACTCTTCTTTATTTTCTGTAGATACCATTTTTCCAAACCAATATTTAGACCAGGAATTTCTTTCATACATATATAAAGATGCTTTGTAAGCATCACCAATTATTCCATCATAATCTTTATATTTATCAAACACCTCTTGAGATAATTTATTTTCATCCAAACATCCAGCAACTAGAACTCCTCTAGCAATTTGAGATGGTTCAACACAACTAATTTTTTTTCTAATATAATCATAAACAACAACATCATTATTATTTAATAATGCTGATAGCACATGATCATAAATTTTTTCATCTGAAAGTGATTTATCAAGTAATTTAAATCTATACAAGTTCAATTCTTTGTTTGAGCCAGCCCAAATTGCCATTTGCTGTAATGAAATTTCCTCTTGACCAACAGTTATATTTATAAATGATTCGCTATTCTTAATTTTCTCCAAAACTAATTGATATTTTTTCACATCATTTTTTGAATAACTATATGCTAACAACAATATGAAATTATAAAATTTAGACAAATTACCATTTGAAAATTGCATAAACATATTAAACCATTTTTCTTTTAGCTCTGGAGCTGAGTTCAATATAATATCAAATGCTTCAGGCAACATCCCTCTTAATATAAGATCAACACTATTCTTTTTTAAATAACTTATATAATCTTTAAATTGGTTATTTTGAGACTTATGCCTTTTTTCGAAATCCTCTCCAGATTCTGAAAGTGATTTTAAATGCTGCTCTAGGTTAATGACTTCTTCTCTTCTGTCAACCCGAAAAAGAGAAATAATATTTTCCTCTAGCGATAAGTTTTCAATAATTTCTAGCTTTGGAAAGCTAATCTCAGTATCAAATATAACTTTAAAAGCATTATCAATTGCATATGCTATCTTCCTTAGTCCAGTAGTTGAAAGAAAATTACCTGCACTACCATACGAGCATGGATGAATATTATTAAAAACCTCATCCTCTTCAACTATTTTTAGTTTTGCTGACAATAGCCATAACAATGACCCATAAAAAAACTCATGCTCCTTTTTTTCTAAAAAAATATTATTCCAATTTGACCTAATAAAATCACTCAATAAATCAAAATCTTCGAAATTAAAAATAGCTTTAAATACTTCTATTCTTATATAAGAATTGTGATTGCTTATATTATCCTTTAAAAAATTTTTATATAGTTCACTTAAGGGAATTTTTTTTATATTTGCATAACAGAGCAAATTAAATATTTGATGCTCTAGCAACTGCCTAGCAATAATCTGATCAAATTCTAGTGATGTTATAGACTCCATCATTTCAATAAGATCAATAAAAACAATATCTTCCTTTTTAAAGCTCATTAAAATTTCTAATTGTCGTAATGGTTCAATAAATGGTAAAGTCTGCATGATTGAAAACTGATTTACTAAATTTTTATCACTTTCAGTTAGATCATCAAATATTCCTGAATCGTCGTTGAGATTATGATAATTTAATAATTTATTAACATGCTCATTAGTAAACAAAAGATTATGTTGATCAATATTAAGTATTCCACATCGTAAAGGATATTTAGATCGATATAAAATATCAGTAATTAACTCTCTGTATTTTAATATAATTTTTGATGGCCTAAAACGTGCCAAACCAGTTTGAATTTCATGTAGTGAAATACTGTCATGAGTCTGATTTAGGTCATTCCAAACTTGAGTAATATCAAGTTTTTCACACGCTTTAATAGCTTTCTCAATATTTTTTGGTTCAAGTGAAGCAGGGTCACATGGATCAGTAGCACAATAGTCTTCTATTCTTCTCCATCCTCTAGGATAATCATCGGTTCTAAGCTTCTCAGCAAGCTCATCTGCAATCTTTGCATCATTGGACTCACCAGTCGAAAAAAGTATTCTTATGTAAGCCCACTTAGCAACATTTGAATTCTCAGAACAATTTAATATTTTTGCTTCACTTAATAATTGCGTTCTAGTAACCTCCCAATCAACAAGGTTATATCTAATTAAGTTGATAAAATCTTTATGTGAAGAGCTATAACCTGAATTTAAATTACAACCGAAACTCCATCTAACAAATTCAGGCACAAAATTTGATAAAGGTTTTCCTGCTAAGATATGAAAGGCAGTAATAACTAATACATCAATATCTCCTGTATGTTCGGTTAATTGACGAATTAAACTATTTTCTTTTTCAGACAGTTTATTTATTTTCTCTAAAATTCTAATTTTATTTTTCTCAATAGTATCTAAACGATCTTTATTATCTTTTTTTGAATAATAAGGAATATTTTTATCTGGTGCTAATGAATAGTATAAAAGCCAACTCTTTATTTTCTCTTCAACGCACGGCCAAGATTTTGAATTGATAGAAATAGAAATAATTGAATTTTTGACCCAGTTAAAATTTGGTTGTTGAGCACCAGCTAAACACAAATCTTCTAATATATCGATAAAATCAGGAATTTTATTTTCCACAATTGTAGCGAAATACCTAAGATGTAACTCATCAGTATTCTGTAGGGAAATAAAACACATCACTAGTGACGTTAGAACTTCTCTAGAATAGTATTTAGGTTCAATAACTAATATAGTCAAACAGGAGATAATAATTTCAGACGTTTTATCTAATGCATTTATTGGTTCGATAACTTTAGCCAAGCCTTCAATAAGATTTTTTCTATTTCGCTTCATAGAATTTAATTGAAGTATGATTTCTAATGCTAGAGCTAATGTTAAACCCTCCTCTTTTAATTTGTATGAATTAAGGTCATCTTCTACAATTTCAAAAAAACGACCTTCAGCAACAGCATTTAGATTTCCTTTAAAGTAATTAAGATCATCTTTTTCATTATTGATTAGTCTGTTTATAATTTCCTGTGCATGTCTCTGAAGACTAATTAAAAATTCAGTATATGTTATTTCTTCATAATTTTCAGATTCCATTTGCCTAATGTGTTCTAATAGTATTCTATTGACATCTAACTCTTCACTTTTTTGAATTTTCTGCTTATCGAATAGGCTTAGAGCAATATTTAGTAATCTTGGATTCAATAAGGAATGTGCTACACTATCAGTAAGTAAACTTGGATTAATTCCATTAGTTATTAAAATTTCATTTCTTTCCACCTCAGACCAATCTGTAATTATTACTGTTTTATAAGTATCTATAATCTTTCTTCTGACCCTTTCATTAAAAAATATATTTCTTGATGTTACTAAAACTTTAACACTTTTTTTATAAAAATAATGTGAAATTTTATTAATTATCTCAGTCCAATTTACATTAGGTTTTTGGTTTATTCCATCAATAGTCACCAATAAATTAATAACGTTTTCATTTGAATTACTTTCCCATTTATTGAATATATTCTTCCATTTTTTAAAGGAGATTTCACATTCTTCATCGTTTGTTTGTTCAATAATTTTTTTGATTAAAAAATTTTCCAATCCGCTATTGAGTTGACTAAAATCTTGCGCAGTAAGAAAAATATGCAAGGGTCTCTTCTCTAGGGATAACCAACTTTGTGCAGCAATCCATGATTTACCAACACCCTCTTTTCCTAATATAAAAATTATATCTTCTTTATATAAATTAGTATGAATACTACCAATTAGATTTGCTCGAGGTAATAGCTTAGATAATTTGGGATCTTTAGGAGCTAAAGGTTGACCAAAACTGTGTTTTGCTGCTCTATTATCAGAGAAAGTCTCTATCAGCCATTCATAATTATTTTTTTTTAGAAATTCAAATTCGCTTATTTCAATATCTTTTTTCCTATGAAAAACGTGACATCCGAAAAAATTATTAATGAAATCAAAGTCTATTTTTTCAAGATTCTCTGCACCAAAATCATTATGACTTTCATTATGGATGATTATCGCTTTTGCTATTTTTAGTGAATCATCTTGATGATATGTGAAAACGACTGACCCAGATATTCCTTTAAAATTATCATTTTTCTCCAATAAATTTGGATTCGGGCTTAAATGGCGATAAGAGACCATTGATTCAAAATATTTAGGCTTATCTAAGTCTAAATTAATCCAGTCACCATCCTTTTCGTTGAAACCTCTTGCAATATAAGATTCTGTATAAATTTCTTCATTAATAGTTAATTTATTAGTAGCTTTTTCATTAACCTCAATAATTGTAAGGTCTTTATTTTTATCGTAGAATATTTTACTAATATTTAGTTTTTCTTGATTTTTCTCCTGTAATAAATGGATGTTTTCTATAGCAAATTCTTTGGGACATGTTCTACAACATCCATCTATTTTATCCTTGTACAGGTCACAATTATCCTTTTGATCACAAATACTATGCTTAGAAGTTATAACAAATGATTTTGCTTCATCATATGATAAAAAAAGGTACCCTGTAGATTCCGAATTTAGGGTCACAACTTTGATTAAACTCTCATTATTCATAGTATATTCAATTAGATAAATGTTCGATAAAATTTAATAGCTCTATAAGCTTATGAGGCTATAACTCAGGAGCTCTTCACTTTTTGAAAAAAACTACTTTGCTGAAGTGCTGCACTTCTTCGATCACCGTGATCAACCAACCAATCAATAATTTTTAAGAATTTTTGTCGTAACTCTATTGGCATAGATTGTTCCTTCTCTATAAAAATTTGGATAAGGCTAGATATCCTTTGATATACTTGCTCATTCCAATTCAATTGCTCATCTAATAATAGTAGTTCTAAGATTTGATCAGCATAAATATTTGATGGATAATTTTTGATTGATCGCTCACAAAATTTCAAGAATAGGTGAATAACATATTCAGTCCAACCTACCGCTCGGACATACTTATCAACTACAGGTAAGATTATATCAATTTCAGACCAATCCCCATTCACAAACCTGCTGGCTAAAGGTGCATTTTGATCAAATGATACAAACATCAACGATTTTGCAATCTTAGGTAACTCAAAACCTGAAATTTGTCCTGCTCTATAACTTTTTTTATCAAAACACGATGCTTTTAAAAAACGATCCAAACATAAATCTAAAACATCTAACGCATTGTCAGGAATTATTTGTGCATCATAAATATAACGACAAATATAATTCTCAATGAATGGATAAAGCAACTCCCAACAAACATCTGTTTTAAGATTAAGAAGAGGCATAAGGAATTGTGATTTGATTTCTTCTGTAGGAAATATTCCAACAGCTCTAGCTAAGGCACTAGATAAGCTATGATTCCATTCATAAATAATATCTTTATCATCAAAACTCTGGTTTTCTTCGAGCCAAGAAGGTTCTTGTTTTTCTATAGTCCATTCTAAGCAACTTTTTAAAAAATCGAGAATATAGGTTTGGGAGGTATCATGAAGTAATCTCTCAGGCAGTAAATGAATAACTTTTCCTGAGAAATCATAATCCCACTGAGTATCTGATTTTACCCACTTTGAATCATCTTTATCATCGTAGTACCATTGATTATAAGATTCAGAAATCTTTCTCTCTCTTTCTTTATTACTTTGCAATGTTTCTTCGTCTAATTCCATCCAAGGAGCATCAGGTATAGGTAACGAACACCAGTCATCTCCGGATTTAAAATAGTTGTTTAGATGTTCATATAACTGTTTTAACTCTTGTTGAGCTTCTGGATATTTATCTGATCGATAGATTTGATATTTTAAATGATTTTTACATAAAGCAAATGCAAAATGAATTGCAGACCAAACCAGTTTAGGCTGTATATCAAATAATTTAAAACATTCTTTTAGGGCCGCTAATGAAATTTCATGAGATGGGCTCGCTACAATATTTAGAAGATTACTGAAAGTTAAATCATTCATAGTGCCATGAATAATTTCATTCACTAAAGCCTGTGCAAGAAATTTCTTCGGATGAAAAGTTAAGGAAGCTTGTGGACATCCTACTTCATAAGAGCTATATGGTAGTTGGACTACTTGATTTAAAATATCACGAGCCCATTCTAATTTACTTTCTGTACAATCAGCTCTAAAGACGAAGATCATGGTTGCTAATGCACTAAAAGCGTTTTGTTTCATTCTTCTAATTACATATGTGTCATCATCTATATCGCAAGCATCAAGAAATAAGCTTTCTTCTTCTATATTTTTTAAAAATTCACCGACTGATTCTAACGTATATGTATTTTGAATTTCTTGAGCTATTAATGATTGTTCCGCCCAATAAGCAATTTGAGAGAAAATTAAAAAATTATTTTTTTCTTTATGTTCTTTGGAGTTAGCTTGCTCTTGATAGTGAGGATGATTAAAGCCAAAACTAATTTGATTTTCAAGCTCTTGATAAGAATAATTCTTAGCATTACCATATTCAGCGTAAAAAACAGCCCGTCCCTCTAAAAATTTAATGATGGATTCATCTATCTTCTCATGCTTAAAATTAAAAGGAAGATCAGCTTTGAAATTAGATAACTTATCTTTTGTTAGTTCACGAAATTCAGGGTTGATAAAGTAATTTCGTAGTAAAAACTCTAAAAAAGTTGTACTAGGTTCCTGTAAGTCTTGCTGGAAACGATACTTATCTAACTCTAAAATTTTAAAATTAGTGACAACTGGAAATATAGAATTAGAAATAACTTGCTTATTTAGGGCTAAAACACTTACTACACCAAGAATTGCTACTGATTCATGCCCTAAAGTAATTTTTTGAATGAGTTCATCAAAATCTCGCCCTTGCTCTAGTTGTTCAAAGCACCAATTTTCTAACACCATATAGGCCGATGAAATCGCATTATTTATCCAAACAGGTTTTTTCCAGATATATTGCTTTTCATTTCCCCAAAATTCTTGCTCTCCCCAAGGAAATTCAATAATAGTTGGTAGAGGTACTTGTTCAGAAATTTCACATAGTTGTTTCCATGCTTGAATAGCATGGTTAGATAGGTCACGTATGAGCTGTAATCCACTATCTTCCGAATACTTCAATAATGAAGAAAATGGTTCTTTTAAAGGTGAGCTAGGATAAAAGTGTCTAGATTCATATTTAATTGATAAATTTTCCGAATCCTTACTCTGAATTTGTTGATATGGTGCTTGATGAAAAAATAAAGCACGACGATCAATCATTAATTGTTCTTCTTTTGATCTTTCTTCTTCAGGTTTAGCCAGTAACTCTTGATAATATTGCTTTGTTCTTTGATAGCTTCTTTCCTCACGTTCTATGCGTGTTTTAGGCAGTTCGTCTAATAAAAATTTTAGCGTTAAATCAGCAAGTAATTTTGGATGATGCTGTGAAATAAGGGATGAAGCACCAACTATATGTGCATAAATATCTCTAGATACTTCATTTTCCAAAAGTAGAAAATTTAAATATTTTTCCATATAGGATGGATTTGATTGTATTGAAACCAAGATTAAGTTAATTAGCCCCAACTTAAAATCTTTTAAGTTAACCATTTGTCCCCAATCGTTAGATCTTTCTTTTTGAGAAATTTCTAAAAGCCAGTGAATTGATACATCCAAAAGCATTTTAGACATCTGATTTGAGGGTATATGAATACCTAAATATTGCCAAACTTCAAAAATCTTCAGTATTTGAGGATATACTTTGGGAGGTATGCTTGGGATTAATTTAAAAATATATTCTAGAAGTGTTCGCCATAGTGAAGCATCAGATGGCCAAGGATATTGCATAGCCATCTCTAATTTATCAGACTGTATTAGGAATACAGGATTTGCTTTAGTCTTCTCTGCTTGAAACCATGTCAATAACTTATTAAAGAGATCAAAATCATTTTCGAGTAAGGCTTGTGTATATCCACTACTCAACTCAATGAACTTTGGGTGTCCTATTGGTCCAATCACCCATGCTCTTAACCATTGTGATCTTAGCTCTTTAAATTTTGGGTTTTCTAAATGACTAATCCACTGATCGTCAATAAATTCTCGTTGAGCAAGCAATTCTACAACCCTACCTATGTAAGAAGGTTGTCCAAAGCTTTCTATTTTATTTAACCAGTCTTGGTCTTCTTCTAGAAGAAGATAAAGTAATGACCATTCATAAAATATGTCATGTGTAAAATCAACAGTAGAACTTTTAGAATTTACATGAACTATCCCGTCAACAACCAAGCTATCTAAAACATTGATAGGCTGAATCTCTCTACGCTTGACACTATTACCAAGGCTTTGAGATTTAAGTTCAGAAAGTCTTTTTAAAAAATCTTGTCGATTATAAATAGATTGACCAATTGCATTAAATCCGCCCCGTTCCCACCATACATCTATTAATTCTAGTTCTGACTCAGGTTCAAAATTATTGGCTTTTAAACTTGTTAAAATTTTAGCAAAAAATGGACGTCTAATGATCTCTCTGACTTTACTATCACTGAATAATAACTTCTGAATGCCAGGAATTTGTTGAGCTAATGTATAACAATCATCATCGCTTAAAAGATCTACGTTTAAGGTTTGGATGGCTATATTCTTCAATAAAGTACCGACCCATACTTTTAATGGTTCAAGTCCAGTGTCTCTTAACGTAGTAACAATTTTCCAATTGGTTAAATCGTGATTATTAAAAATTGTACGAATTAAGTCTTCAATGATTGGTTTACTATTTTCACTAACTCTGTCTATACCATCAATAAAGACAATAGGAACTCCCCCAACGGCTTCCAAACTTATTAGCCACTCTGAAATTGAAAAACTAGGTAGTCCAACTCTAGATAGATATTCCAACCAAGTATTACTTCCCGTAAGTTGATCTGATTTAATGAATAAAAATGGTAAATCATTAACTTTTGACTCTGCGATTTGTCTTAGTAGAACTGATTTACCTGTACCTGACAAACCTGTAATTTGTATAAATCTTCCTGAATTTAATTTATCTTCAAACTCTTTGTGTAATGAAGGTCTAGATAACTCAACTCCATCAATTATCTTCGAAATTAATTCTAAACTTTGTTGACTAATATCTTTAATTTTTTGTACTTCTGGAATGTAAAGTCTTTGATCAAAAACTTTGCATTCGAAAAACTCATTGATTTCACCGAAATTTAAAGTATCAAGACTTTCTGCCCCAAAATCATTATGATTTTCATTATGAATGATAAGAGCTTTTGCTGTCGGGTAATCTTCATAATTTGTAAAAATTACTGAGCCTGATATCCCCTGAAAATTATCCTCTTTTTCTATTAAATTAGGAGTTGGATCTGAATGTAAGTTGTAATAAATAAGTGTATCAATGACTCTAGGTGCATCAAATACTAAGTTGGTTATTCCAGATTCTAAGCTATTAAAACCAGAAGCTACATAGAGGTCGCTACAGCTTTTTTCGTTAATTACTAGTTTATTGGTAGCAGTTTCAGTGACATGTACAATTACTAAATCTTTTGTTTTTTCATAATAAATTTTTTCTATATGAAGAGCTGATGTATCACCGTTATTAAATAATTGAATATCTGTTGTATCAAATTCTTTAGGACAGACTCTACAACATCCATCCGTATTACTTAGATATAAGTCACAACTATTCCTTTGGTCACATATGCTATGTTTTGATGTAGTAACAAATGACTTCTCATCATCAAATGACTTGAAAAAATATCCACTGGAGTTATCTGTCAGTGTGTGAACTTGTATTAGGTTATTTGTATTCATAGCTAAGTGTGTTCACCCCATTAGAAGGATAGTTTTCATTAATATTAAAACCTAGACTTTTACACTCTTCAATTTTTGCTAATAGATTAGAGCTATTTGAGCTTAAATGAATAGTTGGATTTTTATCGAAACTTAGAATTCTAGCTAAGGTAATGTTATTAGGATGCTTATTCTTTGTTTTATTATCAGCACATAAGATATATTCAGTTTTTCCAATAAACTCTAGTAAATCGATACTTGTATTATGTTCACTACCATGATGTGAAATCTTTACCACATCAAATTGATGTTTTAAAAAACCTGCGATATTTAAACCTTCTACAACATCTTCAGCATGAGCATCTCCTAGAAAAAGCCCCGAGAAGTTTCCATATTCAATGACCAATCCTATACTTGATTTATTAGTAATAGATGTATCTTTTATAAAAGTATCTTGACCAGATTGTATTTTTTGTAAAGCTTCCGCAGGTTTTACTTCTTCAGTTTTCGAACTTGAAATTTGTTTTTGCCTTTTCTTTTTTTCTTCTCTTTCTTTTTTTAAATCAGCATCCTTTAACATTCGCTCTAGGATTTCAGCTGTTGGTGTTATTGCGGTTAACTTAATATCTTTGAATATCAAAGGAGTAGAATTTCTTGTCAAACATTGAATTTGAATTCTACGTTCTTCCAATAATTTTTGTCTAAGAAGATTATCTTGGTTATATGAGATTTGTTTCTGTGAGCTTTTTATAATGTCAGGAATATCTTGGAGACTATTAAAAATAATAGTGTTAATTTTGATAGAAGTATCGAGCAAAAATTCAAATCCACCGATGTGGTCATCATCATTATGAGTGACTATCGCTATATCAAGAATACTATTTTCACCTAAAATCTTTTCTATATTAGCTAGTACATCTCTACGAGCTTTGAATGATTTTGGACCACAATCGATCAGAATTTTTGAATGATCGAAATCAAGAAGAAGACAATCTCCATGAGTCGCATCTATTACATGAATTTTTAACATTTAATACTTATGTAAAATGATGATTTATAAATATTTTATCTATTTATATTAAAAATGGAATCATTTTTTAAAGCAAATTCATGAAGTTATTTTCAATATATTCAAAATATGTTAATTAACTATTTGTTTTATATTGATTAATTATAAAAATGAACTAAACTTGATATAAACATAAGCAAAATAAATAGCACCTGTCATTTTGTTCATTATTTCTGATATAGATTAAATTAGGTTTTATTATCTGTCAAATTAGTAATGCACTTTTATGTTTGTTTCAGTTAAATAAGTTTTCGTAGATGCCTCATTCCTTAAACAAAGTTCTTATCCTTCTCCAAAAAATATAAGGGAGTGTTTCTTCTCCCTATCCTTATGACTTATTTCAAAACTTAATTTCTTTCTTTCATAGGTTGTATGATAAAAATCATACTGGCACTCAACACTGTAAAAATGGTCATAATCACAATCATGGTCTGTGGTGTACCAGTTGAAAGCCAAGCGAGTAAAAGCGAAGAAATAATGCCACTACCATACTGTAATGAACCAATCAAGGCAGATGCTGAACCTGCCATTTCTGGTACACCATCCAATGCGGCTGCGGTTGAATTAGCAGCAATCATGCCGTTCATTGAAAAGAAGATAAAAACCATTGCAATGATGCTATAGATTCCACCAACCTGCTCATAGAATAAAATGCATAGCGTAATTAATGCCACAGTAGCAATTGCAGTCGTACATTTAAGTAGACGATCAAGGCTAAACCGTTTAACCAAGTTACGATTAATAAAACTTAGTCCCATTACCCCTAAAATATTCAATGCAAACAGCCAACCATAATGCTGAGCATCCACACCGTAAAAAGAAATATAAACAAAGGGTGAACCGACAATAAAAGTAAAGGCAGCTACGTAAAAGAAAGTGACACACAAGGTATAACGCATAAACTGCCAATTACCCAATAACCGACGGTAATTGGCAAAGGTATTCATCACAGATGCTCTGGTTCGTTTCTCTACTGGATGTGTTTCTGGTAAAAAGAACAGGGTTAAAAACATGACTCCACCAATACTTGCCAGCAACCAGAAAATGCTATGCCATGTACTGAATTTAATGATCTGCCCACCCAAGAGTGGTCCTGCAATCGGTGCAATTGCCATAATCACCATCAGTGTTGAAAGCATTTGTGCCGCTTGGGTTCGACCATAAAGATCACGAATCATGGCACGTCCAAGCATAGGGCCAGTACATGCACCAAAAGCCTGAAACACACGCCAAAATACAATTTGCTCAATGGATTGAGACAACGCGCAACCAATTGAACCAATCACAAAAAGAATCATGCCTATAAATAAAGGAATTTTCCGTCCAATGCGATCACTCATTGGGCCCCAGATCAACTGTGCCAATGCAAACCCAGCCAAAAATCCTGTAACTGTCAGCTCAACATTTCCATTTAACTCATGTGCCATTTGTGGCATCGCAGGTAAATAAATATCGGTTGAGAGTGAAGTGAATGCCATTAATGCACCCAAAATCCCCATAAAAAACCAGCTTGAAGTGTTCAATGCATTATCAGGATTTTGAGTGTGTGTTGGAGAAACAGGCATTTTAGTGACTCGATTGATCATATTTAAAACATAACTTAGTTTGTTGCATGGTTTTGCAGGAGTTGTTGAATAACAGGATTATTTACCGACAAGTCTTGCAACCATTGTGCGATTTCATTTTTGGCTTGGTTCGCCCGCTCACCCTCCATCACAAATAGAATTCCGTCCCGTTCAATACCACCTCGTAGTTCAATACTTTGCATAATTTGGCATCCACGACAGTACTGGTTGAACTGGGCAAGACTTTGTCCCATGCCATAACCTGTATTGTTATTAAAAGGCACAATCATTTTACTGTTTAAATCTGCATGATATTGGTTCAGGAAACTTTTGATTGGTGGCGGTAACTGCATATCCCATGTTGGAAAGCCAACAAAGATCACATCATATTGCCCAATATTTTCGACCTGAGTTTTGAGTGGCGGTAGATAACCATCCTGATTTTCCTGATCGACTTGCCTAACAATGGCTTGATAATTTTCAGGATAAGGTGTCTGCAACTCTAAAGCCACCAAGTCCCCACCGACTTTTTCCTGTACCATCTTGGCAAGTGCTTCGGTATTTTTAGTGCGGGACAGATACACAATCAGGGCTTTAGGATTGTCTGTATTCACGGGTGGATTTGGTGAGGGAGCCATGTTCTGCTCTGTCTGTGAGTTTTCCGCACTTGGACAACCCATCAAGCCAATTGCACAAACAAAGAATAGAATAAAACGCATACTTGCAATCATCTTCCACCCCCTCTTTTAATCCAGTTTATTTTGCTTGAGCCATTGTGAAAGTAGTTCTGCAATCTGCTGATTGTTTAAATCAGAAAATGGAAAATGGGTATTACCGTACACCCCAATATCAGGCAAATGCACCAACTGGGCTTTTCCGCCATGCTGATTGATTTTATCCACCCATAACTGCGCCATTTTTAGACGTACTCGCCAGTTGTCCTGTCCCGCATTTTGCTGTCCAGCATCGCCATTTTTCTCAGTAGGAATATTATCGCCATAGTAGATAATGATTGGCATTCTGGTCAGCTTCTGAAACTCTGCCATTTTGACTGGGGTTGGTGACAATGTCCCTGTTGCACTTGGCATGGGTTCAGGCAGTTCATTTTCAGGAAACACAAAACCACTGCCAGGTTCGTAAGCAACAATGCCTTTGACCTGACTTGATTTTATTGCTGTCCACCAACCTGGCCCTCCGCCTTGTGAATGGGTAATTAGTACCGCATCACCTGATTTTTTTAGGACTTCCACCATTGCATCACTAATCACCTGCTCATCATAGGCTCCTGTATTCGGTGTCATTTGACGGAAATACTGGTTTAAAGCAGTTGGCTCTTGTGAAAACTGTACCCCTTTAAAAAAGTTGGGATACTGTCCTAAACGAAACATATTGAACCAAGCCTGATCATTGGTGGTGGCTGGTACTTCTGCGGCTACAGTTGATTGTCCCGCCTGTCCCCGACGTGGTTGATCGACCACATACACAGGGAAATGCTGGCGCAGGAATAGTGTCTGGAATCCCTCACGACCATCAGGTGTAGTTCCCCATGTTTTCGCTGATTGTCCTGCACCGTGTAAAAAAACCAATGGATAAGGATGAGCATGTTCAGGAATTTGATAAAATACCGAAGCGTGATCACCATGCAGGGTTTGACCTTGTGGCTTAAATAGTTGTTTATCGTCAAACTGTCCCGCACTTTGAATGACTTTACCACCCGCGGCAAAGTTGCCTTGCTGGGCAATACTCAAAGCCGATGATTGATGTGGATTGACTGAGCAGGCTGACAGCGATGCAGTAACACAGATAGTCAGCAGTAGTTTGCTGAAGAGTGCGTTGATATTCATCATTTTTATTGAGTCCCTATTATTGTAGTTGCTTTAAAACACTTTGCGCATTGTTCGCCAGATCACGACCAACAGTCTGCTGCAATGTGGCCATGATTTTTTGCATCTGAGCAGCATCCACCCCCAGATTTCGGGTAATTCTTAAATGCGAACGCAGTTGGGCATTGACATCACCCATGGCAGACAATGTACTCACCACTACAATTTCACGTTCCAGAGGCGACAAGTTGTCCTGACTAAACAAATAGCCAAATAAATGGGCTTTTAAGGCGTAATCTATTGTGGGAGAGAAGTTTTCAACCAGTGGTTTTGAACTTTCCTCAATGGAGGTCTTGTTGAGATCAGCCAACTGCTCTATACCGAGTTGATAGTAGTCAGTACCACTTGGTAACGTGCTTGGCAGTGCACCCTGTATATCCTTGATACCTTGTTTTTGGCGTTCTTCAAGCAGGCTTTTAAAGGTCAATGTGCCATTTAAGGCACGAGGAAAACCCGCATAGGCGTATTGATGGGCAAACACTTGCTTGATTTCATTCACCGTTAAGCCATTTTGCAGTCCATTGACTAACGCAGGTTTAAGCTGTTCAAGATTGCCTGTGGCGTTAAAGGCAGCAATCGGAATCAGGCTGAGTTGTTTTTGGCTCAATGTCACAGATGTACTTGCTTTAGGCAGTGCAGATACTTTTGGCTCAGTCGGCAAATTCACTTTTTCCAGCCATGTTACGCTCTTGCCATCGGTTGCCACAGGGGTAATGGCAATATGCGACATCGCACTATGCTCACTTGCACCATGCCAGTGTTTGACATTCGGTGGACACCAAATCGTATCGCCTTTTTTAATCGTTTGAATGGGTTTGCCCCATTCCTGAGTACGCCCCTCACCCTCTGTCACAATCAGATATTGACCGTGTGGATGGGTATGCCAGTTAGTGATTGTACCTACTTCAAAATTAACAATGGCAGGTGCAACATCACCTTGCGAGGGCATCACTGGGTAACGGGCAAAGTTTGCCTTGCCAGAAAAGTTACTTGTAGGCGCTGACTGAATACTGTGTTGCTCTGCTTTGGTAATTTGCTGACCCATTTTATCCTCAGCCCAGACCATACCTGATAGAGAACTCATCACCAATAATGCATTAACCTGATGTTTCATGTTATTTCCCACTATCCCTATTAAAAAATAAGGCAATGATTCAAGAAAAGTCATTCAATCATTGCTTATCATTCAGACCAGCAATCTTTATTTCAGGTGCTTGCCATAAAATGCAGTCAGTTGCTCCATCGCCTGTTTGACATATTCAGGCTTCCAATAGGTTTCAATATGGGTAGCATTAGGAATTTTAAATAAGGTTTTGTCTTTTGTGCCTGTGGCTTTGGCAAAGGCATCTTCAGTCATGTAAAGACTGTCCGCCTTACTGCCTGCAATCATGAGTAAGGGCTGATTGATCAATTCGATTTGATCTGTCGCATCCCAGCGCATCAGGTCAAGCAGGCTGCTCATGGTATATTTAAAGGTTGAATTTGGATGGGCATGGGTACGCCAATAGTATTCATATCCCTGACGGTACATCTCAAATGGCAATGCAGCAATTTGCTCATCAGTCATATCGGCATCACCCGCATAAAGGACTTTGCCGCCTGAAACTTCCTGAGCACGAGCATCAGTGGCTTGTTTTAAACGCTGTTGAATAGTATCCAGTTGCGAATCGGCAAAACCATTACGACGCACTCGTCCAGAATTGAACATACTGAGAGTAGCAACCACTTTAAAACGTTTATCTGTTTCTGCCGCTGCCAATGAGTAGCCACCACCGCCACAAATGCCAAGTAAGCCTAAACGGTTATTATCTACTCCAGCATATTGGGTAATAAAGTCTGCCATGCCATGCACATCTTCAATACGGTTTGCAGGTTTATCAACACTACGAGGCTGACCACCACTACCACCCTGATAGGCAGCATCAGCAGTAATGGTGATATATCCCTGTTCAGCCAGAAGCTGAGCATATAAGCCTGCAACCTGTTCCTTAACACCGCCATTTGGATGCGCCACTACAACCGCAGGATATTTTTTACTTGGGTCATAATTGGTAGGTGTATAGACATTGGCAACAATATCCAGTCCATTCAGTTTATAAGTCACTGGATGAATATTGACCTGACCTTTGACATTTTCAGTAATCGCACCGCCATAGACCAAGCCAAAAGGATTTTCTTTTTTATCTGCGGCAAAACCCGCACTTGAAGTGGTAATGGCTGCTGACATTAAAACGGTATGTAAAATTTTCATTTTCGCTCCTGAATTTTAAGTTTAGACATCCATTTTTCGACCAGCCAGCCATTCAATCATGGCGGGGTCACGATGCGAGAAAAAGGAACTGGTGGCGGTATCCATTGCCGTGATTTGGGTCATGTCCTCAATCGACAGCTCAAAGTCAAAAATATCAATATTTTCCTGCAAGCGTTCTTGACGTACCGATTTAGCTAAGGACACAACATTGCGTTGTAGTAACCAGCGTAGTACCACTTGCCCAACGGATTTACCATATTTCTTGCCAATCTCAACCAGTACAGGCTGGCTGAATAAATTATTTCGTCCTTCTGCAAAAGGTGCCCAAGCTTCTGGCTGAATATCTCGTGACTGCATCCACGGCACGGCATGGAGTTGCTGGTTAAATGGATTCACTTCAACCTGATTCACCGCGGGTTTGACCTGATTAAATGCCATCAGATCAGCTAAACGATCAGGGTGGAAATTACTCACGCCAATGGCACGGATTTTACCTGAGGTATACAGCTCTTCCATTGCTCGCCATGCCCCATGTACATCGCCAATCGGTTGGTGAATCAGATATAGGTCAAGATAATCCAGTTGTAAACGGTTCAGTGAACGCTCAAACTGCGCTTTTGCTCCCTCATAACTGGCATCCTGTAACCATAATTTTGTGGTCACAAACAATTCTTCACGTGCAATCTGGCTTTGGCGAAGTGCATTACCGACCTGAGTTTCATTCTGGTAAGAGGCTGCGGTATCAATCAATCGGTAGCCTGCATCAATCGCATGTAAGACTGCCTGTTCACACTCCACAGGGTCGTTCATCTGGAAGACACCAAAACCAGCGAGGGGCATTTCAATATCATTGTTTAATCGAACTGTTTTCATTGCTATCTCTCACCACGTACATGGAGAACATCGGTTAAAAAATAACTATACCCCGACAATAAACGATGTATTAGTCAGGCAATTTCGATTACATTTATATTGATTTTTGATTAATTACATCCGATTAACAAAATAATCGTATTTTGAGGTAAATGATGTCTGAGAACTTAGATGATTTAAAAGCGTTTATCGTGGTCGCTCAAACGGGAAGTTTTACCAAAGCCGCAGGACAGTTGGGGGTTTCACAGTCTGCCCTGAGTTATACCCTCAAAATGCTGGAACAACGTCTTGGAGTTAAATTACTGAATCGAACGACTCGAAGTGTTTCTACCACTCAAGAGGGAGAACAGCTTCTGAATGATATTGCCCCACTCATTACTGGTATTGAACAAAAACTCTATAACCTCAACGAATTTAGAGATTCTCCTCGTGGGAGATTAAGAATCAATGGAACTGAAATCAGCCTTAACTTTTTATTGTGGGATAAATTATCCAAATTTTCGCATGATCATCCCAATATTCAGCTTGAACTGACTATGGATTATGCCTTTGCAGATATTGTTAAAGATCGCTATGACATTGGTATTCGATTAGGAGAAAATGTCCATAAAGACATGATTTCGGTTAAGATCAGTAATGAATTAGAAATGATGACTGTCGCCTCACCTCATTATTTAGAAATTTATGGAACACCACAAACGCCTGATGACTTACATCAGCATCGATGTATTGGACTACGCTTACCTAGCCATGAACGTATTCAATCATGGGAGTTTAAAAACTCAAAACTAAATCCAGAAGTTCAAACCATATCTCCGGAATGCTCCATGGTCGTCAGCCATGCAAGGTTACAACTAAAGGCTGGACTAGATGGTCTTGGAGTTGTATGGCTACCTAAAATGATGGTTGAAACAGAAATACAAAAAGGAAATTTTGTCAGGATACTAGAGGACTGGGACATAAGTTATTCAGGCTACTATATGTATTACCCAAGTCGTCGTGAATCTTCACCATTGTTTAGGCTATTGGTTGATGCTTTACGTTTACGTAATTGATGAAATTATTTTTTAAAATAAAACAAAGATTTATATTTTACTTAAGTTTAAAGCTTACGATCCAAAATTATGCTTTGAATAATGATGAATCTTTTAGTTCATGAACTTGGCTTTTAGTTTTTATAACTTTATACCTCTAAAATGCACTTTTATATTTGCTTCAGTTAAATAAGTTTTCCTCAATATCTCATTTCGTAAAGAAATAGCCAGAACTCCCATAAGCTTAATGTGCCACAAACAATGATTTAATTTATTCTTAATGTGTCAATAACAAGTTTCAAAGCTGGTGACTGCTGTCTACGATGAGGATAATACAAATGAAATCCTGGGTATGCTATTGCATACTCATCCAATACTTTTATTAATTGCCCTTGTAATAAATTGTCCTGAATAAGCTCTTCAGGAATGTAAGCAATGCCTTCTCCAGCTAATACTGCATCAGCAATAAGCTCAGAATCATTAAAGACCCATTGCCCAGAAACTTTAATTTTAGTTTCAATGCCTTCAACCAAGAATTCCCATTGATATAATCCACCTTGAGTAGACAATCGATAGCCAATACAGTTATGTTGAATCAAATCTTGAGGTTTTTCTGGGATGCCCTTTAGCGCAAGGTATTCAGGCGATGCAACAACAACCATTCTGACATCTGAACTAATCCGAACAGCAATCATTCCTTCCGCTACCCGACTACCAAAACGGACACCTGCATCAAAACGTTCCGCTACAATATCAACCATGCCATTATTTGCAGTTAGCTCAATATTGATATCTGGATAAAGCTGCGTTAATTGCTTTAATTTCGGTAATAGCACATAACGGATAGCATGATGACTTGCATTTATTCTTACATTTCCCGCTGGTGTATCTCTTAGTTTCGACAGTAATGATAATTCATTATCTATATGATCAAAACTCGCTCCAATCGTCTGTCTTAGCTTGTCACCAGCCTCTGTTGGAGAAACGCTACGTGTAGTCCGAGTGAGCAACAACATCCCTAAACGCTCTTCCAGTCCACGAATGGTATGGCTCAAAGCAGACTGGGAAACACCTAGCTTACCTGCTGCTTTAGTAAAACTACCTTCACGAGTCACCATCAGAAAGGCATATAGATCATTATAGTTCTCTTTTGTAATCATATAGATTCTCTATGGTTCAGTAATTTAAGCGTTAATATTGAAATAATACCACTTAGAAACGTATGATTTATTAATCCTATTCATGACTCTATCCCATTTTAGCTCCTTGCTCATACATTTTCATATTTCTATAATCTGTTATGCTTCGCACAAATAATTGAAGTTAAAAATAAAAAATCTATTATTCTTAAAAACTATAAGAGATTTGAACATGGCATATTCCCTCACCACGTTCATTATTAAAAGAAATATATAAGCTCTAATCCAACATTCTGCTCGTGACAATGCTTATTTCTTTATTCATATTCGTTTATGAATATTCGACGCAATTGGATTACTTTGTCGTCAAACGAGATATCAAAATAGAAGAAATAATCAAAATAAGTGCGCTGGCTACAAAAGTTATCTGGTAACCACTATGGTCAAATAAAATTCCACCCAGTGTTGAACCTAAAGCAATTGCAAGTTGAATAACTGCCACCATTAACCCGCCACCCGCTTCTGCATCATTGGGTAAGGTACGTGCTAACCATCCCCACCATCCTACAGGTGCTGCCGTTGCTAAGAACCCCCATATACAAAGTAATACTGCAACTACCATCGTCCAAGTTCCAAAAAATACGAGTGACAATGCGATAACAGCCATCATAATAGGAATAACGATCAAAGTTGCATAAAAACGACGTTTCAAGAACGTATTAATTACGGCAGTACCAATAAATCCCATAACCCCAATCCCCAGTAAAATAAGTGACAGGGTCGAAATATCAACCCGAGTTATGGTTTCTAAAAATGGTCGCACATAGGTATAAAGAGAAAACTGTCCCATGAAAAATAAACTGATCGCTAACATACCCATCATAACGACTGGATTACGCAATAATCCCAAAATGGATGATTGCTTTTCTGTTTGACGCGAAGTAGCTGGCATTGAAGGCAAACTCAACCATTGCCAAATAAAAGCGATGACAGCTACAGGAACTAAGCATAAAAATGCACCTCGCCAACCGATGATTGAGCCGAGATAACTTCCTAAAGGAGCAGCAATCACCATTGCCAATGCATTACCGCTGTTAAAAATTGCTAATGCTTTAGGTACTTGTGAGCTCGGCACTAATCGCATTGCCATTGCGGCTGACATCGACCAAAAACCACCAATGACCAAACCAATCAACGCCCGACCTAGCATATAAACTATATAATTTTGGGCTAGTGCCACGATTGCACCTGAAATTGCCATAATAGCCGTTAAAACTAACAAAAGTGTTTTACGATTCATATCTCCTGCTAAGCGAGAAATCGTCAAACTTGTGATGACAGCAAAAGCACCTGAAATTGCAATTCCTTGTCCAGCCAAACCCTCCGTAACATTCAGATCTGTTGCAATCGGTGTCAGTAAACTCACTGGCATAAACTCTGATGCAATCAAGGCAAAAACACATAAGGTCATTGCAAAAACCCCACTCCAGTAGGCAGGAGCTTCTACGAGGCTTTCTTTTTCTTCAGGGTTAAGCATTGACTATCTCTACTCGAAATTGGAGTAGCAATTATAAAAATAAGGTTCAACTGGAATAAGTAGCTTAAGCCGAATAGAGTTATGTATATAATTCATGAATCATAAAAGTATAAATATCGTATTTTTAGCAGTTCTTGAATTTTCACTTTAAAAAAAATCAAATAGTTTTTATTTAAACACATTATTTTCAACCACTTAAAATTTATGCCCTCTAATTAATGAATATTATTCATAAGTCTATGCTGTTTTTTTAGGCTAATACATCTGTGAAAGAATAGATAAACTCATTTCAATCCCTAAATTTATGAATCATCTTTTTACAGGAAGCAGGAATCATGCAATCACATATAAAGAAATTTCGTAATGCGACTCTAACAGCAACCCTTATTGCCACAATAGGCTTATTTTCTTCAACTTCAGTAATGGCGGCAGATATGCCAAAAGATACAGATAACTTTTATCAAAGTAGTCAGGTCACGATTCAAAAAGTTACGTTTAAAAATCAATACAACATGAATGTTGTCGGTAATTTAGTGATTCCTAAAAATTTAAATAAGAATACTAAAGCTCCTGCAATTATTGTGGGACATCCAATGGGAGCGGTGAAAGAACAAAGCTCAATGCTTTATGCACAGAAATTGGCAGAGCAAGGCTTTATCACTTTAGCAATTGATTTACCTTTCTGGGGCGAAAGTGAGGGACAACCTCGCAACTTAGTTGCCCCTGAACTCTATACAGAAGCCTTTAATGCTGCGGTAGATTATTTAGGCAGTCAAACCTTTATTGATCGTAATCGTATTGGCGTATTAGGTATTTGTGGTAGCGGTAGCTTTGCGATTAGTGCAGCAAAATTAGATCCTCGTTTAAAAGCCATTGCGACTGTTGCAATGTACGACATGGGTGCGGTAACACGTAACGGTTTAAATCACTCCCAGACGCTTGAGCAACGTAAGAAAATGTTAGAAACAGCAGCAGAACAACGTTACTCAGAGTTTCAAGGTAAAGGTAAACAATGGATAAACTATTTACCTAAAACAGTCGATGCCAATAGCGATCCTATTGTAAGTGAATTTCATAACTTTTATCGAACACCACGCGGAGCAGCAATTCCTACGGGCCAAACTTTGGAACAAACTCAAAACAGAGCTTTAACCAGTGAAGTTAGATTTGTGAATTTCTATCCATTTAATGACATAGAAACCATCTCACCTCGCCCAATGCTTTTTATTACTGGTAATCAAGCGCATTCCAAAGAGTTTAGTGAAGATGCCTATAAACGTGCTGGTGAGCCTAAAGAGTTGTACTACGTTAAGGGTGCTGGACACGTTGATCTATATGATCGAGTTGATGTTATCCCTTTTAACAAATTAACTGACTTCTTTACTAAAAACTTGAAGTAATCTTCAGTTTAGCCAAGTTGTGCTGACTCAAACCAACTTGGCATTTTTTAATTGAAAGTCCATATTATTGCCCAACCATGATGAGAACGAAAAATAAAGTTAGCCTTATTCTGATTGCATTAGGCAGATTTTTACCATCTGTACTACTTTACATCGTCCCCAATTTGGACACTTTGAATAGCCACTGATTTTGTAGACACCTTTTAATTAGTGGTGGACTGCCACTACTCTCCTAGACAAATTTAGCCTTTTCCTAAAACCTTTTTAGTAGGAAAATATGCATTCATAGCTAGGTTCATGAACCAAATATTTTATAAGTTATCACTTTAGTGCGCTAAGTAATTAAATTTATTGTTTATTAAACATAAATTTAATTGTGAACTGGATTCTAGGTGAACATAAGTTAAATAAAAGATTCAAAGAACGGCACGCTACACACTACTGTTTGTTGCCACAGCTAAGCAACGTGGATTATGATCGTAGAGATTCACGCTGCTGGCTTAGAGTTCTCATTCCATAAAAAGAAAGGTCTAGATTTTATTTAAGACACTAAATCAAGTGCCAGAAGATTTTTCAAGCTGGCTGCCCAGAATCCCTTAAGTGAATGTCTCCTGCTATTTCAGCACACATCAATAGAAAGATAAGCTTTTATTTTCTATATTAATTACGTTTAAATTCCAACCCTCTCATTTTTCAACTAGCTCAGGTTATAATGATGGTCTCCTAAAATATAGTTGATCTATTATGAATGCCTCCAATGACCCTCTACACGGCAAAAAACTTGCTGACATTTTGGATGAGTTATTGGATTACTACGGTGGCTTTGAAGGCTTAAGTCGTAAAATTGAAATTAGATGTTTTTGTATAGATCCAAGTGTTAAATCATCATTGCGATTCTTACGCACCACACCATGGGCACGTGAAAAAGTAGAAAACTTATATTTGTATGTCTTACGCCAAAAAGCTAAACAGAAATCGTAACTATCAGAACCCTAGTCTCAGCATTTTAATTAGTGGCGGACTGCCGCCACTCTCCTAGAAAAAATTTAGTCAATTCTTAAGACCTTTATTAGCAAAATTTGCATTTATAGTTAGGTTTTTAATTACGCTCAAAACTCTCAATTGATGTCTTAAAATCAATTTGTTGACTAATTTTCATTGCTTTATATGAAAAAATTATTGGTGGCATTCGTAAGTTTTTCTAATAATTTTTAAATTATTTACAGCCCCTAATATTGCTTTAAAATTACTTAAATTCAGTTATATAGCACCTATTCCTCCCACCTAAATCACTTTCACAAAAAACTAAGACTAACTTTGTCTTAGTTTTATTATTGACTTAAAACACAGACTACATTAGTCTGTGTTTGTAATTGATCAATTATGAAATTAAATGGCTTATATCACTAGTAGCGTCGAGTATGCGATTCACTGTCTTCTTTTTCTTGTGAATAATGAAGACAAACCTTTGAGTAGTAAGGATCTTGCCGAATTACAAGGAGTCTCTCCAAGTTTTATGGCCAAGATTTTTCCTAAACTTGAAAAGGCTGGACTTGTTGTAGCACAAGAAGGTGTTCGCGGCGGATATTTACTGGCCCAATCTGCTCACGAAATCAGTTTTTTAGATATTGTGAATGCAATTGAGGGTGAAAAACCACTTTTTGAGTGTCAAGAAGTTCGTGGTAAATGTGCGGTCTTTAACAATGCCCCACCCGATTGGGCAACCAGTGGTGTGTGTGCAGTTCATGCAGTTATGCTACAGGCTGAAAAAGCCATGCGAGATGCTTTAGGTGCACATACACTTGGTGATATTGCAGATCGTTTTGGCCGTTATGCACCCGATGTATTTTTTAGTGATGTAAATGGCTGGATCAATGAACGCATTGAAGGAAGAACAGCAAAAATGCGGAAAAGTAAGATATCACGGGATACACCGCCAGACTAATGAGCTGAAAGGGTCTCAAATCCTAGAGCAATAACACCCCGTAATCGTTTTAAACGCCTTCTCAGATTTTTCGGACAGTCAGAGAAAGGATTCGCTAACCCAAAATTTGGGAGATGAGCTAGAACTTATATGTCCGAAAAAATCGATCAAAAGGATAATCAAATGAGTAAGCGTATTATTATTGCAGGTTCTGGTTTTGCTGGTTTATGGGCTGCACTTGCCGCACAACGAGCAATTCACTTAGCTTCCCAGCAACAAAACATTGAAGTGGTGATGGTTTCCCCTAGTCCAAATGTGGATATTCGTCCTCGTCTTTATGAAGCTGTACTTGAAAATATGTACCCTGATATTTCAGAAGTATTAAGCGTAGTTGACGTTAAATATGTGGCTGGCTGGGTAAATGAAATTGATGCTGCTGCCCAAAATCTTGTAATTACCACAACTCAAGGCGATAAACAGACTTTAAGCTATGACCGTTTTATTCTGGCAACTGGTAGTACCACATTTATGCCACCAATACTAGGTCTTACCGAGTATGGATTTAGCGTAAGCACATTAGAAGATGCGGAAAAATTAGATCAACATCTTAAAAACTTAGCCCATAAAACTGCAAATGCAGCACGTAATACTGTAGTTGTCGCTGGTGGCGGCCTGACTGGGTTAGAAACCGTGACCGAAATGCCTGAACGTCTGCGTAGCATCTTAGGTGAAACTGATATTCATGTAGTTTTAGTCGATTCATCAGCAGAAATTGGTGCGGCATTGGGTGATGAAGCTGCGGCTGTTATTCGTGAAGCTCTCGATGAACTCGGTGTGGAAGGTAAAGCTGGGCTACGCGTTACTGCACTTGATGCTTCTGGCGTAACACTTTCTAACGGCGAAAGAATTGAAGCAGAAACTGTTATTTGGACTGCAGGCATGCGAGCGAATTCGCTTACCTCTCAAATTGCAGGTGAAAAAGATAATTTAGGTCGTATTTTAGGTGATGCTTATTTACATGCGCCTGAAGCAAAAAATATTTTTGTGACTGGTGATACAGTCAAAGTTCCAACTGACGATTTAGGTAATTTTAACGTAATGTCGTGTCAGCATGCGATGAGCCTAGGCCGTGTAGCGGGTTACAATGCGGCCGCAGAACTGGTTGATTTACCATTACACGCTTATAGTCAGCCGAAGTATGTGACTTGTGTTGACTTAGGTCCATGGGGAGCACTTTATACTGAAGGATGGAATCGAAAAGTTCAATTTGTGCGTCACGAGGCGAAAAAAATTAAACAAGAAATTAATACTGTATGGATTTATCCGCCTGTTGCAGATCGCGAAGCAATTTTTGCAATAGCAAACCCTGATTTTGTGATTGTTCCTTAATATTAGGTTTTCTAGAATAAACTCCTTTATTTAAACACTAAAAACAAAGCCGTCACTGGTTTTGTTTTTAGGGGCTATTTTTGAGTCATTAGGTATGACTTTATAATTCTGCTAAATTAAAAGCTTTGGTTCATAAACTTAATTTAAGATTAGTGCTTTGCTTACTTCCCGATAAAATTTTGGTGTCACATTCGTCCAGCGTTTAAATGCACGTGAGAAATGAGAAATATCAGCATAGCCCAAACGATCCGCCACCTCTTGAATAGACAACTTTGGCTGTTTTAATAAATGTTCGGCATGTTGTCTACGCACCTCTGCCAATAATGTCTGAAACGTTGTTTGTTGCTGTCCTAGCTGCCTTTGTAATGATCTCTCCGAAATATGCAGCTTTCCTGCAATTTGTTTGATTGATAAAAAACCATCCTGTTCGTCATAAATCATGGCTTTAATCACAGTATCCAGACGATCCCTTCCCATTCTTTTTTGTGCCAGTTTCTGAGCATCTTGCTGGCATTGTTGTCTGCTTAAACGTGCAAGCAACGGATCTGAGGTTTTTAATGGTATACCCAAACATTGTTTCTTAAAAATCAGGCAATCTGCTTCTGCAGCAAAATCCACGCTTAAATACTTGTTCGGATGGATATTCCTATAAAAATCAGGTTTATCTTGCTGAAACTTATAGCGAAGATCCAGATTAACTTGAGCCAGACTCTCCAAAATCTGTGCGAATCCAAATATCAAAAAGCAAATCGCGTGTGGATTCAATCGCTCTGGTCGTAATGGCTGAGAAAAATATAAGTACGCCATTTCGCCGTCAATCTTAAGTCTAGGCTTAAAAACGGCGCAATGTAGACCAATAAATTGCTCTAAAATCTCTATCGCTTCCGATAATGTCTGTGCTGCGGTTGCAGCGATTCCCACATTGCCATAACAAGATGCTCGCATGTCCTGAGCAAGATATAAACTCATTGCAGGTTCCTTGGTTAAGGTCGCCACTTTTTCGAGTAAGTAATTGAAAATATTCATATCAACATACCAGAACGGAGCTTCAAGTTTTTGCATCTGAATACCTGTACCTGCCAGCATTTGCTCAGGAGAAATATTCCATTTTTTCACCACATCGATCAATAAGTTGACATAGCTTCCTGGTAATTCTGGGCTCATTTTTATGTCCTCATTACATGAATTTGGCGTGAAATGGTAAATATTGGCAGCTAATGAACTATGCCAGTTTTAAGCATTTCGGCATAGTTCATTTATCTAAAATATATTGATTAATGTGATATCCCCATGAATATACTGATTGTGCATGCTCATCCAGAAAACTTGTCATTTACCAGTGCACTCAAGGACAAGGCACAAGAAACTTTTGAAAAACTCGGCCACAACGTTGAAATCTCCGATCTGTATGCAATAAATTTTAATCCCGTTGCATCTCAAGATGATTTTCAAAGCTTAAACCAACCTGATTACCTGAATTATGCTTTGGAACAACGCCATGCATTTAAACAGCATCAATTTTCACAGGATATTCAGACTGAAATTGAAAAAGTACAACGTGCAGATCTACTCATTTTGAGCTTTCCATTATACTGGACTTCGGTACCTGCCATTTTAAAGGGTTGGATTGATCGTGTATTCGTCTCTGGACTGTTTTATGGTGGCAAACGCTTTTACAACCACGGCGGCATGCGTGGCAAAAAAGCCATGCTTTGTTTAACGTTGGGTGGTCGTGATCACATGTTTGGTGAAAACACTATTCATGGGCCAATTGAGCATTATCTTTCATCCATCCAGCGTGGCACATTGGCCTATGCGGGATTTGAGGTTCTCCCGCCCTTCATTGCCTATCACGTACCTTATATCAGTCACGAAGCCCGGCAAAAACTGTTAACTGATTTTGAGACCCTCATCACTCACCTTGACCAGCTAGAAGCACTCGAATTTCCATTACTCGAAAATTTTGATGACAAGATGCATCCATTAAAATAAATAGGCCATAAAAAACTGCTATGCGTACCCCAACGTCATAGCAGTTTTTATCTCTAGAATGACTTTAGTTTTTGTGCTGTAGCTTATAACACTCATCTAAAGCCAATTCGTAATAGGCCAGACCTTCCTGAGCAGCCAGAAAAGCCTTTTGTTGTAGTACAGGATCTTTATCACATAAACGCTTAATCAGCTCCATCGCCTCATACGGATGCAAATCATCATAATGTGCATGCGCTCTTAACCAAGCTAAAGAACGTTTATTGATATTGACCTCAGGATGCTGGGTATAGACCTGAATTCCTTTATACACCTGAATAGTCCAGTCACCTGTTGCCCATTCAATTGCGAGATTAGTCGCGGCAATACTTTCAGCCAGCGTGCCTCGGAAGTTGACGTCCCACAAAAAGTGATTCACTGCATTCATGGCCACAGGTGGTTTGACATTGTTGAGCATCTCAACCGTCAGACCAAATCCCCCTGCCCAATCCTGATACCAATTCAAATGCCGTTCTTCCACCTTGATATTCTGGATCAGCCAGTCTCGGGTTTCAGTCACGCCATCCAGTTCAAATGAGGTTGCTTTCGCCAATGATCCGGCCATATAAGACGGAAAATGAGCCACCAGGGGATAGAAATTCAATAAGGCTGAACGAAAACATTCCAGACTTAATGAACCATTAGCCATATCCATAAATAACGGATGTTTACTCACTCTTTCTTTTGAAGGTAACAGGTCATCCCAGAACTGTTGCGCCCATTCGGAGTGAGGTGTGATTTCTAGTTTTGTTCCATATTGATTCATAGCAGTCATTGCGATGCATCCTATTTCGTATGACTTAATTCAATCATTGACCATGATTGATGCTTTTTTATAAATTGTATCTCAATGCTATCAAGATACAATCGATTGCCGTTTAATTTGTAACAGCTTTTTATTTCTTGAATCTAATTTAAGCTTGAATCATTATATTAGGCAATGCTTATTATTTAAAAATTAATATTTTTTTTATAATCTAATACACATTCTATTTAAATCAGTGTAACGTAGTAAAAAAATAATCCCTATTTTGACATTTATAAGAACATTTTTGGGAGTGGTGAGAGATAAGATGAAGTTGAAAGCTTCCAATATATTGGGACAAGAACAAATCGACTTGTTAATTTCTCGCGGGCTAAATTTAGTTTGGTTTCCTAAAGAATTAGAAGTGATCTATCGTGATCAGTACAGAAATGAGGCTGCGCATGAGTTCCGTTATCGCGCCCCTATTATTTTAGGTTTATATCTATTTCTAAGCTTCGGTATCTATCAGGTTCTACCTACAGACCTGCGTATCACTTGGATGGCAACCTACGGATGGGTTGGAATCATTATTACCTTGGCATGGATGCTGTCTTTCCTGCCGATGATGAATAAATGGTTTGACCACTATGTCTGTATCGGCTCCATGGGCGCTGTCGCTATTTCGTTTACGATCATTAACGTACTGGAACAAGGACAAAATAACGTTCTGTTCCATGCTGCCATGATGTATGCCGTTGTGATCATCTACGGTTTCGTCGGAATGCGTTTCTATACGGCCATTATTGCGGGCTGGGTGGGCGGTTTAATCGGGATTATTGCCAGTACATGGCTCAGTGGTGCCATCGACTGGACATTCCTGAACCGTACCTATACCTTCAGCAGTTTTCTGGGGATGGCGCTTGCTTATGCAACTGATCGGCAACACCGTGAAAACTATCTGCAAAACTGCATGATCGAACTCAACCGTTTAGAACTGATGCGACAAGCCCAACAACTGTCGATTCTCTCTCAACAGGATGCTTTAACAGGTCTGGCAAATCGCCGTTATCTGGATGAGGTGCTTGAGAATGAATGGAAACGTGCGACACGGCATGGACTGCCAATTACCATCATGATGATCGATATCGATTTCTTTAAGCTTTATAACGATACTTTGGGGCATATTCAGGGTGATCAGTGCTTACGGCGCATCGCGATTATGCTCGGCTCTATCGCCTCACGCAGTGGCGATCTTGCTGCACGCTATGGTGGTGAAGAGTTTCTGTTACTGTTTGCCATGACGGATCGTGAACAAGCCCTTCTACAAGTCCGCAGACTCATGGAGCTCATCAGTAATATCGGGATTGCTCATCCAAGAAGCCATGTATCCAAACAAGTCACTATTAGTGTGGGTGTTGCCACCATGACGCCAAGTCTAAATGACAGTCTATCCGAGTTTATTGCGCAGGCCGATCATGCGTTATATATTGCGAAAAGTAATGGTCGAAATCAGTATCATATTGCGACATCAGATAATATGATTTCTGAAACTTTATAATTGATTAACTATTATTGAATGAATGTTAAATTAATTTAATTTTATTCTATTTAAAATGTGATCTAAGCCACACATATAATAAATTATCCGTGTGGCTTAATCTTTTTTATATTAGGGTTCGATTGGCTTAAATGGTGCAACCACATCGGCATTTTGAGCACGATGTCTTAAGAAATGATCCATTAGCACAATCGCCAACATCGCTTCAGCAATCGGCGTTGCACGTACACCCACACATGGATCATGACGACCTTTGGTTAATACATCAGTATTTTCACGTTCAATCGTAATGGTTTTACCTGGTGTAGTAATACTTGCAGTCGGTTTCAATGCAATCGCAACACGAATAGTTTGACCACTCGAAATCCCACCCAAGATACCGCCGGCATGATTAGCAAGGAAACCGTCTGTGGTCAGCTCATCACGAGTTTCATGACCAAACTGTCCAGCAACAGCGAAACCATCACCAATCTCAACGCCTTTAACCGCATTGATGCTCATCATGGCATGGGCAATATCTGCATCTAAACGATCAAATACAGGTTCACCCCAGCCGACAGGTACTTTTTCAGCCACGATTTCAAGTTTTGCACCACAACTGGTGCCTTGCTCACGTAAAGCAGTGACCAGCTGTTCAAAACGCGGAACAGCATCAACATCACCACAGAAAAATGGATTATTCGGAACTTCCGCCCAATCCAGTTTTTCTGCAACTTCATTACCAATTTGAGTAACATGTCCACGAATATCAATGCCAAATTTTTCAGCAAGATACTTCTTGGCAATCGCCCCCGCAGCAACACGCATTGCAGTTTCACGCGCACTTGAACGGCCACCACCACGATAGTCACGGAAGCCGTATTTTTGCGTATAGGTATAATCAGCATGGCCTGGACGGAATGTTTGAGCAATATTGCCGTAATCTTTTGATTTCTGATCTGTATTACGAATCAACAAACCAATCGATGTTCCTGTCGTTTTACCTTCAAAAACACCAGAAATGATTTCGACTTGATCTGGCTCTTTACGTTGCGTTGCAAACTTTGATGTTCCCGGTTTACGGCGATCAAGATCTTTTTGCAAATCAGCTTCACAAAGCTCAAGACCAGGTGGCACCCCATCGACAATTGCCATCAAGCCAACACCATGTGACTCACCACATGTTGTCACTCGAAACAGTTGCCCAATACTATTCCCTGCCATGTTTCATCGCCTCTTAATTTTGAACGGATTGCTGAAATAATTCTTTATAACGACGGCATTGTTCAGCGGTTAAGGCAAAAATACCAGAACCACCTCTCTGGAAAGTCAACCAATGAAAATCAACCGTGTTGAAGTTCTGACGCATTGCCCACTCAGAATTACCTACTTCAATCACAATCAAACCATCTTCAGTCAAATAATCAGCCGCTTGAGCTAACATTTTACGAACCAGATCCAGACCATCCTGACCCGCAGCCAAAGCAAGCTCAGGCTCATGCAAGAATTCTTCTGGTAAATCAGCCATATCTTCAGCATCCACATACGGCGGATTGCTCACGATCAGGTCATATTGATTCTCGGCAGGAATTTTTGAGAATAAATCAGATTCAAGTAAAGCCACCTGATATTGCTTATCATGATGCTCAGTATTAATTGAAGCCACTTCTAAAGCTTCTTTTGAGATATCCGTTGCATCTACTTCCGCATCTGGATAAGCATAAGCCAACGCAATTGCGATACAGCCTGAACCTGTGCACATATCGAGAATGCGTTGCGGTGTTTTTGGATTATTATTTTCTGGTAAGTTGTTTAACGCTTCCAGCATACGACCATTCTCATCTAGGCAGTATGGTGCAAAACGCTGTTCAATCAACTCGGCAATAGGTGAACGAGGAATCAGTACACGCTCATCGACATAGAATGGCTTATTGAAGAAATAAGCCAAGTTCAATAAATACGAGGTTGGAATACGGTCATTGATACGACGTTCTAATAAACTTAAGAATTCCGCTTTTTCACTTGGCAGTAACTTCGCATCCAGAATCTCAGCGTCCGCTTTCCATTCAAGTGAAAGTGTTTGAAGTACCAATGCAGAGCTTTCTGCAAAATAATCTTGAGTCCCTTGACCTAAGTGTGCGTCATATTGACGAAGTGCGGTTACCCCAAAACGAACGAAATCTCGAATGGTTACTAAATTTTCAGCCGCTTCTTGTAAATGTTCAGGGCTGATTGTAGGTCGCTCCACTTAGGCGTCTCCAAAAGTGCTAATTGCAAAACGCTTTATTCTAACGGGATTAAGCAAGATTTAACAATAAAAAAACCGCCTCTCTACAAGAAGCGGTCTTTTAAAGCCTTAACTTGGGTAAAAAGCTTATAGTCCTAATTTTTCAGCGACATAGTCTGAGTCTTTATCACCACGACCCGAAAGGTTGACCACGATCCTGATGTTCTTATCCATTTTGGGTGCTTCACGTAACGCCCAAGCCACCGCATGTGAACTTTCCAACGCAGGTACAATGCCTTCCACACGTGAAAGGGTCATAAATGCATCTAAACATTCTTGATCGGTCGCCGTTTCATATTGCACACGTCCAAGTTCTTTCAGGAAACTATGTTGTGGCCCTACACCTGGATAATCCAGTCCTGATGCAATCGAATGCACAGGTAAGGGTTCGCCTTGCTCATCCTCTAGCACATAACAGGCCATGCCATGAATCTGTCCCGGTTTACCCAAGGTCAGCGTTGCAGAGTGCTTATCGGTATCCAAGCCATGACCTGCTGGCTCTACGCCCACCAGTTTGACATCAGTTTCATTTAAAAATGCGGTAAATGCACCAATCGCATTTGATCCACCACCGACGCAAGCAACCACATAATCAGGATTCTGACCAAAATACTCATTAGATTGGGTTTTAATTTCCTTGCCAATAATTGACTGGAAATCACGTACCATTTTTGGAAATGGATGCGGCCCGACCACTGAACCAATCGCATAAATATAGTTTTTTGGATCTTTTAAATATTCCTCAAAGGCACTATCGACTGCATCTTTTAAGGTTGCTGTGCCTTGAGTCACTGAAACCAGTTTTGCACCCAGAATTTTCATTTTAACGACATTGGGATGCTCTTTTTCGATATCCACTTGTCCCATATGAATTTCACACGGAATACCCACCAATGCACAAGCAGTTGCTAAAGCGACACCATGCTGTCCTGCACCTGTCTCGGCAATAACCTTCGTTTTACCCATGTATTTAGCAAGTAACGCTTCGCCTAAGCAGTGATTAATCTTATGCGCACCAGTATGGTTCAGGTCTTCACGTTTTAAATAAATCTGTGCGCCACCCAGTTGTTCAGATAAACGCTTGGCATGAAACAATGGACTTGGACGACCCACATAATTTTTGAATAAATCGTTCAGCTCACCTTGAAACTCGGCGGTATGGCGAATCTCTTCATAAGCCGCATTAATCTCATCCATCGCCTCTTTTAAGTGAGGAGGAATGAACTGACCGCCAAAATTTCCAAAGAAACCTGCTTCATTGGGTAAAGCTACCCCATTGATTTGATGTTCCATCATTATTCCTGTTTTTATAAAGTTGTCGTCTTAATATAAATATTAACGCGATAAGTAGCGCGTCATGTCTTCGATACCTTTCAGCGTCATCGGAAACATATGATTTTCAAAAATGTCTTTAATCCAGTTAATGGTCTGGGTGTAATGCCAATAACCTTCCATTTCAGGATTCAGCCAAGCGGTTTTATCAAAATGCTGACGTAAACGTCTCAGCCACACTTCACCCGCCTCATCATTCATATACTCCACCGAACCACCGACTGACTTTAACTCATACGGTGCCATACTGGCATCACCCACCACAATGACGCGATAATCACGTCCATACGTATGGAACAGATCCCACGTATTCATGCGGGTTGCGCTACGGCGATGGTTGTCTTTCCAGACATAATCATACAGGCAATTATGGAAATAGAAGTATTCGAGGGTTTTAAACTCTGATTTGGCCGCACTGAATAGTTTTTCGCATTCAGCAATATAGGCATCCATCGAACCGCCAACATCAAACAGCATCAACACTTTAATGCGGTTACGACGCTCAGGTACCAGTTGTACATCCAGAATACCCTGTTTGGCTGTTTCACGGATAGTACCATCCACATCCAGCTCTTCAGCAGCCCCTTGACGGGCAAACTTACGTAAACGGCGTAAAGCGATTTGCATTTGGCGGGTTCCCAAAACCTGATCATCATCCAGATTCTGGTATTTACGCTGTTCCCATACTTTAACCGCAGAACGTTTACGCCCTGGGCCACCAATACGAACACCTTCAGGATGATCACCAAACGCACCAAAAGGCGAAGTACCGCCTGTGCCAACCATACGATTGCCACCCTGATGTTTCTTATGCTGTTCACGTAAACGTTCTTCCAGCATTTTCATCAGTTCTTCGAGCGAACCCGCTTTTTGCAATTCCGCACGTTGTTCAGGCGTTAAATGCTTTTCCAACAGTTCAAGATCAAACCAGTCTTTGGGTAATTTGTGAACCTGTTTCAGCAATTCATCTAAATCAAAGGTTTCAATGCCATCAAAGTAATCTTTCATGGCACGATCGAACTTATCAAAGAAGCGTTCATCTTTGACCAAAACTGTTTTAGCCAATTGATAGAACTCTTCCTGATCTGCAAACACAAGACCTGAAGCTACTGCCTGATTAAGATCAATGAGCTCACGTGTTGTTACAGGTACGCCATATTTGCGTAAGGTGTAAAACAGTCGCACAAACATTGCTCAGTACTCTTAACGGCGTGACATAAAGGCTAAACGTTCAAGCAATTGCACATCTTGTTCATTTTTAATCAAGGCACCGTACAACGGTGGAATGGCTTTAGATTTATCGTGGTTACGCAATACATCTTCAGGCATATCATCTGCCATCAACAAGCTTAACCAGTCAATCAGTTCAGAAGTTGATGGTGGCTTCTTCAAATTCGGAATTTCACGTAATTTAAAGAACACCTGCAATGCTTCACTCACCAATGTATTGGAGATACTTGGAAAATGAACTGCGATGATATCGCGCATGGTCGCTTCATCAGGGAATTCGATATAGTGGAAGAAGCAACGGCGCAAGAAGGCATCTGGTAATTCTTTCTCATTATTCGAGGTAATAATCACGATTGGGCGTTGTGTCGCAGTAATGGTCTCGCCTGTCTCATACACATAGAACGACATTTTATCGAGCTCATGTAACAAGTCATTTGGAAACTCAATGTCTGCTTTGTCAATTTCATCAATCAACAGGACACAACGCTCCTCACTGGTAAATGCTTCCCACAATTTACCGGGCTTAATATAGTTTTTAATGTCGTAGACACGATCATCACCTAACTGACTATCACGCAAACGCGAAACCGCATCATATTCATACAAACCTTGCTGGGCTTTGGTTGTCGATTTGATATGCCAGGTAATCAGCTTTAAACCCAGACTTGCAGCCACTTGTTCTGCAAGCAAGGTTTTACCTGTACCCGGCTCACCTTTGACCAGTAATGGTTTTTGTAGAGCACGTGCAGCTTTCACTGCAAGTTTTAAGCTATCGGTCGCGATATATTGATCTGTACCAGCGAAGTGTTGTGTATCAGCAGACATTTAAAAACCTTATTTTTCTATATTTAACTTAGTATCTAAACTGAACGTGCAGTTTTATTTGCAGTGTATTTTGACCAGCAGAAGCCAATCAGTAGCCCTGTACCAATGACAAATAAAATCAATGATAGATTTGACCAGATCAAGACATGTTCTTTAGTAAGCACACCAAAAAGCAAGCCAAAGATTGCAGGTGCAAGAGCTGAATTTGGACCTTCTGAAATGGTTGGCGTTGCAAGAACTGCAAAAGCCACGATCCACAGGATTCCACCAATTGGATTTGGCAGGCGTGACATCAAACGATACCAGCACCACAATGCAATTAGCGTCCCCGTAACATAAACAATGATCGCTACATTTTCTTCAGGAAACTGATCCAGTACCGAAAGAATGTTCGACCAAATTGCTGTTAAAGTTTCAAGCACCGCGTAAGCCCTCTGGTTCTACCGCATTTGGGTTGATCAACCCTTCTGGCGGCATTTGAATGAAGAAGCCTTTGGTATTTAATGAGTCTATAACATGTAAAACGTTTGCACGTGCAAGTTTTCGCTCATTATGAAGTTCTAAATGCATCACAAACGTGGCTTTGCCAAACGCCTGTAAAACGCTTTCTGGAACACCTTCAAATGGGTTCTCTTGTTCCTTGTCATCAGGATAATTTGGACGAGCAATATACATATACATTTCATCTTTCTTGCTCGATCTATAAATATCGCAGTGCATGTTTACTCACATCTATTAACAATCAAAGACAGCATACATGAAAATAAAAATGGATACATTAAGGATTGTTAACGCCAGAGTCGTCTTTTCAATCCCTTGTACGCCAAGCAACTTCTAGTCATAAAATCAACGTGCCATAATTACAGCCTAAAGCTGATGTGAAATGTGATATGCAACAAAACAAATATGATGACCCGCACTTCTTTAACGAATATTCAAAAATGCCCCGCTCGCGCGATGGACTCAGTGCGGCTGGAGAATGGTCTGCATTTAAAGCTCACCTTCCAGAACTCAAGAATAAGAGAATTCTGGATTTAGGCTGTGGTTACGGCTGGCATTGTCAATACGCCTCGGAGCAAGGTGCATCCACAGTAGTCGGAATTGATCTCTCCGCCAAAATGCTAGAACAGGCGCAACGTTTATGTGCAGCAAAAAATATTCGCTATCAACAAAGTGCTATTGAAACATTTGATGCCGAAGCCGCTTCATTTGACCTGATCATCAGTTCACTGGCATTGCACTATATACAAGATCTTGATGCTGTATTTGAAAAAGCAGCACACTTACTGGCGCCACAAGGTGAGCTGTATTATTCCGTCGAGCATCCTGTATTTACTGCCCGTGCTCAACAAGACTGGATTTATAATCATGAAAAACAGCCCCTCTACTGGCCCGTTGACCATTATTTTGAAGAAGGTCAAAGAGAAACACAGTTTCTAGGTGCTCATGTGGTGAAATATCACCGTACCATTGAAACTCATGTCATGGCTTTACTCAAAGCAGGTTTCGAAATCACTGCCCTGATCGAACCATCACCAACCGCTAAAATGATTGAAAAGATGGGCTGGCAGGATGAACTAAGACGCCCCATGATGCTGATTATTAAAGCCAAAAAAAAGAGCTAATCACTTAGCTCTTTCTTAAAATACTAACGGGCAATTTTCATTTGTGTTGCCAGATAATCAATATCTTCCCGCAGCAATGCAATCAATGGTTGAGTCAGCAGATCATAACGCCAGCCCATTAAATAATTCGGCAAGCTCTGCTCATCCAGATGGAAGACTACATGCTCATAGATGGCATTCATCCATTTCTTGCGCAGCAACACTTCTTTCGGAATTCCAGTCTGAAGCACTACATTAGCAATTAAAGCATCTATCTTCGGTGCAACTTCTTTTGAATTATTCTTGATTGGCCGTGCCATACGTAAAGGCCATTCATTTTCAGGCGGCAAAAATTTCAGCAAGTCCAGAATGGTTTTACCATGCTCACGAACTACATTCGGACGTATATCTTTAATCTTGGCAAGCTGGAACGTATTACGCGGATTTTTTTCGACCAGATCAATCATGGTGCCATTACGGAGAATAAAGCTACGCGGCTGATTCAATGCCTTGGTAATCTGTTCTCGCCAGATACTCAACTGCTGCAGTTGCATCAACTCACGGCGTGAATGACGGTAATTACCAATATCCGTATAGAGTTCTGCCAATGGTGTTTCCATTGCAATCTCTTTGGTGAGATTCTGACAATCTTCCAATACGTATTGATAAAGCCCCTTCACTTTCAGATCATTTTTCAATGTATCCGCCAGCTTGGTGAGATACAAAACATCATTTGCCGCATAACTCATTTGCTCTTGCGACAATGGTCTTGCCAACCAGTCAGAACGGGTCTGATCTTTTTCAATATCGATATTGAGACAGGTTTTTAATGCATTCTGATAACTGACTTGTAAGCCATGTCCAAGAAATGCCATGGCAATCTGGGTATCAAACACATTATTTAACGGTTTTTGATCTGCATAATGGTAGATCAGATCAATATCTTCACCGCAGGCATGAAAAATATTCTGTTGTGCCGCAAAAATCTTTGGCCAAAAACTTGTCAGATCCAAAGCAGCGCCGTCGAGTAACAGAATCTGGCCATTTAAATTGATTTGGCAAACACCAAGTTTAGGATATAAGGTATCGACCTTGATAAATTCGGTATCAAGTGCATAGACAGAACACTGTTCCATCTGGCTTAGGAGAACAGCTAAATCTTGTTGCTGCTGGATAAACTGAAACATGTGTGCTCAAGTAAAATAATATAGAACCATACGCAATAGAACTGTCTAAGATCAGCTATTGCTTAACTAAAAAACAAAATACAAAAAATAAATCTAATTGGTATTCCACATATAAAACATGAAATTACTCCTCTCTCCATTTCATCAAAAAACGAAAATCCTTTTCGCCAGCTCATAGTGCCACAAATCATCGCAAATAGATCTACGATAATGTTAGACAAAATGTAAAATTTAATTATTTGTTTAAATTAACAGCATGAATTTAAAATAAATATAAGAAAATGCCTAAGGAGGCTATTATTTCATGCGCATACGGTTATGGACAGCCTGACTTAAAGTATGACTATCGACATATTCCAGCTCACCACCTTGTGGTACACCTTGTGCAATTCGGGTCATATTAATCGGTAAATGTTTGGTCGCTTCAACCAGATAATGTGCGGTCGCTTGCCCTTCTACCGTCGCATTGGTTGCCAGAATCACTTCCTGAATCTGTCCTTCGCTCAAACGCTGAATCAGGTAAGGAATCCCGATTTCCTCAGGGCCAATTCCATCTAAAGGTGACAAATGCCCACCCAAAACGTGATATTTACCACGAAAGCTGCCACTTTGCTCAATCGCCATAACATCTGCTGGTGATTCAACCACACATAACAATTGCTCATCCCGCTCTACAGAGGCACAAATATCACAGATATCATGTTCTGTTAAAGAGTGACAAATACGACATTCATGAATATGGCTGGATGCTTCATGTAAAGCATAAGACAGTGCAAAGGCACCTTCGCGATTTTTCATTAATAAATGTAATGCCATACGCTGTGCTGATTTTGGGCCAACACTCGGCAGAATACGTAATGCTTGAACCAGTTGTTCAAATCGTTCACTAAACACAAATTAACTCGATTATTTGTAGAAAAAAAGATTCCCCAAGCACCCAGATTGAGTGCTTGAGGAATACTCAATTAGAATAAGCCAGATAAACCTGGTGGTAAGCCCATACCTGAGTTTGCACCTTGAAGTTTTTCTTCTGAGATTGCTTCCACCTGACGTGCAGCATCATTCATTGCCGCAGCAATCAAATCTTCAACCATGTCTGCTTCGTCTTGTAACAAGTCAGGGCTAATTTCGATACGCTTAACGACATTACGGCAAGTCATCGTTACTTTAACTAAACCACCGCCTGCTTCCGCATGAACTTCAGTATTTGCAAGCTCTTCTTTGGCTTTTTTAAGATTAGTTTCCATATCTTTTTGCATGCGCTGAGCTTGCTGCATGAGCATATTAATGTTCATAAGTTTCTCTCGTTAAATTAAATCTAAACCGCGTGATAAGTCGCGAATAATATCATCAATGTCTTCTAAACCAACAGACACACGAATTAAACCTTCTTCAATTCCTGCAGCTTGTTTAGCTTCTGCCGACATTCTACCATGTGAGGTGGTTGCTGGATGTGTAATTGTTGACTTAACGTCACCCAGATTACTGGTAATCGACAAGAAGCGCGTATTATCGATTACTGTCCATGCGCCTTCACGTTCGCCTTTCACCACAAAGGATACGACACCGCCAAAACCTTTTTGTTGTTTTTTCGCGAGTTCATGTCCAGGATGATCAGGCAAACCTGCGTAATATACTTTTTCCACTTTTTCGTGCTGATGTAACCATTCAGCAAGTTTCTGCGCACTCTCACAATGGGCTTTCATACGAATGCTAAGCGTTTCAAGGCCTTTCAAGAAAATCCATGCATTAAATGGACTCATTGAATTACCTAGGGTACGAATTACACCATTTACTTCTTCAAGCAAGTCATGCTTACCAACCACCGCACCACCAAGCGCACGGCCCTGACCATCGATATATTTGGTTGCAGAGTAAAGGACTAAATCAGCACCAAACTTGATTGGCTGTTGTAATACTGGCGTACAGAAACAGTTATCAACGGCAAATAAAGCCCCATTGGCATGCGCAATATCGGCAATCGCCTGCATATCACCGACTTGTGCCAATGGATTCGACGGCGTTTCGATGAATAAGATACGGGTATTTGGACGAATCGCCTGTTTCCAGCCCTCAAGATCACCTAGATCAACAAAGGTCACTTCAACCGCAAATTTCGCCACATATTTTTCAAATAAGGCAATGATTGAACCAAATACTGCACGCGAACAAATGACATGATCGCCCGCTTTTAAGTAGGCCATACACATTGCATGAACTGCTGCCATACCTGAACTGGTCGCCACTGCACGTTCTGCACCATCCAAAACTGCTAAACGCTTTTCAAATGCCTGCACTGTTGGATTGGTATAACGTGAGTAAGTATTGCCTGCGATCTGCCCTGAAAATTTTGCAGCAGCATCCGCGGCACTTTCACATACAAATGATGAGGTTAAAAAGATCGGCTCACTATGTTCACCTTCCGAGGTACGATCATGCCCTGTGCGAATTGCCAGTGTTTCTAGTTGGTATTCTAAATCATCGCTTGGATTCATCGTTTTGTATGCCTTATGATCATAATGAGGAAATATGCCAATATTTTGAGCGCCTAAGGTATTTAAGGTCAAGGCGTAAGATGAAATTATCGCTTAGACTTCGTGCAATCTTGACTCATGATGAGACTTTCTAAGATGAAATCGCTTGTGGAACAGCAAAAAATAAATTTTAAACATCTGGCTATGCGTGTATTCGATGCAGACAAACTGGTTTTGTCTCAATCAACGCCGTATCAAGTGATTGCGCAATTCAAACAAACCCGTGTCCGTTTCTATGCTTCAGAGAATAAGCGCTATAAAGAGCCACTGGTTTTTGTTGCACCCCTAGCGATTAATATGGATATCTATGACCTCTATCCTTACCGTTCATTGGTCAAACATTTTCAGGAAAGCGGTTTTGATGTCTATCTGATTGACTGGGGCAAGCTTACTTATAAAAACTATCAGATTAACTTTCTATCTTTTATTGATAAGTTTATTCCAAAATGTATTGAAGCTATTCAACAACATGCACAATCTGAAAAAATTTCACTGCATGGCTGGAGTATGGCAGGCATTTTTGTCACGTTATATACCGCACGCCATCAGCCAAGCGTTGTCAAAAACCTTGTGGTCTTAGGCAGTCCAATCGACAGTTACGCTTCGGGTTACATCGGCAAGCTTTATAAAACCTTGGCTTATCTCACCAACCGTAACCCAACCATTAAAGATTATATCTATAACCGTTTGCCCAAGCTGATGATCCATTCACCGGGCTTCCTCAATTCGTTGGGTTTTAAGCTGCTTGATCCTAAAGGCTGGATTGATGGCAATATTCAATTATTAAAAAATTTGGATAATTTGAAACTGGTACAAGAAGATGCCACCTTAAGCCACTTCTTAAATAATATGATTGATTACCCAGGCGGCGTAAACCAAGACATGTTATTTAACGTCTGGCTGCAAAATCCTTTAAAACACGGTGCGATTCGCCTCAAGAACAAAACCATTGAACTTAAAAATATTAATTGTTCACTTCTTGTCGGTGCGGGTAAAGGCGATCAACTGGTAACTTCCGAGTCTGCATTTCCGCTGACCCAGTTGACAAGCAGTCAGGATGTCACGTTTACTCTTATCCCTGGTGGGCACTTAGGTTTAATGTCCAGTCAAAACAGTTCAATTGAGTTCTGGCCAACTTTAACCACATGGTTAGCCGAACGATCGACGCAAATAAAAAGGTAAAGTATGACTCAATCTGTTGCATTCATCGGTTTAGGCGCTATGGGCTATCGCATGGCGGCGCATCTTCCTAAATATTTTGAGAAAGTTCTGGTCTGGAACCGAAATTTTAGCAAAGCAGAACAACATGCAGCAGAATATGGCACCACGGCGGTTGAACTTGCTCAGGCAGTACAAGCCGACATTATTTTCTCATGTTTACCCACCAGCGATGATGTGGAAAAACTGATTGACGGTATTGAAATTAAGTCAGGTTCAATCTGGATTGACTGTACCAGTGGCGTACCAGATGCAGCCCGCCGTCTCGTCGAAAAACTGAAAGCACAAAATATTGATTTTCTGGATGCCCCTGTAAGTGGTCAAACAGTAGGGGCTGAAAATGCAACCTTGACCTTTATGGTGGGTGGCGATGTGGATGCATTTGAACGTGCTTATCCCGCTATGGCTGCATTAGGTAAATTGATTCAGCATGTGGGTGAACCCGGTGCTGGCTTTGCTGTAAAAGCCATTAACAATATGTTGCTTGCAGTAAACTTATGGTCAGTGACCGAAGGTTTCAGTACCTTAAAAGCACATGGCGTGAACTTGGATGCGGCCCTAAACTGTGTGAATGCCTCTAGTGGCAAAAGCTTTGTTACGGAAAATATTTTCCCGCAACGTGTGCTGAGCCGTGAATTTCCAGTGACGTTTGGTCTACCATTACTTGCAAAGGATACAGGTATTGCACTGGATCTCGTCAAGGATGCCAAATTACCAACACCTCTACTCGCTCTAACACAGAGCCTGATTCAAACAGCAAATTTAACTGCGGAGCCAAATAGCGACTTCTCCGCAGCAGCAAAGCTCTATGAATCATGGAGTAAAATTACGCTGAAGTAAGGGAAAATACCTAAGCGTAAAAAAGTTCTTAATGCATAAAAACCGCTCTTTTGAGCGGTTTTAAGCTCCAACATATATAAAAATATAATTATTTACTTACCACCTACTCTTGTAGTAGTTTTCAAATTAAAATAACAAGAATATTGAGCATTTCAGGACACTTTTTTTATTTTCTCATTTCACATGAAAAACACTATGCATTTATAGTATATTTAATAGAACTATTTTGGCATAATCTATGTCGAAAAAATTTCTAAGCATATATTTAAGTTATGAAAACTAAATTTAATATAGTATTTATTACATCTATAATTCTAGGGTTTTGGTATGTTGCAGGAAGAAGTTACTTTGATGGCTTACTCAATACAACAGGTTTTAATCCTGCGCATATCGGAATGGAAGTTAGTGATTATACATATTTTGGTTTTCTACACTCTTATCCCCATTTATTAATTACAGGTTTTATAAGCTCGGCTTTATACCTTATTTATGAAGCATTTAAAAGAAAGAATATTTTTCTAACCGAGTTCTATTTTTGTTTAGCAAAAATTAATCATATTTTTTAAAAAAAAGGAATAACCTTCAATGAAGTTAAAACAAGAAATGAGATATCAAATAAAATTTTAAAAAATAATTTAGAACCAAAAACAATAAAATTTACATCCATTCTAATGGTATGGTATACATTTATTGCTTTCTACCCCTTAATATTATTAGGGTTTCTTTATTATTTAATAAATTTTTACAACTTAGGGGAAATCAGTAGAAATGAACGAGTATTAAACGGTGAAAGTTATATAATAAAAGACAATGAAAAATATTTTGGAATAGTATGTGGAAAAGAAAACTGTATTTTTCAAACAAAAGATTTCTCTAAAAATCTCTCATTGAAAGACAATAGCATTAAGAATAACAAACTACAACCAACCAAGACATACAACCTTACTAATCAAAATTCAATTTTTTCTGCTTTTGAAATTGAACAAGTAAAAAATAAAAATTACATTATTTACTTATATCAGATCACTCCTAAGCAAGACTTAAACAAAAATGATTTAAAAGATCATCTAAGTTTGTTTTCAAAAAAAGGAGTAGTTTATCGACCGATAGTAAATCAAAAAGTTATTTTATTAAGTTCCTTATCCGACAAACCTAATCTACCTGTGTTTTTAGCATTTAAATTACCTTTAAATGATCAAGTTGATTTTATCTTTAATCATAAGATACCTTATAAATTAAGTTTAAAAAATTAGATTATTACTACAAAACTAATTAGCAGCGGACTCATAATCCGTTAATCCAAAGGACACCTCAGCCTCTCCTCAAACCCTATAATTTAAGGAGATAGTAGATTTTGATTTTGGGACTATCTTGATTTAGAAACTAATGCTGTACTTGCTCTTATATTCCGCATGCTCTGGTACATTGTGTATGTCCTGATCTGTCATTATTCCATGCTCAGGCACTTTGAAAGTGTTGTGTGCCTCATTTTTAGGCACAATCGGTGGTTTGGTATTGGCGTCATAATTTATTGAGGAACAACCAGCTAATCCTAGTCCCAATATTCCTGCAAGCAATAATTTTGTCATGAGTCCCACCAATTACTATAAAAATCACATAATTTAGCAAATCATTTAAATCATGTCTCATGACTAATATTTATGAAGCGCTTTACTTAAAAGACTGAAATATTGAAAACCAATTAATTTTTAAAAGCAGTTTTCTTGTGATTTTTTATTATCATTCTATTCCTAAAAAAGACTACTCACTCTTACATATCGAAGTATACAAACCCTTGTTTTTTCTATATAAGAGGTATTCACCCCTTAAAAAATGAGCATATCAATCATGGAGTCTGTCAGACTTTTATACGTGAGTAAAATTAAGAACATTGACTCGAACTTAAAAACAAATTTGATTGAAATCCTTGATGAGGCTGTAGATTTTAATTATCGTCATGATATTACTGGTGTTTTATATTATGGTCATGGCTATTTTGTACAATGTCTAGAAGGCCCAAAGAGTCTCATTGATGATCTATTTTACAATAAAATTGTGAAAGATGAGCGTCATATCAATTGTGAAATCCTCTATTACATTGAATGTAAAGATAAATTCTTCTCGCAATGGTCTATGAAATTTTCACCAATCAATCAAAATATTACTGATTTTTTCATGAAATATCATTTAGAAGAGTTTAACCCGTATTTGTTAACAGCAGAAACTGTCGAGAAGTTTGTTGCTGTTCTAGCAGGTGAACCTGAGTATAATGTTCAGGCTTATGTTTCCTAAACAAATTTAATTTCTCCTCTATGGCATTCTTCCTCAAGAATGCCATTTAACTTATAAAAACAATTTTTTATTCAAAATAGATTGAAGCATTCGATGAGAAGTGCTTATATATACAGCAAAGAGGACGACCTCTTTTTTATTTTTTCAAGCTTTAGGACGACCTAAAAATATTATTAAAGAGGTGTCCGCAATGGCTTGGGCTTATCTAATTTTAGCTGGTATTTTTGAAATCATCTGGGCATATTCCATGAAAATGTCCGAAAGTTTTACTAAATTAACCCCTAGCATCATTACCATTATTTTTATGATCCTGAGTTTTGGCTTACTTGCCGTGGCAATGAAAACACTGCCTTTAGGCACAGCCTATACCGTATGGGTTGGAATTGGTGCAGTAGGTGCATTTCTGATTGGAATTTTCTTTTTAAATGAACCGATGGGTTTATTACGTCTTTTGGCAGCAGCCTCAATCGTTTTTGGTGTTGTATTGATGAAACTGACCACCGAGTAACGTTTATTTCATAAAGCCCTTTTCAGGGCTTTTTTTAATGTTATTAAATTGCATCTTTTCAAGCTATGCTAGGCTAAGAAGTCTTTAAGCCTTTGATAAGGAGCAATACGTTGTACGAAATACGAAAAGCAACATCAAATGATTTTAATGAATTAACAAAAATATGGCTTCAAGCCTCAATCAAAGCACATCATTTTATTCCTGCAAGCTATTGGGAAAGCAATACAACCAAGATGCAAGAGATCTATTTACCCATGTCTGAAGTTTATATTGCGGAAGATGCAATCAATATTTATGGGTTTATTGCCTTGGTAGAAGACACTGTTGCAGCTCTCTTCGTATCTCCTGAACACCAAGCAAAAGGCATAGGCAAACAACTGATCTCATACGCACAGGATATGAGAAGCCGTCTAGAGTTAAACGTCTATCAAGAAAATAAAAACAGTGTAAAGTTTTATCTGGCCAGTGGCTTTAGGATTATAAATGAAGGCCTTGATACAGCCACCAATGCAAAAGAATATGTCATGCTTTGGGAGAAATCGTAGAATCTACATCAAGGTTTCGTTGCTATAAACATTGATTTTATCGTTTTAAGAAAAGTGTTCTTTCTACTTCACGACGACGCACCAGTCCCTTTAGAATTTGCCCGCCACCTTTATTCCATACCAGAAACTGATCTGCCGCGGCTTGATAGTCTCCAGCATTTAAATACTTGAGCAGTGTTGAATTCTTAAACGCATTCTGGCCAATGTTATAGCTCAGGGAAACCAATGCATCAAATTGATTTTGAGATAGTGTTACTAACACTGCTTTATTGACGGCCTTATGAAAACGCCTTAAGTCATGCTGAAAAAAGGATTTTGCCTGCTCTACAGTGCAGTGATCGCCTTTCTGTACCCGAATACCATCAGGATAAACTGTCGTACCAAAACCAATCGTCCATGTACCGGTACCATCATCATAGGCATCTAACTTCAAATCTTCGAAGCTGGTAATCAGATTAATCCCAGCCTTACTTATAAACCTTTCATAATCATCTGAATCAACTGCTACACCAATGGCGTCATCTACATCAACAGCAGTTGCGATATTTGAATCTTTATTTGCGCTACGATCCTGATATGAAAATAACTTAGAACCAATAATCCTGTGTAAAAAATCAAAAAACGTCTTCATGATGCATTTTTGCTCTCTGTACTGATCCATCAACCCATTTCAATGATCTACTAAAAACTCACCCTATCATTCATTCAATAAAAAACCTGCTTTATTTATGTTATTTGCTCAATGAAAAACCCGCCGAAGCGGGCTTGTTTATTCTTCAATTTCGATCGGGTCACCATCTTCAGGTCGAATATGTCTTTCACCATCATCAGCAGGATCTACACTCGAACCATCTTTGGTAATACTGTTGTATAACTCATCCTCTTTTTTATCATCAATGAATTCCTCATCGTCGAAATCCATCGCTTCATTATCATCATCAAAATTTAAAGGCTTATTTTCATCGATCATGATCTGCATCCTTTATTTAAACATACCATTTCATGCTTGAATAATTGATAGAGATATTCAACAGTGAACAAACACCTTTTGTGTAACCAATGCTTCAAAATGTATGGATGAGTAATAAAAAAGGCGCCTGAGCGCCTAATTTGATTAATCGAAAGCTATTGTGACTGGTTACATTGAATCGTTTTATTGAAAGTTTTATATGACCCTGTTGTGACCATACCAGGCATATAAATCTGCTCACTATGAGCCTGAGCTTTGCTTTCAAGTTCAGTAAAACCTTTGCCCTGACAAATACCTTCGGCTTTTTTATCTACCTTTTTCTTCATCGACTCATCTGATGCAAAGATATTGGCTGTGGTCTGAATCCTATAAGCACCAGAGTCAAGTTCCGTCACTTGCGCTGGAAACATCTGTGCGCAGCCTTGTAGGAGGAGTCATGGAATAATAATCCAAAAAAATTTCATAGATATTCTCTTTCACAAGATTAAACTTTGCTCGCCGCATAAGAATATCATAAATAGCACAAGTTCCCTTTGAGTTAAGAAACTTGCAATTATTCAATCCTGATTATCACATATTGCAAACCGACATATTGATCAAGTTTGGCATGGTTCAAAGTATCATGAAATTCTACTGGCACTTCACGCTCTGTTTCTTCAAATATCCATTTGATATTTTTAATAATTTCAAATTTACCATCAGCATCAAACTTTACACTTGGATCGACAATAGCCTTAACCCTGATGTTTTTATTCGCTTCGATATCTCTTAATGTGATAATTGCCATATCAATCCCCTGATAAAGACCTTTTATATCACATTAGCCCAAAAATTACTGATAAATTAAATATTTATTTCACATTCGATTCATCTGCCTTTGTCTCCGAACCAGTCCAAGCACAGTTTTACGTGCCCGAATCTCTTCTTCCGAAAAAGGCAAATTTAAAATTAACAATTCAATAGACAAAGCGCTGTTCTCAATCAAAAAACAATCTTGTTCTGTACTCCAGTCTGGAGCAGGAAATTCAGGCTTAAGGCGGGATCTTCTCATGCCTATATTCTAATCTATTTTGATCAATAAAAAAGCCCACTCCATAGAGTGGGCTTACCCTTATATTCTTTTGCGCTGAATGAGGGTTATTGTTGTTTAGTTATAATGAAACAACAAAGCAAATATAGAGCAAAGTGTGACATACATCAACAAAAATATGTAATTTACAGAGTGACTTTAAAGTTCAACTACACAATATAACATTTGACCAATGAGTCAAATGTTAAGCCGTTTTATTTCTTTCGTCCTATCTTAGCCATCCATGCAAGTACCAAAAATATCAATAAAATAATAAATACAATATACATATAAGAAGTCTAATTAAAATAAATACTTAGCTTATGATAAAGCATCAAGAAAAAAAGTTCATCTCTTAACAGAGCGGTTAAATTACTTGCTTATTTGTTTGGTGCAGTATTGATACTTTTCCGCTTTATTTTCAATCCCAACCGTATGAATACATGAACAAAAATGAAGTACCCTCGCGTGAGGTATAGCTTCCGGAACATCTACACCATAACATTGAAGATCCACCTCACCCAATCTTGGTGCCATAATCCATTGACCTGTGTAAAAAGGATAAGTAAATCCAATAATTACAATACTAATGAGTATAAAAATAGGAAAGTTATTTCTAATATATTTCAGCATTTTTTAAATTCTTGATAAAAGTAAATGTGTTGTTAAGCGTTAATTTTAATGATCGCCCGATAATTGTAACGGATAAACAGTCACAACAAATCCTTCTTTCGCGAATAAATAAACCTAGTCATTTTTAGGACTTTTAACTTATCGCCTCGTTCTGAAAATCCTTTCAAAATAGGACAAAACTTCACCGACAAGTTATGACGCATCATTGCTTTTAAATGCTGTAAATATGAACACTTCGACACCATATCAATAAGGTGAGTTCCGAAAATACATTTCTCTCTCCCATGATTTAATCTTCGACAAGGTACAACTTCGTCAACTCACATCTCTGAAAATTCATTTATGGAGCATGTGATGCAAAAGCAACACTATACAACCCCATTCGCACAGTACATGGGCAAAGATATCGATGGCTTCTACCATGTGCGTTTAGGCCCGAAAATCTATCTACTTAAAGTTTCATTAAATTACACACCTGAATTTGATACTGAATTTTTTGGTGGCGTTCAGGCTGCTCCTTTTGATTGGCATTCCGTTCTGGTCAAGGATACATCTGTCAGTGAACCTCGTCCGATTACTCCCGATAAACTAGCAATCAAATGGCTTAAAGGTAATTTGAAGAAAATTATTAATTATCAACGTGCCATAAAGCGAAATGCCAATAGCCAAACGATGCGCTATAGCAAAGAACAATGTATCGACTTTCGTAATGCGCAATACAATGGTGCTTAAGCAGAAGAAATACCACATTTATCAATCACATCAGAAGGCTGTACAACAACGGCCTTTTGATAAATAGAAATAAACAAAAGATAAATAGTGATAAAAAAATCACAGTAGATATTTTCCCTGCGCTATTAAATATTAATCAATATCACTCTCTCAATATCTGATTGACATAAAGGTATATTTTTATTGACATCTCAGGCTTTTTTCTAAAATTCATTATTCTTTTGCCGCTTTATAATTTAAATTTTCATTCAAGATAAATCTATTATGCTCTGTTTTTGGCCTTTTACATTGATCGAAATAAATCAGTCATCAAATATTTACAATGAAATTTGTTAATACGAAAATGTTTAGGCTAATCTCTAAATAGTTTTATAAAAAGAGTGACTTAGAAGTCAATCAAGTAAAATGGTGTACAATGAACTGCCTTATAATTATATGTTTTAGTTAGAATTATTAAAACGTATTGATATAAAAGGATTTTTACAACTATAAGGATAAATTGTGGAGTAAAATTACACTCAAATAATAGAGTTTTATTGAAATTTTATTAAGAAACCTTATATTGGTATATACGTAGCGACCAACAGCCATATGGATCTATCTTCATAAAGCGTCGGTTTATACCTTTTTGATTAGAGGAACACCTCATGAATAAGTTAACAGTTGCAGTTTTTGCAGGTTTAATGACCCTAACTGGTTTTAGCGTACAAGCGGCAACCCCAGAACAAGAATGTAAAAAGTTACAGGATGACTATAACCTCATCTATGCATCTAAAGGATTCTGTTTTAAAGATGCTGATGCCAAAGCAAAATTTGGTAATGAAAACTGCCACACCACTAAGCCAAAGTTCTCTGACAAAGAGCAACAACGCCTTGATGACATTAAAGCTCGCCAAAAAGAGCTAAACTGCAAATAAGCAAATCCTTGCGGAGTGTTCAGTGCTCCGCTTTAGGCTATTTTATTTAATGCCTAAATTCTCAATGTTAAAGCACATACTCCCTATTTAAGGATGAATCATGGCATACGATGACCAAAATATTTTCGCACGTATTTTGCGTGGTGAATTACCTGCAATCAAAATCTATGAAGATGATCAGGTACTCGCTTTCATGGATATCATGCCTCAAGCTGATGGTCATGCTTTAGTTATCCCAAAAACAGCAGCGGTAACTTTACTTGATTTGCCTGCAGATGCAGCGGCTTACACGATTCAAATCGTACAAAAAGTTGCCCAAGCGATGGAAAAAGCGCTGGATGTTAAAGGCATTGTTCTGATGCAACTTTCTGGCGCTGCGGCGGGCCAAACCGTACCACACGTCCACTTTCACCTGATTCCAAGTTCAATACATGAGCTTGGTCACCATGCTGCACAAATGGGTGATCAGGAAAAAATTAAAGCATTTGCTGAAAAGATCAAAGCTGCTCTTTAAACGTCAGTTTTGTCAAAAACGGAGTTGTTACTCCGTTTTTTTATTTTATAAACCATTAAAAATAAATAAGAAATATAATTATTACCAAATATGAATCGTCATCAAACTGTCATTTTTCTTTCACTTCTCTGTCACAAAGTTTACCGATACTGCATACAAGTCAGTGAGCTGTGTAACTTTATGTACACAAGCAAGCTTATAACAGTAACTAAGGCATCGGCCATTTACAAAAAAGTGTTTTGGAGAAATCTCAATGAAAAAATTGCTTCTTGCTGCTACTGTAGCAACTTTAGCCATGAATGCAGCGCAAGCAGCACCAACATTGTATGGTAAGCTCAATGTGACTTTGGATCAAATTGATAAAAATGGCTTTAAAGACGAAAGCGTAACTAAAGTAAACTCAAACGCTTCTCGTATCGGTGTAAAAGGTGAAGAAAAACTGACTGAGAAATTATCAGCAGTTTATTTAGCAGAATGGGGTGTTTCAGCTGACGGTTCTGGTTCAGATACTGACTGGGGTATGCGTAACCGTTTTGTCGGTCTTAAGTCTGACGGTATTGGTACTTTGAAAGTAGGTCAATTCGACTCTTACCTTAAAACTGCTGCTGGTAACAACCAAGATATTTTTAACGATCACACTGAACTGGATATGACCAAAGTTCTTGCTGGTGAAGATCGTTTAAGCAACGTAGTTGGTTTTGAAACAGACAAGAAATTACTAGGTGGTCTAGCATTCAACATCATGTTCCAACAAGGTGAAGAATCTTCAGCTGTTAAAAATGATGCGAAAGGCCAAAAAGGCAGCCGTGATGGTTTTGGTGACGGTGTTTCAACATCTCTTACCTATGAAAATAAAGACTATGGCCTAGCAGCAGCTGTTGCAGGTAACTTTGGTGTAGCATCAACTTATAATGCTTATAACAAAGAACTTGGTGGCAAAATCTATTCTGATGCAATCCGTGTAACAGGTTCTTTAGACTTGGCTCCAGCTGGTGTTAACGGTTTAGTATTGGGTGCTTTATGGCAAACTGCTCAACCAACTGACGATACAGTTGTTGTTGCTGGTACACCAGCTGTTTCATACAAAGGCTTAAAAGAAGATGCATTTGGCGTAACAGCTGCATATGCGATCCCTTCTACACCTGTGAAATTAAAAGCGGAATACATCTCTGCAAAAACAGAAGTTGATGGTCGTGAAGATCGTAAAAATGACTTGTATGGTATCGGTGCAGACTACAACATCAATAAACAAGCTCGCTTCTACGGTGTTGTTGCTCAACAAAAAATTGACTGGCAGAAAGATGATAACAAGAAAACTGTTATCGGTTTGGGTATGGAATATAACTTCTAATTTGAAGTTAGCTTCTTAAACTAGAAATAAAAGGGCAAACTGCCCTTTTATTTTTTGAATTTATTATTTTTCAGTAAAAAAGTTTTTTACCGCTTTACGAAAATTTTGAATCACCAGCTCCCTTGTTCTGCCACGCCTAAAAATAAGAGAAAATGGTGCGCAATAACCAAACATTGCGGGTAATAAGACTTTTAAACGTTTTTGCTCCACCCAAAACTGTGCAAAATGTTCGGGTAAATAACCAATGTATTGCCCAGATAAAATTAGAATGAGTTGTGCTTCCATTGAGTCAACTGTCGCAAATGAATGCTTAAATCCCTGTTTTGCCAGTTCAGTGTGACTCCAGTAACCACGACTCACCATTTTTCCTTGTCGAATAACGTCAGCAGTCAAATTCTGGTGTGCGAACATAGGATGTTTATCACTACAAAATAGCCACTGTTGTTCTTTATGGAGAGGCTGATACATCACCCCATTCATTTTCATAAAGAATGAACCAATCGCGACATCAAAACGATTTTCCAAAATTCCCATTTGCAACTCATACGGCGACTGCACCTGAATTTTGATATAAATATGAGGGTTTTGTTTTGAAAACTCACGAATCATTTGATCCAGAGGAATATTCTGATCCGTCACCATAGAATCTAACATACCGATTCTCAACGTACCGGTTAATTCACCTTTAATCTGGGCAGTATGTCTAGAAAAGTTTTCCAGTTCATGCAAAATCCGTTTGGCCTCCTGTAGAAACATCTCTCCTTTTTGGGTTAAAGAAAAACCACCACGCCCTCGTTCACATAACTTAAAACCCACAATTTGTTCTAGTTGAGTCATGTAGGTACTAATTGCAGAGGTTGATAGATTCAACTCCTGTTGAGCATTTGCAAAGCCTTTATTCCTTACAACGCTGACAAAAATTCGAATCAATTTAATATCAGAATAGGCCACTTCTTCCATCATATTTTCCTTATTACCTCTGCATTATTTTAAAACATCCAACATCAGATTAGTTTAGAAAAATCTGAACTAAGTTTTTAAAAAAAAGGATTTATTACCACCCGAGGCTGGTTGATAAATAAATAAAAGGAGAAATAAATGAACAAGATGTTAAATCAACCACTCGGTGGGAATGAAATGCCACGCTTTGGTGGTATTGCCTCAATGCTACGCCTTCCAGTGGTAGAACATGATGCTGGGCTTTCTAATCTAGATGCGGCTTTTATTGGCATTCCTTTAGATATTGGTACCTCCTTACGTTCGGGAACTCGTTTTGGACCCCGTCAAATCCGTGCTGAATCAGTCATGATACGCCCTTATAACATGGCAACAGGTGCTGCACCCTTTGAATCTTTGAATGTTGCAGACCTTGGTGATGTTCCTATTAACACCTTTAACCTAGCTGAAGCGGTACGTATTATTGAAGAACATTATGACCATATTCTGGCACATCCTATTATTCCGCTCACACTTGGTGGCGATCACACGCTAACCCTCCCCATCCTCAGATCTATCTATAAAAAACATGGTCCAGTTGGCCTCATTCATATTGATGCTCATGCCGATGTCAATGATGAAATGTTTGGTGAAAAAGTCGCACATGGCACCACTTTTCGCCGGGCAGCAGAAGAAGGCTTACTCGATTGTCAGCGTGTTGTTCAGATTGGCTTACGTGCTCAGGGCTATAGTGCAGACGATTTTAACTGGAGCCGTCGTCAGGGTTTTCGTGTCGTTCAGGCCGAAGAATGTTGGCACAAATCGCTTGCCCCTTTAATGGAAGAAGTAAAACTGCAAGTCGATGGTGGGCCTGTTTATCTCTCCTTTGATATTGATGGTATCGATCCTGCATGGGCACCCGGTACAGGTACACCGGAAATTGGGGGCTTAACCACAATTCAAGCAATGGAAATTGTCCGTGGTTGTCAGGGTTTAAATCTTGTTGGATGTGATCTTGTCGAAGTATCGCCACCATACGACACCACGGGCAATACATCCTTATTAGGTGCCAATTTACTTTATGAAATGTTATGCGTTTTGCCTGGAGTAAAGATACATAAATAATTGTATTTGCAAATGATAATAATGAAATAAGGGAATATTCAAGGATCTTATCGGATGAAGATAGAACAATCACAACGGGCTGCTGCGGCAGCATTTATTGGCACAACCGTAGAGTTTTATGATTTCTATGTATATGCCACCGCCGCAGCCTTAGTACTCGGTATCGTATTTTTTCCTCAAACTGATCCTGTCACTGGCACATTGGCTGCCTTTGCAACCTTTGCAGTGGGTTTTATTGCACGCCCTGTTGCAGCACTTATTTTTGGACATTTGGGGGATAAATTCGGCCGCAAAAAAATGTTGCTATTCACAATGCTACTGATGGGTGTTGCCACGACAGGAATTGGACTCATACCAAGTTATAACAGTATCGGAATTTGGGCACCTGTACTGCTGATTGTTCTACGATTTATGCAAGGTCTATCTGTCGGAGGTGAATGGGGCGGCGCCGTGTTAATGGCAAGCGAACATGCACCCGCTCATAAGAAAACCTTTTTTGCTTCTTTTGCCCAAATGGGCAGTCCTGCAGGCCTGATCCTTTGTTTACTGGTTTTCAGAGCCATTACCTCTTTGGATGAAAAAGATTTATTCACTTGGGGCTGGCGTATTCCATTCCTGTTGAGCTTTGTCTTTATGCTGATTGGTCTTGCAATACGTTTAGGGGTTGAAGAATCGCCTGAATTTAAACAAATGCAGGAGAAGCAGGAAATCGTCAAATTTCCAATTAAAGAATTGCTCAAAAACTACTGGCCTCAGGTACTTTTTGCGGGACTCTCTATCACAATCGGTACGGCAGGTTTCTTTTTTACCAATACATTTATGATTACCTATGTCACCCAATATGTCGGGATCAGTCGCCCAACTATTCTGGATGCATTATTTTGGGTAACTGTATTTGAATTTATCGCGATGCCAGTTGCTGCCTGGTATGCCAGTAAAATTGGTTCTCATCGTTTTTTATTCTGGGCTGCCATTTTATGTATCGCTGTTCCTTATCCAATGTTTATGCTGGTCAGCACTAAAAATATTTATTTGATCGTTTTAGGCATTACATTGGCTGTGATTGCGCTGTCTTCACTGTATTCAGTCGTTGCTGGTTTTATGGGTGAAGCTTTTCCTGCCAAAGTTCGTTATTCAGGTATCTCCATTTCCTATCAAATGATTGCGGCGATCACAAGCGGTACTACTCCAATCATTGGGACTTTGCTTGCACAGCACTACGCTGGTGAATGGTTACCTTTAGCGCTTTTATTCAGCTTCCTATCTTTGCTTTCTTTGATTGGTATCTGTGGCATTACTCGGCTCAGAAGACAACAACTCCAAACACCGCAACCTACTCAGAAACAGGAAGTTTCAAGAGAGGCTGCTTAAAATTACAAACGTTAGAGACAAGGATGTCTCTTATAAATAAACAAGGAAATCAATATGAAGAGAGATCATTCTAAATCCATTACACACATTGAAAGTTATGGTATAGAAGAAATACCAGCCCACGCTCGTACCGCAACGCCATTTGATCTATTCCGCCTGAGTTTTGGTGGCGCCAATACCTTTTCAACCTGTGTGTTGGGAAGTTTTCCCATTGTATTTGGTCTTTCTTTTCAAGCAGGTTTATGGGCGATTTTGTGTGGTGTTGTATTCGGTGCATGTATTTTAGCGCCTATGGGAATTTTTGGTGCACGTACAGGAACCAATAACGCCGTAGCTTCAGGAGCACATTTTGGCGTACACGGAAGAATTGTAGGTTCGTTCCTATCTCTACTTACAGCCATTGCATTTTTTTCTCTATCGGTTTGGAGTTCTGGTGATGCACTCATTGGTGCAACTCAACGTTTGTTTGATCGTTCCTATCAAAGTAATTGGGTTTATGGATTGGTGTATAGCGGCTTTGCCTTGCTGGTACTGATTATTTGTATCTATGGTTTCCGTTTTATGCTATTGGTCAATCGAATTGCGGTGATTGCCTCAAGCCTACTCTTCTTTTTAGGCCTTTTTGCTTTTTCTCAACAATTCGATTCAGCTTATGCAGGACAGATTCAATTCGGTGAAACTGGCTTTTGGGCTGCCTTTACGGGTGCGGCGCTAATTGCTTTTAGCAATCCAATCTCTTTTGGAACTTTCTTAGGAGGCTGGTCACGTTATATTCCCAAAGAGACCCCATCCTATAAAATCATGCTGGCAGTTTTTACTTCCCAGCTTGCAACCTTGATTCCCTTCCTATTTGGTCTTATGACAGCGACGATTGTTGCAAGTCATGTACCTATCTTTATGCAACAGAATAATTATATTGGTGGGCTAATTCACATAGCACCTACCTGGTATTTTATTCCGCTGTGTTTAATTGCGCTTATTGGTGGTTTATCTACTGGAACCACGGCCTTATATGGTACAGGATTAGATATGTCGAGTATCTTTCCGAAGCTGCTTAGCCGTGTTAAAGCAACAATATGTGTTGGTCTCCTCTCTATCCTATTTATTTTTATCGGTCGTTTTCTGGCAAATTTAACTCAAAGTGTCACGACCTTTGCTACCCTCATTGTCGTGTGTACCAGCCCATGGATCATTATTATGATTATCGGTTTTGTATCTCGTAGAGGCTATTATAAAAATGATGATTTACAAGTATTTGCAACTGGAATAAAAGGTGGCGTGTATTGGTTTCATCATGGTTGGAACTGGCGTGGTGTCATCGCATGGATTCCAAGTGCACTCATTGGCCTATGCTTTGTGCACTTACCTCATCAGTTCGTCGGGATCTGGGGAAATCTTTTTAATGGTCTCGATCTGAGCTTACCTATTAGTATTGTACTGGCGGCGCTGCTTTATACTCTACTGCTCAAATTCTTTCCTGAACCAAGCTCAGTGTATAGTCCAACATTAACTGCTCAAAGTGCAAAACAGCAAACTAATCCATCACTGGTTTCAGACTAAGTATAATAAAGCAGATAGAGAGCTTAACCCATAAACATTCAGCCAGAAAAAAGCCTGTTCATGTGAACAGGCTTTTCATTGAGATTAATTTATTTCTTTAAAAAACCACTCACAAGATTCAACACTTGCTGAATATCCTGATTGGCTTCTTGAGGATTGGTACTGCTGCCTTGAGGCGTCAATGAATCAATCACTTGTGGTAAAACCGAAGCAATGGCACCGTAAATTGCCTGTTTAGGCGCTTGGGTTTGCTGAGCAACCTGTTCTACGTCCTGATCATCAAATAAGCTTTGAATATTTTGTGCAGGCACATCTTCAGCATTTTGCTGTTGTGGATCAACCCAGCTTTGTACCTGATTGCTTAGACCAGCATTTTTCAATTTATCCAAAGCACCTTGTAAACCGCCTTGTTTTTGAATCCACGCCAAAACTAAAGGTAAAACTGCAATCAACAACGTTTGTGCCGTGTTTCCACCCGTTGCATTACTTTGAGTTGAACCTGCACCACCGCCTAATTGACCCAACACAGAACCTAAGATTCCGCCTAGACCACCTTGCTGGTTTTGAGTATTTTGCTGTTGCCCACCCAACTGACCAAGTACTGAACCTAAAATCCCACCTAAACCGCCAGCTTGACCTGACTGTTGTTGACCGCCGCCTAAAGCTTGCTTCGCTAAAATTTCAACAATATTGGTTAAATCTGTCATAACCTAAACTTTCCTTTTGGAATTATTTATCCCAAAAGCATACGCTGCTTTGAAAACACAGCACAAAGATAAATTGTTAAATTTTGCAAGGCTTTGCTGCGAATCTCCGACCGAAATCTCAATCAGATTTAAATCGCAGCATTCACGGTTTACCAGCGGAATTTATCCCAGTTTTCAGGATTGGCCCAGAACTTGGAGTTAAACCAATCTGGTACGTGTTTATAGGTTAAAATATTAAATTGCCATAATGCAAAATCGCTGTCATGAGTAGTTTTATCAATTAGTTGAGTGAAACCCAGTGAACGCAATAGCTTTTCATCTTCACGCTTACTCACCACTACAATCCGCTTCGCCATCAGGTCACGCAACTTCACCAAAAGCTGCGCTTTTTGTGTTTCGGTAATATTTTGCATTTCTTCGGTATCAAATAATACAAAACCTAAATCATAACGCTGCGTAAATGGCAGACTTAAAAAGTCAGTTACGTTAAAATAATGCCATTGAATTGAAGCATTTTGGTCAATCTGCTGACCTATACAAAGTGCAGTATGAATGGGCTGTTCTTGAGATAAATCGTCTAGCATAGAAGTGATGACATTTTGTTCAGCCATAACTGCAACCCTTGATTGAGAAAGATGAGAGTTTATTAATGGAACTACAAGGCATTTGTCATAAAATGCATGCAGCGCTCAAAACGCATAGTGTAACTGATCAATCAACAAGCAAGGCAAATGTTGAATATAAATTTATATTAGATCGTACAGAAACTGACCTACCTTTTGTTTTAGGGCAGGAAATCGAGATCGAATGGACTGGTAATATTTTTTGTACCTCTTGCGGCTCAAAAACACCGAAGTCTTATTCACAAGGTCATTGTTTCAAATGCTTTAAAACAAAAGCAGAATGCGACCTGTGTATTATGAAGCCTGAAACCTGCCATTATCATTTAGGCACTTGCCGTGAAGACCAGTTCGCTCATGATGTCTGCTTCCAGCCGCATATTGTTTATTTAGCCAATTCAAGTGCCTTGAAAATCGGGATTACGCGTATCGTGAATATGCCAACCCGTTGGCTGGATCAAGGCGCAACTCAGGCTTTACCAATCATGAAAGTGGGCTCACGTCGTTTGTCAGGCCATCTGGAAACTTTAATTGGGACACAAATCGCAGATAAAACTGATTGGCGTAAACTTCTTAAAGGTGAAGCTGAGCCATTAGATCTGATTGAAAAACGTGATCAGATTCTGGAAGAATTTGCGCCTAAGATTCAAAGTATTCGTGAAGAATTTAATCAAAACCTTGAGTTTAACGAGAATCTGGAATTTCTAGAGGACGAAAAACCAAGAGAGTTTATCTATCCTGTTGAACATTATCCTGAAAAGATTAAATCACTGAATCTGGATAAAACACCTAAAATTCGTGGTATGTTGCAAGGCATCAAAGGCCAGTATTTGTTAATGGATATTGGTGTGATCAATATCCGCAAGTATACGGGTTATGAACTGATCCTTCGCGCCTAATCCGCAGTATAAAAAAGGTGGCTTTCAATGCCACCTTTTTTATTTATCCCGTTTTTAAACAGTTCAAAATTGCCTGTACTGGATCCTCGGTATTGCCTGAGATCAGTTGTTTATGCATGCTTAGATGTTGCATCATTTGAATATGCGCCGTTTCTTGATCCATTAAACGCTCAATTTCAGTGGCTAAATGCTGTGGTGTTGCATCAGCCTGTATCAGTTCTTCAATGACTTTTTTACCTGCAATAATATTAGGTAAAGAATAATACGGAATCTTGACCAAGAATTTGGCAATGATGTAGGTCAGCCAATTCAACTTATAGAACGTTACCATTGGACGATGCAATAACATTGCCTCGAGTGTCGCGGTACCAGAAGCCAAAGCCACAATATCACTGGCATTCATGACCATACGGCCAATCTTCGATTCTGCATCGCTATTTTCCAGCACATGAATTTTCGACTTTAAACCAGCATCCAAGTGTTGAATGCCCTGTTCAATCTGATGTTTACGTGCATCATTGATCGCAGGAATTAAAAACTCGACTTCAGGATGCTTGCGATGCAGGATGTCAGCAGCACCTGTCAACAACGGCAGTAAACGTTCGATTTCACCACGGCGACTGCCGGGTAATAAAGCGATGTGAGTTTTGTGTGCGGATAGACCCAGTTGATGCTTGGCTTCGGCAATTGGATTTTTTAATGGTAACTGCTTTGCCAAAGGATGCCCGACGAATGCCGCAGCAACGTCATAATTTTCATAGAACGTTTTTTCAAATGGAAATAAACAAAGGACCAGATCGATACTGCGTTTAATGCCATGCACACGGCCTTGACGCCATGCCCATACCGATGGACTGACATATTGCACGGTTTTTATTGGTAAATTCTTTTCTTTAATGGTTTTGGACAAACGCAAATTAAAATCTGGCGCATCAATACCAATAAATATATCCACTGGATGCTCGGTCCAGCGCTCGACTAGACCATCACGGACAGCAAATAACTTTTTCAGGTCTTTTAAAACTTCCACGATTCCCATGACGGATAAAATTTCCATTGGATAGTAGCTATGGAAACCTTCCGCAATCATTTGTGGTCCACCAATCCCTTCAAATTCGACATCGATGCCTTGTTCACGAAAACTGCGCATGAGTTTCACCCCTAGCGTATCTCCAGAAACTTCTCCCACCACGATGCCAATTCTTAGTTTTTGCTTTGACAAGACCCACGCCCCACAGAAAGATTTAAATGATTCTAACAAAATGATTTTACACTGAATCAAACATGATCTGGCAATTTGTTCACGATTGGTGAACATCATTTCTCATCTAAGATGTCATTGTTTTACAGAAAACCTATCTAGATTTACGATGAAATGGCAATTGATTGAGATTGCAGGAATAGCTAATATGAACAAGAATCATTCCCATATGTGATTTATTTCTCCCTTCCTCCGTATCAAGACCCGTTATGGCTAAATCAACCTCGCTTACCTTTGTCTATCGACTGAGTATTTTCTATCGCTTTGCGTTGACCTTTGTACTGGGCTACCTCTGTATGATGTATTTAAGCCTTAGCCTGACCTCATTATTTGTCCGTGTACTTGATAAAGCAGAGGCGATTTATCTGGCGGCTTTTATCGCGATTCTCTTTTATCTCATTTTCATCATTATTAGTTTCTGCTCACATTCATTATTGAAACTCACGTTGATCAGTCTGGGCTTAACAGGCGTATTGTTTGGCTTATCTGTAGGTTTAAATTAAAAATGCAAAATAAAGGTGTTCGCCAATCAATGGCATGGTTACATGCATGGACAGGTCTGATTTTTGGCTGGCTTTTGTTTGCTATTTTCTTAATGGGCACAAGTTCATATTATCGACATCAGATTAATTTGTGGATGCAACCGCAACTGGCTCAGGTTCAAGTGAATCAGAATACAGCCATCACAACTGCTGTCGATTATCTACAAAAGCATGCTGGCGATGCCAAGTCATGGTATCTTAAAGTGGCAAATCACGAAGAACCCGTCAATAAAATGTATTGGCAACAAGCCAGTGGCGGTTATGAAAGCCGTAGTCTGGATGCCAATACAGGTCAGGAATTAAAACTGTCAGCAACTCAAGGTGGAGAGTTCTTTTATAATTTCCATTTTCAGTTGTATGGATTCCCGATCATGATCGGGCGTTTGATTGCCTGTCTTGCCGCTTTCATTATGTTGGTGGCCTTAGTCTCAGGCATCATTACCCATAAAAAGATTTTTACCGATTTCTTTACACTGAGAACCTTTAAATCGCAGCGTTCCTGGCTGGATTTTCATAATGTTACTTCAGTACTCGCACTTCCCTTTTTCCTGACCATTACCTTTACAGGCTTGGCGATTTTCTTCTATCTCTATTTGCCATGGGGAATGCAAAAACTTTATCCCGAGAATCCTTATCAGTTTTTTACTGAAATTAGAACGACTGAAAAGATTGCCATAAATAAAACCGAGCCTCATAAAGCTGAGATGCTACCGATCAGCACCCTGCTGGAAAAAGTAAAGCAACAATGGGGCGAACAAGCACTGGCATCAATTGAAGTTAAAAATCCTAATACAGATCAGGCGATTATTACCTTTAAGCAATTAGAAGATCGATCAATCACGTTAAATCAGGCACAAATCACCTTTGATGGCACAGGCAAAATTCTCGGCAATACCCGTAATGAAAGTGCAGTTGCCGCCCTGAATGCAGGTGTCTATGGCTTACATATGGCAACTTTCGCCCAACCTTTACTGCGCTTCGCATTCTTTTGTTCAGGTATTTTGGGTTGTTTAATGATTGCTTCAGGCCTATTGCTGTGGAGCTTAAAACGTCAGATCCAAAACAAATCTGATCAATTTCATTTCGGTTACTATCTGGTTGATCGTTTGAATGTCGCTGCATTTATTGGTCTGCCCACTGCAATGCTCAGCTATTTATTTGCCAATCGATTTGTACATGTGACCGAAACCACACCCAATTATGAAATCTATACATTTTTCAGCGTCTGGGGATTAAGTTTTATCATCGCCTTAGTGACGAAAAAGCAATATTTATGGAAATCACAGATACTTATTTTTGGATTAGTGGCTTTGATTCTCCCTCTTTATAACTTGCTCTATCTCATCAATCATCAGTTCATCACAGATCTGCAAAGTTATTGGCTATTCTTACGAATTGATTTATTCCTAATTGCCTGTGCCTTGTTCGCTGTATTTATTTTCAAGAATATCCAGCCGATTCAGGAAAAATCCGCTCAGAAGATCAAAACAAAATTAGCCAAAAATGAGGTGAAAGCATGATTCTTTTAAGCCTCGTGTTAATACTTGTTGGAATGCTCCTGCTCTATAAATGTAGTTCTAAGCAGATGAGTAAAACAAAACAACAGTTTGTCATTCGCTATCAAATACAGCTCAAAGTTCTGGCTTATCTGTGCTTTTTGCTTGCAGGTAGCCTGCTTTGTTTAGAATATGGCAGTTCGATTGGATTCGTAAGCTGGTGGATTTTTGCAACGCCCGTGACTTTCTTATTGGTGCTCTGGGTTAATGAGCTTAAACCTGTTAAAAAATAAAATGAATCCGTCAGGCAACTTTTTAGCTCCACTTGTAAAAAGTTGCCTAAAAAACCACAACTCATTGATATATTTTATTTATAGAAATCATTATTCCTTTGCTGACAACGTCCAAACAGATTCCAGCCTGCTTTATCTGAATAAAGCTTTTGGTATTTTTATGCTGTCATTGCACCCTTATCTCTTAATCCCAAAATAAATTCTAAGAGAACCTATCTTTTTCTTTAGCGTTTTTTTGCATAAGTAAATCACTATTCATCACAACGAGTTATCTAAAAAAAGCATAAGATATGCTGATTTTTGCATATTTAGGCATATTGTCGATGTTTGGTCCTATTGAATTTATTATGGCTGGGGTATTGGTTGGCTTCTGTGTTGGTATCACAGGCGTCGGCGGTGGTTCTTTAATGACCCCAATCCTGATCAGTCTATTTAAAATCGAACCTCATATCGCGATTGGTACAGACTTGTTATATGCCTCAATCTCTAAATTTTGCGGCTCTATTGTCCACGCCAAAAAACTCAATATTGTCTGGCCGATCGTACTCTGGCTAGCATTAGGCAGTATTCCAGCATCATTTGCGACGTCTTGGGCCTTAGAACATTACCTAAGTCAATCCACGCATTATAAAGCTGTGCTGACTATGGTTTTAGGTTTTATGTTGACCTTGACAGGTATTTCAATTGTCTTTCGTGCACAGATTGAAAAATTCTTCGACCGTTTCCGTAACCGTGAACAAGCGAATATGGAAAGCGAACAACATGCTTTGCAACACAAACGTCATTACATTGTCATTATGGGAATCGTATTAGGTATCTTTGTTACCCTTTCATCAGTGGGTGCTGGTGCCTTTGGTATCATGGCTTTAGTTCTAATGTTCCCTAACTTGCCTATGATCCGTATTATTGGTTCAGATGTGGTTCATGCCGTTTTACTTACAGCAGTTGCAGGCCTTAGCCATATGTCTTCAGGTAACGTCGACTTTAGTCTGTTGATGTGGTTATTGGTCGGTTCTATCCCTGCCATCATTGTCGGGACTTTAATTAGTTCACGTATGCCAGAAAGACTGATTCGTAAAATTTTAGGGATTACCTTATTTGCTTTGGGCGTGAACTTTATTGTGAACCCTGTGAAAGCCAAACCGAAGCCAGTTGAGACTCATCAGGCTGTCGTTGTACAGCAGACAAGTCATTCAACAACAATTGTTTAAGCCAACAAATGCCACTGCTTTCTGCATAAATTATCGTTATTGCTAGTTAACCAGTCGGCATTTCATGCTATATTCGCAGACAAAATAACCTCTTTTTTCGATTGAATTTGTGACAGCAATGAATACTCTACAGTCAAATCCAGTTTCTCAGCCCGATATCGATGATGTAAACATTAAAAGCATTCAAACGCTGATTACACCAGCAGAATTGAAAGCTGATCTTCCATTATCTGAGGCTGCGTCTCAAACTGTGTTACAAGGACGTGCTACTGTACGTAATATTTTAGATGGCAATGACAAACGTTTGTTTGTCGTGATTGGCCCGTGCTCAATCCACGATCCTAAAGCTGCACATGAATATGCTGATCGCCTGAAAGTCTTGAGCGAAAAAGTAAAAGATACTTTATATCTGGTGATGCGTGTTTATTTTGAAAAACCGCGTACCACTGTGGGCTGGAAAGGTTTAATCAATGATCCAGACATGAATGACTCATTCAATATTGAAAAAGGCTTGCACATTGGTCGTGGCTTATTGATTGATTTGAATGAAAAAGGATTACCTTGTGCGACTGAAGCACTTGATCCAAACTCACCGCAATATTATCAAGATTTAATTTCATGGTCTGCGATTGGCGCACGTACCACTGAAAGTCAGACTCACCGTGAAATGTCTTCTGGTCTTTCATCACCTGTTGGCTTCAAAAATGGTACTGATGGCGGCTTAACCGTTGCAACTAATGCGATGCAATCGGTTAAACATGGTCACAGCTTTTTGGGCCTGAATGAAAATGGTCAGGTTGCGATTATCAATACCAAAGGTAACCCGTATGCACACGTGGTATTACGTGGTGGTAATGGCAAGCCAAACTATGATGCAACATCTGTTGCAGAAGCAGAAGCTGCTCTAGCAAAAGCGAAAGTGAGCAACAAGATCATGATTGATACCAGTCATGCCAACTCAAACAAAGATCCGTACTTACAGCCTTTGGTTTTGAAAAATATCACAGAACAAATTCTGGATGGTAACAAATCAATCGTTGGAATCATGGTTGAGAGTCACTTAAAAGGTGGTCGTCAAGATATTCCAGAAAATCTGTGTGATCTTGAATACGGCAAGTCAGTGACTGATGGCTGTATTGACTGGGAAACAACTGAAAAAGCATTGCTAGAAATGCATGAAGCGTTAAAAGACGTATTACCAAATCGTTAATCTTTAAATAGATGTAAAACAGGCTCTTATGGGCCTGTTTTTTGTTTTGAATTACACTGATATCTTTTGAATAAGCCTCTTTTTTTCATTATACTGCTGCCACATTTCCCCTACGACGTATCGCTGATATGAAGTCCAGTTTTCGTCAACATTTGCTTAAGTGGCGTGCCTCTCTTGGCGCGGTGACTTTGCTGTGTTTACTCTGGCATATCTTCTTACCAACGATGGTCCATACAGGTATCGTACCTGCACTTTATGCAATGCCAAGTCATTGTCAGGTGACAGTGATTCAAAATGCATCATTGATGACTCAGACTCACACAGGCCACCAGTCACATGCAATGCATGACATGCACCATACCCAGCAACTGCAAAGCTCTAAACATGCACATCTTAGTGATCATGCACAGGAGGTTTTTGCGCTTGCCAGCCAGATCATGAAACATTGCCCTTTGTGTACACATGGCCTTGATGCTGCTGTTCTCATCCCATTGATTGCATTTATTTTTATATTTCTGCTGGCCTGGTTTGGTCGTGTACGAAGTCTGTGCTATACGTGGACAGAAGATCTGCATATACCCCGCATCTTTTATATTTTCCCAACTAAACAAGCCCCGCCACTCACTTTATAAATCGCAAATTTTACTTCGCGCCCAGTTACAACTACGGCGCGTCCTTATGTATTGCTTTTTATAGAGTTCAAAATGAATACTCAATTCCGTTTGTCTGTATTAGCGGCTGCTTGCCTTTCTGTCAGCTATAACTCCGTTGCTTTTGCTGAAACTGTGCCATCTGATACGACCAAAACCTTAGCCACCATCGTTGTGACCGCCAGTCGTGAAGGCGAATCAATTAATAATACCCCTGCTGCGATCAGTAAAATTAACAGCAAAGATATTGAAGATAAACATGCAACATTCATCGGCCAACTGGTCAATCAAACCCCAGGTGTTTTGATGAATGATCTGGGCAATGAACAGCATATGATGTCGATTCGTCAGCCAATTACCACAGCAGCAGTTTATCAGTATCTTGAAGATGGTATTTCAATTCGACCTGTGGGCGTGTTTAACCACAATGCCTTGTATGAAGTGAACCTTGCTGGAATTGACAGTATCGAGATCTTGCGTGGTCCAGCCAGCAGCTTGTACGGAAGCAATGCCATTGGCGGAACTATCAACTTCCTGACCAAAGCACCGAGTGCAACACCAACAGCAAATATAGGAATCAGTGCAAGTTCAGAAGCTTATCGCCGTCTGGATATTGATGCTTCTAATACCTTCCCAACTGAGTATGGTGAACAGGGTTTGCGATTATCTGCCTATGCCAGTGATCGTGGTGACAGCTGGCAAGACCATGCCGAAAGTAACAAGCAAAGTGTTACCTTACGACATGACTGGCGTATTTCTGATGCGACACAAATCAAGAATATTGTGAGCTACAATCACCTAAAAGCAGACATGACAGGCAATTTAAGTCTGGAGGATTATCGTAAACGTCCTGGTTATAGCTATCAAACCTTTACTGATCGTGAGGTTGAGGCTACTCGTATTTCTTCACAGCTGAATCACCAATGGAATGATCAGCAACAAAGCCAGTTCACCGTGTATTATCGTGACAATACCACGGAACAAAATCCAAGCTATAGCATCCGTACCGATGTTAAAAATGGTAAACCGACTGGCACATATAGTGGACAGACCACATATAACGCATTTCAGTCTTATGGCTTGAATATGCAGCATTCAGCAACATTGGATCAGGTCAAACTGATCGTCGGAGCAATGGCAGATTACTCACCGAATCAGGCCAAAACCAATGATATCGAGGTTTTCCGTGATCCAGACAGCCTGATTTATACGGGTTATAAACAACGCCAGTTGCTACGCGATTTTAATGTTGACGTCAATAATCAGGCCCTCTATGCACAAGCAAACTGGCAGGTTATTCCGACCTTAAATCTGGTCGGTGGTGCTCGTTATGACTGGATCAGTTATGACTACAGCAATAAATTAACCCCATCAAAAGTAACAGGTGCGCCTGATGAAAAACGTAATTTCCATAAAGCCAGCCCACAACTCGGTTTTGTCTGGAATATCACGCCTGCCATGGACATTTACAGTAACTGGTCACAGGGCTTTGTTCCGCCAGAAGTAAGCAGCCTGTACGGCGCAAATCTGGTCACGCCAAATCTGAGAGAAGCGACATTTGATAATATTGATGCTGGTTTACGCTTCAAACTGCTGGATGACCGTGTCGATGGGGAGATTACCTTATACCGTTTACAAGGCAAAGATGAAGTCATCAATTACACCAAGCCAGATAATACCCGCGAACCACGCAATGCTGGTAAAACCCTGCATCAAGGGATAGAAATTGGCGGCACATGGAAGATCAATGCACTTTATGATCAGCGTTTAAAAGTTTCAGGTAGCTTTGCAAAACACGAATATAAAGCGTTTCAACCCTCAAGTTCACTCGATTACAGCGGCAATACCATGCCAAGCGCACCCAAAAGCTTTGGCACAATTGAATATCAGATCAAACTGGTTCCTGAATTATTACTTGCTGTAGAAGGTGTCTATGTCGGATCTTACTGGATCAATGATGCCAATACAGAAAAATATGATGGACACACCTTACTGAACTTACGTGCTAACTACCGTCAAAATGCTTATGAAGTGTTTGGTCAAGTCATCAATGCCACCGATGTGCATTATGCAGAAAGTACATCTTTTAGCAATAATCAGGCAAGCTACACACCTGCCGCACCGCGGACCTATTTATTAGGTTTGCGCTATCATTTTGGAAAATAAAAACGACTGAATAAAAGATATGGCTTCAACTGAGGCCATATCTTGAGGTTTAAATATAAAATGAGGCAATAACAAAGCTCAGCATCAAACCCGTCTCACTCAGCTCAATTGCAGCACCCACCGTATCACCCGTAATCCCGCCAATACGCTTGATAAAAAGCCCACGTAAATAAAAAATAATGATCAAAAAACTGAACAAGGCGACTAACCCTGTCCATTTAAACATACAAAGCAATGCTATTGTAATGACAAAAACCATCCATATTGCTAGTCGTGGTATATTCTCAAGCATTGAACTTGCCAGTCCCTGCACACGAACATAGCGTGTCGTGAGAAATAAAAATAGTGGCACACTACGTCCAAGCATGGGCAATACAATAAGAAATGCTTCAAACTTTTGTTCAAGCAACACATAGAGTGCGACAAATTTAAGCAGACATACCGCAATCAGGCTTAATACCCCGATCGGGCCGCATGCTGGATCCTTCATAATTTTCAGGGTTCGTTCTGGATCACCAAAGCCACCCACCCATGCATCTGCGGTATCCGCGAGTCCATCAAGATGTAGGCCACCAGTCAACCAGATCCATAGCACCAGAATGAGCCCTGCACTGAACACAATAGGAAGTTTTGCTAATATAAGCGCGAACGCAAATAACATCAGTCCAATCAATAAGCCAACGACAGGATAAAACAGCAAGGTCTGACTATTTTGCTTTGCACTTGGCATATTTTTTAGTTCGATCGGCAAAACCGTCAAAAATTGCAAGGCAATCCAGAAAGGTGTCATGCGAAACAGCTCAATTCAAAAGGTTTATCATGAAATGATTATGAAGAAATAAAATTGGGAATAGCAAGCTATTCCCAAATGAAAATATAAAATAAGTCAGCTTATTGAATTTGATAACATTGTTTTAGCTTCAAATAGTCATAATAGAAGCTGTTAGTGCTATAACGCGCATAGTTACAATCTGGTTTAAACAAGGTCTCTTTTTCGTTATAGAACATCTTCACCAAAGTTGTTCCTTGTGTATTCTGATAGATATCCCACTGTAAATTTGCAGCCATTGGCGACACAAACTCACCACGCCATTTACTATGGGTATAATTATAAGTTTGACGTAAAGGTAGCGGCTGCATCATGTCATGCAATTCCAGACTGGTTGCCAAAGGAATGATGATTTCGGCATGTGCAAAACGTAATACTGCACGATGCGTTTGCTGCTTATCAACTATCGCATCGACCTGTTTAAATAGATCCTGTTTTAAGCCTTGGGCAATTGCACTAGTGACATTCTTCGATTCAGTAAAGCTTGGCCCTTTGCTATAAAAATCATTGGCATCGTTAAATTCAGCATAAAATTTTGCAGCTTCTAGTGGCATATATTTATCAAAATCAATATTTTTTAGCTCTGTTTGCATGCCCCCAGCAATTGAATATAACTCATACACATACGCAGCCGCATCCACAGCACTGGCAATGGTATTCTTGCCTTTACCTTTTTCGGTAATGCTTTCGCCATTTGGCGCTGTCACCGTATAGGAACCCGTATTGCTAAAGCGATATCCTGCTGAACCTAATTTTTGAATAAATTCTGATTTGAAAATAGGAGTAAGCACATTCATGGCTATCTGTTCAGCTTTGCTATTTTGGGCAAGTTCACTTAGTTTATTTGCCAAATCAGCATCATTTTCCTCAAACTGTTGATAAGCCTGACTTGCATCATAGATTGCCTGTTGCTGTGTAGATAAGGGTTGAGTTAAATCACTGTCCTTATTCAAGCTGTGAAAATACAGTTTAAAACGATCTACGCCTCCATCTTTAACTGATGGTACACTGCTGCTGGCCAGACTGGTATATGACACTGGCGTAATCTGGTTTTTAAGCTGTGGTTGCTGCTGAATCAGTTCAGCCGTAAAGAATTTCGCACTATCCACAGCACGATCAACACCTGAACTTTGCACTAAAATTGAAGCAGGCTGTGTCGAAGCGGTTTTAAACAGATCTGGTAAGCGCTGTAATAGACGATCTGCAATACCTCGATGCTCCTGTATACCTTGCATGCTTTCATTGCCATATCCAAACTGACGAATCCCTTCCACGCCATAGCCCAACAGGATATTGGCCTTCATCATACTTTCCAGATCAGCCCCCAATTGCTCCCCCAACGGCGTTAAGGCGTTTTCTGCTTTGGCCTGTTTCCACAAGTTATAAAGTGCCAAATCATATTTGATACTCGACAAACCTCTAGAACCATGACGTGCAACCAGCTCCGTAAAAACGGGCTGAAAACCTTGTGGAACAGCTTCGTATTTTTTCAGATCTTGCTGCGGTTGATACGGTGTTTTGGTTTGATAATATTTTGATTGTGGAGTGGTTTCAGGTGATGGCTGACTTTGTTGATGATCATCGTTATTACAGGCTGCCAATAAAATGCTTACGCATAACATACTGCTTTTAAATAATATATTCATGAAAGATTTGATTATAGGTCAAGAAATTGACCTGTATCATAGGCAGTGGCAATGACAGTTCGATTACAGCTTTCTACTCAGTTATACAATAATCGACAAGGTCATTTTCCCATTCATTTATTTTCTACAAAATGAATCTCATTGTCGCGATGGATCAATTCCAGTGAGTATAGCTTTCCAAGCTCGGCTGGCATTTTTAATAAATCATCTAGCGCCTGTTGACGTGCTAAGCAGGTCAATAATTTAATTACCCCGCCATGTGTTACAACCAAGGCCCTATGCCAATGATTCTGCTGCATTTCGGTATAAATACGATTCACCCCATACATGACTCGCTGTTGGAACTGGGCAAAGCTTTCCCCATTCGGTGCATGATATTGCGTGGGAAATTGCCAGAAATTTGCCAATAACTCAGGTTCTGTTTCATAAATGGTTTGGGTTGAAATGCCTTCCCAATCACCAAAGAATATTTCCTTCATTTCGGAATGAAGCAAAAGTGGTCGTTCTAACTGCTGGGCCAATGCAACCGCAAACTTTTGGCAACGCTGTAAAGGTGAACTGATAATTACATCCCAATGCATCTGCGCATTCAAAGCTTGCTGAATGGTCGATTGCATCTGCAACCAACCCTGTTCTGTCAGCTCATCATCCAGATGACCACGCAATGTATGACTGAATGTCGTTTCACCATGGCGTAGTAAATCAAGGTGCAACTTTGTCACCTGTCACGGCTGCTTCAGCAAAAGTCGCCATTTGATTATGTAAAACACAAGCAAGCTGGATCATGGATAATGCAGCACCTGCACCACTGCCTTCCCCCAGACGCAAGTTCATTTTCAAAATAGGCTGCGCATTCAGTTCTTGTAAAACACGTTGATGCCCGTACTCAGCTGACTGGTGTCCGAATAACATCCATGTCCGACTCTGTGGCTGAATACGGACTGCGCATAAAGCAGCAACTGAACTAATAAAACCATCCACCACGATTGGTAAGCCAATTTGTGCGCAACGAATATAGGCGCCTGTCATCGCGGCAATTTCCAGACCACCGACCGCTGCCAGAATATTTAAGGCATCATTTTTAGCCTCTGTTTGATGAAGCTTTACGGCTTGATCAATCACATTGATCTTATGTTGTAGTTGCTGATTAGTAATGCCCGTTCCCACACCTGTCAGTTGTGCAGCATCTTCATTTAACAATAAACAGGCCAAGGCTGAAGCAGAACAGGTATTGCCAATCCCCATCTCACCTGCAATAAAAATATCAGCAGCTTGTGTTTTGGCGCGCTCCACGCTGGCCTTCCCCAACTGTAAAGCCGCTAAGCATTCCTGCTCTGTCATTGCAGCCTGTTGAGCAAAGTTGGCGGTGCCTGCACGAATACAATGACGCTCCACACCTGCATATTCATAAGCATCACCGACCGTACCGCAATCAATGACTTGTAAATGTGCTTGATGATGCTTGGCAATGACGCTAATCGCTGCACCACCAGTCGCAAAGTTTTGTAGCATTTGGCGGGTCACGGCTTGCGGGTAAGCCGAGATATTTTCAGCAACCACGCCGTGATCACCCGCAAAAATCGTGATCCAGGGTTGCTGAATCTGAGGATGAACTGTTCCTTGCAAAGCAGCCAGATCAATTGCGATTCGTTCCAGATCGCCTAAAGCTCCTGTAGGCTTGGTCAGTTGAAGCTGACGTTGTTCAGCTTGCTGTTTTGCACCCAGATCAGGTTGTTGAATCGCCGCTAAAAACCATTGCTCATGTTCAGTCATATTATTTCTCATCTTTTAAAATCATTGGGAAGCCTGCGACACAAAACGTGACCTTATGGGCGAGTTGACCCAGTGCCTGATGCAAACGCCCCGCTTCATCCACAAAACGGCGGCTGATTTCTCCCATTGGAACCACACCAAGCCCAGTTTCGTTACTGACCAGAATGACCTGAGCTTGCAGTTGAGCTAAGAATGCCAAGAGTTTTTCTGTTTGTTGTTGCAGTAATGTCGTATCTTCAGCCAATAATAAATTGGTCAGCCATAAAGTCAGGCAATCCACTAGAATCAGTTGATTGGGTTGGTCACATTGCAACAGTCGATCAGCTAGATAAATCGGTTCTTCGCACACTTGCCAATGTTCAGGACGTTGTTGCCGATGATGCTCGATACGCTGCTGCATTTCGTCATCCAGCGCCTGCGCTGTGGCAATATATACAACCGACAAGCCAGAATCCTTGGCGATTTGTTCTGCCAAACGACTTTTCCCAGAACGTGCGCCGCCTAAAATCAGTTGCAACATATCTAACCCAATTCAATTTGCTGATAAGGATACAGTAATCCTTGTAAAATCTGTGCCTTATAATAGCCGAAAGTGAGTTGCTTCACTTTAACTTTCCACTTTTTAACGGGCAATTGCTGAATCCGCTCTAGCACCCGATCACTCTGCCATGCTTCGCGATACAGGCCTAAAGTAATATGCGGACAATACTCAAGCGCAGCAATTTCATCTGACACTGAAGCCAGTTGCCGACGAATTTTTTCCAGAATTTGATCCGTATCTTTCACTTGCAAAAATAAGGCACTGCTAAAGCTATCCAGTTGGGCAATCTCTAACTCAAACGAAGATAGCTCCAGATTTTGCAATTGCTTCATCTGTTGTTGTAATTGTTGAATCTGAAAATCATCATTGTATTGCTTCTCTGCGGATGTCAGAAACCCACATACAAATAAGGTAATGTGATATTGACGTTGATTGGCAGGAATCAGTAAATCCGAAAAATCTGCCCGAATCTGGTCTAAGTATTCAATTAGTTCAGGCTGATCAATTTCAAGATACCATAACCCATAGTCTGAACGGCCACGATGCCACTCAGAATAGTCCCGAACGACGGTCGAACACAGTTGGGTTGATGGTTTCAATAACACAAAATATAGATTCAATAAAATATGGAATATGCCATTAAAACATAAGCATAGACTGGATTAAAATAATTGTTTATCTCTCAGCCTTGTCAATCTTGCGAATATAAAATTAGGAAATATCAAATGATATGAGCACATAGCATTATTAAATTGTGGCTTAGTCAACACTAAAACCGTCTAGACACAAGCTGATGCGATTCAGACCTCTGATCATAACTATGCCGCGAACTCAACTTATCCAGCGCATCATCTAAGCCTAAAATCTATATCAGAGATAACACAACTTTATCGATTTAAAGCTGTGTTATTCAATGCTGATAAGATCTACACCACTTCAGATGGGGCTTTAAATCCATCAAAATGGTAAGTCAAGGTTTCTCCCTGCATTTCCGACTGGATCCCCTGATAAAGCATATCTAATAAAGCTTTCTTTTGAGTTGAAGTGAGATCCATCATTTCCACATTCTTACGGATATGTTGAACAATCTCCAACTCCTCAATTTCAAGCTGTCTTAATGCATAAACATAGCCATAAATCGCGCCGTGCAAAATCTTTTGATAAGGCAATTGCTGCTGAATATGATTTTCCAGACTGCCAAATACGCGCTCATTGAAGCCTAGTTTTCTCAGCGGATCGCGAGCCACCCGTTCACACGTATCTTTATAAGCAGAGCGGCAAGAATGTAGAAAACTCTCCGCCATTCGGTCTAGCTCTTTGGCCTGATTCGGTACAATATTCGCCAAACCTAGTTTTACTTCCTCAACCACCTGCTCCACATACTTCTTGATCTTGGCATCCGCTAACGCAATCCCGATCATGTCGTGGTCATGCATACTGGCGTACCAAGCCGTCATGGCATGGCAGCCATTCCATAAACGGTTTTTAATGATCTGAATATCAGAAATCTGCTCAACCAGAATCATTTGGCGCATTTTATTGAGGATCGGGCTACGATTTTCCACATAAATCGGCATATCTGTTTCGCTATGGAATAGGATCAAATCCATATTCTGCAAAAACTGACCCGCCTGAAATTGACCACGCATATCCGCCAAACAGTTGGTGATTTGCTGTTCTTGTTTCTCGGTCAACGCGGTCTCATCTGACAGCTCAATCGCTTCATCATTCAGATCGGATTGATATTGTTTAAATAAACGGTGCTTGATATTCAGCTGGCGATATAAGGCTTGGTCGGTCAGCTTTGCCACCATTCGGTTAACGACGGTATCGCAAAAATAGTGTTCACTTAGAATATGCTCTGCAATATCCTCATCGGTGATCTCAAGCAACGCTTCACGGATATTTTTCAGTACTAGATATTTTGCACAGACTTTATTCAGGATAATCAAGAAGGTAATCGGCTCATGCTGCTCCGTATCTTGCGACATGAAACGCGCCAATAGTCCTCTTGCAATTGTTTTTGCTTCCGATGCAATGGCCTGTTCAGGCAAACACAGCGCAATCAGACTTGAATGCATATACATCTCGAGCATCTGCTGTTCATTGTCCGCATCGATTACAGTCAGATTCTCAATCCGCTCATCATATGAGGATTGTCCATAACGGATACTGTAGCTGCCAAAACTATTGACTGATTCGAGGTACAGGCGATTTCTGGTTGAAGCGAGAATGCGCTTGGGTCTGGTAAAACCATCCCAATGTGACAACACCTGTGCGATATAACCACCACCGATGGCACCAAAACCATGAATCCCGACGGTCAGCTGATTGATACTTTGCGGAAATGGTTCTTGTAACTGCGGCATTCCCATTTCAGGAATATATTGATCCAGTGCATTTAGGCACTCATACATATCCTGATAATAGAAATTTGCTTTGGCAAGCATACTGTCATTGGGTTCTTTTATATCTTTAAATAAAATGGTGATCCCGCCAGCATCACAGGCTGAGCAGATCCCGTTTTCAGAATCTTCAAACATCAAACATTGTTGAGGCTGCAAATTTAGTTTTTGTGCCGCTTTAATAAAAATTTCAGGATGTGGTTTACCTTTTTCGACTTCGTCACCACAGACCAGAAGATCAAAAAATTTATAGACATTGGCATTGATCAAGTATTCTTCGGCAATTGCCCGACGACTTGATGTCGCGACAGCCATTCTTAAACCAGACTTGCGTAAACGTTCCAGTACCTGAATCAGGCCCTTTTTGATCGGAACACCATTATGACGAACTGATTCCAGTTCAAGTTCATCAGCACGTTTTCGGATTGCTTGATAAGGAACATCTTCACCATAAAAAGTTTGGGCAAGCTGTTCAGCAGTTTTTGCACTGAGTCCAAGACACTGCATTAAATATTCATCTGAAAATTCCTGTCCAATGAGTTCTTGGGACGCCTGTTTTAATGTTTGAAAGCGTAACCGCTCAGTATCAAACATTGTGCCATCCATATCAAAAAGCGCTCCCTGAACAGGATAATCATGAAAAATCAGCATCTTTACTCCTTTGTTTTGTTATTGCGCTTATTAGATTAACTAAAAAATCATGACAAAATTTAGACTGTAAATAAATGAAATAAATTTGATTAAAAAATAACCTCAAGTTGTTTTTTTCAGCTTATAGTTGACTAAATTTGTAAAGATTACTTGCATCCCTAACAAAACAATGATTGTTTTTTAGTCAACAACTTTGATGATATAGAATAAACCAGACTTATAATTAAATGGGAAATAGATAAATAAAGTGGAAAAAAAGAATATTTTTAACTATTTATGAATATGAAATCGAGTACCCATTTCGGTAATAGAATGAAGTAGCAAATAAAAAGCCGCAGAACGCGGCCTTGAAATTCAAAGATCTACTCTATATTTGGCCTGCACCAGCAACATGAAAATCACACATAGAGATGGAATGGCTGCAATCACAAATAAATGGGTAATGATCAAAGATTTAGCCAGATATCCACCGAATAATGGGCCGATCACTGAACCCAAACGGGCAATCCCAATACTCCAGCCCACGCCCGTTGTACGCAATGAAACTGGATAATAACTTGCAGATAGTGCATTAATGGCAGGTTGCCCACCAACAATCGCAAAGCCCGCAATAAAGATAACCACAAACAGTAAGGCAATATGACTGACCGAATATCCAATCAAGGCAACACTAACAGCAGCCACTATAAACACTGGAACTAAAACCTTATAAAAACCAATCTTGTCAATTTTTAACCCCATCACGATACTGCCAATCGTACCGCCCAACTGTAGAGTGGAACCAATCATCAGCGCCTGATTCAAAGAAAGGCCGGACTCTTTCGATAAGGTCGGTAACCAGTTGGCGAGAAAATACAGACTGATCATATTTAAGATACTGATCACCCAGATCGAGTAGGTAAAAAAAGCCCGCTTATTTTTAAATAACTCCAATGGTGACTTTTTGATTTTAGGGCCGATATTGCCAATGATTTGAGTTGCTGTGTTGAGTTCCAATGCTGGATAAAATTTCTTCAGCCAGAATAGAATCGTTTTCCCATTCTTTTTGTTTTCGCCTAAGAAATACAATGATTCTGGTAGCTTAAACAGCATAATAAAGAAAATGATCAGAGGAATAACGCCACCAAAATAAAAAATTGCCTGCCATCCACCTATGGGCGTAAGTAATGCAGAAATTCCTCCCCCCAGCATGGCACCGACTGTATAACCACAAGAAATCACCATCATGGTCAAAATACGGTATTTGTTGGGTACAATTTCAGAGCTATAGGCCATGGCATTCGGCATGATACCGCCTAAGAAAATGCCCGTGATAAAACGTATAACAGCCAGCTGTTCAATATTAGCGACATGCGGTGTCCACAACATCAGTACAGAAAATATTAACGTTGAGATCAATAAGATTGGACGTCGACCAAACCGATCAGACAGTGAACTTAAAACAAATGAACCAACAAACAATCCAAATAAACTGGCGCTAAACACCACGCCTAACATGGTTTTTTCGACACCCCACGCTTCTATAATCATCGGCGCGGCATAAGCCATTGCCTGAATATCATAGCCATCCATGATCATCAGCAATAAGCAGGTAAATAGAATAAATTTTTGATAACGCCCAACGCGCTGCTGGTCGATTAAATCATTTAATGCAACTTCTTTCATGGTGATTCCTTCTCCATGTTGCTTTACATGTAATTTTGCAATCCATAATTACTTTATTCGTAATTGATTTATGATATTCGTAAATTCAGCAAATAACAATATGTTGTTTTGTTAATCAAAAACCCTTTTTTAATTTTACATATCAATATATTATTTATTTTTAAAAATGATGTTTTCTATATAAAAAAACCTCAACACAAGTTGAGGCTTATCTTCAATCTAAATCTTAAATTCAGTTTAAGTCAGGCTTAAATCTTGAGACTGCTGCTGGGTAGATTGCTGTTGTGAAGCAGAATAATATTCGCCAAATTTGTCGTAAAATGTTTCTCTAAAACAGTAATACAACATCGCCGTTTTTTCAGGCATTGGAATTAAACGCTGGCTCTCATAGCAAAGATCCGCCACCACTGCTGCATAAGGTTTTACAGTATGGTCTGGCTCCCCTACAATTTTTTTCGCTTCAGAATTCTCAAAAATATAAAAACTCAATAAACGGATGGTCGGTCTTAAAAAGCCTTTACCAAAAACGGATTTATCTCCAAAAAGCAAATGCCAGCCAAGATCGTGCTCATCACCCTCGTAATAACGCCCTAAGCGATCACGTTTCCCTTCATAAATTTCGGTATATCCCACATCCTTGCCATCAACACCCACAATCATTAAACGTTGATGGTCATCGGCCAGCATTTTGTCGAAATAAACTTGTAGTTCAAGTTCAGACTTATTCAGTTGCCATTGGGGAATTACGTGTGGCTCATGCATCCATTGATGTAATAAAGGAATATCCTGAGGATATTGGACTTGGCGGACATAATATTGTGTCCCATCTTCATAATACTCAAAATAATCAGGAAGTTTTTGTGACAGTGTAAGCATTAAGATATTCCTTGCCTTTAATATTAGATGATAATGATAATCAATTTTATTAAGACAAAAAGCGTTCTTTTTCTTGTTTTTTGTTAATGAACTGCATCTGGCGAAGATCACTAAACAGCAAACAGCCGTAAAATGCCTTATGAATTTAGTCCACCAACCAAACTAAAGATGAATGCGGCTAACATTGCACCCCACCAGATCTGTATAAAATATTTTCTAAACAGATAAAAACCAAGCACTTGTAAAAAGAAGGCCGCTGGCAAGGTGACAAATAGCCAGCTCAGTGGGCCAACTGAGCTGCCTTCATATAGATAATTCAACACAAAAGAGAATGTTAAAAATATTACGGCAGAAAAAGATAAAAGCTTTTTCCGAGAGGCATTTAGCCAAGTATATTGCAGTTGTTTCTGCCCGTATTGGCTGAGGATGCAAGCTTGTATAAATGCGGCGAAGGCCCAGAATAATGCTGCAAGACTCATTTTAAAGCTCCTGCAGGCTTGAACTTATTTAGATAAAAATAAATTGCGCCGAGATAAAGTATTCCAATCGTTAGTAATGCCAAATCTACCCCAGCCAACGACCAACGTGAATGAATGATGCTCTGCCACAAAGATGCCTCAGGCACCACAACAAAACTACTCAATGGAATGAGAAATAAAATCAAAGCTGTACTTGGCAGTAATAGCAATACAGCCGTTCGGATATTCAGGATCAAACTGATCAGTAAACTTAATAGCCAAGTGAAGTAAAAGGCCGAAACTTCATAAGTACTTCTTGGCTCGAACACTGAGGGTAACAGTCGCCCTGCCAATAAATAACTGGCACAGGCAAAAGGCAACCCGAGAAAAGTAAAAAAGTTGAGATGCTGTACCAGTTTATAGCTGAAACGATGTTGCGTTTTAATACGTTTTTTCTGCCAGAGCAATGCCCCTGCGGCCAACATCACACATCCAATAATGCCCATGATAGACAAAATCAAACGCATCCAGTAAGAGGCAAAATAGCCCAGATGAATACCATAAGAAGATGAAGCCAACTGGGCTATTGCACTTAAATTTCGAGGTTGATCCAGCTGCTCGGCGGTATTGGCAGCAAAAATATATTGTGGGGTATTTAAGGTAATAATATTTTTATAATTATAGTCAAAGGTGATCATCGCCTCTGGTGTATTCGGTTTTTGTACTTCAAATTTATCGAGTATTGCGCCTGTTTGTGCCTGCGCTGGTAATTGTTGAATAAAGCGTTCCAATGGCTGCATGTTGCTCTGAGATGAGGATGGTTGCGGTTTTGCCATCTCTAGAAACTGCATCTCATTATAAAATTGAGGTATACCTTCTTGAGCATAATGCTTGGATAGTCCCCACGGCAACACCAGATAAAATAGAATCAGTAGTCCTGTAAAAGCCATCACCAGATAAAAAGGAAATGTAATCACTCCCGTTATATGATGCAGATCGAGCAAGGAACGCTGGCCTTTAAAGGAACGAAATACAAAAAATTCTTTAATGATCTTTTTATGCGTGATCACACCTGTAACCAAACTAATTAATAAGATCAGGGCGACAATGGCAACGATGAAACTACCGATCTTGCCAGGCAGTGGATAGAGGGTGTAATGCAATTTAAAAAAGAAATCACCTGCCAGAGTCTGTCGTGCAGGATTGAGCAATTCCCCTGTCATGGGATTCTGTAATTGTTGGTGTTTTCCTGTCTGATCCTGCCATTGCAACAAATTGACTGGCATGCGTTCATTTGCAACGGTCACACGCCATCTTTTTGCATCTGCGGCATGCTGATTTAAATAATTAAACGCGGTTTGAGCTGAGGTTTGGGCAGTCGGTAAAGTTTGAATCTGGCTCATCGCCTCGGGTTGCGCCCAGACATTAATTTCAGTACGGAAATACGCAATCGACCCGGTTAAGAAAATAAAGAAGATGATCCATAAGACAATAATGCCAAACCAGCTATGCAGAATGGCCTGAATTTGACGAAAGTTCATCTTAACTCATCCCCCACTTATGCATGAGCCCGTAGCCAGCCAGTAATAACACGCCTAAGCCATGGATGATCCAGAACCAGCGTTTAGACATAATTGCACTGGTCAATATCACGTAAAAAATGAAAAAGATGAAACTCAGAAAGACGGCGAAATAGACATTTTCGGCTTTAGCAAAAGGCAACCAATCCGCCAAAACCAGACTGAGCCACGAACTATAACAATAAGCCGCCAAGCAGATAAAAAATACTCTGCGATAGCTTAACTGAAAGATCTCTTGTTTTTCTGAGGGGCTCATCCGTATTGCCTTTGCCTGTAAAATCCAGCATAAAAATGAAGAAATATCTGCATCTTCACAGATATTTCTTCCTCTGTTTTAATTAATAGCTAATGGTATAACTTAAACCATAGGTCCGGCCTTCTGCAGGGAGGCTTGAAAGCTTGGCATAGGTAAGTGCTGATTGCTGACTATATACTGTGCGATAATCTTTATTCCATACATTAAACACACCAAAGTCTACACGTCCTTTTCCAGCAGGAAAGTGAGTCAACACATCCATTGTCGTATAGCCTTTAATATCAGCTGACTTATTAGGAGCAATGTTATTATCATTTACGGCAAGTTGATCATCCTTAAATGCTTTATCAGTTCCTTTAACAGCTAAAGCTTGCACACGAACGCCGTAACCTTCATCATTATTCCATTCGGCAAAGACCGTACCTTTGGTTGGCGAAACCTGAAATGCATTCAATTCTCGCCATTTTCCCGCACCATCTTTATATTGTCCGCGCGTATAACCTAAAGTACCACCCACCTTAAAGCTTTCCATAAAAGGATAACTTGCTGTTAATTCAGTCCCATACACCCGTTGGTCCGTATCTGCCAAACTTGCTGATCGGTCTGAACTAAATTGCACGACCTTATCTGAAGTATTATAGAAACCGGTTAAACCTAAATTAAGACCTTGATCCTCTTGTAAACGCCAACCTAATTCATAACTATTCACTTTAATTGGTTCAATATTTGCAGATGAGACACTCACGATTGCAACATCACGTAACATTCGCTGGACATCTGGGTAACTAAAACCTTGTGAGAAGTTAGCAAAAACCTGTTGTGCATCTGTGAGCTTATAAACAGCTCCTAAATTGAATAAGACTTTACTATCACTGGTAGAGTCACTTGGAGCAAGAGTCAAATCGGCACTTTGACCTTGTGCAGCTCGTTGACCTTGTCTTGCAGGAAGATATGCATCAGTTTCAGCTTTAATATACTGATAGCGTGCACCCGCCTGGATATTTAAACGATCAGTTAATTCAAGATCAGTTTGTAAGAATGCACCAAGATTCTGAATAGTTGTATCAGGGCCTGCTCCATAACTTTTTCCTGTGTCTGTATAAGTCAGGCCATTGTTTGATGCATTTAGTAAATCGTAATGTTGACTATCTTTTTCATGATCATAGTCAACTCCATATGTGAGTTTTAATGCACGATCAGCAACAGTCAGATCTTTCTGCAGGGTTGAGCGTAATCCAGCGACCTCTACATTCGATTGTGATTGACTAGCGAATTCAGATAAAGCATAGACTGGGAAGAAACGAGCCTTTTCCTTACGATAGTAGGCTTCAAGATTCAATATCTGCCCTAAAACGTCTTTGTTTTGATACTGAGTGTTTACTGAATAACGTTCAGTAAATGGCTGATTATCAAGCTGCAATCCTTTAACAGCTTTATATGAAGGATTATTAACGACATCACCGGAGTAATCTCGTCCATATTTAGTATCTTGTTTATCTTTATAATATTGAGTAGCAAAGCTTAATGTCTGATTATCAGTTAAATCAAAATTTAAACGCCCATTTACATCAACTGTATCCGTGTCTTCACGGCTTGTTTGATAGGGATCAGTAGCAATTCGGTCACCATGACTATCAAACTGCGAACCGCGACTGGTAAAGTTCGCCCCAAGGAAACCATCGACATTTGCCTGACTAAATGAAACCGATTGTCCAACTTCATAAGCCAATCCGTCCCCACGGAAGGTGTCTGAAGATGTGATACCGACTTTACTTTCAAAGCTGAGTGGTTTTGACGTAGCAGCACGTTTGGTAATGATATTGATAATGCCACCTGTCGCACCAGAACCATAAATACTGGTTGCGCCAGATATAATCTCAATACGCTCAATCATACCTGGGCTAATGCTATTGAGCTGACGTGATACATCACGCGAACCCGTTTGAGATACCCCATCAATCATAACCAGCACATTTCGGCCACGCATGGTCTGACCATAGTTACTGGTGGTTCCACTGCTTGGTGCCAACGACGGAACCAGTTGCGCCAAAACATCCGCAACCTTACGCCCCGCAGTTGCTTGCTGTGCAATTTGATTACGGTCAATGGTCTGCACAGTCCCTGCAATTTCTGCAATATTTTTTGGTGTACGCGTCGCTGTCACCACAATTTTCTCTAATTGTGCAACAGGTTTCTGCGTAGGCTCTGCCGTTACAGCCGCATTTGCTGAAACAGTTTCTTCTGCATAAACATGTTGAGCGAACATTGCCAGTACTGCAAGGCAGCATGGCGTCATTTTAAACAGTACTTGTTTTGCCCTAAACTCATTATTGACTTTCATTTTCTCTTTCTCCAGAGCCCTTATATCACTCAAAAAATATCCAAAAGGCAGGCCATCATACTAAATTTAAATTTTAATGAGAATGATTTTTATTAAAAATAGTATTCATCTCGACGCTGCTGTTTAAAAAAATGGTCTTTTTTCAATTTTTCTGCTTGTTCGAGCTGCTGGAACTGTTCCAGATAGTCATGAGCAGTCTCTGATTTTAAGATAAAAACACCATCTGCATCACCAATCAGCAGATCACCTGATTGCACCGTAAACTGGTTCAATTCAATACCAATATCCATTTCGACGAGACTTTCGCCTTCATTTCGTGTGGTTAAACAACTGACTGACTGAGCAAAAATAGGCAATTTGAGTTTAAGTAAGGCCTGTCGGTCGGTGACAGCTCCTAGGACCACGACTCCTGCCAAACCACAATGAATCGCGGCAACACTTCTCTGCTCTCCCCAACATGCACGTTGCAGATCATATCTAGCGTCGATGAGCAATACTTCATTGGGTTGGCAACTCAGCAACACCTGTCGTAACTGGCTGGCATTCTTTGATTGCAGCCGAACAGTTCTGACCAGACCTACCAGTTGTTGCTCAGGTGACATGGGGAAAATCTGCGGGACATGCCCTAGATCCAATACATGACCAATGGTCGAGGTTGCAATTTTTTTATAGGCTTCGACCAGCAATTCTGGCTGGATAACTTGACTCATGATTTTATCTCTGTTGATTTTTTTAGCTGTAATGGGCAATTTCGACACAGCTCCTGTCCTGCTTCCTCTAGTTGAAAATAGAAGCAGCACTTTTGTCGCATATAGGTATTGAATTCGGGATGCCAGTTATTCCACAGCTTTAAAAAAGGGTTTTCCTGCAAGTTAAAACTTTTTGCCGATTTTGCTTTTAACAGTTGTCGTTGCTGTTGGAGTTGAGCATGAATGTCTTTGCTTAGATTTTGTCGAGCCAAAGCATGATAAAACTGAACCACACGCACAGCGACATTTTCCCAAAGTAATGTATAAGAAACGCGCCCAACGCGGGCAATCTGCTGTAATAAATCATTGAACTGTAGCAATATGATGTCAATTTCTTGTAGAGACATCACCTGAAAAGAATACATTGCCGAATCAGTTAGTTGCAGTCGTCTTTCCCAGTTCCATGTTTCAGGTAGCTCTACGATAAAGATCGAAGGCTGCCATTTTACAAAAGGAAGCGATGCCGCCTGACAATACAAAAAAGGCAGCATCCACAGCGTGGCCCAATATTTAATAAAAAGTGAAGTGGCACATCTCTGATTCTTCGCATGAATACGTGTCGCAAAATCCTGTAGCACCTGCCAACAAATCGAGTCATCGAATAGATCTGCCAGCGTGATTGCCTGCTGGTTGGAACAATGTATTTCCAGTTTCAGCTGCTGTTGCAGCACTGAAAAAGAGCTTTCCAACCCTGCTTGAAAATGGCGACACATATTCATTGCGATTTACTCAGATTGAGCTAAAACATGCCAAAGTGGATTTCGGGTTTCCCCGATTCCTGAGGGCATGCTGCCAATACGGGTATCCTGTTCTAGCAAAGGTCGAATCAACTGTTTATAAGGCCAGTTTGGTGACTCAAACAGTAAGGCCTGCAACTGGCTTTGAATCTCAGGCTGAAAGTCCAGTTTTTCCAGAACTTGTCGTAATTGTTCAGCCAGTACTTGCCACAGCTGATCTGCTGGGATTTGGTAATACTTTGCCAGCGTCTCGACAATACAACCTAAATTGACCTGAATTCCTAGCGTCTGGATATAAAACAGCAAAGCCTCAGCTGAATCATGATAAAGCGTATTTCTGAAATCATGCGGGCTTAAATAATCTGGATCATCCAGACCATTTTGCAGCACCCACGGCAGATAAATACGTAGTGAATCATGATCTCTAAACATCAGGCCATCAAATTGACCATTCTTAAGCACCAGACATAGATTTTGCCCATGAATTTCTCCCATCAGCCCCAAGCGGAACAGACGTAAATTCACCTCAAAGAAGCATGCACATAATTTGGCAAACTGCTCCAAAACCTGTGCAGCATCATTCTGTAGCTGTTGAAGCTGTAAAATATAGTCAAAAACCGCAGGTTGACCTGAAATGGTATGTCCCAGACTGGCCATCGGAATCAGTTGATAAGGCTGCTGCAATAATTCAACTGGAATATGGCGGCGTTGGGCTGCCAGATGGGTTGGCTTCTCTACAAAGAGCCATTCATTGTCCGCACTTCGATCCTGTTGTTTTTCAGGTAAATAAGACCACCATTGCGTTTCCTCACATAACCATAATTTTTGCTGCAAAATCGGATCTTTTTGCTGAGCTTGGCGTAGCAACTTCTGGTTTTTTTCTCCATTGATCATTTTCACGATCGGAAGAAAACGCAATGAACCCAGCGCTTTAATGCCTATCGGCAATTTCAGGCTTTCTTGTGGAATTTCCTTAGACAAAAGACTGCGCATCGAGGCACTGGCATACATGCCTTTTGAAACAAAGTTCAAGGGCTGACAAATTCCCGCCGCGATATCTTCCGCAAAGAATTGCTGAAATAAATGCTGAAATTGCCACGGATGTATAGGCATGGCGATATGCGTTTCACTCAATCCGCGCTGGAACATTTCCTGTTTCAGTTGATAGCGTTCAGCACGATTAATGAAAATCTGGCTAGGTTGTTGCGTAAAAATATCCTCAACACCTGCACCAAACATCATTTTATCTTTATGCACCGCAACCCAATGAATACTCAGTTCTTGAGCAAATTCAGGACAATATTGCATATACTCTTGCTGACTCAATCCCTCCTTTAACTTGGATAAAGGATGATAAGGACGATCCCGATACCCCGCATATTGCTCTAAAATGCGGAACACCTGTGCTGAGCTTTGATGAATCAGATCATGAGCATTGACTTGATGCTGTTGTAGCAGACGATATTGCTGCAAACATTTCTGGATTTGCGCTGAAAAGATCTGAAGCTTGTCGGCCTGACAGTGTTGAAATAACCCAATCTGTTGCAGACATTCAAACAGCTCAAATAATTCAATCGAGTGGATTTGTGTTTGCTGATTACCTGTTTCAACTCGCAAAATTTCTGACTCGGCCGTAAAAGACCATGCTTGTGCAATGCCTTGTTGTACTGGAAAAATAACAACATATTGTGAATGTTGCTCAGGCAACAGTACAAAGTACTGCTGCTCAAGCGTGTTGTTAAATTGCTGTTTCAAGTCAAAACCGAATGTATCCAGCTTGGCCTGTGCTGTTGAATCATCCACAACAGAGTGCTCAGGAATCAGTGCCTCAACCAGTAAGGCATTGACAAAGTCTTGTAAAATGATTCTGTCAGTCAGTTGATAGACAGGTTGAAGTGCATTCATAAATAATCTCACTTCCCCTGCGCTTTAAACGGCGCCAATGGGTTATCAACAAACTTGATCTGAATACGACCATCACCAAACAAACGGCGTTTGGTCAATGACTCAATACGTAACTTTTCCGCAAAAACATCAAAAATTTGATAGCGCTGATGATGTTCAGGATGTTGTTGTTGATAATCTTGAATGACTTCTGCAGCCCATTGCCAGAAATCCTGTTCTGCAACTGAATAAGTCTGATTGAGGAAAATCGCAATATCAGTCAATGCCACAAAGAACAGGCAGGCACAGCTAAAGTCTCGAATCCCATCCAGATCATCAGTCAAGATAAAGGACATGCTATTGGTTTTGGCATGTTCAGGCGGCAACTGATCCAGTTCAGGCGCCAGCTCTGGATGAGCCAGATGTGCTGGACTGTAACGTACGCCGTCATGAAAATCTTTAAGCAAAATACGGGTTGGCCAACCTTGTTGATGCACCAGAATAATATTCTGCCCATGCGATTCAGTCGCAATCCCTTCGGCAAACAGCAAATGAATCAATGGAGTAATGACCACTTTCAACAATTGACGTGTCCATTGCTCAACCCCGTAGTGTTGCAACCACGGCGCAATCATGGCCTGACCATCTTTTTGAATATGGCTTACCCCATTCAGTGGAATCGCATCTTCACCTTCACGTAAATATTGATGGACACTTTCACGCCATAAGCATCCGATCGTGCCATAGGCCTGTTGCGCATGCGAAGCAGGCAAACGGGTAAAATCAACGCTCAGACCATACACCTCACGCAACACTGCAAAATCGAGCTGTCGAGCAGTTTCACTTTGATCAATCAGGCGTTGCAACCAGTCGGTAATAATCGGCCCGTTCATAACCGTATGTTTTGCCAGTACTCGAGAACTAGAAGTATTGGTCAAACTCATTGAAAGCTTGATATAAGGTTTTTCTGGATGCTGTAAATTGGTGACTGTACGCAAGGACTGCTGTGCCAGATAACGGTCTTGGCTATGACCTAAATAAATAATGTCCTGATCTGCAATTTCTTCTGCAAAAATCGAAATCAGGTGATTTTCCCATTGCCAAGGATGAACGGGAATCCAGACATATTCAGCGGCGTTTTGAGTTTGCTTGTCCAGTTGTTGCTGAAACTGGATCAAATCCTGTGCATTGAGTTGTTCTTTAAAAAATGCTTCTGTTTCAATATGACTCGAATGGTTTTCTGCAACAAGCTTCTGATGTACAGCCAACCAGACCAAAGCCATCGGCTGGGCAAACTCCACCCCATAACGGACATTGTCTTGCAGACTAAAGCCAACACGGGATTTATAACAAGGATGATATGGATGCCCATCCATCAAATAAGATTCCAGAATATCGTATGGATATTGAATTGCTGGCAAGGCGTAGTTTTCAAAACAGACTTGTGATTGCAGGTCGTGAATATAAGTCCGCTTTAATTCAAAAATAAAATCTTCCACTTTGGTCGCGTCGGCAATCGAGCGTAGGATTTCATCAATAACCTGATTCAGACGAGCCGGTTGCAGGTTACCTTCAGCATCCTGACGGAGCACATCCTGATCACGTGCCAGACGTACCAACTTATAACTGTATTGGCGTTGCCCTTTGGCAATATACTGAACCGCTTGCTGTTGGCGATCCTGCACCTGAACAATAAAATTTTCACCATCATGATCAGCCGCAATAATTTCTTCAAAAATCAGGGCTTGTAATAATTGCTTGATGACACGTTGTTCAACGCGTTTGGCCTGATCAGACTGTGGTTGTTGCCAGGCTTGAAAAGTATTTTGAATCACATGTGTATTTGCTAAAACTGGATGTAATTGTCCCATGTTGCTCTTCCTAATTATTTAATTCATTTTGTGTTGATCTGGAAAGCGCCATGCATAAGGCAAAGCGCACAAGATAAGAGCCGTACAAAAAATAAAGATTTCCTGAATGCCCTTAAATGAATCCAGTGTTGTATGAGGACTGATCTGAAAAAGATCCTGACGTAATTGCAGATATAGCGCAGCAAGCACCACTGCAACTGCGGCAAACAGCCGACGGAACAGATTGTTCAAGGCAGCCGCCTGAGTGACCAAATGCTGTTGTTGCTGACGCAAGCTGTTAAGCCCTGCTGTGGTCGATGGCATATAGGACAGTCCCATACCCAAACCATGCAACATCATGCAGAAGATGATGAACCAGACATTTTTCACAGGCGCCCATGCCAGCAAGGCAAAAGACAATGCAGTAATCAGCAACCCCAGACTCATAATTTTTGCGGCGCCGTAACGATCAAGATATTTGCCAGCAGGTTGACTACATAAACCTGTCACCAAGGCACTGCTCATCAAAGCAAAACCCGTCCAGAGTGGGCTGAGATGCAAACTCTGTTGAATCCACAACGGCACCAGCAACATACCAATAAACAAACCTACCGTTTGTGCGACACAGATCATCAAACTGAATCGAAAACCTTTTGCAGCAAACAAGGCAGGCTCAATCAATGGGCTGGTCTGATTTTTTTGTCTTCTCGCAAACTGCCAAAATGTGAAAGCACTTAATGCAAGCAATATCCAATAGACAGGTTGCGCGATATCTTCAAGTTGATGAATCTGACTCAAGGTGCCTAATAGCAAAATAATGCTTAGGCTTAGGCAACTAAAACCGATCCAGTCAAAGGACTGATTGCTATCGCCTTGTTCTTTAGGCAGATAAAGATATCCCAACACCAGCGCGATACAGGCAATTGGCAAGTTAATGAAGAATAAAGCCTGCCAATCGAGCCATACCAAGACCAGCGCGCCTAACATCGGTCCAACAGCCAAAGTCAGCATAATCATCGCGCCCCACAAACCTGTGGTACTGCCCCGTTGTTCGCTCGGCGTGACTGAAAAAATCAGACCGAGTGATAATGGAATCATCAAGCCACTACAAAACCCTTGCAAGGCTCTTGCAATCAGGACGGACTCAAACTGATTGAATAAACCACCCACTGTCGAAGCCAAAGCAAAACACAACAATGCGGTTAAATAAGTTTGTCGTTTGCCAAAACGCTGGCTGAAATAACCCGCCAGTGGCAAGCTGATACTCATTGCTAGTAAAAACGCGACCATCACCCAACTTGCCCAGATTTCACCAATCTGGAAATACTGCATCAGCTGGGGGATAGCAGGATTAAAACTACTGTTGTTTAAACTGACGGTCCCTGTACCTAACATGACCGTGAGTAGAACATAACGCTGCAAACCGACTTGTGCCGCTTGATTGATGGGTACAGAAGACCGTTCCATACGTGCGATTCCTCTGTTGACCTTAGTCAATGTGCTCTGACAACTTTACTTGTGCATAAAAAGCGGGAGAAGTATGCCGAAGCTGTCCAGATTTATTCGTCACACGGGATAATCCTGAATCAGCCAGTTGCACATGGTTTCGTGCAGGTTGTTCTGACGATACAGAGGGCGCCACGCCAAATTGTTGATAAGACTGGGCCTGATCCAGCTTAAATAGTTCTTTGCCTAATAACTGATTGGCAATGGTGGCTGCCCGATGAGCGCCTAAACCCAGATCTGGCGTGCCAACACCATGATGGAAAACTTCCATGTTTTGCAGGAAAATTCGCCCATCGCCTTGATAGTTCACTTCAAAATCTGCGCTGACTTGCCAGCGTTGTGTCTGATCAAGCGGAATCAACGTTTGCAGATTTTCCAAGAAAGCGGGTTTTGGATAACGATAGCCAGTAGCCGCAATTACACTATCGGCATCCAGCACATAACGTTCACCCTGCTGCTGGTGCTCGAAAAGCAAACGAATTTTCTGATTTTCCAGCACTTCGGCATGTTGTAATTGATGATGGCCTGCGAGTGTGACCTCGGTGTTATGTCCAGCGATACTACGGTGATACAGTCGCTCGTAAATATCACGAATGGTTTTACTACTGATTCCCTTATAGAGATTGGCCTGTTGGGCTGGTAATTCAGCCTTTAATCCAGCTGGCAAATGATAGAAATACTGCATATAGTCAGGACTAAAATGCTCGAGTCCCAACGGTGTATTCTCCATCGGGAAAAACCCCGCAGAGCGTGTCAGCCAATGCAAATGAAAATCAGGCGTTGTTTTCCCTTGCGAATATTGCCGGTCAAATAAATCGATAAAAATTTCCGCGGCTGATTGGCCTGAACCAATCAACACTACATTCCCTTTTAACTGCGCAGGACATTGCTTTAAATATTCAGCCGAATGTAAGCATTGCTTTGTTTTCGGATATGCCTGCTGCAAACTTTCAGGTAAATGCGGAACTGTACCAATCCCCAAGACCAATTGACGCGTTTGATAGCGCTGTTTTGCACCATTCGTCAGAACTTCAACCTCAAAACCACCTTTAATCGGCTGAACATCCAGAACTCGGCTATTGAATTGAATATGCTCTAACTGCTGCACCACCCACTGACAATAGTGGTTATATTCCTGACGTGGAATATATAAATTTTCACGGAAGTAAAACTTATATAAACGCTGCTGATGCTTTAAATAATTGAGAAAGCTATAGGGACTGGTTGGCTCAACCAGACTGACCAGATCCGCCATAAACGGAACTTGCAGCAAGGCATTGGGCAATTGCATGCCCGCATGCCAGTCAAAACCATCTTTTTGTTCAAAGAACTGATAGTTAAGATCACTTTTGTTTTGCAGCAAACTGGCTAGACTTAAATTAAAAGGCCCTAACCCAATGCCAATAAAATCAAGCATAGCTCACATCCTTCTGTTCAATAAACAGAGGATTTTGCAATTGCACATAGACCGACTGATGTTCAACTGGAGCAATCAATTCATCCAGCTCATGCAAACGTGTCAGCAAGTTACCTTTATATGGCAAGGTTTCGTTAAACAATAAACCCTGTAACAAGGTACTGTCAGGATACTGCTGCAATAGGTCTTGCAAGAAGACTTTTAAATGCTCAAGCAGAACATCTTCGCTAATGTGGCCCGTTGCACCAATTGCATTGATAATGCCGAACAAGGTATTTCCAAAGAAATAATAACTGAAACGTTCATCAACGAAGTCTTTCGGCCCGACTGCAAATGCCTTTTCTTTTAGCTCAGGTAAAGCCTTTAAAATCTCAGTGGCAAATTCTTCGATATAGTAAAAGCCTTGATTGTCACGTAGCCACAAGGTCTTTGGAAAATGATTCTCCATTTCCAGCAAGACATTTTGTTGATGAGATTCGAACGCCATCCCATAACGATGATAGAGATACATTAACGGCTGCAAACTCACTTCAAGGAAGCGGTTAAACCAGTTTAGTGCAATCTCTGAATGATCCATTTCAGGATGTGCTTTGGCAATTTTTGCGAAAAGCGCATTAAAACGATTTAAATCCTTGCTTGGATGATCCTGACATAATGAGGCAATACAGGTGACTTGCTGTTGTGGACTAAAGGGTTGATCACGGAAAATACAGATACTTTCATTGACCACTTCACCCTCAATTTGCAAAGCCATCCATGCAGGATCATTAACGGCTTTTAAACTTGGGCAATGTTTTAAAATATTCTGACCAAATTCACTGTGCCACAAACGATGGGTCAGTTCACCACGATGACACTCTTTCGCCAGATTGACACGGATTGAATTGGTAATCATCACAGAAAGTGAAGGTTTCACCATCCACGGCGCATTAAAACTCGCCAGTGTACGAATCGAAGTCGTCGGTGAAAATTGCCAGCCACGTAAGCCCAGATCAATCAGTTGTCCAGTTTGTTTTAAACGCTCAAACCACGGCTTGCTTTGTAAATAACGTGCCTGCCAAGGATGTAAAGGCAGCAATTTATACTCGCTATGGGTGTTGAGCAGCTTGAGATCATTTTCAGATAAATACCATTGCAATGCGCTTTTAAGCTGGTCTGAAATTGCTTCATCGGTCGCACTGCCCTCAGCAATATAATCCTGATACACAAACCAGTAATGTAGTTGAGTCTGGCCTTTATGTTCAGGAGAAAACTTGAGCCAGTCCTCATGCACAAAACCTGTTCTACTCTTTGGTGCAGGGTGCATACTGTGCCCGAGCACCAAAGCCTGTTCAGATTCAATAAAATTCTGACCTGCTTTGACTAGATCATCAAAATCATGTTCACGTTGTACTAAAAACTGCTGTAAAGCATCACGGCTTTGAATCCATTTTTCGACTAAAGAAGCAGCATCTAAAGGAATATCAGATTCAAAAACCAGTTCTTCCAGCAAAAGACCAACGATTGCAACGGGACTGAATGTTCTTACTTGTCCTTGAATAATAATTTGCGGGAAATCGGCTAAACGATGTCGCCCGACTCGACTGACATACGCTAACGGGAAATAGCACTGTGCTTGAATGGAATGGATCGGAATGGTTAACAGCGTCAAACCTTGGCTAAACGCGTGTTGTTGTGGACTTTGCTGATTTTTATTAAGCAAGTGACCTTTGCCTGTTTCTTGCGTATAGGCGTTGACGAAGTGTTGTATCGCCAACCGATTGGCAAGTGATTGCATCCGATTGTATCCTCTATCCAGAGATCTGATTTATTTTTCGAAATGTTTTAGGCCATAAACATATCCTAAGCGGAACTAAGTTACGTTTAAGACGAAGCTAATGATAATTATTATCATTTATATTTTCAATTCAGTGCCGCCTGCAGAAATTACAATCTAATTGATTGAATTAACTTACTTTAGAGATGCTTTAAGCAAATGAGATACAAAAAGATAATAATAGTTCTTATTTAATAAAATGATAACTTACTCATCGGCAATAGCTTTTTGTGATTCTAAAATCCTATAAATAACAGTGTACTAAAATAAAAACAGCCCAAAATGATGACTTTAATTGCACAAAATATCAAAAATGAGTTCATTTATATCTTTCTAGAATGCTTCATCTGACTTATTGCCTATCTCTTGTATCAATTTATAAAAATGATCACTTTTCGCCGTTGCACTGTTCCCTATTTTCTTCACTATAATGCCGAAAATTTAAAAATCATTCTCAGGGCGAGATCACAGGAAAAATGATGAAAAGCAATAAAAGACGGCATCACACATCAGATGCAAAAAATATTATTCCACTTTTATCCATGAGTGGATTTATTTTATTTTCAAACGCTTCTTTTGCCGCAACTTCAACCGAAGCAACGCTTTCAGACAATAAGACTGAGCAACTACCAACAATTACCATTTCCGCATCACGCTCAGATGAACTCTCCTCTTCTGCCAAGCAGGTCACTCGACTCGATGAACAGCAAATTGAACTTTTGAAAAATGCCTCATCGGGCAATATTGCCACCGTACTCGCCAAAGTCGTGCCTGGCTTATCCGACTCCAGTCGTACCATGACCGATTATGGACAAACCTTACGCGGCCGTAATGCACTGATTCTGGTCGATGGCGTCCCGATGAATCTCACCCGTGATACCTCAAGAGGACTTTCTGCGATTGATCCTGAGAGTATCAGCCATATTGAAGTGATTCGCGGCAGTAATGCGATCTATGGCAGTGGAGCTGCGGGCGGAACCATTTCGATTACGACAAAAGCGACAGGCGGTGAACCGAGCGCCAAGACCGTAATTGGGTTACAAAGTTCACTGACCAATCCTCGTTCGGATGCCTTAAGTGGAGACATTCATCAATATTTTTCAGGTAGTTTGAACGATTTCGACTATGCACTGGATTTAGGTTATCAACGCATTGGCAGTCCTTACGATGCGCGGGGCAAACGGGTTGCACCAGAACCAAGTCAGGGTGATCTTTTCGATGCGGATGCCTATAGCATTGGCACTAAACTTGGATATCACATTGATGATAATCAGTACCTGCAACTTGCCGCGAATTATTATCATGCGGAACAAGATTCTGACTATGCTTCTGACCCAAGCGTTGCCCAATTACCGCCAGGCAGTGTCCCTGCCAAGGCAATCAAAGGATTGAAATTAAAAGAACAGAATAAAAATGAAAACCAGATTTACAATCTGACTTATAGTCATAAAGATTTCTTCGGCAATAAGGTGAATGCTCAAATCTATTATCGAGATTTTTTCACCCGCTTTTCGCCATTTGATGCCCGTAAAGTCCCTACTCGAGGTGGACAAGTCGATCAGGTTTATCAAGAAAATAATGTATTGGGCAGCCGCTTGACTGTAAGTACTCCGCTCGAGTTTCTTGGAGATAGCTCTCTGGTGTGGGGTGGCGACTTTAGCCGTGAAAAGAGCGAAATGCCGCTGGATACTTTCGATCAGAATATCTATGACCAATCTGGTGGCCTAGAATTCGTGAAAAATGGAAAGCTGATCTATTTACCTGAGCTCACCACTCAAAGCATGGGCGCATTCGCTCAATTAAAACACCGATTTAACGATCAATGGTCAGCTGAGGTCGGCACGCGCTATGAAGACAGTTATGCAAAAATTGATAGTTTTGTGCCTTTGTCCCAGCTCAAAGAAGCTGATCCCTATACCGTCCAAGGTGGTAAAGTAAAGGCTGATGCATGGTTGTACAATGCCAATCTTACTTTCTCACCAAATGACGAACATTCAATTTATGCCTCATTTAACCAAGGTTTCCAGTTACCTGATGTAGGTGTGGTTATTCGTAATGCAGGAAAAGATTTTGACTTAGGTTCTTCATTCTTAGAGCCTGTCAAAGTGGATAATTATGAACTCGGCTGGAATGGCCATTTCAACAATTTTAGCTCAAGTTTAGCCGTATTCCATTCCACGTCTGATCTGGGTGGCGTACAATCCTTTGGCAATGGATTAATTTTGACCCGAACCAAGGAAAAAGTGACTGGTGTAGAAGCTACTCTGGATTATCTTGAAGATGCCAAAGTCTGGGGCGCTGGCGGTAGCATTACCTGGATGAAAGGTCGTGAAACCCCGCAAAATAGTCATACTGAACAGGATATGACAGGTTTCCGTATCCCGCCGTTAAAAGTTACCGCCTATATTTCCTATAGCCCGACCGATACATGGACCAACCGTATTCAGGCGACATATTTTGGCGCAGAAGACTACCGTCTCAATGGTAACAATGGCTTCGGTCGCTATGATGTCAAATCCTATACCACAGCGGATTTAATCAGCAGTTTTGCCATCAATAAACAGGATACGGTGACGATTGGAATCGAAAATATGTTCAATCGTGAATACTATCCGTTTTATAGCCAGCTTATGCGAAATAGCAATAATACCAGTCACTTACTCGCGAGTGGCGTAACCGCTAAAGTGTCTTATACACATAAATGGTAATTCAGGAAAACAAATACGATAGATATCTTCTGATATCTATCGTTGTTCTAATCTTTAGCTTTTAATTATCGCAGTTGAATTAAGAAGAACTTTAAAACTCAATATCAATATTTTTATAAATCAAGTACATCAACAAATTGAGCACCCAATATCTTAGCCAGATCCTGAGGGTTCAATCCAATATCCAGTCCTCTTTTGCCCCCACTGACATAAATTTTGGCAAAATTTTGCGCCGTGGCATCGATCACGGTTTTAAGACGTTTCTTTTGTCCGAGAGGACTAATCCCCCCAACCAGATAGCCAGTTAAGCGTTCAGCATCTTTTGGATTGGCCATTTGTAATTTCTTGCAGCCCACTGCTGCTGCAACCTTTTTCAGATTGAGTTGATGATTCACCGGTAAAATTGCAATGAAGTAATTTTTTTCATCTGTGACCATTAAGGTTTTAAATACTTCTTCAACTTTTAGATTCAACTTTTCTGCGGCTTCCAGCCCAAAACTTTTTGCATTGGCATCATGTTCATATTCATGAATTGAAAAAGGTATTTTATTTTTTTCTAACAACTTACAAGCGGGTGTCATATCTATTCAGTATTTTTGCTTTAAGGATAAAGTGAGGTAAGTGTAGCACTTTAAAAATAAAAGATTAAATTTGCTTAGGCTATTTTGAACATAAATCTATTCTTGATAAATCAGCAAACAACCTCATATATTTGCTAAAGATGAAATGCACAGGCTCAAACAATTCATGAGTTATAAACATAATAATTTGATGGCAATGCGCCAGAATTATTGGGACGATGAAAGCTCTTCTACAGTCCAAGCGGAAAAACAGTTTTTAAAAGAACTCCTCGTTGAAGAAGACGTTTTTAAAGATGCGACTTTAGACGACACCAAGTATTTCTTCTTTACACTGCCTAGTATTATTATTGTGAAAGCTTATGCGCTCGGCTTTCATCATAGTCAGGTCAAACGAATGTTGATTAAACATATTCATACCCATCGAGCCGCACTCATGAAACGGGCAGCATTAAAAATTCAGTTTAAAATTTAGGACATATGTATACAAAAGCCAAAAGATAGATCTAAATTCTACTTAGGCTATTTGTGGACAATTCTCCTATTGCACAAATTTAGACTGATAATTCAAGAGATTGAACTATTTTAATACGTTCAAAAGCGGTAATATCCGCTACAATTCATCTCTCGGCTTTCAACCCTCCGATTTCAGCATAGGATTTTTCTTTCATGTCAGATCAGAACGATAAGCTTAAGAATCTAAAAACCTCCTCGGTGGATCGTCGCTTATCTATCGCAAAAGCGTCTTTACTTGCTGGAACACGTTGGGCAACTGCAAGTGCAACTTCTCTTTTCTCAAGTGAAGAAGAAAAAGAGAAGAAACGTAAAAAAGCCATGGCTGAACAGGCGCATTATTTAGTTTCTGAAATTGGCAAACTTAAAGGTTCAATCGTCAAAATTGGTCAGATGATGGCTCTATACGGCGAACATTTTTTGCCTGAAGAAATTACCCAAGCATTAAATACCCTGAACAATCAAACCGTGGCCCTCGCTTGGCCTGCAATCAAGGCACATTTGCAAGATCAGTTAGGTTCAAAACTTGATGATTTAACCATCGACCATGAGCCGATTGGCACAGCTTCACTTGCCCAGGTTCATCGCGCGACCCGTAAATCTGATGGTCAGGAACTGGTACTTAAAATCCAGTACCCGGGTGTGGCAGAAGCGATCGACTCAGACATGAATCTTTTCAAGAATATGCTGAAACTGACTCGGATGGTGCCGCAAACCCGTGAATTTGATCAATGGTTTGACGAAGTTCGTGACATGATGCATCGCGAAGTGGATTATGCAATTGAAGCAGCGACTACACGTCGTTTCGCTGAACGTTTGAAAGATGATCCGCGTTATATCGTCCCACAGATTGTGGATGAGTTCTGCGCTGAAAAAGTACTGTGTATGACGTTTGAACGTGGCGTCCCTGTGAATAGCCCAGTGATGCTTTCTCTGCCGCAAGAACGCCGCAACCAGTTGGGCGAAGCTTCTTTAGAAATTGCAGTGCGTGAGTTGTTTGAATGGGGCGAAATGCAGACCGATCCAAACTTTGGTAATTATCTAGTTCGTTTGGGTGATGGCAGTGAAGTCAACGATAAAATCGTTTTACTCGACTTCGGTGCAATTCGACAGTTCGATAACAACTTGCTGACAGTCGCACGTAACCTGATTCAAGCTGGCTATGATCATGACAAAACTGCGATGGTCAAAGCTATGAAGGGTTATGAATTCTTTGATGGTATGCCAGAAAGTGTCAAACCTGGTATGGCAGATGTGTTCCTGATTGCAACGGAAGCCTTTAGCTGTCCAGAAAACAATCCAGATATGCCTGCGGGGATTATGGATGATCAAGACCGTTATGACTGGAAAAAAAGCCAGCTCCATAGTCGTGTGATGCAACAGGCTGGACAGTCAATGGCTTCTCGTTATTTCTCGGTTCCACCAAAAGAATTTATGTTTATTAGTCGTAAATTCATTGGTGCCTACACCTTTATGACCGTAATTGATGCAAAAACCAATGTCCGCAAAATGATTCGTCAATTTGCTTAATCAATCATTTCCTGTGAAATGAGAAAAAGCCTGTCCATTCATATGCACAGGCTTTTTTGAGCTCTATTGATCAGAAAGTTATGCTTTTAAGCACAAGTTTCTGGCATTTTTTTAATTTCATATGGCAGTCCAACATAGTTTTCTGCCAAAGTCGTTCTACCTGCTGTCGATCCTAAAATATAACTTAATTCTGCCTGCTTAATTTTATGGTCAAACTCGCTTTCCGTTTCGAAACGATGGAGCAAGTGTGTCATCCACCAAGAAAAACGTTCAGCTTTCCAGACGCGTTGTAAACATTTCTCAGAATATTCATCAATACCCTGACTCGAACCCTCAGTGTAATACTCGATCAAGGCACTCGATAGATAAGCAATATCCGAAGCCGCCAGATTCAGCCCCTTCGCGCCTGTTGGCGGAACAATATGTGCTGCATCTCCAGCCAAAAACATATTTCCAAAACGCATTGGCTCGGTCACAAAACTACGTAACGGCGCAATACTCTTTTCGATGGATGCACCAGTGACTAAATGTTCACGGCTTTCAGGATCTAAACGACATTTCAATTCTTCCCAGAATCTATCATCTGACCAGTCTTCAGCATGATCCGTCAATGGCACCTGTAAATAATAACGGCTGCGGGTTTCTGAACGCATGCTACACAATGCAAAACCACGTTCTGACTGTACATAGATCAACTCATCCGCAACGGGTGGTACATCAGCCAATACACCTAACCAGCCAAATGGATAAATTTTCTCAAAAGTTTTAATTTTGTCCTCAGGCACACTGGCTCGACAAATACCATGATAGCCATCGCAACCCGCAATAAAGTCACACTGAATTTGAAAGGCTTTGCCCTGATAGTCAAAATGTACTTGCGGTGCGTCATAAAAATCTTTGACCTGTACATTTTCCGCTTCATAGAACGATGTCAGTTGTGCCGCTTCACGAGCTGCCATTAAATCTTTAGTGACTTCGGTTTGTCCATACACAGTGACTTGTTTACCACCTGTGAGTGCAGACAAATCAACACGGTGTTTCTGCCCATTGGTTAATATTTCAATTCCTGAATGCGGTAATCCTTTCTCTTTTAAATGTTGATCTACACCAGCCTGTTTGAGTAAATCAACCGATACCTGCTCTAGTATTCCTGCACGGATACGTGAAGCCACATAATCAGCACTGCGTTGCTCAATAATGATGTGTTCAATGCCAGCTTTATATAGCAATTGACCTAGTAATAAACCCGCTGGGCCAGAACCGATAATTGCAACTTGTGTCTTTAAAATATCCATCACGTCATCCTTGTTATATGTCCTGACTTTTAAACTACTGCTTTTAAGTTTCGTATACGATGTATTCAAATCAAAAATAACCGTTTATCATTCCACTTGTCCGAATAGCGGACAAAACATGCAAAATAACAAGGAAGGAAGGATGTCCTCTACCGATGCTTTTTTAGAGCACCCAAGTTCACACGAACGTATTCGTCAGGAAGACTATATTGCAGGTTTAGCCAAAGGTCTGGCTCTACTTGAAGCTTTTGGAATTGATCGTCAACGTTTGAACGTTACTCAAGTGGCTGAACGTACTGGCATTAGCCGAACAGCAGCACGTAGACATTTAAAAACTTTAAAATACTTAGGCTATTTGGAAACAGATGAGCATTATTTTTGGCTAACCCATCGCGTGTTACGTCTTTCTAGCTCTTATCTAAGTTCTGCCCATCTCCCTAAAATCGCCCAATCTTTTCTGAATCTTTTATGTGCCCAAACCTCTTTAACCTTTTCTCTGGTGGTCTTGGATGACAATGAAGTAGTCCCTATTGCCCGAAGCTATCTTCCTCAACACGACAATTTGCGGGTCAGTCCTTATGGCATGCATTTAGGCAATCGCCTACCTGCACATGCCACCTCGACAGGAAAAGTTTTATTGGCAGCGCTACCTGAACAGGCTCAATACGATTGGGTCAAAAGTTATGGCTTAAAGCGCTTAACCCCTTTTACGATTATCGATGAAGCTACGTTTATAGACGTGCTGAAAAGCATCTCATTTTCGGACTATTGTCTATCAAAAGAAGAACATGAGCTGGGCGTGATTGCGATTGCAGTTCCAGTGCTGAATGCACAAGGTAAAGCCATTGCGGCGCTTAACTGTATGTCGCAGACCAATCGTGTACAAGAAGATTATTTAGTCCAGCAAATTTTACCTTTGCTGCGTAATACTGCTAATGAGCTACGCAATGTAATATAAAAATCAAATCCTTACGGCCCTTCTTTCTTTACTCATAAAAAACCCAATAAAATTTATTGGGGGCATCAATCTTGTCTAAATATTCCTCACACATCAAATAAAGCCTTTTTAAGCAAAATGGGAAAGCGTCCATTTTTAGTAAAAAAAATCCCCAAGCTAGATTTAAATAAATATCAGCTGCTTAGCATTCTCATTTTTTAAAATCTCAATCTTTGCTCAAATTCCATGCATAAAAAAAATTGACAGAAATCTTAAAAAATAATACATATAGTTTTATATGTTATATTTTAAAACCTAAAGACAAGGAACGACAGATGTCTAAAATTCAACTAAAACATTTTATTAACGGCGAATATGTAGTAGCACAAGGAACGGATTATTTCGATCTGGTCAGTCCAGTAACAGGCCAAGTTTACGCTGCATCACCCAACGCAACGGATGCAGAAGTAGATGCCGCTTATGCAGCAGCAAAACAGGCTTTTAAAATCTGGGGGCGCAGTACTCCCGCTGTTCGTCAAAAGGCTTTACTTGATTTAGCAGATGCAGTGGAAGCAAATGCAGAACGTCTAATCGAAGCACAAAGCCGTAATACGGGACAATTGAAGCATTTGATCGCCTCTGAAGAAGTGGCAATTTGTGCAAATCAAATTCGTTTCTTTGCGGGTGCGGCTCGCCTACTCAATGGCTCAGCAACAGGTGAATATTTAGAAGGTTTGACCTCAAGTATCCGTCGTGAACCTGTCGGTGTGGTTGGTCAAGTAACGCCTTGGAATTATCCATTAATGATGGCGGTCTGGAAAATCGCGCCTGCTTTGGCAGCTGGTAATACTGTGGTTTTGAAACCAAGCGACACTACACCTGAAAGTACCCTGCTTTTGGCAGAAATTGCAGCACCATTTTTCCCTAAAGGCGCGTTCAACGTACTCTTAGGTCAAGCCAATGTTGGCTCTAAAGTGGTTTCACACAAAACCCCGGCACTCGTTTCAATTACAGGCTCGGTACGCGCTGGCTTACAAGTCGCCGCTTCTGCCGCTGCCAACTTAGCCAAAGCACATCTTGAATTGGGCGGGAAAGCGCCAGTCCTCGTATTTGCCGATGCAGATATTGATAAAGCAGTAGAAATGATTGCCATGACAGGTTTCTTTAATGCTGGTCAAGACTGCACTGCAGCGACACGTGTGATCGTGGAAGAATCTGTGCACGATGAGTTTTTAGCAAAACTGGTGGAAGCAGCAAAAAATACACGTTTTGGTGAGCCTGATGACCAAGATGCACTTTATGGCCCATTAAATAACGCCAATCAACTTAAAAATGTGCAGTCGTTTATTGAAAACCTGCCAGCACATGCAAAAGTCGAAACTGGCGGTAGACATGCCAATCGTCCAGGTTTCTATTTCGAAGCCACCGTGATTAGCGGTTTACAACAACAAGATGAAGCCATTCAAAATGAAATCTTTGGCCCTGTCATCACGGTTCAAAAATTTAAAGATGAAGCGGATGCCATTGAAAAAGCCAATGATATTGACTATGGCCTTGCATCAAGTGTCTGGACCACCAACCATGCCCGCGCAACCCGTCTATCACGCGAGTTAGATTTTGGTACAGTCTGGATCAATACCCATATTCCATTAACTGCTGAAATGCCACACGGTGGTTTCAAGAAATCTGGCTATGGCAAAGATTTATCAGGTTATGGGTTTGAAGAATACACGCGTATCAAACATGTTATGAGTTCAAATGACTAAGGCACAAGATACAGATAGGAGCATAGAATGGATATTCAGGAAGCCAAACGCTTTGTTAGTCAGGCTCATCATGTCTTGTTTAATTTACATGATCCTCGTGCTTTAGACCGTTATTTTTCTAAAGACTTTATTGAGCATTCACCACTGGTTGCAGATGGCCTTTCCGGTCTTCGTCAGCTGATTCAGGATTGTCCAGACATTCGCCACGAACCGATTCGTGTACTGGGTGATGGTGATTTAGTGGCAATTCACGGTCGTTTTCATGGTTTAGATGAAGCGCCTTTGGTCGGTTTTGACATCTATCGGGTTAAAGATGGCAAGATCGTTGAGCATTGGGATGGTTTGGTGCCTGAAGCCCAGCCAAATATCAGTGGACGTACCCAACTGGATGGCCCGACCCAGATTGATCATCATGCCGATCGAGAAGCAAACCGTAAAATCATCCGAGATTTTTTTCAAAAGGCCTTAATTGACGGGGACTATGAAGCGTTCAGAACCTATACGGACGGCGATCATTTCCTGCAACATAGTCCTGATATTGGTGACGGGGTAAATTCCGTCATTGATTTCCTGAACAAAATCCGTAATCAAGGTGAAGGTTTGGTATACTCCAAAACGCACCGAAGCATTGCCGATGGTCAGTTTGTGCTGACTCATTCAGAAGGAAGTATTGCTGGAAACCGACATGCCTATTTTGAATTGTGGCGTCTCGAAAATGGCAAAATTGCGGAACTTTGGGATGCAATCCCTGCTGTTCCAGAAGATGAAAAGGCAATACACAGCTTTGGCGTGTTTTAATCCATGATCCGTATCATTAAGCGAAGTCATTCAGCTTCGCTTTTAGAGAACTAGCTATGTCAGCATATACGATAATCTTTGCACCGATCACACAATCGACCCGCTCTGAACAGGTGGTTGAACGTTTGGAGAATGCGATTATCTCAGGACTGCTCAAAAGTCAGGAACAACTTCCGAATGAAGCTGACCTAGCTCGTTTAATGGGTGTTTCGCCGATCACGGTGCGTGAAGCGCTCACAACCTTGCGGGTGAAAGGCTTAATTGATACACGACGTGGCCGAAATGGCGGAAGTTTTGTGTGTGAATTACCTGCTGATTTACGCCTAAGCCTGCATCCTTTACGTCAGGCGTCTAGTGAATATCTGGCTGATCTTGGTGAGTTTCATAGTGCAATTTTAAGTCATAGTGCTTATTTGGCCTCACAAAGAACCACCGAAGATGAGCTTGGTAAAATCAAGGAAATGGTTGAACAATTTCATCAGGCCAGCGAAGCGGACATACGAGCACAACTGGATCTACGCTGTCTGCTCACCTTGACTTCATTTGCCCAATCAGCGCGACTGGCCAATCAGGAACTCTCGATACAGGCAGAATGGGCCCCACTTATTGCTGTTTTGTACCAAGATGATGTCTTTCATCAAGCAGTTGTAGATCAATACCATAAAATTTTGTCATCATTTACTCAGGGAAATGAGGATGAAGCAGTTCTCCAGACGAGAAAAATCATCACTATGCAAACGGATCAAATGCTCCAATACAAGTTATCAATCAATTAAAAACAATAAAAAAAGGGATATCTAAAAAGCATAGATCTCAAAAATATGGAATTTTAGGAGTTATCGGAATGACCCAACAGACACCAATAGAAGAGCTTCAAAAGCTGCTTGAGCAAGTCACTCAAGAGACTTCTACTCTGGCAGAACTTCTTGCTAATAAAGCGAGTCAGATTCTAGCCAAAGATAAAACAGGAAAGCTTAAAGACATCAAACTGTCTACCACTGAACGTAAACAACTGCAGCAGGAAATCAAGCTTGCTCTGCATCAAAGCCAATATAGTCAAGGTATGGGCTTTGCCAGCTATAGTCCCGCAACAAGTACGGAGCAGGAATACTGGACACTGGAATGGTGGTATAAAAAAGAAAATCAATTACAGCAAGCACAGCTTGAAAACTACCAGAATGCACAACGCTTTCTGGATTTCCGTACTTTTGAATGGTTCCAGCAACCTGCGAAAAATAAACAACCCTGTACTTATGGGCCTTATGTCGACTATATCTGCAATGGCGCTTATACCATTACTATGGCCCATCCTGTGATGATACAGGATCAGTTTGTTGGTGTTATTGCTATTGATGTACTGGTCTCTGCACTAGAGAAAGTGTTGCTTCCGAAGCTAAAAAATATCAAACAAAAAGCAGTCATTACCAATAATATTGCCCGCGTCATCACCTCAAATGACATTAGCATCCGAACTGGGACACTTCTCAAGAACTTGACTCATAAGTCTTTGAATAGCTTACCGAGTCAATCGCTCCAGTTAGTCATGATTTAGCGTTAATCAGACCTCAATTCAACGTTTAACGCCCACGCTCCTCTAAATCTCTAATTTTTTGGCTTGCTAAAACGAGCCAAGGGATTTTTTTGCCTAAAAATTACATGTGCTTTTCTGGATAGAAAACAACAATAGATCAGGTTGCAACATTATGGAACAACAATCTGCTTCATTTAAAAAACTCTCATTATGGCAAGTGACTGTGATCGGCATTGCTTATATGACCCCGATGACAGTATTTGATACCTTTGGCATTGTGTCAGGCATTACTCATGGTCATGTGCCCTTGGCTTATTTATTGGCATTGACCACAATGCTGCTGACGGCTTTTAGTTATGCACGATTTAGCAAACACTCTGAAAAAGCAGGTTCTGCCTATACCTATACCGCGGAAAGCATTGGGCCTAAAAGTGGTTTATTTGTGGGCTGGTGTACCTTACTCGACTATTTATTATTACCTTTAATCAATGTTTTGCTGGCAGCCATTTATTTAACAGCCCTCATTCCCAGTGTTCCGTACTGGTGTTGGGTCATTGTCTCGGCTGGACTGGTCACGTTAGTCAATTGCTTCAGGATTCGTCTACTCGCCAACCTAAGTCTGATTTTTGTGTTTGCACCCATTATCCTGATGATCATTTTTGTGTATCTGGTGATTCAAGGCATTGGAAGCACACAGGGTTATGAATATGTGCTCACCTTAAATCCTTTATGGACAGGCCCACAGGAGTTATTACCGCTTGTTGCAGGCGCATCGGTACTGTGTTTTTCTTTTCTCGGTTTTGATGCGGTTACCACGCTGTCGAATGAAACCAAGAATCCGACCAAGACAATTCCTTATGCGGTACTCCTGACCACGCTTTTTGGTGGCTTGATCTTCTTTAGCGCATCTTGGTTCATTCAGCTGTATTATCCTACCAATGCGCGTTTCCAACATCCGTCAGAAGCATTGCCAGAAATCGTTCTGTATGTCGGCGGCGCATTATTTCAGTCAATTTTCCTGTGCGGACAGATTATGAATACAGTGGCTTCTGGTCTTGCCTCACATGCCAGCGCCTCTCGTTTACTCTACATCATGGGCAAAGATAATATTTTCCCTCAAAAATATTTTGGCACGCTACATGCCTCACTTGGCACTCCATTTTTCTCGGTGTTATTTGTTGGATTTATTTCTTTAAGTGCCATGTTTTTGAATCTGGCTCAAGTGATCAGCCTGATCAGCTTTGGTGCTCTGGTTGCATTTACCGCTGTTAATTTTTCAGTATTTGTCAGGTTTTATATCAAGGAAAAACAGCGTTCAGGATTTAGAAATAAATTTTTTAATCTTTTCTTACCGCTACTTTCGGTCATTAGCATTGCTTGCCTATGGATCAATCTTGATTCATCTGCTTTAAAATTTGGCAGTTTCTGGTTAGCGATGGGCATTTTTCTGTTTATTTACAAGGTTCTCAGAAAACAAAAGATTCACTTAACCAATGCATATTGAGCAGGAATTTCAAATACGTCTATTTCGTTCCAACTCTTTAAATTATATTGATGACTTAAAAAAGTTACTGAGTACTCCCAGTAACTTTTTTGCTTAGATCCCATTAATATATGAACAAAATTTATCTATAAACACGCTCCTATAAAATCATGAATCATACCGTTAAAAATAAGTTCAATATCTTCTAGACTTAATACATCTAAATTAAGCACTATATAAACAGAACTTTCAGTCTATGATTCTAATTCAAAAAAACTCTTTATAAACCATTAAAATAGGACAGTGTTTTTTGTATTTAGGGCATATCTTCGATATTTGGTCTTTTATTATTCAATATTTTACATACAGTGGGATAGATTATAATTTTTAGTTTTATTAAATCTAAATAAAATGCCCCATTATAAAAAAGAGGCAGATTATTTATATGCTGGATTTAATTTGGTGCTCTGACTGAAAATCCTGATAGGTCTTACGTTCAGCAGATTCTTCTGTCAAAGGTACAACTTCCCTCATTGTGCTTAAACAACGCTGCGCCAACTGAATATATTCCTGCGTACCTTGAATTTTCCAGAGTCGTTCTTTTTCAGAAAGTTCTCTGGCCACTTTTGCTGGACTGCCTAAAGCCAGAACATTGGCAGGGATTTGATCTTTAGTTTTGACTAAACTATTGGCACCAATAATGCTATTTTCACCAATTTCCGCATAATCCAGAATGACACTGTTCATGCCAATCAAGACATTTTTACCGATACGACAACCATGCAACGTCGCAGCATGACCGATATGTCCCATTTCCTCAACCAGCGTAACACTTTGCGGAAAACCATGAATGATACAGTTGTCCTGTACATTGGCATTTTCCTTGATATGGATACGGCCAAAATCAGCCCGTAATGAAGCAAAAGGGCCAATATAAACCCCTGCCTCAATAATCACATCGCCAATTAATACAGCAGTGGGATGTACAAATGCGCTGGGATGAACAACAGGAATCACATCATCAATACTGTAACAAGGCATCACTCACTCTCTCATTATTTTGGCTCAGACCGCCAAAGCGACGCCAGAAATGTGCAGTTGCATTGGGCATAGGCCCTTCCGATGTAGCAGCAACCGACAAGAAATAGTCATCTGCGGCTTCAAAGACTTTTTTATAGATATTCATGGATAAGGTACGCGCCTTGACTGCGGGCCAGTCTGCTGACAAAAGCTCTAATGGCAAGGCAGGATCTTTAAGCAAAATCCGACGGTAATAATGAATCAGTAAAGTCCGGATCTGAAAGGCTTGCACAGGTTCAATGCGATCATCGTCCTGCATCAAGATTGCTCCGATTTCCCGAAACATATCCAGAAATTGCAGGTAACGTTGACGCAACTCATCAATCGGCCAGTTGGTCTCTAACATACGGCTAATGGTATCGGTGGAGTTATTAAACAGCTGCAAGGTCTCTGCCTTAAACACCACCACCTGCTCACTCATATTCAGATCAACCAGCAACTTTTGCAATTGCAAGCGGTTAGATCCTGGATAAGCCATCAGATTGGTCGAAATATTGGCAAAACCTAGCCATTCCAGTTCTTTCTTCAAAAATGCTTTATTGTCTGTATCCATACTCGACATCAGGATCAGATCCCAAGAATGATCCCATTCCTTCATCTGATCATTATAAATCCGTTGCTCTGCTTGCAAATATTTTGATCGACTGGCATCGGTGATACGATAAAAACTGGTTCTGCCAATCTTGTCTGAATCTAGCCAGTCATTTTTCACCAAGCGAAACACGGAAGTCCGTACAGCACGATCATTAAAATCAAACAGCTCCAGCAACTGAATCAAGCTGGCAAGACTAATATTACCGCCACGATGCAGCACCGAATCACCAAAAATGGTTGAAATGAGCGATGTACCGCTTAGGGTTTCATTCTGAATAATCGAATCAATAATTTGCTGTAGCTTTGCACTCATACTTTTATCTTGGCGTTTAAGATTCAGGATATAGATTCTATACCCTGAATGATCATAATGTTAAGCAATCTGGCGCATATCGATAACGCGTTTTGCTTTCCCCTCAGAGCGCGGCAAAGTCAGTTCATTCACCACCTCTACCGTTACTGAAATCCCGATCATGGTTTTAATACGTTGCATTAACTGCTGAGCCAGTTGCTGCGCCTGCATGTCACAGTTATGGCACATTTCGGTACGGATATGCAAAGTGTCCATGTGTCCTTTTTTCGCCACCAGAATTTCATAATTTGGCACCAGACTTGGAACTTGTAAAATCTGTTCTTCGATCTGGGTCGGGAAAACGTTCACACCACGAATAATCAGCATATCATCACTACGCCCTACGATCTTGTCCATACGGCGCATGACGAGATTCTGACCCGCCAATAAACGGGTTAAATCACGGGTACGGTAACGGATGATTGGCAAACCTTCTTTGGTGATGGTGGTGAATACCAGTTCGCCCAGCTCACCGTCTTTGCACACTTCACCAGTTTCAGGATTAATAATTTCAGGATAGAAATGATCTTCCCAAATGGTTAGTCCGTCACCTTCATTAAGGCATTGCATGGCAACACCAGGGCCCATAATTTCAGATAAACCATAAATATCCAGTGCTTTGATATTCAGGCGCTCTTCGATCTCACGGCGTAACTCTTTCGACCACGGCTCTGCTCCAAAAATACCAACTTTTAATGAGGTATTACGCGCACTGCCCAACTGTTGCTCGAGCTTTTCAATAATGCTGATGCAATAGGATGGCGTGACCATGATTGCCGTTGGTTTAAAGTCCTGAATCAGTTGCACCTGTTTCTCTGTCTGACCACCTGACATCGGAATCACAGTTGCGCCTAAGCGTTCAGCACCATAATGCGCACCCAAACCGCCAGTAAACAGGCCATAACCATACGCCACCTGAATCATATCTTTGGCACTCAAACCCGCCATACGCAAGCAACGCGCAACAATATCCGACCAAGTATTGATGTCTTTTTGGGTATAGCCAACGACGGTTGGTTTACCTGTGGTGCCTGACGAGGCATGTAAACGCACAATCTGCTCTTGCGGAACGGCAAACATGCCAAATGGATAGTTGTCGCGTAAATCCTGTTTGGTAGTAAATGGAAATTTGGCCAGATCATCCAGTGTGACGAAATCATCTGGATGCACACCAGCATCATCAAACTTTTTCTTATACACAGGACTATTGGTGTAAACATTACTCAATGTTTCTTTTAACCGTTTGGTTTGAAGCGCTCGTAACTCCGCAAGCGTCATTTTTTCTACGTCTTCTGTAATGAGGCTATCCACTGCCGTCTCTCCTATTTCGTTATATTATTCGAACCGTTTCGTTTCAATTAAATTAAGCTACATTTTCTAAAATCAGGGCGACACCTTGCCCAACACCGACACACATGGTGCAAAGCGCGTACTTCCCTTGGCGTCTTTTCAATTCTCTGGTGGCAGTAATTACCAAACGCGTGCCACTCATGCCGAGAGGATGACCCAGTGCAATTGCGCCACCATTGGGGTTAACACGTATATCATCATCCTTCAGGCCTAACTCACGCATACAAGCTAGCGACTGGGCAGCAAAAGCTTCGTTTAGCTCAATCACATCCATTTGATCCAGACTCAGACCCGTTTGTTTCAATAATTTTTGTACCGCTGGGACTGGGCCAATACCCATATATTTCGGTTCAACCCCTGCACTGGCAATCGCCACCACACGAGCTAAAGGTTTTAAACCATGCGTATCTGCAAATTGGCGGTTAGTGAGTAAAACACACGCCGAGCCATCGTTTACACCTGATGCATTGCCTGCTGTAACTGAACCACCCTCTTTACGGAATGGTGCTTTCAATTTCGCCAAACTGTCCAGACTGGTATCTGCACGAGGATGCTCATCTTGGGCAAACATTGTGATGTTCTTTTTACGATCCACCAATTCAACTGGCAAAATTTCCTCATCAAAGAAACCTGCTTGCTGTGCCGTAGCCACTTTTTGTTGACTACGAATTGCAAAAGCATCTTGATCCTGTCGGCTGATTTGATATTTTTCAGCCACATGTTCAGCCGTTTCCGGCATGCTATCTGTACCATATTGTGTTTTCATCTTTTTATTGATGAAACGCCAGCCAATGGTCGTATCAAATATTTCAGGACTACGCCCAAAAGCTTCAGTTTGCTTGGCTTGTACAAAAGGTGCACGGCTCATGGACTCGACACCACCTGCCAATACAAACTGTGATTCACCCGATTTAATCGAACGTGCTGCCAAACCCACTGCATCCAGTCCTGAAGCACAGAGTCGATTCACTGTCATGGCAGGAACTGCTTCTGGTAATCCAGCCAATAAGGTTGCCATACGTGCAACATTGCGATTGTCTTCGCCCGCCTGATTGGCACAACCTAAAAATACTTCATCTAAATCCTGCCACGGTAAATGTGCGTGTTTTTCTTTTAAATGCTTGATAGGCAATGCAGCAAGATCATCGGTACGTACCGAGCTTAGGGACCCTGCATAGCGCCCAATCGGGGTACGAATAAAATCACAAATAAAAACGTCTTCCATGATCACTCCTGCTTATGCAAATGCGGTTAAATCTTTTGAATCGTTGGCCGTTACGCTTTGCTGCTGTGCCACGTATTGTTTGAGATAAAGACTTGCACGATATTTTTCTTCGCCATAAATGGCATATAAATTATTGAGCGTTTGCAGCACATACTGCGCGCCCAATTGCATCATCCATTGATACGGCCCCTTAGGATAATTGACACCATATCTCATGGCATTATCAATATCTTCCATACTGGCAATACCGTGAAGACTGGCTTCACAGGTTTCATTGATCAGCAAGACAAGGGTACGTAAAGTTAATAATGCAGGATGGTCTGTAATCCAGATCACATGCATCTGATATTGAGCAAAAAATGCCTCAACTTTTGCCAGATCATCGGCTTGACACAACTGGTTGTGGCTCAGCACTACGGCTTGCGACTTTGAAAAATCATGATGCCAATCCATTAATACCGTTTTACGGCTTAGATAGTTCAGGTTGACAGATTCACCCTGACTTAACCGTAGATCAATATCATCCATCTGAATGATGTTTTCTTCATTTTCAGTCCCACCATTCAGCGCTAGACGTTTTAATAGTTCAGGTAATTGAGACCATGCGCCTTTGACCTGAACATGTGCCTGAAAGGCTGTCGCTGTAATGGCTTGAGGCTGAAAAGTCGAATACTGATTTTTTTCATCATAGTGATAGAAACCTTGCTTTGACTTCCGTCCCCATGCACCTGCATCGACCAACTCTTTCTGAATCAAACTTGGACGATAACGCGGCTCATAAAAGAACGCTTCATAGACACTTTGGGTAACAGAAAAATTCACATCCTGCCCAATCAAATCGGTGAGTTCACACGGCCCCATCGCAAAACCACCACACTGCTTTAAGGCATAATCCAGCTGGTCATAAGTTGTGACCTGTTCCTGTAAAGCACGAAATGCTTCTGCGTAGAATGGACGGGCGATACGATTCACGATAAAACCTGGTGTTGATTTGGTCAGCACTGGAATCTTCTTCCAGTTCAGCATCAAAGTTTTTAACGCCTGACATAATCCTGCTGGTGTTTTTAAACCTTGTACAATCTCGACCAGTTTCATCACTGGCGCAGGATTAAAGAAATGCAGGCCCACGACACGTTCAGGTTGTGGAATCCCAGCCGCAATCGCAGTCACTGAAATTGAAGATGTATTAGTGGCAAAAATAGTGTGTTCGTTACAAATAGCTGCAAGCTGTTGAAACAAAGACTGCTTTACTTGCAGTTTTTCAACCACCGCCTCGATCACCAAATTCACATCAGCCAAATCTTCTATACCATCAGCAATGCTTAAACGTGAACATGCCTGTTGAGCCTGTTCGTCTGTTATCTTGCCTTTTTCAACCAGTTTAGCAAAAGTCTGATGCAATCCCTCAACCGCCTGCTGGGTCTTTTCACGATCAAGATCGTAGAGAACAGTTGAATGACCATTCATAATCGCTAATTGGGCGATCCCGATGCCCATGGTTCCAGAGCCAATAACGGCAATGCGGGCATCAGATAAATCCAGATGAGTCATGCTTAAAGCCCCTGAAAGTTTGGCTCACGCTTATTCATAAAAGCTTGTACGCCTTCACGATAATCTTCTGAACGACCTGCAATACGCTGTAGGTCTCGTTCCAAGTGCATTTGCTCATCAAAGCTATGATTAGGGGATTGATGAATGGCTTTTTTAATCAAGGAAAGACCAAAAGTCGGCTGTTTCGCGAGACGTTCTGCCAACTCAGTGACTTTTGTTTTTAATTCTGCATCTTCAGCAACATCCCAGATCATGCCCCATTCTTTGGCAGTTTCAGCTGGTAATTTATCACCGAGTAAAGTAAGCCCCATGGCACGTGCGTGACCGACTGCGCGTGGCAGGAACCATGTTCCACCCGAATCAGGTACCAGACCTAAACGGCAGAACGCCTGTACAAAATTGGCAGATTTAGCTGCAATCACCAGATCACACGCCAAAGCGATATTTGCACCTGCACCTGCCGCCACGCCATTCACCGCACAGATGACAGGTTTTGGCATATTTACAATGGTTCTAATCAGCGGGTTATAGTAAGTTTCAATCGAATACCCTAAATCTGGTGCAGCGGCATTCGGATCAACCACACGGTCACCTAAATCTTGTCCTGCACAAAAACCTCGACCTTCACCACTGATCACGATGCAGCGAACGTCCTGTTTTTTTACCCAAAGATTCAAAACCTCAGCCACCTCACGGTGCATGTCCACGTTAAAGCTATTCAATGCTTGTGGACGATTGAAGGTTAAATAACCCACACCATTTTTTTCTTCAACAATAATATTTTTATAGTCCATCACTCACCTCTAAAGATTGGTTTTCTTTTTTCAAAAAATGCGCTAATGCCTTCATTCCGATCCTTGGTTGCTGCCAACCAGACAAAGTTTTGCCGTTCGGATTTCAGTCCCTGACTTAATGTTGTCTCATGAATACTTTTGATCGATTGCTTGATTACCCGAATCGCTAAAGGCGCTTGTTTGGCAATCTTACTTGCCAATTGAATGGCATATTCCACCGTGAGTGCGACGGGCACCACCTCGCTACAGATGCCATGCTGCTGTGCTTGCTTGGCGGAGATCATTTCACCCGTCATTGCCCAGCGCATGGTCAGCTGCTGGCCGACCAAACGTGCTAAACGTTGTGTGCCACCTGCACCCGGTAACATCCCTAAACCAATCTCAGGCAGAGCAAATTTGGTATTGTCACCACAAATCACGATATCCGAATGTAGAACCAGTTCAAATCCAGCACCCAAGGCATAACCATTCACTGCTGCAATGATTGGCTTAGTAAACGCATCGATCTTCTGCCATAACTTTGGACGAATATCGAGTTGTAAGGACACCGCATCCATTACTGCCAATTCGCTCAGATCGGCACCTGCAGCAAAGCAATTGCGATTTCCCGTTAACACAACCACTTTTACTTGAGGATCGTGTTCAGCCTGTTCCAGCAAATCACATAAACACTGTAAGGTGGCGTTGTTCAAAGCATTGCGTTTTTCTGGACGGTTTAGGCTCAGCAGCATGACACCCTCAAGTGGTGTTTCTACCTGAATCAATGTTTGCATCGCTGTTTCTCTACTCATCAAAGCTCAAACGCACATTCGCGCCTTTGGGTAAAGTCTGACAGCTCAGTACATAGCCTTTTTCCACCTCATCATCTTCAAGGCTATAATTCAGGAACATATCCACTTCACCTGAAAGTACCTTGCAGCGACAGGTGGCACATACGCCACCTTTACAGGCATAAGGCAAATCTGCACCTGCACGTAATGCAGCATCGAGAATACTTTCGTCCTCTTGTCCAACCGCAACAATCAGCTCTCGTCCATCTAGCACGATGTTGACTTTTTCTTCCTTACGATTGGCATCGGCTTCCGCTGGACGTTTACGGATATGACCTGTGTTAAAACGTTCGGTATGAATGCGCTCTTTCGTAATCCCCAAATCAGGTAACAGGCTTTCGACGGTATCCATCATTTCATCAGGGCCACAGGCAAACACATGATCAAAGTCTGTCTCTAATACGTCATGTTCAAATAACTGCTTGAGCTTATTTTCATCAATACGACCATTCAGCAGTTCACTGTCGTTGAACTCCCGCGAGAAGATATTGATGAGTTGGAAACGTTCTTTAAACTGATCTTTCAGGTCCATAATCTGCTCGGAAAACATGGTCTGTTTCCATGAGCGATTGCCATATACCAAGGTAAAATTTGCCGACTCTTGCTCAAATAACACCTGTTTAATAATGGAAAGAATTGGGGTAATTCCACTGCCCGCAGCAATGCCTAAATAGGCTTGACCACCCGTACGTGCCGCTTTCTGAAAAAACACACCTTGTGGTGGCATGACTTCCAGTACATCACCCACTTTTAAATGCTCATTGGCCCAATTGGAAAATTGGCCCTGCTCAATCTTTTTGACTGCAATGCTGATGTCTTCTTTTGGCGCATAACTACAGATTGAATAGCAACGGCGAATTTCCCCCGCTTCGGTTAAATGGCGAATAGTGAGATGCTGGCCTGGCTGAAATTGAAACTGTTGCTGTTGTTCTGCGGCCAGATCAAAGGCAATGCAAATCGCCTGATCAGTCTGTGGTGTAATTGTTTTTACTTTTAATGGAATAAATTGGCTCATGGCTGATTTCCTTATCCAAGACTTTAAATACATTTAAAATAATCAAAGGGTTCAAGACAGTCCTGACATTTGTACAAGGCTTTGCAAGCGGTGGAGCTGAACTCGGTTAACAGTCGGGTTTTACGACTCTTGCAATGAGGACACACCACGCCATCACTCAGATGAACATGCGTTCCACATTGCTGTGCCGTACCTTCTGGTGGCGCAATGCCATAGGCTTGCAGTTTCTGTTTACCTGCGTCCGACATCCAGTCCGTGGTCCATGCTTCTGATAGATCAATGATGACTTTTGCGGGAATCAAATCTTCTGCTGCCAGTGCTTCGACAATCTGTGCTTTTAACAGGTCAGTAGCTGGACAACCGCTATAAGTTGGTGTCAATCGAACAATAATTTCTTGCTGTTCATTCAACTCCACACCACGGATCATGCCCAAATCCACCACTGACAGCACTGGAATCTCTGGATCGCTGACCTTTTCTAAAACATCCCAACATTGATCAATACAATGACGAATCATGTGCATAGCGACACTCCTTGCCTTACCAAGTCATCTCAGGATAACTGCGTTGAATGGATTGCATTTCAGCCAACAGATAACCCAGATGCTCGGTATGCAAACCTTGTTTGGCACCACGGCGGTAGGCACCATTTGCAGGAATGCTCAATTCAAAACGCTTTAGTTCGGCAGCTACGACCTGATCCCATTGTGCTTTTTCGCTGGATAAATCAGGAATGATGCCTTGCTCAACCAGTGTTTTTTCTTCCGCAGTCAACTCGAACAGTTCAGCGCTAAAACGCCACAAATTGTCTAATGCCTGTTGTACACGTTGATGTGCTTCTGCCGTGCTGAGGCTTAAACGTTCCATCCAGCTGGTTGAGAAACGAATGTGATACTTGGCTTCTTTTAAAGATTTCACCGCCAATGCCGCGACTTCTGGCGTTTCGGATTGGGTTAACGCCGTTAATAACAATACATGGTAATGATCCATCAGCCATTGACGTACGATGGTTTGCGCAAAATCACCATTCGGTTGTTCACACAACAATAAGTTCAAAAACTCACGTTCATTACGGAAATAAGCCAATTGGTCTTCATCACGTTTTTCAGCTTCGTATTGTCCTGCCAAAGTCAGAAAATTTCGGGATTGTCCCAGTAAATCCAGACCGATATTGGCCAATGCAATATCAATTTCAAGTTCAGGCGCATGACCACACCACTCGGCCAGACGTTGTGCCAACACCAGTTGACTGTCGCCGATATGTAATAAAAACTTCGATAAAACCGTGTTATTCATTTGCATACTCCCTTACATGTGCTCAATGCCATCAGGGATATGATAGAAAGTCGGATGACGATAGACTTTGTCCAATGCAGGTTCAAAAAACTCGGCTTTTTCATCTGGCTGCGAAGATTTAATCAGTTCCGAACGCACCACCCAGATACTGATACCTTCATTGCGGCGGGTATACACATCACGTGCATGTTGTAATGCGATCTCATCATCAGGTGCTCTTAAACTACCAACATGACGGTGACTTAAACCCTGCTTACTCCGCACGAACACTTCATAAAGCGACCAATTGTTCTTATTTTCCATTGCGATATCCTTAAATTTTTCCATCAATTCTGTTTTAAGCGACTTTACCGACTTGGTTCTGCTGTTTTTTGGCGTAGACAACAGCTGCATCACGCACCCACTTGCCATTTTCCCAAGCCTTGCGGCGTGCTTCGATCCGTTCATGATTACAAGGCCCACGACCTGCAATCACCTCATTAAATTCTTGCCAGTCAATTTCGCCATAGCTGTAATGACCAGTTTCCTCATCCCATTTCAAATCCGCATCAGGCACGGTCAAGCCAAGCTGTAAGATTTGCGGTACGGTGTTATCGACAAACTTCTGGCGCAATTCATCATTACTAAAACGCTTGATTCCCCATGCCATACTTTGTGCGCTATTTGGAGAATGCTCATCGCTTGGGCCAAACATCATCAATGCAGGCCACCAGAAACGGTTCACTGCATCTTGCGCCATCTGTTTTTGTTCAGGAGATCCCGCAGCCAATGCCATCATGGCTTCAAAACCCTGACGCTGATGGAAACTTTCTTCTTTACAGATTCGCACCATGGCACGCGCATAAGGGCCATAAGAGGTCCGGCATAAAGCCACCTGATTGACAATCGCAGCGCCATCCACCAGCCAGCCAATCGCCGCCACATCGGCCCAGCTCACCGTTGGATAATTAAAGATCGATGAATATTTCATTTTTCCATCAATCAATTTTTCCATCATGTCATCACGGTCTGCACCCAAGGTTTCAGCTGCACTGTAAAGGTAAAGACCATGCCCTGCCTCATCCTGAACTTTTGCCAGTAATACAGCTTTACGTTTCAACGTTGGTGCACGGGTAATCCAGTTGCCTTCTGGCAGCATCCCGACAATTTCCGAATGACCATGCTGTCCAATCTGACGAATCAAGGTTTTACGATAAGCCTCAGGCATTTCATCTTTGGCTTCGATGGTGATGTCATTGGCAATGTTGTGCTCAAATTTCTGATAATTATTTTCCATGTGTCAATTCCTTGAGAATTTCATCCATGAATCCATTTTTCGATACACACAAAACAAAGTCAACAGATATTTTTGTATCAAATTAAAATTCACCACAAAATCAAATTCAAATAATTGATTTAGTTAATATTAATTAAATTAATAAAAATTTTATTCAATCTAAAAAACAAAATAAGGTTGACTTTTAGCGCAATCAATATGAAATTATGAATCATATTTTAAGTATTTCTATAATTGATGTATCACATAAAAATGGAGTTTGATCATGCTTGAACAAGCACATCTAGAAGAAGCGACCACGGATATTAAAGAACAAAGCTCAAGCCAGCAGTTAACCAAACTGGCGTCTTATGTCTATGGAATCTGGCATTCAAGTCATGAAGAGACACGTACCGTTGTACATGCAATTACTGGTACCCCAATCTATAGCGTCAGTAGTCATGGCATCGATATGCAACAGGTCGTGCAATATGCCAAGCAAAATGGTACTGAACTGGCAAACTGGACTTTTCATCAACGTGCCAATGCCTTAAAGCAAATTGCCCAACATTTATTTGAGCAAAAAGAACAGTTCTATAACTTGGCTCATGCCACTGGTGCGACACGTAAAGATGCCTGGATTGATATCGAAGGCGGGATTCAGACCTTATTCGCCTATTCAAGTCTGGTGCGCCGTGAACTGAATGATGAAAAAATTATCACTGAAGATAGCTGGATTCAGCTCTCTAAAAACGGCACTTTTGGCGCGAAGCATATTTTAAGCCCTAAAGCTGGTGTTGCTGTGCATATCGATGCCTTTAACTTCCCTATCTGGGGCATGCTGGAAAAAATTGCGCCGACGCTCTTGGCTGGTGTGCCTTGTATTGTCAAACCTGCAACTGAAGGCGCTCAACTGACTCAAGCCGTGGTTGAGGCGATTGTTGCAACGGGTATTTTACCCAAAGGTTCGCTACAACTGATCTGTGGTCAAATTTATGATCTTTTTGATTATTTAGGCCCTCAAGACTGCGTCACCTTTACAGGTTCAGCCTATACAGGACAAAAGCTTCGCAATCATCCGCACTTAAATAAATACTCCATTCCATTCAGTATGGAAGCAGATTCGGTCAATAGCGCGATTCTCAGTCCAGAAGCGAATGAAGCAACGCTAGATCTGTTTGTACGTGAAGTGTTTCGTGAAATGACCACCAAAGCTGGACAAAAATGTACCGCCATTCGCCGTGCCTTTGTTCCTCATGCTCTGCTTGAACAAGTTCAGCAAAAGCTGAGCGCCAAACTGGCAAAAGTCGTGGTTGGAGATCCACAAAAACCTGACACGACGATGGGTGCTTTGGCTAGTCCTAAACAAAAACTGGATGTAGCAGCCAAAGTTGCTGAACTGGCAAAAGAAGCCCAAATTGTATTTGGTGGCGATAGCACATTTAAATTTAATGCAGATCATCCAGACAAAGGCGCCTTCTTTCCACCGACACTCTTGCGCTGCGACAAACCATTAGAAGCCATCTCAGTACATACCACTGAAGCATTCGGCCCTGTATGTACCTTGATGCCTTATCAATCCATTGATGAACTTGTTGATCTGGTGGCGCGTGGTGAAGGCAGTCTGGTGGCCTCCGTCGTGAAAAATACGGATGAAAATATTGAACAGATCATCCTGAAAATTGCACCGTGGCACGGTCGTGTTCATATTCTGGATGAAGAGTCAGCCAAAGAAAGTACGGGACATGGTTCTCCACTGCCTCATCTTGTACACGGCGGGCCTGGTCGTGCGGGTGGCGGTGAAGAACTTGGCGGCATTCGTGCAGTCAAACACTATATGCAACGCACAGCGATTCAAGGTTCACCGAATAGCCTAACGCAAGTCACCCATTCATGGACGGCGGGTTCAAATATTAATGAAGACCGAGTTCATCCATTTAAAAAATCATTTGATGAACTGGTGATTGGTGAACGTTTACTGACTGCACGCCGTACCGTGACTGAAGCAGATATTGTCAATTTTGCTTGCCTCAGTGGTGACTATTTCTATGCCCATACCGACAAAATCGCTGCGGCAGATTCTTTCTTCGGTGAGCGTGTTGCGCATGGCTACTTCATTGTTTCAGCAGCAGCAGGCTTATTTGTTGATGCTGCTCAAGGCCCGGTGATTGCCAATTATGGTATGGATAATTTACGTTTTGTCGAACCGGTCAAAATTGGTGATTCAATCCGAGTTGAATTGACCTGCAAACAAAAAACACCAAAGCCACAAAAAGACCCCTCTCAACCGGAGCATGGTGTGGTGGTTTGGGATATCAAGGTGAAAAATCAGCGTGATGAACTGGTGGCAACTTATGATATTTTAACTTTGGTTGCACGCGCAGCTTAAATTATACAGATTGATGGATACGATCAGGTGTCCATCAATCATTTTAAAAATTTAGAATCCTAAAAATAAGTTCTATTCAGGAAAATCCATGAGTGCCTATATCATTCTGATTCGTAAAGAATTAAAAAACCAAGATGAAATGAAGACCTATACCACGTTGGCACGCCAAGCCAGCCAAGGCTTCAATGCTGAACCTATCGTTTTTTATGGGCAATCTATTGCTTTGGAAAATATTGAAACTGATGGCGTTGCAATTATCAAATTTAGCACGATGCAGGAAGCACAAAACTGGTATCACAGTGATGCCTATCAACAAGCCAAAAAACATCGTGATTTGGCAGGTGAATATATTATGATTTTGACAGAAGGTTTAAGCTGATTTAATTATCAAACTAAAAAATTATCTAAAATTTAAAAATTGAATCATATTTTTAATTATCCTTCTTTTATTATAGACGGGAGGAGTTAGATTGTATGCATCATAATAAAAATATAGCACAATCCATAATACAGTTATTTTAAAACTCATAATAACAACAAATTATTAACCCCACCAACCCCACGATAAACCTTTAATAAATAAGTCCTATCTTGTATAAAACCATTTCCTCAACCTTCATATTTCTAAAATATTTATCCATTTTCTTTATTCTTTCGAGTAATTTTCACTTTTATTTTAATTGTGTATTGCTTGATCAATTAAAACTTTATATAAATAAACATACGATATCAAAAAAAAAATAATTTAATAAAAAAGTATCAATTTAAAATCCCAGTCATCACAGGAAGATGCACAATGAATGATAACAACCTAGAAAATATGCTCGGCAGGAATGAGCACGAAACCAATCACTCACCCGAGCATACGGTACAGAAAGAGCAAGAACTTCATACCCAAGAAAGCTTCGGCTATCAATGGTATGTCGTCGTGATCTGTATGGTGGCTTATATTCTTTCTTTTGTAGATCGCCAGATTCTGTCCTTAATGATCGAACCGATTAAACAAGATCTCATGTTAACTGACACGCAGTTCAGCTTATTACAAGGTCTGGCTTTCTCTTTATTTTATGCCTTTATGGGCATTCCGATTGCTGCGCTTGCAGACAAAAAATCACGAATCAAGATTATTTCTATTGGCATCGCCTTCTGGAGTCTTGCAACAGCAGCATGCGGCTTGAGTAAAAACTTTATCCAAATGTTTATTGCCCGATTAAGTGTCGGTGCGGGCGAAGCCGCTTTATCACCAGCATTTTATTCGATCGTTACAGACCTATTTCCCAAGGAAAAACTGGGACGTGCTTTAGGTTTATATGCGATTGGGGCATTCATTGGCTCAGGTCTGGCCTTTCTGATTGGCGGTTATGTGATTAGCCTGTTAAAAAATGTGGATATGGTCGTTTTACCTGTGATCGGACAATTAAAAACATGGCAACTCACCTTTTTCATCGTAGGATTACCAGGTGTTTTGCTGGCTCTAGTCATGATTCTGACGGTGAAAGAACCTAAACGTAAAGGTTTAAAGCTGGATCAGAATGGACAAGTCATACAGGCATCGTTTAAAAACTCCATTGCATTTATCAAAACCCACAAAAAAACTTTCTTTTGTCATTTTATTGGTTTTTCTTTCTATACCATGATGCTGTACTCACTGCTGGGCTGGGCGCCTGCATTCTATATGCGTCACTTTGGTTTAGATGCCAGCCAAACAGGTTATATCCTCGGGATTATCATTTTAATTGCCAATACCGCAGGCGCATTATTTTGTGGATGGCTAATCGATTATTTTTCTAAAAAAGGATATAGCGATGCTGCCATTCGAGCAGGTATGATCGGCTGTGCCGCGCTTGTACTTCCAAGTGTTCTATTCACTCAAGTTGATAATATGTATCTATCCTTTGGCCTAATTTTTATCGCCATGTTCTTCTCAACTTTTCCAATTCCCGCCTCGGCAGCGGCCACCCAAATGCTCACTCCAAATCAATTACGCGCTCAGGTTTCAGCCAAATTTTTGCTTATCTCTAATCTAATTGCATTAGGTGTTGGCACAACAGCAGTCGCGTTATTAACTGATAAGTATTTTGAAAATACAGTGATGGTTGGAAACTCCATTTCGATTGTGAATGCGATTGCAGGAATAATTGGTGTTTTCTTGCTGTTTAAAGGATGCAAATATTATCGGGAAAGCATCCTGCTTGAAAAACTAAATTAAAACAGTCTACTTCAGGCCTTTCTTATTTGTAGTTTAAGGAAGGCTTGAATCTAATTGCTCAAATAACAACGCTATCTGGAATAACATATTTCTAAATCTGAATAAAAAATTTGACTGGCGAATCCATCTAACTAAATGATTCCAGACTGGAACTTTTGCCAACTTTCAATCAGCTAAACTTAAACTTTGTCATTTTGGTCAATTTTTTTAAAAATTATTTTTCTGATATTTTTTAAAATACATAAAAAACAAAAACCTACAAAACTTTAAATAGGCATTTTACCCTTTATCTTTCTCCAGTCTGCATGTCAAACAAGACATAGTCTTTTGATCAGGAGCATGTCAGCATAATTTTACAACCATCCTTCAGGATATAACCATGTCGAATATGATGAATAAGGCTCAAGGGTTTGGGCTATCTTTGATCACAAAAATCGCAGGAAGCGAAGTACTTGATCAACTCAAATTAAGAAAATTTGTAGAAAAATCATTATATCAAGGTTCAAAAACAGGCTTTAAGGTACTTAATAAAACTCAAAAAGCATTTAAGCCTCAACCCATCGATAAACAACGTCTCCCGAATCAGACCAACAAAAATCTGTTTGATCTCAGCCTGACCGAAGAACAGCAAATGACCGTTGACGCGATGTCACAATTTGCAGAAGAAGTCTTATATACGCTGGCACATGATGCGGATCACTACGCCCAGTTTCCAGAACAACTCTGGCAACATCTGGTCGATCTGGGTTTAAACTACTACGCGCTTCCAGAAGCCTTGGGGGGCGTTGCAGCAGAAAAAAAAATTGTTAGCAATATCCTGATTGCAGAAAATCTAGCAAAAGGTGATTTCAGCCTGACTGCGGGTCTATTGAGTACTTTCAGCGTGATCAATGCCATAACCCGTTGGGGATCTACTCAAGTTCAGTCCATGTATTTACCTGTATTTGCTGAAGATACCGATGTCACCGCAAGTTTTGCCTTCCAAGAAGCAACACCCGCATTTAACCCATTTCAGTTAAAGACCAAAGCCACAGAAGCCAATGGACAATTCTATATTACTGGTGAAAAAACCTTAGTAATTTTAGGCGATACCGCGGATGTCTTTCTGGTTAGTGCAGAATTTAACGGTCAGCCTGATATTTTCGTGGTGCAATCCAATGAAAGTATTGCCATCAAAGCCAATCCAGCGATGGGTTTAAAAGCTGCTGAAACCGCAACACTGCAATTCAACCAGACCCCCGCTTTACGTTTAGGTGACAGCGATTTTGATTACACCGCTTTTGTCGATCTAGGCAACCTGATGTGGTGTGCCATGGCTGTTGGAACCTGTGAAGCCATCAAAGCCTACTGTATTAAATATGCCAATGAGCGTATAGCCTTTGGTGAACCTATTTCACATCGTCAAAGTGTAGCCTTCATGATTGCGGACATGGCAATTGAAATCGATGCCATGCGTATGCTGGTACTCAATGCTGCAAGCTTGGCAGAAGCTGGACAACCGTTCCATCGTGAAGCTTATCTTGCTCGCCTGCTCTGTGCTGAAAAATCCATGAAAATAGGTACTGATGGCGTACAAATTCTGGGCGGACATGGATTTACCAAGGAGCATCCTGTTGAACGCTGGTATCGCGACCTTCGTGCAACTGCAATCCTACATTCTGGCTTACATGCTTAATTTTGGAGAACAATAATGAACTTACAAAATCCGAAAAAATTCAAAATGCTGGTGGATCAGGCACACGAAACTGCACTGAATGTTTTACGACCTATTTCCCGTAAATATGACAAAGCCGAACATGCTTACCCGAAAGAACTGGACATGCTTGCTGCTCTACTGGATGGCATGAATGAAAGTGGCGAAGGTGTCGGTGCAGCCAATGCCAGTAAACGCGGCACGGTAAACCCAAATACCGTTGTAAATGGCGGCAATATGTCAGCAGCGCTGGGCATTATTGAAATGTGTTACGGCGATACAGGCTTGTTGCTGAGTATGCCTCGTCAAGGTTTAGGCAACTCTGCCATTGCAGCAGTTGCCAATGATGAACAGTTAGAACGCTTCAAAAGCACTTGGGCAGCGATGGCGATCACAGAACCCGGTTGTGGTTCTGACTCAGCAGCAATTCGCACTACAGCAACCAAAGATGGTGATGACTATATCCTGAATGGTGAAAAAATCTTTGTCACCTCAGGTGAACGTGCCGACTCGGTGGTAGTGTGGGCAACATTAGATAAAAAACTAGGTCGTGCTGCAATTAAATCATTCGTGGTACCCAAAGGCACACCTGGAATGAAGGTTGAGCGTCTAGAACATAAACTCGGAATTAAAGCTTCAGATACTGCGGTGATTAGCTTTATTGACTGTCGTGTGCCTGCTGCCAATTTATTAGGTAATCCTGAGATTGATGTGGCAAAAGGCTTTGCTGGCGTGATGGAAACCTTTGACAATACCCGCCCACTGGTTGCGGCAATGGCAATTGGTTGTGCCAAAGCCTCATTAGAGCGAATTAAAGAAATCTTCAAAGATCAGCTTGATCCAGACTACAAAACACCCTATTTACAAACTTCAAATTTAGCTGCGCAAATCTATCGAATGGAAGCCGAATGGGAAGCCGCCCGTTTGTTAATGATTAAAGCAACTTGGATGGCCGACAATAAAAAGCCGAATTCAAAAGAAGCATCGATTGCCAAAGCGAAAGCTGGTCGTGTTGGCAATGAAATTACCTTAAAATGCGTCGAGCTGGCTGCCAGTGTCGGTTATGGCGAAGATGAATTACTGGAAAAATGGGCACGTGACTCAAAAATTCTGGATATTTTTGAAGGTACACAACAGATTCAGCAATTGATTATTGCCCGTCGTGAATTGGGTAAATCATCTAGTGAATTGAAATAATTGTTGCTTTACTTATTCAATACGAAGAAAAAGGACGTGTTCAGCACGTCCTTTCTATTTTAATAAATAATGTTTTATCTCATCGTCACAAACTCTTCTGCTGAGGTTGGATGAATGGCAACAGTATTATCAAAATCTTTCTTGGTTGCACCCATTTTCAAAGCCACCGCAAAACCTTGCAGAATCTCATCCATGCCAAAACCGATACCGTGGATACCGACAATTTTTTCATTTTCACCCACACAGACTAACTTCATTTTAGTCGGCTGACGATGTTGTGTAATGGCGCTGTACATCGCAGTAAAGGATGAGTTATACACTTTTACAGCTTGTTGCCCGTATTGCTCAATGGCTTCTTTTTCAGTAATCCCCACTGTGCCAATGGGTGGATGACTAAATACCACGGTTGGAATATTGTCATAATCCAAGTGCTCCTCTGGTTTATGATTAAATAATCGCTCAGAGAGTCTCCGCCCAGCAGCCACAGCAACCGGAGTCAGTTCCATTTTCCCTGTAATATCACCCACCGCATACACGCCTTGCTGTGAAGTATTCTGGAATTTATCGACTTGAATATAGCCTCGCTCATCCAGTTGAACATTGGCTTTATCCAGATTCAAACTCGCAGTATTTGCCTCTCGCCCCGTTGCCCAGATTAAGCAATCAACCGTATAGGTTTCGCCATTTTCTAAATGTAAAGTAACGGAATCATCATCATTTTTTGTGATTTTCTTAGGTACAGCTTGGGTATGTACGCTGATACCATCAGTTTGCATGACCTCAACCAATGTTTCACTGACAAATGAATCAAAGCGTCTTACGGGTAAATCCTTACGAATAAACAATCCGACTTGCGAACCCAAAGCATTGAGTACACCCGCCAACTCAACCGCAATATACCCCGAACCGATCACTGCCGTTTTTTTAGGTAAAGCTGTAAGCTCAAAGAAACCGTTCGAATCAATACCATATTCAACACCTTCAATATCTGGTAATGACGGCTGTGTCCCAGTTGCAATCAAGATATGATCTGCCGTGAATTTCTCACCGTTAACTTCGATGGTATTTTTATCAATAAAATGAGCCGCGCCATGAATAAGATCAACCTGATTCTTGCTTAGGCTATTTTGATAGGACTGATGAATCCGATCGATATAAGCCTGTCTATTCTTAATTAAAGTCTGCCAATCGAAAGATTCTACTTTACTGTTAAAGCCATAATCTGGACCATATTTATGGATGGCCTCAGCCACATGAGCTGCATACCACATCACCTTTTTAGGCACGCAACCCACGTTAACACAGGTTCCACCGATCTCAGCTTTCTCAATTAAGGCACATTTTTTCCCGTACATGGCAGCACGATTCACTGATGCAATGCCACCACTGCCAGCACCAATTGCAATATAATCATAATGTTTTGTCATCTTTGCCTCATAAATTGCTTATAAGATTATTCTTAAGTTATACATAGATATACAGCAAGAAGATGCAAAATCTGTACTTGGTTAAAGTTTTAATACAAGAAAATAAAAAGGCACTGATGATGATTCAACAGTGTCCTGCTTTTGCAATGTTTTTTTGGATTATGCAGTTGCTACCTGTTCTGTAGAAACTTCATTTAATGATTGGTCAACCACACCAAATTTCTTAAACAGTTTGGCACGACGTTTTGGATAAATATTGGCTTTATTCAAGTCACCTTTATAGTGATCAAAGACACGCTTATCCATCATTTTTGACCATAATGGTGGAATCAAAGCAGGTAATAACATACTTGCATAACCACTCGGTAGCTCAGGTGCTTCATCAAAATGACGCAATGCCTGAAATGGACGGGTTGGATAAGCGTGATGGTCTGAATGGCGCTGTAATTGATACAAGAACAAGTTGGTCACAATATTATTATTGTTCCAGCTATGCTCAGGCATGGTGCGCTCATATTTGCCATTTTTGTCTTTCTGACGTTTTAGGCCGTAGTGTTCAATATAGTTAATAATTTCAAACAAACTAATTCCGTAGAACGCTTGTGTTGCTAAATAAGGAATTACCCCCTTACCAAACAGACCAACCATTGAGCCATGAAACGCGGCACTCATGCCCCAGCCTTGTAGCAATTCATTGTCCCTTGACCAGAACTCTTTGCCTTTACGTTTTAAACGCGTCGTTTCGATTTCAATTGCTGATTTGAAAGAGCCAATGACCGTACGTGGCCAAAACTCATAGAATGTTTCACCCATTTGTGAAGATGCTGGATCTTCAGGTGTCGCAGCACGTTTATGGTGACCATAAGGATGTTCAACACGGAAATGGTTATACCCTGTTGGTACCAACGCCAAATGCGAAAGAATATGGTCAATACGATCAGATTTATGACTTAGCTCATGTGCAGTATTAATGGCAATCCCATTAATTGCACCCATTGAAATACCAAGAAAAATCTTATCAATGAAAGAGGTTTCTTTACGGCTTGATAAATAACATGCATAAACATTGGCTGCATATTGTAGTGGAATAAAGCTTTTTACCAACCGAGAATAATATGGGTCTTTTTCTAACAGCTTAATATCTTCATCGGTTGGATTATTGGCGTCTTTCCCAATAATCGTATCAATTGTTGGAATCACAATGTGTAAAACAATTGGACCACCTAAAGCAAAGATTTTTTTCAATGGGCGTGGTGCAAATTGATAACCTGCCAAAATACCAATTCCGATTACAGGCAAAGCTGGGCTAATGGCCCATAAATAACGTTTCCGATCCAACTGAGTTTTTGACTTTGGAATGCTTACTGGCGTAAGTTCTTGCTCAACATTTACTGGCGCATTCATCATCGAATCCATGTCTTTGTATATATAAGTATATTTTGAGGAATTATGGAATTCATGACAGTTGCAAGCGTCCAAAAAAGCTATGTCAAAGTCTTTGGCATCATCCTCCCTGTTTTTGTCCTATAAACACATATTGAGTTATTGGTACAGCTCTCTATAATTTAAATGAATACATCGTTAAAAAATCATATGGATGCTTTAAGTAAAATATTTGCTGATATTCATTTAAATCACACTGAATATATCTACTTGAAAACTCAAGGAGAATGGAGTTTTATCTGCCAAGATCAAAGCGCCTTAATTGTTCATATTGTTTTAGTTGGTTCTGTTTTTATTCAAATTGATGCACAAAATAGTTTAACTGCACATGCGGGCGAAATTGTGGTGATTTCTTCAGGGAAAGCCCATACAGGTGCAGATAATGCGATTACCAAACTGGTCGATGCCGTTGATATTTCAAAATTGTTCGATGGTCATAAAGAAGAAGCCATCGAATTCGGCACACAATCACCCGAAAAAAATCTCATTCTGACGGTACGCTGCCAGATTGACACTATTATGGCGCGTCCTTTTATTCAGGCCTTACCACCCATTATTCATCTCCAGCACGGAGATACCAATGCACCAGAATGGCTACAAATTGGCTTACATTTCCTTGCCTTAGAAACACAAAATATTCAGGCAGGCCGCGATATCATCATCGATCATCTCGTGAATATCTTATTAATCAAATGTATTCGAGATCATATTCAACAAATCTCAACTCAACATGGTTGGCTCAGTGCCTTAAATCATCCAGAACTCAGCAATAGTCTGGCGGCCATCCATAACCACCCCGAAGATGCTTGGACGGTTGAATCATTGGCAGAACAATGCTGTATGTCACGCTCCAAGTTTGCCAGCCTCTTCCACGAAGTGATTGGTGAATCACCTCTCGCCTATTTACAGCAGCATCGCATGCGTCTGGCAAGTCAATATCTGCGTAAAAGCAATCACTCAATACAACAGATTGCCAATAAAGTGGGTTACTCCTCAGAAACGGCTTTTAGCCAAGCCTTTAAACGCACGTTTGAGCATTCACCTAAACAATATCGACAACAATTTGTAGAAGAAGAAAATTGAGCATAAAAAAAGACACTATCGTGTCTTTTTTGCTTTGCATTATCGATTAACGCACAATACCACGTGTGGACTGTTCTAATGAATCGATGAATAGCTGAGCCTCAGGTGTTTTGACCAGAATTTCGTTACGAATCTGTTCAATCGCCTGTTCAGTGGTTAAACCAGATTTATAGATCAGCTTGTAAGCTTCTCGTAAACCCTGAATCGTATCACGAGACCATCCTTTACGACGCATCCCCTCAATATTCATACCATAAGCACGCGCTGGATTACCAGAGGCCATGATATAGGCAGGTACGTCTTTAAGGATAAGCGCTGCACCACCGATCATGCTATATGAGTCGATTTTGCAGAATTGATGAATACCCGCATTACCACCGACAATCACGTGATCGCCGACATGGACATGCCCTGCAACACCAACATTATTAGCAAAAATATTATGGTTACCAATAACACAGTCATGGGCAATATGCGTATTGACCATTAACAGGTTATGGCTACCAATTTTGGTCAGGCTGTGATCCTGAACCGTACCACGATGCAAAGTACAATGCTCGCGAATCGAATTATGGTCACCGATTTCTAACCAGGTTTCTTCGCCTTGATATTTTAAATCCTGACAAATTTCCCCAATACTCGAGAACTGGAAAATATCATTATTTTTACCAATTCTCGTAAAACCACCAATGACAACATGTGAATGTAATTTTGTACCAGAGTCAATACTTACATTTGGACCCACAACACAATACGGACCAATTTGTACATCAGATGCAATTTCTGCAGACGGGTCAATAATTGCTGTGGGATGTATTAAATTCTGACTACTCATGTCTGCTCAATTTTCTGGTGTGAAATAATAATCTCTGCCGTTGCAGCAACAATGCCATCAACGCTAGCAGTACAATTGTACTTGTAAATGCCACGTTTTTGCATCACAAGTTCAGATTTTAAGACAAGCTGGTCACCTGCAACAACTTGTTTTTTAAATCTGATCTTTTCTGCACCTGCGAATAAAAACAGTGAACCTGCTTTCGGCTTTTGATTAGTTAAGACAAAACCCAAGATTCCAGAAACCTGCGCTAATGCTTCAATCATTAGTACGCCAGGCATAATTGGATAAGTCGGGAAATGCCCTTGGAAAAACTCTTCATTAATCGAGACGTTTTTATAACCGACAATACTGTTCTCAGTTATTTCCGTAACGCGATCAACTAATAAAAATGGATAACGATGGGGTAAATATTCACGAATGGTAAGAATATCCATTGGTAATTCAGGCATCGTAAATGCTGGAGATGTAGACTCAGTCATAATAAATTATTTACGTAACTTAAAGGTTGATTCAAGGGACTCTAATTGAGCTTGCATATGATCAAGCCTTTTAGTGATTTGGGTCAATGGCACATCTGCTAATTGTCTGAGACGTACAATCGTCTTTTTCCAGTGACTATTTTCAAAAAGTCCCATGCCAGAAGAATACGTTCCAGCCTCAGAAATATTTCTTGTGACCATTGACATTGCAGTAAGTGTCACATTATCTGCAATTGTAAGGTGTCCAACCACCCCTGATGCACCACCTAGAATACAGTTTTTGCCAATCCGGGCACTCCCTGCGATCCCACAATTTGCAGCGATGGCCGTATTTTCACCAATGTGTACATTGTGAGCAACTTGCACAAGGTTATCAATAATGACACCATCTTCCAGAATTGTGTCATCTAGAGCACCACGGTCAATACTACAATTTGATCCAATTCGAACATCATTTCCGATACGAACCGAGCCCAGTTGTGCAATACGGTGCCACTTACCCTGATACGGTGCAAAACCAAAACCTTCCGTACCAATAACAGTATTGGCATGAATACGCACACGATCTTTCAGTTTTGCAGCACCTGTAATCGTCACATGCGCATCAATAAAACAGTCTTTACCAATTTCGACTTCATCATCAACAAAAGCATGTGCCTGAATAATTGTATTGTTACCAACAACACAATTTTCACCAATCACGACATAATGTCCAATATACACATCATCGGCAATCATGGCAGATGGATGAATTTTGGCAGTACTTTCAATACCGCGTTGGGCAATCTTTTTTTCAAATAAATGCGTTAAAGTCGCAAAAGCTAAGTAAGGATTATCGACAACAATAAAGTTTTGTTTATTGATCAGTTGTGATTTAAGTGAAGCTGTGACGATATACACACCCGCATGACTTGCTTCTGCCTGTGCGAGATATTTGTCGCCATTCACAAAACAGATCTGATTTTCTTGCGCATGTTCTAAACTTGCCAAGCCCGAGATCTGAAAATCTTGTGCACCGAAATACTCACCTTTGACAAGGTGAGCAATTTCTTCTAAACGATAAGTACGTCTATTCATTGATTATTTAATTGAATTAACCTTTTGAATCATTTTATCAGTTAAATCATACTGAGCGTCAGAGGCAATCGTAGAATTTTTATTCAAAATAAAGTCTAAGTTGTTCTCTTTACGCAATTGTTCAGCAGCTTGCTTCACACGTGTTTCAAAAGTTGTATTCATTGCCTGCAAACTAGACTGAACTTTGGTTTGTAGACCTTGCTGAGTTGAGTTAAATTCACTCAGTTTTGACTGATATTGAGCAGTTAACTTTTGAATATCAGCCTGATTCATTTTCTGACCTTCAGTCTGTGCTTTTTGTTGCAAAGACTCTAACTCTTTACCCAATTGCTCAAGACGAGTTGAAGTCGGTTTTACCGATTGACTCAAACTTGCATTTTGTTGCTTGAGATAAGTACTGCTTTCTACAACTTTAGCCAAATCTACTACAGCCAGGCCAGCAGCATTTACTGTTGCAGAAACCGTTAAACCCAAACCCAACATCAGCTTTGTTAATGTTTTCATTATTGCATCCTTTATATATCTTACAGCGCTAAGCAAGGCCGTACTTAGAAAGTACGACCGATTTCGAATTGGATAGATTTAGTATCATCGCCTGGCTTATCATTTAACGGATATGCATAGCTAAGTGATAATGGACCAATCATGGTAATCCATGTGAAGCCAACACCCACGCTATAGCGCATATTGCCAAAATCAAACTTATAGTTGTCATTACAATATTGTTTGACATCAATATTGCTTCCATTCATCTTCATTGTGCCAGTTGCGATATCACACTTAGTATCAAATACCTGTGCGCCTTCTGCGAACAATACTGGACGAACTTGACGTGTCCAGTCGCCTTTAAATGGTAAAGGTAATGCCAGTTCTGTACCGAACTGTACCAGCGCATTACCACCGACTTCTTCTGGATCTGGATCATTCTGATCAGTTTTTTGGAAAATAACACTTGGATATTTTGGTCCCAAGGTACTGTTGTCATAACCACGAACCGAGCCATAACCACCCGCGTAGAAGTTTTTATAGAATGGTAAATCATTACCATAACCTAATTTACCATAACCACGAAGTACAAATCCGGCACCTAATGATTTAAAGGCTTGTGCATCATAAGTTACTTTTTGATAGTCAACATCACTACCCGGCAAACCAATTTCTAAGCCAACACGATGAGACATACCTGAGGTTGGGAAAATTGGTCGATTGAGTGTGTTATAAGACCAACCTAGATTTAACATATAAGTCAGAAACTCACCCTCGAAAGCATTCTCATAGGTTCTTTCCTGGCCAGGTTTACAATTACCCGTGTATTTATCATCAATCACTTCCCATTGATCTTCCGGACAGTAAGTCGCGCTACCTGTCGCTTTACCACCATTTGCCAATAAATAATCACGAATATAAGTTGAAACGCTTGGACCTGTCCGAACTTTAGTCTGGTCAAGACCTAAAGATGCACTTAAACTCTGGTTTTCATCAATTGGATAACCAAAACTTAAACTACCACCAATACTATCCGTCACATAGTTGTTAACGTTATAGTCTTTATTTAACTTGGTTTTACGGTAGTAAACGTTATAACCACGACTTACACCATCAATGGTGAAGTATGGGTCGGTCACACTTAAGTTATAGTAATCTTGTGTTTCTGAACGCGACAAATCAATCGCTACACGGTTACCTGTACCCATAAAGTTGGTTTGACTTAAACCTGCCTGGAAAGTTACACCACCATTTTGTGAGTAACCTACAGCAAGTGTCGTTGTACCTGAATGCTGCTCTTCAACATTCACGTTCAAATCGACTTCATCAGGAGAGTTTGGTACACGAACAGGTTTTACATCAACCGTTTTAAAGAAACCGGTACGCTCTAAACGAACTTTAGAAAGATCGATTTTCTCGTTACTTGCTAATGCACCTTCCATCTGACGCATTTCACGACGTAAAACTTCATCTGCAGTTTTACTGTTACCTGTGAAGTTGATACGACGTACAGTCACTTGCTGACCTGGATTGATATAATAATTCAGGTTCACAATGCCAGTTTCATTGTTGATTTCAGGTACAACATTCACTTCGGCGTAGTAATAACCTGCATTACCATATTTACGAAGCAAAAGTTGCTTAACTGCATTTACTTTTTCTTGCGAATAAGTTTCACCATCTTTATAAAGCTTAAGCGCTGTTAGCTCTTCTGGTTTATAAAGTGCATCACCCAAGAATTTGGTTTCACCAAACTTAAACTGGCTACCTTCATCTACTGAAACTTCGATAAAGATGTGCTTTTTATCTTCACTGATATTCAGTTGTGAATTAATAATATTAAAATTGATATAACCTTTGTTTAAGTACAAAGCACGTAAAGCTTCTAGACTGGCAGCCATTTTTTCACGTGCATAGCGGTCATTACGGGTAACGACAGATGCCCAGCCGCTTTCTTTCACTGCAAAAGCTTGCTTGATATCGCTATCACTAAAAACTGTATTACCAATGATATTAATATCAAATACTTTAGCAGCCGTACCTTCATTAAAGTTTAGCTTTAATTCAACACGGTTATTTGGACGCGCAACTGTTTCAACCGAAACATCAGCATCATAACGACCTTGCTGGGTGTATTGTTGCTCAAGCTCAGTTTCAATAATCTGTAATGCAGATTTTTTGAAAACTTCGCCTTCCGCAATACCCATTTTCTTTAAGCCTTGCTCTAAGGCCTCTTTTGGAATCAGTTTATTGCCTTTGAATTCCAGCTTTGAAATGACTGGACGTTCAACAACTTTAAAGACCAAAACATTATTTTCTTTATAGGTTTTGATGTCATCAAATAAACCAGAAGCATATAAAGTACGGATTGCCTCGGCAATCATAGGATCACTTACTCTATCGCCACTATTTATTGGTAACATAGAATAGATACTTGCAGGTGTTAAACGCACTAAGCCATCAATTCGTATATCTTGTGCAAGAAACTCATCTGCAGCGTATGCTTGTTGTACCACTGCCATCGCACTAACCAGTGCCAAAGGCATTAATAAATGTGTGTGACGCATGCCCATATATTTTCCAGTAAGTTAAATTCCATTTGCGTTGTTATAAACGCATGAAGTCGTTAAATAAAGCCAAAAGCATCATGCTACCGAGCAGTACCATACCAACTTTTAGACCAAACATCTGTATTTGTTCAGAAACAGGTTTACCACGAATTACTTCGATAAAGTAATACACCAAGTGACCACCATCAAGCATCGGAATCGGTAATAAATTCAAAATCCCTAAGCTGACACTCATCAAAGCCATGAAGGAGATAAACGTTTGCCAGCCCATTTCAGCACTTTGACCAGCCACTTTCGCAATTGTGATTGGGCCAGATAAATTATCCAGTCCAATTAAACCGCGCACCATCTTGATAATAGAGTTAAAAATCATGCCCGAGAGCTGAGTGGTCTTATCCACCGCGACACCCAAAGCTTCAATCGGTGAATATTGAATGGTTTGTTTGTATTCGTTTGGAATCGTGATCTTACCTGCATCACTCTTCACCCCAAGCACGCCCGTGGTATTGCCCATATTATCGCGTTGACCTTGAGGCATGACTTGCAAATGCACAATCTGACCTTCGCGCAATACATCAATATTCAGCAACTTTTCTGGAGAGCTTTGAACTACATCAACCACATCAAACCAGTCTTTCATTGCAACATTATCAATTGCAACGATCTGATCGCCCACTTTCATGCCTTGACGCACTGCCGCACCATCTGCACTAAGTTCTTTCACTTTAGCAGGAATCACTGGACGGTAAGGCAAAAAGCCCAGTACATCTAATGGAGACTGACTTTGATCTTTCAGGAAATCTTTAATCGGTAAACTAAACTGTTTTTCAGTGCCAGCACGATCAACAATGATAGAGACTTGCCCAGTTTCACCAACACGATTTACCAAAGCGTAATTCAATTTTTCCCATGTTGGCGTTGTTTGTCCGTCAACATTGATAATCTTGTCACCCACTTTCAAGTCAACTTGTGCAGCAGGCGTATTTGGCATCACTTTACCAATACGTGTATTCAGTTGTTCTTGCGCAGGAAGGAACAAAATCCAGAACAGAAATACTGCAAAAAACAGGTTAATCAATGGTCCCGCAGCAACAATTGCAATACGTTTCCACGGAGATTGTCGGTTAAATGCATAAGGTAAATCTTGCTCTGCAACATTGCCTTCACGCTCGTCCAGCATCTTGACATAACCACCCAGTGGCAAAGCAGAAAGCTGATATTGGATTCCTGATTTTTTAGACTGCCATTTCAATAATGTTGGCCCAAAACCAATCGAATAAACCAGAACTTTAACGCCTAATCTACGCGCGACCCAATAATGACCAAATTCATGAATTGCGATCAGAGGACCAAGCAATAAAATCGCTGCAACAATCATAAATAGTGCATTCATACGATTTAGCCTCCTTTTCTCACAATATACTTTTCTGCAATCTGTCTAGCGATCATATCAGTCTGTAAAATGATGTCTATGTTTTCTGCTTTAGCATTTTGTACAGCTTGCAAAGTATGATCGACCACTTGAGGAATCTCGGTGAATCGGATTTTTTGCTTCAAAAACGCAGCAACTGCAATTTCATTTGCTGCATTTAATACTGTAGGTGCCAAACCACCTGCACGCATTGCCTGACGTGCCAAGTCCAATGCTGGGAACTTAACAATATCTGGTTGCTGAAAATTCAATTGAGCAGTCTCAAATAAATCAAGCTCAGGAACATCTGTTGCCAACCGTTTAGGCCAAGCTAATGCATGCGCGATTGGCGTACACATATCTGGGTTACCCATTTGTGCCAAAGTTGATCCATCCACATATTGCACCATGGAATGAATAATACTTTGTGGGTGAACAACAACTGTAACAAAATGTTCTGATATTGAAAACAAATGGCAAGCTTCGATCAATTCCAGACCTTTATTCATTAAGGTCGCCGAATCAACTGAGATTTTCTGCCCCATTGACCAGTTTGGATGCTTGCATGCCTGTTGCGGTGTTACATCATGCAGTTGTGCCAAGGAATGGTTGAGAAAAGGCCCACCTGATGCTGTCAGCAAAATACGAGACACACCCAATTGTGGCTGCCCTGTTCTTTCTGCATTGAGATAGTCGTGCGGTAGAGACTGGAAAATCGCATTATGTTCAGAATCAACAGGCAACAATAATGCATTATGCTCGCGTGCCGCCTGCATCATGATGTCACCCGACATCACTAATGATTCTTTGTTGGCTAATAAAACACGCTTGCCTGCTTTTACTGCCGCAAGCGTGGGTAACAAACCTGCCGCACCAACAATGGCCGCCATGACGATATCTACGTCAGCATGCTCTGCAATTGCAATTAAGCCAGCCTCATCTGTGAGGATTTCAATATTTTTTAAATTTTCTTGATTTAAACGTTGTTGTAACTCAAATGCTTTTTCATTTGGCACAACAACTACTTTTGGATGATGTTTTTTACAAATTTCTAAAAGCTCATCTAAACGACTATATGCAGAGACTGCAAATACGGTGTACTGGTCTGGGTGCTGTTCCAATACTTTTAAAGTACTTTGACCAATTGAACCAGTAACACCCAATATACAAACAGCTTGAGTCATTTAAAGATCTACACCAATAAGTTTTAATATATACATACCTGTTGCAAAAATCGGTGCAGCCGCAAGTAAAGAATCAATACGATCAAGCACACCACCATGTCCCGGCAGTACACGCCCGGAATCTTTAATTCCAGCACGGCGCTTAATCATGGATTCAAACAAGTCACCCAGCACTGATGCGAACACAGTAATGATCGAAAGAATTAAGAATAAGATTAGCTGTATTGCGGTTAAGTTTAAATAGAAATATTGCACAACCAGCATAATGATGACCGTTGTCGCAATACCGCCATATAAACCTTCCACTGATTTATTTGGGCTAACAGAGGGTGCAAGTTTTTTCTTACCAAACTTACGACCAACAAAATAAGCGCCACTATCCGCTCCCCAAACCAGCAGGAACAAATACATGAGCCACCACGGTGAGCTATGCCAAACGGCATAAAGTGAAGTTACCGCAGCAGAAATCAGGATAAATCCGATGATATATAGGGATGGATTGTACCAATTGTCCGATTCAGGATAATTCTTGACCCAGTAGATGCTTCCCAACCATGTGAGAATCGATGCTGCCCAAAGTAAAAGAGCAACATCATCAAAAAATAATGCAAGTGTTGATACTGCTGCAACACAGCCACCATATACCCAAGCCTTCGGCTTTGAAACAGCGGTTACACTACGTGGCATAAGCTTAAACCATTCGTAGCCTGCAACCCCTGCAGCTAAAATCATAAGCATAAACATTGGATAATGTGATTGCGTTGCAAACATGCAACTTAAAACAACAGCAACTAACACCAATGCGGTAATAATCCGCTCTAACATTATTAATTCTCTATTTTCGCTTGTTGAATCTGTTCTGATGTCTTGCCAAAGCGTCGTTCACGTCCTGAAAAAACACGAAAGGCATGATCTAGCTCTTCTATGGTAAATTCTGGCCACAAAGTATCGGTAAAATACAATTCTGCATAGGCAGCTTGCCAGAGTAAGAAGTTAGACAAACGATAATCCCCACCTGTACGGATCAATAAATCAACAGCTGGAAGATCATTTAGACTGACATATTTATCAAATAAATCAACATTTATCTGATCTGCTTGAAGCTTTCCTGCAAGCGCATCCTGAGCAATCATTTTCGCAGCTTGCGCCATATCCCACATTCCACCATAACTGATCGCAATGGTCAGTGTCATAGAGCTATAAGCTGCTGTTTTTTGCTCGGCATATTGCATCAAATCACGCAATTCATTAGACAACCGAGAACGGTCACCAATAAAACGTAGTGCAATATTGAACTTTTCCATACGCGGCAGTTGTTCATGAATTGTTTCTTCCAACAATTTCATTAACAAATCAACTTCGTATTGGGGACGGTTCCAGTTTTCGCTTGAAAATGCAAAAACGGTTAAAGCGCGAATGCCAACTTTCTTGCAATGCTCGACAATCGGATCCAAGACATTTTTGCCTTCACGATGCCCATCGCCTTTTTGCATTTGATTTTTTTTGGCAAAACGATTGTTGCCATCCATAATGATGGCAACATGTTGAGGAAGAAGCTGTTCTTCTTGCGAGGTCATAAAAATCAGACCTTCATCAATTCTGCTTCTTTTGCTGCAAGACGTTTATCAACCTCTGCAACATATTTATCAGTGATTTTCTGAATATCATCTGATGCACGACGATCATCATCTTCAGAAATTTCTTTTTCTTTCAACAATGCTTTGAGATCACCTAATACATCGCGACGAATGTTACGAATCGCAACTTTGGCATTTTCAGCTTCAGCACGCGCAACTTTTTGCATATCACGACGAGTTTCTTCTGTTAACGCAGCCATTGGTACACGGATTGCATCAGCAGTAATAGGGTTCAAGCCCAAACCTGCTTCACGAATCGCTTTATCGATCGCAGCAACCATTGAACGTTCAAATGGTTGAACCAACAGCGTACGTGAATCTTCAAGCCCGATATTTGCAACTTGATTCAACGGAACATCAGAGCCGTAGTAAGAAACCATCACACCATTTAAAATAGATGGGTGCGCACGACCTGTACGAACTTTGGCAAAGCCCAACTCTAAAGAGTCAAGCGACTTCTGCATGCGCTGTTCGCTATCTTGTTTGAGATCGTTAATCATATGATCTTCCTTACTTATTCATTAGGTATTACAAAATATTTAAACATTAGTATAAAGAGCTTTATGGCTCACGTACATTAATTCGTAACGTGAGTACCCTCTTTTTCGCCCATTACCACAGAAAGTAATGCACCAGATTTGTTCATATCAAAAACTTGTAATGGCACATTGTGGTCACGACATAAACAAATTGCCGTAAGATCCATCACGCCAAGCTTTTCATCAAGCACTTGATCGAAAGTTAAATTGTCATATTTAACCGCATCATCGTATTTGCTTGGATCTTTGTTATAAACGCCATCAACTTTGGTCGCTTTCAAGATCAGGTTCGCCTCGATCTCGATACCACGTAAGCAAGCTGCGGTATCTGTAGTAAAGAATGGGTTACCTGTACCAGCAACAAAAACACACACTTCACCTTGGCTTAAATGACGGATCGCATCGCGGCTTGAGTATGGTTCAACAACCGTACCAATCGACAATGCTGACATTAAACGTGTTTTGATATTGCGGCGCACCAATGCATCACGCATTGCCAAACCGTTCATCACAGTCGCCAACATGCCCATCTGGTCGCCTGTTACACGTCCAACCAGACCGTCTTTTTGTAGCTGGCTACCGCGGTATAAGTTACCGCCACCAACAACGATACCCACTTGCACACCCAAACCTACCAAGTGAGCAATTGAAAGTGACATTTGATCTAACACTTGGGCATCAATACCCATATCTTTATTACCTGCTAAAGCTTCACCAGAAAGCTTTAGCAAAATTCGTGCATAACGTGGATTTTTAGAAGCTGACATACTTTTACTCCAAACCGACCAATCTCAAAATTTTCTTAAATTTAATTCAACATCAAGCAGATTTAATCTGGATTAACTTTGCAAATAAATCGTATTCATCTGCATCGGTAATTTCGACTTCAAGCAAATCACCTGCTTTAATCACGCTCTTATCAATATCTTCAACAAAAACGTTGCCATCAATTTCTGGTGCATCTGCATAAGAACGGGCAACAGCAACTGGGAATTCATCTTCCAGACTATCAACCAGCACAGTCATTTTCTGACCAATACGTTTTTGTAGTTTTGCTGCTGAAATGGCTTGTTGCACTTCCATGAAGCGTTCATAACGCTCTTGTTTGATCTCTTCTGGCACATGATCAGGAAGATCGTTTGCGGTTGCACCTTCAACTGGTGAATAGGTAAAGCAACCCACACGATCTAACTGCGCTTCTTTTAACCATTCCAGCAAAATTTGGAAATCTTCTTCAGTTTCACCAGGGAAACCCACCACGAATGTTGAACGAATCACCAATTCAGGGCATTTTTCACGCCACAATTTAAGGCGCTCTAAGGTATTTTCACTATGAGCTGGTCGCTTCATCAATTTTAAGATGCGCGGACTGGCATGCTGAAAAGGAATATCTAAATATGGCAGGATTTTGCCCTGCGCCATCAAATCAATCGCAGCATCAACATGTGGATATGGATAAACGTAATGTAAACGCACCCAGATGCCTAACTGACCTAGGGCTTCACACATGTCATAGAATTTGGTTTTAACAGGCTGACCATTCCAGAAATCCAGCTTATATTTGGTATCTACACCATAAGCAGAGGTATCCTGAGAAATGACCAGAATTTCTTTTACACCAGCACGTTTTAATGCAGCAGCTTCATCCAGCACTTTTCCGACTGGACGAGACACAAGGTCGCCACGCATACTTGGGATAATGCAGAATGTACAACGGTGATTACAGCCTTCCGAGATTTTTAAATAAGCATAATGCTTCGGTGTTAAACGAACACCTTGCTCAGGGACTAAATCAATAAATGGGTTGTGTTTTGGCGGTGCTGGTACATATTCATGTACTGCTTCCATTACATCTTGATAGGCTGCTGCACCTGTAACTTTAAGAACATTTGGGTGCATCTGGCGAATTTTGTCTTCGTCTTTACCTAAACAGCCTGTAACGATGACTCGGCCATTTTCGCTCATGGCTTCGCCAATCGCGTCTAAAGACTCTTGTACTGCAGATTCAATAAAACCACAGGTATTTACAACGACCAGATCCGCACCATCATAATCTGATGCAACTTGATAACCTTCAGTCTTTAACTGAGTTAAAATTCGTTCAGAATCTACCAATGCCTTAGGACAACCTAAAGATACAAAACCGACTTTGGGGGTCTTCATGAATCTGCGCTCCACTTGAATCGGCGTATTGTATGACTTTTCTTGGCTTACGCATAGCTGCAAAGCCATCTCTTTGTGTAATGCACCAAAATACGACCAAAATTTTAAATAAAATCCACAAGCGCACTATTTTGGAACATAATAATTTATTGAAATCACTGCATGTATGTGAAAAATACTGCATAAATCCCTTTTTTTAGAATTAAGTTGTTGAAATTTCATTAATACAAAGTTGGCTTGTATTTTGCATAAAGTACATTTTAGAAGTTAATGGCTATTCATTAAAATTTATATTTATTGCGCCATTTTAAAACAGGATGATTCACAAATGGATCAACAGAACATTATCGACTATCGACTCTTAGTAGATAATTTGAGCACTGCCATTTTACTGGTCGATAGTCAGCTTAATATTTTTTATTTAAATTCTGCTTGTGAAGCATTATTTGATATCAGTTTGCTGCGTGCATCGGGTCAGCCTGTTCTTAACTTGTTACATGCACACGACGACACATTCAACACACATGAAGCTTTATTAAACACTTTGGAAAGTGGACAACACTACACCCGTCGCGAAGCGGTCATCAATGTTAACTTTAAAGCGATTCATGTTGACTATACCGCTTCTCAACTGAATGCGGGCAAAAGCTATCACCCTCTTTTATTGATTGAACTCAACCCGATTGACCGTATGTTGAAAATTTCAAAAGAAGAAAATCTGGTTCAACAGCATCAAGTGGCTCGCCAGTTAGTGCGTGGTGTTGCACATGAAATTAAAAACCCGTTAGCAGGTATTCGTGGTGCGACTCAATTACTGGCACGTAGTTTAAATGATGATCGTTATGGTGAATTTACCGACATTATTATTAGTGAAGTCGATCGTTTGACCAATCTGGCGGATACGATGCTCGGCTCACGTCAATTACCGAGCTATGAGCATGTCAATGTACATGAGCCACTGGAACGTGTTCGCTCGCTGATTGCCAACCAGACAAAAAAGAAAATCAAGATTACCCGCGATTATGACCTTTCCTTACCCGATGTCATGGCAGACCGTGATCAACTGATTCAGGTCATGCTCAACATTAGTGTCAATGCGGTACAGGCCATGACCGAAAATAAAGACTTTTTTACCGACTCAGAACCAGAGCTGGTGTTGAGAACCCGCATCCAGCGCCTAGTCACGATTAATGGCGTCCTCAATCGATCAACCGTGCGTATTGATATTGAAGACAATGGTCCCGGAGTTCCTGAAAGTATTCTGGAATCTGTTTTCTATCCTTTAGTCACAGGACGCGCCAAAGGTACAGGACTAGGACTCAGTATTGCTCAAAATATTATGCATCAACATAACGGAATGATTGAATGTCAATCAGTTCCAGGAAAAACCGTATTTAGCTTATATCTACCTTGGGAGTTAAACCATGTCACGAAATAAAATTTGGGTAATAGATGACGATCGTGCCATGCGTTGGGTACTGGAAAAAACCTTTAAAGAAGAAGGTTTCGATGTCACCAACTTTGAAGAAGCCCAAACTGCGCTTGAACGCTTACATGAGGATGCACCAGATGTCATTCTAACGGACATTCGTATGCCCGGGATTGATGGCTTAACTTTCCTTTCCAAAGTGAAGAATACTCATCCTGACTTACCTGTCATTATTATGACCGCACACTCAGATTTAGAGTCTGCTGTCTCAAGTTATCAAACAGGTGCATTTGAATATCTACCGAAGCCTTTTGATATTGATGAAGCATTAGCACTGGTTAATCGTGCCATTTTGCATATTAATAAGTTACAGCAACAAGAAGCCACCAAAGCGGCTTCTCCGTTACAGTCGACTGAAATCATCGGTGAATCACCTGCTATGCAGGAAGTTTTCCGTGCCATCGGTCGCTTGTCACAATCCCATATTACCGTATTGATTAATGGTGAATCGGGTACAGGTAAAGAGTTAGTCGCTCATGCCTTACATAAGCATTCACCTCGACGCGCCAAACCTTTTATTGCGCTGAATATGGCGGCGATTCCAAAAGACCTGATCGAAACTGAATTGTTTGGTCATGAAAAAGGTGCTTTTACAGGTGCAAATACGCAACATCAGGGTCGTTTTGAACAAGCCAATGGCGGTACTTTATTCCTTGATGAAATCGGTGATATGCCATTTGAAACCCAAACACGTTTACTTCGTGTTTTGGCCGATGGTGAATTCTATCGTGTGGGTGGACATATTCCCGTTAAAGTGGATGTACGTATTGTTGCAGCAACCCATCAAGATCTTGAGAAACTGGTAAATGAAGGCCGTTTCCGTGAAGACCTTTATCATCGTTTGAATGTGATTCGAATTCACATTCCAAAACTGTCTCACCGTAGCGAAGACATCCCAATGCTGGCACAGCATTTCTTGGCACGTGCAGGTAAAGAGCTTGGTGTCAGTCCAAAAATCTTACGTACTGAAACCACTGATTATATGCAACAGCTTCCATGGCCCGGAAATGTTCGTCAATTAGAGAATACTTGTCGCTGGTTAACAGTGATGATTACGGGGCGCGAAGTTTATCCTGAAGACCTGCCTGCTGAATTGAAGCAAGCCTCTGTCCAAAAGACAAGTGATAGTCAAGCAGCTTCAAATACCAGTCCTGCTTTAGTTGAGCGTATCGCAGTTCATCATTGGGATGAGTTATTAGGTCAATGGGCAATCCAGAAACTTAAAAATGGCGAAATGAAGATTCTTGATATCGCTACCCCAATGTTTGAACGTACGCTGATTAATGCAGCCCTACAACAAACGCGCGGCCGTAAACGTCATGCAGCTGAACTTTTAGGCTGGGGCCGTAATACCCTGACTCGGAAATTGAAAGAACTGGGTATGGACTCGACAGATGACGATGAAGAGGAAGAAAGTCGCTCTGCTTAAATAACACCAAAAAGCGAGTCGAAATGACTCGCTTTTTTAACATTTTGAGATCTTTTGAAACATAGCTAAATTTCATAGTCATACAATAGATATGGTTTTTGTTATACTAGTACCACCCCAACATCCCAAAAGTAAATAATGACCGATCTTTGTTATCCAAGCTGTAGTAAACCGCAAACCCGTCGAGGACATGAACGTCGCCTTGCCCTATTATTGTGCGCAACCGATTTATTTCTTGAGAAAGGTTATGAAGCGGTTTCTCTGGATGATATTGTCAATCATGCGGGTGGTTCAAAAACCTCTATTTACAAATATTTTGGCAATAAAGAAGGTCTGTTTACCGCGATTTGTGATTATCGTCGGGAAGTTTTCTTTCAAGGGGTATGTTTGCCTTATGTTCCAGAAAAAACTGATTTAAGAGCCTACCTGACCCAGACACTGCATCGTTTTTATCAGCATATTATTCAGCCTGAAAATATTGCTTTTATGCGCATGTTTACTGAACAATCACAAAAAGATATCCAGCTCGCCCATTATTTCTATAATCAATGCGCTCTCAATATTCAAAACACCATTGCCTATGCACTTGAGCATGCACATAACAACAATGAAATTTTCTGTGCTCAACCTAAATTTTCTGCAATGATGTATTTTGGTACGCTAAGAGATGTCGAATGGCGCAATCTCATGGGGTTAGATGTGCCAGAAAATGATATCGAAATCATTGATTATATTAACTATTCTGTAGACTTGTTTTTAAAGGCTCATCAAAAGGTCTAATTCTTTTGCATTTTCTTGAACCTATAGTATAGTAGTCAATTCTTTTTTATCCACCACTCGTCAAACAACAATTAATTATTGATTTTTCTCAATAATTATTGTGGGAGTAGCTATGGCGCTTCGGCATTTCCTAACTTTACGTGACCTATCCACACTAGAACTGCAACGCATTTTAGATCGTGCACAAGAACTCAAACGCATGCAACATAGTCATACGCTGTATCAACCGTTTGCAGGTAAAGTTTTAGGAATGATTTTCGAGAAATCGAGTACACGTACACGTATTTCTTTTGAAGCAGGTATTTGCCAATTTGGTGGTAGCGCGATCTTCCTTTCTCCACGTGATACACAATTAGGACGTGGTGAGCCAATTGAAGACTCAGCTCGTGTTATTTCAAGTATGCTGGATATCGTGATGATTCGTACTTTCGGACATGACATCGTAGAACGTTTTGCATCTTATTCAAAAGTTCCAGTCATCAACGGTCTGACCGATGATCACCACCCTTGCCAGCTACTCGCTGACTTGCAAACTTTTCAGGAACACCGCGGTAGCATCGAAGGCAAAACGGTTGCATGGATTGGTGATGGCAACAATATGTGTAACTCATATATTGAAGCTGCGCATATGATGGGCTTTAAACTTAAAATTGCTTCACCTGAAGGCTATGAGCCAAAACCTGAGTTTTTAGCTGAATTTGCGGATTGCGCAGAAGTGTTCAATAAAGCAGAAGATGCCGCTGTAAATGCCGATCTGATCGTCACAGATGTATGGGCAAGCATGGGACAGGAAGAAGAACAGAAGTTACGCGAGAAAGCTTTCTCAGATTTCCAGGTCAATGAAAAACTTATGGACTTGGCACATCCTGATTGCCTCTTCATGCATTGCCTCCCTGCGCATCGTGGTGAAGAAATTTCAGAAAACATGCTTGACCATAAAAATGCTGTGGTTTGGGATGAAGCTGAAAATCGCCTGCATGCTCAGAAAGCATTGATGGAATTCTTACTCAATGAGAATCTTAAGAAAGATTAAGTGATAAAAAAAACAGCATCTTTTGATGCTGTTTTTATTTGTGCGCTTTAAATTGAACACTGAAATAAAAACACTTATAGTAAGCTAAGCCCTTTAGAATAAGTTTCTCATCATATGAGAACCTCACTCAACACACAGCGGACGTTATGACTTCACTCGAACAAGCATTATCTCAAATACCAAGTTTTTCTTTGGTGCATGAGCATCTGTTTAGCTCAGCTCAACCAACAGCCGAGCAATTACAACAGATTAAGGAATATGGTTGCAGTACGGTCATTAACCTTGCGACCAGCAAATCAGAGCGCTATTTAGCGAATCAGGATCAAATCTGTCTGGATTTAGGTCTGAATTATATTCACATTCCAATTGATTGGGACGTACCTTGTTCTGAGCAATGTTTATTAATTTTAGATTTAATTGACCATTTGGTTCAAAACGAGATCGTTTGGCTACATTGCACTGAGAATACACGTGTAAGTAGCTTAATGTACTTATACCGTCAGTTTTATCTCAATATGGATCTACCGACTGCACAAGAATTACTACATCAGATCTGGGAACCGAATGAAACATGGACGGGTTTAATTCATAGTATTACTCTACAGCTGCAAGGCCGTAAAGCAACACAAGAATTAGAGCAGTCACTCATCAATACCAATCATTTTGCTTGATGTGAAACTAATACAGTTGCGGTTGCCAGAATTCCTTCCTGACGACCTGTAAAACCAAGCTTCTCTGTCGTTGTGGCTTTAATGCTAATTTGAGTCACATCCACATCTAATACATCCGCAATACTTTGACGCATTTCCAAATTATGCTTTGCCAGTTTTGGACGTTCGCACGCGACCGTAATATCTGCGTTATTCAGATGATACCCACGATCTAAAATCAACTGGTATACATGTTTTAGCAACAAACGACTGTCTGCACCTTTATATTCTGGATCTGTATCTGGAAAATGCTGTCCAATATCCCCCAATGCTAAAGCGCCCAGTAATGCATCACTCAGCGCATGCAAAACCACATCGCCATCCGAATGTGCTTTTAAACCGTGTGTATGCGGAATTTTGACACCCGCCAAAGTAACAAAGTCACCTTCTTCAAATGCATGCACATCAATCCCTTGTCCAATACGAATTTGAGCAACCATATGATTTTCCTTTTACAATATACCGAACTAATCTTGTATTCAGGCTTTCTATTTCGCTATAGTACGTTGAGCAAATTAGACTGAAAGTATAAGTGATTATGCTGTTTAACACTGTAAGAAATCAATTAAAGAAATCTGGTTATATCATCACATTGGGTTGTTTTTGCTCAACATTTGCCTATGCGGAATCTATTGACTGCAACAGCTCTGCTTTGGAAGCACAAAAAATATGCACCAAGCAATATAAAGAACAGCGTCAAAAGCTGAATAGCAAGTTTTTAACAGCGTATCTGGTGACGGATGCGCCTTTGCAATTGTTACATGATACGCAGACACAGTGGCTCAACCAGATACAGCAATGTAAAACCAAAACCTGTTTTCAGCAGCAATTTGAAGCACGTCTGGATGACCTGAACTTTTATACGTCTATGAACCAGACTTTAACTCAACATTATCTAAAATATGAACATGGCAAAATCGCATCTCAACCTGTTCATCTACAAATTCATCAGCTCGATAAAGACAAGTTAAAAATTGAAGGGATCGCTTATCGCAATCCCAACAATCGTCTAGAAACGCAAACCATGTCATTACTTGCTTACAGCACCCCTGAGCAAAAAAATCAGATCATTGATAATGAAAAAAAATGCCAATACCAGTTTGATTTTCAGAAAGCACTTTTGATTGTCAAATCAGAGCAGAAAGGTTGTGAGCGTTTTACAGGAATTTATCGTCTTTACGATTAAGTCTTCAAAGGAATAAAGCCGATGTTATAACATCGGCTTTATTGTTTCAGCTTGGGAATTTTTGCGCAATTTCCTGACTAATCAACACTGCCGTTGCAGCAGATAAAGTCCAGCCTAGATGTCCATGCCCCGTATTATAAAAGACTCGTGGTTGTTTACCTTGTTTTACCACAGGCAGCATATTCGGCATCATTGGACGCAATCCTGCCCACGGCACCACATGTTCAGTCGAAATATCAAAATTCTGGTTGACCCAGTTAATTAACGGTTGAATCCGGTCAGCACGAATATCCCGATTATAACCATTAAACTCAGCCGTTCCCGCAATCCGTAAACGATCCGCACCTAGACGAGAGGTTACAATTTTTGCACTCTCATCCAGCAAACTGACCCACGGCGCATTATTTACACTACGCTCATCTTTAAGCTGGACAGTGATCGAATAACCTTTGACTGGATAGACATTTACACTATCCCCCAACATATCAGCCAATTGATAACTGCCGACTCCACCACAAACCAGTACCACATCTGCAATAATTTCCGTAATGCCATCCGCAGTCGGATTTACATTTTCCGAGCTGTTTTTGCAATGAACAATTGCTTTGTCTTGATTGAACTGAACATCAACCACATCCAGACCAAAACAATATTTTGCCCCATATTGCTGAGTTCTTTCTGCTAACCCCACAGAATATTTATGGATATCTCCCGTTGCATCCCCAGCAGTGTAATAACCACCAAAATATTCGCCTGTTAAGGTCGGTTCAATTGCTTTCATTTCCTCAGGCGTAATTGCATTCCGCTCAAGTTTACCTTCAACCAGTACATCATTGACTTTCTTAGCAATCTCATAATCTTCTCTGGTGTGATACATATGCAAAATGCCACGTTTTTCCAGATCAAAAGAAAGACTTTCTTTTTCAGCAACTTCAAATAGGCGTTGTCGAGCCAACAATGCCAAACGCACGGTTTCAATGGTATTGGCTTTATAATTTTTGATATGCGTTAAAAATTCAATTAACCAGCGATATTTATGCGCACTAAAGGATGGGTTGAGCAGCAATGGTGCATCTTTCTTACTCATCCACTTAATGCCTTTCAGCACTGTGGCTTTCTGGTTCCAGACCTCTGCATTACAGGCAGACAATTGTCCACCATTGGCAAACGAAGTCTCCATTGCAGGAAAAAGATGACGATCGATCACCGTCACTTCATAGCCCAGTTTTATTAATTCATAAGCAGACGTTACACCCGTAATCCCCGCACCAATTACAACAACATGTGGCATAGCAAACTCCTTGAAATGCATAACATTCCATAATGCTTAGCCCCATCTGTCATGGTACCTGAGAGTTTCGGCAGATGATTACCAATTAATCATTAAGCCTTCCCCTTCGGTGAGTGTTTATCGTAGAAGAAAAATGTCCTGTGTTCCTACAAATTGAGCACTGCTCTCCAGATTTTATGTCTATTATTACAGTCCTTTTGCCTGAGAGTTTCCGGGGTCGTTGCTCCTTCGGCGAGTTCATTGAAGAACTTCTCTCCCGCAATAATATTTATATCCTTATAAGCAATATATATGCCGTTCCAAAATACGCACACTAAAATCTTGTAAATGTTTGTAGATCAAGATTTATACGCATGTACTTATTTATCGAGTATAAAAAAAGCAGACTCGAAGTCTGCTTTTAAATCTTAGAATTTACATTGCAAAATTTGTTCGGAAAATTGACCTTTCCAAAGTTCACGCAATGTTGGTAAATAGAATTTTTCACCAATCATCACCAGTTCAGCATCAATCAAGGCATGAATCTCATGCATTAACACATAGTCCAAGGCAATCAAGGATAATTGAGGCTGTGCCTGAGCAATCTGCTTGCGCTTAACTTGTGCTTTTTTAACCAGCTCATTGGCAAAGTTCTTATCTTTATAAGTCGTAATCGCACTTAAACGAAGCTCAATCACGCCCCAGCCTTCAAGTAACTTTTTAAATACTTCAAAATCTTTTGAGGTTGCTTCCCAAGTTACATTTTCCAGATTATTATCTTCTGGCAATACAGGTAACAGTAAATCAGCCGTACTTGGAAAAATTTTCTTTAAATTCAACAGAAACTTAACAGGATTTTCATTGGGTAAATCAGAGAACTGAATGTTGGTTTTAGTATCTGTTAAATAAATCGAGAGCATAATGAAGCAACAGTTTCGTCAATCAAAAGTGTATTGTACGCAGTTCACTTTATAAAAACTACTCTCATAAAAAATCCTTCTATAAGCAGAAGGATTTTTTATCTTGCTGATTAAATATTTTTATTTGCTATTTGGCGAAACCATATTTTCAGGTTTAACCACTTCATCAAATTGCTCTGCTGTCACTAAACCTAACTCCACAGCCACCTGTTTCAAGGTTTTATTTTCCTTGTAAGCTGTTTTCGCAACTTTGGCAGAGTTTTCATAGCCGATCACAGGATTCAGTGCTGTCACCAACATCAATGAATTATGTAAGAAGTGATCAATCTTGTCGCGATTCGGTTCAATACCGACCGCACAATGGTCATTAAAGCTATTACATGCATCACCAAGCAACTGAATGGATTGCAATAAATTATAAGCAATCACTGGCATAAACACATTCAGCTCAAAGTTTCCTGATGCACCCGCCACGTTAATTGTTGTGTCATTCCCTAAAACTTGAGCGACCACCATGGTCATCGCTTCACTCTGGGTCGGATTGACCTTACCCGGCATGATACTCGAACCAGGTTCATTCTCAGGAATACGGATTTCACCAAAACCACAGCGTGGCCCACTCGCCAACCAGCGAATATCATTGGCAATCTTGTTTAAACTTGCAGCCAAGGTTTTCAAGGCACCCGATGCAAATACTGCTGCATCACGACCAGCCAAAGCTTCAAACTTATTTGGCGCAGTCACAAATGGCAGACCCGTTAATTCAGCTAATTGCTCAGCCGCTTTTACCGCATAATCAGGATGGGCATTTAAGCCCGTTCCAACTGCTGTACCCCCCAAAGGTAATTCATACAGTCCAGCCAAAGCCTGTTGTAATCGTTTTAAACCATGTTCCAGTTGTGATACATAACCACTAAACTCTTGCCCCAAGGTTAAAGGCGTTGCATCTTGTAAATGTGTACGGCCAATTTTAACAATGTCATCAAATTCTTCGGATTTGCACTGTAAGGTATTTTTTAGCTTTTCAACGGCAGGAATGAGTAATTCATTAATTTGAAGGCTTGCAGCAACATGAATAGCAGTTGGGAACGAATCGTTGGTTGATTGCGCGCGGTTAACATGATCATTCGGATGCACAGGTTTTTGCGCGCCTAATGCCTGACCTAGTTTCTGGTTGGCAATGTTTGCAATAACTTCATTACAGTTCATGTTACTTTGCGTACCAGAACCTGTTTGCCAAACCACCAAGGGAAATTGTGAATCCCATTGTCCAGCAATCACTTCTTCGGCAGCACCAACGATATATTGACTTAAATCTTCAGGAAGTTGTTTTAATTCAGCATTGGTGATCGCAGCAGCTTTTTTTACTAAGCCCATTGCACGAATCATCGGGCGTGGTAAACGCTCCTGACCAATTTTAAAGTTCTGTAAACTTCTTTGCGTTTGCGCACCCCACAAGGCTTCATTCGGAACCTCGATTTCACCCATGGTGTCGTGTTCAATTCGCATTTGCATAAACAACCTCTGCTCTATTTGGTTAAAATTTTCACGGGCTGAAGCAAGCTAATGCTTTGGCTGGTTGTGGATATCCTAATCAAACCAGCCAAATATGTAAATAAGAATCATTATCTTAATTACCTTTTAAGGTATTCAGATAAAAACGCCATTCATCTTCAATCATTTGTGCTAAAGGCCGTTTCGGTGTCCAGTTTAAAATACGCTGTGCTTTATCTATATTTGCACCAAGCTGAGCTAATTCCTCATGTTGATAGATTGCAGGCTGAACGCGAACTTCAGCCTGCGTCACCTTTGAAATCTCATCCAATAAACTTTGGATAGAAGTCAGCTGCTGATGGGCAATATTAAATGACTCCAGACATCCGGATTGCGTTTTTAGCCAATTCAAGGTCATTAAAATGGCATCACAAGCATCCAGAACATGTAAGAAACTACGCTCCACCGTGCCATCTTTGGTCTGAGCCTGATTTTGCAATTCAATACAATCACGTTGCATCGCTGCAACTTGCAATGCTAAAGGCACAATATTTTTAGGGAGCTGAGTAACATACTCGCCTAGAACGCCATGCTCGAATGCACCAACAATATTAGATAAACGTAGATTGACTATCTTCCACTCAGGATCAACTTTATAGGTATCGGCAATAATGTTTTCTACCATTTGCTGCGAGCGAATATAAGGATTGGCATAACCGTAGTTAAAGACCGTATCTTCAGAGAGTGCGGTATCCGACTTGCCATACACCGCCAGACTGGACAGGTTTAATAATTGTCTCACGCCCATCCGTTGCATGGCACGTAACAAGCTCATAATGCTACTGACATTATCATTATAATATTCGAGCGGTTTTAAGGCCGATTCTTCAAGCGACTTAAAGCTTGCTGTATGAATAACGGTATCAATTGAATATTGTTCAAATACTTTATTTAAAGCAGGCGTATTACGTACATCTAGTTTTGCAAAAGGAATATACATGCCTGAAATATATTCCAAACGTTCCAAAGTTTGTAAAGTTGAGTTAGCCAGGTTATCAACAATGACAATCTCTTGCCCATGAGCCAATAAACTCAAAGCAATATGTGAACCGATAAAGCCTAAACCACCTGTCACCAAAATCATTGTATACTTACCTTCTTTTTAATCTGTCCATCATCATTTTGCCTACTATGACCATAGTGAATGTTCAATGAGTACACTACTGTTAATTACTTCCTCACCAACTTCTGTGATCGCATGGCATGCATTGGGTTTAGCGCAAGCATTACAAAATAAGCATGAAGAATTTCGTGTTTTCTTTTACCAAGACGCTGTTCATGTTGCGAACGATTTACAGTGGTTTCCTGATGATCAACGTAACCTGAAACAAGAATGGCAAAAGCTGGGCATTCGACTCCCTGTCTGTGTCAGTGCTGCCCTTGCTCGGGGAATCACTGATGCAAGCAATGCACAACGTCATTCGCTTCAACATCACAACTTGGCACAAGGTTTTGAGCTGGTTGGGCTTGGAGAGCTTGCTGATGCAGTGCAAAGCTGTTCTCGTTTAATTCAATTTTAATTTAAGTTCTTTAATAGAGTGTTGCTTTAAAAAGGTAAATTGTGTGAAATCTGTACTTGTCATCCTAACGCAGCCTAATTTAACGAATTTGCAGACCAATGAAAGTCTGTCTGCCACTATGGTTTTAGCAACCTTTGGTATTTCTGTCAAAGTATTATTAAGAGACGCTGCCTTGAGTTTATTGGACAATAAAATAGAATTCGACCAGCTAAAACATGCCTTTAAAATTGCAGCCAATATGGTGGACAGTTTTGAGTTCTATGATTTGACCCCAATCTTGGTTGAGACTAAAAATCAACAACTTAACATCATAAAGAATACCGATCAGGAAATTGAATTTATCGAGATTACCCCTGAACTCATCCGTTCATTTGATCATGTCTTGTATTGGTAAGGTATTTCACAATGAAAAATAGTGTTTTATTTTTAATCCAATCGCCTTATAACAATCTCGATAAAATCTGGGAACAGTTGGCACAAATGGCACAATCTGATGATCATATCGTTATTATGGGTGATGCGACTTTGTTTATTCCATCTTCAGTTTTTAGCCACTACCCTCATCTTTACTGCTTAGCGAATGAACAGGAGATGCTGAGTAAGGAAGATCTGGAACAGGTTAAATCCATTGATTACGCAGCATTTGCAGATTTAGTTTTACAATTTGAACGTTGTATCACGTTAAAATAATGCTTTGATTCGATTTATTTAAAATTTACTTAGGCTATTTATGCAATTAGAATTAGATCAAGACGGTCATCTGGTCGATTACACCATCTGGAATCCTGAGGTTGCTCAGGAACTGGCGAAGACGCTGGACTTAGAACTTACCGATTGGCATTTTGATGTACTTCATGCAGTACGCCAGTTTTATCAGCAGTTTGGACATTCGCCTGCAACCCGCCCATTGATTAAGTTTTTAATGAAAACTGTCAGTCCTGAGATTAATAATGCCGAGTTACAGCAACGATTTAATACAGGTCTGGTTGCTCGTCATTTAAGTCGCTTAGCGGGCGTGCCCAAACCTGCAAACTGTTTATAAGAGTTCACGCAAATTTCTTTGCACACGCCACACATGCAATGACTGCAACCGTTACCGCAAACATTGCGATACTGACCTGCTCATGCAGAAGTACCGCTGCAATGATTAGTCCAAATATCGGTTGCAGGAGTTGTAATTGGCCTACAGTGGCTATTCCACCTTGCGCCAAACCCTTGTACCAGAAAAAGAAACCAATCAGCATACTGAACAATGAAACATAAGCTAAACCCAGCTTGGCAGAAATCGAGATCTGGTCAAAACTCACCGGCATATAGAGATAAGAAACCAGAAGCATAATCGGCAAGGTTAAAATCAGTGCCCAACAAATCACTTGCCAACCACCCAAATGTTTCGAAAGCTGCCCACCTTCTGCGTAGCCAAAACCACAAAGCAATATCGCCAATAACATGAACAGGTCGCCATAATTAAATGACCATGTACCTGTCTGGATCAACATAAAACCAAAAACCAGTGCACCACCTAATATCGCAAATAACCAAAACACCAGATTAGGCCGTTCACCCCCTCGCAATACCCCAAAAATCGCAGTCGCCAATGGCAATAGCCCAACAAACACAATGGTATGTGCAGCACTCACATATTGAAGTGCCAAGGCAGTAAAAAGCGGAAATCCAACCACAACCCCAATGGCAACGTAAAATAAGGACAGCCAGTCTTTTTTCTGGGGTAACTTCTGACGTGATAATAAAACCAATGCCAAGCCTAACAACCCTGCTATTGCGGCTCTTGCTGCGGTTAAAAAAGTCGGACTAAAATCCATCACCGCAACACGGGTGGCTGGTAAAGAACCCGCAAAAATAACCACGCCAATGAATCCATTTATCCAGCCACTGCTTAAAGACTTCATTTAAATTCTCCAGATCTATATGCAGAATTTAAACTGTGCTATGGTAAATGCACCATACACAATGCAGTACAATTTTAAATAACTGTACTGGTATAAAGACCAATACAGTCAGGCATAAACACATGAAAAGTACAAAAATCGATTTTGTGATACAGCATATTCATGAACAGATTAAAAACCGCTCTTTAGTGCCTGGCTCTCGGCTTCCTTCCGTTCGTGCATTGGCTGGTCTTTTAAATCTGTCTATTTCCACTATTGTGGAGGCGTATGAACGTCTAGCAGCACAAGGCCTGATCGAGGCAAAAACAGGTTCAGGCTTCTTTGTCGCAGGCCCGATTGCGCCATTATCCATCTCGGAAATTCATCCTAAAATTGACCGCAATATTGATCCCCTCTGGATTTCGAGACAAGCACTAGAAGCAAAACAAGGGGTATTAAAACCTGGATGTGGCTGGTTACCAGATGACTGGATGCCTCATGAAAATATACGTAAAGCAATTCGCAAAGTCTCCAAAGCCAATTCAAGTATTCTCACCGATTATTCAACGCCGCTCGGTTTAGCACCCTTACGTGAATTACTTTCTCGTAAAATCTTAGCAAAAGGCATTGAAGCAGTTCCGAATCAGATCTTATTGACGGATTCTGGAACTCAAGCCATTGATTTAATTTGCCGCTATTTTCTGAAACCGAATGATGTCGTGTTAGTCGATGATCCCTGTTATTTTAATTTTCACGCCTTACTCAAAGTTCACCAAATTAAAATTATTGGTGTGCCTTACACACAAACTGGGCCAGATATTGAGGCATTTGCGGAGGCGATTCACAAGCATAATCCCCGTTTATACATTACCAATTCAGGAATTCACAATCCGACTGGTGCAGTGTTAACCGCATCCAAAGCCTATCAGGTATTAAAACTGGTTGAGCAGTCAAATCTGATTGTGATTGAAGATGATATTTTTGCAGATCTGGAACTTCATACGGCGCCACGACTTGCAGCACTAGATGGCCTGTCTCGCGTTATTCATATTGGCAGTTTCTCTAAAACCTTATCGGGTGCAGTCCGAACAGGTTATATTGCAACCAAACCAGAATGGATTGAGGATTTAACTGATATCAAAATTGCAACCAGTTTCGGTGGTAATAATCTTTCCTCGGAAATTTTATTTTCAGCCTTAACCGATGGCAGTTATCGAAAATATCTCGATGAACTCAAAATAGATTTGGCAAAAGCTATGGACGCCACGGTTAAAAAATTAGAAAAAATGGGGATTACACCTTGGGTGAAACCTCAGGCAGGTTTATTTTTATGGTGTGAGTTAGCAGAGCATTTTGATACGGCACGAATCGCTCAATATTGTCTGGAACAAGGCGTTATTCTGGCACCCGGCAATGCCTTTAGCCAAAGTCAGAATTTTAAAAATTTTATTCGTTTTAATGTAGCGCAATGCCAAGATCCAAAAGTGTTCGAGGTGCTATCGCATGCAATTCAACAGGAAATAGCACATCAAAATCTTTAAAACCTAATAAGGAAATGATCATTTCATGGCCTTTTAGCCGATAAAATAATGCATGACTGGAATTTTACTCACTCCTCATCAAGCACTTTTTTGTTTTTGCTCGATAAACGCAAAATAACCGGGCCCCGCAGCAACACGTACATCTTTAACATGGATAGGTTCATTACAATCTGAGCAAATCACTTTAGGACTGATTTTCTTGCCACAGGTTTTATGCGTAAATTCGATTGGCTTACCCAATCCCATATCCATCCATTTATCCGCCCATTGCACCATCGCCAGAAGGATTGGATACAGATCTAAACCTTTTTCAGTCAATTGATACTCAAAACGTTCCTGACGGTCAACATAAGGCACTTTCATTAAAATCTCGTGCTCGACCAAACGCTTCAAGCGTTCTGAAAGGACATGACGGGTTAAGCCAAGACTACGTTGAAAGTCATCAAAACGGCGTACACCCATAAATGCGTTGCGTAAGATGAGCATTGTCCAACGATCACCTAATACTGAAAGCGTCCGAGCCACTGAACATGGCTGATCGCCAATTTCTTCCCATTTCATTATTATCACCTAATCATTTTTTTAAAGTTTTTGCAGACATGGAATCCATGTCTTGAACCGTCGAAATTTGCCAAGGGGGTCGCCATTGCCTGCATTTCATGCCTTGTTTAAGTCGTTTTAACCAATAACATAATGCATGGACGAAATGTCAACAGCCCCTAACCAAGCAATATAAAATATACACTAAACCACCTTGTCCATCAGATGCAATATTGGTACTTGGCTAAAAGTGTCAAAATTCACAAATTTTACTCATTTCTGCTGAGCCCTTTAATTGCGAATGAATACGCCGTTCACTTCCATTCCTGCTTCAGGCTGAATATGGGCAGGAATACGCACCAGACAGTTAGCCTGCATCAAATTACTCAACATATGCGATTGTTGCTTGGCAAGACTTTTCAGCTTGAGCTGACCTTGTTCAAAATAGGCATGCATTCTTAAGAATCTTTCACGTGCATCGGACTTCAAATCATGGGTCAGTATTGCACTAAACCATTCCAGAGATTGAGTCTGGTTTTGTAAGGCATCGAATAGCGATTTACCATACATCTGCATACACACATAAACGGCTGCTGGATTGCCTGGTAAACCAAGTATGTAACAGTGATGATTTTGCGCTGTATATTCGGCAAAAAATAAAGGTTTCCCCGGTTTTTGTTTCACCTTCCAGAAAACCTGCTCAAAGCCTGCTTCAAAGGCACACGGTCGCACAAAATCATAATCGCCCACAGAAACACCGCCTGTGGTAATAATGACATCATAATGCGGTTTGAGCTGTTCGAAGCATTGCGTCACCTGTTCAGCCTCATCAGCAATATGGCGTATTTCTACCACTAATCCATAATCTTGCAACCAAGCTTTTAACAATGGGCCATTGGCATCAAACACTTTTCCAGCCTGTAAATCGTCAGGCGTTTCCGCAACTTCATCACCTGTAATTACGACGGCAACTTTGGGTTGTTTAAACACTTCAAGAGTTTTTACTCCAGCCATGCTTAATGCTGCTAAAGCCCCAATATTAATGCGCTGACCAAGCTCTGCCAGTTGCTGCCCACACTGAATTTCTTCACCTGTAAAGCGGATATCTGCCTGAGCCTTGATATGTTCAGTCAACCGAATCAGCTTATCGCTTTCAATATTTACGATTTCCTGTCGAGCGACATGAGTGGTTCCTTCAGGAATTTTCCCCCCAGTAAAAATACGAACGGCTTGTCCATCCCTAAGCTGTACATCAGACTCACTGCCCGCTTTAATTTCGCCAATCACCGAGAAAGTAGCATCTTGCAAGTTTTCATGAGCGCTATGGATTGCGTAGCCATCGACTGCACTTTGTGAGAAGCTCGGTAAATTCACCTGAGAAACGATGGCTTGAGCCAGATAGCGATTGAGACACTCGCCTAAGGGCAAGGTATCGGTGGCTAAGGGTTTGGCTTGGCTTTGGATCAGTACGAATGCCTCATCAATACTGATCAATCCTTTTTCAGCACCACATCCTGACATTATTCATAGCCCCCCGGATGAGGTAGGTCTCGACATACATCAAAAATATGCACCAACGCAGGTAAAATCGCAGCCATAGATTCACTGGCGCCGCCACGGCTGCCTGGTAAAGTCACAACCAATGAGCGATCAATAAATCCTGCAACACCACGTGACATTGCCGCATAAGGCGTCCGTTTCTGTCCAAATGAACGTGCCGCTTCCATCAGACCATCCAGTTTTCTTTCTAATAGCGGCTCAAGCGTATCCACCGTAATATCACGCTTGCCAATCCCTGTTCCACCAACCGTCATGATGCAAGCATAAGATTTGGTTAACTCCAGAACCAGATCTTTTAATTGATCAGCTTCATCAGGCAGGATCTGATAATGAATCGGATCAAAGCCTGCTTCGGTCAAGGTCTCAACCACGGACTTACCTGCTGTATCAGGTTTACGCCCCGCAGCCACGGTATCCGAAAGTACGATCACAGCCGCAGAAACAGGTTGACGTAAAGTCCGTTTAAAGTGGGATTTACCACCTTTTTTCTTCAGCAATTTGCATTGATCCAGACACAGCTCTTCAGGTTCACAATGCGGTTTCAACATATCATATAGCGTTAAGCCCGCTAGACTCGCAGCCGTCAAAGCCTCCATCTCGACACCTGTTGGCCCAATGGTTTCCACTGTGGTTAAGATCACCACATGATCATCTTGCAAGTCATACTCGACATCAGCACGATAAATCGGTAAAGGATGGCATAATGGAATCAGTTCATCTGTTCGTTTTGCTGCCAGAATGCCTGCAATACGTGCAGTTTTTAAAGCATCGCCTTTTTCGGTATTTCCATCACGAAGTAACTTAATACAATGTGCGGGTGCATGTAAAATTGCTTGTGCTTCTGCTACACGGTAACTTTCGGGTTTCATCCCAACATTTTTCATTTTAACTTCCTAACGCTTTATTCGTGTGTATGCGCATGTGTGCAATTTTCTGGATGATGAGCATGTTGATGCCGTTCAGTGTGAGACGTTGATTCAGCGGTATCTTTACGGATACAACAACCTTCAACATAATGACTAGTACCATCCATGAAAAATTCTTCTTTCCAGATCGGTACTTCATGTTTTACCCGCTCTACGGCTTCTTCGCAGGCTTGAAAAGCTTCACGGCGATGAGCGGCATAAGCAATGGCAATAATGGCAGTTTCACTAACCCCTAAATAACCAATACGATGCATGACCCGAACATAAGAAACTTGATACTTCTCTTTGACTTGCTGCTCGATTTCACGAATCATCTTTTCAGCAACTGGCGTATAGGAGGTATATTTCAATGCCTTGACTGCTTTACCTTCATGATGATTACGCACGGTTCCAATAAAGATATCAACGCCACCACATTCAGGAAATGCGTGTATTGGGTCGAAACTATCGAGGCTTAAAGCCTGATCTTGAACTCTGGCAAATTCACGCATATTTATCCCCCTGCCACTGGCGACAACAGTACTAAAGTACAAGATTGATCTAATTCCATTTGACGTGTCACAATATCTTCTCCTATTGCACAGGCACATTTTTCCATTGCCTGATGCGCTTCTGGATAAAGCGTTACAATATGGGTTAATACATCTTTAACACTTCGATTTTCTGCAAACTCAAATGCAAGTGCCTTTGGCAACAACCTTTCAATTGCGCCAAAAGCTTCAATTTTGATCTCAATGGTTTGCATATTTTCTCCAGATCACTTGCTCTTTAACCACCCAGCATGTGCATACTGATTTTACGGGCTTGTTGATGTTGTATCGCATGATAGCCTTTGGCTTTATGCCAGATATAAGGCTTCACCTGTTGGTCGAGTTGCAGCAATGCACGCTGTTTTGACTCATTATTTTGCTGAATTAAATCTTGTAAATAGGGCTTAATATTTAAGCCTTGTTGAGCAAATAGACAGTTATACAGTTCGCCCTGAGCCGTTAAACGGATTCGATCACAATCCCCACAAAATGAATGGGTAATAGTCGAAATAATGCCAAGTGGATAATCTCCATCAAGCTGATAAATACGTGCAGGCTCATGCTGCTGTTGTAAGACCTGAACATCATAATGAGGCTGGAGCTGCGCTAAAATTTCTGCTTCACTCACCACAGCACCATCTGTCCAATGCTGATCTCCATCCAGCGGCATAAACTCGATAAAGCGCAATGGAATGTTGTGTTGTTTTGCCCACCGTACCATCGGCAAAATCTGGTCATCATTATGACCTTTCATCAACACACAATTGAGTTTAAAGGGTAGCCCTACTTTTTTTGCAGCCTCTATGCCATTCAGTACGGGTGCAAGTTCTTTTTTGGTCAGTTGCTTAAACTGGGTCGGATTGAGGCTATCCAGACTAATATTGAGATCATCTAAACCCGCCTGTTTCAATGCTTCAGCATATTTTGCCAAATAATGGGCATTGGTCGTGATCGAAATCCGTTTTAAGCCGAGTCCTCTTAACTGTTGTAAATCAGCAATAAAATGAACCACGCCCTGACGCATTAACGGTTCACCGCCCGTGATACGAATATTTTCGATTCCTTGTCCAACCATATATTGGCAAAAAGCAAATAAGGCTTCGAAACTGAGCAAATCCTGTTTCTTCATCCATTCAGGATGCTCAGGCATACAATAAATGCATTTGAAATTGCAGCGATCTGTCACGGAAATCCGTAACTTACGCTTAATACGACCATACTGATCCTGAAGAATCGGTAAAGTCGTTTCAAGTTTCTCATGCTTCATCATACGCACTCATTTGTAGATCTTTTTACTGGCCAAGCACAAGTTCTGTGCAAGCTTGTTCATGTATCGAGTTAAAGCTTTTTATTACAGCAATAATTATTCCAAGCACATCCTCTGTTCAGGCTTGCTGTTGCTTATTCAAACAAATAAGCAACACTTTCAATTTACGCATAAAAATATCCGATGTCTTGCATATTTTTGTTCAAAATCCTTTGCACTATTTGCAGGCAACTTTCCTTGTATTGATAACATTTAGTGCATGATGCTCATAAAATCAATATGCTGATCGTCTAAACCGTCAAATGCTGTAAACGCACAGGTACGTATTTATGATATGGCGTTTTGGACAACGGATCACAATGCCGTGTTGAAGTCAGGCGGTTCAATTGTGGCCCGACTGGCTCAGCGCCAGCATAACTTAATCCATAACCATGCGGTAATGACACTACACCTTTTCGCATCCCTTCATCAAGCTCAACCATAACCTGAATACGCCCATGCTCTGAAATACATTGCAGCATTTGCCCTGTTTCAACGCCTAACGCCAAGGCGTCATCAGGATTCATTCTTAAACGTCCTTCTGCATCCACTTTACGCCATGCTGGATCTCTATAGATCTGATTCGCATTGTAGCTACGTCGTTCACCTGCCAGTAAAATAAAAGGATAATCTGCTGTGGCTGCAAACTTCTGATGCTTTAATTCAGCCAGCTCGATAAACATTTCTGGAATTGCCAAACGAATTTTTTTGTCCTTATAGGCAATCAGCTCCCAGACATCAGCATAATCATGTGCAGACAATACGACGCCTGAACGCTGTTTCAAAATGGCCTGAAAAAGCATTACACCAAGATTAAAACGATTACCTTCATAGCCAGCCCGCTTCACCGCTTTAAAATGCTGTGCTGCGTATTGCATACATAAAGGCAATAACAAAGCTGTCGAGGCAGCATCATCGGGTAATGTTTTGCCCAAAGTGCGATATACAATGGATGCAGCATAAGGAATCAGCTTCTTATTTTTTACAAAAGAGGCGCCAAGCGCTGCGAAATAGGCAAGATAAGCCGTTTTCGCACGATCTTTTTCCGCAATTTTACTCAGGATTGGAAACTGTCGGGGAATAACCTGCATGGCTTCCAGTAATCGTGTATAAATTTCCGCTTCAGGTAAAGTATTACCTTGTGCTTTAAAAAGTGGATGCCGTAAATGAAAGCCATTTTTAGGAAATTCTAAGTTGAATCCCGTAAATTCCCATTTTTCGAATTGGGTATGCGCTGGTAAAACATAATGTGCCAGACGCGCAGTTTCTGTCATTGCAACATCAACCACGACCAAAAGTTCCAGTGACTGAAAGGCTTGCTCATAAGCGCTGGTATCAGGATAAGTCAGTAAAGGATTGCAACTATCCACGAATACGGCACGAACTCGTTTTTCCCCAGCCTTTAAAATCTCATCAGGCAAAATATTCGGGGGAAAGAAGCCAGAAATGGGGAACATTTTATGATGAACTGTACGGCGATACTTTGGATTCCGCTCATCGGTATTGCTCAGGATTGGAATAAACATGGTATGTAGGTTATTGGTTCCCTGCTGACCAAAATGTCCTGTAAGTAAATACAAAAGTTTTTCCAAATAACCATTCAATGTCGTATTTAAAGTGTGTTGAATACCTAAATCAATACGTACACAGCCACGTTTGGCTTTGGCAAAGTCACGCACGATCTGATAAATCAACTCAACCGAAACATCCGCTTTCTGGATATATTCCGCTATCGGAATCGCTTTAAACGCCTGTTTAACTTCGTCAAAACCATGTGTATGTTGCTGAATAAATTGCTGATCATACAACTCCTCTTTCAGCAGGATTGCGATCATGGCAGACATCAGATAGGCATCTGTTCCAGGCTTCAGTTGTACATGAATATCGGCTTGTTTAGCCGTTTCTGTAACACGTGGGTCAAACACCACCATCGTCCGATTCGGATCTTTCTTAATATGTTTCAAGGTATCACGGGCATTGGGAATGCCGTGTGCCTGAAAAGGATTGGTTCCAATAAACAGGACATAGTCCGCATGCTCGACATCCTCCGTGGTATGACAGGCTTGACTACCGAACAAACGACCATTGACCCAGAAATCTCCGGTTTTTTCTTGGGCTAAGGAGTTATAAGAATAAAAGCTTTTCATGGCATATAACAGTTGACGACCATAGGCAGCTCCCAAATGATTTCCCTGCCCACCACCACCGACAGAAGCGAATGCCGTTCCCCCATGCGTATCCCGAATCTGTACAAGCTGATCAGCAATCTCCTGAATTGCCTGATCCCAACTGATCTCCTTGAATGAACCATCGACTTGACGTTTTAATGGCGCGGTCAAACGATCTGCATGCTGCTGGTAATGCTGCAAACGTGCCGCTTTCTGGCAAATATAGCCTTGAGAAAAAGGATGATGAGTATCACCTTTTATCTTTTTAAACTGATTATCTGCAACTTCAACACTCAGCCCACAGTTGCGTGAACATAAAATACAAGCCGTTACATCCTGTCTTGGTGCTGTTCCAGTCGTCATTGTTCTCACCTTATTGTTTTATGAATATTGGCCCATTAAACAGATTTGCCCTGCTGAACCCACCACACGAATATGTTGCTCAGTGCTGATTTCTACTTGGTTATGTTTTGAGGGTAATTTAACAGGTTTTAAAAAACGAACATCAATTTGCTGAATTGGCTCAGGAAGAAACTCAAAGCTGCGTGCAAATACGCCAAAACCATGTAGGACTTTTTGCCTAAAGCTTGATAGTTTTGCTAACGGCCCAACCCAATGAATTGGATTAAAATCACCCGTCAATAACGCAAACTTAAAACCATCATCGGCTGTCGCAGACCATTCGCCTAAACTGTGCCAGCTTTCATTATCTGTCGTTTCAGTACGCTTGGTTTTCTCAAAATTGGGCAAAATAAATGCCATATGCAATACCGCTTCGACCAGCGTTGGCTGAGTAATCGTACCCGTGATAATTTGCACTGAAACACGAGCCAAGCCATTGCGCTCATCCACAGATGCGATCTTGGCCTGAATCAATAGCTTTTCATTTCTGGGAATGTCACCATAAATCTTTAGGCTCACACCTTGATTGATGATCTGACTAAGCGGGTAACTTGTTTGTAAAAGCAGACGGGTTGCAAATGAAAGTCCCCATTGTGAAACCATATGTGCGGGGATGGAATCTGGATATTTACGAGCTGATGCTCCACTCCATTCAATATAATGCTTCACCAACTCATCGCTTGGTGGTTGAATAATTTCTTTAATTGGTGCCAACGCTTGCCAATCACCTTGCTGAACTTTAGCTTTTGAGAAGCTTCGTAATACAATTTTCCCAAGCCCAGCCAAGGTTGCCTGATGCTCAAATAAAAACTGCAATGGAATCTGCTGATAACGAACTGCCCTCATCTCTTACTCCTTCTTCCTTTTATTTTTCTATTACGATGTTCACTGCACACATATAAGTGTTGGCTTAATTACATCGAGACTAACATGTTTGAAATTTAATCGAGTTCTAAAATAGAACTCAACAAGAGAAAGGTCAAGACCTTCTGTCTGAATCAGGAAATAATGACAGACGCATGCAAACGACCATTTTTATTTATATCTTATAGAAATAATAAATAACGATATAAAAATTTAATTAGTGATTAATACCTCATGTCTTTTATTTAGGCATGATATTTTCACAAAGAATTAAAATGCATACCTAAAACATCATAATTTAATAAACAAAAATTAGTCAAAACATTTCTTTTATATCTCAAACAATTACCTAAATATCAAAATTAAAACAGGCTAAAATACTGATAATAAAAAGGACTTTTGCATATTAATACAAAAGCCCTTTCATATGAGACATATTACAACAAACTGATCCAAGAATGATTAACCAATCACATAATACTCATCAATATATTAACTTCTTATGTTTTAACATTAGATCTTTCTTTTCACTTGATAATTGCTCATTCATATCTTTTGATTGATACATCTTGTTTCTTTTAAACATAAATTCGGGCTTATAATTTCCTTCCTGATCATAATTAGCAGGATTAAATTCAGGAAAATCATCATAATAATCAGATACTTTTTGCATATTCATCTCCTATGACTCAATACAGATTATTAAAAACTAATATATTAAAGTATGTACCACAACAGAGCCATGCACTATATAAATAGTAAACGCTAAAAGATTCTATATGAGAAATGTAAGGAAAATTTACGATGTATTACAAGCATTACTAATGTAAATTACGTTCTGCTTGTGTTTACTTATTGACAAATCAACTATTATAAAAAATTTATCGCTCTATAATAAAATAAAATGGCAATAAGAGAGATTAAAATTGAACAACAGTATAGATAAAACAAGTTCAAAATTAGATTATTTACAGATTTTGAGAGATAAGCTTAGCTCAAATTATAATAAGCCATGTCTATTTCTAGATATAGATGGAACTTTAGCTGATTTTCAGGTCGATCCCAATGACTGTTATATTCCAGCTAAGACTTTAAATATTATAAAAAAAATTATTTCAAATAAAATCCCTGTGGTTGCCGTAACAGGACGGGATATTGATTCTGCACGTAAATTATTTGAATCTCTTGATCTTCCAATTGCTGCATTGCATGGATTAGATATATACCTTGGAAAAGAAAAAGAATTACATGCATCCAAGAATTTCATAGAAATTTCTTATATTTATAATATGTTAACTAAGGCATGTATCCCATATCCAGATTTACTGATTGAAAATAAGAAATCTTCAATTGCACTACATTATAGAAAAGCACCAGCGCTGGAATCTATAGCAAAAAAAATAATATTGGAAAGTCAGCAGGTATTCCCCAACCTAAAACTGATTCAAGGAAAATTAGTTTATGAATTAATCCCTGCTCAAGCGAATAAAGGCTTGGCCATCGAGGAAGTTTTAGCACATTTCAACCAGCATGATCTTTATATTCCCGTTTTCATTGGTGACGACGTCACGGATGAAGATGGTTTTTATTTTGTGAATCAGGTGGAACATGGCATCTCAATCAAAGTCGGTCAAGGGCTTACCCATGCCAGATACCAGCTTCAAGATACAAAACAAGTGCATGATTTTTTAGAATTATTTTTAGAACACATTCAGAACTATGACAACAAGGTTAAAGGTAACAACAACTTAGGTGGAGAGAAAATATGTCTAAATTAATTATTTTATCCAATCGTGTCAGTATTCCAAATGGACAAAAACCTGCCGCAGGCGGACTTGCTGTCGCCATACAAGATGCATTAGATGATATTGGCGGTGTATGGTTGGGATGGAATGGAGAAAAAGTCGATATACAAGACGACGTTCATTTTAATATACTTCGTAAAGCCAATGTTGAATATATCACCTGCCCTTTAACACATAATCAATATTCAGATTATTATGCTGGATTTGCCAATAATACGCTTTGGCCTGCTATGCATTATCGTTCAGACCTGATTGAATATAAGTCATCAGAATATGAGGGATATCAGCAAGTCAATTATTTATTCGCTCAGAAACTTGCTGAAATTGCACAACCAGAAGATACCATTTGGGTGCATGATTATCATTTTTTAAGTGTGGCAAAATATTGTCGTGAACTGGGTATGCAAAATAAGATCGGATTTTTCCTGCATATTCCCTTTGCACCTTTATTTATTTGGCAAAGAATTCCGTGTGCCCAACAATTAATTGAGGATTTATGCCAATACGATGTGGTGGGTCTACAAACCGATAAAGATCAAAAAGTATGTATGCAAGTATGTACATCTTTATTGAAAGCACAGAAGATTCAACAGACCTTAGTCAGCTATCATCAGCGTCTGACCATGATTAAATGCTACCCGATTGGGGTAAATCCAGCAGCGATTCAAAAAGCGGCTCAACAGTTTATTGATGTACAAGACTTGCTTACCCGCCCAGTTGAGCTGAATGCTGCGAAAACCATTATTGGCGTAGACCGGATTGATTATTCAAAAGGTTTGCTGGAACGTTTTCTGTCCTATGCAGAGTTCTTGGAGAAATATCCTGAGTATCAGCAGCATATTCAACATTTACAGATTGCCTGCCCATGCCGTTTGGAAGTTCCAGCTTATCAGCGTTTATTTGAGCGTTTCAAGATTAAGATCGAGATGATTAATCAGGAATTTGCACAGGAAGACTGGCAACCCGTGGAATGTATTTATGATGCAATGAAACATCATCATTTGATGCAAATCTATCGTCAAGCGGATGTGTGCTGGATCAGTTCAATACGAGATGGGATGAATCTGGTCGCGAAAGAATATATTGCCGCGCAAAATCCATCGAATCCAGGTGTACTGATTCTATCCAAATATGCAGGTGCTGCAGAGCATATGGCAGAAGCACTACTAGTTGATCCTACCGACAAAACGGCAATGGTCGATACTTTAAAAACAGCACTGGAAATGCCACGACAAGAACGTATTTCACGCTACAAACAACTGATGAAAGGTTTAAAAGATTTTGATATTAATGACTGGCGCAATGCATTTCTTAATGACTTACAGTACAAAACTGCTTTGCAGGATTTCAGATTTATGGGCATGCGTAACGTTAACCCTATTTATCAAAATTTATAGTACTTCGATTTGTAAAGAACTGGCAGTATCCAGATATTGCCAGTTCAGTTCAGTTCAGTTCAGTTCAGTTCAGTTCAGTTCAGTTCAGTTCACTCTGACGCTTATTTCACGTAAGTAAAACGATTTAAAACCACAATCAATAATAATAGAACAGATAGCGCCATAAACACTGTACTTAAGCCAATCAGCTCACCAATCATTCCAATGAAAGCAGGTCCAACCAGAATACCAGTATAAGCCAAAGTCGAAACACAAGACAAAGCAACTGCGCTTGCCATCACCGTCTGACGTCCAGCACGGGAAAACATGATCGGAACGATATTAGAACAACCTGCGCCAACCAGTGTATATCCCACTAAAACCAGCCACCAATGCGGTGCGATACTGACCAAAACCAAACCCAAAGTTGCACAAATCGCGCTATAGGTTAAAAGCTTTTTCTCACCAAAATAACGGATCAGGTAATGCCCTGTAAAACGTCCTGTGGTCATGGCAATCGCAAAGAACGTATACGCCAACCCTGCAAAAGCGGCATTAACACCATATTCATGGGTTAAATAAATACCACTCCAGTCCATCGCCGCGCCTTCTGTCATGAAAATGATGAAGCAGGCAATACCAATTAACACAATTAAAGGCCGCGGCAAACGCTGACGTATCGACTTTTTCACTGTCGATGCTGCTTCTGAATCCGTATTTTCCACAGCTTTTATGCTGAATGGCACTGACAGAAAAGCAATAACCACCAACAGTAAACTCACAGCAAGTGCACTGACTACAGGCGAAATACTTAAAGCAAGCAATGCAGTAATAGTCAGCACCCCTGCTAATCCACCGAGACTTGCCATACCATGAAAGCCAGACATTAATGATTTTAAGCTATTCTTCTCAACCACCACGGCCTGAATATTGAGTGCAACGCCCAGACTTCCTGCTGCTGTGCCAAATAAGAATAAGGTGATCGCCATCATTAACGGCGTATTCCATAAGCTGAGGCTTGGCAATAAAACGGCAAGCAAGAGTAAAGCGAAGCCGATCGGCGCACGACAGCCAATACGCTGAACAATTTTACCTGTCGCAGGCATAGCCAGCATTGCACCTAAGCCACTGCATAAAAGTAATAAGCCAAAATCTGCATGATTAAAATGCAAACGTTGCTGGGCAAAAGGAATCAACGGCGCCCATGCAGCCGTGGCAAAACCAAGACCGAAAAAGCTAAAACGAGTTGAAAGACGTTGAGCACTTAATTGAATTTCAGGATCAATAAGAGCAGTTCTGGAAAAAAGGATCATTTAATACCATCCACACAAATTAACTCAGATCTTCCATCTCAGATAAATCTCCATAGAAAAACCCCTGCTAATCTATAGAGAAGTTCTATAAATCCACAGAGGCTTTTATGGCGAAATTATACACAAAATTACGGTAAAAACACTATTTTTTACAAATATAAAGTTATTATATTTCAACAACTTGATTTTAAATTTACAATAAAATTAAAGTATTTATTTCTAAGGATTTTTTAATTTACATCAAAATAATAAAGAATAAATTGATGCATATTCACCACTTAGTGTTTTTTAATCTAAAAATCTGAAAGTTTTCTTGTCTTAAAATATTTGCATATTAAAAAAAAGATCAACTTGAGTTTCTTTAGCAAATAAAAAGTTCAATGTGCAACAAAAAACCTCTGCCCGTGCAGAGGTTTAATCACTGTTATGTGACGGAAGAAGCTTTAGATTTTGGCATGCGTACCATACTTATCAATCATGATTGAACTGGCTTCATTCAAGCCACGTACGGTGACATGTATCCCATTTTTCTGGAATTTACTAATGACCGAATCCAGCATTGCCACGGAAGTGACATCCCAAATATGAGAATGGGTTAAGTCAATAATCACCGCTTTCACACCTTCTTTAAAGTCAAAACTCTGTAAGAACTTTTCTGACGAACTAAAAAAGATTTGCCCATGCAGTTCATACAAACGTGTAGCGCCTTCAAATGATGTCTTCACATGAATATCATTTTCCAGTTTATTGGCAAGGAATAATGCGGATAACAGTACGCCTGTTAATACACCTAAGGCCAGATTATGCGTAGCGACTACAACAGCAACTGTCGCGATCATCACCACATTACTGCTCTTGGGATTAGCGGTGAACTGGGTAATCGATTTCCATTCAAAGGTGCTGATTGAAACCATGATCATCACGGCGACCAAAGCAGCCATCGGAATGACTTTGAGCCAATCACTCAGAAAAACCACCAGAATGAGTAAAAATATACCCGCACAAAAGGTCGATAATCTGGTCAAACCACCAGATTTCACATTAATCATCGATTGACCAATCATGGCACAACCAGCCATCCCACCCATGAATCCAGAAGCAATATTGGCGATGCCCTGACCTTTACATTCCTGAAACTTGTCACTTGGTGTATCAGTCATTTCATCCACAATGGTTGCCGTCATCATCGATTCCAGCAGACCCACGACAGCCATTGGAATCGAGTAAGGCAAAATAATCATGAGTGTTTCGAGGTTTAAAGGAATATCAGGTAATAAAAATATAGGAAGCGTATTGGGTAACTCGCCCATATCACCTACCGTTCTAAGATCAATTCCCATCGATATGGCGATCAGGGTAATGATGATAATGCAGACCAACGGCGATGGCAGAAGCTTTCCTAGTTTTGGAATTAGAGGAAATAAATAGATAATGGCTAAACCCAGAGCGACAAAAACATATACATGCCACGTCACGTTCATCAGCTCAGGTAACTGCGCCATAAAAATCAGAATCGCTAAAGCATTCACGAAACCAATGACGACTGACTTCGATACAAAACGCATCAACTTGGCCAGCTTCAGATAACCCGCAATAATCTGGAAGATACCGGTCAGAATAGTGGCTGCAAGTAAATATTGAAGTCCATGTTCTTTGACCAAGGTGACCATGAGCAAAGCCATGGCCCCTGTTGCAGCAGAAATCATGGCTGGACGACCGCCGACAAAGGAAATCACGACCGCAATACAGAAAGAGGCATACAAGCCAATTTTAGGATCGACACCAGCAATAATAGAGAAAGCAATCGCTTCTGGAATAAGTGCCAGACCGACCACAAGTCCAGACAAAATATCCCCGCGAATATTGGAGAACCATTGTTCCCGAACATTGGATATCATAGAAATAGCCTATTCGTATAATTTTAAATCAAGGCTAGTGATGTGATATATACATGCACACGACTACACCACATCACTAGTCAAAGTGATGAGTTAATTTTCAAGCAAGAGAAATCAACTAGGGTGGCGTAAGCTGCATAAGATGAATGAAGAAATCAGAATGAATTGTGGCGCTAGACTAACATGGGTTCAAAATGATGTCATCTGATCATCTCCTTATATTTCGCTCTGACTCTTTCTTTGAATAAAAAAATACCGCCTTTAATGGCGGTACGCTGCAGTCCAGCGATTGCAGAAGTATGAGGGGTTCGGAGCCTCATACTTCTTTAGCACAACTTGTTTAACTCATTGAATGTTGTTTGAATTCTTCACTTTTAAAATAGGATACCAACTCGTCATAGCAGTTCTCTTGCTGAGGACGAACCAGTTTTTCAAGCTGATAATGAACTGTAAATTCAGGTGGAATATTCTCAAGAATTGGCGGCAGTTTTTTCTTACCTCCAATGGTAATTCTCTCAATAAACCCTGCCAGCCATAAAATGAATTCGTCCCGATGTTGATGATGTGGCACCAAGCTCACATCAATATTCAAGGCATCTTCGCGTAAAGGCTTTTGGAAACCTTCCTGAAAATCAATATACTGGTACAGCAATTTCATTTCAGTGCCCTTGATTTCCTTTCTCACCTCTTTAATTAAAAAATTTAGATATTCAACAGGCTTTTGCGTAAATTTTTTTTCATCTTTAAACTTGTTATATACTTTTTCCGCTATACGCAAATATTGTGGCATTTCTTATATCCTCCATTTATCTATACAGGATAAATTATGGAGATATCCTAGTTATCATTTGTAATGATTGTTTAGTTTTATTTTTACTATGTAACTGTAATGTTTAAAGAAAATTCTGAGCAGCGCAGTCAGGATTCACCATTAGACCAAGTAAAAAGAGTGATATTTTTAACATTTTTGAATCTTAATGATATCGGTTAGATGCTTTCCTGTTTCTCGCTCTGTATGTTGATATACAATTTGTAATATTTGCTTCGTCTCCAAATTTTTTAGGAAAAGAAGAATATTTTGCATCTCCTCAATATCATAGCCATATCCTATAAATAAGAACTCACCTACACCTAACTCATTAATATTTTCTTCAAGCCTAAGCATTTTATTCATAGCTTTACCTTATTATTTTCGCACTACTATTTCATAATAATATAAAACCATTAATTAGAAGTTATTCTAAACACTCCAACAACAACCAATATTCAAATATTATTTATCTAGCTTATAACTTTACAATAAAACAATTTCAAAAAATTCTATTTATAATAAAAATCCAAATATTAATTTTAATAAAAATAATTTTTAATTGAAATTAATTATAAGAACAAATGATTACCATTTTTTAAAATTAAAAATATAACTTACACTTTACTCTACAAAATTCTCTTAATTATTCTAATGCTGATTCAGTATTCATACTCCATAAGAGGAGAGTTAATTCAAGTCAAAATAAGATGACAATACATAAAAGTGATTCTCTTAAAAGCAAGACCAGAACAATACATGAGCTTAAATAAAAGCTAAAGATGAGATGGATAAGCACACAAGAAATCACCGCTCTGTGCATATCACTAAGTGAGTCAATCCGACTGAATCTCAAGGTTACACGTAATAATAGTGTTAACAATTTAATAAATAAATTTAGTTAAATCTTACATTTAATCGGGTTTTACTAGAGAGAATACTTATCACTTGAAGAATGAGAGCAAATGACGTACCAAAACGAAATACAGACTTTAACCAATCTTGCAACTACCTTTCGGGAAGCTTTAGATCACGTGACGAATGGGTTTATTACAGGAGCATTTAGTAAATTTCCAAAGGAATGTGGTTCTGATGCCTGTGACCTATTGCAGTATTATTTACTTAATGTCCATTATATTAAGTCTGATTATCGGGTCGGAAAAGTTCAGATTTCTTCACGCACACCAGAAATCGCGCACTGTTATTTGGTTGTGAATGGCGTTATTCTTGATCTTACAGCCGATCAATTTCATAAAGAATGGTTTCCTAAAGTCATTGTTTGTGAAAGTGCCCAGTATCCTTTGACACCTTATTTTAAATATGTGCGTAGTAAATCTGGACAAGACCTCATTCCATTAAACCCTTATTTACAGTCTATTTATGATCAAGTGTTAAAATATTTACAAAGAAAATAAGTTTATCTTTCAAGTGAAATATTCGAGTATAAAATACAGTCTTATTATTTTATACTCGAACAAAAAAGAGTAAAGTCCAGCGTTATTCTAAAAATTAAAAGGTGCTGTATTGTCTAATCCTTTTCTACTCCCCGCATACAGCTTCTGTATTCGCATTTGATGTGACATCATCTGTAAATGCTCAAAAAAATGATGCATATTGGTTGCCCATTTGCTCATATCTTTATCTGCGATCAAATATGTGTTGATATCCCCAACAAAATCCATGTCATGTATCTGCACCCGATCAGCAAAATGTGATTGCTGTACATAACTCACAGGCAAAATCGCAAGCCCAACGTCTAGGCTGACGCAACTGACGATGCCATCTAGACTGCCCATTTCTATGATATTCGCTGCCGGAAGTTGAAATGATGAAAGAAAGGAATCAATTGCTTTGCGATAACTACAGCCTTGCTTGAAGGCAATAAATTTCTTTTGAACCAGATATTCGTTTGAAAGTTGTTGTGGCGCTTGTTTTGAAGAAATTAAGACCAGTTTCTCTGTCCAGATATGAAAATTAAACATGCCTTCGATCGGGGCATGATTGGCAACAAATGCACAATCCAGCTTGGAGGTTTTTACCAAATCGATCAGCTCCCGACTCGGGGCAGTCGATAAGGCAAAAGGAAAATCGGGCGCAGATTCTTGTAAATCACGAAATAAGGCTGGAAGCCTCACCGCCGCTGTTGTTTCCATACTGCCAATTTCTAAAGGACAACGGGCTGCCAATTGGGTATTACAGAAGGTATCCAGCAGCTCTTGTTGTAGATCGAGCATTTTTTCTGCATAACCATATAACTGTATACCTGCCCGAGTCGGCTGAATTGGATTCTGCCGATGCAACAGTTCAACTTTAAGTTCGGTTTCTAGTTTCCTGATATGACTGGTGACATTGGACTGTACCGTATGCAATCGCTTTGCGGCTTCGGAAAAACTGCCTAACTTCACCACTGCCATGAACATTTCTAAAGACTTAATCTGCATCGCTATCACTATTAAAGATAGTTTGTATCAATTCAAATCATTTTACATGATTAATGACTCTTGTTTAAATTTTATTGAATTTCTCCAGATATCATGCTGATTCAAAATGAACGTGTCTAAACTTATATTTCTCATCTGTATTCTAAGTTGTTTTAGCTATGGGCTTTTTCTGGTCGATAGCAAAATCTTTGGCAAAGCACGACCTTTAGATCACATCAACTATAGCGATTAAATTTTGGTGCTGAACATGATCAAGACTGAGGGAATAAACGCTCATAAGCAGCAAACACTGCAATCCGCATTCTGTGCAGCGCTGATTATGGCGATTGGGATGGGATTTGGCCGCTTTGCATTCACGGCGGTCTATCCACATATGATTGAGGAAGGCATCCTAAGCTTGCATAGTGCTAGTGTCGCTGCATCCGCTAACTATGCAGGCTATTTGTTTGGGGCTTTATTCGCAATTAAGATCCAGTCACAGCACAGTTATTTCACCTGTGTATTCGCAACGGTAGGTACAGCACTTTGTCTCACCCTTCTTGCTTATGTAGATTCAGCTTCGGTCATTATTTTTATTCGTGGTCTTGCTGGTGTATTGAGTGCTTTTGCTATGATTTCAGCCTCGTTATGGCTGTTAGAACAACAGAAGCAAGCGCATCAAGCCCCTATTTTATATGCAGGCGTTGGTCTTGGGATTGCCTTTTCCGCTGAACTTTTGGTTTTTGGCACACAACTGGGATGGCAGAGTAAAAGCTTATGGTTATTGCTTGGGCTGTCTAGTTTTGGCCTTGGCTTCGCTGCTATTGTGGGTTTATCTCGAGCTCAGCCCAGACAGGTTATAGAGTCGCATCTCTCTCATGGCAATACTCAACAGCCCAAAGCTGTCTCATTGATTCTGATTTATGCCTTGGCAGGTTTTGGCTACATTATCACGGCAACCTATTTACCCCTACTGGTCAAACAGGCCTTGCCGAATATTGACGCGGCACACATCTGGGCGATCTTCGGTTTGGGTGCGATTCCTTCTTGTTTTTTCTGGCATTATCTACATCACAGACTTGGGACACGAATCGCTTTATCTTCTACTCTGGGAGTACAGGCCGTTGGTGTTGTCTTACCTATCATGCTGCCAACCACTTTAGGTTATCTGTTGAGTGCGTTACTGGTGGGTGGAACCTTTATGGGAACTGTGACCATTGCCATGCCTGTCGCACAGCGAATCGCACGTCAAAGCAAAAGTAATTTAATTGCTATCATGACCGTTGTCTATGGTCTCGGTCAGATCATCGGACCAATTGCAGCAAATACCCTATTTTCAATCTATCACACCCTCAATAGCTCACTAATAACTGCTGCGGGGGCCTTATTGGTTGCCACACTGATGAGTCTAAAATCAACTGAGGCGATTCATTAAGCTGAAATAGATGGCTTAAAAAACCTTCATCTGCTTGTATTGTTGCAACTCATCCAAGGAGTTAATGCTATGACAAAACAGGCTTTGCTTCTGAAATGCCACCGTCTGTCCATTCAATTGTTTTAAACAATCTCGCAAGCTGAGTTTGTTCTCAGCGATTGCTTGTTCCAGCACCGATAAACTTTCTCGCTTCAGCAAACAAAATGGATATAAAGCATCTCCATTCATTGTGACGTAGGCTACTTGTGTTTGAAGATTCTTGTGTAAAGCACGATGCAGTTTGACTAAAACCTGATTGGGAATATAAGTCACATCACAGGGAATAAATAAAACATAGTCAGCTTTAATATGCGACCATGCGCTTTTCATGCCCATTAATGGGCCTAGAAAACCCTGCTGATCATCGGCATAGCATTGAATATCTGGTTCAATCTGTTGGTAAATCGAACGATCACGATGGCTATTCACCCAAATCTGTTGTACTTGGGTCTTAAAATGCTCAGAAATTTTTAACAGTTGAATCTGATCATCGAACTGTTGCAGTAGCTTGTTCACGCCATTCATACGACGTGCTTGCCCTCCCGCCAAGATCACCAGATCTGTAACGGGATATTCTGTATTCATTCTTCTGCCTCCAGTTGACAGGTTTTGATCAAGCCACGAATTTCAGGTAAGCAGGAACCACAATTTCCGCCTGCTTTTAAAAATGCAGTGACTTGTTTTTCATGCGTGATATTTTGCGTTTTAATGGCTTCAATAATCTTATTTTTACCCACTTTAAAGCAACTACAGACCAATGGTCCATCATTATTTGCAGCGGACATTGGCATACCCGCCAGCAGTGCTTTACGATGCAGAGCACTTAATCTTTCACGTTTAAATAGGCTCGCCACCCAATCCCGATCAGGCAATAGATCGGCAGGAGCGATATATAAACTGGCAACCAGAATACCTTCTTTTAAAATCACACTATGACTGAGTTGCGATGAAATATCTTCAAGGCTTAACCATTCATAAGTTTCATCGACAAAAGGCAGGAAGCTTTTTAAATTCTTTTGGGTTTGATCAATACTCTGACGATCAGCAATTTCATAACGAATGGCTTTTGCAGTTTTGATCTTGGTCCACCACGCACAATTTTGTAATGAAGCTTTGATATGATGTTCAAAACCTTCACGTACATAGAGCACACCTTGCCAAGTGGTATGGAACGGCTGAATTGCGACAGGGGTATGTTTAAATTCAGGTTCACCTGAAATCGCATCCACCACAGGATTGACCACTTTACCAATCCGCGCATCAGAAGCGACTTGTTCAGTCCAGTGAATCGGTGCAAAGATTTGGCCACGGCGAACCCCTTGTGCCAAGGTCACACGCAGCACGCAGCGGCCCCATTCCGAACGAACCTCAACCAAAGCTTTATCACGAATACCAAATTTTAACGCATCATTCGGGTGAATCTCACAAAATGGTTCAGCGCGGTGTGTGGTGAGATTTGCCGATAAACCCGTGCGAGTCATGGTATGCCACTGATCACGAATACGCCCCGTATTCAACACCAAAGGATAATCTTCAGAAATCGCATGCACTGGATCTATAGCCACGGTTGGAATCAATTTGGCTTTTTGGTTTTTATGGCTAAAACGACCTCGATCAAATAGCTGCTCCACCGCAACACTTTGACCTTTCTCCCATACAGGCCATTGGATTGGGCGTAGAGAGTTATATTCATCCAGACTTAAATTCATGAGGCCTTTCAAATTGAAATAACGGAAATTTTCAACTTGGTCACGTTGGTCAACACTGGCATTTTGATAAGCCGATAAAGCCGCATGTTCATTAAAAATGTCACAGGCATGATTAAAATCAAAACCATTAAATCCTAGTTTTTTCGCAACCTGAGCAACTGCCCACCAATCGGCTTTGGCTTGTTTTGGCGGCGTTAAAAATGCACGTTGACGTGAGATACGGCGTTCAGAATTGGTAACTGTGCCATCTTTCTCCCCCCAACCCAGTGCAGGTAACAACACATCGGCATAAGCCGTGGTATCGGTATCTGCACAAATATCAGAGACCACGACAAACTCACATTTTTCCAATGCACGCTTGACTTGATCAGCATCAGGCAAACTCACTACAGGATTGGTTGCCATAATCCAAATGGCTTTAATTTTGCCACTTTCCACTGCTTGGAATAAATCAACTGCTTTTAAGCCTGCTTGCTTGGCAATCACAGGGCTGTCCCAGAAATCTTGTACCAGTTTTTGATGTGAAGGATTGTCCAAATCCAGATGTGCAGCCAACATATTGGCGAGTCCACCCACTTCACGACCGCCCATGGCATTGGGTTGACCCGTCATTGAAAATGGCGCTGCGCCTAATTTGCCAATTTTCCCAGTCAGTAAATGACAGTTGATAATGCTATTGGCTTTGTTCACCCCTTGAGAGGATTGATTCACGCCCATTGAAAATAGCGTAATCACTTTCTCCGTCTTGGCAAACTTATCAAAAAATAGTTGTAATTTTTCTGCGGAAATCCCTGTTCGTTTCACTAATCCATCAAAATCTTGTTCGCTGGTACTCGCAGCTAAAAGTGCCGCTAAACCTTCGGTATGGGTCTCTACAAAATGTTGATCGATACAATCATTGCGGTACAAATACTGAAACAAGCCGTTAAATAAAGCCACATCCTGACCAGGTAAGATTGGCAAATGTAAATCCGCTTGCTCACAGGTACTGGTAAAACGAGGATCAACCACCACTACAAATAAATCTGGATTCTTGCTTTTGGCCTGCATGATGCGTTGATACAGAACAGGATGACACCATGCTGTATTGGAACCGACTAAAACCACCATGTCAGTATGTTCAAAATCTTCATAACTGGCTGGAACAATATCTTCACCAAAAGCACGTTTATGCGCCGCAACCGCAGATGACATACATAAGCGTGAATTGGTATCAATATTGGCAGAGCCTAAATAGCCTTTTACAAACTTATTCACCACATAATAGTCTTCCGTCAGCAACTGACCTGAGACATAAAATGCAACGCTGTCTGCGCCATATTGATCAATACAGGCTTGAAACTGATCTGCAATTTTCTCAATGGCTTGATCCCATGTGGTGACTGTACGATGGTTTTTACGACCAAACATCGGATGCAAGACACGAGTTTCCAAGCCCACTGTATCAGCTAAATTACTCCCCTTGATACACAATCGTCCAAAGTTTGAAGGATGATTCATATCACCAGCGACTTGTACCGTCGTGCCATGCGCTTTATGTTGCACACTGACATCCACACCACAGCCCACGCCACAATAAGGGCATGTTGTTTTTGTTATGATTGTTTCTGCTTGATCGGAGCGACTGTGTTCTAGATTTTGAATACTGTTCATGACTGCCCCTTTTACCTCATTAATTCACTGAACTCTACGTTCAACAAAAAGTCTTTCTGAGTTCTTCTCCAGTTTCAGCTTAAACAATCTTTCTAAAACTAGATTTTTCTCATCACCCACTACCGTGACAGGCGGCATGGATGCCGCCTTGTTGAACTGCGGTAGCAAGGACGTACCGTCAGTTCAACAAAGGATTTTTGTTACTTTTCATCCTTGAAAAGTAAGGCAATGCCTTTAAAAATAACATCTGCTCATACATGAAATATGCGGCAATGCCATTAATACGTAACCTATTCTTCACGAAAAAGTTAACTTTTACCCTGCCTTTTTCATTGCAAAATCCTTACCAAATAACAGCTTGTTTCTAAATGTAGAAACAGGTGTTTGATCTGCAATCAACTCGGCATACCACATGCCATCTTCCGTATCACCAAACAGAACCGCACCAATCACTTTGTCTTTCTGGATAATGATACGCTTATAAATTTGACGCTTATCATCATTGAGGATGATGTCTTCATAATCCTCTTTCGGTTCACTATTTTCTAAATCAATTCGCCCAGCCGAGAATACGTCGACACCACTGACTTTTAACTGTGTTGGTACGGTTGGTGATTTAAAGGTCAAGCTGCCATGTTCAGCCAAATGCGTTGCACAAATAAAGGCTTGTCCCCACAGGGGTTCAACCAAACCAAAAGTTTGATTACGATGCTCGATGCATTCTCCCACAGCATAGATACTTGGATCAAAAGTCTGCATGGTGTCATTCACCAAGATGCCACGATTACAACGTAGTCCTGCACTTTGAGCCAAAGCAATATTCGGACGAATCCCGACCGCAAAAATCACTAAATCTGCATCTAACACAGTTCCATCTTTAAGGCGGACTTGACTGACATGCCCCTCTTCACCAATTAATGCTTCGGTATTGGCTTCCGTAATAATATTGATGCCCTTTTGCTCAATACTATGGCGCAACATACGGCTGGCACGACCATCCAACTGACGTTCCATAATTCGATCCATCAGGTGTAGAACCGTCACATTCATGCCACGTTGTTTCAGTCCATACGCCGCTTCCAGGCCCAGCAAACCACCACCAATCACCACGGCATTCTTCTTGGTTTCGCAATATTTGATCATGGTGTTGACATCATAAATATCACGGAAGCTGATCACGCCTTTTAAATCCACGCCTTGCACAGGCGGAATAAACGGCGATGAACCAGTTGCAATGATCAAACGATCATAATCAACGCTTTCGCCTTTCTCGGTATGTACCACTTTACGAGTACGATCAATTTTTACCGCAGGATCATCAGCGATAAATTGAATCCCTTTATCGCGATACCATGCATGTGGATGCAGCATGATGTCATCAATGGTTTTTTCACCTGAAAGCACTGGTGACAGCATAATACGGTTGTAATTGCCCCAAGGTTCCTCACCAATCACCGTCACCTCATAGCGATCTGGTGCCATGTCCAGTAAGTCCTCTAAGCAACGCATACCCGCCAGACCATTGCCAATCAGCACCAGTTTCAGCTTTTCTTGCGCAGCGCCATTATTGGTAATATAGGTTTTTTGCGGAACAGACCCGACCCAAACACGACCATTTTCAATTTTGGTTGGAAAAACCAATAACTTTTGGTCTTTATCTTCCAGACAGCGACCCGTCGCTAAACTGAAATGTTGCTTATAAATCGGCGATGCAATCACACGTTCACCTTGTAAATCGCCAATAATGCCACGGCACATCACATTGGCTTGGCTAAACGGGTCCTTATTGCTTAAAGCATAAATGCGTTTTTCATGTCCAACACGAAACAGTGCAACCGATTGACCTTCAATCAATGCGCCTACACCTGTATTCGGTGTGATGTCATCCAAAGCACACACCTCAACCCATTGATTTTCTGGCAGCATATTCATGCTCTTTAAACTGGTCATTTGAATTCTCCTTATGCTTCAACCATTGGGATACGATCGACTGAACGTTCAGCGTCATTTAATGGGCGAATCTGATCACGCACTTGAGTAAATTGAATATGTGGATCAGCTTGCTCTTCTGCACTGGCGTTGATATAGGTTTGGAAACGTTTACGGATTTCAGGATCTTCAACCGCGGTACGCCATTCATCTTGATAAGTGCCAATCACATGGCTCATACGGCTTTCGAGTTCTTCGGCAAGCCCTAGCGAATCATCGACAATCACCGATTTAAGATAATCCAAACCACCTTCCATATTGTCACGCCATACACTGGTGCGCTGTAAACGATCTGCGGTTTGGATATAGAACATAAAGAAACGATCGATATAGCAAATCAAGGTTTGGGTATCAAGATCAGATGCCAATAGCTCTGCATGACGTGGTTTCATGCCACCATTCCCACAGACATACAGGTTCCAACCTTTCTCAGTTGCAATCACCCCTACATCTTTACCTTGTGCCTCTGCACATTCACGGGTACAACCCGACACAGCCATTTTCAGTTTATGTGGTGAACGTAAACCTTTATAACGATTCTCAAGTTCAATCGCCAAGCCAACAGAATCATCGACGCCATAACGGCACCACGTACTACCGACACATGATTTCACGGTACGTAATGATTTACCGTAAGCATGACCTGATTCAAAACCTGCTGCGTTGAGCTCTTCCCAAATAAACGGGAGTTGATGGATTTGCGCACCAAATAAGTCGACTCGTTGTCCACCTGTGATTTTGGTATACAGGTTATATTTCTTGGCAATTTGACCGACAGCGATTAAACCATCTGGGGTGACTTCACCACCTGCCATACGTGGCACAACCGAGTAAGAACCATCTTTTTGAATATTGCCCAAGTAGTAATCATTACTGTCTTGTAGACCCGCATGGCTTGGTTCAAGTACGAAATCATTCCAGCACGATGCCAAAATATTGGCCGCCATTGGCTTACAAATATCACAGCCTAGACCATGACCATGTTGCTGAATCAAATCGTCAAAGGTCTTGATTTCATTGACACGAACCAAGTGATAAATTTCTTGGCGTGAATATGGGAAGTGCTCACAAACATGGTTATTGACCGTTACACCTTGACGCTGTAACTCAGATTTCAACACTTGCGTCACTAACGGCGCACAACCACCACAGGCTGTCGCTGCTTTGGTACATTTTTTCAATGCACCTAAAGAAGTTGAACCGTCACAAATCGCTTGGCAAATATCGGCTTTAGAAACGTTATTACATGAACAAATGGTTGCACTATCAGGCAATAAATCGACACCACTGCCACCTGCTTTAGCACCTGAATCGGCAAATCCAGGCATGATCAAACTTTCAGGCGTTTCTGGAAGCGTCAAACCATTCAACATCATTTGCAAAAGATCATTGTATTCTTTGGCATCACCGACCAAGACCGCACCAAGCAATTTGGTTTTGTCTGCGTCAACCACAATTTTTTTATAAACCAATGCATCCTCATCAGCATAAAAATAGCTGAGTGAGTTTGGCGTCATCCCATGCGCGTCACCGACGGAGGCAACATCAACACCCATCAATTTCAATTTGGTGCTCATATCTGCACCTGCAAAACAATGCGTATCTTCGGCTAAGATATGTTTTGCCGCGATTCGTGCCATGTCATAGCCCGGTGCAACTAAGCCATAAATTTTGTTATCCCACAGTGCACATTCACCAATCGCATAAATATTGTCATTTGAGGTTTGGCAATAATCATTAATTTTAATCCCGCCACGCTCACCCAATGCTAAGCCACTGACACGCGCTAATTCATCACGTGGGCGAATCCCTGCCGAGAATAAAATGATATCGGTTTCAAGCGCGCTACCGTCGGCAAATTTCATCACATGTGTTGCACTTTCACCCGCTTCAATACATTGTGTGGCTTTTTGGGTGTGAACTTTAACCCCAAGATTTTCGATTTTACGGCGCAATACTTTACCGCCAAGATCATCGATCTGTACCGCCATCAAACGTGGTGCAAATTCCACCACATGGGTTTCCAGATTTAAATCACGTAGTGCTTTGGCAGCTTCCAGCCCCAATAAACCGCCACCAATCACTACACCTGTCTTCGCATTCAGACTTGCTGCACGAATCGCATCCAAGTCTTCGATGGTACGATAGACAAAACAGTTTTCACGGTCATTGCCTGAGATTGGAGGAACAAAGGCATATGAACCTGTTGCTAATACCAATTTGTCATAATGAATCACATCACCGAAATTGGTGGTCACTGTTTGCTCAGCAGGATTGATCTCAACTGCTTTGGTGTTTAATCGGAGGTCAATACCATGTGCGTCGGCAAAGTCAAAACGAGCCAGTGATAAGTCTTTTGCTGTTTTACCAGAGAAATATTCAGTCAAATGTACGCGGTCATAAGCAATACGAGGTTCTTCCGCAAGAATGGTAATTTCTAATTCATCATCCGCTTTCTCCAAGATGGCTTCGATGAATTTATGTCCCACCATACCGTGACCAATCATCACTAATTTCATTGTGTTTCTCCTAAAATCTGACGAATGATTAAGCTATGCTGCTTTGTTCTGAGCCACGTTCTAAAACGGCCTGTTCAAACAGACGTTGTTCTTTTTCTTTATGTTCGACTGAGAAGCGGATCAACATGACTGAACCTGCTGCAAAGACGACTAGGCCACCTAAAACCATTAAACAGGTTTGAATATCGACCATACCTTTTAATAGGAAGCCTGCTGCAACTGCACCCACATTGCCGCCTGCCCCAATAATGCCTGCCACACCGCCTAAAGCATCACGATCAATGAATGGCACTAAAGCGTAAGTTGCACCACAAGCCATATGGGTAAATAGTGCAAATACCGTCATACTCATCATGGCAAGTGCAACACTATTCATTTGTGAAAACAGCATCAGGAATAAACCTTCACCCAAGATCAGGATAAACAGCACTTTGGTACGACCATCCAGTCCTTTTTTCATTGCGACTTTGTCTGAAACCAGTCCACCTAAGGCACGAGCAAATAGAGCCAATAAACCAAAGATTCCCGCAGCTAGACCTGCTTCTTTTAATCCGAAATTGAAGTGCTCGACGTAATACATCGCGATGATGTTGTGCATGAAAATTTCGATACCGAAACACGCGGCATAAGAGGCAAACAATATCCAGACACGATAGTTGCGTGCTGCGTGCATCAAGATTGCAACACCACCTTTTTTGTCACTTCCAACCACGACACCTTGCTCGCGCAATGCTTTAAAGTCGCCTTGAGGACAATCTTGGGTAAGCTTCCAGTAAAGGATACCGACGATCACCATCATCACACCTGGGACGATCAGCGCAATTCTCCAACCCATCGCTTGTTCAACACCAAACATCACCAATGCAGCCAATAGCAATGGCATCAAAGCTTGTGTAGCACCACCACCCGCATTACCCCAACCCGCTGAGGTGGCATTTGCGGTTCCCACCACATTTGGCGCAAACATAATGCTGGTATGGTATTGCGTGATCACGAAGCTGGCACCGATGGCACCAATCAGCAAACGGAAGAAAAGGAAGGATTCGTAACTGTTGGCTGCGGCTACACCAAATACAGGAATACTGCCGATGAGTAACAAAGCGGTATAGGTTTTACGTGGGCCATACTTATCACACAGTGGCCCGACAATGAGGCGGACTACAATCGTGATTGCAACAGCAGCAATATTGATATTTGCGATTTGGTCTTTGGTTAAATGGAATTCACCTGCGATCACCGGCATTAAAGGCGCACAGGCAAACCAAGCAAAGAAGCAAACAAAGAAAGCCAGCCAGCTCATGTGGAATGCCCGCATTGCTGGTGCAGAAAAGTTAAATAACTTGATTGAAGTTGCTTTTTTAGCAGATAAATCTAAAGACATAGCCATCTCCCATACTGAACGTAATTTGCGTTGTTGACACATCAGGTTGTGTAAACAAATCGATCAGATCGGACATCGTTGGCCGTCTTATAACTTTACAAGTCATCTTTGACTCATGAGATATTTAGCAATTGCTATGCCAATTTTTTAAAACACACCTTCAAAAACAGGTTAAATAATTGTTTTATATTAATTATAATTAAAAACATTCTCCTAAAAATGCATTCTATTTTATTGCTATATTCATAAAAATAAGAAATGAACTGTTTTACAGCAGCCTTGAAACCGCCTCAAAAAAACTCTTTTTCCGCACCAAAAATGCGCATTTTTATTTTGTGTTGGCTGGTCACATCTTTTTCATTTTTCTTTCTATCAATCGCAGTACACTAATCTCTATGAAGCATCTGGCCATGAATGCAGATCGAGATTTAACCCCTCATTGACTGGCATTAAATTTGCTTCAAAACAATCGTCTCTATCCTATACCGCACATGACCTTAGATGTGCTTTGACTTAGCGTTTGACCTTTATACTTATGCCGAAACTCAAGATCGCTCTTATTGATGACGACCAGGCTCGGGCTGAATACCTAAAAGCATGCTTGATTGAACATGACTTTGATGTGGTGGCTTGTTTTACGCTGGATCACTTCAATCTATTTAAACTCGAACACCTCCAAGCAGATGTGATTCTGCTGGATATGGATCATCCACATCGTGATGTAATCGAGAGTTGTGTCAGCAACTTTGATCTACCGACTGTCCTATTTACCAAAAATGCAGATAAAGACACCATTAAACAAACCATTGACGCGGGTATTACCGCCTATATCGTCGATGGTATTGACCCAAGCCGCTTACATACCATTCTCGATATTTCCATTGAGCAATATAAGAAACATAAAAAGCTGGAAGGTGATCTCAAAGATGCCAAGACCAAACTGGCAGATCGTAAAGATATTGAAAAGGCCAAAGTGTTGCTGATGCAATTACATGGGTTGACCGAAGATACCGCCTTTCAACTGCTCAGAAAAAATGCCATGAGCCATCGCATGACCATTGGAGAAATGGCTCGGCGCCTCCTTGATGCTCAACAACTTTTAAATAATCAATTAAAGGATGAGTAAATGGTTCATTCTATCGTATTAGAAAAAACTGACTTACAACTGGGCTATATTCCTTTACTCGACTGTGTTGCACTGCTTTGGGCCAAACAGCGTGGTTTTTTTGCCGAAAATGGATTAAATGTTCAACTGGTCAAAGAAGCGTCTTGGGCAAGTTTACGAGACCGTTTGGCTTTTGGCCTGCTAGATGCTGCCCATTGCTTATCCGCCATGCTTCCTGCTGCGGCTATAGGCGCTGATCAGATAGGTATTCCGCTGCAAACACCCTTAGTGCTAAGTGAAAATCGTGCCTTTATTAGCATCAGCCAAAAATTATGCTATCAACTGAATATTGATTCCCAAGATTCGGCTGAGTCTTCTGCCCATAAAGTCGTTGAATATATCCAGAATAACCATCCTTTGTCTCTCGCTCATGTATTTCAGCATTCAATTCATCATTATTGTTTAAGAGAATGGCTGGCCTTGGCCAGTCCTGAATTAGCACAATCCATTCAGTTAAAAACATTACCTCCACCCTATATGGTTGAAGCCATCAGCAATCACCTGATTGATGGATTTTGTGTGGGCGAACCGTGGAATACACAAGCTGAAATTCAGGGCCTGAGCCATATCGTCTGCTCCAGCCAACAGATCATTCCCAATGTTGCAGATAAAGTGCTTGCCGTAACTCAAGACTGGGCCAAACAGCACCCCCATACACTCATTGCACTGAGCCGTGCGATTCTGAAAGCACAACAGGAATTACGAGAACTACAAGATTTTACTCAGGTGTGGCAAATGCTGATGGACTTTGATGTGATTCAATTTCCATGTTCAGCAGAGATTCACGTCGAGAAGTATTTTAGTATTCAGAAGATTATTCGGAACTTCGTACAAAATAGTGCTGAACCGAAAGCAGAAGATTTTGAATGGCTATTTCAGCAAATGTATAAATGGAATGATGTTGCGTCAGAAAAAACCACCTATCTTGAACAAGCACAGCACTGTGTCTTGGGCTCGATTTATCAAGCTGCCAAAGAAAGTTAAATCTTGGACAAAAAAAAGCTGTCTTGAAGTACCAAGACAGCATTGAAAGACCCATAAAAGATTACGCCAATCAGATGTAATCTTTTAAGTGATTGTTATCATATTGAAGTCATGCATATCTTTTTCGGACATTTTTATGTCATTAACTGCCATCCAGAATCAGGGATTTCATCATTTTTGCCAATGGCAACAACAAGCAGAGTGTTCAATCCATAAGCAGCACAATAGGTCTCTATATAGTACCTACCCACGAAATGAGAATACTCAGATGAAGGGAGAAGAATTTAAGCCTGATCATTTGCTACAGCCGATTAAAACGAGAATGAAAACCAAGATTAAAAAACATAAAATCAATAATTTACAATAAAAAATATAGATTCCATTATTCAGGCTTTCAAACACTAGTTTCCACGATACATTGATCGACAAGTCATGTAAAAACAAACAGGCTTCGGCAAGATTGACTGCTGAGTTACACAAATCCCATGAACGAATTGGGGCAATTCAGTTTAAAATATAAAAAAACGAAAATACGCTGAAATTTGTCATATTTTAACATTGCCAATTCCTTGCAAAGTTTTCATTATATGCACCATGCTTGGTATGCAACTTTCTTCATCAATTAAAAGAATTTATAAAAAAATTGCAGAAATTTATGCCATAATAAGCAAACTTTGCAGACATCTTGCAAAAAATATTTGCAGTTTTAGAATTGGAGCAGGCTGAATGAGCTCAACCATTTTGGTGATTCACGGACCGAATTTGAACTTGCTAGGAAAGCGCGAACCAGAAGTTTATGGTTATCTCACTTTAGATGATATTAACCAGCAACTCACCGCTCAGGCTAAACACGCATCACTTACACTAGATACTTTTCAAAGCAATTGGGAAGGTGCGATTGTCGATCGCATTCATCAGGCACAAGCTGAAGGGGTAAAATTTATCATTATCAACCCTGCTGCCCTAACTCATACATCAGTTGCTTTACGCGATGCCCTTCTCGGCGTTGCCATTCCATTTATTGAGGTTCATTTGTCAAATGTTCACGCCCGTGAAGCATTTCGTCATCACTCATATTTATCAGATAAGGCCATTGGCGTGATTTGTGGCTTAGGTGCGAAGGGTTATTCCTTTGCACTCGATTACGCTATCGAAAAAATTCAATCTTCTAACTAATTTTAAACACATTAGGAATGCTCACTCATGGATATCCGTAAAATCAAGAAGCTCATCGACTTGATGATTGAATCTGACTTACAAGCGATTGAAGTTAAGGAAGGTGACCAGTCCATCTCATTAACTCGTCCTACTCCTGTTTATGCAGCAGCGCCTGTTGCGGCAGCGCCAGCAGCTTCTGCTCCAGCGGCTCCAGCAGCTAAAACACCACGTGGTGCAGTTGAAACTTCTCCAATGGTTGGTGTGTTCTATGCAGCACAAAGCCCGGGTGAAGCACCATTTGTAAATGTAGGTCAAACAGTTTCTGCGGGTGAAACACTTGGTATCATCGAAGCGATGAAAATCATGAACCCGATCGAAGCAACAAAGAGCGGTGTTATTGAAGAAATCTTGGTGAAAAATGGTGAAGTGATCCAATTCGGTCAACCACTTTTCCGCTACCGTGCTTAATTTGTTTGGGGATTCCGATGTTGCAAAAAGTATTAATTGCAAACCGTGGTGAAATCGCTTTACGAATTACTCGGGCTTGTAAAACTCTTGGCATTAAAACAGTTGGTATCTACTCAGATGCTGACAAAGACTTGATGCATTTACGCTTCGTTGATGAAGCTGTATGTATTGGGCCAGGTACCACAAGTGAAAGCTATTTAAATATTCCTGCGATTATTACTGCTGCAGAAATTACAGGTGCAGATGCAATCCACCCTGGTTATGGCTTCTTGTCTGAAAATGCTGAATTTGCTGAAATTGTAGAAAGCTCAGGTTTCATTTTCATTGGCCCTCGCCCTGAACATATCCGCCTCATGGGAAATAAGGTTTCTGCCATTATTGCCATGAAAAAGTCAGGTGTTCCAACCGTACCGGGTTGTGACCATGCAGTTACGATTCACAATGCACTTGCTGAAGCCAAAGAAATTGGCTTCCCGTTGATCGTAAAAGCTGCCGCAGGTGGTGGTGGTCGTGGTATGCGTATTGTAGAACGTGTCGACACCCTACTTGAATCTGTTCAGGCTGCACAGCGTGATGCTGAAATGTGGTTCGGTGATGACACCGTATATATGGAACGTTTCTTACAGAAGCCTCGCCATGTCGAAGTTCAGGTTCTTGGTGATGGTAACGGCCATGCGATTCACTTATATGATCGTGACTGTTCTTTACAACGTCGCCATCAAAAAGTATTAGAAGAAGCACCTGCACCAAACTTACCAGAACAAGCGCGCGCTGATATTCTGGAAGCATGTGTCAATGCATGTAAATTGATGCAATACCGTGGCGCGGGAACATTTGAGTTCTTGTTTGAAGATGGTGAATTCTTCTTTATTGAAATGAATACACGTGTTCAGGTTGAACATCCTGTGACTGAGATGGTGACAGGCGTCGACATTATTGAACAACAGCTTCGCATTGCTGCTGGTTTAGGTCTAGAGCTTGAACAAGAGCAAATCGAAGTAAAAGGTCATGCGATTGAATGTCGTATCAATGCCGAAGACCCAACTACATTCCTGCCTTCACCAGGCAAGATTGAAAGCTTCTATGCACCAGGTGGCGCGGGTATTCGTCTAGACTCACATATTTATCAAGGTTATAGCATTCCGCCTTACTATGATTCAATGATTGCAAAATTGATTGCTCATGGTAAAGATCGTGAAACATCTCTGGCTCGTATGCGTCAAGCCTTAGATGAAATGATTTTGACTGGGATTAAAACCAATATTCCATTGCATAAAGATCTTATCCTGCAAGATAAGAACTTCTGTGAACAGGCAATGGATATTCATTACCTAGAAAAGCATTTACTTAAACAGCTTGAACCGCAAGCTGAAAAAGCCTAAATAAAAAAGCCTCTTAAATAAGAGGCTTTTTTATGTCTACCGATTCATTAAGGTAAAACACGACGCAAGGTAGCAAAACATTTATCGCCCTTCTCGCTGGCACAGAAATCAATGGTGTGATCGTTTGACCATTTCACAAAATACTGAGAAACCTCACCTGTTTGATCCTGAGCTTGGCCAGAACAATCCTTTTCATTATTGTCATATTTAATCTGTAAGATCAGCGCAGGTAGCCGCTCTTTATGATCTTCAGAAGGTTGATAATCATATAAACCGTAAGACCATTCCTGTCCGCTTTTAATCACCACATCGCTGGAACCACGAAAATTATAGTACTCAACACATTTTTTATTATTTGGAATTTCCATTCCCCATAAACCCATAATTTCAGGGCGTGTTGTTACACGAATCGCATTCGCTTTAGCCACTTGCTGAGGCGTTGGCGCTGCCTTGTTATTTACGACCGTCTCTGCCATAGTCCATGTTGAGCAAGCCCATAATAATCCAATAATATAAATATTTTTCATAGATTTAATTAAGTCGTCATCTAAAACGGTGCATGCGCTTAAATTAGCATATTTTTTGATAAAAACACGCATTCATAACCATATAAACACAATATTTTTAGCACGTAATTTAATTGATTGTTCTGTTATTTTTTTCGGGTATTCTATTTCGCAACTTAGATTTATTTTTACTTTATAACAATTTAGCTTTAGGGATAAAAGCCATGAAATTTTCAGAATATGTGCAATACGATGGTCTTGGATTAGCTCACTTAGTTAACACAAAACAAATCCATCCTTCTGAATTAATAGACATTGCATTACAACGCACTCAACAGGTCAATCCCAAGCTCAATGCCATCATTATTCCCATGTATGAACAGGCAAAACAACGCGCAAGCCAACAACGTTCTGGCACATTTGCAGGTGTTCCCTTCTTGGTAAAGGATCTGTTTCAGGAATACCAAGGCATTCCGACCTCCTATGGTAGCCGTGCACTTAAAAACCGCAATTACATCCCTGATTTTAATGCTGAAATTGTCAATCGCTGGGAAAATACCGGTATTGTCACTTTTGGCCGTACCAATACGCCAGAGTTTGGCATTAAAGGTATTACCGAACCTAAGGCATGGGGTGCATGCCATAACCCGTGGAATTTAAAACATAATAGTGGTGGTTCTTCAGGCGGTTCAGCATCTGCGGTAGCGGCAGGCCTTGTCCCGATTGCCGGTGCTGGTGATGGCGGCGGTTCCATCCGTATCCCTGCTTCTTATTGCGGTCTATTTGGCTTAAAGCCTAGTCGTGGACGCACGCCGTGGGGGCCACAATTCAGTGAAGCCATGCATGGCGCAGCAATGCAGCATGTTTTAAGCAAAACTGTGCGTGATAGTGCAGCCATGCTTGATGCCGAGCAAGGCCCAGAACAAACTTCACTCTTTAGAATTGAAGCGCCAGCACAAAAATACAGTGATATCATTCAACAAACACCTAAAAAGCTCAGAATCGCGTTTAACACCCAATCCCCGATTGGCACCAAAGTGTCTAAAGATGCGATTCAAGCAGTGCAACACACTGCAAAACTGCTGGAATCATTGGGTCATATTGTGGTGGAAGATCACCCAAAAATTGATGGTTTGGCATTGGCAAAAGACTTCGTAACCACATGGTTTAGCCAGTTCTCTTATATGCAGGCACAAATCAAACAACAATATGGGGCAACCGATCAGGACTTTGAACTGGATTCCATTGCATTGGCGGCTTTTGGGGCAAAAACCACGGCAACAGAATATATTCACACTCTGGATAATTGGGGCGTGTATAGCACCCAGATGAACATCTTCTTTGAACAATATGACCTGTATCTCACTCCAAGCACAGCATCGGTTGCACCCAAGAATGGTGAAGTTGCCACGCCAACGTGGCAGAAACCCATCTTAAAAGGCTTGTTAAAACTTGGTAAAGCCCACTATCTCGCACAAGGGAAACTGGTCGAAAAAATGGTACAAGACAACTTGAGCTGGGTTCCCTTTACCCAGTTAGCCAATGTTACTGGCTTACCAGCCATGTCGGTGCCGCTGTACTGGAATCAACAAGGCCTGCCGCTTGGCAGTCAGTTTATCGCGCCGTTTGGACGTGAAGATCGCTTACTTCAACTGGCAGCCCAGCTCGAACAAGCACAACCGTGGATGCCTCAATATCAAAACATCCAACTCTAATTTAGCTTTTGGCTGCTGTTTCAATGTGATTCGGCAGCCAGAACACCAGTAATAGTCCCAGCAACACCACTACACTTGCACAGAAAAAGATGGTCATACCTGAAAGCATCTGCCAGTAATGCCCTGCCAACAAACTTCCAGAAGCAACGCCTAAGCCCCACATGGTGCTATACAGCGCTTGTCCACGTCCCTGTTGCTCTGCCGAGAAGTTCTGAAAAATCACTTTCATGGCAATTAGATGGAACAACCCAAAACTAAATGCATGCAGGCATTGGGTCAGCAATTGTCCGATATAATTTGTCTCCAACATCCCCACTAGCCACCAGCGAAGACTGGTCAGCAGTAGACAAATCACCACCAGTGTCCGCCAAGAAAAGCGAGTGAAAAATACTTTTTGCGCGACTGCAAACATGACAATCTCGGCGATAACACCCATCGCCCACAAACTGCCAATTTGTGTAGTACTGAAACCAATTTCTTTGAGGAAATTACTATAGAAACTATAAAATGGCGCCAGTGAAAACAATAAAATAAATTCAATGCTAAAGAATGCAGCAACAATAGGTTTTTTCAGAACAGGCCATAGCGGTTGTAATTTTTTTTGTGAGCTTGGTGCATGCTCAGGCTCTTTAATACTAAATGACCATAGAAAAGCAAGAAATGAAATCGCTAAAAGTAAAACTGGCAACATCGCAATTGGAATAATCTCCAATAATGCGCCAATCAAAAACACTCCGACAATAAAACCGACCGAACCCCACTTACGCACTTTGCCATACAGTTCAGCCCGTTTTTCACCCAGCCAAAATAATGTCACCCCTTCAAATTGAGCCAGAATAGCATTCTGGAAGAAGCTAAAAATCAGCATCAGCAAAGCAACCGATTGAAAGCTGTTTGGAATCACAAATATTGCAAACCAGATACAGGCTTCCATCCATGTGGCAATGCGCACTAGTAGCATGCGCTTGCCGGACTTATCGGCGATCCAGCCCCAGATGAGTGGCGCAAAAAAACGGGTAATAATCGCAATTGAAGAAAGAATACCAATCTCTTGATAGTTGAAACCCTGATCTTGTAGATACAGGTTCCAATAAGGCATGAATGTACCAACGATGGAATAGTAGAAAAAGTAAAAACCACCTAAGCGCGTCTGGATATTCAGAGATTGAAACAATTCAAAACCTTAAGATTTATTACTTGATATATGAGTGAATCTTATCTTATTTAAAAATTTAATTCGTGCTCAATAATCACGGAGACTCTATTTTTTAGATATCGCCAATAAAAAAGGGCTGAATAACTCAGCCCTTCTATTCACATCATATATTCAAAACTTATGCATCTGTATTCAATGCCACACTATGTTGCGTATTTCTTAACTTTCGCTGTTTAAGAAAATAAGCCAGCATCAAACATAGAATCCACGCAGGAATCATCATCACGGCAATACGCATATCAGGTGTTAATGACATGACCACCAAGATTCCCAGCATAAAGATCATGCAGAGATAATTACTAAATGGATAAGCAATACTTGGGAATTTGGTTGTTACGCCTTCTGCTTGCATGGCTTTACGGAACTTGAGATGTGTCCAGGAAATCACCACCCAGTTAATAACAATCGCAGCAACCACCAGCATCATCAATAAACCAAACGCTTTTTCAGGAAATGCATAGTTCAACAACACACACAAAACCGTCACGAAAGCTGAAAGATATACCGCATTGGTTGGAATACCACGCTTATTGATATGCTTGAGGAATTTCGGTGCATTGCCTTGTTGGGCCAAACCTAACAACATACGGCTACTGCAATAACTCGTACCGTTATATACCGATACTGCCGCAGTCAAAATCACAAAGTTAAGTAAAGTCGCTACACCTTGACTGTCCAGTGAAGCAAATACCATCACGAACGGACTACCACCTGCTGCCATTTGATTCCAAGGGAATAATGCAAACAGAATGAAAAGTGTCGCAATATAGAAAATCAGAATACGGTAAATAATCTGGTTCACTGCTTTTGGTAGAGTTTTATCTGGCTCACGTGCTTCGGCTGCGGTAATACCAAATAATTCAATGCCACCAAATGCAAAGATGATCACCGCCATTGCCATGACTAAACCTTCAACACCAAATGGGAAAAATCCACCCAATGCCCAAAGGTTACTGATGCTCGCCTGTGGCCCTGCTGTACCTGTTGCAAGTAAATATGAACCAAAGGCAATCATGGCGAGGATAGCCAAAATTTTGACGATGGAAAACCAGAACTCCATTTCGCCAAAAAACTTTACATGTAACAGGTTGATACCGTTAATTAAAATAAAGAAAGCCAGTGCTGAAACCCATGTCGGTATTTCAGGCCACCAATACTGAATATAGAGACCAATTGCACTCAACTCTGCCATACACACCAGAACATTGAGTACCCAATAGTTCCAGCCCGACATAAAGCCTGCAAATGAGCCCCAGTATTTATAGGCAAAATGACTGAATGAACCACTTACTGGCTCTTGTACGACCATTTCACCTAACTGACGCATCATTAAAAATGCAATTAGTCCTGCAATCGCGTAACCCAATATGACCGAGGGGCCTGCCAACTTGATTGATTGGGAAATCCCGAGAAACAGACCTGTACCAATTGCACCACCTAGCGCGATAAGCTGGATGTGCCGATTGCTTAAACCATGTTTCAGGTTTCCTTGCTCCTGTTTTGACATATGATTATTCTCGTCCTTGTAGCGTAATTTTTTTGTCTAAAATTACGTATATCATAAATTAATCACCAATGCCTACCTCTAATCAAAAAATATTTGATTTACTTTTCAGATAACCGCGCATATAAACAGAAAATTCAATAAATAACAAATATTATGAATAATGTAATTAAATTATGTATTGCGTAATTAATTATTTTCAGTATGATAGAAATCATAAAGTCGATATTTCTTGCTTGAGCCAAGACAGCTCAATGGATAAGACGAAAAATATGTATCGTTTTTTCAAAAGCTTGAACATAGCAAGATAAAAAATTTAAACGTTTTTCACAGAATGAGAGACAAGGAAGGTACAACATGGTGCAACAATTAAACTCTTTTCTTGAGATTGATCCACAATCAGATTTCACAATTCATAATTTGCCTTACGGAATCTTTAGCGAAACAGCACAAGGTGATAAACGTGTCGGCGTTGCGATTGGCGACTGGGTACTCGATCTTGCAGCATTAGAAGCGCATGGCGTGTTACACAGCAACGTCCCAAACTGTTTTAATCAAACAACCTTAAATAAATTTATTGAAACAGGTAAGCAAAACTGGCAAGCCGTTCGTAAAACCTTGCAAAGCCTATTGTCTGCTGAAAACCCTGCATTACGCGATAACGCAGACTTACGCCAGAAAGCGTTGTTGAAACAAGATGCCGTTACGCTACATTTACCAGTACATGTACCGGGCTATACCGATTTCTACTCATCTAAAGAACATGCGACCAATGTTGGTACCATGTTCAGAGACCCGAAAAATGCCTTATTGCCAAACTGGAGTGAACTACCAGTGGGCTATAACGGTCGTGCCAGCTCTGTGATTGTCAGCGGTAAAGATATTGTCCGTCCTTCTGGTCAGATCAAATTACCAAATGAAGAACGTCCTGTTTTTTCAGCAACGCGTAAACTCGACTTTGAACTGGAAACTGCTTTTATTGTAGGTAAAGCCACTGAACTAGGTGAGCCGATTGCGATTGAAAATGCATGGGATCATATCTTTGGTATGGTGTTGCTAAATGACTGGTCTGCGCGTGATATCCAGCAATGGGAATATGTTCCGCTCGGCCCGTTCAATGCCAAAACTTTTGCCAGCGCAATTTCCCCATGGATCGTTACCATGGAAGCTTTGGAGCCATTTAAACTCAAAGGCCCAGAACAACAGCCACAACCACTCGGCTATTTACAGGAAAATGTTGCAAACAGCTATGACATTCATTTGAGTGTTGAAGTACAAACACCTCAAGCACAACAAGCAGAAGTGATTTGCCAGACCAACTTTAAATATATGTACTGGTCGATGGCGCAACAACTCACCCACCATACCATTGCAGGCTGTAATGTTCAGGTTGGCGATCTCATGGGTTCTGGTACGATTTCTGGGCCAACTGAAAACTCTTACGGCAGTTTGCTTGAGCTGACATGGAATACCACCAAGCCACTTCACCTTTCAAACGGCGAAACACGCGGCTTCCTTGAAGACGGCGACCGTGTCGTCATGAAAGGTTATTGTGAAAAAGATGGTATTCGCGTGGGCTTTGGCGAAGTTGCCAACACCATTTTACCAGCACGTCACTTTAGTTTTAACGAACAAAAGGACGAGCGCTATGAAACTGTATAGTTATTTTCGTAGCTCGGCCGCGTACCGTGTCCGTATTGCGCTGAACCTGAAAGAGATTGCCTATGAAACCCAGCCTGTTCATTTGGTCAAAAATGAACAGCAACAGGAACAATATGTTGCGCTGAATCCAAGCCAGCTTGTTCCTACACTGATGGATCAGGATCAGGCGCTTTCACAGTCACTCAGTATTCTGGAATATCTGGAAGAACAATATCCAGCAACCCCATTGTTACCGAAAGATAGCATTGAACGCGCCAAAGTACGTGCATTTGCTCAGGTCATCGCCTGTGATATTCACCCACTGGATAATCTGAGAGTGCTGAAATATCTCAAGAATGATCTTGCAGTCAGCGATGAGCAAAAAAATCAATGGTATCAGCACTGGATTATTGAAGGCTTTAAAAGTCTGGAAAAACAGTTGCAGCATTCCAACGGGCAATTCTGTTTTGGTACACAAGCCACGATTGCCGACTGCTGCCTGATTCCACAGGTTTATAACGCAAAGCGCTTCAAGATTGATTTAAGCGCTTTCCCAAAAATTGAATCGATTTATCAACATTGTTTAACCCTTCCAGCATTTTTACATGCTGCACCAGAACAACAACCAGATTGGGAATAGGGATAAAAGGAGTTTTATCATGAGCTTTGCAATTAAAAAAATTCACCACGTGGCCTATCGTTGTAAAGATGCTAAAGAGACTGTGGAATGGTATAAAAAAATGCTCAACATGGATTTCATTCTGGCATTTGCTGAAGACCATGTACCTTCTACCAAAGCCTTTGATCCTTATATGCATCTATTTCTCGATGCTGGACAAGGCAATGTACTAGCATTTTTTGAATTACCGACTCAACCAGAAATGGGACGTGATGAGAATACCCCACAATGGGTTCAACATATTGCTTTTGAAGTTGAAGACCAAAATGCATTATTAGCAGCAAAAGCACATCTTGAAGCCAATGATGTCAAAGTATTAGGCGTTACCAATCATGGTATTTTCCATTCAATTTACTTCTTCGATCCAAATGGTCATCGTCTGGAACTGACCTATAATGATGTTCACGCAAATGCCAAAATCTCACGTATTACAGAAGAAATGAAAATGGAAATGCTGGATGAATGGAGCCGTACCAAACGTGCTCCACACCATACTCACTTCTTGCATGAAGATGAGCTAGGAGCATAATTCAGGCTCAAACGCTCGGCATTGGGGTTCTATCGCTTCAATGCCGATTTTTATTGCCTGAATATAACGCATGTATACGCTTTTTATGGCTTATGCTTGTGATACGAATATAGTGTAAGGTGATTAAAAACAATTGTATGCTTATACAATTCACCTATTTAAATCATTTAAAAAGATGATTTCTATTTTAGGTCATGCTCAGGCATTATGTGCTGCATGTAACACTAAATATTGACAGTAAACGCACACAGCTAAATGTATGCAGATTAAGGGTTATTGAATGATTGAAGAAAAGTTATCTGGTGGGGTTCAATCACTTGAGGTCGGTCTAGCCGTACTCAATGCCCTTTTGGAACACAATAAACCGATTATATTAAAAGAATTATCTAGCCGACTGGATATGCACCCTGCCAAAGTTCACCGCTATCTGGTCAGCTTGATCCGCATGAACTATGCAAAACAGCTTGAAGATGGCCAATATGCCTTAGGTGATCAGGCATGGCGTCTGGGTTTGAACTGCATTCAGCATACTGATGTATTACAGCTGGTTCAGCATCTGATTTACGAATTACAAAACAAGATCGGTTGCGGTATCCAGATTAGCAAATGGTCGCCTAGAGGCCCATTAGTGGTGCAATCAATTGAGTCAAATCACCCGATTTCGATTGTCACCAAAGTGGGCTCGGTTATGCCGTTAATCAACTCCGCTGCGGGGCGCGTATTTGCTTCATATATGCCTGAGGCCATCATTAAGCCGCTTATGCTGGCTGAATGGGAAAAAGCGACACAGAACCACTACCCGATCAAACCGAGTAATTGGGATGAATTCCTTGCGCTTAAACAAACTACACTACAACACGGCATGGCGATTGCTCAAGGCGACCTGCTGGTCGGAATCAATGCGGTGGGTTTACCAATTTTTAATGCACACCACTCGATGGAGTTTTGTATTGTTGCACTGGACAGTGAAATGTTCTTCTCGGTGCAGGAAGGCAGTGAAAAACTGGAACTATTTAAACGTGAAGTGGCTGCGATCAATCAGTATATTCAAACTCGTTAATTTTTATTCATTCATAAAAAAGCCAAGAAATAAACTTCTTGGCTTTTCGTTTCTTTCAGTTTTAGCTTATTTTGCTTCTAACACACCACGGCGAATCTGGTCACGTTCGATTGATTCAAATAGTGCTTTAAAGTTACCTTCACCAAAACCGTCATCATCTTTGCGTTGAATAAATTCAAAGAAAACTGGCCCAAGCATGTTTTGAGAGAAAATCTGTAATAACAGTTTTTTCTGACCATCTTTGGTATTGCCATCCAGTAAGATACCGCGTTTTTGCAGTTCTTCAGTTGGCTCGCCATGATCCGGTAAACGGTCTTTCAACATTTCATAATAAGTTTCAGGTGGCGCGGTCATAAACTGCATACCCATACCTTTTAACTTATCCCATGTTGAAAGCAGATCATCGGTAATAAAGGCAATATGTTGAATACCTTCACCATTAAAGTCCGCCAAGAACTCGGCAATTTGACCATTGCCTTTGTCTGAGTCTTCATTTAATGGAATACGAATCATGCCATCTGGTGCAGTCAACGCTTTCGAAGTCAAACCTGTATATTCACCTTTAATATCGAAGTAACGGATTTCCTGGAAATTAAAGATTTTTTCATAGAAGTTCGCCCAATATTCCATACGTCCTTTATAAACGTTGTGGGTTAAATGGTCGATTTCGTTTAAGCCCGCACCTTTTGGATTACGCTCGACATCATCAAAGAAAACAAAGTCATTTTCATAAATATCACGATCTACCAGGAAAATTGGCATACCACCAATTCCTTTAATCGCAGGAATATTCAATTCCATTGGGCCAGCTTGCGAGTACATCGGCTCTGCGCCCAGTTCGATTGCATTTTTAAATGCTTTCGCTGCATCACGGGTTCTAAAGCCCATTGCACATGCTGACGGGCCATGTTCTTTAAAGAAGAATGAAGCATAAGATTCTGGCTGGTAATTCAAAATGATATTGATATTACCCTGACGCCATAAATAAACTTTTTTAGATTTATGCTTCGCCACCTTGGTAAAGCCAATTGTTTCAAAGATTTGGTCTAATCCATTTTCCGTCGAAACAAATTCAATAAAAGCAAAACCACATAGTTCTAATGGGTTATCTAAAATGTCCATCTAGTTTCCCTTATTTAGATAAATTCATCCGTTGTTAATGCAAAGTCCCGTATTTTGTTTTGGCTAATCTCAGCTCAATCAACAAATCAGCACTTATACGCATTACTTTTAGAAAAGGTCACAGGTGTTTTTATAAGTATATTAAAAGCATCCGTGTTGAAACCTTTCCTTCCATAAGTAAGCCAATGCAACCATAAAGTATGAACTTTCTTTGCATAGGCCCTCAACCATAAATTCATGCTACAAGAAAGATTGAAGTTATGCAATACATAATTAAATTATGTTATGTGTAATTTTATTGGTTTTTTCTTGTCGTATATAACGTGTTTTAACTCAATTCGAACCAGTAGCTGCTAGGAGTCAGAATTTAAAAAGAAAAATGCTTCGAACTAAATCAGACATTGGTCTCAAGCTCAAAAAGTCAGCACTTTAGAAGCAGAATATTATTCTGAAGCAAAACAAAGGAGGTGTAGAGATGAGGGAGATAGAAGATGAGAAGCATCCCGATAACAAAATATTATCGGGATGCTCTTATTTTAGGATGGAAATGCCCAAAGATCTTTGGAATCAACCGTATCCGATAACAATCTAAAAGCAGCAGGCTCCAGATCCGGATCGACTACGACATAACCTTTTTCATTATTTTTTAAGGCTGCACATTTATTTTCAGTGAATTGATAACTTGCAGCATTTGCCAATGAGTTCTCACTGATTTTTGCTGTAAAGCTACAGTTTTGATCAAGTGAAATCATTTGCCCTTGAGCTTTCACCTCAACAGGAATCGAACTACCGTCAGCCAAAGATAAGGTATAGCTTCCCACCAGCTCATTCAAACTTAGCTTTTGATCAGCAATTTTTTCATAATGGGCAAATTCAAGCTTGAGATTTTTATCACTTTGATTGCTATACCATGTTTTAGTTGCTACATCATAATGCATCACGATCTGAGCGCGATCTTGCTCATCATTCAAAACCACCAGCTTGGTGCCATCCGTACCTGAATAGTATTTACCCACTGTAGGCAATTCCTGATCGGTTTCGATACTAACCGAATAAGTACCCACTGCTAAAGCAGGAACTGGCTCTGACTTCTCGGCTGGCTGTTCTTGTCGATCATTATTGTCATCATGACAAGCGCTCAAGGCGAAGCCAAGAAGTAATACCCATAAACAACGTTGCATTGGCCTTCCCCTTACTTGAACAGGTTTTTAAGACGGATCTTTAGCCATTCTTGCGCTGCAGGACGATGGTCGTAGGCCACTTGCATTGCAGTCACTGCAATCTTGCTTTGTACAACAGCACTTTCATCTGTTGCTTGTGCTGCTGTTGGTGCATTGGAATTAATGCCAAAACCTAAACCATATTGGTTACCACCTTTATCATCTTTGCTGACTTTAAAATTAAAGTTATACAAGTCATAGCTACCAATTTTCGAGAACGCGAACGGAGTGCTGGTGCTTAAGTTCTTTGGAAAGTTGACATTCAAGGTAATGCCTTTAGGTAACAAAGCACCCTGACCGGCTTTATTTTGCAGCTCTTTTAATAATACGACTGTCTGTTTTGCCACAATCACGGAATTGGCATTATTTAAAGTTTTATCATCAACCGTATTTGGATCTGCACTTAGGGCAATGGAAGGAATTCCTCGCGCTGCCGAAAACTGTACATTACCAATCGTGCCCGAATGAACCACAACCCGACCAACATTCTGTCCTTCATTTGGTCCTGACAGGACAAGATCAGGTGCTTTACCCCAACGCTTATTGGCAACCACATCCAGACCATAAGCAGTTGCCATGACGGGTGTGCCGTGCACATAACTCCAATCCCCATTGGTATAACCTGCTTTGGTAAAAGCACCTGCTGCTGGTGCGCCAATCGCCGCCGCCCCATTATGGCAACCATTTTCAGCCGCAATCTGCTTATCATTATCCGCCGAAATTACGCTGGCGCTGTACATCACAATCGCACCACCACGTCCGCTTTGTGGTGAGCATGGTACAGATACAGCGACACTATGACCATTGGCTTTTAACTCATCATAAAGCGCTTTGACATTACTGGTTAAGCCATCATCATTCACAATTAAAATATTTAAAGCAAAAGTCTGCGTCGAACATGCAGCTAAAATTAATCCACCCCAAAAACTCTTTTTCATCGTCCTATCACTATTCAAAATATTCGCCAGAAACAATAGTGTTGAAATATGAAAAATTTATGACGTATTCGCGTAGAGGCTTTAGCAAACCACCTGATTCATATCTATTCGCTGTCTTAAATTCTTAACAAAGTTCGATTAATTTAAATAAATAATTGATAAAGACCACAGCGATAATTGAACTATGAACGAGATATCAACCTTTGAAAAACTGACCCAACTTATTGATTCTTATAGCCATAAGCATGGCGCCAGACCACAAAAAATTTTAATCGGTTATAAAGCCTATTATCATCTTATGGGCAACTCGAACTTTGCCACAGAGGTGACAGATTCAGCATTAAATCCAAATAAAAGAAGGTATAAAAAGATAAAAATTAAGGTCACTAAAGATGATTATCAACTTGAGCTAGAATAAGATTCTAGCCTGAAAATATTGATGATTGTATTTGCAATTTATACGTTTAAATCAGAATTTCATTTTCGTTATAATATTTTTCCAGTTCTGCAATCAGCTGTTCTTTGCCATCCATGCCATATAATTCAAAATTAATCTTTTCCAGATAATTGACAATAAAAATTAAGCGACTATTTTCATCATTCTGCCGCTTCTTTTCTTGCAGAAACTTTTTATACGCGACAAAGAGTTGATAACTTTGACGCGTATTTCGTCTTCTATTTAAGCTTGTTGTGTTGTCTTGCTCAACCATACTTTACATTTTACCCCTTATGAAATAAAAACCCACCGAAGTGGGTTCAGAAGCCATCAGAATGTTGTGTCAGAAAACATCAAAATTATTATTTTTATGCTCTAACCAACTGTTTCTTGTTCTTATAGAATTAGAATAATCTGATGTTATGACAATTCAATGACCAATAGAATTTGATTAAAATTCTCTATCCATCAGGTAACGCTGAGCAATATGCACGGCCTGATTCGGTTTAGGCTGACACTGCGTCCAGATCCCGTCCGCTTGAAGCTCCCAAGCACGGCGGTTGTCTTTGAGATAATTATTCAAGCCATCTTCGATAATCAATTTCTTAAGTTTCTTGTCTTCAATCGGGAAGCAAGTTTCGATGCGGGAAAACAGATTACGTCCCATCCAGTCCGCACTGGCGCAATACAGCTTAGCATCACCATCATTATAGAAATAGTAAACACGGGTATGTTCTAAATAGCGCCCCACGATCGATCGAACACGGATATTCTCCGAAAGTCCTTTCACTTGCGGTCTTAGACAGCAGATGGAACGGATGATCAGATCAACCTGCACTCCCGCCTGTGATGCTTTATAAAGTGCATGAATCAATTGTGCTTCGGTCAAGGCATTGACCTTAATCATGATATGCGCTTTCTTACCCGCTTTGCTGTTTTCGATTTCTTGCTGAATCAGGTCAATCAGTTGTGCATGTAAGGTAAAAGGTGCATGGAAAAGTTTCTTTAACTTGGCCATTTTCCCCATGCCCGTCAATTCCTGAAAGACTTTATGGACATCTTCACAAATGTCATCGTCACCCGTAAGCAGCCCATAATCGGTATAAATTTTGGCATTGGTTGCGTGATAATTTCCTGTGCCCAAATGCACATAACGTTTAATCTTGTCTTGCTCGCGACGCACCACCAGAATCATTTTTGCATGTGTTTTATAACCAACGATGCCATAAACAACAACCGCACCTGCCTCTTGCAATACATTCGCCACTTCAATATTTGATTCTTCGTCAAATCGCGCTCTCAGCTCAATGACAGCGGTGACTTCTTTACCATTTCTTGCAGCTTCCGCAAGGATTTTCACAATCTCGGAATCCGCTCCACTTCGGTAAAGCGTTTGCTTAATCGCAAGCACATTCGGATCATAAGCGGCATCCCGCAAAAGCTTGATCACAGGAGCAAAACTGTCAAATGGATGGTGTAACAGTACATCGCCTGCCTTGAGCACATCAAAGATTGGCTTCTTGCTATAAAGTGCTTTAGGAATTTTTTGTAGATAAGGCTTAAAGCGTAATTCAGGTAAATCGAAATTTGAGATAAAACGCGCCAGATTGACGGGACCATCAACAAAATATAAATGTTCTTTTTCGAGTTCAAATTGTTCCAGTAAATAATCAGCAATATGATCTGGACAGTTTTTATTGACTTCAAGTCGGACGGCGCGTCCAAAACGTCTTGCAGATAGCTCACCTTTTAATGCAACCGCCAGATCTTCAACATCTTCTGATACTGTTAAATCGGCATTTCGGGTGACACGAAATTGATAACAACCTGTTGCCTTCATGCCAGGGAACAAGTCCGAGATATGTTCCTGAATAATCGCCGACAGTAAAATATAGTGTTCTGCGCTACCTGAAACATGATGAGGTAATTTTACCAGTCGAGGTAAAGATCTCGGTGCGGGTACAATCGCTAAATCAATTTCACGGCCAAATGCATCCTTACCTTCCAAGGTAACAATAAAGTTCAGACTTTTATTGGCTAAGCGTGGAAATGGATGAGCGGGGTCCAGACTGATCGGTGTGACTACAGGTTGTACTTCACTGTAGAAATAATCTTTAATCCAAGCCTTATGCTTTTCTAAAATATCGGCATGTTGTATGTAATGTACCCCATGACCTTGTAACTGGGGCAAAATCGTATAATTCAGGATCTTATATTGTTCTTCTACCGCCTCATGAACCACTTTAGAAATTTGCTGCAACACCTCTGCAAGCGGCATTCCATCTGGCCCTGTGACCTGAGTCGACATATTGATTTGTTGTAGCAGACTGGCAACGCGGATTTCAAAAAATTCGTCTAAATTTCGAGAGAAAATAATTAAAAAATTAAGTCGTTCCAGTAGCGGATGTTCAACATCTTTTGCCTGTGCAAGCACACGTTTATGAAACTCTAATAGCGACAACTCTCGATTTAGATATGTTTCTAAACTATGTTCTTGAGCATTTTTGAGTGCATGCAGTGAGGTCATTGATTACTCTTTTTTATATGTAAATTACTTTGCGATAAAGCAACTAGAAACGGATTTCTCAATCTCCTATTTTCTTAAAAATATATTGCAGATTAATGACATAAATAAATTTCTTGCCAAAAAGATAAATCATTTGATCTCGCTCAAGTTAAAACCATACGAGATCAAATGAAAGAGATGAGTCAATAGCGGTTCAAAATAAAACCACGATTAAAACATCTCTATGTCTATGGTCTAAAATTTATAACCCAGTTTAAGCCCATAACCGATGGAGTGATTTTGACTAAACTCAGCCACGTAATAATCACTGCCAGCCTGTGCACCCAGTTGCGCTTTTGCATCACCCAGCCAGAAATATTTCACGCCACCTGAAATAAAAGTTTGAGCTGTGGGACTATATTGTGCACCAATCCCAACATTATAGTAGCCTTTCACAGGCCCACCACTTGACACTTTCTCCCCAGCCCCTGAATCCCACCCAACCGACATCGAAGCAAACCATTTCTGAGAAAGTTTTTGTCCTAGCCCAAGATTTGCTGACCATTGATCATCATAATAACGAACTAAATTAAAACCATCTGGTCGACTTGGCGTAGACAAACTGCCCACAATCTTGGAAATTTCGCCAAAACGATAAGGCTGAAAAGAAAAGTCACTCCAGTTCACCCAGCGTACATTACCAAATAACAATGTTCCTGGGCGCAAGCCCGTTTGGAACTCAAGATTAACGGAATCTGGTGTCTTGAACTTGGTGGTTCCAGAGCTATTCGCATTGGGCAACTCAGCCACAATATGGTTGAGTGCTGCTTTTTTCTGCTCAGTCATTTGCCCAATCGAGACCATATAACTTAAATGCTGGTCGACCAGATCACGTCCTTGCTGGGTGCTTAACATATCAATCAACGGCGCATTTTCAGTTGCGTTGACTTTATGTTCTATTTCAGAACGATAGGTTAATGAGGCTTTCAAACCTTTTTCTGGAATCTGATACGCAAAACCAGCCAACCAGCCCCAGTCACCCACGGCTTTGCTGTGAAAATCATAGCCATTATAGAGACTGAACACCGCACCTCTAAGTTCAACCTGACTCTTAAAGTTTTCATAGGTCGGGCCGAGATAAAAATTCCAGTTTTTATTGGGCTGATAACCAAAAATAAAACTTAAATTCTGGATATCAAAGCTGGATTTGGTATTGCCTGTTGGCGCGTTATTGGAGGTCGCTTGGGCAATTCTCGTGGTCGTCATTCCTGGCAATAAAACAATATCATTTGAGGTGGCGACAAAGCTATTATTGCCTGAATACTCCGTATCTGACCCAAAAGGTTCATCATAAATAAAACCAAAAGAAAACTTTGGCGCGAGTTGTAGTTTTAATGCGGCTGAGGGCCAATAACTTGAATTTGCAATATCAGAGATCGATTGACGCGAAGCATTGATACCCGCTTCTTGTCCTTGTAGGGAGCTATCCATGACGGATAAACCTGCTTCAAAATAATTTCCTGGCTGTAAAAAGGCTGAAATGGATTGTCCATTTCGATCAAAAGCAGCGGCATTTAATTGTGTTGAAAAAACCGCTAATAGTAAACAATTGATTTTATGATTCATTTTACATTTCCTTGTAGAATGAAAGGGAGCTTTTTTATTGCTCTACTCCCTTCGATTTTCTTAAAATATTAATTAATAGTCTGGTCGAGTCAAAATTGGAAAATTAGGCGTTGGCTTTTTAAATAGCGCAAAGAATTGTCCAACTTTCATCGGATTGCCTTTTATCTCGCTGTCTTTAGATTGCAGCAGTTTGGCAGGATTGGTTTCACCACTGATCAGTCTCAAATACGAAAGCTTGGTGAGGCTTAATGTCGGACAGTCGGCTGGTAAACGATTACGCTCTATTTTTTCAAATAGCATGACTGAATTCTCGATCCGCAATGCAAAGTTTTCATTGCGATCAGTTAAGACCAGATTCAGGCACTGATTTTCATTTTTTAAATTTTCGACATCCAGATTGGTGGCCATAGCCTCCAAAAATCTTTCGGTTGGTGTATGAATCAGTAAACCTAAACGACTCGAGGTATTTTTAACTGTAGGCTGGCCTTGCAGTTCTTGCGCCCCCATTAAATAGAAATTACGCCAAGTTGACGCTTCAGCAGTATATCCAAGTTGACGGTATGTTTTAGCGAGTAGCTGTCTCGCCTGAGCATTGTCAGGGTTATTAAAGACCAGATGTTTTAATACTTCTGCTGCCCATCGATACTCCGCTTGGTCATAAGCTTTCTGGGCATTTTTTAGTGCGTTAGCCTCTCCTCCAGCAAGCTCAATATATTTCTTTGCCGCATCTTTAGGTGGCAATGGATCAAGATTGGAAGGATTCGCATCAAACCAGCCCATATAATATTGATATACCGCTTTGGCGTTGTGCTTTAAGGTCCCGTAATAACCATGTACATATAATTTCTGATCTAGCTCTGGTGGCAGTTTAATTTTTTCAGCGATTTCCGCACCATTTAACCCTGAGTTCATATAACGAACCGTCTGATCATGGATAAACTTATAAACATCTCTTTGCGTTTTAATAAAATCCTGAATATTTGCATTGCCCCAAACTGGCCAGTGATGCTGGGCAACAAAGACTTCCGAATTTTTGGTTTGTTCTAGCGCCTGATTTAAATAACCCACCCACTTTAAGGTATCGCGGACTTTTGCCCCTCTCAAGGTATAAAGGTTATGCAACGTATGTGACAGAATCTCCGCGCCATTGTAGAGTTTCAGCGAAGGAATGGAGAATGTCAGTTCTGACGGTGCTTCTGAGCTGGGTACATTATAAAAAACGAAATCCAGACCATCGATCTTGAGCTTCTGTTCTGGCTGTGTAATCAATTTATTCGGTTCTAAAATTCCCATTTGTCCGACAGCGACCGCCTTACCCAGACCATTATCGACCAGACCATTGATACGTTTAGGCAAATATGTTCCATACATATAGCTGGCACGGCGCGTCATAGCAGGGCCCGCCATGATATTTTCACTGGTGGCCTCTTCCATAAAGCCTTCTGGTGCAACAATCGGTATCTTTCTTTGCTTCAACTCTTCAGCCGAAATCACGCCCAGCGCACCACCGAAGTGATCCACATGACTATGGGTAAAAATAATTGCCGAAATTTTTTGATCGCCCAGATATTGTCGAGCAAACTTGATCGCAGCATCAGCCGTTTCTTTTGCTGTTAAAGTATCAACAATAATCCAGCCTGTTTTCCCTTGAATAATGGTCATATTGGCCAGATCAAAACCGCGAATCTGCCAAACACCATCTGTCACCTTAAACAAGCCCGCATTATTATTTAACTTGGCTTGTCGCCATAGACTTGGATTTACCGTATCAGGGGCAGCACCGTTAATAAAATTAAAGGCATCGAAGTCCCAGATCACATCGCCTTGTTCATTTTTGATCTGACCGCTCGGCTTGGCAACAAGCCCTCTTTCTGCATTTTTAAACTCTTGTTCATCTTGTAAATTATATTTATTTTGATAGAGCGCATGAGATTCAATCACTGCCTTTTCTACATTGACATCCGCTGCGCCAACATAAAACGGTAAAACACATAATAATGACGCTGTAACGACTTTAATCTTCATATTACTTCCTTATAACTTCTTTTATCCCGTTCACTGTTATATTTCAATGTGTCTTAGGATGCTCAAAACCGTAGGTAAAACCAGATATATACTTAAAACTTATGTTTAAATAACAATGTATTAACCGCTTCTATTCTCCTTTTTATGATGCCAGAAAGATCTAAATCCTTTTATAAATTCTCCATATAACGTTGTCTCTTTTTGACCAAAGTAGATTGATCAATTCCTAAAGCTTGGGCTGCTTTTTGCGTGGTTTTAAACTCTGTCAGTGCTTTGGCAATAATGCCGTATTCAAATGCCTCAACCTGTCTTTTTAGATTTCTCTCTGTCGGTTGTGAGGCAGATACATCAATCAAAGATTGAGGTTCATCAAAAATATTGGCAGGAATATCGGAAGGCTGAATCTGATCAGACAAACTCATGACTACGGTCTGTTCGATAAAGTTAGTCAATTCCCGAATATTTCCAGGCCATGAATACTGCTTCATCATCTGGATGACCGTTTTGGAATAGGTTCTATTGAGCTGATATTTATGATTAAAAAACTTGAGATAATGATTGGTTAAAGGTTCGATTTCACTAATACGATCTTTTAAATCATCTAAATGTAACTTAGCCACACACAGTCGATAATATAGGTCATTTCGGAATGTTCCCTTCTTCATTAGCTCCTGTAAATTATGATGTGTCGCGGAAATAATCCTGACATCGGTATAAATATAATCACTGCCGCCAACAGGGATAAAGCGGTTATCTTCAATCACTTTTAATATTTTTGCCTGCAAGGCCAGTGGCAAATCCCCCACTTCATCCAGAAATAAAGTGCCGCCATTCACCGCTTCAAATAAGCCTTTTTTGCCTTTCTGCAATGCGCCTGTGAATGCGCCAGGCACATAGCCAAAAAGTTCAGATTCTAATAAACCGTCAGGCATGGTGGCACAATTAATTTCCAGAAAAGGTTTATCTTTCCTTTTGCTGCGATTATGGATATGGCGTGCCAACATGGTCTTGCCCGTGCCAGTGCTGCCTTGAATTAGCACTTTAATATCAGATGCTGCAAGCCGATCTGCCAGTTGATAGATCTGGTTGGTTGAATCACTTAAATGTTCAAACAAATCTGCAAATGGCTTGGAATGAGAGTATTTTTCCTGAGTGTTTTTGATATCTTCCAGCTCACGCTGAGCATTTTGGGCACGTAATAACGCCGTAATATCACGTACAGAAGTAATCACTGCAACCAAGCTATTGGTGGTTTCATGAAAAACAGGATGACCTGTAACCAGTAGTTCTTTGCCATTTTTTAGTGATTGCAAGATCGTGGTTTTTTTACAGCTTTTAATGACTTCCAGTGAAACGGAGCGCGAGAGTACGCCTGCATTGACCAGCTCCTGAATGGAATGATCAATCAGATCATTGCGTTCCAGACCCGTCAGCATCAAATAGGCATCATTTGCAAATAAGATCTGTCCCATCCCATCTGTAATAAATACTCCATCATCAATTGCGTCCATAATTGAAATGAACATTTTTTTTGAAATTCTCACGTCCCTTGAGTTTTCCTTATCAAAGAAATTTATCCAGTCCATTGTCTTATCTCTAAATACCGTTCTAAGTGATGATTTAGAACATTGCTAAGTTTTACAGCATCTCATCCGTATGCCTTCAAAAACATATTGGTATTTAATTATTTATCTTTCAACTAATAAATCTGATTAAGCAAGTATGATGCCAAAACATATTATCCATAATTATCAGTCAGATATAAAAATAAAGACTTTTAAGTTAATGAAAAAAAGCATTATTTATGATTTTTTTCATCATAAAAATACTGAACAAATACAGGAGGCTTTTTTGGGAAAACGATTTTTATTGTTGAGAAATAAGTTTGATTGATGATGTTCTATGAATAGCAATGAAATTTATACATCATAGCTTCTACAGAAATACATTTTAGGCCAGAGCTAGATGCAATCATGGCATCAGAAATAGAACGCGAGTGCATATGATGGGTTTTGAGGAAAAGTTCATGCCCTTTTTTGTTTGACTTGCATACGGGTAAAATATATACATAAATAATGATACAAGCTGTATCAGGATATAAAAATACAAGAATCAAGAATAGGATGAATAATAATGTCTCATCAAATTAATCTGCCAAGGATCATGGAAATTGGCAGAAATGCACGAAGCAAGCTTCCCCTGATTCTGAATAGTTTAGGTGCAAAAAAACCACTGATCATTACCGATAAAATGATGGTTTCACTAGGATACATCGCACAAATTCAAGAAATATTAAAAGCCGAACTTATCGACAGTGATTACTTTGATGAAACCATTCCCGAACCCACCTCTAGCTCGATTGAAGCAGGTGTTGATCATGTCAAAAACCATGATTACGATGCCATTATCGCGATTGGTGGCGGCAGCCCGATAGATAGTGCGAAAGCGATCAGCATTTTAAGCAAGCACGGTGGTGTCATCGCGGATTATAAATTTCCCCGACAAGTCAATGAAATAGGCCTTCCAATTATTGCCATCCCGACCACAGCTGGGACAGGATCTGAATGTACACGTTTCACCATCATCACCAATGACCTGACCAGCGAAAAGATGCTCTGTGCGGGTTTAGGCTTTTTGCCTGTTGCAGCGATTATCGACTATGAACTCACCATGTCTCTGCCGGCCCGAACCACAGCAGATACAGGAATTGATGCACTTACCCATGCAATAGAAGCTTATGTGAGTAAAAAAGCCAGTCCATATAGTGATGCGCAGGCAATCGCGGCAATGAGATTGATCGGACCAAATTTGCAAACAGCGTATCACCAACCCAGCAATGAATCTGCTCGTGAAAAAATGATGCTTGGATCAACTTTGGCTGGCATTGCCTTTTCCAATGCCTCCGTTGCCTTGGTGCATGGCATGAGCCGACCGATTGGTGCCTTTTTCCACGTGCCTCATGGTTTATCGAATGCAATGCTGTTACCTACAATCACTGCTTTTTCAATTCAAGCCGCCCCTGAACGCTATGCAGAATGTGCCAAAGCGATCGGCTGTGCAAATCATGATGATTCGGATGACGTCGCCAATCAGAAGCTCATTGATACGCTGATTGAGATTAATCGAGATTTAGCAGTACCCAGCTTAGCTGAGTTTGGTGTCAGTAAAAGTGATTTTGATCAGGTCGTACATACGATGGCTGAACAAGCATTGGCTTCAGGTTCACCATTAAATAATCCAGTCGTACCAACGATTGAACAGATCATCACGCTTTACCAACAACTTTGGCAAGAGCAAAAACCAGCACTTATTGACGAGAATAAACTTACTGAGGAAAGCTACACATAAAACTGATCTAAAAAGCTGCCCGTGATCGTATATCTGCCAATCAAATATAAAATAAGCGATGAATACTTGATCTAGGAATCTCGAGTTCAACCGAATTTTTTAGCGGGCGATTCATTTTACGGAAAGAATATCTTTTTAGATTTACAGCAGTTGAAATAGCAATTAAAAAAGGATATTGAATAAAACATTTATTCAATATCCTTAGCTTTTATTAAACAATGGCTTAGGCAAAGAAAGCCTGTACATTATTTAATGCAACAATACGGCTTAATTTAGCTGGTAAAACGTCCGTATTCATCACGTTTTTGATTACCGCGACCGCGGCTACCACGATCATCATAATCATCGTCGTCATCACGACGGCTACGACTACGTCCACTTGAACGGTTGCCACCACGATCATCATAATCATCGTCGTCATCGCGACGGCTGCGGCCGCGGCCACCTGAACGGTTGCTACCGCGATCATCTTCATCGTCATCATCACGACGGCTACGACCGCGACCACCTGAACGGTTGCCACCACGATCATCTTCATCGGCATCATCACGGCGGCTACGACCGCGTCCACCTGAACGGTTGCTACCGCGATCATCTTCATCGTCGTCATCGCGACGGCTACGACCGCGACCACCTGAACGGTTGCTACCGCGATCATCATAATCATCGTCGTCATCACGACGGCTACGACCGCGTCCACCTGAGCGGTTGCTACCACGATCATCATAATCATCGTCGTCGTCACGGCGACTACGGCCGCGACCACCTGAACGGTTGCCACCACGATCATCATAATCATCGTCGTCATCACGACGGCTGCGGCCACGACCACCTGAACGGTTGCCACCGCGATCATCATAATCATCGTCGTCATCACGACGGCTGCGGCCGCGTCCACCTGAACGGTTGCTACCGCGATCATCATAATCATCGTCATCATCACGGCGGCTACGACCGCGACCACCACGATCGTCATAATCGTCGTCGTCATCGCGGCTACTAGAACGACGACCATTTTTATGACTTAAAGAACCAGCTTCACGCGCTTCTTCTGAAGTAAATTCATGTGCATTTCCCCGTGAATGGGCCATACGTCCAGCCTCACGGGCTTCTTCGGTGGTAAATTCATGCGCATTTCCGCTTGCATGGGCAGCGCGTCCGCCCTTACTCGCTATTTCCCGTAAGCGATCTGGATCCATGCTGGCGAATCCACGGTTTGAGGTACCTGAATTATTATCTTGATCATCTTGTCTAGAATCTTGATTAGCCATGATTATCTCTTCCTCTATTAAAATTATAGATGCACCGTTATATAGCGGCTATATTCACCATAAGAGATAAAATACTTTTGCTCTAACCCTGCTATGTTTCAATACTTTTAAATGTTGCCAATTTATTTTTTTATAAAACTGATATCATCATGTTATATGAGTAATTTTTAAGTATCATCTTTTAAACTTCCTATATATTTTTTACGCTTTAAATAACACAGAGAAGAAAGAATTAATAAAGACAACAAATAAACATTCTTTTACAACCCCAATCAAAATCATTAAAGTGGATATAAAAAAACACAAAGCACACATTTAAAGAAACAATAAAGTTTTAGACATTAAAAGATACGATTGAATAAATTTTCAGGAGATTTAAAATGAGTAAAAAAATGGAAGTCAGTTCAGATTTGGAACTACAACCTAGCTTTATGACATTACTTAGCCCTGAAATTTTGCTGGCTCATTTAGATACAGATAACCACGACTGGCTGGCATATGATTCGGACTGGTTTTATAAGGTAGAAAAAAAAGACATTACATTACCATTTCAGCGCATTCTACACATTACTAACAATATGAAAAATATTGAAATTTATAGCGATAAGTACGAAAATCCTAAGGCGCTAGAATCTCAACGATCATCGATCAATAACGAACAATTACAGGAAGCCGAGAAAATAATTAGACTAATCCTCAATCTAGAACAATCCACAGCCATTGAAAATTGGACCCAAGATACTGAAAATAGAACACTTGTCGAAGATATTATAGCCAGTCACCATATTAAGATTTTATCTCTCGTCTAGCAGTTATTTGATAATGGATAAAATTTATATTTTTTTACTAGCGTCTACGGAATAAATACAATTCCAACTAATCAAAACATTGTCCTTACCGAAAATAACATCTTTTTCAAAGATGATAAAAAATAATCGAATCAAAGGACTTTAGAGATGAGCAACAATCCGAATCAATATCCAACTTCTGCGCCTGCCCAAGAACAACCACACCAACCTGGTAAGCAACAAGCGATGCATCCAGAACCTGAAATTATCAAGTCGACGCATCAGGGCAGCAATAAACTCAAAAATAAAGTTGCACTGATTAGTGGTGGTGATAGCGGTATAGGCCGTTCTATTGCCGTATTATTTGCTCGTGAAGGTGCAGATATTGCAATTATTTATCTTGAAGAACAAGAAGATGCTGAAAAAACCAAACAACTGGTTGAGCAAGAAGGTCGACAATGTTTACTGTTTAAAGAAGATATAACTGATCCTGACGTCTCAGAAAAGTGTGTTGAGGAGACTGTAAAGGCTTTTGGGAAAATTAATATCTTAATTAATAATGCTGGCGTTCAGTTTCAGCAAAAAGATTTAATCAATATTAGTAATGAACAGTTAGAGAGAACCTTTAAAACCAATATTTTCTCGATGTTTTATTTAACTAAAGCGGTACTGCCTCATTTAAAAGAAGGAGACAGTATTATTAATACCACCAGTATTACCAGTTATCACGGGCACGATGAGTTAATAGACTATGCCAGTACCAAAGGCGCGATTACAACATTTACCCGCAGTTTGTCGACGAATCTCATGAAGCAGAAAAAAGGCATCCGTGTGAATGGTGTTGCCCCTGGCCCGATCTGGACCCCGCTCATTCCAAGTAGTTTTGATGCAGAAACAGTAGAGAAATTTGGTCAGGATACACCCATGGGACGAATGGGCCAACCGAGTGAAGTTGCGCCTGCATACTTATTCTTGGCTTCCGATGATGCCAGTTATATTACAGGACAGGTTATCCACGTGAACGGCGGTGAAATTATCAATGGCTAAGCCAGTATAAAACCTCCTTTGGGAGGTTTTTTAATAACAATAAGAGGCTATAAAATGAATCAGCATTTTACTATGGAAGGTATACAGCAAAGGGCTTTGCACTATTTACTCCATTTTTTAGAAGAACAGCATTATCGTTTTACCGTCATTACACCGCTTAGTCATGAACGGATTTTGAAGCGCAAGAAATACTTATCCAATACAGCGAGAAGCTTAAAGGATATTTTTGGCTGGAATCTGCCCTTTTATCCTGAAGCTCTGGATCAACAACTTTTTCTGATCTTAAAAAATGCCGACCTGATCCGTCTTGAAGATCATCAATGGTTGAGTACAGTTCGAGTGGCATCTCTGGATGAAAAGTTATTTATCCATTCAGCTTTTCCAACGCTTGAAACCGATGCAGTGTTCTTTGGGCCTGATACTTATCGTTTTTATTATCATCTTAAACAATGCTTACTCCACCAGACACATGTTATACAGCGTAGTGTGGAACTTTGTTGTGGTGCTTCGCCTGTCGCCATTACGATTGCCAAGTTAATTCCTGAGGCTACTGAAATTTTTACTGCGGACATTAATCCTAAAGCACTGTTTTATAGTCAGGTGAATAAAGATTTTACAGGGTTAAGTAATATTTTCCCCATACAGAGTAATCTTTTTTCCGATCTGGAGGGGCATTTTGACCTGATCTTTGCAAATCCTCCTTATCTGATGGATTTGCATGAACGCCAATATCGGCACGGCGGCAATGCGCTGGATGGCACTGATTTATCCTTTCGTATTCTCAGCGAAGCAATCAAAAGACTGACGCCTCAAGGCACGTTATTTTTATATACTGGCATAGCGATCAGTCAGGACGGCAATAAGTTTTTAGAAGCAGTCCATAGCTGGATACAAGATTATCCAGACTTTAACTACAGTTATGAAGAAATTGACCCTGATGTGTTTGGGGAAGAACTTGAACAACAAGCCTATCAACATATTGAAAGAATTGCTGTGGTTTTGATCAAGCTCTCTGCTGCCTGATTTTTTTGAATATAAAAAAAAGCTCCATGACGGAGCTTTTTAGCATTAGGCGGGTATGGCTTCTGCCACAGCTTCCCTCGCCCAAACCCGATGATGACGGAGTAACTGTTTTAGCTTCTCGGCCACATGACGGAAATCATCTTGCAATAGCGTGCCTTCATCTGGCTCTAAGTCGAGCTGATCCAGTAATTCAGCCTTATCACCCAAGAATACAATTGGTTTTAAATGCTTATAGGCTTCAAGTAAATAATGCTTGGTCACACCATCCGCCAAAACAGCATCTAAATTATCGCCATCTGCAATCACCACAGCATCATAGATAATAGAAGGTTCCGCTTTCTGCATGCCATCCGAGGTAATCACTTCATCGCGTGACCCTTTTACTGGTGCCAGCATTGGCGTTAATAAATGCACAATCGCATTTTCCTGAATCGACCAGTTAATGATGGTACGTAATGTCTCCGCATTGACTTTGTCATGAATCAGTACGGCGATTTTACGGCCCTGAATATCCTCAGGAATAAACGCCTGCATAGAAAGTTTTTCAGATTTTTCAATGCTGGCCTGCTTAAAGTTTTCTTTTAAGTCCGGCACCTCGATTCCAAGATTTTGTCCAACTTGTTTCGCGAGATCGGTATCAATATTGGCCAGCACTTCCTGAACTTCACGCTCACGGATATGCGGTCGCTGTACCTTGCTTAATTCAAAAGTATAGGCATCGACAACATGTTTTTGCTCATGCGGTGCCAAGCTCTGATAATACAAACGCGCTTGTGAAAAATGATCCGAGAAAGATTCACTACGCTGACGAATTTTGTGTCCATCAATGCGCTCCTGATAACTTTCAAAGCCGCCATTCTGTGCAGCAGCAGGAATCTCAATCGGCCAGTTATTATCAATCGAATTCGGCTGATATGAAGCCTGACCTTTATGGATTTGATGCTGATGAATGCCATCACGCTGATTATTGTGGAATGGACATACAGGCTTATTGATTGGGATCTGATGGAAATTCGGGCCACCCAAACGACTTAACTGAGTATCGGTATAGGAAAATAAACGAGCCTGTAAGAGTGGATCATTAGTGAAATCAAGCCCTGGTACGATATGACCTGGGCAGAATGCAATTTGCTCGGTCTCTGCAAAGAAATTATCCACATTACGATTCAACACAAACTTGCCAATTGGCGTAATCGGAACCAATTCTTCAGGAATAATTTTAGTCGGATCGAGCAGGTCAAAATCGAAGCTCATCTCATCTTCTTCTTCAACAATCTGCACACCCAGTTCCCACTCAGGATACAGGCCTTGCTCAATGGCTTCATACAGGTCTCGACGATGAAAATCAGGATCTTTACCTGCCAGCTTTTGTGCTTCATCCCAAACCAGTGCACTTAAACCCTGTTTCGGTGTCCAGTGAAATTTCACAAAACGTGCTTTTTCATGAGCATCTACAAAACGGAAAGTATGCACACCAAAGCCCTGAATCGAACGTAGATTACGTGGAATTGCACGATCAGACATCGCCCACATCACCGCATGCGCGGACTCAGGCACCAGTGAAACAAAATCCCAGAAAGTATCATGCGCAGTCGCACCAGTCGGAATTTCTCTATGTGGTTCAGGTTTTACTGCATGAACGAAATCAGGAAATTTAATCCCATCCTGAACAAAGAATACGGGGGCATTATTGCCAACCAGATCAAAATTGCCTTCTTGGGTATAGAACTTAATGGCAAAACCACGGATATCACGTACTGTATCCGCCGAACCACGTGGCCCCTGAACTGTCGAAAAACGCACAAAAATAGGTGTTTGTATGCTTGGATCAGTCAGGAAACCCGCTTTGGTAAAACGTTCATTGCCTTCATAAGCCTGAAAATAACCATGTGCACCGACACCACGCGCATGCACAATCCGTTCTGGAATACGCTCATGGTCAAAGTGCGTAATTTTCTCACGCAAAATAAAATCTTCGAGTAAAGTTGAGCCTCGCACACCCGCTTTTAAGCTATTCTGGTTATCTGCAATTTTTACCCCTTGATTGGTCGTTAATGCTTCGTCGGTGGCATCACTTCTTACCTGATCAAGCTGTCTGGTCTTTTCAGTCTGATTACTTTTGTCTGGTGTATTCCCAGCTAAAGCACTTTTAGTATTGTTATCTTTAAGATCGTCATTCATTGGGCTACCCTGTTTTATTGTTGGCTAAATAAAATGATTAAATGGTGTTGTGGTTTTCCTGACTTAACGCGGTGAAGCGGTTAAATAAGGAAATAACAATTCGGCATACTTCTGAGTACTCCATAGGCCTATGCTTTTGTGATGAGATTCGGGGGCCAGAAAAGGCGTCAATTTACAAAGCTTGAGTGCAAAATTGTCTGTCTGGCTAACTCTGGTTTGTAAGTGTTCCAGTTCGCCATCCGAGATGTAACTGAATAAATAATCATGTAATGGTTGTTCTTTACTTAGGCTATTCTTATAAGGCAAGACATGGGTTGAGTATTGATCGCCAGCAATCCAGTCATGAATAATCTGTCTTTCTGCAGGTGTAAACACACCATACATTTTTCCATCTTCATGGCTAATCATGCGCCAGAATGGGCTCTCTTCAGGATCACAATTAAATCTAATCCAACGCTTTTCGACCAGTTGATTGATAAAACTCCCAATCTGTTGTGGATTGGCTAGCCACTGATTAATGGATTTGCATCCAACAAATTGTTTTTCGTTATGAACCAGTTGCCCAATTAAGGCTTTGCGTTTTAAGATTTTATGAACAAAATTTTCAAGATTCAGGTCTTTAATAATTTGTAGTGAGGACATCCCCTGCTGATTTAAGGCATAGCCTCGTTTTACCTTCGCCATAAAAGCTTCTTTATCTTTATATTTTTTATAAACATTTTCAAAAACTTTTAAAGACTTATGCGCATGGCCATTGTCCAGATTATCGATGGTAATATGCAAATTGAAATATTTGGCTTCGATGCCCAGCTCTTTAAGTTCATAGTTGGTAATTAAAAGGTGTAAAGGAAGCTGCTCATAGCCGAGATTAAAACCAATGATTTCAGGAATAAACTCTGGTGGTGCATAAGCTAAAGCCAGTTGAACTGCTGAGTGATGGTAATACTCGTCATCTAGGAAAAGTTCAAAATCATCCAGCCCCAATACACGCAATAAATCATCGTAGATACAGACATGATTGGACTTCGCCTGCCCCAGACCAAGCTCTTCTAGATAGATTAAAATGAGGTCATGAAAAACAGGATCATTCCAATAATTTACGAAGCTATATAACCAAGAACCGTCTACTTTTTTTACAGGGGCAACTTTTAGTAAAAATTCAAATGCCTGCCCGATGTTTTTAAAATATTCTCGCTGGCTCCCTGCTTGGCGCTGGCTTAAATACTCTTGATAGCTGAGACATACTTTACGATTTTCGTTGTTATACCAATTACGGATTTCCTCAATCTCATTGGGCAAAGAAGTCTTATTCGGCTTCATCGTATCAAATTCTTGTGCTAAGAAATTAACTGCTTTTTTCTCTTTTTCAAAGTTAGATATATCCCCATCAAGGAAGAAAGAAACTAACTCGTAATAATTTTTATGATCGTCCTGCAACAAATCAAGTAATCTTTTTTTTACGACAACAGACATTTCCATTCTCCGAATCGAAAATATAAATTTACCTTACGTTGCTCATCCTTTATTCCTACCAACATTTTGTTAAAACAAGTTAAGATTGAAACAAATAAAAATCAAAAACCTTTTATATCAACAAAATAGGAAAACTACTTTTTTACATTTCAATATTTTGAATTATTTAATCAAAAAATAGATTAAAAAATAATTAATAATTTAAGTAATAAATTTGGTGAGAAAAACCTATGTTTAAAAAATCATGCGAATTACTGGCTCAAAAGAAGCTTTCTGTTTTCTTTCTTGAAAGTGCTTCCGCAGGTTATTTATCCTATCAGTTTTCTTTGAGTCCATTTTCTGGAGATATTCTTATAGGAAGTCTGGTTTGTTATGACTTAAAAGTAAAAGAAAAGGTGCTAAAAATTTCTCCAAAACTCATTAATAAATATAGTGCTGAGTCTATTCAGGTCACAGAAGAGATGATTAAAAAAGGAAAGAAAATCTTTAAATCAGATATTTATATTTCCTGTACAGGATTGCTCAAGAAAGGAGGCTCTGAAAGCAAACAGAAACCTGTCGGAACATTCTTTTATTGTATAGATTATAAAAATAAAACCTATATATTCAAAAAGATATATAAAGGTAGACCCGAAGCAAAGCTAAAAAATCTACTCAAGGATATATGCCGTGACATTGTTAAGATTATCAATAAAAAAGATATCCAAAATAAATGATCTTATTCTTTGTTGCAGTTTGTTACTTTAGTATAAACTTATATTAAGACTGTTCGCTTAAAAAACAAACACAAATACTTAACTTGTTAAAAAATCATTATTTCCATAAAAAAACTGCATTACATTTAAATATAGTGAAACAGGCTCACCCTATGATTAAAATAAAAATATGTTTTAATTAAATCATCTGATTTACTCAGATATTATCAAAAACCAAATGAGGTGTACGATCATGAGTAATACAAATAACCAAAGTAATCAAGAGCGCAATAATCAACAGCAGCAACAACAAAATCAGCAAAACCAGCAGAACCAAAACAATGACAACCGTCAGCAGCAACAGCAGCAAAACGACAACCGTCAACAACAGGGTTCGAATCAAAAAAATTCTAACCAACAAGGATCAAACCAAAATAATCAACAGAAATAAGATTTGATTATTTTGAGATCCGTAAATATTTAGGAGAATAAATTAATATTCTCCTAAATTTTATATAAGTTAGAACTTGCTGGAGAACGATAATGACAAATCAGAATATTACTGATCAAAATAATCAAGCTTCACGTGTAAGTATTGATCCAAATGATCATTGGCGTGAAAGTTATGTAACTCGCCCTTATTATCAGGAAGCTTCACTGGATACACCAGATCTGGATTATGATCGGGATTTTTCCAAAGCATATGAGCTAGGTAGTCGCGCACGTTCTGAGCACGACCGCAACACTCAGTTCGAAGATGTGGAAGGTAATCTCAAAGAGTCTTGGGAAGAGCTAAAAGCTGAATCAAGATTAAAATGGGAACAGGCCAAGCAAGCCATCAAAGATGCGTGGGATAAAGTCTAACTTCCCCTTCCTATACAAAAATGAGCTTATTTAAAACATAAGCTCATTTTTATTGCATAGAATATAATCACTTACAAACTATAAGAAAGAGTATATAAAAATGGATCTCATCGGTGTTTTCATTCACGATACGACTTGGGAATTGGTCGTAGAAATCATCATTCGTTGCTCTGTCATGTTTCTACTCATCCTGATCTTCTTGAAACTATCAGGAAAACGCGGCATCAGGCAACTTTCGATATTTGAAGTCGCCATTATTCTTAGCTTAGGTAGTGCGGCTGGCGATCCGATGTTTATAGATGATGCGCCGATTGCCCAAGCTTTTGTGGTGATGTGTACCATTATTATTTTATACCGGCTTGTAACTTGGGCCATGATGAAAAGCAAAAAAGTTGAAACGCTTCTGGAAGGAAAACCACTTTGTATTGTCGAAAATGGGTTGATGGTCATTCAGGATATGAGGAAAGAAAAATATTCGCATGATGAGTTTTTTGCCGAAATGCGCCAGCAAAGTGTTGAGCATCTTGGACAGGTAAAAGTCGCGTTGCTTGAAACTGACGGCTGCTTAAGTATTTTATTCTATGCTAAAGATGAAACAAAATGGGGTCTGCCTCTATTTCCAAATCACTATAAAAAAACAGATTATTTAAACCCAACGCTTTTTTATTCTTGTATGTATTGTGGGAGGACTCAGCACTTAAAACATCTTGAGGAAGAATGCCCGCGATGCAAGGGAAAAGATTGGGCAGAATCTTTAAATACATTGCATATCAACTAATGCTTTCTTATGCTTATTACAGTCACTTATAAACTTGGCGCCGAGTTTTAAGTGCTGTAAAGCAGATCATCTTAGCTGCTAAGGCGAAAAACTTTTCCCGTCCGTGGATGAGTAAAAGTTAAGTCATCATTGAGTTCGATCACTTTATCCGTGATCACAACTTTAAACAAAGGCGACCAGGAAAAATCATTGATATTCACATCCATTGTGGGCATCTTCTCATAAATTTGCTCCACAATAATCTTGTCACCCGCCTCACTACTCGCATCAACTTCTTTTAAGATATATTGTTTCGACATCTCAAAAACTCCTGTTTCAAAATAATCGTGGCAAAATACGAGTGATTATTTTATTTCATTAAATTGGTTCTTTATGCTTAAAGTATGAAACAATCTCTTCACCACTATTTTTAGACTTATCGACTATATTTCCCAATTCATCGTAATAATAGCTTGGTATCACCACTTTATTTTTTAATTTTGATTCTGATTTTTTTGTAGAAACAATTAACTTTTCCACAAAGCCAGATAACCATAGTATGTATTCACCTTTATTTTTACTTTTAGGTAAAATACTCACATCCAGATTAATTGATAATGCTTTTGACTTCATTAATAAATCTTCAAAATTAATGTAATTGTAAAGCATTTTAAAATTTGATTTTTTAACTACAGACCTTAACTCAATCATTAAATTATTAAGGTCTTCTACATGATCATCTGTGAACCCATGTTTAGATTGAACCTGCTCATAAATTTGTTCTGCTATTTTTAAATATTGATGCATGACATTATTCCTTTATATTCTATTTAGGAATTTTGCAGTATTTACAGTAATCAATTGTTAATAAAGTTGTGCTTTATGAAATAGCTCTTAAATTTCATATACATAAACACCACACAATAAGTGATTGGAACTACACTAATAAAAATTAGCGTGATTAACATCACAATAAAATGTATTGTTTATAATTCAACTTATTCTAATTCGCTATAAACACTAAAAATGACTAAAGTAAGGTCAGGCTACTTTAGTCATTTTCCCGTCATGCTTCTTTAATTAAGATGCTGGGGATTGACCTGAGTTGGAAGTCACATTGCCCGTATGAACCTCTGATGAGCCATGCTCTTCCATCATCGCTGGCGCTGATGTATGTTGCGTATCATCATGAATTTCATTATTTGGACTTACAGGCGCTGCTTCCATCGAATGAGGTGTCGTTGTTTCACCTCGTGTCATCGGATCATCAGCAGTCCGGTTCTTTTCACAGCCTGCAAACGTAAAAACACAACATATTGCTAGACTTTTCACCAATAAATTCTTCATTTTCATTACCTCTCGCTTGGTTTTATGAGTCACTAAGATTGTTCTCAACGATCTACTCTATTCATCCATCATCCACATACATTTCTTTTTCCGTTCATGCGCCAATCTGCATTTTCGACGCTCAGATAAAGACTTATGATGTCTAGCTGAGTCTCGTTCCCACTCATCTAGATCCATCATACGATCTGGAATATATTGAGAACTGGAATGGAAATTAGAACCGATCAATTGATTATCTTTAGCACTCATATTTTATTTCCTTATATTTATACTCAATTTTATATTTACCTAAATTTAGGATTTATATAAAAAGAAGCTTGATTACAAGCTCCTTTTTTAGATTATTTTAAGAACTTACTCAGCACTTTCTTACCTTTTACGCTATCGTCCATGCTCAGATCATCATCTTTTTTCTCATCAGATAGTTTAGTTTTATCTTTATGAGATTTATAATAACAACCTAAAGCAACACCTGTTCCTAAAGTCAGAATTGTTTTTAACATGTGGCACCTCTTAATGTATTTAAGCTACCTCTATACTGAACATCTTTTATGTAAATTTCCCTGTTAGTTTTTTTACTTTTCTTAAGAAATGAAATCTTATGTAATCATATAAAACATAAACATTTAGTCAAAAAATCCATAAGCCATTAAAAATAATAAATTTATCCACACATTAAATTATACATATATCTTTCGACATATATCTCGAAACAAGTTAATAGAAAAGTATAAAAACTTTCAAAATCAAAACAAATGATATAAAAAAATTGATTCTTCTGGACTTACCCTAAATAGATGCATATTTTTCACGAAGGAGAAATAATAATGGCTAAAATAAAAGCCTTTGAATCTATATCTATTCAAGATTTAGAAAATAATATTAATGAGTGGCTTAGAAATGAGTTAACGAAATATAATCATCAGGTCAATATCAAACAAATCAGCCATAGTTATACGAATGAAAATACCCTCTTCAAATTTACAGCCCTACTTGTTTATGAATATAACTAAAAGATAGTGATGCCTGATTAAGCTGGAAATCTGGCTTAATCAGCTTTCCTACAATGATTTCGTCATTATTTTTTCTTTACGTTGTTTCAAAACACTCCTACTACTCACAACAACAGGGTTAACGGACACAATAAGAAACCCAAAACGCTTCATAATCACAAAATGACCAGCGTTTAGGGAGAACTTGATATGCCACAATATTTGCGGATAGCTGAAAAAATTTACCAAGAACTTAAGGAGAATAAAGAATTTAGCAATGATCCGTTAGAAAATTTAAATAAATTGATGATTGAGCTTCGTAAAGAGATAAAAGATTCTAAATTAAAATTACTTTATAACTTTATTGATTTTGAAGAGTGTCTCAATAAGCCCAATGCTGAATGTAAAATTCAGCTGGATATTAGCCTTATACCGACCTTAAAGAATGAAGGTGAATTCATCTTATGGTTGGCAGGTTTTATCCAGCGAATTACCACAGATGGGAAGAAAAAGCTGCCACCTATTCGCAAAGAGATACCACCAGAATTCAAATATACCCAGCCTAAAGAAGTCAAGAAAGCCATGCCCGTGCAGCCTGAATACTCTAAAAGTGGAGAATTGATCAACTCCTACTTTAAGTCAGATGAATTTATAGAAGCATTCAATAAAAGCCACTAATTTACAGAAATAGAAGTGGGCTCTTGACCGTTCACACTTCTATGATTTGCTGAAATCATTCAGCAGCCGCCTTTAAGGGCGGTTTTCTTTTGTCTAGACATATTCCAACGTATAAAAAACCCTATTCACAAAGAATAGGGTTTCGAGACTTTAATGAAAACTTTCTATTTGCTCAGATCTGTGGTGCGAGTCCATGCATCACGTGAAGCATGTCGTGCCTCTTCCCAAGACAAACGCGAGTCCGCTTTGCCTTCTTGGTCCCAATGTGTTCTTAACTCAGGTTCGACTTCTTCGAAAGCCACATCAGGATCATATCCATAACGTTTTTCATAACCTAAGCGATATGCACCTCGGTAATCCCGATCATAGTCCAGATCAGGATATTTGGCCTTTGCCTCATTATAATAAGGCTGGTTAAAATAATTTTCGCGCCAGTAAGCATCTTCGACCGTAGGATCAATGGCCTCACCGACTGCATTACCAGCTAATCCACCAACAAAAGCACCCACGGCGCCACCAACTAATGTTCCTACAGGCCCACCAGCACTACCAATGGTAGCACCTGCAACCGCACCACCTGCTGCCCCAACGCCCGTGCCGACTGGATGTGAACCAGGTTCACCGGTAATTGGATCTGCATTTAATTCTTTTTTCACTTCGTCAGATGAATTTTTAATACGTTCACGATCATATTGGTCATTATTTGTCATGGTTATTCTCCTTAAAAATATTTACTTGAAACCTTCTGATGAGATAGAAGTTTCAATCAATGAACTATTTACAGTTTCAGACTAAATAAATTCTTTGTTAAAAACCGTTATAAGAATTTTTTTTAAGTTAATGGCGATGACTTCAAGTAAAGAAAGAAATATATTGAAATAGATATAGAAACTTATTGAAATAAAAACCCTCACAAAGAGGGTATAAATATTTTAAGCTTTATTATATTCAGGTCAGACTATCTTTGTCTTTATTCAAATATTTTGTATATTCTGCCTGATATTTCTGAGCAAGCTCCTTTTTTTGATCGTCTGCTAAAATTTTACCTGCTTGCTGGAAGAAACTATGCTCCTCCTCTTGTAAATGATGATGCACCACTTCAGATAATTTCTTGGCAATCGCAAGCCAACCAGAGTTACTAAATTCAGTCTCTGTGAGTTTTTCCAGTAACTCATCCATTTCATGGTGCTCAGATAAAGCATGTCGGGTGATGTTCAACCCTGCATCAGACATCATCAATGGAATATATAGAAAGCGATCCTCAGCTACTGCATGCGCAAATAGCTCATTTTTTAACAATTCAAATAGCTCTCTTCTTTCTGGTGTATCTCCAGAGGTTTGGATGAGCTTTTCAGAAAACGCTCTTTGCTTTTCATGACTTTCTCGCAAAGCTTCAAATATCGTCAATTCTTTTTCACGTTTTGGCATGTTTTATCTCTTTAGGCTATAGTGAAAAATTTATATTAAAAATCAGTTTGATAAACTATTTCTAAGAACACTTTATTTTAATATCTTACTGGCTTCTACTCATTTAAGGAGTATTGATGCTGGATCAACACTCCTCCATCATGGCAATGTTTGGCTAATTTCGATTGAAACTATTGGTAAAATCTCCATGCTTAAAATAGGAAATTATCTGTTCTGCATTTTGATCATTGCTCATGAATCCGATCTGCTTAAGGTCGCTATGCACTGTAAATTCGGGTGGGATATTTTCTACAATCGGCGGAGTTCTCTTTTTCCCGCCTACCGTAATTTTCTCAATGAATCCCGCTAACCACAGCACAAACTCATCCTGATATTTATAATTTGGAATTAAACTGACATCTATATTTAAGTAACCATCTATAATCTGGTTCTTAAAACCAGAATTAAACTCAATAAAATTATAAATAAGCTTCATATCCGTCCCCTTCAGCTCTTTACGAATTTGCTTGAGTAAATAATTGATACATTCGGCTGGGGCTTGCGTAAACTTATTTTCGTCTTTAAGGTTTTTATAAACTTTTTCAGCAATACGCAAATATTGTGGCATTTCAAGGGTCCTCCACTTTTTTGTATTCTTCCTTATTATCTAAAATTCATTTTTTCAATTTGTAATCATTTTTACTTTTATTGTGTCCTATATTGTTTTTATGATAATAGATTCATATTTAGTAATAATTATAGACTATTTTAGCTCCAAATCTAAATTTTTTGTATCCATGTAAGTCATAAAAACTCAATTCATAAGAGAACAATTCTCATATCTAACAATTCGTTACTTGTGGTTCAGGCTAGTTCTTGGCATCGTTTGTCCATTGCTTTATTTTTAGGAATCTCCTGGCTATGGCTAGTCCAGCACAAGCTATAAGACATAAATTACTTAACACTTTCTTTTCAAGACATTCTGTTTGGTTTCTTTGTATTTTCATTGCTTTAAGTATTACGTGGTTCAAAACAATTTATACGCCTCATAGTATTTATTATTTTATTTCAGACACCTTGCTCAATGGTCTGTGGTTAGTCACCAGTTTACTCAGTTTGGTCGGTCTCCATGATTTATTGCAAAAGAAACATGCCATTTTAAGAAACTACCCGATTCTTGGACATTTTCGTTTTATTTTTGAAGATGTTCGTCCAGAAATCCGTCAGTATTTCATTGAATCAGATCAGGATGCGCTTCCCTTTTCACGCATGCAACGTAGTCTTGTTTATCAACGTGCCAAGAATGAAAATGCAGATAAACCGTTTGGGTCAATTATTGATGTTTATGATCCAAATTACCGTTTTATTGTCCATTCGATCGCACCTTGCCCGCCATCTGACCCAGCTTCATTCCGTGTACAAATTGGTAATGCACAATGTAGCCAGCCTTACAGCGCATCGATTATGAATATCTCTGCAATGAGTTTTGGCAGTTTGAGTGCAAATGCGATTCGTGCACTCAATAAAGGTGCAGCGTTAGGTAACTTTTATCATGACACAGGCGAAGGTAGCTTAAGTCCTTACCATTTAGAAAATGGTGGTGACATTGTCTGGCAAATTGCCAGTGGCTATTTCGGTTGCCGTACGCCACAAGGTCTGTTTTCACCAGAAAAATTTGCTGAACAGGCAAAAAACCCAAAGATCAAAATGATTGAGGTGAAACTTTCTCAAGGTGCAAAACCAGGTCATGGCGGTATTTTACCAAAGCATAAGATTACAGAAGAAATTGCCGCTATCCGTGGTATTTCCCGTGATCATGACTGTATTTCACCGTCTAAACACCCAAGCTTTAATACCCCGATTGAAATGATGCACTTTATCCAGCAGCTCCGTGAACTTTCTGGAGGCAAACCGGTTGGCTTTAAATTATGTATCGGTCAGCCTTGGCAGTTTATGAGCATCGTGAAAGCCATGCTGGAAACTAAAATTGTGCCTGATTTTGTTGTGGTAGATGGTTCAGAAGGAGGTACAGGTGCAGCGCCAATCGAGTTCAGTGACTATATTGGTACCCCTTTAAGAGAAGGTTTACGCTTTGTACATAATACGCTGGTCGGTGCTGGGTTACGTGACCAAATCAAAATTGGTGCCAGTGGTAAAATGATCAGCGCCTTCGATATTGCCAGTACTTTTGCATTGGGCGCAGACTGGGTCAATTCAGCACGTGGCTTCATGTTTGCCGTAGGCTGTATTCAGGCACAAAGCTGTCATACCAACCAATGTCCAGTAGGTGTTGCGACACAAGATAAAGACCGTCAAAAAGCGATTGATGTGCCAAGTAAGGCAGAACGTGTCTTTAACTTCCATAAGAACACGCTACATGCACTTTCTGAAATGATCGCAGCGGCTGGTCTCAATCATCCTTCAGAGATTAAAGCGCATCATTTAGCTCAACGTATGAATGATCGTGAAATTAAAAACTATGCACAGATCCATTTCTTCTTAAAGGAAAATGAGTTGTTGCTTGGTGATTTAAAAGATGAAGACAATTTCTACTATCGCATGTGGAAACTTGCCGACCCAAATCATTTCTAATTTTTGTAAAAAAGGCCACTCAAGAGTGGCTTTTTTATGGCATATACAAGAAACAATTAGCGGCTAATTAAGCGATAAATAGCAAAAATTGCAATCATCAGAATTAATAAGAATTTCAGATAAGACGTCCAATTGTACTGCGAGCCTTTACCCTGCCAGATTTGTACTTCTACAGACTGAAATTGAATATTTGTGGCTTCCATCAATTCAGCATGAACGGCGTAATTCATCCCGTTATTCGACTCACTCACTGAAAATGGATCTGAACCAATCACCAGCAAGATGGGTTCATTTGCCTCATAATCATGCCGATCATTGCTCTGAAATACTTCAGGATGATAGCTATTCGAGGTCTCAATTTGAACACCTCCCATCCACTTCAACTCGGTTTCACCAGACTGTATAGTTACACCTTTCGCCACAAGCACAAAACGATAAGGATTTTTTGTTGCATCCGCCTGAAAGCTAATTCCCACATTTGGCCGTTGAAATGTGTCCTTCGGTTTATCAATAACGGCCTTATTTAAACCCTGAATCTCACTCGAAGTTAACAGGATCGAATTCACCAGATTTTCGCCATATTCTCCAGCTTTGGGCTCATGTTTCACCTGACCGCATGCAATTAAAATGATACTTACACCCAGCATGAATACAGCTCGAAACCAATTCATTCTGACTTTGAGATGAGAATTTTTACTAAATCGTTTCATTTAAAAAACACTCACTGCAATATGACGATCTAGCATCCAGCGAATCACAGGACTTTGCTGTTCCACAGGTAAAGATAAAATGTATTCAAAAGTTCGTATAACGACTTCACACTGTTTATTTTTGTCCTGTGCAGTTTCACCTGCATTGATCAAGTCCGCATCAGGCCCATAATCCTGCCTTAACTTCTCTGCAATCTGAATCCACGCTGGCGGAGCTTGCATGCGGTCTACCACTGAATGCGTGCCTTGATGAGTTAAAATATAATCAAGCGCAGCAGCGGTCTGTTGTTGCGTGGCGACACTCAGCAAATTTCTTCGTTCATCTAGCGTTGTTTTAGCATAGAGAGGAAATGCAATCGGGAAACAATTGCCTTTGCGTTTGGCATCATAAAGTTGCTGTAAATAGGCTTTTGCCCATAAACGTTGTCCCTCGTCATCTGCTTGCTTCTCAACAATCTCTCGAAGCTTCCACCACAAACTGCTACTGACGGCAGCAAGCATTTCTTCGGGTTGAACGACAGCATTGGCCGTTTGCTGAATGCTTTCGTAGTCTTTAAAAGCATGTTGCTTCAGCGGTTGTAGCAAAATAATCTGATCCAGAAGGTTCTGACGTTGTTCAACTGGATTGTTCTGTACAGCTTGCCCAGAGGTTAACTCGTGCTGTGAGCAACGATTTAACAAAAAGAAAACTGTAAAAATAGCCCCAATTACAATAAATGCTGCTCTCATTGCGCATTTCCTTGTTATTTTAATATTTGAAAATGAATAACTTAAGATAACCCATGTTTAACGTTTAAATGAACAGGTGGAACTGGTCTGGGTCACCAAAGTATTGGTAGATGCATTGCAACTTAAATAAATACCGCCATCTTCAGTGCAGATTCTTGCTGCATAAAGCTGACTATTATTTTCTAGCAATTGCGCTGGACGATCTGTATAACGGGCGAATCTCTGCAAAGCCTGAATGCGCTGTTTACATTGGCTGAACTCAAGTATGGTTTTTTGAAATTCGGATCTAGAAGTCACGGTTCTCGTTTTATTGCTTGCCAAATCCTGTGTATAAGCATTTTTCTCATGCATAATGGCTTGCTGCCGTTGTTGCTCCATCTTACGGCAATCACCCGTAAAACCATCAGCAACCGAACCTGTACAAGCCGTTTTTTGACTGGATTGAATCGCACATGGCCGACTTTGATAGGCTGTACCCTGATTGGTTACACATTTATATAGCTCTTCTGCACAAACTGGAAAAGCAGTACAGAGCAGAATAAAGACACAAAAAACCCTTAATGTACCTTTTTTCATTATTTCCCCGAATATCTAATGTATTGATATTTTTTATAATATTCAGGATTCTATCACTTAAGTAATGGCTAAAAAAGTAAAATCAGTAATAATAATGGTTAGGTTTCGCATGTAAAAATGCTGGAATCAGACCAGTCAGCGCCGCACGAATATCCGCACGCTCATTAATCAATTGGTGTGAGCCTTCTTCTAACATCAGCAAAGTCTGTAACCGAAACTTCCGACGAATATATTCAATGTTATAACGCCAATCCACAGTTTGATCGAGTGCACCCTGCGCTAACCAGACTGGAATACGACAAGCTGGGCGCTGCTCCATTTCAAGCATCCACTTCGACATCGCAAGAATCCAGTCCATCCCCATCATCCGAGGCTGCAAAGGATCGGTTAGGCGGATAAAACGCAGAAATTCAGGATTGTGATTATTACGACGGAAATGTCGCGGTACTTGACTCTTAATACGGCGGATAATGCCCAGCCCGACCGAGTTATGCCACCATGCCGTTTTTGCTGGTCGAATCAACGGTGAGAGCAATAAAACTCGATCCACAATTGGGTCTTCGCGACGTTCAGCAAATTCGAGTAAATGATGCATCCAGATGGCGCCACCCGTACTTTGCCCAATTCCCAACCACGGTTTTGGTAATTGCTTGGCGCCACGAACTGCATCATAAACAGCATGTAAGACTTGCTGATAATGATCAAAATTCTGAATACTCGCTGGTGAACCATTGCTGAGACCATGTCCAGGAAGATCATAGGTCACAATACTAAAACCCTGATCCAGAATTTCCTTGATAATGGGTTGATAAATACCACTATGTTCCAGATAACCATGTAATAAGCACACGGTGCCTTGAATCTTTTGCTGTTTCGGCTGGAAGACCTGCACATGCAAACGGAACAAAGGCATTTCCACATAACCTTGCCAATGCTCACAATCCAGCAAATTTAAACCATAGAGTTTGCGATAGGCCTGTAATGGTTTTGATGGCTCGACAATCGCTGATAGATCCAAAGGTTCCAGTACCTGCGGTGTGGTTTCACGATTTGGAACAGGCAAATCCAGTTGTTTTAGAATTGTCGGATTTAAAAATGGAATATTGGACATTATGGTATCTCTCGACAATCACTTGAACCAATCAACATATCACGAATTGTTGCCAGCATTTCGTAGTTTGCACGGCGACTGTGGTCATAGTTTTGTTCGCTAGGACGCCAGTCTGTCAAAGTGGTTGGCATAGGTGCAATGACAGGAACCGTTTCAATACCGCTTAAGGCAAATAAACGGCGGGTACGAGGCATGTGATATTCATCAGTAATGAGGATCACCGTTGGCGCCCCACCTTTCTTTTGTAGCAATAAAGAGCTGAATCTGGTGTTTTCACAGGTATTCATACTTCTATTTTCAAGGAGTTTGGCCTCTATGCCACGCTCTTTTAACCATGCCTGCATATAAGGCGCTTCAACACCACTCAACACGATAGGCAAAGCATATTTTTTCTCGACCTGAAGCGTTTTTTCCAAACGCAAACGGGTGTAATTGTTTACCACGATATCTTTACCATTTGCACCTAGCGTTAAACCGCCGCCCAGCACAACAATAGCATTTGGCTGAGAAATATTTTGTGGCTCAGGTGCGCCATCTTTATTCTTTTTCAGCTCAATCAGATCTTTATTGGTCTCGTCTTTATCATCTTCATTGACAGGTAATTCGATTGGATAAGTTTCTAAAAAAGCAATGTATTTACCCATCAAAGCCTGATTATCCGGTGTATTCCACTGCAGAAAATCTAATGGCGTTGTAATGGTGACTGCTGAACTTGCCTGATCCTGATCAGGTCGCTCACCCATCAAGGGAATATTCGGTTGCTTCTTTTCTTCGGCACTTTCTTTTTCCTGCTCTTCCGTAATCAGCTCTTGCAGTAATTTATAACGTGCCTGAATCAGTCTTAAATCTTCAGATTTCTCTGACTGAAAGGATCTTTCCATCAACTTAAGATAAGCCTGTCGCGCAATCCACAGATTCGAACCGGGTTCTAAAGTCTCGTGCTCACTCAAAGCTGCGGGTTTTTGGCTTTGTGCTGCGACTTCATTCACATCTACAGGCACAAAGCGGTTGAGCCCTTTAACCACCAGTTGTGAATAAAAAGGTGAATATAAAAAAAGTACAAAACAGCCCAATAGCACAAATAATATGGTAATTACTCGTACTAAACTGACCATCCAATGCACTTTAGCCATAAATCTCCTCATCCACTATGCGCTTGAATCAAACCGTGTTCACTATATAACACAGGTTCAGGTTCGAGCTGAATACTAAACTTTTGTTTTACATCACTTTGTACAGCCTGATAGGTATTTTTTACATCCGTCAGTGCTGCATCGGCATAATTGACTAAAACCAAAGCCTGCTTGTGAAACATGCCAACTGGCCCTAATTGCTTACCTTTCCAGCCCGTTTGGTCAATCAACCAGCCTGCTGCCACTTTAACATTGCTATTCGGCTGTGGATAATGCGGTATGTTAGGAAATTGTTGAGTAATTTTGTCAAATTCAGCTTCAGACAAGATCGGGTTCTTGAAAAAACTTCCCACATTCGGGAATTCTTTCGGATCTGGTAACTTGCTTTGACGAATAAGAATGACCTGATTTTGTAAATTTTCTGCGTTAAGCTCATCGCCCACTGCTTGCTTTAAGTCGCCATAATTCAATCTGAGATCCGCTTTTTTCAGCAGTTTAAAAGTAACACTCACGATGATGTAACGATTTGGATCATCTTTGAAAATACTGTGACGATAAGCAAAATGACAAGCTTGAGCTGGAATAGAGTCAAACTGTTTCAATTTACGATCATAAACCTGAACAGAGTCAATAAACTCTCCTGCTTCAACACCATAAGCACCAATATTCTGTACTGGAGAGGCACCCACCAAACCTGGAATCAAAGCCAGATTTTGTAAACCGAACCACTGCTGCTGAGTGCTGTATAAAACAAAGTCGTGCCAGACTTGACCCGCACCGACCTTAACAGTCACCGTATCCGCATCCTGAGTAACAACATCAATGCCCTGAATATTTAAGTGAACAACCAAAGCCTGTATTTGCTGTGGCAATAACACATTACTACCGCCAGACAATACCAATACATTGAGTTGCTGCTGTTCAGCAAAATCCAGCGCTGCAATCACATCATTTGGCTGATTGATCTGAACATAATGTGAAGCAATAGCATTAAGATTTAATGTATTTAAACGTTTAAGCGAAACCTGCTCTTGTACTTGCATGTTAAATTAAATCCTATGACCCTGCTGTTATCTGCTTTTTAAAAATATCGACCCATGCTTTACTGCTTGATTCACACTGATCCAGCACACGATCAAAACCATCTGCGCCACCATAATAAGGATCTGGAACAGCTTGCTGCTTGAATTGAGGATCATGCTCACTCATCAAGGCGATTTCTGCCCGAATTTGTGCTGCACCAAATTGCTGAGACGCTTTTTGCATGAGTGCCTGAATATCATCTAAGTTTTCATGATCCATTGCCAAAATCAGGTCAAACTCAACAAAATCATTCAGGTTAATTTGTCTTGCACGCAATGCTGACAAATCGTAACCACGCTGCATCGCATGTTGTTGACTGCGTGCATCAGGCGCCTTGTTGGGATGATAATTACTGGTTCCTGCTGAATCGACAAGCACGTCCAAGCCATGCGCGTCACAATAATGTCTGAGAATTGCCTCTGCGGTTGGAGATCGGCAAATATTGCCTAAACAGACACATAAGACTTTATACTGTGTTTTCATTACAAAACAGTTCCGACCATTTAAATGTTGAGGAGATAAAAATATTGCCTGCAAAATTCCAGCAAACAAAGGCACCGCACGTAAAACTCATTATGCATGAATTGACCATTGTGACATCCCGTATTTTGTCAAAAATTGCTTTGATTTGAAAGGAAATCGTGTTGATTATTATTGAAAATTCTTTATGAATATGTACTTTTTTGGAATTAAGGATGGTCGCTATTACTCTTAGGCCTCGAAGTCCTACATAACGACTAAATTTAGATAAGTTTACATTCGCGAACCTGCTAAGCACATAGTTCAGGTAATAAATTTTTATTTAAAATATCTTACCAACATTTAATTAGTTTTTTAAAAAAACTAAACAGTATAGTCTGTATATGTACTGTTATTATCCCCTCACAATAATTAAACAGAGGGTAAAAACTAACGATGGCGACACCTTATATTGTAGTCGGCTGCCCCACAACTGGCGGCGGGCAAGTTATATCAGGCAACAGCATGTTCCTGATCGAAGGCATTCCAATTGCTTGTGTTGGTGATAAAGCTACATGCCCGAAGCATAAAACGGTTGCAACGATTACCTCTGGCGATCCGTGCATGCAGATCTTTGGCAAAGCTGCGGCAAGAGTCAATGACTCACTTTCATGCGGCTGTAAGTTACTAATCAAACAGAGCCTTGTTGTACAAGATAACGGCTCTTCAGCAGGCGCAAGCCAAGCTAAATCTAGTGCTGTAGTAGCGCAGAATAATCTTGTTGCCCAGAGTGATGATTACGGCGTGAAGTTCCTTTTACTAGATGAGCAAACAGGCACACCACTAATCGAGCAGTACTTCAAGTTGGTTACACCTGATGGAAAATTACTTGAAGGATTTACCGATGAAACTGGTCACACCAAGATTGCAGAAACAGGTAAAGAAGCTAAAGAAGTTGACTTAACTACTTTTGACTTATCCGAACCATTACCAGAGTGGAAATAAGTAATGACTGCACCACATGATAGAAATGTTTACCCAGATTCAATGGCAGGTTTCCCTACTGAACAAAAGGTTTGTGTCATTACAGAGCCTTTGTGTAATCAATATATAAAAGAGCGTAATTATTATTTAGCTCGCCCTTATAACTTTTTGTTAGATATAGAGCAATGGTCCGAAGTGGCACAAAATGGTATAGAACTTTTGATGGCTGTAAGGTTCGGGATGGAATATGATGTTAATACGTTCCCAGATGGCTTTATGCATGACATTGCATTTCACACACAAATGTACCTTAAGTTCCATAACTATGTACTAAAGCACTCCTTAAAAGAAATTCCGAAAATTGTAGGTGAGTTTCAGCAAACTGCATTTAAAGTCAGGTTTCTCAGCACTTTTGCCGTCAATGATTTGCGTGAGTTAAGAAATTTAGGCCCATTTGCACAAGGTAAAGGTGCCGTTAAGTCCCTTAAAGACTTAAACAAGACTCTCAGTAAATTGAATGTACTTAATGCAACACGAGACTTAGAGTTATTGGCCAAAAATGGCGGTCCTCTGCATATTAATAGGGATATGTTTAAAAGAGTGTTTAAAAAAGACTTTAACCCCGGAATGGTTCAAATATTTAAAGATCAAAGGATTTATAAAGGAGACCCTAATAATGTTCAAGCCAATGAATTTAAAGAAAAGTTTGGCTATTAGCATCAGCGTTTACCTTTCATTAATGACTGGATGTGCAAATACCCCCGATGCCGGTGAAACACTAAAGAATGGTGGTGATGGTGCGGCTGGTATGCTTTTAATTGATTCAGAAGTTTATCGTAAGGCAGCGAATAGACAACTCGATGCAGTCACAGTCGAGTTACTATTTTCAACTATTGCCAAAATGTCTGTACTTGAAAGATACGAGAAAGACAGTAAAGGCGCTTATTTACTGGAAGATACTTTCAATGTGGGCAATGCTAATCAATTCTGCTGGGTAAACAAATTTTTGTTAGAACATAGAAAAGAAATACCTTCTAACCTTGACTATTCAGATACTTATAAATGGGTAGACGCTAAGCAATTGGTTCTTGTGAATATGCTAAACGAAACTTTAGGCGATAAAAGAATGAAAAATGATTGTAGATCCTAATTCTACTTAAGTGCAATAAAATGCCAATCCTCAAAATTGGCATTTTTCATTTATATATTTTTATCAATTTAAGTTATACAACCCTAACCATTTACTCACTTGTCAGCACATTAATGAGAAGAAATATTAAATAAATATTTTAGACTGACTGGTCAATAGACAGAACTGTCTTTATTTAATAAAATAGCACGGTAAATCGCTGCCGTGAGTAAATTTTATATGCCAACTCGATATATCGTTGTAGGGTGTCCCACAACTGGTGGTGGTAAAGTCATCACAGGCAATCGTAATTTTTTAGTCAACGGTCAAGCAATTGCATGTATCGGGGATGAAGCAACCTGTCCAAAGCATACTGGTGTTTCGATCATCATCACAGGTGACTCTACAACTCAGCTTGGCGGTAGATCAGTTGCACGCATTCATGACTCACTTTCTTGTGGATGTAAGTTACTTCAGCCAGAAGAAGCCTAAGCTGTGTCCGAAGTCTTTGATCAATATCCTCCATTTTATGGTTAAAGGATATAAAGCTATCTATCATTTTAAAAATATTCATTCATCAATAATCTTCCAGAGGTGGGCTTCCCTTTTACCTGATTAGAACTGCAATATTTTCCAATTATAAAAATAACTGGCGACTCAAACGATGTCTTTAAGGCTCGGGATATGTTCAGAGTAAAATTCACATGGAACATCAAAAAGTTTTAAGCACAAGAAAAAACAATATTCATTATTATTTTCAATAATTTAAATAATAAACTATCTAAATATTTATACGTTACTGGGAATGATATCAACAGATCAAAATTACACTTTTCAAGCGCATCTTATGTTAATTTATTTGAGCAATGGCCTATAGTCACACGATAAGAAATATAGTATTTATGATGAAAAAATAAGGATGTATGTATGAACCCGTTTCAATTTCAAACCGTTCCCAACATCATTGCGGGTCTAGGTTCTATACAAGAACTTAAAAATATTTTAACTCAACATAATTATCATAAAGCCCTGATCGTGACAGATGCAGGCATGATTCAGCATCAGTTGCATCAGCCGATTCTTGATATTTTACAAGAGATTGATTTGGCGCATATCATCTATTCAGATATTCAGGCTGATCCACCCGAACATATCGTTTTAGAAGCCGTAGATTTTGCCAAGCAAGAAAAGATTGATGTCATCCTAGGCTTTGGCGGCGGCAGTTCAATGGATGTTGCCAAAATCATTGCTTTGCTTGCACACCCAGAGCAGCAACAGCAGCTCAGTGAAATCTATGGTGTCAATCAAGCCAAAGCACCACGTTTACCGCTTATCTTGATACCCACCACCGCAGGTACAGGCTCTGAAGTTACCCCGATTTCGATTGTCACTACAGGTGCAACCACCAAAATGGGCGTGGTCTCTCCGATCCTCTATGCGGATGTCGCCATTTTAGATGCAACTTTTACGCAAGGTCTCCCTGCACATATCACGGCGGCAACAGGTATAGATGCAATGGTTCATGCCATTGAAGCTTATACCTCGAATATTAAAAAGAACTTTTATGCCGATATGCTGGCTAAAAATGCGTTGAAATTACTGAATCATAATCTGGCTAAAGCTCTCAAGAATGGTGCTGATCTGGAAGCGCGCCAGAATATGTTAGTTGGTTCAATGTTGGCAGGTCAGGCGTTTGCCAATGCTCCAGTAGGTGCCGTACATGCACTCGCCTATCCGCTTGGTGGACATTTCCATCTATCACACGGACATACCAATGCATTGGTACTGGTCGAGGTATTAAAATTTAATGCACCCAAAGCCAAACAGCATTATGCGGAATTAATGCAACTCTTAGATCCACGAAGTACAGGCTGTACAGATGGCTTATGTGATTTGTTTATTGATCATATGCAGAATCATCTAGATCAAAGTGGCCTGACTTTAAAATTAAAAGATTTGAATGTTCCAGAGGCCAAGCTTGTTCAACTGGCTAAAGATGCCATGCTGCAAACCCGACTCTTGCAAAACAATCCAAGAGAAATGACCGAACAAGATGCTTTACAGATTTATCAGGCGATTTATGCATGAGTAAACCCATTTTAAAAACACGAGCACAATTTAAATTCTTTTTTCCAATCCAGACCCGTTGGGCTGATAATGATATCTATGGTCATGTCAACAATGTGACCTACTATAGTTATTTCGATACAGCTGCCAATTCATTGCTGATTCAAAAAACGGGTTTTAACATTCACAACAGTGAAATTATTGGTCTAGTGGTCGATTCAGCATGTAGCTTTCTACAGGAACTTTCATTCCCCGAAATGGTTGAGGTTGGTGTAGCGATAGGAAAAATTGGTAACTCATCGCTTAGATATGAGCTGGCAATTTTTAAACAAGGTCAGCCCCAAGCAGCGGCACAAGGGCATTTTGTGCATGTATTTGTTGATCGCAAACATCGAAAAAGTACTGCTATTCCTCCAGCAATGCGGGAAGTTCTTGAGCAATATTTGCTGCCGAGTGAATAAAGTTAATATAAAGAAGCAAAGCGATTAAGCTTTGCTTCTTTATTAACGCTTAAGGTTTCAATTGAATATTATGCAATTCTGCATCGAAGGTTTCGACCAAGCTCTTGATGGTCGGTTCCTGATGTAGCAATTCGACGGCACGATTAAATGCTTTTTGCTTACGTTGATTTTGCATCAACAACGGCGTGTTTGAATCCACCGCACCATATTGCACATTAAAATGGGTTTGAGGCCATTGTGCTTTTAAAGCATCTTCCAAACCATGTTGTAACTGTGACAGCATGCCTTCATATTCCTGAGGGATCAGGAAGATAGATGCGCCATTGATCTGGCCTTGCATAATGCCATGTTGTGCCAATTCTTGCACCGCAGGCGAAAGCTGGCTGGTTCTAAACCAGTATTCCCATTTTTCCAGATTCCATTCGCCTTCCAAGCTCTGCTCACGCAACTTAAGAATATCTTGCGGCATTAAATTGCCCAAATCTTCTTGAGTAGAAGCAACCGCATTCGCTGGTAACTCAACAGCGATTTCCGCCACTGGTTCATCAATAATAACAGCTTGTTCTGTCGCCATCACAGGCTGTGACTCTAGAGACAATTCATCTACTGGCGGCGCTGTTTCAGTATTCTCTTCAACTGGGAAAATCAGAACGTCTTCCGAATCTGTAATACTCGATTGAACAATTTCTGCCTGCGCTGAAGTTTCCAGTCCGATCAACTGACCTGCTTCTGCATCAAACACCATCAAATTGCTATCTGAATTTTGCGCAACAGGTTCAGGTTCAGGTTCAGGTTCAGGTTCAGGTTCAGGTTCAGGTTCAGGTTCAGGTTCAGGTTCAGGTTCAGGTTCAGGTTCA